>JASCOV010000030.1 GCA_029960045.1 Flavobacteriaceae bacterium PS02293
AACCTCTCGATTTGGGTTTGCAAAGATAGTGTTTCCTTTTTATCCCGCAAGACTTTTATTAATTTTATTTCCACTTATTTATAAGCTTCTAATTATATCAATACTTCTCTTACCGGCCTCCTGCGCTGCTCTCTTAAAGCGGTTGCAAAAGTAGGAACTTTTACTTAATCTGCAAATATATTTGCACTTTTTAAACAAACATTTAAGTATCGGGCTGGTTTTCAAGGACATTAATTTTAAAATGGAAACAGGACAAGGATTACATCAGTTCCTTTTAGCTGGAAACCTGCAATAGGGATAGCAGTGGAAATCCTTTTTATAAAGATTTGTAAAGGCATAGAAAGGGAAAATCTTTATAAAAAGATTGTAATGGATAGCCCGGTCCGCAAAATAGCAAGGCAAAAAGAAAGGGCAATTTTGTGGAATTGCCCTAAATATTATTTAAAATCTGTAACCAAACGAAATCCCTGACCTTACGCCCAGCCATTTAGAATCCAGATCAATCACTGCGCCTTTTTCATTTGTTGTCACTTTGTAATCAAATAAACTGATATCCAACTCTTCAATGTCCTGCTTCAACTGAGCCTGCTCATAGGGCGTAAGCGGTCTATCCTTTGGTGTCACTCCGGTAATCGTTCCGCTCGCCCCGCCATAAT
>JASCOV010000031.1 GCA_029960045.1 Flavobacteriaceae bacterium PS02293
CCGTTGTACTTGTAATTCTTATAAGAACTCTGTCCAAAATACGACCCTGCATCACTACTGAGATGATTCATTCCAAAAGGATAATAATCATTCTTGTCCGTTACTTCTATCCCACCTGCACTGTTCCTCGCAAAACTCACCCGGGTATTTCCCAAATGATCCTTGTATTGGTAAATATAACGATTTTCCGTAAAACTGTAATAACCCTCTGCTGTGGGTACAAACTGCAAGACAGCATTCTCAACAGTTGTCCCGCCACCCGGGTCTACCAGAGGATCTACTATAATTTCTTTCTGGAACGCCTCTCTCTCCATTGCCAATTCCAAGTCATTATCCGTGTCCAGCCCTTCATCTGTAAGACCGTTTCCGGAAGGTGTCTTCTCGAGATACTGAAAACCGTCAAGGTAATCAGTGGTTGATACGGTAGTGACCCAGGTATTAGATATTCCCGGACCTTGCGAAGTATATATCTTTTTCAATTTTGTGCCATCTGATCGGTAGATACTGCTATTGCTGGATTTCCTTTTACCGGAGC
>JASCOV010000032.1 GCA_029960045.1 Flavobacteriaceae bacterium PS02293
AGCGCCTGCCTTGCACGCAGGAGGTCAAGGGTTCGACTCCCTTATTCTCCACCAAGTTACAGAAATGTAACAAGAATAGAAGATTATACATTTACGAAGACAAGATTTATGGACGATTGGGTCCGAGACTATAATAATGAATGCATTATTTAGTGAAAAGAGTTCGACTCTCTTATATATTACTGTTTTACAAGATTGATTTAAAAGTTACGGATAGAGCCAAAAACAATATCTGTTCATCAATTGAGTAAGAAGATAAAAGATCATTGACATTAACGATAAGAACATCACAAAGAGAAAACCGAGTGCAATTGAGCACTTGAGTTTATAAAAATACCGTTTAGCAGCAATGCTAAGCAAAAAATACTGAACTAATTAATAATTAGGAAAGAAATCGTTAAG
>JASCOV010000033.1 GCA_029960045.1 Flavobacteriaceae bacterium PS02293
GGTAATCGTTCCGCTCGCCCCGCCATAATGACCGCCAATGAACCAAACGTCCAAAACCCAATTGTCTCGCCTGCCTAACAACCATTGTGCTCCTAGCATTAATCCCAAATTATTAGAATTCGTTTTGACCGGAGAGTATAAAATTAATTAAAAAGAGTCTTGGGAAGATTACTGTTCTGGATTATTAATATTAACAAACTGAAAGCTTCTAGGATAAATGTATTATTAATTATTTTTCATTTCCAAATCAGATTAATAATCAAATTTTGATAAGTTCCATTAAGCTATTCTATTTCGATTTAATATTATAAGAAAACCGGCTTAATTTTTCTATTATCTAGATTGTAAACAAAAAAAACGCTCATCAAGTGAAT
>JASCOV010000034.1 GCA_029960045.1 Flavobacteriaceae bacterium PS02293
GTCCGGATATGGTCATCCTCACTCCCTCCAAAATTCTTTTCCCATTGGACTGCTCCGTTCTTGTCAAGCTTTACGATCCAATAATCCCCTTCACCAAAATTGTCGGTAGTTTTGGGTTGATAGTTGACTGTTACCTCAGGAACTGATGAATTTTGTGCTGGAGAGTTTGATGGATTCTGAGTCGGGGTAATTGTCATGCTGAGCGGAGTCGAAGCTTTTTCATTCTTAATTCTTAACTCTTCATTACTCACGGTATTGCTTCTCGAATAGATTCCCATCAATACGCCGCCATCTGTCGTAGGAATCACTTTCTCAACCTCATCCAAT
>JASCOV010000035.1 GCA_029960045.1 Flavobacteriaceae bacterium PS02293
TGGCAGAAAACGATAGGGACACGATATTCCGAAGAAGCCAGAAGCGTTACGCAGACTACGGATAAAGGCTTTGTGATAGTAGGAAGTACAAATCATCCTAAACTGGGTTATGGTTCGAAAGATGTAATGGTGGTAAAGCTTGACAAAACGGGAAAAATCATCAGCCAGTTAATCTTGGGCGGAAAAGGATTGGATGAGGTTGAGAAAGTGATTCCTACGACAGATGGCGGCGTATTGATGGGAATCTATTCGAGAAGCAATACCGTGAGTAATGAAGAGTTAAGAATTAAGAATGAAAAAGCTTCGACTCCGCTC
>JASCOV010000036.1 GCA_029960045.1 Flavobacteriaceae bacterium PS02293
GTTGTATAAATTATCAATAATAATTTTGAAGTAATCATTGTTGATGATCTTTCAAACTCAGAAAAATTTATTCTAAACAATATTTAAGAAATTACGGGCAAACGTCCAATTTTCTATCCATTCGATCTCAGAAGAAAAGAATTGCTGACTCAGGTTTTTGACGCTCACAATATCGAATGATGTATCAATTTAGCAGCCTCAAAAGCAGTTGGAGAAAGCATTATTGAGCCTTTGAAATATTATTATAATAATTTGTTTTCATTAATTAATTTTCTTCAAGAATTCAAGGAAAGGAATATTTCCAAC
>JASCOV010000037.1 GCA_029960045.1 Flavobacteriaceae bacterium PS02293
TCTTCAATTTTTACCTTTCCTACGATATGATTCGCATTATGAACTTCGTCGTAAGTCAAGTGGTCGAATCCAAAATCTTCCCAATCATAGATTTTACCACGTTTCATTTTTCCCTCGATCTCCTTTTCTTTCTGAAGTTCAATTTGGATGTCCCTTTCCGTATTGGTAACGCCTTTCATTTCGCTTGTAGAGATGTAGCTGAATTTTGAAGAAAGTTCTTCGGTAATTCCTGATGAAAACCCGATATTATTAAAGCCCTCATAAGTAACGATGGTAATTTCTCCGTC
>JASCOV010000038.1 GCA_029960045.1 Flavobacteriaceae bacterium PS02293
GCAAAAAGAAAGGGCAATTTTGTGGAATTGCCCTAAATATTATTTAAAATCTGTAACCAAACGAAATCCCTGACCTTACGCCCAGCCATTTAGAATCCAGATCAATCACTGCGCCTTTTTCATTTGTAGTTACTTTGTAATCAAATAAACTGATATCCAACTCTTCAATGTCCTGCTTCAACTGAGCCTGCTCATAGGGCGTAAGCGGTCTATCCTTTGGTGTCACTCCGGTAATCGTTCCGCTCGCCCCGCCATAAT
>JASCOV010000039.1 GCA_029960045.1 Flavobacteriaceae bacterium PS02293
CCCCCCCCCCCCCCCCCCCCCCCCCCCCCCCCCCCCCCCCCCCCCCCCCCCCCCCCCCCCCCCCCCCCCCCCCCCCCCCCCCCCCCCCCCCCCCCCCCCCCCCCCCCCCCCCCCCCCCCCCCCCCCCACCCCCCCCCCCCCCCCCCCCCCCCCCCCCCCCCCCCCCCCCCCCCCCCCCCCCCCCCCCCCCCCCCCCCCCCCCCCCCCCCCCCCCCCCCCCCCCCCCCCCCCCCCCCCCCCCCCCCCCCCCCCCCC
>JASCOV010000003.1 GCA_029960045.1 Flavobacteriaceae bacterium PS02293
GTTTTTATCTCAAATATAACCCAGATAACAGGTGGTCATTTTGAACCGGAAAGTGGTGGTCACTTTGCTCCGAAATCAGTGGTCAATTTACTCCGAAATTAGGTGGTCAATTTGACCGTCTTTTCCAATAAAGCCAAAAAATCTGAACTGATGAAAGGCCACATGGAAAACATCAACAAATTGGCAAAAAATGGAAAACTAATTGTCGCAGGACCAATGGAGAAAAACCAAAATGATTTCAGCGGAATTTTTATTCTGGATGCAAAAACCAAAGAAGAAGCAGAAAGTTTAGTATTGACAGATCCTTCTATAAAAGCAGGAATTTTCGATGTGGAACTTTATAAATGGTACGGTTCCGCCGCTCTTCCGCTTTACCTGAAATCTCACGATAAAGTCACTAAAGTCAAATTCTGATGGAAACTTGTATAACTTTCGAAGACTATTTTTCTCAGTTTGATGAGGAAATAAGAATTAAGCTGGAAACTATCAGAACTGAAATCAAAAAAGAAATTCCGGAAGTGGAAGAATGTATCAAATATCTGATGCCAACTTTCGTCTATCAGAATAAAAACCTGATTCATTTTGCAGCGTTCACAAATCACATCGGACTTTATCCCGGACCGGAAGCTGTAACATTTTTTGAAGAAGAACTTTCGAATTATAAAACTTCGAAAGGTGCGATTCAAATTCCTTTGGATGAAGATATTCCTTTAAATCTAATCAAAAAAATTGTGCAGCACGCAAAAGAAAGAATTATTAAAACCACAAAAACCACTAATAAATAGTGGCTGTTGAAAAATTAATTTCTATTGATTTTGATTTGATTTTTCTCTGTGGCATTGATGATTTTTGAAATATCATCTGCTGTAAATTTTCCTTTAACATCTACGAAAATCGTTTCATCATTATCGTCTTTAACAGTAATTATCATTCGTTTGATAATGTCATCGGTTTGTTTAGCATTTAGGCTTATGAGATTTCCTTGCTGCTTTACAGACATCCATTCTTCATAATTATTTTTGTCAAGATATTTCTGAAATTCAGCTTTAACTGGTGTTGTAGAGCTTTCTACAATCAGAACTTTCACATCGCTGATTTTCTTTACCAAGTCTATGACTTCCTGACTTTCGCCATCTTCTCTCATCGCATTTTTGACATAAGACTTCGCCAAGAAAGTTGGAACGTTGATGCTTACAAAAGTCGAACTATTTTTGAATCCTGGGTTGTCAAAGAAATCGGTGTGAACTTTTTTCTGAGAAACCATACACGATTGTAGAAAAAAACCAACAACCGTTAAAATGATAATGTATAAGAATCGTAACATAAGTTTAATTTTTTAGTTGATTGATGTAATGCTTGCTCCTGTAACTTCCTGAGCAGATTTGGTCACTTTCGTAGGATTTCCTTTGTATTGGATAGACGCTGCAGAACTTGCACTTGCTGTTACACTTTCCGTTGTATTGATTTTCACACTGGACCCTGAAGATGCATCTATAACTGCTGATCTAGTTACAAATTCTCCCGCAGAAACTGAACTTCCACTACTTGCACTGATGACGCTTGTACTAGCTGTTCCAGAAAGTTTTAAAGAGCTTCCGCTGCTCGCATCAATTGCTATAGACTTTGTATCAAGATTGATTTTCACATTGGATCCAGATTCTACTTCCAAAGCTGTGTTTGTAGAAATTTTGAAAGTTCCGGAAACCAATGAACCAGAATTACTGCTCAAGGCAAGTGTGGATTCACTGATTGGTGTGATTGCTTTGAAAGATGCTCCTGATTTTGTTACAAGTCTGGATAGTTTAGGATTTGAAACCTCTACTTTCAAATTATTGAAATTCAAATTTCTAACGCCTTTGTTTCTTACAAAGATTTTCAAAACACCATTTTCAACTTCTGTCATTACATATTGTTGTTTGTCAGCTTCTGTTTTAACAGTCACTTTTTGTGTAGGATTCTGGCTGAATTCCACTTCTACACCTGAAGAAACTTCTATTCCGTTGAATGCTGGAACATTTCTTACACTTCCGACATTAGTACCGTTTGAAGTAATTGTTGAAATTGGATTTACGGAAGTTACATTTTGACTTTCCGACATCAGATTGCTGACATCATCCATTGAGATTTTCCCGTCCAGCAGCATCAGAACCGAACTGTCTTCCGACATAATATTAAGGATTAGATTGTCCATAACATTTGCGGTAATATCTTGCGCCATAAACTTGATCTTTGCATCACGGCTGTTTACAGTCACCAGCTCTTCATACTTCATATTCTTTAGTGAAGCTGTAATTTCTTTTTCTATTTTACCGGATTGCAGTAACAGTTTCTGATCATTGGAATCTCCATTTCCAGACTTGCTTGGTTTTTCAAGGATCAGCATTTTCAGTCCATTTACCTTTCCTAAAAGCGGCTGGATTTTTCCTAATTCTGCATCATCAATTTTAAGATTGTTCAGAAGTTTGAACATTGGTTTTGCAATCTTGATAGAGGTTACACCTTCCGTATCCTGATAATGGTCGAAAAGTTCATTTAGTTTTTCTGACTGTCCGAAAATGTTAGTTGACAGCAGAAATAGTACGAATAATATTGATATTTTTTTCATTTTAATATTGGTTTGCTTAAGGTCTCTGTAATCGCCATTATGACTAGATCTAATTTGAAAATATTTTCAGTAGCGATGACATTTGATTTAAATTAATAATTAAGAATCCTGTAAAAATCGACTTGATTTTGGGCAGATTCTGCGTGATTTATGGTTTGGGTAACGTTACTTGCAAAATAATTAAAAGCATTCTCTGTGACCGCAATAGCTTCCTGCTCGTCATACATCGGTTTCCCATTGATGATAACATAGTTCGGGTTGTAATCTGAGGTAGATTCTGTCGGAACTTGTATCTGCTTTTCTTCTTTTCTTGATTGAGTTTCTTGTTGCGCCATCAGTTTTTCAAATTCTTTTCTGACAAGTTCTTTTACAGCTTTATCATTTACAGTTTGATTTGCTTTTTGACTTTCCTGGTTTACTAAAATTGGTTTCGGCGTTGAAATCTGTTCTAATGTTTCTTCAACTGGCTGAACTTTATCTACTTTTTCTTTCTTAATAACATCTGGACTTTTAGCAATCGGTGTTTCAATTTTCTGAGGCTGATTGAAAATCCAAAGTGCACTAATTCCCATTAACAGAATTAAACTCGCTGCCATCCAATACATTTTGTAAGATGTTTTCTTAATTGGAAGTGCAACTATTTTTGGCTCTTCTGTTTTCTTCAAGAAATCCTCGAAGCTTATATCTAGTTTTTCCTGTTTCTCTTCTTTTAGGAATGAGAAATATGGGTTGTCGCTTTCATTTTTCAGGAACAATACTTCTTCCGGCGTCAGCTCTTCGCCTTCGAAGAATTTAGATTCCCAATCCTTGTATCTGTCGGTTTTCATACGCATAGAGTTTGTTAATTGATTCTTTCACTTTTTGTCTTGCTCTCATCAGGTTGATGCGGACTGCATTTTCTTCCATTTCCATAATTCCCGCAATTTCTGAGATCTCATATTCTTCTACATCTTTCAAATGAATGACCATTTTTTGTTTTTCCGGCAGTTGGGAAATGAATCCCAAAATCTGCTCTCTCATATTATTGGTTTCGATCTGATAAAGTTCCGATGTGTGTTTTGTCTGGCTTGCAAATCCCAATTTCACTTCGTGGTGTTTCAGGCGGTTCAGACATTCGTTTTTTACACTTCTCATTGCGAAACTTTTCAAATTTTCAACTATTAGTAATTCTTCTTTCTTTTGCCAGAACTTCATCATCAAGTCCATTACTACATCTTCAGCTTCATCTGCACTCATCAGAAACTTTTTCGCAAAACGGAACATCTCATTCTTGAGACTGTAAACCGTTGATTGAAATATTTCTTGAGTCATATTGATTCTTTTAATGTTTGAGATTCAAAGTTTTAAGTTTTGGATCCTTTAAAATTCTTGGTTGTTTAAAAGTAAGACATCTGTAATGTAAGTAATATTACATCAAAAATAAAAAAAGAACTTTAATAATCATTAAAGTTCTGATAATCAATTCAATAAATTGAAAAAATTTTTTATATAAAATGATACTAAAATCCTATAATTCTCCGTTAGCTGCAGCTGTTGTATCTTTCTCGCTTGCTCCAACTGGATTCATTGTTTTATTAAATTTATCTTTTTCTAATGGAAAATCTTCGAACAAACCAGACAACGCCAACGCTGAATAAACTTTCCCTGAATATTTGTTTCCAATCGCAATAATTGTCACTTTAGATTTCAGAAGATGCGCAAAAACAGAATTGGTTCCGTGCCACCAACCGTTGTGGTAAGTCAGTTTTTCACCATTGTCAAAATTCTTCATTCGGAATCCGAAACCATAATTGTTGATTCCTTTTTTCTCATTACTATAAGGTTCGAATATTTTTGCTTCAAGTTCTGGTTTTAGAAAATCTTTGGAATATAACGCAACAGAGAAATTAAGCAAATCTCTAGGCGTTGTGTACACATTTTTATCTCCATAAATTAAATCCAAGTTACCTAACGGATAAAGTCTGTAACCACTGAAAAACGATTGGGAAGCTGTAGCAATATCTTTTTTTTGGAAGATATAAGTATGATTCATCTTCAAAGGTTTGAAAACGATTTCCTGCATTGCTTCTGGGAAAGGTGTAGCGGTTACTTTCTCAACAATCAAAGCCAGAAGTGCAAAGTTTGTGTTGCAATACATAAATCCGGTGTTAGAAATTCTCGCCAGATCAGGTTTGTATTTGATCAGCATATCCACAACATCCTGATTGGTGATAAATTCTTTTTTAAGTTCTTCCGGCGCTGGTTTTATACCTTGATCGAAATGTTCATATTTTGGAAGTCCGCTTCTTTGTGACAAAAGACTAAAAACGGTAATATCTGCGTAAGGGAATTTCGGGAAAAATTTGGAGAGATTATCTTCGAGTTTTAGTTTTCCAGCTTCTACTAATTTTAGAACTGCCATCGCTGTCATTGTTTTACTGACAGATGCAACGTGAAGTGGCGTATTTTCATCTATTGGCATTTGTTTGCCTTCTCTACCAAATCCTCTGTATTTTTCGAAAATGATTTTGTTTCCTTTTGCAACTAATAGTCCGCCGCTAAGATCACCTTGTTCCCAAATTTTTTGATAATAATTGTTGATCTGAGGAAGAATAGTGGGTTTCTCTAGTAGGACAGATTCTTGTAGTGTAAAAACTTTCTCCAGATCTATGTTCCCATAATTTGGAAGTTTAGATTCCTCTACATTATTTTCCTTCTCCGATTTTTTGCTGCAAGAAACAATTGATAATACAACTAAAACCGGGGTAATTATTTTTCTAAAATTCATTATATCCAAACTTCTTTAAGGTTCGCAAGTTAACATAAAATGAGTTTTTAGAGGATAGTAATTCTCTTAAGAATTGTTAAATGTGGAGAAATTTTTTAATAATTAATTTTTAAAATCATGAAGAATTTTATCAACAATAACCTGAGCCAGTTTAATTTTACTTTGACTTGTCCAGCCTCCAATATGTGGCGTAACAATCACTTTTTCAGAATCTAATAAAAATTTCAAATCCTGATTCTCAATTTCCAAATTTTCAAAAGATGACTTTTCAAATTCCAAAACATCCAGACAAGCGCCTAAAACTTTTCCAGACCCAATAGCCTCTACTAAAGCTTTAGTTTTTAAATTTTTCCCTCGAGCAGTATTAATGAAATAGAAATCCTTTTCCATTTTGGAAATGAAATCTTCATCGATCAAATAATTCGTTTCTTGAGTCAAAGGAATATGAAGGCTTAGAATATCTGCTCTTTTCTGAAGTTCTTCTAATGAAACCTGCGTTGCAAATTCATCGGAAAGATTTGGTAAAATATCATGGAAAATAACGTCAACTCCAAAACCGGAAAGTCGCTTTGCCGTTGCCTTTCCCATATTTCCATAACCAATGATTCCGAAAGTTTTTCCAAGCAATTCGTCTCCACGATTTTCTTCTCTTTTCCAGATTCCGTTTTTCACTTCGCTGGAAGCAATGAATAATCTGTTCATCAAAATCAATAACATTCCGACAACGTGCTCAGCAACAGAATCACGGTTGCCTTCTGGAGAATTAATCAATTTTATATTAAATTCATCTGCAGTTTCAAGATCGATATTTTCCATTCCAGCTCCTACTCTAGCAATGAATTTGAGATGAGAAGCTTTAGTCAGAAAGTTTTTATCTAATGGAATTCTGCTTCGAATGATAATTCCTTCATAATCAAAGATCTTTTCCAAAACCTCATCATAAGTGGAAACGTGGTCTTCTTCTACCACAAAACCTTTTGCAGTTAATTGTTCTGAAATTAATGGATGATTCTTATCGAGTTGTAGGATTTTCATTTTATTTTGATAAAATTAGATGTAAAAAAAGGGCTAATTAAAGCCCATTTATATTTTATAATTATTCTCCTAAGAATAGTTTTTTGAGTTCTACTGAATCTGTTGGCTTCATTCTTCCAGAAAGGATTAGTGATAATTCTTTTCTTCTCAAAGCGGCATCGAAACGGACAATTTCTAATTCGGTTTCCGGCTCTAATTGAGGAATCGGAATCGGCCTATTGAACTCATCCACCGCTACGAAAGTATAAATACCTTCATTAGTCTGAATTTTTGTCTGATTAATAGGATCATCCAGCCAAACATCAACATAAATTTCCATAGAAGTAGAAAACGCTCTGGAAACTTTGGATTCCAAAACTACAATTCCTCCTTCTGGAATCGGATGATTGAAGGAAACGTGATTTACAGAAGCCGTTACCACTCTTCTTTCGCAATGTCTGGTTGCCGAGATAGAAGCTGCTCTGTCCATTCTTGACAACAGTTCGCCTCCGAAAAGATTTCTTAATGAATTGGTTTCGTTAGGCAAGACGATATTCGTCATTACCGTAAGGCTATCTATTGATTTTTTGGATTTTTGCATTCGTTGTCGGTTTTATACTATCTATTTTAGTTGAGTCTGTTTTAGGAGTTGTCAGAATTTTCTTTGGTTCTGCTTTTTTAACAATCTTTTTAGTTGGGATTTGAGATGATTTACCAAATATCAATGTTTGATCTCCAAAAAGAAAAAGAGCAATACTTCCTAATATAATGATCGCAAAAAATGTCCAAATCACATTTTTATTAAAAGAATAATCTTCGGAGTCACTGTTTTTCTTATTAGGGAAAGTTTTCTTCAGACTTTGAAGGTTGATAGATTCCAAACCAAAAATATCATCTTGATCATCAATTACCTTCGTTACTTTATTCTCATCATCTAATTGAAACTGACCAAGATTTTCGAGATAGAGATGATTGTCTGATTGCAATTTCTGAAACCATTTTGCGACTTCATTTTTCAAATTCATCTGTACGATGAAGAGATTAGAATTGCTTTCTTCTGCAATATATTTTGCAAGCTGGTTATCAAAAACTGTTGGCTGATATTGGAATATCACAATCTCTTTTGGAGGTGTGATGATAGAAGTTTCCGCATCAATTTTTGCAGACTCCTTTGTCAGTTCAAAAACTCCAAAATCCGGGACTTCTGCCTTGTGATGCTTCAGAAGATATTGATATATATGATATTCAAAATTCATTTGGCACAAAACTACATAATTTTTGAGGTTATAGAAAATATAAAAGCTTGCATTTTACAGCAAGCTTTTGAATTTGATATGAAAAATTAAGGTCTAGTTTGCAAACTTTACAACTTCCGAAACGTTGTTTCCAGAAATCTGTACCAAGAATAACCCTTTTGGGTTAAGATTAAGATCAATTGGATTTCCATTTGCATTTGCTTTTAACGTTTTGATCACTTTCCCACCGAAATCATAAACCGTAAGGTCTATATTTCCTTTTGCAGAAGTGAATAATTTACCTGCTGCAACCTGAGATTTTGATTTGCTATTATTAGCATCAGAAACTGCCAAACTCCCAAGAGTAGTTGGACCTTCAAGATCTTTATCACTTGATTGTGCGGTTGCTCCATTTGACTGATTCTTGAAAACAACACCAATTCTTTGCACAATAGTTCCGGAAGGCATTGTACTATTTGAACCTGTAAAAAGTTTAGTATTCAAATTGATTGTTCCTACATAAGCATTTTCTGTTGCATCCCAATTCATAGTTGTCGTAGAATTGGTCCAGGCATCATCAAAATTTCCTTTGTTATTATCACCATCTGTTTGAGATGACCAAACATGGACATAAAAAGTTGGTGCACTTTGTGGATCGTAAAAACTCCAGTCTGCTGTTTTTCCGTAAGTCAGTTTGTAGATACCGTTCGATACAGTATAAGTAAGTTGCCCGAAAGCTGTGGCACTTGCAAATAAAGCAAGTGTCAGAAAATAAAATTTTCTCATAAATGTTAATTTTTAAGGTCTATATAAATTAATTCACATACTTCTCACAAAAGCATTATGAACTATCTGTAAAGCTAACATTAATTTTGAGTTAACAAATAAAAATTTCACATCCGAAGCTAAAAACAACTTAACAAATTGATTATCAGAAACAAAAATTTTAATTTATCTTAATAGAAACCCCAAACATGAAGTTAATTCCGGCTTGCGAGAAGTAATACGGTCCACTAAAACCGTTATTGACATACTTAACATCTGTGAAATTATTTAATAAAAATCTCAAAACTACTTCATTTTTTGCAAAGGGTAATTTATACGACATATTAAAATCCGGAACCAAATAATCTTCCAATTGATTCACTTTATCTCCTGAATTATCAAGAAACTGTTTTCCAACATATTGCGCCGTAACACCAAGATTAAAATTTTTGAACGGAGAATAAGTTACATTTCCATTTGCAATCACATTTGGAGAAAATGAAATATCTGTTTTTCCATAATTTACCAAACCTTCATCTGTTTCTGAAATGAATTCTTTATTCTTATTAGAGCTCAAAGTTGTGTTTGCGGAAAGCTGTAATTTGTCTGAGAGTTTTGCTAAAACGCCTAACTCAATCCCCGTTCGGAAACTTTTACCACTATTGGTTCTGATAAATTCACCAACATTATTGATTTGCCCGTTCAACACCAACTGATCTTCGTAATACATATAATAAGCGTTCGCAGTGAAAGCCACTTTTCCAACTTGCTTTTCAAATCCAACTTCGAAATCGTGAAGTGTTTCTGCCTTCGTATCAGGATTGGCAAAAAGATCGTCTCTGTTTGGTTCACGGTGTGCATTGGCATAAGAAATAAAAACTTTACCATTGTCCAAATTATAATTAACACCCGCTTTTGGATTGAAAAAAGTCCATTTTCTATCCAGATCTGCGCCTTCATAATCTCCTGCTAATTGAATCTTTGTATCATAATCGATATTTCTCACTTGCAAATCTCCGAAAAACTCAAATTGATTTAGCTTATAAATCGCTTTTGCAAAACCAGAAACTTCATTTTTCACAGAACGGTTTCGATAATATTCCGATTCGTTAATTTCCGGAAAGAAAACGCCAGTTACATTTCCAAAATGTCTTCCGTAATATTGATTGGCAACTGCTCCGATATTCAAATCAAGATTTCCTAACTTCCCATATAAAGTAGAAATCACGCCATAGAAATCATTATCAAGCCATTTTTTTCTAATGAAATCTGAAGTTTTGATCTCAACTCCATCTTCGATAATATTAGGTAAGTTGTATTTTGAGAATTTCGCATCTTGTTTGTAATTTTCATAGTAACCCTTTCCTTTGGTATAATGTGCAGTTGTTTCAAGTTTCCATTGATCTGAGAAACGCTGATTCCATAAAAATTGATAATGATTTTGCCTGTAATTATCGGTTTCATTATCATAGAAATGTGTAATATCTCCGTCTTCATTATAAATTGCTCCGGAATAATTGAATTTTGGATCCGTTTCCCAAGTTGCTTTATCAACCCCATTCCAAGCCTGATAAGTTTTCTCTTTCCCTCCAAAAGCTAACAATCTCAACTCTGTATTTTTCTCTTGGAATAATGCAGAAAAATTATAAGATTGAAGTTTGGATGAAGCTCTGTCAATATAACCATCAGAATTGATGCGCGTATATCTTCCCATCACAGACAATCTGTTTTTCCAGAACTTACCAGAATTGATCTCAGCCGAATATTTGTAAGTATTGAATGAGCCATAAGAATCATCTGTTCTCACAGAAAATTTGTCCGACGGATCTCTGGAAACCACATTCACACTCGCTCCGAAAGCCGAAACGCCATTAGTAGAACTCCCAACACCACGCTGAATCACAATTTGTGAAGCCGAACTCGTTAAATCCGGAACGTTCACGAAAAAAGTTCCCTGCGATTCGGAATCATTGTACGGAACACCATTCAACATCACATTGATGCTTGTCCCAGCAGTTCCACGAATTCTTAAACCAGTGTAGCCTACTCCATTTCCTGCATCGGAAGTAGAAATAACTGACATTTGATTTTTCAAAAGAATTGGTAAATCCTGACCCAGATTTTTGTCCGCAAGATCTTTTTCGACATTAATAATTGATTTTGCAACCGGCGTTCGTTTTGTAAACTCTACAGCTTTAATACTTGTAACTTGTACAGAATCTGTAGTTTGTGAAAAATAGAACGGAGCAATTAACACTCCTAAAAAAAGTAAACCTTTCATTCTCAAAAAATTTTGTTTGTTAAAATTATTTTAGAATAAAAGGGGCGATAAAGAATTGTCAATGAAGATTTAATAATGAAAAAATAAACTTCTAGAACGTCATTTTTTCATTAAATCCCTAAACAGCATTATCTGTTCTAGGTTCATTGGGTATAATCTCAGCTTGTTACAGCACCCCTTAAATTTCTGACTGCGAAATTAATAATTATTTCCGATTAATAAGCTTTATTATTTTTATCAACGTAAAAATAATTTTTTCCGTCTTTGGAAACCTCAAAAAGATGGGCAGTTTGCCACGAAAGATTCATTTTGATATCGTTGTAAGCAAAAGGGATAACAGTCTTATTATTTTTATCAACAATTCCAAATTTGTTATTTTTAACAGCAATGATCATTGGATTCTCTCTATCACTTTCCAAAACATACAACATCTGATACTGTGGATAGATATCAAAATCTTTGTATCCGCCAAGATCTATACTATCCTTGCTCACAAGTCCGTACGCTCCGTTCAGCGTAAAAGCTTTGTATTTGTGCATTTCATAAGGTTCTGAGCATTTACCCAAATCGGATTTTTTGTATTGATAAACACGGCTTCCTTTTTTATTGATTCTGTAAGAAATATTATTTTTTTCAACAGTAGCATAATCAGCAGAACCGAAAATTCTGGCGTTTTTATTTGGAGAATTCAGAAGGTTACAATCCTGAGAAAAGAACATTGCAATGTGATATTCCGGCGTAATCACAACTTTTCCGCTTTGATTAATATAACCAGATTTCTGATCAATTTTTTGAGGAATCAACGAAGGCACAAGATCTTCCTTCATCTGAGTAAAAGCTGTACAAAAACAGCCTATAAAAATTAAGCTAAGAAGTTTTTTCATCGTATTTGTTCTTTATAAATGAGTTATAAAATCTTTA
This sequence comes from Flavobacteriaceae bacterium PS02293, assembly GCA_029960045.1. GTDB lineage: Bacteria > Bacteroidota > Bacteroidia > Flavobacteriales > Weeksellaceae > Epilithonimonas. Next base: position 11,589 of record JASCOV010000003.1, read on the forward strand.
TAAAAGTCTGTGTTTTTCAGCAACGAAAATACGAAAACTATTATCAATACTACAAAAACAAATATTTTATTGGTTATAAAACGGTCAACTTTAACTTTTAGTTTTTGATTTTTAGAATAATTAATGATTAGAATAATTGATAAAACCGGAATCGAAATCATAAACAATGGATTGAACTTAAACGCTTCCAATAATCTGAAATGCAATAAAGAATGAAAAGCCCTCTGAACACCGCAACCAGCACATTCATATCCTGTAACCATCTTTAAAGGACATTTGAGGAAAAATCCACTTTTTGAAGGATCAACAAAAAAATAAAGACAAATCAAACACGCAAAAAAACCACAAAAAGCAATTTGTTTTTTACTATTTTTAATTAATGCATTGATTTTCAAATTCATAAAATAAAACAACTTCAATTTGTAAAGTAAATATTAATTTGATAAAAATACATATTATAGAAAAATTAAATGTAATTTATTTTGAATCTAAATTAATCTAATCGTTTAAAAGCGTATAATTTCGTAAATTTGCTCGGTTTGTTAAGAATGAAAATCCTCAACGACCTAGACTTTCCTAAAAGTCTGAATGTAACAAACAAATTTGTAGAATTTATAATTAATACAGATTGGCAACAACTGTTTATAGATCTACATTTTAACATTTAAAAGAATTTCTATTTATGAATATTTATCAGGATTACATCCAAGAGATTGAAGAAAGAAAAAGCCAAGGTCTTCACCCGAAACCTATTGACAGTGCAGAATTATTAAGCGAAATCATCGCACAAATTAAAGATTCGGATAATGCACACCGCGAAGACTCTCTTAACTTTTTCATTTACAACGTTTTACCGGGAACCACGAGTGCTGCTGGAGTCAAGGCGAAGTTTTTAAAAGAAATCATCCTTGGAGAATCCGATATTGTTGAAATATCACCGTCTTATGCCTTCGTATTATTATCTCATATGAAAGGTGGTCCTTCTATTGAGGCATTATTGGATCTTGCTTTAGGTAATGACGAAAACATTGCCAAAGAAGCTGCAAATGTCCTAAAAACTCAGGTTTTCCTTTACGAAGCAGACACAGACCGTTTAAAAGAAGCTTTCCACAACGGAAATGCAATCGCAAAAGAATTGGTAGATAGCTACGCACAAGCAGAGTTTTTCACAAAACTTCCAGAAGCTCCGGAAGAGGTAAAAGTGGTAACCTATATCGCTGGTGAAGGTGATATTTCTACAGACTTATTATCTCCGGGAAATCAGGCACACTCAAGATCTGACCGCGAACTTCACGGTTTATGTATGATGACGCCGGAAGCTCAGCAAGAAATCAAAGCTTTACAAGCACAACATCCTGATAAAAGTGTGATGTTGATTGCTGAAAAAGGAACAATGGGAGTTGGATCATCCAGAATGTCAGGTGTAAATAACGTGGCACTTTGGACAGGTAAACAAGCTAGTCCTTACATTCCTTTTGTAAACATTGCACCAATCGTTGCAGGAACAAACGGAATCTCTCCAATTTTCTTAACGACTGTTGATGTAACGGGAGGAATCGGAATTGACCTTCAAAACTGGGTGAAAAAAGTTGATGCTGAAGGGAATGTGATTCGTAATGAAAACAACGAACCAATCCTTGAGGAAGTCTATTCTGTAGCAACAGGAACTGTTCTTACCATTAATATTAAAGAAAAAAAATTATACAACGGCGATCAGGAACTGAAAGATATTTCTAAGTCATTCACGCCTCAGAAAATGGAATTTATCAAAGCTGGTGGATCTTACGCCATCGTTTTTGGTAAAAAATTACAGACTTGGGCTTCAAATCTTTTAGGAATTGAAATCCCTACAGTTTATGCACCATCAAAAGAAATTACTAAAGAAGGTGTTGGTTTGACAGCTGTTGAAAAAATATTCAATAAAAATGCAGTTGGTGTAGCACCAGGAAAATTGCTGCACGCTGGTTCAGACGTTCGTGTTGAAGTCAACATCGTTGGTTCTCAGGACACAACTGGCTTGATGACTGCTCAGGAATTGGAATCAATGGCTGCGACAGTTATTTCGCCAATCGTTGACGGAGCTTACCAATCCGGTTGTCATACTGCATCGGTTTGGGATAAAAAAGCGCAGGCTAATATTCCAAGATTAATGAAATTTATGAATGATTTCGGATTGATTACTGCACGTGACCCGAAAGGCGAATATCACGCAATGACAGACGTTATTCACAAAGTTCTTAATGACATCACGATTGACGAATGGGCAATCATCATCGGTGGAGATTCTCACACAAGGATGTCCAAAGGTGTGGCTTTCGGAGCTGACTCTGGAACTGTAGCTTTAGCTTTGGCAACCGGAGAAGCATCTATGCCAATCCCGGAATCTGTGAAAGTGACTTTCAAAGGTGAGATGAAACAACACATGGATTTCCGTGATGTGGTTCACGCAACCCAATTGCAGATGCTTCAACAATTTGGAGGAGAGAATGTTTTCCAAGGTAGAATTATCGAGGTTCACATCGGAACGCTTCCTGCTGACCAAGCATTTACATTTACCGACTGGACTGCAGAGATGAAAGCAAAAGCTTCAATTTGTATTTCTGAAGATGACACTTTGATCGAATCTTTGGAAATCGCAAAAGGCAGAATCCAGATTATGATTGACAAAGGAATGGACAATCATCTTCAGGTTCTTCAAGGTTTGATTAATAAAGCAAACAAGAGAATTACAGAGATCAAGTCTGGCGAAAAACCAGCGTTGACTCCGGATGCTAATGCAAAATATTACGCTGAAGTTGTAGTTGATCTTGATGCTATTGCAGAACCAATGATTGCTGACCCAGATGTAAACAATGATGACGTTTCCAAAAGATATACGCACGATACCATCAGAGATCTTACTTTCTACGGCGGAAATAAAAAAGTAGATTTAGGTTTCGTTGGATCTTGTATGGTTCACAAAGGCGATTTGAAAATCGTTTCTCAAATGCTAAGAAACATCGAAAAACAAAATGGTAAAGTTGAATTTAGCGCACCTTTGGTTGTTGCGGCTCCAACTTACAACATCATCGATGAACTGAAAGCTGAAGGCGATTGGGAATTATTAGAAAAATATTCAGGTTTCGAGTTTAATGACAATGCTCCGAAAGGTGCAGCTCGTACAGAATACGAAAATATGATGTACCTGGAGCGTCCAGGTTGTAACCTTTGTATGGGTAATCAAGAAAAAGCTGAAAAAGGAGATACAGTTTTGGCAACTTCTACCCGACTTTTCCAAGGAAGAGTTGTTGAAGATTCTGAACGTAAAAAAGGAGAATCTTTATTGGCTTCAACTCCAGTTGTTGTACTTTCTGCAATCATCGGAAGAATTCCTAACATCGATGAATATAAAGCTGCAGTTGAAGGTATTGATTTAACGACCTTCGTTCCTTCTATCAAAGAATTGGTTACAGTTGGTCACTAATAAAATTTAACGAAAGTTCAGTCATAAGACTGTTTTTAAAATTATATAATTGAAAGATCTTGATCCATTTGGATTCAGGATCTTTCTTTTTTTTTGTTTAGAACATTTCTATATTAAACTTGTTATGATTTTTTTAACTGAAATTTAAAATAAGAAACTCCATTTTTTAGTAACTTGATAGTTGTAAAACATTATCATCATTCATCTTATTTATCTTAATTGAAGGCTTATAGGAATAGAATTTGATTAAATGTGTTACCAGAACATTTCCCCATTAAATCAAGGAAAAGTTTAATAATCAATAATAAAATAAAATCGAGATATGACTTTTGACTTGGATATGATAAAAAAGGTTTATTCTGATTTCGAAACCAGAGTGAACGATGCAAGAGCTTTCATGGGAAGACCTCTTACTTATTCAGAAAAAATACTTTGTGCACACTTGGACCCAAATCAGGTAAAAGAATCTTTCAAACGTGGGGAATCTTACGTGGATTTTGCACCGGACAGAGTTGCAATGCAGGATGCGACAGCACAAATGGCACTTTTGCAGTTTATGCAGGCTGGAAAGAAAAAAGTAGCAGTTCCTTCAACAGTTCATCTAGACCATTTGATTCAAGCAAGAGTTGGATCTGCAACTGATTTGGTAGATGCTAATAATAAAAACAACGAAGTTTATCAGTTTTTAGAATCCGTTTCTAATAAATACGGCATTGGATTCTGGAAAGCTGGTGCTGGAATTATTCACCAAGTGGTTTTAGAAAATTATGCTTTCCCTGGAGGAATGATGATCGGAACCGATTCCCATACGGTGAATGCCGGTGGACTTGGAATGGTAGCCATCGGAGTTGGTGGTGCAGATGCTGTGGACGTAATGGCTGGAATGGCTTGGGAACTGAAATTCCCGAAAATGATCGGCGTAAAATTGACAGGAAGATTGAATGGCTGGGCTGCTGCAAAAGATGTGATCCTAAAAGTTGCCGGAATCCTTACCGTAAAAGGTGGAACTGGTGCTATTGTAGAATATTTCGGAGAAGGTGCAGAATCACTTTCTTGTACCGGAAAAGGAACGATTTGTAATATGGGCGCAGAAGTCGGAGCAACGACTTCAATCTTCGCTTACGATAACAATATGAGCAAATATCTTCGTTCAACAGACAGAGAGGATCTGGCTGATGCAGCTGATGCCGTTGCTCACGTTTTGAAAGCTGACCCGGAAGTTTTGGCAGAGCCACAGAAATATTATGACGAAGTGATTGAGATTAATCTTGATACTTTGGAACCTTATCTCAACGGACCTTTCACACCAGATTTAGCAACACCAATTTCACAAATGAAAGAAATCGCTGAGAAAAACGGATGGCCGACGAAAATCGAAGTTGGATTGATTGGTTCTTGTACCAACTCTTCTTATGAAGATATCGCAAGAGCAGCTTCTGTTGCAAAACAGGCAGGAGAAAAAAACCTCGAAGTAAAAGCAGAATATACAATCACTCCAGGTTCTGAACAAGTAAGATTTACTGTAGAACGAGATGGTTTCCTTAAAACTTTTGAAGAAATCGGTGGTAAAGTTTTCGCCAATGCCTGCGGACCTTGTATCGGACAATGGGCACGTGAAGGTGCTGAAAAACAGGAGAAAAACACAATCGTTCACTCTTTCAACAGAAACTTCTCCAAAAGAGCAGACGGTAATCCAAATACTTACGCTTTCGTAGGGTCACCGGAATTGGTGACAGCTTTAGCAATTGCCGGAGATTTGACCTTCAACCCTTTGACGGATAAGCTTAAAAATAAAAATGGCGAAATGGTTCTTCTTGACGAACCAAATGGTGATGAACTTCCTAAATTAGGATTTGATGTTGACGATCCTGGTTACATTGCTCCTGCTGAAGATGGATCTAAAGTAGAAGTTGTGGTTTCTCCGACATCAGACAGATTGCAATTGTTAGAACCTTTCACACCTTGGGATGGCAAGAATATCACGGGTGCTAAACTTCTTATCAAAGCGTACGGAAAATGCACAACCGATCATATTTCTATGGCTGGGCCGTGGTTGAAATACCGTGGACACCTTGACAATATTTCCAACAACATGTTGATTGGTGCAGTAAACGCCTTCAATATGGAAACCAATAATGTTAAGAATGAAGATGATGGACAATACAAACCGGTTCCGGATTCTGCAAGACAATACAAAGCTGATGGCGTCCCTACAATTGTAGTTGGTGATGAGAATTATGGTGAAGGTTCTTCCAGAGAGCACGCTGCAATGGAACCGAGACACTTGGGTGTACGAGCAGTTTTGGTAAAATCTTTCGCCCGTATCCACGAAACAAACCTTAAAAAACAAGGTATGTTGGCACTCACATTTGATAACAAGGAAGATTACGATAAAATCCAAGAAGATGATACTATCAACTTCTTAGATCTTGATCAGTTTGCGCCGGGTAAACAATTGTCTCTGGAATTTGTTCACGCGGACGGAACCAAAGATGTGATTGTTACAAACCACACTTACAACGCAGGACAAATTGGGTGGTTCAAAGCAGGTTCTGCACTGAATCTTATTAAATTAATGGAAAAACAGAACTAAACAATCCTATCTATTCTTATATCTAAAAATGCTTCACCAGTTGTGAGGCATTTTTATGTGAGAATTTTTTAGATTTATTAATACATGAATCTAAAAAAAACATAGGTAGAATATTGACTGGCAAATGAAATAGTTATTTCGCAACCCACTCACCACGAAGTTTTCTTAATCTTACAAATTGTAAATTATTATTTTTTCCATCAATACTGTCATTTTTAATATAGCCTACAATTGCTTTTTTTTCCGATTTATCAAAAAGAACCCTGCCTAACTTAATACTCCCTACAAATTTACCTTTACGATCTTCTTTCTTCGTAATGATTTTATAATTTTCCGGAATTACGAGTTTATATTGTTTTATAAGGGCGGACGGAAATTCCTTTCTTTCTAGCTCTATTGTATCAATTTTCAGATAAAAATCATATCTGATATCTGTCGATGCAACATCAAACAATGTATCTGAAATTGAAAATTCATAGCCTCCCCTTCTTTCTGCAATGCTTTTTCTAATGAGGTCTCCTTGTTTTTCGCTCATCGTAGAATTAAGATTGATATTATGTTCTTTGGCAATTTCTTCCAATTCTCCGGGTTTTGTAAAAGTCATACCATAGGGTTGAAGAATCTGACTCAGTGCTTCATTAAGTGCAGAATATTCTTCTTTCGAGACCTTTTTACTAGAGTCACACCCCATCAAAAGAACCGTGACAAAAAGTAAAATGTAGATATTTTTCATGTATAGTATTGTTTTAATTTGTATTCAGCATTGGTAATATACTTTATCAAAAATAAAAAAATCTCACGGTTCGTGAGATTTTTTTACAGTCTTTATATTTTATTTTCGTTTTGTTCCGGTTCCTGCCTGCAAAACTTAGATTCGAATCTCTGTTTCCACATTTGTTTCATTTTTTCTCTTTCTTCTTCTGTTCCGCAGAATCTGGATTCCAATTTTTGTTTCCACATTTCTCTGTCATCATTACCAAATCTATTGCGATTTTTGAATTTCTCTTTAGCATTAGCCAAACCTCCAAATAATATTTTTGATATAAGCAAAATACCTAATGACTGCCAATAACTAATCGCCTTCACGCCCAAAACATCAGGCAAAACCATATTCCAAAGCCATTGGAAAAACCAAATAAACAATCCTATTGCAGTAATGATGCAAGGGAACGCTAACCAAAATTTCTTTTTATGCTTGTTCATTTTCTTAAAATTAATTTTTCAAATCGTTATAAAGTCTCTGCAATCTTTTTCGCAAATGTTTTACAGCATACGATTTTCTACTGATAATTGTTTTTATGTTTTCGCCTTCTTCGTCTGCAATTTCCTGCAGGGTTTTATCTTCCAGTTCGTTTTGAACGTAAACTTTTCTTTGTTTTTCTGGCAGCTCATCTAGTGCTTTCATCAGCTCGTCCCAGAATAGATCTTTGAACATTCCAATTTCAGGATTGTTGCTGTCATCTGCGAGGAGAATATCTTTTACATTCAGTTCTCCGTCTTCGTCTTGATAGACAAAATCTTCCAGAGATTCTGTTTTTTTCTTGCGGTAACTGTCGATGATTTTATTTCTTGTTACCGAATATAACCAGGCACCAACATTTTCCAACTCATTGAGATTGGTCAATCGGCTGGTTTGAAACCATACTTCTTGAAGAATATCTTCTGCATCCTCTGTCTTTGCCACTTTAGAATTGATAAAGCGCAAGAGTTGTGAGCCGTAATTTTTTACGACCTCTGTAATAGATGCAGATCTAGTTTCGGTCATTTGCTGTAAAGATAGCGAGTCCATATGAATATGACGGCACTACTTTTTTTTTACTTTAAAGTTTGTTGAATTTTTTCTGAAATCGTTTTCAAAAGTTGAATCTTTGCAGCCCGGCTTGAGTGGAAATCCTTTTTTTGTAATGGGAAAAGCGAAGGCAAAAAAGATTGGGAACGGAAGACGGATAAAGCTGCCCAAATTAATTTACATCAAAGGCAACCTCATCAACTCGTGTTTTCCGAAGATAATGGAATTTGCAGGAACATTACGTGAGATCACACAATTGGCTCCAATGATACAATTGTCGCCAATCGTGACACCTTTTAGAACGGTAACATTGCTGTAGATCTTTACATTTTTCCCAATGATGATTGGCGCAGTATTAAATTTATTTTTGTGCCAGATATATTCCGGTTTGGTATCGAAAGCGTGGTCGTGATCGTAGAATTTGCACCCTTCTGCGATGCAAGTATCATCTCCCAATTCTATCTTTTCAAGACAATTGATGGAAATATAATGGCTAAGATCCACATTATTTCCAAAAATTAAAGTTCCGCCTTTTCTGATTCTGATAGCATTATGATCTCTCCAGATGACATTTTTACCAATCTCAAATTGCGCATTGTCATCTAACTCAAACGTCGTTGCTTTTCCAATTTTCAAATCAGAATGAAGTTTCACACCGGAATGGGAATTGAGAATGCTGTAAGAATAAAGCTTCTCGATCTTCGCAATCGTTTTGGGAATGATGTTCAGCGTTTTGTATATTAGATTGATCATTAGTTTAAGTTTTTATAAAGTTCCGGAATCTACAAAAATCTCCTGTCCGGTAATGGATTTGGATCGTTCGTCTGATAAAAACAGTACAGTTTCTGCGACGGATCTCATATCGGTTTCTTTTTTCAGAGCCGTTCTTTTGAAGATTCTGTTTTTGTGGTCAGATGTTAGTTTGGCGTTCATTGCAGTTTCCATGTAACCAGGAACTACGATGTTTGAGCGGATTCCACGTTCTCCCCATTCTCTGGAAATATTTTTTGAAAAAGATTGCAAAGCTCCTTTGGAAGCTGCGTACATCGACAAACCTTTGTAACCTGTGTGCGCACTGATAGACGAAATATGAATAATACTTCCCGAAACCCGATTGTAAATCATATTTCTGATTGCATATTTTGTAAGAAACATCGGAGAATAAAGATTGACATCAAACATTGTTTTCAAATCTTCATAATTGAGATTTGTTACAATATCGTCGTAAGCGATTGCTGCATTGTTGATGAGAACGTGGATTGGGATTTGATTGTTTACAAAATCTCGGAAAACTTCCTGTTTAATGTTTTCGGGATTAGCTAAATCAAAAACTTTGAAAAATAAATTCTCCGGATATTGTTGTTCCAAAGTTTTTAGTTCCTCAGATTCTGTTCTGCTGATGCCGTAAACTGTATGTCCATTTTCCAGAAACAATTTGCTCATTTCTAATCCTACTCCTCTGGATATTCCGGTAATTAATATGTTCATACGATTTTCTTTTTTCCGGTTCTCGTTAATTCTATTTTTTCTACGAAGTTTATTTTTCTTGGAATTTTGAAGTTTTGAATCTTTCCATTAAGGTAAAACCGAATATCTTCTTCTTTCAATTCTGAATTTGGAAGTAACTCAATTTCACAACAGATGACATTTCCCAAAACCGCATTTGGTTTTCCAAAAACTCTTACGTTTCTGATTTTTGGATGTTGTGTCAATTCGTCTTCCACTTCATAAGGATTCACTTTGTAACCGCCAACATTGATAAGTTCGTTTTTTCTGGATGTAAATCTGAATCTTCTCTGCTCATCATCAATCCATTCTATCAAATCTCCTGTTGCGTAAAAATCATCAATCAAATTCAATTGAGTCGTTTTACCAAAAAGATTCTTATGGATGTACAATTCATCATCAACCACTTTTATTAATCCAATATGTTTGTCCAAAACCACGAACTCGTCATTCTGAGAAGAAAACAATGGTCCGGTTTCCGTAGAACCGTAAACGTTGTTGATTCTTGCATTCGGGAAATATTTTTCAACTTGAGAAATCAAATAATTGTCTGACTTTTCCCCACCAATTGTAATTTTTTTTACGGAATCAAATGATTGATTTAATGGTAAAAGCAACCTGTAAAATGTTGGCGTTGAAGAAAGATTCGTGATTTTATATTCGTTGATTGAATTCACAACAAAATCTTTGGATTCCATAAAAACATTGACCAAAAGATTCTGGTTCAAGATAGCTTGAAAGAAAACCTGAACGCCAGCAACGTGTGTCGGATTGAATGCAAATCCCCAAACATCATTTTTTCTTTCTTCAGAAACATTTATTTTTCTGATCAAATTTTTCAAAGGATGCGTAAACTTTCTTGTAAAACCTGTTGTTCCGGAAGTGAAAAGTGTAATTTCAGAATTGGAAAATCTGATAGAATCTACCAATTCTTCAACAGAATTTATTTTCTTCGGATCATCAATTTTAATTAATTGATTCACATTTAAGTCATTCGTCGAAATTTCTTTTTCGGACAAATCAGAATCCATCAAAGAAATATTTCGCTCATTAACCAAAGCAAAAATCCAATTCAGAAAAAAGGATTTCAAATCAGGATAGATAAAACAGTTCGTGTAAGAATTAGAAGTATCAAGATGTTGCAAGATTTCGTCATAAGACAAAGAAACATTGCGGTCGACAAGAAAAAACATTAGAGTTTTGCGTAGATTTCGTTAACCGAACTTATTAATCCGTCTTCGAAAATATCGACTCCAAATTCCTCTTCGATTTTTACTGTAAGTTCAGCTAAATCAAATGAATCAAAGTTAAGATCTTCTCTTAGTTTTTGCTCCGGATTAATTTCTAAGATAAGATCCTCGAATTTATTCCGTTTTATGGAATTAATAATTGTTAATAATTTTTCTTGCATCATTTGTGTTTGTGATGCAAAATTAACACAATTTTTTTATAAAATACAATAGAGCAGATATTAGTTAGAATATTACAGATATAAGACGTTATTTTTTGATTTTCAACAAGAATTCGGATTTGTATGTTTCGCCAATCGGGATTTCTTTTCCGGAACTGAGGAAAACGTTTCTAATATCGATTTTCTCGATTTTATCAAGATTTAGAATGAAGGATTTATGAACTCTGGCAAAGCTTTCCGGTAATTGATTTTCCAGAGATTTCAAAGTATCAAGAACAATATATTCCTGATTTTCGGTTTTGATGTTGACGTAATCTTTGATGCTTTCGACATAAAGAATATCATCAAAATTAATCCGATGTTGTTGTCCGGATGATTTTATGAAAAAATGAGAATTTGCGGAAGTTTCATTTATCGGAAATCTTTCCTGAGCTTTCAAAGCACTTTTTTCAAAACGGGAAAAGGAAATTGGTTTCAAAAGATAATCGATAACGTTGTGTTCGTAACCTTCCAACGCGTATTCGGAATAAGCAGTTGTGAGAATATATTTCAGTTTGTTGCCCACGATTTTCATAAAATTGATTCCTGTGAGTTCCGGCATCTGAATATCCAGAAAAATCAAATCTGCTTCATTTTTCTGAATATATTCTAAAGCTTCAATCGGGTTTTCTGTAGAAAAAACCAACTCAAAAAATGGGATTTTCTCAACGTAACTTCCAAGCAAAGAAACAGCGAGCGGTTCGTCATCTACAACAATGCATTTAATTCTTTTCATATCAAATTATAATGTCATTCCGACGTAGGAGGAATCTCAGATTCTTCACTTCGTTTTGCTCCATTCAGAATGACAAAGGAACTTTAATTAGTTAAATCAATTTTCAAATCTACAGAAAATTCGGTTTCGGTTTCAATGATATTGAGTTCGTGTTTTTTTGGATAAAGAATTTCCAATCGTTTTTTCACATTTCCAATTCCAATTCCTGAAAGTGAATCTTTTGATTTTGATTTTTTAAAATTATGAAGATGAAAATTTAAAGTTTGGTTACTGTCAGAAATCTTCAAAGTAAAACCTTTCCCAGAGAAATCGCCATGTTTGAAAGCATTCTCTACAAACGGAACCAAAAGCATTGGAGAAATATTAAGATTTGGAAAATTGATTTTCTTTTCAATCATTAATAATTCTGGATTTTTGATTCTAAGTTTTTCTAGTTCTATCAAACTTTCAAGATAGCCAACTTCTTTATTTAATGAGATAAAATTTTGCTCCAAATCTTTCGTGCTATATCTCAATAATTGACTCAATTCTTCAATTGCAGGCAACGCTTTTTCCGAGTTTTGATAGACTAAAGAATAGATATTATTAAGTGTATTAAAAATAAAATGCGGATTGATTTGAGTCTTCAAAGCCTGCATTTTTGCTTCATTTCTTTCCTGTTCCAGTTTTTGTCTTTCAGTTTCAATCACTCCAAATTTTTCCAACAACCACATTATTCCAGCAATGAACACATTGATACATCCATAATAAATATTATCAAAAAAGTAATAAAGCAATCCTGTTTCTTCATTATAGTTTCTAAATCCAAAAGTGGCAGGCAGAAGAACTTCTTCCATCAAATATCGCAAAGTCGCAAAACAAAGAATCGACAAGAAAAATGAAAGAATAACTGTATAAATTTTCTCTGGTCTAAAAACTTTCGGAATAATAGCTAAATAACAAATATAGAAAGTAAAAATCCCAGCAAGAAAGAAGGTAATTCTCAAAACTGTACTCTGCAAATCACTTTCTTTAGAAAAAAAGAAAACAGGCGTGATGACAGTTCCAAAAAAGTTGAGACTCCAATAGATAATTTGAAGCCATATGATTTGCTTTTTTTTCATCGTAATTCTTTATGATTAATAATAATTGGTTTATTAGAAGAATAATGCAAATGTATAGAAACCGAGTCAGGATTTTGATTTTCCAGTATCAATCGGCTCTTTTTCGGTAATCTATAATTGAGTTGAGAATTGGCGATGATGGTTTTTGGCATATTCAATTCTGAAATCAAGCTGACATTTTCATTTGAAAGATTTTTAATTTCTAAAGTTGCGGGTGCTTTTAGTTTATCTACAACAATACTATCTCCAGAAGCGATTGTCATTGTTTTCCAAACATCTACCCGATGTGTTCCTACACAAGACATCATTGAAGCCAAAATCAAAATGAGAGTTACTTTTTTCATATTTCAAAAATAAGGATGAGAAGAACATCTGGATTACCCAATTCTATGAACACCCTTTTTTCATCGATGAAAATAGTTTGGTCGAATTAAAACCTCATCAAATCTAAACGCTATTTCATAAGGAAAGTCTTGAAAATACATTTGCATCAAGATTTTACAACGATTAAAATAAACTTATGAAACTAAAATATCTATTTATCACCGGCTTACTTTCAACAGGAATTTTTGCTCAAACTAAAACAGACAGTCTTAAAGAAGTCGAACAAGTTAATATCCTTGTGAAGAAAAAACTTTTGGAAAGAAAAGCTGACAGATTGGTTTTCAATGTAGATGCATCAATCGCTTCTCAAGGAATGGATGCCGGAGAAACTCTTGCTAATGTTCCAATGCTGAAAGTTGATGAAAATATGGGAACGATTTCTATCACCGGAAAAAGCAGTGTAAATGTGATGATTAACGGAAAAATGCTGAATCTATCAGGAACTGCACTTCTAAATTATCTGAAATCGATTCGCTCAGAAAATATCTCGAAAATCGAAGTGATTACAACTCCACCTTCTAAATATGAAGCACAGGGAAACAGCGGACTCATTAATATTATTCTAAAGAAAAATCCGAATCTAGGCTTCAGTGGAAATATCAGCACAGGTTTGACACAGAGAACTTATTTTAATGGAACAACCAACGGAACTTTGAATTATCAAACCGAAAAATTAAGTTTAAGTTTAAAAACCTCTTATATCGACGGTGCAAAGCGTTCTAATGAAAGATATAATATTCTTGGAGCATCTCAGAATTACAGCGAATCTACAAGAAAAGATATGTGGCAGGATTTGACGCCGAGTTTGAACGCTTCTTACAAAATCAACAAGAACTCAGAAGTTGGGATTGAGTATATTTTCGGACACGAAAAATCAGGAATGGATATTCTCAACACCACCAGAAATATCAGTTCCGATTTGACAGAAAAAAATCTTTTGACCAATACCTTCCACAGAGAAAAATCCCCGACGCATACTTTCAGTACTTATTATGATTTGAAGCTGGATTCGCTTGGAAAAAAATTGAGTTTTGCTGGTAACTTTTACAAAAATAATAATGACACAGAAGTTAATTTCTCGACTTTGACACTTCCGGAAAACACGATTCAAGATGTGAGAACTTTGTCAAAAATCAAACCTCAGATTTTTTCTGTTCAAGGCGATTTGGAATTACCTTTTTCATTTGGAACGATTGAAACAGGCGTCAAATTCAATCAATTCAGAAATTCTGCAGATTTGAAATATCTTGACTTTGAAAACAATCAATACATCATTGATAATGAAAAAAGTAGCACTTTCAATTATCGTGAAGAGAATTATGCAGTTTACGGAAGTTTCGCGAAAAGCTTCGGAGAACATTGGGAAACAAAAGCTGGAGTCCGATATGAAAATACGGTTGTAAAAAGTTCTGTGAACAATTTCTCTTATGGGCAATGGTTTCCTTCGGCTTATGTTTCTTATAAAGAAGACAAAAACGTTTTCAGTCTGTCCTATTCCAGAAGAATCAACAGACCAAGTATGAGCAATTTGAATCCTTTCCGCTGGTACGAAAACCCATATTCTTATTCTTCTGGAAATCCTTTATTGAAGCCTTCTTACATCAATAATTACGAATTAGGTTATACTTATAACAACAAGTTTTCAACCAGTGTTTATTACCTTCGATTGACTAATGCCTTTGGACAAGTAGGATATTTGGATGGAATTTCTCAAACCGGCGATTATCTTAATTATTATAACAATAATTTTTTTGGTGCCAATGTTTCATACACAGACACTTTTTTCAAATTCTGGGAAGCCACCATTTCTGCGAATGCGTCTTATCAAAACTCCGAAGTTTTCAATATGAATGCTGAAACATCTAACGGAACTTCGGTGAGTTATTCTATCAACAATACATTCACTTTAAATAAAACAAAAACGGTTGCTTTATTCTTAAACTACGATCAAAGTTTACCTTACAAAAACGTGAATTCTTATTTCCATAATTTCTCCAATCTCAATTCAGGAATCAAGGTTTCTCTAATGGAAAAGCAACTTCAAATCAATGCAACAGTAACGAACATTTTTGCTCAGAGATGGAGAGGAGATAAATATTTTAATGATAACAGCCAACATTTTAATAACTATTGGGACGGAAGAAGTTTCCGTTTGAGTGTAAATTATACTTTCGGAAATAAGAAAAAGCAAATCAACAAAAAACAGATTAATTTTGAAGAAAAAGACAGAGCAAACTAGGAATATGTAACAAAATGAAGGATTGGAAGTCTAATCCATTACAAACTAAACTATGAAAGTAAAATCTATTCTTCCAATCTCTGCTCTATTCCTAGGTCAAATCTATTTTGCTCAGGAAACTGAAAAAAAAGAAAACGACAACAAAGAAAAACAAATTGAAGCGGTAACCATTACCAAAACTAAAAAAGCCGTTGAACAAAAAGCAGATAGAACAATTTTCGATTTTTCTGAACAACCGAATCTAAATTCCGGAACATTGATGGAAGGATTGAAGAAGCTTCCCGGACTGGTTTCCACAGATATTGCCGGAATGATGTATCAGGGAAAATTCCTGGAAGTCTATATGGACGGAAGACCTTTGAATATTTCAAGTAATGAGCTGACCGCTTTCCTGGAAGGAATGCCTGCCAATTCTGTAGAAAAGATAGAAATCGTGACACAGCCTGGCGCAGAATTTCCTGCAACTTCTGGTGGCGCGATTCTTAATATCATCACAAGCAAAAATGCGAAAAGTTATCTTTCAGCAACTTACAGTGGAAGTTATGCTTTCACGAATTACGAAAAAGCAAGACACAGGACTGTCAACAGTCTCAGCTTAAATGCCAGAAACAAATATTTTGGGTGGCAGGTAAATTTTGGACAAAACTATCGTGAAAGTACACAATGGAGCGAAATATCTGAGCTTTCAAAAGCTTTTACAGATAGAACCGGACGAGGTTATTTTGCCAATGCGGCGATGACTTTTGATTTGGGAAAAGACAGATTGCTGTTGAATTATGAAATCAATAAAAACAATAATGACAACGTGGTTGAAAGTAATGGTTTTGACTTTGATAACATCAATAACATTATTATTCCTGTCAATTCTGAAGATTTTGGAAAGACATTGATTAATAGAAATGATGCAACAATTACTTATCAAAAACGATTTGATGATAAAAACAAAAAGCTTGATTTTCAATTAAATTATAACAATTACAATACAGATTACGCCCAAAACAGTTTTATCAAACCGTCCAATAATACTGCGAATGCATCTAATCAGAATGTTTACAGTTTCAAAGTCGATTTTTCTCAGCCGTTGAAAATCTTGGACGAAGGAAAAATCAGCATTGGTGGTTTGTATGAAAAACTAAATTTTGATACAGATAACAGAATTATTACAAATTTAGATTACGAAAGACAAACTTCATCTATGTATGCAGAATTGCAGGCGAAACTGAAGAAGTTTGATTTTATTTTGGGGGCTCGAGCAGAGAACTATGACATCAGCGGAATTACCAGAGTTCAGGAAAACAATACTGTTGTTGAAAAAGATTTGACACCTTTCAATCAATTCAGGATTTTCCCGAATGCAAGTGTTCAGTATAACTTTATGCAAAGCGTTTTTTTCAGCTTTAATTATAATAAGAAAATAAGCCTTCCAAATATTTCTTTTCTGAATCCTAATAACACGGTTTTCAATAATCAAAATATCAATTACGGGGGAAATCCATACTTACAGCCTACAATTTTTGATAATTTTGAGGTTAAAATTTCTGCTTTTGATTATGCTTATATCAGTTACAGTGTTAGCTATGCTGATAACAACATTGCGCAGCAGGTTGGAAGAAAAGATTTACTTGTAACCAATACGAATGTGAATATTCCTTCGATGAGAGTTCACAGTTTCAACGCAGGATTGCCAGTTCCATTTATGATTTTCACTAAGAGTTTTAGCGAAATGATGAAGTTTGATTTCAATCCGGACAAAATCAACTTTCTTTATCTATACACAAGTTATCAAAGACACGAGATTCCTGACTTGAACAACAAAGGTTTCTGGGTTTTTGGAAGTTCAGCACAAATTATTTTGCCTAAAGAAATTAAACTCACAGCCAATTATCGCCATATTACGAAAGGAAATTATTTCTACTTTGACGCGATAAAACCATTCAATCAATCTTTTGATGTTAATCTCACCAAAAAATTACTGAATGACCGTCTTACTGTTACACTTTATGCGGATGATATTTTTAATCAAAATAAGAATACTTTCAATTCTGTTCCGCCAAACGATTTGGCTTCTGTTCTTCTGACTAGTAAAAATGACACAAGGAAGTTCGGAATTGCTTTTAATTATAAGATTCCGACGAAAAATAAATTGGCAAAAGTGGATCCGAACTTAATTAAAAATAACAGTAATTCTGATACTGGTGGAGGCGTGATTAATTCCGGACAATAATTAATTATTAAATCAAAAACACTTTGAAAAATTAACAATTTTAGAAAATATGGATTTTGTATTTTTGTAATATATTTCTTATGATGGATATTTACAATGTTGTTATTTGATCTCAATATGAGAAGATTTAATTCAAAATTCTGTTTTTTAACTGTTCTGCTTTTTTGCTTTTCTATCATCTATTCTCAGAATAAAGATGAGTTGGATAGTCTGGAAAATCGTCTAAATATGATGCGGAATACGAATCCGGACGAAACGATAAAAATTGGAGAACAAATTCTAAAATATTCTACATCCGACAAGCAAAAATCCAATACTTTGGCATTGATGTCATTTGCTTATTTTGCTAAAGAAAACACCAAAAAATCTACTGAGTTACTTTTTCAGGCGAAGGAATTTGCTGAGAAGACAAACGATCCACAGATCATTAGCAAGATTTATGGTACGATTGCACAGATGTATCTCAATATAGATTTCAAAGATAAGGCTGTCTATTATTTGCATCTGACTATTGATGAAATAAAAAAACTTCCCGAAGGAAATGACAAATACCGATTGAAAGGTTTGTCTTATATAGAATTGGGCAAGATAAATATGGACGAAAAGAAATATAGTGCCGCGAATTTGTATTTCAAAAATTCTTTATCAGAATTCAATAAAATGAATAATGATGCGCCTTATTACATCAAACGTTCTTATTATAATCTGGGCGATTCTTATTACAATCTTCAAAAATTGGATTCTGCAAGCCTTTACATCAATAAAGCTTTAGAAATTAAGAAAAATACTTCCGTTAATGATTATGCACTTTTCACACTATCTAATATTTATACAGATGAGAAAAAACATCAATTAGCAATCGACACTTTAAAATCTATTCTAAAAAACAAGGAATTAAATGATGATATATTAAAGTCAAAAGTCTATTTATCGATTTCAAAGAACTATAAAATGCTAGGCGATTATGAAAATTTTGACCTTTATAATGAAAAGCATCTGCAGATTAACAAAGAGATTGCGCAGAATAATATCAACACAATAAAAAACGCAGTCAATCTTGAAGAAAAAAAACTGACAAACGAAATCTCATCAGCCAATAAACAAAACAATACGCTGGTTATCATTTTGATTTTAATTTCGGGAGTAAGTATTACCATATTTTTTTATGTAGGAAAAACAAAGAGAAAACAAAAAAAGCAATACGAGGCAATTATTGAATCTCTTGAAAATAAAACAGTTATTACTAATGATGCAAAAATCGAAGTAGCTCCAAAAGATGGAGAAATCCAACTGATCTCATCAGATGTAGAACAGGAGATTCTCGAAAAGCTTGACAAGTTTGAAAAATCAGATAGATTCACAAATCAGAAACTTAATATCTCTACCTTAGCAGTTCAGCTAAAAACCAATACGACTTATCTATCTCAGATTATTAATAAATATAAGGGTAAAAATTTCAATACATATATTAATGAACTTCGCATAAACTACATTTGTGAGAAGATCCATAATAATCCCGAGTACTTAAATTATAAGATCAGCTATCTTGGTGAGATTTCTGGTTTTGCAACACACAGCGCTTTTGCGAAGGTTTTCAAAAGTGTTACTGGTATTTCTCCTTCCATTTTCCTTAATGAAAGTGCAAAAAACCACCAAAAGCAAAACAACCCATAAACAACTAACAACCAACTATTTGAATTCAATTTCAAGCTATCAAAATCATTGATATTGATAGACAACCATTATATAAGTAGTTTTTCTATCACTATTTTTGATTCAAATTTTAAATATGAAGAATCTTCTACTCTATGCCTTCTTTTGCATTTCTACATTTGCGAATGCTCAAAGCGGATGTCTGACATCAACCAATGGACAACAACCATTATCAACTTATGATGTTTACTGTAATAATGAATTTCAGAATATTACTACCGTCGCAAGAGCGGGAACATTTTCAAAAGTGCAGGTATATGCCGGGAGAACCTATACTTTCAAAAGCTCTATAGCAACAGATTTCATTACATTATCAGATGAAAATGGCATAACAGTTATATCATCGGGAACCAGTGAGCTAGAATACAAACCTACATCTGACCAGATTATCAGATTCTACGTTCATTCTGATAACCAATGTGGCAGCCAGACTACCTTCAGGAGAAAAACAGTAAAATGCGATCCTGGACCAGATCCAAATGACCCTACAGAACCAGTTGAAGCTTGTCTAGATGCACCAATGGGAAGCAGCGGAATAGATTACACTCCGTTTTGCAGTGGCTTTCCGGAAGTTGCAAGTGATTTCGCATTCACAGGAAGTTTTGTTAACATTCAAGTCACTGCTGGTACCACATACACCTTCAAAAGTTCTGTTGCAACAGATTTTATAACAATAGGTAATTACTTAGGCAGCAAGGCCATAACCAAAGGAACTGGAGAAGTACAATGGACTGCCGTTGCAGATGGATATGTCCGTTTTTACATACACTTGGATGAGAATTGCAGCATTGGTGATATAGATGAAAATCCACGAACTTTGACAGTGCAATGTGGACAACCAGCTCCACCAGCACAAGGATGTCTGGACGCTCCTAGAGGACAAAATCCTGTAACTGTAAAAATACCAGCTTGTAATACGACTATAGAATCTATTGCACCGGCAGGACAGTCAGGAGAATATTCTATGATACAAGTAACTGCAAATACGAATTATACATTTTACAGTTCTATTGCTACAGATCTAGTCACTATAGGTAATGAAGATGGAACCCAGATTTTGACTTATGGTACAGGTACTTTGACTTGGAAAGCTGATACTAATCGAAAAGTGAGATTCTACACACACGCTAATAATACCTGTTCATTAGATGGCAGTACAAGAACCAGAGCTATAAAATGTGGAGAGCCTTATGTTGCGACTGAACCTAATTTCTCTTGTTTCCAAGGAGATGGCTTGCATAGCAACAATTATGAACAGGCTTACAATATATCCGAAGGTTCTTCTTCCATAGCAGACGATTTTGTAGTATCTGGCGATTTTAAAATCAAACAAGTGAGAATGAATATTGTTGCCAGCGATGAAACACCAAAATTCTCTATTTCAATTTTAAAAGACCAAAGCAATTCGCCTGGAGATATCTTGCAAACGATAGAAAACCTTGTTCCAACCGAGCAATTGATTATTGGAGAAAAAGACGGTCGTTTTGTTTATCAAGTAACCATAGATCTTCCACAAACCATTACATTAACTACTGGTAAATATTGGCTACAACCTGTTGCTGTGGACAACTTTTTTGGAGCATTTTGGGAGGTAACTTCTACTGGGACTAATTATTCAAAGGCATATCTAAAGCTTCCTAATGACAACAATTGGCAGCCATTAAATTATCAGACTGTATTTTTTGTTTCCGGAGAATGTGCAACCTTATCAAATGAAGATATTTCGAAATCAAATTTTTTATTCTCACCAAATCCGGTAAAAGATATTTTAACCTTCTCTTCTTCTGACATAGAAAGCGTAAGCATTTATAATATTGCTGGACAATTAATTAAAGAACAAAAAACTAACAATAGAAAACTGAATGTTTCTTTCTTAAAAGCTGGTGTTTATTTATTTAAAGCCAAATTAAATTCAGGAAAAATAGAAACGTTTAAGATTATTAAAGAATAATTGATATTGCTTAAATTACAAAGACCTTCAGAATATTCTGAAGGTCTTTTTTTTTCATAAGTAAATAATTTTCAGTAATTTAGTTCAAAATAAAACTAATTATGAAAACAAAATTACTTCTCCTAAGTCTGTTCTTAATTTTGATATCCTGTTCCAGAAACAATGAATCTCCCATCGAAGAAGATGAAGTTACGCCAAAAGCCAACAAAGTTCTAATGTTGAAGGTAGATCTCAACACCAAAACTTTCGAAGGTGGAAAGGAGTTCACATTTGACACTCAATCTGAAACATTTACGATAACGAATGACTACAAATCGCCTAACGATTTTGGATACCTAAAATTGACTTACAAAGAAATTAATCAACCTCTTTTTGATGGAGGGATTGTATGGATGGGATTGGGAGAAATGAATTATCCAACAAATCTACTATCAGCTTCCCAATTTGAAAAAGTTATCGAGCAAAATGTGATAAGTCCTAAAAACGGATTTGAAAACATCTTCAACCCGTCTAATACTGATTTAAATATTTCTGCGGCCTGGTTATCAATTCAGAATCTAAAAATTGTAAGAGAATATTTAAAATCCAATCCTGATCAAAAAGTGAAATTCTTCCTCTACACACCAAGTGTGGGCGTTGGAGATCCTGCTGAATGGGATTATATATTTTATTTAAAAAATTAATCTTCACAAGCTTTCCAAATCGCATCATTCTGCGGAACCGGAGCAGTTATTTCAACATTTTCTTTCGTAACAGGATGTTCGAATTCTAATTTTCTGGCGTGCAGAGAAATTCCTCCATCCGGATTGGAACGTGGCGCTCCGTATTTCAAATCGCCTTTTATTGGAACACCAATTTTTGACAGTTGAGCTCTGATTTGATGATGTCTTCCTGTTTCCAAATTAATTTCCAACAACTGATAATTATCTAAAGTTTTTATGGTTTGATAATTAAGAATCGATTCTTTGGCATTTTCTGTTGGTTTTATAAAAACGGTAGCCTTATTTGTCTTTTCATTTTTTTGAAGATAATGAACCAGCCTTTGCGATTTTGGAATCATTTCTTTGGCGACAATTGCCCAATATGTTTTTTTGACTTCCCGGTTTTTAACCATTACAGTTAATCGGGAAAGCGCTTTTGAAGTTTTCGCATAGATGACCAATCCGGAAGTTGGACGATCAATTCTATGAACTAATCCAAGAAAAACATTTCCCGGTTTATCGTCTCTTTTCTTGATGAAATCTTTGATTAATTCCAACAAAGATGAGTCACCCGTTTTGTCACCTTGAACTAGTTGTCCGGGCTTTTTGTTGATGACCATCATATGATTGTCTTCGAAAACGATTTGAGAATCGTTGAAATTTTGATTCATTCTTATTATATTAAATGCAGAAGCGGCTTCCACGTTTCTTCATTGTACATATTCTGGCTTTTCAAATATTGTACAATGTCACGCAAATCATTTATCAGTTCCTCAGAAACAGGGATTTCTCCGGTTCCACTTTTCATAATTTGCGCCTGCAAACATTTTATTTTTTCTAACAACATTGTTGCTTCGTTGAATTTCTCCTGTTGCTCTGCCAATTTTTCAATTGCTAGATTTTCCACATAATCAGCAAATCTGTCTAACTCTTGAAGTTCTTCAACACTTTCGTAATCATCATTTTCAATGCAATATTTCTGCATGTAATTTTTGTACTCAAGAATCAGACGTGGACATTCCTGAATTGGATATCTGGAAATCCAATCTTCGAATTCTAAATTCTCATCATCTAATATGATCTGCAGTTCTGCAAGGTAATCCATCTTTTGTGTTTTAAATGTTTTACTAAAATTAATAAAAATATTTAAAACCTTATGATAATCTTAACCTCTGGAAATCCTTTGTCTGTTAAACACCGAAACTATAACGCCTGTAAAAAGTCCAATTGTTTTGATTCTTGCAAATTGAGAATCGAAAGGTAAAAATGCACCAACAATACACAATCCTGCAGCGATGTACATTAGATAAACAAATTTTTGATTAAGGAAAGATTGCGCTTGAAAGATAAAACTCAGACCAATCAAAATATAAAAAAACCTTTGATAAAGTAAATCCGTTATCTCCGGAGAAAATAGATTGAACCAACCTACAGCTAGACAAATTAATGCTAAAATAGAGAGAACACCTTGTATTGTTTGAGAATTTTTCATTTTTAAATTTTATTTTTTAGATTGCTTGAAAAGCCATTTCGGAATCTCATCTACCAACTCAGCGGAGAGAATATTGTTATGATATTTGTCTTTATATTCCCAAAGAAAGACATTTCCTTTGGTTTTCATTTCCTCAAAAAACTTGAAATTACTTTGAGGGAAATTGTCCGTATCCAGACTTCCGTGGACTATCCAAATCGGCATTTTCGTAAGTTCATCGATTTTATCAAACTGTGAAATCCCTGAAACATTGATTGCCGCCGCAAACAAATCTGGTCTCTTCGAAATTGCGTTGGAAGTGGTTGCGCCACCCATAGAAAATCCCATCATGTAGATTCTGCTTGGGTCGATATTTTCATTAACAATCAATGAATCAATTGATTTCAAAACCAAATCAAGATGTTCATTGGATTCAGAAACTTTTACATTTCTGCTTTTATCAAGATGATAATTGGAAGAACGTATAGGAAATTGGGGCGACAAAACGTAAGCCTGATATTTTTCCCGATTCTCAGGAAGCAACCACATTTTCGACAAAACACCCATTTGTGAAGTATTATTGTTTCCAATTGCACCAGAACCGTGGAATACCAAGACCAGAGGATATTTTTTGTTTTGTTCGATTGTCTTTGGTTTCAGAAAACGGTAATTCACAGCCACTTTTCCATTATCAAATTTCCCAGGTTTGAAGTCAGAATAATCAAGATTTTTGATTCCCTTAATTCTTGCAAGAGATTTCAATGAATCTTTCTTATCATAAATTTCAGTTCTCGTCCCAAATTTTGTTTGATGACAAACGCACGAAGCGACTGAAGATATGATTAAGATGAAACATAATAATTTAAAGGTTTTCTGAATCATTCTAATATTTTAAAATTAAAAACCCTTTCAAAGTTTTGAGATCTGAAAGGGCATTATCTATTTTTATTTTTAAATTAATAACTCTCCTTCTCGTTCGGGAAGTCGGCACTTTTCACATCTTTAACGTATTGCGACACGGCACCAGTGATCTCAGAATAAAGATCCAAATATCTTCTAAGAAATTTCGGGGAAAAACCTTGATTCATCCCAACCATATCCTGATAAACCAAAACCTGACCATCACAATCCTGTCCAGCTCCAATCCCAATTGTTGGAATCGAAATACTTTCCGAAGCTCTTTTTGCAAGCGCAGCTGGAATCTTTTCCAACACAACTGCAAAACATCCCAATTCTTCCAACAATTTACAATCAGAAATCAATTTTTCAGCTTCTGCATCTTCTTTTGCTCTTACCTTGTAAGTCCCGAATTGATAAATACTTTGAGGTGTCAAACCAAGATGTCCGCAAACAGGAATTCCAGCATTGATGATCCTTCTGATAGATTCCTCAATCTCTTTTCCGCCTTCAATTTTCACAGCGTGAGCCCCACCCTCTTTCATCATTCTTACCGCAGATTCCAAAGCTTTCTCCGGATTACTTTGATAAGTTCCAAAAGGAAGATCGGCAACCACCAACGCTCTTTCTACACCGCGAACAACGCATTGTGTATGATAAATCATTTGGTCCAGCGTGATTGGCAAAGTCGTTTCAAAACCAGCCATTACGTTCGCTGCGGAATCACCAATTAAGATAGAATCTACACCGCCAGCATCTACCATTTTCGCCGTTGTGAAATCGTAAGCCGTTAGCATTGTGATCTTTTCCTTATCGAATTTCATTTTTCGCAAGGTCTCGGTCGTGATTTTTTTTATTTCTGAATGTACAGACATTATTTGGGAATTAAGAATGAATAATTAAAAATGAAAATCTTACTAATTATTCATTCTTAATTTTTAATTAGATTTAAATTACGACATGACCAAGTTTGATCAGCTTGTCGCGGTTTAGGATCTTGATGTTTCTACCTTCAACAGAGATCAGATCATCCTGTTTGAATTCTGAGATTAGTCGAATCGCACTTTCTGTAGCAGTTCCGATAAGATTTGCGATTTCTTCTCTTGTCAAAGAGATCTTGATGAAGCCTTCTGGGTCTGTTCCTAATTTTTGTTCAAGTAGAATTAATATTTCTGCAAGTCTTTCTCTCACTGTTTTCTGTGCAAGGAAGGTAACTGTATTGGCAGACTCGCCTAATTCGTAAGCAATCTTTTGAAGCATTGCGTAGGATAATTTGGAATCTACTTCCAACAAATGTAAGAACACATCGGAAGGTAAAAACTGAACTTTCATAGGCGTCATAGCTTCTGCTTTTGCCTGAAAATTTTCCCCACAAAGCAAAGAACGATAACCAATCAAATCGTGGTCTTTACAAAACCTCAAAATCTGGTCTTTACCGTAAACACCTGACTTGGATAATTTTGCGGTTCCTTTTTCGATAAAATAAACTCCTTTCGGAGATTCACCATCATCAAAAACGACATCACCTTTTGCAAATTCCAAAACTTTTAATGCTTTTTCATACACTTCAAAATCTGCAGAATTAAGACTTTCGCGCAAAGAATCTTTATGGAAAGCTTTCGAGAAATTTTCTTCTATAACCAATTGTTGTTCAAGAGACATACCTATGACATTTGTCAGCAAAAATAAGACTTTTTAACACTACATACCAATATTTTTGACGTAATTTTGCAATCCAAATATCTGAGTAATTTTTAATGGCAGAACAATGTTTTCACTGCGGGCAAAATATCGATAAGGAACAAATTCTTTTTGATGAAAAATTATTTTGCTGCAACGGTTGCCAATCGGTTTATGAAATTCTGAACGTTCATAATCTTGACAATTTTTACAATATCAACAAGCGCTCTGGGATAAGACCCAGCAACGAAAATAATTCCCAATTCGATTATCTGGACACGCCGGAAATATCTTCCAAAATTGTAGATTTTTCTGAAGGCGGAACTACGCTCGTGACTTTCAAAATTCCGGTAATCCATTGTTCTTCTTGCATCTGGCTTTTGGAAAGTCTTCATACAATCAATAAAAATATAAAATATTCTCAGGTTAATTTCACAAGAAAAACGGTTCAAATTTCTTTCAAAGAAGATGAACTGAAGTTAAGTGAATTAGCAAAATTCCTGACCAATCTTGGATACAAGCCTGTCATCAATCTGGAAACGGCTGATAAAAAACACGATACGCTGGACAAAAGTCTTCTGATAAAATTGGCTGTTGCGGGATTTGCTTTCGGAAACGGAATGTTCTTCAGCTTCCCGGAGTATATTTCTGGAGACGATGTTTGGTTTCATTCTTACAAACATTTGTTCCGAGCTTTATTATTTTTATTTGCAACTGCGATTGTATTTTATTCAGCTTCAGATTATTACAAATCCGCTTGGTACGGTTTGAAGAATAAAATCATCAATATTGATGTTCCGATTGTTTTAGGAATTTTCGTGCTTTACGGAAGGAGCATTTATGAAGTCGTAACAGATTATGGTCCAGGCTATTTCGACACACTTTGTGGATTATTGTTCTTTATGTTGCTTGGGAAAACATTTCAGAAAAGAACTTACAATACACTTTCTTACGACCGAGATTACAAATCTTTCTATCCAATTGCGGTTACAAAAGTTGATTTCGATGGGAAACAGCAAAACATATTACTTTCAGAATTAGCTGTTGGCGACAGAATTATGGTTAGAAATCAGGAAATCATTCCTGTAGATTCGATTTTAATTAAAGGTGAAGGAAACATCGATAATAGCTTCATCACGGGAGAATCTGCTCATATTTCTAAAAAACCTGGCGACAAGATTTTTGCCGGAGGAAAACAAACAGGTTCGATTTTGGAACTGGAAGTCATCAAAAGTGTTGACCAAAGTTATCTGACTCAACTTTGGAACAAAGAGGCTTTCAAGAAAATGGAAACCGGACTTGATACTTTAACAAATACAATTAGTAAATATTTTACATTCATCATTTTAGGCATTACGCTTCTTGCCGGAATCTATTGGGCAAGAATTGATACTGAAAAGATGTTTCAAGTGGTTTCTGCGATTCTGATTGTGGCTTGCCCGTGTGCTTTAGCTTTGTCGGCTCCGTTTACTTTTGGTCACATTATGAGGATTTTGGGTCGGAATAATTTCTACGTGAAAGACACTTTGACGATTGAAAGATTGGCGAAAATCGACACTTTAGTTTTCGATAAAACGGGAACAATTACAGAAAGCAAAAAATCGAATATCAATTATTTCGGAACTGAGATTGAAGATTTTGATTTGAAGAATATTAAATCACTTCTTAAAAACTCAAACCATCCGCTTTCCAAATCACTTTACAATTTCATTGAAGTTAATGATGATTATTTTGAAGTGGAAGATTTTGTGGAAATTTCCGGAAAAGGTTATCAGGGAAAAGTCCGAGGCGCGACCTATAAAATTGGTTCAGCAAGTTTTACAGGTGAAAAATCCCAAGACTTGGAAACTGCGGTTTACATTAAAAAGAATGAAACTTTCATCGGAAAATTCACTTTTAAAAATGAATACCGAAGTAATCTTTCTAAACTTTTCAATCATTTAAAAAATTATAAAATCAATATTCTGAGTGGCGATAATCCTTCAGAAAAATTGATTTTAGAAAAATTGATTCCGAATGTTTCCGAGATGAAATTCAATCAAAACCCGGAAAACAAACTTGATTTCATCAAAGAATTACAAGACAAGGGACAAAAAGTGGCAATGCTCGGCGACGGATTAAATGATGCTGGAGCCTTAAAACAGAGTAATGTCGGAATCGCTATTTCAGACGACAGCAACTCTTTCACACCATCTTCCGATGTGATTATGAACGGCGAAAAAATCCCGGAATTGGACAAATTCTTAGCACTTGCGAAAGACGCCATTACGATTGTAAAAATCACATTCATAATTAGTTTGTGTTACAATGTCATCGGAGTCAGCTTTGCAGTTTCGGGACATATGCATCCACTTTTTGCGGCGATTTTTATGCCATTAAGTTCCGTAACCGTAGTAACATTCACGACACTTTCTACTTGGCTCAGAAGCTCCAAATACTTTAGGATAAACATTTAGAATGCCTTTATTTAGAGTGATTATAAATTATCCATATTTCCGCCATTCTGACCAAAGTCAGTAATTTTCACTAAATTTGACGACTGTTTTACCTTAAATTTGCGGCTGATATGGAGATTCTCTATTTGATGATTATCTGCAGCGTTTCTTTAGCTGTTATTTTTCTAATAATTTTTATTATTGGTGCTAAAAAAGGACAGTTTGAAGACGATGAATCACCAGCGGTTAGAATTCTATTTGACGACGAGGTGAAGACAGAAAAGGAGACAGACACTCCTGAAAAAAAAGATAAAGAATAATTGCTATTTGTAGATATGGAGACACAAAAATTTAGTTATGACAACGGAATCGTTCGCGCCTTTCTTATCGCGACGGTTGTTTTCGGCTTGACCGGTTTTTTACTCGGACTTACTGCCGCGTTGTTACTATTTTATCCTGAATTACCAGAGTTTTTCTTGGGAACAGACGATACGACAATCAACACTTTGAGAAGTGGTGGATTGCAGGGATTAATTGATTCTCAGGGTGCATTCGGATTCGGAAGGATAAGAATGATGCACACGAGCACAGTAATTTTCGCCTTTGTGGGGAACAGTTTCTTTGCAGGATTCTATTATTCTATGCAGAGATTATTGAAAACCAGAATGTGGAGTGATACTTTGTCTTGGGTTCATTTCTGGGGTTGGCAACTAATGTTGGTAACAACTCTTATCACATTCCTTATGGGAATCAATACATCCAAAGAATACGCAGAACACGAGTGGCCAATTGATATATTGATTACTGTAGTGTGGGTAATTTTTGGTTTCAATATGTTCGCTACGATAGCTGTTAGAAAAGTAAGACATTTGTATGTTGCAATTTGGTTCTACATCGGGACTTGGGTTGCAGTAGCAATGCTTCACATATTCAACAACTTAGAAGTTCCTTTATCTTTCTCAGGATGGAAATCCTATTCTGCTTATGCAGGTGTAAAAGATGCACTGGTACAATGGTGGTATGGTCATAATGCAGTTGCATTCTTCTTGACAACACCGGTTCTTGGAATGATGTATTATTTCGTTCCGAAGGCTGCAGACAGACCAGTTTTCTCATATAAACTATCGATTATTCACTTTTGGTCGTTGATCTTCGTCTATATTTGGGCAGGTCCTCACCATTTACAATATACTTCATTACCAGCTTGGGCTCAGGCTGTAGGAACAGGTTTCTCTATTATGCTAATTGCACCATCTTGGGGGGGTATGCTTAACGGGCTATTGACTTTGAGAGGAGCTTGGGATAAAGTAAGAGAAAATCCGGTTCTTAAATTCTTTGTTGTTGCTGTAACTTGTTATGGTATGGCAACTTTTGAAGGTCCACTTTTGGCAACTAAAACAGTTAACAAAGTAGGTCACTTTACAGACTGGGTTATTGGTCACGTTCACTTAGGTGCACTTGGATGGAATGGTTTTATGGCATTTGGAGTTATTTATTATTTAGTTCCAATAATGTGGAGAACCAAACTTTGGTCTGTGAAATTAGCTAACTGGCATTTTTGGTTAGGTACTTTCGGGATTATCTTCTACGCAGTTCCTTTGTATATCGCTGGATTTACACAAGGATTGATGTGGAAACAATTCAACCCGGACGGAACTTTGATGTACAAAAACTGGTTGGATACTGTTACAGCAATTCTACCATTCTTTAAACTAAGATTCGTTGGAGGATTATTATACTTCTCCGGTTCTGTTCTTATGGTTGTTAACCTAATTGCAACGGCAAGAAAAGGATCTTTCCAAAAAGAAGTTCCAGTTGAAGTTCCTGCATTAGCAAAAATCAATAAAGGAAGAAAAGAAGGCGAAACATTCCACCTTTGGTTGGAGAGAACACCATTGTATTTATCAATTTTATCTTTCATTGTAATTGCAATTGGAGGATCTATGGAAATCCTTCCAACAATATTCATTAAAGAAAACGTACCTACAATTTCTGCTGTGAAGCCTTATTCACCATTAGAATTGGAAGGTAGAGATCTATACATCAGAGAAGGTTGTAATGCTTGTCACTCACAGATGATTCGTCCTTTCCGAGATGAAGTTGTAAGATTCAATGGTAAAAACGGACAATACTCCAAAGCTGGAGAATATATCTACGACAGACCATTCCTTTGGGGATCTAAAAGAACAGGTCCGGATTTGCAGAGAGAAGGTGGCGCAAGACCAGATTCTTGGCACTTCAAGCATATGCTAAATCCAAGATGGACATCAGCAGGTTCCATTATGCCAAGATTCCCTTGGTTGATAGAAAATGAACTTGACAGAAGTAAAACTAAAGCTAAATTGGAATTGATGAAAAATACTTTCGATGTTCCATATACAAAAGCTCAGATCGACAGTATGGATTCTTGGATGAATCATCAGGCTAATGGTGTTGTGAAAAATATTTTTGCAGAAGCCAATGACGTAAAAGTTAATTATGAAACCAGTAAAGCTGAAAAAACTAAAGCTGGAGAAAAATTTGTTCCAATTGAAAAGAGAGAGATCGTAGCATTGATCGCCTATCTACAAAGATTAGGAACTGACATCAAAACGACTGAAGTAAAAACTGCTAGTAATTAAATTTAAAATAAAATGATTCCGCAAAGTTTTAAAGACATCGTCTCCAATGTGGAAAATGCAGGTTTGTTTCAAACCATTGCAATGATCATCTTCATTTTATTCTTTGTAGTAATGGTTTATATTGTTATCAACAGACCAAAAAAATATTACAACGAAGAAGAAAATGCACCTTTGGAAAAAGATCATAAAGACGACGAATTTACTTTGTAATTAAAAAAAGATAATTAATCATGAAAAGAAGAACACCTGCTTATATTAATATTCCAATCGTTTTAGGATTACTAATTATAGTTTTTTACATGTTTACCCAAACATCAGATTTTCTGTCTACCAAATTCTTTCTTGGAACGGCTTTAATCAGTATTGTTGTGGTATTAATCCAAGGTGCAATTGGGGATTTGATTGAGAATGAAAAATTCAAAAAGCTAACTGATACAGAAAAAGCAGCTTATATTTCTGACAAAAAAGTACCTTACTTCCAATATCTTTGGAATGGTGCTTTCAAAAGTCAAGGTGAAAAAGAAGAAAAAGACATCCTTATCGACCACGGTTTCGATGGCATTATGGAGCTAGACAATCAGCTTCCAAAATGGTGGTTGGGGTTATTCTACTTCGGTGTTGCTTATTGTATTTTATATATATCTTCTTATTTCTTAACAGATTTCGCTCATCCTTACAAAGAATATGAGCAGGAATACAGAGAGCAGACTGCCGCTATCAATGATTATATGGCAACTGTTACGCAGCCAACTTTAGAAACAGCTGTTTTCTCTGAAGACAATGTAGAAGCTGGTAAAGCAGTTTTCGAAACCAACTGTGTGTCTTGTCACGGAGAAGGTGGAAAAGGAGGTATTGGTCCTAACTTAACAGACAATTTCTGGATCAACCAACCAGAGAAAACATTATTCAAAACTGTTTTCTGGATGGTAGAAAACGGAAGTCCAAATAACCCAACAATGCAGGCTTGGGGTAAAAACGGTGTAGTTTCCGGATTTGATATGCAAAATGTGGCAGCTTATGTCTATCATATCAATCAAGAACAAGCTCCTGCAAAAGATGGCGCTGCTCCTCAGGGAACAGAAGCACATTGGGAAAAATCTAAATAATATCATATAAAAGAGATTGTCAAAGAATATCGTTCTGTTCGGAATGGTATTTGAAAATGAATAGTACACTGTTCATTCTCGGGACAATCTCTTTTTTTATCTAAAATATTATGAGTACTACAGAAAAAAAATACAACGAAGCGGAAAGCTGGGTCGTAGAAGCTGAAACATTCAGAGACTCTGTAGGTACAATGGATAATACCGGTAAAAGAAAATGGGTATTTCCAAGAAAACCTAAAGGAAAATATACCAATTACAGAGTTCTTGTAAGTATCTTATTATTAGCAATATATTTTGCTATTCCATTCCTGAAATTCAATGGAAATCCTATTTTATTATTCAATATTATAGAGCGTCAGTTCTTTATATTTGGACAGCCTTTCTATCCTCAGGATTTCTTTATTCTTGCTTTAGGTGCAATTGTTTCATTAATATTCATCATCATCTTTACCGTAGTTTTCGGAAGGATATTTTGTGGATGGATTTGTCCTCAGACTATTTTCCTTGAAATGATATTCCGTAAAATAGAATATGCAATCGAAGGCGACAGAAACAAACAGATTAGACTTGATAATCAAGAATGGGATACAGAAAAGATTTGGAAACGTTCTTTGAAATGGTTCACTTTCCTGCTAATTTCCATCATCATTACCCACATTATGTTTATGTATATTGTTGGTTATGAAGAGGTTTTCAAAATAATGCAGCAGGGTCCTTTTGAAAAGCCTACCAATTTCCTGGTAATGATTATGTTCACAGCAGCATTTTACTTTGTGTTTGCGTGGTTCCGAGAGCAGGTTTGTACAATGGTTTGTCCTTACGGAAGACTTCAAGGTGTTTTGATTGACAAAGAAACCATTAACGTTTTTTACGATTATAAAAGAGGAGAAAACCGTGCTAAATGGAAAAAAGGTGAAGACAGAAAAACTGAAGGCAAAGGCGACTGTATCGATTGTAAACAATGCGTTGTAGTTTGTCCAACAGGAATCGATATTCGTGATGGTCTTCAGATGGAATGCGTAAACTGTACTGCTTGTATTGACGCTTGTGATGAAGTGATGGTAAAAGTAGGTCTTCCACCAGGATTAATCCGTTATGCATCGGAAAAAGAAATCGAGGAACAAGAAAAATTCAAGTTCTCCGGCAGGATGAAAGCTTACAGTGCTGTTTTGCTGGTTCTTGTTGCTTTCTTAGGCGGATTGCTTTATAACAGAGGCGAAATGGAAGCTAAATTCCTGAAACCTCCAGGTTCTACTTTCTTCGTAAGAGACGGTAAAATCACCAATACTTACAACTACACTTTCCTTAATAAATCTAACGAAAACAAAACCGTTATCATCAAAATCATCGAACCTAAAAATGGTGAAATATCATCCGGAACTTCTACAAAAATTGTGATGAAAAGAGATGCGATGATAAAAGGAACGATCAATGTGAGTTTCCCTGAAGGTCAAATCAAACTATCAAAACAAAATCTGCAATTAGGCGTTTATGATATGAATGGTGAACTTCTGGATTCTTATAACACTTACTTTGAAGGTCCATTCAAATTTCAATTTTAATATTTAATTAATGAAAAATCTAAATTGGGGACACGGATTGATGATTGCATTGGGATGCTTCATTCTTTTCATTTTATTTCTCATCTTTATTTTTCCGATGGGAAAACAGAATGCCGAAATGATTTCCAATAATTATTACGAAGAAGAACTTCAGTATCAGGACATCATCGATGCAAAAAATAATGCAGCGAAACTCGAACAAACTCCGACTTATAAAGCAACAAGCGAAGGAATTTTGATAACATTTCCAGAAACTATAAAAGTGGATGAAAATACAGTCAATTTTGTTTTGTTCAGAACGGAAGATTCTAATCTGGATGTAAAAAAAGAAGTGACTTTGCAACACAACCTTTTCTTGATTCCTTCAAAAGTAATTTCGAAAGGTTCCTACACTTTAAAGCTAAAATGGAAAGAAAGCAAGAAACCTTATCAGGTGGATTATGACATCTTATGGAAATAGCACTCATCATATCGGCGATTGGTTTGGGGTTCGCATCCGGATTCCATTGCATCGGTATGTGTGGACCTATCGCTTTATCGATGGGATTGACTAAAAATCAGAAAGCCAATTTCTATCTTCAAAATCTCACTTATCAATTTGGAAGGATTCTTACCTACTCTATTCTCGGAGGAATTTTAGGAATCATTGGTCAAAGTTTTGAGTTGGCTGGATTTCAAAAATACCTAACCGTTTTAGTCGGAATTTTATTGATTGTAATGGCAATATTCTCTTTCGGAGGAAAAGACTTTGCCGCTAAAATTCCATTTGTTTCAAGAGGTTTACTGAAGGTCAAAATGAAACTTGGAAAAATCTTACAAAGACCTGATTACAAATCCCGTTTTGCAACCGGAATCCTTAACGGACTCTTACCCTGTGGAATGGTCTATATGGCTTTGACAGCTTCTTTGGCAGCAGGCGGAATCTGGCAGAGTTCACTCTTTATGTTCCTTTTCGGATTGGGAACTTTCCCGTTTATGTTCGCCGTTGTTTACTTAGGGAATTTCATCACGACAGCTTTTCGGGTAAGAATCTTAAAAGTGATTCCAGTAATGATGATTATCTTAGGCGGATTATTCGTTTTAAGAGGCTTGGAGCTAGGAATCCCGTATGTTTCACCACATTCCGAATCTTTGCACGTGAACCATTCTACAGACGGTTTTCATACAGACCATACGAATTGTCATTAAAGCATAACAGTATTTCTATGGTTTATTTTTTTAGTATTCAAATATTTTTTAAGCAAGTTTATTAGAATTCGAACTGTGAAAAAATAAAATATAATAACTGGTAGTACTTTTGAAATTTCACTAAAACTCCAATAAAAAGATTCTAGACAAATTGTTGATATGAATAAAAATAATTTTTGCGGAAATAAAATAATTTCAAAAAAGTGAAACGCTAACATATATACAACAAAATAGAACATTAAACCAAAATTAAAAAGCCCGTAAATTGCTAATAAATAATCCTTTCTTGAGAATTCTGCAAAATTAAAAGAAATTAATTTTTTGAATTGGTTGAAAGAATTTATCATTAAGTTGGGTTGATTAAAATAATCCGAAGCTATCCAATAACCATCGGTTCTCAGATATGGAACAAGATTATATAATTGTTTAAATGCTAATGCAGAA
This sequence comes from Flavobacteriaceae bacterium PS02293, assembly GCA_029960045.1. Classification (GTDB taxonomy): domain Bacteria; phylum Bacteroidota; class Bacteroidia; order Flavobacteriales; family Weeksellaceae; genus Epilithonimonas. The sequence goes on from JASCOV010000003.1 coordinate 46,845, forward strand.
CCGATAGCAAATAGTACCTTACTTTCTAAAACAACACTCAATAAAATAAGAATTGTACAAAAAATTAATGCAAAATAAACGCCTGATGCATTTACGACAATTCTTTCCCATTTTTTAAGTCTCCAAATATCTGTTACATCTGCAAAGAAAACAGGCATAAAATATAGGTATAAGCCAAAACCAATTCCGCCGTGTTTTGCTTTATAATAATGCGTTGCGGTTGCGTGTCCTAATTCGTGAAATAAGGTGCAGAGAAGAGAAATTGGTATAAAAAGAAACGCTATTTTTAGTAGATCTATTTCTTCAGAACTTTTATAGTTTTTGTATAAAAGAAAACAAAGAACCCAAAATAATGATGACAAAAGCGTTATAACTATCGTTTTATTAAATAAAAAATTCAAATATGGAACTATTTGCCCAACCCATTTTGCTTTGAAAAATATGAAACCAAAGGACAGATAATCTGGTAATTTCTTTCTTTGATTGATATTATTACTGCTTTCAAAAACTCCAACTTTATCAAGTTTCCCAGCAATTTCCAGACACGTTTCTTTAGTGATATTTTTATGGATACTGTTATATTCAACATAAATTTCATTGAGACTTTTTTTCCCGTCAAAAAGTTCAATAATATGATAAAAATTCTCGTTGATTTTTATATACTTTCCAGTTATATTATTAATTATCAAATATGAGTTTTCATTAAAGGAAGACACTTCTGTGTGCGAACCAATAACTAAAATATCTTCTAGATTCATATCAACGATTTAAGGACAAAAGCGGTAGTCAAAGTTTTACTTTTATAGGGTTCATTAGTTTTTGGCCTTATGAAATTTTCTGCTTTCCAACTTCCATCGATAAGTTGGTTATTCAAAAGGAATCTCTCTGAATTTCTAAAGTTAATAGTTGAATTTTCACTAGGGAAAAAGTTTAAGGATAAACGAGCAAATGATGTAGACATAATCAGATTCTCCTCCGATCCAAAACTTCCATTTTCATTTTGTGATGTTTTCAAAAAATTTAGTGATTTTTGTTTTGTTTCAAAAAATTCTTTTGGAAAACAATTCAATAGACGCAAACAAACATAAGTTCCGTAATATTTGCCATAGTACCAACGGCTTTCCCAATGTCCGTCTATGTTTTGCTCAGAAATAAGGTAATCTACTCCTTTTTTTATGGCACTAAAATATGTTTCGGCATCATACAAAAAAAGAGCATACAAAAAATTGGCGACTACTTCCACATCAGGCCCTTTTCCCCATTTTGAGGAATTAAAATGATCTTGTTTATTTTGGAGTTTGGTAAGGTCATTCTTTGGAATAATCCATGTTTCAATCCCACCATTTTCAGTGCTTCTATCTTCTATAGAAATACTGATGGCTTTTGCGCAATATTCATCTACTAAATGATTGTGCCTGGAAATAATAAACTGTTGCATTATTTGCCCTAAGTCGTCAATATCAGCGGCAATTTCCTTTACTGTTGAGAAATATGACCAGGCTCCTATTTCATCTTTGTTGACTCTTTTTAGAAAATAATTATTTTCTTCTTTGAAAAACAAATCCGTTTTTAGATGGAATTTTTCCGAAAGATGCAAAAGGCAATCATTCAACATCGCTCTTTGGAACGTGTCCGAATAGTGAAGTTGCTTCTCATTATCAAAACCATCTTTTTTACTTAGCCACATAAAATGTTGCAATTCGGCGTAGTTTTCAGAAAATTCCTTTTCTATAAAAGCTAATCCATTTTTTATTTCCTGTCTTGAAATTTCAGAATAATCAAAAAATATTCTTTTGTGTGGTTTGTTTTTTAATTCGTTTTTCTTTTTTAGGATCTCAATGTATGCGAAAGTTGTTTCATAATAAGTAGAAACTGCGTTTTGCATTTCTTCAATCGTTTTGTACCAACCGCTTTCTTCGTCTTCTAAAAAAGATTTAGCTTTCTGGAAGCTATCAAGGGATTTTTGTAAAAGAGTAAAACCTAAACCTGTCACATAGAATACTTTTTTAAGCATACCCACATCAGGATATTTTTCAAAATCTACTTTTTTAGAAAGTTCGTGAACAGCAATATTAAATTGTTTGCCGATAAAGTCCTCGTTGAAATCTTCTATATCGTCATAAATCTGGAAGCCCAAAGAAAAATATTTGTGGGATTCTATAAGGTTTTCGTACAATTTTTTATCACTATTTTCTGAAAGTTCAAAAAGGGAATCTATAGCAATCTTCCCAAAAGCGGATTTTTTATCAGCAACTTCAATATATTTTTGTTCAGAAAAGTTTACAAAAAGTTCTTTTTCCAAAAATATGGCTTCCTGATATTCCTTTTTTCGGCAGTTCCAAACATTCCAGAAGTTATGCTCTTCTGGATAAACGCTTGACAATTTTTTTATTGCATACTCCTGCAATTCCAAAACTGTGAAAATCCTCTGCACTTCTCTGTTGTCTATTATCGCATCAAGATTAAGCACGGAGCGATAAAATGCAAAACCAGCGTCAGAAAGTTGATTAACGGTCTTTGTTTTTACCATTGGATAGTAGTTATGAAATAGTGCAGGATATGTTTCGTAAAAATCGGGGGATTTAAATTTACGGCTCATCTACAAATTTTTGCTCTTCTGTGGAAAGAAGGGTTTTAGTGTCTTTAATTGTGTTATCTTTTATATTATCCAGAAAAGATTTGCTTAAATCTATTTTTTTTGATAATCCTTTTTTATCTGCGAAATATTGTTTTTGGAAAATAAATTCTTCATTTGAAATTGCAGAAAAGGTTTTATTTTCAAGCGAAATATTGGCCTCATATTTCATCATTATTTTTGCAGGAATATATTTTTCTCCTTTTTTGAACATATCATAAGTAACAGTATAAAGATGAGTATTAACAGTCATTTCTTGATCAAAAATATTTAAGTATTTATCTTCCCTATTTTTCTGTATGTGATTCACTTCTATGTAGCTTATTGTATTTTCATTTTTATTATATTGCATTACTCCCTCATAATACAAAATATTATCCGGCATCTTGTCTGATTTGAATTTTATGGTTTGTACATCTCCAGTTTCATAAATTATAGTTCCATTTATTTTTAAACCTTTTGTATAATAATCCATAATATAAAGCTGATTGTACAAGAAAAATCTTTGTAAAAATGCCTTTATTTTGTCTTCTTGTGGACTGATGTTGCTTTTTTTATTGAAAATATAATTGTTATCATCCTTTTTATTTTTGTCAAATTTTTTGTTTCGAAGATTTACCTGCATAAATTGGTCTATGTCTTTTCGGTAATCATATTTATTGTTCAACGTCCATAAATCCATATCCATAACCAAAAGTCTATTTAGCTTATTATCTATTTCAGATTTGGTCTTATATGTCCCGTTATAAATTGAAGTTTTCGTTTCATAGTTTTTATCATAATCCTTAAGAGCAGAGTTAATTATTTTTTTCACATCTACAGATTTTATAACAACTTCTTGTATTTCTTTGTAAATTGGTTTTAGTTCTATAATACCATTTACAGGAAATATACCTTGCTCATATTTTGGAACAAATAACTCAATATTTTTTGCTTCATTAGGAACAATCGCAAAACCATCATCATTAGTATATAATATTTCATTGTTATAAATTACTCTTACTTGCGGGATAGATTGTTTTGTTTCAGAGTCAATAATATTTATTTTCTTTTGGGAAGAGAATAATACTATTGAAAAACATAAAGCAAAAAAAAGAAAATATTTAAATTTCATGTAAAATTATTAATAGGCAAAAACTAAAAAAACAACTGTCCAAATTGGACAGTTGTTCTACATTTTAAACAGGGATAATTACTCCAGTCTGTGACGTTCCAGGTGTTTGTGGAGTTCCGTCAAACCATTTGATTCTCCCCGCTGCGTCATCCATTTCAAATCGCTCTTCAAGCTCTTCCATCTGGAAATCATTTAAAAGTTCTAATTCTTGAGTGCTCAATGACTCATTTGTGTTCTGTAAATCCATTTTTTTAAGATTTTAAAAGTTAAACATTATTTATTATTTGAATTAGTTTTTCAAAGAGTCAAGATAGGACCTCCGTCATCTTGTACTTCTTTTGTGAACCAACTATTTCTTAATTCTTCTTCCATTTCGAATCGCTCCTCAAGCTCTTCCATCTGGAAATCCCTTAGTAACTCAAGCTCTTGAGTATTTAATAATAATTTTGTGTTTTCTAATTTCATTTTTAATTAATTTTATCAACAAAACAAATTTCAGTGTAAATTATAACTCATACAATCAGTTTTACAAAAACAAAATTAGAATAATTGTTTTTTCAATTAGTTTTTTATATTTGTAATACACAAATGAAAGCTAATGATTAAAATTGAAGAAGTCTTGAATAAAATCAAGGTTTATAGAAAAGACAATGGATATTCTCAAGAGTATATGGCTTTCAAGTTAGATATCAGCCAGGCAGCGTACACTAATATAGAAAATCAAACAAGTAAACTTTCTGTCGAGCGGCTGATGCAAATTGCTGAGATTTTAGGACAGCCAATATCTGGCTTTTTTGGAGAGCAAACTAATCTTAAAAAAGAAGATGCAGTAGAAGTACGTGATGAGATTAAAGTATTAATAAGTGAACTTGTAAAAAGTAAAAACAACCAGATCAATATTTTAAAAAAATTACTGGAAAAATAAAGACAAAAAAATCGGCCATTCGACCGATTTTAATTTTTAGAAAGTTACTTCCGCTGTTTCTTTTCCTTTCTGGAAGTTGAGCGTTTTCAAAGCACCTTTATAAGTAATATTCACAATATTGACCTGTTTTGGAAACTGTCCAATCAAAATACTGTTCTTGATTTTCAAACTTGAAATATCCGAAACGCCACTCGCCTCATAATAAACCCAAACAGATTCGCCATTGACCTGACTTCCTGTGAAAGTCAAAGGTTTTGAAGCGCCATTTATGGCAACATCCACATTATTATTCACATATTTCTTTACTTCTGCTTCGAAGCCTGCCGTTGCCGGGTCGATTTTCACAGCTTGCGAAATGTGAGTTGTATTTAACTTTGTTGTGAACTTCAAAGTTTTAGTTCCATCGATGTAATCCACTTTGGTCATTGATGAAAAGAAATCTAATGCGGAGAAGCTAAAAAGCCCAACCAACAAGATTCCAAGAGATAATATAAGTATTGATTTTTTCATTTTAAATTAAGATTTAATAACTTTTACTATTAATAATGGTCAAATTATATGCCACACATTAGAAATTCACACTCACAGAATATTTATCATAAAACGCTTTGATATGCGCAACAGCATCTTCCGCCGTATCCACAACTCTAAATAGTTCTAGGTCTTTCTCGGCAATCAAACCTTCCTTCAACAAAGTGGATTTGAACCAATCTAACAATCCGCTCCAAAACTCACTTCCAACCAAAACAATTGGAAACTTCCCTATTTTATTGGTTTGAATTAAAGTCAAAGCTTCCGACAATTCATCCAAAGTTCCAAAACCTCCAGGCATCACCACGAAACCTTGAGAATATTTGACAAACATTACTTTCCTAACGAAAAAATAATCAAAATTGATATTATAACCTTTATCAACATAAGGATTAAAGTGCTGTTCGAAAGGCAGTTCGATATTCAAACCAATCGATTTTCCGTGTCCGTTTGCACCTCTGTTTCCAGCTTCCATAATTCCAGGTCCACCGCCAGTGATAACGCCGAAACCGATTTCTGTAATTTTCTTCGCAATGTCAACCGCCATTTTGTAGTAGAAATTATCTTCTTTCAATCTCGCAGAGCCGAAGATGGAAACACAAGGTCCAATTCTGGCCATTTTCTCGTAACCGTCCACAAACTCAGACATTACACGGAAAACCATCCAACTGTCTTTCGTAATCGTCTCGTCCCAAGTCTTTTGACGCAGACTTTCCTGCAATCTTTTATCGTCGTCCTGTTCTATCATCTGAAAATTCTTTCTGCTTCAACAATCGATTCCGGTCTTCCAACATCCACTAAGTTTGAGGTGTGCTGATAACCCACAATGATATCTTCTTTCATCAATTCCATATATTCATCCATAATGGAGAATTTTCCGGTTCTTGTGAATTTATCAAAAATCTCAGAATTCACGCAATGGATTCCGCTGAAAGCCAATTCTCTTAATTTGAAAATCCCTCCAACCACTGTTTTTTTATTGGTTTCAAGATTTCTCCAGCCTTTCAAAAACATCTTTTCATTGAACATCAATTTTCTGGAACTGTCTCTGTCAGAAACGGCCAAAGTTATCATTGCGCCTTTGGTCTCGTGAAGTCGGATGAAATTGCTGATATTAAGGTCTGTCAAAATATCTACATTCATTATCAAAAATGATTTCTCATTCTCAAGAAATCTCTTAGCGAAAAGCAATCCGCCGCCCGTTTCCAGAAGTTCTTCGTGCTCGTTTGAGATTTCGATGTTTGCTCCGAAGTTGTCATTTTCAGCTAGAAAAACCAAAATTTGTCCTCCAAAATGATGAATATTAATGACAAAATCATTGATTCCGAATCCTTGCAGATATTTTATATTTCTTTCGAGAAGCGTAACGTCATTGACTTTTGCCAAAGCTTTCGGATGTTCATCAGTAAAAGGTTTGAGGCGCGTTCCTTTTCCTGCAGCAAATAATAATGCTTTCATATTTATAAGTGATAAATGATAATTGATGAATGACTACTTCACTCATCAATTTTAAAATACTGATTTTAAGCTAACAGCAAAAAGTTAATTGCTTGAAGCTGATTTCATATTAAGGTGTAATTGTTCGTCGTGATGCACAGAAACTTCAGCTTCAGGATATTTTTTTTTAATGAATTCCGCTGTTTTGATAGCCGAATAAACTGAGCGATGTTGTCCCCCAGTACAACCAAAATTGATTTGCAGATGTTCAAAATTTCGACTTAAATAATTTTCAATACTGATTGATATTAAAGATTGAATGGACTTTAAGAAAGTGGGCATTTCGGTTTTTGTTTCCAAAAATTCCTGAACGCCGATGTCATTTCCTGTTTGAACTTTGTATTCTTCTATTCGCCCCGGATTCAAAATCCCTCGGCAATCGAAGACGAAACCGCCGCCGTTTTCTGTGTTATCTTTCGGGATTCCACCTTTTTTATAAGAAAAACTATGAATCTCTATATTGAGTTTGTTCTGCATCAAATCTAATTTTTCCGTAAAGTTACTTTTTTTAATTTTCTTTCAAAAATCTGAGTATTCTGAATTTAAAATTTAATTTTGCATATTAATTGATGTAAGGACGGAAAAATCAAACTAATTTCTTACTTTTAAAAATAAATCACAATTAAAATGAAATTCATAAAATACTGTCTATTAATAAGTTTATTGATTTTCACAGTCAGCTGTAAAAAAACAAAAGTGGACGGCAGCAACAGAATGAGCTTTCAGGAAAGTATCAACGATATGGCTTCCAGCTTACCGACTTTGAAACAAGTAAAATTCAATGAAGCACTTTATATCCTGAAAACTTTTGGTGTAGAAGCTGACGGAGACATCGCAGAGATTACCGCACTTGGAAAACTTTTGGATGGCAAAAAGACATCAGACATTTTCAAAATGGCGGATGAAGTAGCTCAGAAAAACGGTATCACTTGGAGCAGTACAGCGCCGCCAAGTCTTGGAGAAATGAACATTTTCGGCAATGTTACAGCATCTGAAAAAGACCCTAACGATATCGACGCCGCATCACTTAGTATCGTTGTAAGAAATATTGCAGGCGACAGTTTGACAGGTTCAAAAGGTTTAATCATCATTCCTCAGTTACTTGATAATAATGGAAAGAAAGTAGAGTTCGAAGGTGCTGCTTTGGAAACCATTATGGAAATCTCAAGTGGCGGAACGAAAATCTCAACTTCTAAAAACCTGATGCAAGACCCAGCGTTCCGAGGTTTTACGATTAAATATTCATCACTTCCGAGAGAAAAAATATTTGAAGATAAAATCGATATCAAACTATCTGTAAAAACGACCAAAAAGCTTTTACAAATGATAAAAATGGGCGTTCCAGTCAATGGTCAGGCACTTTATACGCCACCAGCTCCAGTGGTTGCAGATTCTTTACAAACTCCACCTCCAATAGTTGACCCGCAAACCGGAGAAACTGTTGTTCCGCCTGTTCCAACAACGAAAATTGTAAATCCAGACCCAAAAACAACGGTTAGCAAATTCCTTAATAATCTGTCAACTCAGAATTTCAAAGCAGCTTTTGATGCTGCTGATAATCCAAATTGGGGTTCTTATGACAAATTCTCAAATCCAAATTCCGGCTTCGGTTCTGTGAAGAATATCAATGTAAAAAACATCGCAGTTCCTTATAACAAAGACAATTCAGCCAATGTGAATGTGACCTACGACGTGACGGACAAAAACGGAAAAGTTTCTTCCCTGAATGTCACTTATGGTTTGAAAGCAGTCAATAACACCTGGAAAATCACAACATACAAAATCAACAATTAAAAATAAATAATGGCGTCAGCAGAACTTATCCATAAACTAGAACAAACCATAGAAAACATCCCAGATTTTCCAATTCCGGGAATCCAATTCAAAGATATCTGTCCTATTTTCCTTCAGCCAAAACTATATGAAGAAGTGATTGCGGACCTTGCAGAGTTCAGTCGTGGAAAAATTGACGTCGTTTGCGGCATAGAAAGCCGTGGTTATCTTTTCGGAATTGCGATCGCTGTCGCTTTGGACGTTCCTTTTGTACTCATCAGAAAAGCAGGAAAATTGCCACCGCCATTCATAGGAGAAAAATATGACCTTGAATATGGCTCAGCCGAAATCGAAATGAAGACCGGACACCTCAAAGAAGGACAACGCGTTTTGATTCACGATGACCTTTTGGCAACCGGCGGAACAACAGAAGCTGCTGCAAAATTAGTTGCAAAGCAAGGTGCAATCCCGACACAATTCAGTTTTTTGATTGATTTAAAAGATTTGAAAGGTGTAGAAAGATTGTCAAAATTTGGCGCAGAAGTCTATTCTATCCTCAATTATTAAAGAATTTTCATACTAAAAAAAGAATTTTTGCAAATCAAAACTAAAACGTTAAATTTGCACTTCATTTACTAAAAAATTATGGCAGATCTACATAACAAAAAAAACGAACAAGAAGGAAAAGAAACTGTAGAGTTCTTCAGAGACCTTGATAAAGAAGCACTTAATATCGAAGGCTTTTTAGAAAAAAATGCCAAAGTATTGAGCATTGGTTTCGGTATTTTGATCGTTGCAGTTTTAGGCTGGTTCGGTTATCAGCAGTTTATTCTTGGTCCAAAAAATGAAGAAGCTACAAAAAGCTACCTTTCTGCTCAGAAAAACTTAGCTGAAGGAAAAGAAGATTTGGCTCTTGGTGGAAAATCTGTTGCAAACCCTGGATTTTTGGGAACTTACGAACAATACGGAAGCACACAAGCTGGAAAATTAGCCGCTTACAACGCTGGATTGATCGAATTTAAAAAAGGAAACTACCAGAAAGCTTACGATTTGTTGGACGGCTTCAGTTCTGGCAACAAAGTTTTGGTGGCGCTTAAGTATGGTGCGATGGCAGACTGTCTTTCTAACCTGAACAAAAGTGATGATGCGTTAGCAATGGCTGACAAAGCTTCTTCCGCTTCAGACGATGCTTACACGTCTTACTATTTCACAAAGAAAGCAGGAATGTTGGCTTTGGCACTTAAGAAAAATGCAGATGCAAAAAAATATTTCGCTTCAATCGAAGAGAAATATCAGGATTATGACAACGGTCAATCCGATACATTCATTGAAATGACAAAATATTATTAAAATATAAAAAAAATATGGCTACTGTAAATCTTTCAGATTACAAACCGCTCAACATATCCAATGCCGATGAATATTCAATCGGCATTGTTGTTTCTGAGTGGAACGACTTTATCACTTACAACCTTCGAAACGGCGCTCTGGACACATTGAAAGCCGAAGGAATTAAGGAAGAAAACATTCAAATCTATTACGTTCCCGGCGCATTCGAATTGAGTTTTGCTACGATGAAACTTTGTCGTTCAGGTAAATTCGCAGCGGTTATCGCAATCGGAAACGTTATCCGTGGAGAAACGCCTCATTTCGAGTTTGTTTGTTCCGGTGTGACACAAGGCATCAAAGACTGTAATATTTTGACCGACACACCAGCCATTTTCTGTGTTTTGACAGACGACAACAAAGAACAATCCATCGCAAGAAGCGGCGGAAGTTTGGGTAACAAAGGTGTAGAAGCAGCCGTTACGGCACTGAAAATGATAGACTTCAACAACAAATCAAATTAGAATTTCCGATTGTAGATTTTTTAGGAGCTATTTCCTGCTGTCCACTGTATCTTTTTTTCCAAGCTAAATTCCAGCCGCAAAAAAAGGATGCCGTTCCCATCAGGGCTATTTAAAAATGACCGTTCCAAAAAAAATCACTCAATATCAAAAAGAAAATACTAATTTTAAAACACAAAATTTAAAAAGATGAAATGGACAAACGACAGAAGTGACAATGTGGATGACAGACGCGGCTCAGGCGGCGGTGGCGGAATGCTTGTTGGTGGTGGATTGGGAACAATTATTATCGCAGCCATCGTTTTCTTCTTAGGAGGCGACCCATCTGCAATTTTGAACAACAGTACTTCTGCGCCACAACAAACTGAGCAAAGACAACTATCTAAAGAAGAGCTCAATATCAAAGAATTTGTAAGAATGCTGACCGCAGAAAATGAAGATACCTGGAATAAAGTTTTTCAAGAAAACGGAATCCAGTTCAAGCCCGCAAAAGTAGTTCTTTTTGAAAACGGAACACAATCCGGTTGTGGAGCAGCTCAATCAGAAATGGGACCTTTCTATTGTCCTGCAGACCAAACCATCTATATGGATATGAGTTTCTTCAATGAACTTCAGCAAAAATTTGGAGCCAAAGTTGGTGAATTTACCGTTGCATATGTTCTTGGTCACGAGTACGGGCATCATATCCAAAACCTATTGGGAACATTGGATAAAGTTCATCAATTAAGTCAAAGAGGAAGCGAAACACAAGCCAATAAAATTTCTGTTGCCAACGAACTACAAGCCGATTTCTATGCTGGATTGTGGGCAAAACAAACTGATAGTCGAGAGAAAATCCTAGAACCGGGCGACATCCAACAAGCTATGAGTGCAGCAGCAGCTGTTGGTGATGATAATATCCAAAAAAGAGGTCAAGGCTACGTGAACCAAGAAAGCTTCACACACGGCTCTTCTGCGCAGAGAGAAGAATGGTTTATGAAAGGTTATAATACCGGAGACATCAGACAAGGCGATACTTTCAATGCACTCTTGAGATAAGTTTTAATATTCTTTAAATTAAGGATAGACATCAAAAAAAAGCCACTGATATCAGTGGCTTTTTTTTGATTATAAATAAATATCAAAATTTTATTTCTCCCAAACCTTTTCAATTTCTTCAAGAGATTTGCCTTTGGTTTCAGGAACCCATTTCCATACGAAGAGTAGCGAAAGAACACTCATCACACCATAAAATCCGTACGTGAAAGCGCCGCTGAATTCCATCATAAAAGGATAGGTAGATGAAATTAAATAATTGGCTGCCCACTGCGCTGCAACAGCAACGGCAATGGCACTTCCTCTGATTTTATACGGGAAAATTTCTGAGATCAAAACCCAGCAAATCGGCCCCCAAGACATCATAAATGAAGCCGTATAAACGATAATAAATACCAAAGTTGCAATTCCGATGATTTGATAATAGGATAAAATAGCAATCGCAAACATTCCAATCGCCATTCCAACAGAACCAACGATTAATAAAGGTTTTCTTCCCCATTTATCCACAGTAAAAATAGCGATGACGGTAAACACAACATTCACCAATCCCATCACAACGGTCTGCAGCATCGAAGAATCTTTGTGAACACCCATACTTTCAAAAATTCTCGGAGCGTAATATAGAGCTACATTAATTCCCACAAATTGTTGGAAAATAGAAAGTAAAATCCCAATCACAATCACAGTTTTTCCGAATGCGAAAATTTCACTTTTATGTTCAACAACGGTGCTTTTTATCTCAGAGAAAATTTCTTTTCCACGCACTTCACCATTGATTTTGGTTAAAATTTTCAATGCTTCTTCATCTTTATTAACGAAAGTCAAGTAACGCGGAGTTTCAGGGACAAAAAACAATAGAATTCCAAATAAAGCAGCCGGAATTGTCAATGATAAGAACATATATCTCCATCCGATTTCATTGATCCATTCTAGGGTTTGTCCGCTTGCGATGCCCCAGTTTACAAAGTAAACCACTAGCATCCCGAAAATAATGGCAAACTGATTCAGAGAAACCAGTTTACCACGAATTTCGGCAGGTGCAATCTCGCCAATGTACATCGGGCAGACCGCCGAAGCCAAGCCCACACCGATTCCACCGATGATCCTGTAAAAATTAAATGCCAGCAAAACACCCATTGAATGTTCGCCGTGTTTGAAGAATAAAAATTCAGGATACGCTGCTCCCAAAGCACTGATGAAGAACAAAAATGCCGAAAGCATCAATGATTTTTTTCTTCCCAGCTTTGTGGAAATCATTCCGGAAATGGCACCACCGATAATGCATCCTATCAATGCGCTGGAGATGGTTGCACCGTGTGCCAGCGAACTCAACCCCAAAGGAATAATCAGATATTCCTGAATTGATTTTTCGGCTCCGGAGATCACTGCGGTGTCGTATCCAAACAAAAGTCCTCCCAAAGTGGCGACCAACGTGAGCACAGTAACGTACAGCATATTGATCTGTGCCTTTGTTCCTGAAGAATATTTGGGTCCTGAATCTATTATTTGCATAGTTAATAGAAATATAATTTTTAGATATAATTAATTTTTGACTTTTATAAAATTAGATTTTGTCAACTTTTAGTAATCAAACCTTAATTTTTAATGACAAATTTGGAGATAGTTCCGTTTTCTTTGGTATTAATTTTAAATAAATAAACACCAGTCTTCAATGTACTTAGATTAATTTTACCATTAGCATTATTAATTCGTTTAATTAATTGACCATTCGAGGATAATACGTCAATGCTGAGTATATTTAATTTGGTACTTAGAGAAATTTCCTGAGTAAACGGATTTGGATAAAGCTGAAGAATGTCTTTATTCGAAACGTTTGCTGTTGCTAATGTTCCTGCATTATAAGGACCAAAGTAGGTTTTATAATTGATCAATGCTGTTTTCAGAGGTACAATAAGGTCGTGTCCGCTGTCTTCGGTTTCATTATTAAAAACCCATTTGAAATCGCCACCATTCACTCTTCCGGCGTTTGCCGTTACATTACCGATTACCTGATCCGCAGTATGAGGCAAATATTGATACATCGTCGATGCAGTGTCAAAATTATTATAAACATAACCACCTTTTATAGACTTGATGGTCTCAGGAACAGGAATGCTTTTGTTTGTCACATCGTAAGCATCGAACTGTACATTATTTTGAGAATAGTAAACCAATCTCACATTGGTTCCTGTTGCAATATTCCCATACGCTTTCATCATTCCTCCGTCTTGACTTGAGAAAGATCCGCCGCTTGTTTGCCCTGTAGTTGGGTCGTAAACATCCGTTCCTTGTCCCGAAATCATCATTGGTCTTCTTGTATTTCTGAAATAATTGGATTCTATAAAACCGGATGACATTTCTGTATTCCCGATTCCGTAAACAGAAGCACCATCAAAATAATTATTGTAAACGTGAGCGTTGGTAATTCTGTTTAGTCTTGGTGTGCGGGAATCGGTATGATCAAACCAATTATGATGGAAAGTCATAGACACAACGCCCGTTTCGCCAGTCGCTCCACCGCAGCCCATCGCTTTTCCGGAATCCCAAAAGTGGTTGTAGGAAATTGAAATAAGTGTCGAATTATATTTCATATCAATGGTTCCGTCGCCTTTTACCTGATCTGCATCACTTCCTGTGGTTCCGTAAAAGAAGTCGTTGTTGTGGATCCAATGATTGGTATTGTCCGTATCCATCGTGATGGCATCGTCGCCATAAAGCATAATCCCAAGATTTCTGATTTCTACAAATTTTGTTCTTTTGAAAGCAATCCCGTAACCGTGCAAAGTTGCATCATCGCCAACACCTTCCAGGGTCAGATTCTCACTCATTCTGGATGTATTGTTACTACCCTGAAGATTAATATAGATATTATCTTTAAGTCCTGTAATATGTTCTTTTTTCACCAAAGCTACAAACCTTATTGCCAAAGGTGTTTTGTCATAACCTTTACCTCTTGCGTCTAGAATGGCCTGCAAACCAATCTTCAGTTCTGTTGCGCCACCGTTATTTTTAATAACATTCATTTGAACTGTATTTGCAGTTGCAGCTGTGATATACAGTACCTGACCATTAGCTTTTAAAGTTCCGTCAGCATTATATGCGCCAGGAATTCCTTCTGTAAAGCCAAAACCTTCTCGTATATATGGCTTTACATTCAAAGAAGAAGTGGTTGTGCTTTCAGTGGATATTTCTTCTGAAGTAGATGACAGTGGAACAACTTTCAAAGTGTAATTACCAGATTTCAATCCGAGAACATCAGCACGATAATAACCGCCGTAGTTTCTAATTAATTCTTTATCAATTTTCAAGTTCGAGATTCCTTCTCCAGAAAGATAAACATTGTAATTCGAAGAACCGGCTTTCGGTTCCCACATGACATAAGCAGATTCCTGCCAGCCTCCTGATTCATAAATATTGATTTGCGCATTTCCTTGTATAAAGAGAAATGTACTGGAAATTAAGAATAACAATTTTTTCATAAGACTATTTTTTATTAATAATTAATTTTATGCAATCGATTGCGCAATCTTTGATAAAATGATGGGTTTAATATAGAATTAATCTTAATTAATTGTATTTTTTTATGAAAATAATTTTCGATGAATGTTAAGGTATTGTAATAATAACTTAATATTTCATTTATTTCAAAACAAAATAAACAAAAAGTAATTAATAGAAAAAAATCAATAAAATATGATAAGGCGCATCTTATTGAAGTTATTTTGACAATTTAAATGTCAATTTTCCAACAAATTTCGCTTTCAAACTGACCATTTTTAAATATTTATGAAAAAAATATTGTGATTATTTCCAATAATTTCAATTTCAGAATTAGTCCAAAATGGAATGTTTAAGGAATTAGGAAAAAGTAACAATAGTACTTTAGAATCAAATTTATAAAACAAAAAAGACTGTCAATCAATGATTATCAGTCTTTTTGTACCCCAGACGGAGGTATTATGAAACCTTTCTTAATTTTTCTTTTTTTTAATTCGTTTATATTCAATAACTTTGATATACAATAGGTTTCTAATTAATTTGTTTTTTCATATTTAATAATTTTAAATGCAAATTAATTCCCCCTTTTGTTCCCCCTTACATTTATTTAAATCTATTTCAACTTATGATAAAGTACAATTTTGAATTAAGAAAGGACAAAGTAAGTCAAGACGGTTTAATGCCAATTAGGATATTATTCAGAATTGACAGCTCTATAATAAAAAGAAATACTGGATTGAATTGTAAATTAAATGATTGGCAGAACAATCGAGTGAAAGCTAATTCAAAAAAAGATACTTATTATGGCTATGACGAAATAAATGAAAAACTTCAACAGATAGAAACCAAAATTCAAGACATTTCGCTTTATTTCAGAGCAAATAAGCTTGAACCAACAAAGGATTTGTTTATTGAAAAGTTTGATTCAAATGAAAAAGTTGAAACATCCAGTGAATTCGACTTTTTCAAATGCTTTACACAATACATTGACAAAGGAAAATTGATAAAAACTCCGAACACCATCAAGGGTCAAACTACTGTAAAAAACTATCTGGAATTCTTTTGTAAGGAAAATGGAATTTCGCTTTCTTTTGATAAGGTTGATGAAGATTTTTTTGAATCATTAAGAGATTACTCTTACGAAATAAAAAAGATGAAGCAAAATTATTTCGCTAAAGTAATCAAGGTTTTAAAGTCATTTTTAAACTGGGCAACAGAAAAAGGATATAATACAAACAGGGAGTTCGAGAAATTTAGAGCTGTTGAACACGACATTGACATTGTGTATTTAACATTTGAAGAGTTGATGAAACTATACGAAAAAGATTTTGACAGCGATCGACTGTCTCACGTTCGGGATTTCTATTGTATGGGATGTTTCACAGGCTTACGGTTTTCTGATCTTTCAAAACTACATTTAGCAAATATTTCTGAAGACCATATAGTTCTTTCTATTCAGAAAACTAAAACACAGAATCACGCTATTAGGCTGAACAAATACGCAAAAGCTATTTTAGAGAAATACAAAGGAACTATCTATGAACCCCTCCCCGTTATCTCTTCTCAAAAATTCAATGAATACATCAAAGATTGTTGTGAATTAGCAGAAATCAAACAACCATTCACAACTCATTGGTTTGTGGGTAATAAGAAAAAATCACTCACACAACCCAAATGTAAATTCATAACAAGCCATACAGCAAGAAAAACATTCATTACAAATTCTTTACTATTGGGAATGGAACCCAAAGCAATAAAGAAGATTGCCAACATTAAGAAAGATGCTGTTCTGGATAAGTATATGAAAGTAACGGAAGCATTCACAGACGAACAAATGGACAAAGCTTGGGGATAGTTTGTCTTATAGCTTGATTTATTTTAAATAATATCCTATAATCTTTATTCCTGAATTAAACTAAAGAGCAGTTAAACTATATTAAAATGAGCTGTTTTTAGTTAAATTTAGTTAAAAATTTGACTTTATTCAAAAGTCTAATTTGGAATGATTTAGATTAATCTAGATTAAAAAAAATAAAATTAAGGCTAGTTTGGATTAGATTAGATTAATCCGGACGACACCTAACCATTTGATTCACAGCAGTTAAATTGATATTATTGCATTTGAATTTAAACTAATTTAAAATACAATCAAATGTCAATACAACTCTATTCCCATTCCAAAGGAGATTTGGAAAAAGCGGTTGAAATCATTCTTAGGAAAGCAACCGAATTCACATTACCCGCAAAAGCAGAGCAACAACCGGAAGACCTTATCCCACAGATTGAAGCTGCGAAATTCCTGCACGTTTCTATTCCAACCATTATTGATTGGAGAAAAAACAAAAGCCTACCCTACTACAATTTTAGCGGTCGCTATTACTATTCCAAAAAAGAACTCTTAGAATACGGAAGAAACCGAAGAAAATAAGTGTGACTTATTCTCATTACAAGTTGCATTCTTTCTTTTGTTTAACCTATCCGTATTTCAGTACGGAACCAAACCCTTTTTAAAATGAGCGAAAAAATTCCTTATCTACGAGTAGGAACAACGTACTATAAAACGATTGAAAAACCATTGATCTCAGGAGATAAAATTTCGATTCTGGTTCGATGGAATCGAGAGACTATTATCAGCGATTACGGAAAAGTATATGTTTCTAAAGTTCCTAAGTATGATGGTTTCTGTTGCATCCCCTCCCATCTGCAATACCAGCAGATCATTCAAGGATTCTACAATACTTATAATGAAATCCCTTACCACCCTGTTGAAGAAAAGATCAGTTTTGAAGCTCTAAAAGAAAAAATTCCATTTTCCTTGAAATTTATGGAGCATATTTTCGCAGAACAGCTGGAATTAGGATTAGATTATATTAAAATCTTACTGCAATATCCAACACAGGTACTCCCGATTCTTTGTCTTGTAAGCAAAGAAAGATCTACCGGAAAATCCACTTTCATAAAATGGCTCAAATCCATTTTTGGACTTAATATGACCTACATCAAAGGAGATTCTTTCAGCAGTCAGTTCAATTCGGATTGGACATCAATGCTGATAGTTGCTATTGATGAAGTATTCTTTGATAAAAAGGAAATCACGGAACGTCTTAAATACCTTTCCACGACTGATAAAGACAAGAAAGAGGCTAAAGGAAAAGACAGGGAAGAAGTCGAATTCTTCGGCAAATTCATTCTCTGTTCCAATAATGAAGACAACTTCATTCAGATCGATGAAGAAGAAATTCGTTTTTGGATCATCAAAGTGAAATCCATCAAATCTGAAAACACAGATTTTCTACAAAATCTAAATTCCGAGATTCCTTATTTCCTGCGCTATCTGATTGAAAGACCTTTCCACAGCCATAAGTTAACCAGAATGTGGTTCACGGAGTCTGAGATCAGAACCAAAGCGCTTCAGAAACTGCTATGGAAAAACAACAATAAACTCGAATCCAAGATCATTGAACTTTTATATGAGTTTTTTGAGAACACAGAAGATAACAAAATCAATTGTGTTCCACAGGATATTTTCAATATGTTGGGCAAAATGTTCAAAAACAGTTATTGGACAATCAATGATGTCAGGAAATTACTCAAAGAAATATGGAAGCTTGAGCCTCAAAATAATTCATTAGCCTATATCAAATACGACCTAGATTATGGTTTAAGCTTTTTCCAACAGAACAAAACAGGGCGGTATTTTACAATAGAAAGGAATTTTATTCTCCAAAAATTTGATGAAATGATGAATTAGCAGATAATGAAAAGAAAATCAATCGGTTATCTCTCATCAAAAGCCTCATCAAATTTTGAAACCTTGTTTTCTGATGAGTGTTTGATGAGTAAAACATTTCAAGTTTGATGAGATGATGAGACTTTGATGAGAGCATAAATAATTACAATTCAATTAATTATAATATTTTCTCATCAATTCATCAAAAATTCTTCAAAACCAAATCCGTCCGCTTGAACTAACAGGACACCTACTATTTATTACTAAAAACATTAAAAATTACAAAAATGAACTGCAGACAATTCAACAGTATATCGTTGGAAGAAGTCCTCCCTTCTCTCGGACACCTTCCCACGAAACAAAATGAAAAAGAAGCTTGGTATCTCAACCCCTTTGCCAGCGAATCCCAAGCCTCTTTTAAATTGGATAAAAGACTCAACGCTTGGTATCTTCATTCAGAAGGCATCGGTGGGAACAATACCGACTTTATGAAGAAATATCTGAACGCTTCAGTCAATGAAGTTTTAGCTTGGGCAGATAATCAGAATTTCTCTTCCTTTCAACAGCAAAATATCTCAGATAGGAAAGTAGAAAATCTTCCTGCAAATTATGAGATCATTGAAATTAAGAACGTTCAGCACCCTGCACTTTTGGAATATTTAAGAGAAAGAAAAGTTGGAAATCAAACACAGTTCTTACACGAAAATCATTATCGAATGAACGATAAAAACTATTTCGGAATTGGTTTCAAGAACGATTCTGGCGGTTATGAAATTCGCAATAAATACTCCAAAATTTGTTTAGGCAAAAAAGACATTTCGACAATTAAAAACGATTCAAATTCATTAAGAGTTTTTGAGGGTTTTTTCGATTTTCTTTCTTTTAAAAATGTAGAAAAATCTTTAGAAAAAGAACCTTCAGATTACATCATTTTAAATTCGGTAGCGATGATTTCCAACATTAAAAAATCACTTGGTGAGTATGAAAATATCGAGCTCTATTTTGACAATGATGCAGCAGGAAACCGTGCAGTAAAAATGATTACAAATGAAAGTAAAAACGCAGAAGACTGTCGGGTTTTATATTCAGATTTTAAAGATTTAAATGAATGGCTAATCAATAAAACTGTGGATTCAAAAGTATCATACCGTTTAAAGAGATAAGACTCTACCTGAATAAAATAATATAAGGTCATCCGGAAACCTTAGTAAAATAGCAGTAGGTATGAACATGAGTAAAATAGTAACAGATAGTAATAAAAAGATATTGTAAAAAATACGGTAGACAGTTAGTGCAAAAAGTACCCAAAGTTTACAATAAGCGTAACCGCTGATTGCAAAATTGGGATTTTTGATTTCTTCCTAGCGTCAGAAATGTTTTGAAACACACTAATATAAACACAATGAAAAAAGATTTCTTACAGGAGTTTATCACAAAAGCCGTCGAGGAAAATGAAAAGAAACTTGATGGCGAAAAGAGAAAAAAACATTTTCAGGAGCTCGGCAGAAAAGGGGGTTTAAAAAAGAAAGACAATAACCATTTAAGCAAAATAATTTCTTTTCGGGTGACGGATTCTGAATATAATGAAAGCCAAAAATCTGCTCAAAAACTAAAGCTCAAATTATCCACCTATGCGAGGATGGTGTACATGGAAAAAGAACTTAAAATAAATGAATTTAAAACCGATGAAGTGCTGCTACAATATGGAAATCATTTCATCAGAATTAAAAATTTATTGAGACATCGTGAGTTCTCAGAATTTGAAAACAAGAAGCAAATAATACAGGAAATTGAAACCGTCACCAACCTGATCTATCATTATCTGTATGAGAAACAAAACAGAGAGAAACCTACTTAATGAAATCTAAAAATGAATAACAGTGCAACGACCAGGAATATCTCAAAGATTGCCATCGAGTACAATGGCAATGATAAAGGAACTGCACAGAGAGTCTATCAAAATAATCTGTTAACCGAAGATCCGGAACACCAATTTAAAGAAATGAAAACCGTTGCCGACAGAAACAAAAATGTGAAGAACTAGGCACTGACCGGATACATTTCTCCTGAAAAATCGATTGGAGATAAACTTTCCAACGACGAACTCACGGAACTTGCGCTGAGAGCATTGAAAAAGATAGGAGTTACCGATAACAACCAGATGATTTTGGATATTCATTCGTCAACGAAACAAAAGCACATTCATTTCATAGTAGATAGGGTTGACATTAATGGAGTCACTACAATTAAAGCTCACAAAATCGGTGAGAACTTCGGAAAGGCGGTTCGTGAAGTCTGTCAGGAAATGAATCTGAAGACAGATATTGAGATTGGCAAGGAAAAGAAAAAAAAGATGCTTGAAGCGTTGATGGCTTCTCTTAAAATTTCCAGAAACTTTGCCGAGCTTATTGATTTTATGAAAAAGTCAGGTTACCGTATAACACTCTGTCAAAATGAAAAAGTGGGAATCTCTGGGATGCGAATCGTAAGATTTGAAGATATCAATCATCAAACCGAGCGCGATTATAAGCCGGGTTATAAGCTCTCTGAAATCACCAGTATGTTAAGGATTACAGACATCAAGCAAAAATTACAGGAAAATCAAGAAAGAGCAGGGGATTTCGGTTCAAAGAATATTCAAGTTGGTGCAAGTGAAAATGTTAATATAAATACGTATTTAAACGAACAGAAAAATTCATCCTCGGTTAGCAATCAGCTTGAAAATATGGCAAAGGCATTACTGAAGCCAACTTTCACTGCAGCACAAGATGATGATTTGCTAAAAAAGAAAAAACGAAAATTTAGATAAAAATGGATAACGAAAACAAGCAGCCTGATGGCGTAGCACTACTCAAGAAGGTAATTGAAACTAATGAAGCCACTATTGAACATTATATTATGCTCATGAATTATCGTGAAGATATTATACACATGGATCAGAAAATAGAGCAATCTTTGATTAATCTGAATGCCACTCTTGACAAATCATCTAGAATGCTGGAAGTAGAAGAACAAAAAAGACAAGACTTTCTACTGGCAATCCCCAAGACTATCGAGGCGCACCTTTCAGAAAAAGCAGTCGGGCAGCTGGAGCAGGTGGAAAAAAAATCACCACTCTTCAAGACTGCTACTTACGGAATAATTGGAGCTCTGCTACTTTCGGTTTTAACAACAATTGGAAATATTTTTTTGCAAAGCAGTGGTACACCGAGAGCCTTCGCAGTAAAACTGAAATCAGGCAGGATCTTCTGGACGAAATTAAAAATAACGGTCAATCCCTTTATCGAGTGGATGACTATAATCAGTTTTACTATAATACTGAACTAATGAACAGGTGGATGAAAAAGAATCCAAAAGATGCAGAAAAGTTTTTAAGGTTTAAAGATGGTTATGAAAGCAGATAGATAAGAGTATTATAGTATTGAAATGATAACTCTTACCAATCCATCATTTTTCATCCAACGGAATTCTGAAAAATAGTTATGGATATGCAAACAAAAAGTCCAGTATCAGTTAAGCTACATTTTGATAAATTTTGTTTTGATGATTAAATTCTTCAATTGTATTGTAATTCAGCGTGCTGTGTCTTCTTTTTTTATTGTACCAGATTTCGATGTACTCAAATATTTCCAGTTCCATTTTTTCTTTTGTGATGAGTTTGTTGCCATAGATTAGTTCCGTTTTGAATGATTTGAAAAATCTCTCTGCCACTGCATTATCCCAACAATTCCCTCTTCTGCTCATACTTCTGGTGACGCCATAAGATTCAACCGTTTTAGTAAATCTCTTGCTCGCATATTGTACGCCCCTGTCACTGTGGAAAATTAATCCCTGATCAAATTTTCTGTTTTTAACAGCCATTTTCCAAGCCGAAAGACCCGTTTCTTCAGTACTCATTCCATTACTCAGACTCCAGCCAATTATCTTGCGGTCATACAAATCAATTACTGTAGTGAGGTACAAAAACCCTTCTTTGGTTTGAATATAGGTGATGTCCGACACCCAAACTTTCGACGGTTCTGTCGCTGAAAAGTTCCTGTCCAACACATTTTCCACGATCAAATAATTGTGTTTTGAGTTTGTGGTGGCTTTAAATTTCCTACTCAACTTGCTCTTCAAACCGAGCTCTCTCATATATTTTGCAACCGTAACCCGGGATATTTTGTAACCCGATGCGTTGAGGTCAAAAGTAATCCGTGGGCTGCCATATCGCTGTTTTGAAGCAAAGTAAATAGAATTTATCTCTTGTTTTATTTTTTCTTTCAAAAGCAATCGTTTGCTAGTCGATCTGCTTTTCCATTTGAAATAACCGCTGGAAGCCACTTTCAGAACCTTACACATTTTTTCAATCGGAAATAAATACTCGTAAGTCCTTATAAACTCATATTTCATCGACCGCTCTTGGAAAAAATGCTGATTGCTTTTTTTAAGATGTCACGTTCCAACTCCGCATCCCTGAGTTTTTTCTCCAACTCGTGGATTTTTTCCTGTTCAGCGGTCAATTTCAATTTACCATTTCCGGGGAAGCTTCCGGCAAAACTGCTACCCTCAAAACAAACAAAATCAAACTTAACTTTTACGATTTACTGTCCAAACTTTGGGGGTAACTATAGTGCGGGTAGTGAAGCTACCAAAAGTTCAGTTGGTTATTTTTTACAATATCGGAAATCACTTGCAACGATAACAGCGGTTTTTCGATGGAAATTTTAATCTTATTTCAAAAATAAATTACTTCAAATTATTCTATTTTAGTACTACGCAAGGCCTAAATCGGAATTTTAGAATCAATAATTACGTCATCAAACATTTTAAATTAATCAATAAAAAAAATAATGAACACATTTAAATTCTTATCCTTAGCAGCACTGACCACCTTTTTTATTTCTTGCAGCGACAGCAAATCGACCGCAGATGATGGCAATAAAGAGCAGACAAAAACAGAGGCAAAGCAAAATAATGATTTTTCGACAGGAATCTACACGGCAACATTGCCTTGCGCAGATTGTATGGGAATCGAAAACTATATTACCTTTCAAAAAGATAACAAAGCGGTTAAAAGCACCTCGTATTTAGACAGCGATGGTACTTCTGAGAACGAGTATGGTACCTGGACAAAGAATGATGATATTATTGAACTATCCATCGCAAATTCGCCCACAGAATATTATTTGGTAAAACCCAATAAAACCTTGGTAAGACTCGATGCTGATAAGAAAGAAGTAAGCGGAGAATTAGCCAAAAATTATATTTTTAAACAAATAAAAGCATATACGCCGGCCCAGTTGAATGGTACGTATCATAGCAACACCAGTGAGAAAGGATACAACGAAATCCTGACATTGACATCTGAAAACGACAGTATTTACTCAGTAAAAATTTCATTTACGGGTGCTGCGAAAGGGTGTACGTTTGAAGGAAAAGGAAAGTTAGTGAATAATCAGATTGATGTTGATTTAAAAACCATCAATAAAGATTTAAAAGGGACGATAACTATTTTATTTAAGGAAAATACAGCTGAAGTATTTACTTCCAAATTTGAAGATAGATTCGCATTAAATTACTTTTGTGGTGGCGGTGCAAGTTTAGCCGGAGATTATCATAAGAAATAGCATAATAAAGGTTTTATAAATAGCCTCGGTAAAAAACTTCGGTTGATGCATGGAAGTCCATTAACGAAAGTGTAGCTGAACATAAGGTTATTCAGCATTATATATTTTACCCTAAAAATTTTTAAAAAAATGGAAGAGACTTCCAGAAAGGTCTCTTTTTTTTGCTCGTGGTTTTCATCCGTTTTTTCAAAAATTCACAAATCCATTAGTATTTTATCGACACAATTTCAAACTGCTTTTCCGCTTTTCCCAATTTCAATGTCACGCGATCGCCGACCTTTCTGTCCATAAAGGTTTTCGCAATAGGAGAGGTAAACGCTATTTTCCCTTCTGCAACATTTGCCTCATCCACACCCACGATTTGATAATGCTGGATTTTGGGATCGGAGTCAACTTTAAAGTACACTTCAGCACCGAACTTCACTATATTTTTGGGTTGTTTGGCAAGGTTAACAATTTTCGCAGACGAAATTCGATCGAGTAACAATTGCAATTTCGCGTTGATTAAATTTACGGCAATGCGATTTTCATTCTCGTCCGAAATCGAGGTATTGTCGCGCTCGTGAATCATTTGGTCACGTTCGGCGAGTAACTGACCGTATCCGACCTCTGTAACGAAGTTTACCGTACCGCGCGGTAAATCGGCACGGGGCGGAATCATCGGAATTTCCTCCTGATCACCCTCTTTCACAAATCCCCTACTCATATATTCCAGTTATACATTTATTCTGTTACACTTAAAATTATTGATATGTTTTGAGTTAAAAAACCACCAGATAAACATAACCGTTTTAAGGCTATAAAGGTTGCAAACCTGTTTCGAAAAGCACTTAACTACAAAGTGCGCAATTCAGACAACCGCTGTTTAGCCGCAATTGTTTCATTGTCTGCAATGTAAATATACATTTTTTAAGGAACTTCGCATTCTTCAGACGCAAGAATAAAATCTTTACAAAATGCACAATTATTTTTCGCACCGCCACTCAAGCAGCATCTCTGTCTGTACTTTGATATCTTTTCTAAACCTCACTTCTGATCCTACTCAAAGTTTCCTGAGAAATGCCAAGATAAGAAGCTATCATCCCAAGCGGAGCACGCAAAAGTATATCCGAATTATCTTCTAAAAGCTGAATATATTTTTCCCTTGCCGTCATATACTGCAAAGAATTGATGCGCCTTTCCATATTCGACATCAGTAGCCCCAACACACGGCGACTGAAATTGGCGATGGTAAGCGAAGTTTCGCAGAGTTCTTCCATTTTCGAGTAAAGGAAAAAGACAACTTCACTGTCTTCTATCGCTTCAATGGAATGCCGCGCCGGAATTTTCTCAAAAATGGTGTCTTTATTGGCCAGAATGCTGTTTTCAGGATAAAAATTGGTGGTGATGTCTTTTCCTTTTTCAAAAAAAAACGAGCGCAGAAGTCCTTTTTCTACAAAATACACCTTGCGGTTTAAAGTGTTTTGATCGCTGATAACGGTACCCTTTTTCACAGAAATTTTTTCGGTCTGGGTGTTCAGAAAACTGCGGATATCATCGTCGATGGTGATGTAGGTGGCAAGCATTTCGGGAAAAGTCATCAGGATTCAATTTGTACAAAAATAAAAATAATGCCACACAAATGAGGCATTATTCACAAACTAAACATTAAAAATAAACTATTAAAAATCAATCTCTTGTAACAACCTGAAAAGTTCGTCATACACTTTTATGCGCACCGGTTTTCTGGAAAGCACCAAATCGTGAATGCCGCCTTTTACGGGAACTATCGTGACATTCCCCTTAAAATTTTCAGCATTTTTATGAATATCATTCACGTTCAGGATGATATCGGTGGTCGTTACTTCCTCATTCCAGACTTTGGGATAGCCCGATTTTTCAGAATGCATCACCAATACCGGAACCTTGAGTTCTACATTGCGGATGTCTCTCTGTGCACGGTGAATAGCGCGGATAAAGCCAAAATTCACTTTCCCGTTGGCATTGGGTTTCAGTTTTAAATCATAATTCCATTCGCCCTTGAAATTTTTATGTAGGCTTTCACCGTATAACGTGGAAAATCCACCGCCAATTTTCGTGTCAGGATAATGTTTTCCCAAACCACTGATGATGGGAACCCCAATTTTTTTTGCCATAAACCCCATATTGAAATCGTAAAACGGACTGTTCACCCAAAGTCCGGCAATGTTCGGATTTTCAGTATGATATTTCATATACCGTGTCGTAATCAAGCCGCCGGTTGAGTGTCCTGCCAACAGAATTTTGTTATGATTTTCGGCAGCAATGATTTTTAAAGCCTCATCGATTTCGGCATTGTACTCGTCCAGATTTCTGACATTGTTAAAAGTTTGATGCGGCAAATAAGAACGCCCATATTTTCTTAAATCCAAAGCATAAAAGTCAAACCCTTTTTCATTGAATTTTTCTGCCATTTCTGCCTGAAAAAAATAATCGTTAAACCCGTGAATATACAACACTGCTTTATGGGTGGGACTTTCCGCTTTTTTACGGATGACTGTTGCGGTAACTTTTCCTTCGTAATCGTTTGGAAAATTCAATGTTTTCTGCTCAAAACCGTTTCCCAAAATATCCGGCTTATATTCCTGCGAGAAGAAAAACCCCGAAAGGAAAATCAGCAGCAGTAAAAAGTTCTTTTTCATTGTCCAGTTGTTTGTTAACGCAAAGTTCGGGCTTCTTTTGAAATTTGGCTTTGACATTTATCAAAAAAAACGCCCGGAAATTTCCGGACGCTCTTTCTATAATGAAAACTTCTATTTCAAAAAGTCTTTACCCTGAAAAGTCGGGTTGGGATATTTATAAAAACCTTCGCCGCTGGAAACGCCAAGTTTTCCGGCATCGATAAACTGATTTTTCAGCACGTTGACAAATTTCATTTTTTCCTCATTTCCTGAGCGTTCCGCTTCGGTTTTAAAAATGTGGTATACGGTTCCCAAACCAACCACATCCAAAATACCGAACGGTCCTATTGGCGAACCGGTTCCGAGCATCCAGGTTTTGTCGATGGTTTCAATGTCCGCAACGCCTTTCGCATATAAAGTGATTCCTGAACTCAACAGCGGCACCAAAAGCGTATTGAGAATGTAGCCAGGCTGTTCTTTTTTCAGTGGCAGCGCAATCATTCCGATTGATTTGGCGAATTCCACGAGTGTTGCAAATACTTCGGGATCGGTCTTTTCAGTGCCCATAATTTCCGCCGTGTTGTGTTTCCAGATTTCGTTGGCGAAATGCAAAGCGAGAAATTTTTCCGGCCTTCCGGTTTCATCCATCAATAAACTTGGCAAAAGCGTGGAAGTATTGGTGGCAAAAATGGTTTTTTCGGGGGCGATTTTGGATAAATTTCTGTAAAATTCCTTTTTAATGCCGATACTTTCCGGAATGGCTTCAATCAGCAGATCCGCATCGGAAACCGCGTCGTGAAGGTTGATTGAAAACTGCAGTTTTTGATAGGCTTCTTCCAGTTTTTCGGATGAAATCTGCAGGTCCGATTTGTATCGGGGCAGAAAAGTGTCAATCAGTTTTTTGGATTTTTCAATGGCTTCCCCATTGATGTCGTAAATGGTCACGTCATAGCCGTGCAGTGCGGATTGGAAAGCAATTTGCGAACCCAAAACGCCGCTTCCGGCTACGGTAATTTTTTTTATTGTTGTCATTTTTTTTTAAATTTTAGAAAACCTTAGAGGTATTCAAAACCTATAAGGCTTTTCAGGTTAAATAATTACTCCCCTTCTTGCTTATGCTCAAAGAGACTTTTTAGTTTGTCCCACTGCTGCGCGAAAAAACCATCGGCTTCGTCGTGCGAAATTTCCGGCAGAATATGCTCGAAATAGGTATCCTTCAAAACTTTATTCAGAATTCCGCTGCCCGGAAAACCTTTGCCGTCGTTCAAAGTATTGGCGGCTTTTAACAAATGACGGATGTCGTATTGTAACGGATTGATATCAGGGACCTGTTTGTTACTGTCAAGAAGTTCATAAACCGCAATTCTTGCCGTTCTTACTGAACTTTCCATTGTAAAAACTACATCGTTATTGGTTTCCACAAACTGTCCTACCAGTCCGAGATTCACACAGCCATCGGGAACAACCTGTGGACGGTCACCTTTTGCACGCGGTAAAAACATGGAAGTGATATACGGCATGTAAGAGGTTTTCACGATCGTATTTTCTATGATATTATCCAGTTCATTTTCAATTCCTAAATGATAGGCCAACTCTGCCAAAATCTCGTTTCCAGTACATTCCGGCATTGTTTTCTGAACGTAATTTCCTTTTTCGTCCATCAGCAAAGCATACACCCAGATGACCAAAACATCATCCGGCTGATTCGGGAAATGAGGCTGTCTGTTGCAGGTAAAACTCATCACCCAGTTGCTGTCGGTAATCGAAATAATACCTCCTGTAACGGTTTTGCGGGAATAGGGATCGTTCACCGAATACTCTTTTAGTTTTTCTACAAAAGCAGACGGTTTACAGGTAAGCGTTGCCGACATCCATGCCGATTTGGAAACATCGGAATTGAATTTTTCAGGTTTGCCAAAAACTTCAGATTTTTTTGCCAGATTGTTCCAAACTGTCCATCCTTTTGATTTTCCGGAATTTTCTTTGGTAAAATCTACCAAGGGTGCCGTAACATTATCGCCGTAGCGTGTGTCTTCCGTCATAGAGCCGGTTGTGACGATCACAAAATCATTTTCGCGTACTGCAATGTTCACTTCAGAACCGTTCTGTTCGGTAATAATATTTCTGACAGTTTTTTTATCGCCTGCGATTTCGATATCCAGGTCTTTTACCACGGTATCAAACTGAATTTTGACGCCCAGTTCCTGTAAATGTTTCCGTAAAGGAACTACGAAGGTGTCATACTGATTGTATTTTGGAAAAACCAGCGAGGAAAGGTCATTCAAACCGTCAATAGCGTGCAGGAAACGGTGAAAGTACAGTTTGAGTTCCAGTAAACTCTGCCAGTTTTCGAAAGCAAACATGGTGCGCCAAAACCACCAAAAATTACTTTCTAAAAATGTTTCGGAAAACCAGTCTTCTATGGTTAAATCATCCAGTTCTTCCTTTTTCGCGAGCAGAAGTTTCATCACCGCCCACTGGTCTTTTTTGCTAAGCCCGAATTTGCTGAAATCCTTTACTTCGCCTTTGTTGTGAATGAGCCTTGCTTTGGAATGGTTGCGGTCGTTGTCGTTTACAATCCGGTATTCATCGAGCACGGAATAAGGCTTGGGAAGTTCCAAAGCGGGAATATCCTGAAACATATCCCAGAAATTTTCGTAGGTAAAATCCATTTCACGTCCGCCGCGAATAATGTATCCGGTTTGTGCGTTTCCGGAGCCGTCCAAAGAACCGCCTTCAATTTGGAGTTTTTCCAAAAAAGTAATATTTCCGGCAGGAATTTGGCCATCCCGAATGAAATAATAGGCAGATGAAAGTCCGGCGATTCCGCTACCTACAATATAAACTTTGCTGTCTTTAAATTTGCCGTCCGGAAGTCCTATATTTCTTTGGTAATTCCCAATCTGATCGGGAAAAGGCATTGTGTCGGTGGGAACATTCTGCAGGCGCGTTTGGCTTGCATCGGGTTGATGATTGACTTTTCTGTGATTTTCGGTTGTGTTCATAATTAATTTTTTTGTAGATTAATGATGACTCGAAGGTACGACCGCAGGTTTTTTTATCTTTTGACATTTGTCAAAAAGTGATTTTAACTGAAAGGAGCAAAGTTTGATAGGAGTTAGAGGTTACAGGTTAGAGGTTAGAGAAAGCGTGCTAGAACATCCACTAGTTAAGAAATTCTTTACCATAAATTTAGATTAGATTTATTTCGTACATCCTCTCAAAAACAAAAAAAACGTCCGGAAATTGCTTCCCGGACGAACAAACAAACTATAAAGAAATGAAAACTTTATATTTCTTGCGGTGTTGAGCCGTTTTCTTTGAGGTTATTTTCTGATGCTGTAATTTCATCAAAATCATCGCTTTCATCATCTTCTGAAATATGGTATTTTTTGTAGAGTGAGTTGATTTTAATTTTAAGCGCAATCCATCCTAATACAAAATACACTAACGCCAGGATCAAAAGATGGATGAAGTATTTTTGGGTTAAATAATCCGAACCACGCTCCACAACCATGATTTTTAATGCCTCGAGATAAGGCGTCAGGGGAATAATGGAATTGAAATACTGCACCAACTGAGGCATCGCCGACGTGGGCCACGTAAATCCACTTACGATGAACGCCGGAGAAGCAATCACCATCAGATATTGTGTCGCCTTCAGCGCGTCAGGAACCAGAATACTGAACAGCACGCCCAAATTGGTAGATGCCACCACGAAAATTGCGGTTAGCAGAAAAAAGTTGGGCACATTCACCGGTGACGGAATTTTAAAATAAAGGCTGCACAGGTAGAAAAAGAGGATATTGAAATTAGCAAAAACCCATACCGGAAGGCATTTTATCGCCATCACCAAAATCGCATATTTGTGTTTACCGGCAAAATCACGTTTAAAACTATCGCGCTTGAATTCCTCAGCAAAAGTCACGGCCATTGCCATCAAAATTACCTGCTGCAGTACCACCGCCATCATCGCGGGCCACATAAAAATCAGGTAATTACTCGTGGTGTTAAACAGCGTGATGTAATTGGCTTTAAACGGTTCGTACTGGGTTTTCGCAATTTCGGCATTCATGCCTTTTCTCTGCAGCCCCTTGATCTCTGCACCTGCCGAAAATGTTCCCAAGATCTGCTGAATCGCTTTCGTAGCAAAATTGGCGGTGAGTACATTGGACGTGTTGACGTAAACCGTAATTTCAGGATACTTTTTCTGAAGCATCAGCGCCTCAAACCGTTCCGGAATGATGACAACAGCAGCCGCTTCGGTTTTAATGACCTCATCTTTCAGGGGAGCCGGCTCATCGATATAATTCAGGACTTTAATGGTGTGATTGTCCTCAAACATTTGGGTTACCTGGTCGGAAAGCGGTGTTTTATCGTGGTTGATGAGGATCACCGGAATATTTTCAACCTTCCCTTTTTTATACGTGAACCCAATGAGCAATGCGTAGAATGCCGGTGCCATAAAAAACACCGAAAGCATGGTTTTGTTGGTAAAAAAGAGCCGAAATTCTCTTATCAGTAAATATGTTAACTGTTTCATTTTTAATAGAATAAAAATTCCGTCACTTATTTTAAAACCACATTGGAGTTCACCAGAATATTACCCAATTGGGCTCGATTATCTGGAATTACTTTAATCTCATAAACCGCATCTTCAGGATTATAATCCGGAAAAGCCGTCGTAATATCGGCGTATTTTGCCAATTGTTTGATGGAAACAATGCGCCCGGTAATTTCTTTTTGGTTGTAATTTACGACCATTTTTACGGTTTTCCCTTTTTGATAAGATGAAATTTTACTTTCCGGAACGGTGAATCTGAAATAAGTCGTGTCCGGAATATAGCCTGAAAAAAGCGCAAAACCGGCAGTCGCGAGTTCTCCTTTGTTCAAAGAAACTGTTTCGATTTCCATATCGTTTGTAGCGATCACGTACCTTTCAGAATAAGCCACATTCGCTTCCTGCAGCGCGCCCATCGCCTGATTGGCCTGTCCTTCCGCCATTTCTATTTTTTCGTATCGCGTACCGATCTGAACGTCGTGGAGTTCGGCATTTGCAGCGTCCAACTGTGCTTTAGCGCCTTGGTATTTCGCAAAGGCTTCATCATAATTTTGTGGCGAAAGCAGGCTGTCGCGGTACATATTTCTTGCCCTATTGTACGCTTTCTGCGCATACTGGTACTGCTCCTGAAGCCCTTTTTGTTTGGCTCTCAACTGTCGCATTTGGTCGGCGGTAGCACCGTTTCTTGCCATTTGAGCCTGTGCCTTGGCTGCGGAAGTCGCCCCCTTTGCCTGTGCGATTTTTGCAGAAACTTCAGGCACATCGAGTTTTGCCAGCGTATCCCCGGCTTTTACGGTTTGCCCCTCTTCCACATAAATTTCCAGTATTCTACCGGTTACTTTTGGTGAAAAAGTAATGAGGTCTTTTCTGGTTTTACCTTCAATGGCACGTTCTGCGGGCTTTTCGCTGCAATTGACCAAAGTTAACAGGGTAAGAACAGAAAGTATTTTTGATGTAGATTTCATTTCGTTTGCTTGTTTTTTAATTTTTTTAATTAATTAAAGATTTTCAAGATTAAGGTTTTGGGTAGATTTCATCAGTTCAATAGCGGAAACTCTCTGATTGAAAATCTCGGTCTGCAATTCCAGTTCGGCATTCTGTAAATCTGTTTCAGCGTCGATAAGGGCAGCGGAAGTTTTGGTGCCGTATCTGAATTCCTTTTCCACCTGTTCCAAACCTTTTGCTGCGATCTGTCTTGCCTTTTCTTTCAGTTTTATTTGTGCGTTCGCGATGTTGTAATTGGTCTGGTTGTTGGCGAGGTTTAAGTTCAATTTTTTAATTGCGTCTTTCTGTTTGCTCTCCAGAATTTCTTTGTCTATTTTGGCTTTTTCAATGGCGTGTTTACCTTCATTACCGTCGAAAACCTCCCATTTAAAACCAATCCCTGCGGTAAACATGGGAAATACTTTTATGGCACTGGGATGCAAATCGAGTTTTTTTCCCGTGCCGGGAAAAATTTCATCCGAGGTTGTAATGTGGTTGTTGTAAAGTCCGAAATACGACAGCGAAGTCTGTGCCTGAACTTTCGGAACCCACCATCTTTCTTCGGCTTTAATTTTAAAATCTGTCGCGTTAATACCATGCTGAAGCGCTTTCACCTCTGCCCTGTTTTCTACGGTTTCGTTCAGAACTTCGTAGTTTATCGGCTGAAGGTCGTGTTCAATCATGGCAATACGTTCTCTTTCAATTCCCGTCAACAGATAAATCTGAGTGATCAGAAGATCCTTTTTCCCTTCATATTCCACCATTTTGGAATCCAAAGTGGCCTGTGCAAGTTCTATTTTTTTGTGGTCGTAAGGCGTAATCAACCCGTAACCCAAGGCTTTGTCGGCCGTTTTTTTATTGATTTCCAAACGTTTTTTAGACTGGTCCAGAACTTTTTTGGATTCATAGACCAGCGACAATTGGTCGTATGCTTTGGAAATTTCGGTAATGACGTCGTCCTTGGTTTTCTGCATCATCACTTCTTCCGAAAGATTTTTTTCGCGATTGGCTTCTTTCAGGTATTTTACCTTTCCGCCGGAATAAATCACCATACTGGCTTCGGCTTTTGCAGAGGCAGAAAGACCGGAAATATTGAATGTATTACTCAGTTGTCCTTCAGGCACCACCGCTCCCGGAAAAACCGGAGGAACTGCCGGAACTTTAATTTCCGGTGAATTGATATGCGCCGAAGTGTACATATAACCGGTTTTCCCGGTAACCTCCACTTTTGGGAGAAACACATCATTCAGTTTTTCGTCGTCGAGTTTTGTATACTTATTTTCTAAAACCTGCTGGTTCAGCGTTTCATTATTCTGCAGCGCACTGCTGATGAGTTCCTGCAACGTAGGTGCCTGCTGCGCATAGAGCGTGAGCGGCAGCGAAAAAACTGCGCTCATAAGGAGTTTGTGTATAGTTTTCATTTCTGTTTGTTTGTAAAATTGAACGTGCAAATTTGCGACCGCTGCAAATAAATTCTTTTGACAAATGTCAAAAAAAAAACCGGAAGCCCAAATGTTCCGGTCTATGTATTAAAATTTAAAATCATGAAATTGTTTTGGGTTAAACATTATCCGATTTTTGAAGCCTCGCATCAATGATTTCAAATGCCTTTTTTCATCTTCGAGGCTTACCATTATTTTCAAAGTGTTCGCCGTCGGCGTTGTGGTGAAGGTCATATATTTGTATTCGACCGTGTTTTCGATACCGGCATCCGTTAGTTTAGGTTTCACCAGCTGAATCTCCTGCTGTACTTCACTTTCAAATACTGGAACTTTGGTTTTGTTGGTTCAATTACCAGAGTTTCGGTGGGCTTGAAAAGCCAATAATGAATTAGAAAATCATCGAAACGAAATAAATAAATAAAAACGTTGAGATAAACGCCTGTTGGAGGGAAGCTTCGGGAGCTTTTCAGAAATTATGGGTTCATCGTAAAAAGTTTTAAAGAGATGAAGAGACCTCTAGAATGGTCTCTTTTTTGTAAGCCTGCTGTAGCCTTTTTAAATTGATCTTTACAAAGTTGTGCGAGTAGTTAAGCGACCAAAAATTAAGTTTGTTATTTTTTGCACTATGGGAAATCACCTGCCACGATAACAGCTGTTTTTCGATGGAAATTTATTCTTATCTCAAAAATAATAACTTCAAATTCTTCTATTTTAGTATTCCGCAAAGCCTTATTGGGTCTTTTAAAATTATTAATTAGGTCATCAAACATTTTAAACTAATCAAAAAAAAATAATGAACACATTTAAATTTTTAACCGTAGCAGCACTAACCACCATTTTTGTTTCTTGCAGCGACAGTAAATCAACCGTTGACACTGCAAATAAAGAGCAGACAAAAACAGAGACACAGCAGAATAATGATTTTTCTTCAGGAATCTACACGGCAACATTGCCTTGTGCAGATTGTATGGGAATCGAAACTTATATTACCTTTCAAAAAGACAACAAAGCGGTTAAAAGTACATCGTATTTAGACAGCGACGGTACTTCTGAAAACGAGTATGGTACTTGGACAAAGAATGATGATATTATTGAAGTATCCATCCCAAATTCGCCCAAAGAATATTATCTGGTAAAACCCAACAAAACTTTGGTAAGATTGGATGCTGATAAGAAAGAAGTAAGCGGAGAATTAGCCAAAAATTATATTTTTAAAGAAGTAAAAGCTTATACGCCCGCTCAATTGAACGGTACCTATAACACCAACGTCAGTGGGAAAGGATACAACCAAATTCTGGAATTGAAATCTGAAAATGACAGTATTTATTCAGTGAAAATTTCATTTACCGGTGCTGTGAAAGGCTGTACTTTTGAAGGCAAAGGAAAGTTAGTGAACAATCAGATTGATGTTGATTTAAAAACCATCAATATAGATTTAAAAGGGACGATGACGATTTTATTTAAGGATAAAACAGCTGAAGTATTTACTTCGAAATTTGACGATAGATTGGCATTAAATTACTTTTGTGGCGGCGGTGCAAGTTTAGCCGGAGATTATTATAAAAAATAATATTAAGGGTTTTATCAGTAGCTGATCGATAAAAAACTTCGGTTGATCGCTGGTAGTCCAATAATGAAATTGTTGTTGAACGGAAGGTTATTTAGCATTATAGATTTTACCGTAAAATTTTTTTAAAAAAATTGAAGAGACTTGTTGAAAGGTCTCTTTTTTTGTACGTCGTTTTCATCTGTTATTTTAATTAACTTTCTAGAGTAATTTTAAGCTGCCCAAGGAATCGTCTGAACTACTTTCTGCTGAACAGATTGTAGGTAGGCAGCACAATTTGATGCTGATTTGCGATGATCCACATTAACGTTGTTTAACATCTTTTGTATTTTTAGATTGATTAGGAAAACTTATTTTTGTTAGAAAGAGTTGAAGAACACTCTTAATAACATTAAAATTTTAAATTATGGAAAAGTTTGCAGTATTAGCAAGAGTAGAAGCAAAACCAGGTAAAGAAAATGAAGTATTGGAATTCCTAAAGTCAGCCTTGCCGCTTGCGGAAGGTGAGCCAGGAACCGTAAGATGGTATGCTTTACAAATTGGCCCTTCTACTTTTGGTATATTCGATACGTTCGAAACTACAGATGCAAGAGATGCTCACTTGAATGGTGAGATTGCAAAGGCTTTAATGGCCAATGCTTCTGAATTACTTGCTAAAGAACCTGTACTTGAAATGGTAGATCTGCTAGCAGTAAAGTAAGCAATCGAACACAAATTTTTAATACAGTTAAATGGAGCAAGGCATTTCCCCGGCTCCATTTTTTTTATATCATTTTGTGAAAGGTTGAACCTTTGCTGTGTATACAAGATTTATCTTGATTATTCAAAGAAAATTTTAATTTCGCATATAGTAATGAGGAACTTACTAATGATTCAGGTATCCAAATCTCAGGCGTTATGCAGCTAGTATAATAGAGGTAAACTTGCATTGGAGATCTTGTTGATTAAGAAAATATCTAAAACTATAAATATGGATTATGCACTAAATTATTGAGAAAAAATAAGTGAAAATGTTTTATAAAAAATTTTAAAAATAGAACGAATTAAATATTAAAATTTCTTATCCCCCCTTTGTTCCCCCTTAAAATAAAAAACTCTCTGTTAAGCGTAGTTACAGAGAGTTTTAAGTACCCCAGACGGGACTTGAACCCGTACATCCGAAGATACAGGATTTTAAGTCCTGCGTGTCTACCAGTTCCACCACCAGGGCAGAGGTGGAGCGAAAAACGGGACTCGAACCCGCGACCCCGACCTTGGCAAGGTCGTGCTCTACCAGCTGAGCTATTTTCGCATAAAAAAAATCTCTAATTGCTTAGAAATTTTTAGTATTGTGCGGATGAAGGGACTCGAACCCCCACGCGGTGAAGCACCAGATCCTAAGTCTGGCATGGCTACCAATTACATCACATCCGCATTATTATTAAGAACTTCTTTTCTTTCGTTTTGGTGAGTGCAAATATAGAGACTTTTCATATTACCTCCAAACTAAAATCAATATTTTTTTTAAAGTTTTTTGACCTTCTGTTTTTTGAATAACATCAATACTTTTATTACCTTTACAGACTTAAAACATTTACGAGACATGGAATTAACAGGAACAATCAAGAAGATTTCTGATTTACAAACATTTGCAAGCGGATTTCAAAAAAAAGAACTCGTTCTTTTGACTGAAGAACAGTATCCACAACCCATTAATATTGAATTCACTCAAGATAAAGTTGATTTACTGAACGCATACAAAATTGGAGATAGCGTAAAAGTTCATATCAATATCAGAGGAAGAGAATGGACCAGTCCTCAAGGTGAAGTAAAGTATTTCAACTCTATCGTAGGATGGAGAATGGAAAAAGGTGGTTCTTCTGATTTCAATGAACCAACTCAAGCGACTCCAAACCAAGGTCAACCAGCTGCTGAAAACAAGAACGTTTTCGCGGAGGATGAAGATGACGATTTGCCATTCTAATATTTTAGAATCAATCTATAATAAATCCCTGCATTTTTGATAAAAGATGCAGGGATTCTTTTTATATTTCAACTTCAAAAAAACCTATGGAAATTTTTAAAATCACTGAACCTACTGCTCCGAAAGTTCCCATTATCTTTAGCGTTCCTCACGCTGGCACTTTTATTCCGGAAGATATAAAATCCAAGATGAATCCAGAATTGTCTGATAAATTGGACGATACAGATTGGTTTATCGATAAGCTTTATGGTTTTGCAACTGACTTAGGAATTACAATCATTACTGCCAATTACAGCAGATGGGTGGTCGACCTGAATAGAAATCCGGAAAATCAACCGCTTTATAATGACGGACGAGTGATTACGGATGTTGTAACGGTAACGGATTTTAATGGAAATCACATTTATAAAGATGATTACGTTCCCGAGTCTAAAGAAGTTTCAAGACGAGTGGAATTGTATCACAAACCTTACCACGATAAATTAGATGAACTTTTAAAAAATACAAAAGCTGAATTCGGAAAAGTTTTGTTGTTTGATGCACATTCGATTAGGAAATCTGTTCCTGGAATTCGTTCTGAGGGTTTTCCGGATTTGATTCTTGGCGATAATGATGAAACATCTGCAAGTTCAGATTTAATTAAAACGACAATTGATTCTTTGCAAAATAAAGGTTACGGGTTCTCTCACAATTATCCTTTCAAAGGTGGTTACATCACAAGAAGTTTTGGAAAACCGAGTGAGAATATACACGCTTTGCAATTGGAAATGTGTAAGACCAATTATATGGACTCTTCGGAAATGACTTATGATGAAAATAATGCGGAGAGAATTCAGGTAGTTTTGAAAGAGACTTTGGTAAATCTTATAGAACAAATGAAATTTATTTAACTTTAATAAAATTACCATACAGTTTGTCATTCCGTAGGAATCTCAACAACTTAGTATAGATTCCTACGGAATGACAAACTAGATGCTTTTATGGCAAATCTAAAATTATGCTGAATCCGCAGCCCGACTTGAGCGGAAATCCTTTTTTGCTTAAACAATATTTCTATTTAGATTGAAACCGTCGGCAAAAAAGATTGGGAGTGGAAGGCGGAAAAGCTGCCCAAATTAAATTATATATTAAAATAACGAAGACTTGATGTACACATTCAAAGGATTACTGACCGAAAACGGATGGATGGAAAATGCTTTTGTAAAGCTGGACGAATCTGGAAATATCTCAGAATTGAAAACCGTGGAAACACCCGAAGGCGAATATGTTGACGGTTATGTTTTGCCCGGATTTCAGAATGCGCATTCGCACGCTTTTCAGTACGCGATGTGCGGTTTGGCGGAATATTTTGAAGGCTCGGAAGTTCCGGATGATTTCTGGAGCTGGCGCGATGCGATGTACCGAATTGCATTGTCGCTTTCGCCTGAGCAAATGGAAGATGTGGCTGCGATGTTGTACGCAGAAATGTTGCGAAATGGTTACACATCGGTGGCAGAATTTCATTATGTGCATCACGACAAAGATGGAAAATTCTATCAAAATCTCTCAGAAATGGGCGAAAGATTGGTGGCTGCTGCGAAAAGAGTCGGAATTAGAATCACTTTGATTCCGATGTTTTATCAGAAAGGGAACTTTGGAACTGAGCCTTACGATTTGCAAAGACGTTTTATTTCAAAAAATATTGAAGACTATTATCAATTGTTGGAAGCTTCGAAACAATCCATAAAGTTTTATGACAAAGCTAATCTGGCGGTAGGTTCTCATTCTTTGAGAGCGGTTCAGAAAGAAGATTTGATTGAGTCATCGTTGCTTGCGAAAGATTATCCGTTTCATATTCACATTGCGGAACAATTGAAGGAAATCAAAGATTCTGTGGATTTCTACGGGAAAAGACCTGCAGAATGGCTACTGGAAAATTGTGAGGTCAATGAGAATTTCAATTTGATTCACTGCACACATTTGGAAGATAATGAGGTTGAAGGCATTGCAAAATCTGGTGCCAACATAGTTCTTTGTCCTTCAACGGAAGGGAATTTGGGCGATGGAAAATTTAGGTTTAAGGATTATCAGAATTTTGGTGGGAATTGGTCGATTGGAACGGATAGTCAGATTTGCGTGAATCCTTTGGAAGATTTACGAATTTTGGACTACGGACAGCGAATCTACACTCACAGACGCGATACATTTTTCCAGCCAAATCGTGGAGACAGCGGATTCAATGCTTTGAAGACGGCTTGGAAATCAGGACGGAAGTCGATGGCTTTTGAGAATGAGAATTTTTTCAAAGTCGGACAAAGTTTTGATGCGGTTGTGATTGATGCAAAAGTGCCTTTGATTGCGACTTCTTCTCTAAAAAATCTTTGTAACACGATTATTTATTCTTCTGATTCTTCACATTTGCTTGGAACTATCGTTGCCGGAAAATGGGTTGTGAAAAATGGGAAACACGAGCATTATGAAGATGTAAGACAAGGTTTCGTTAAATCTATTAATGAAATTAAAATACGCTAATTAAATGTTCCGCTTAGACCCAGAAGATATTTCTTTTCCCGACCCGGAACTTTATGACCCGCAAGATGGCTTAATGGCAATTGGTGGTAATTTGAGACCAGAAAGACTTTGGTTTGCCTATCAATTGGGACTTTTTCCTTGGTACAACGAAGGCGAAGAAATCCTTTGGTGGTGTCCCGATCCGAGATTTGTTTTGATTCCAAATGAAATCAAAATCTCAAAATCGATGAAGAAAATCTTGAGAGACGATATTTTTGAATTCACAGAAAATGAATGTTTTGAAGACGTGATGAGGAATTGCAAAATGGCGGAACGCAAAGATCAAGACGGAACTTGGATTAACGAAGAACTAATAGAATCATTTGTGAAACTTCATCAATTTGGGAAAGCGAAAAGTTTTGAGGTTTGGCAAAATGGCGAATTGGTCGGTGGTTTCTATGGCATCCAAGTCGGGAATGTATTTTGTGGCGAAAGTATGTTTGCAAAAGTTTCCAACGCTTCAAAAGCCGGCTTCATCCATTTTACAACCAAATATCAAAATCAATGGGAACTTATCGACTGCCAAATCCATTCTGAACATCTGGAAAGTCTGGGCGCGAAAATGATTCCTAAAATCGATTATCTAAAAATCTTAAAACAACAAATCTCTTGACAGCAGAAAAACAAAAATGGGTTCTCCTAATCGCCTTATCATTAATTTGGGGTTCCTCTTTTATACTCATAAAAAAATCACTTGACCACTTCAATCCGTATGAAGTCGGTGCTTTGCGGGTTTTGATTTCCGGAATCGTTCTGATGCCTTATGCTATTGCGAAAAGAAAACTTTTTCCAAAGCGACATTTGAAATGGCTCATCGTTGCGGCATTTACAGGAAGCTTCATTCCGATGTTTCTCTTCCCAATGGCGGAAACTGAAATCAGCAGTAGCATTGCCGGAATCATCAATTCTATGATGCCGATATTTGTGATTATTGTAGGTTCGTTGGTTTGGAAATTCTCGACGACCAAAAGGCAATTGCTGGGTGTTCTGATAAGTTTTGTTGGTGCTTGTATTTTGGCTTTGGGAAGTGGCGAAAGTGGTGAAATCAAAATCTATCCTATTCTATTATTGATTCTTGCGGTAC
The DNA here is from genome assembly GCA_029960045.1 of Flavobacteriaceae bacterium PS02293. GTDB lineage: Bacteria > Bacteroidota > Bacteroidia > Flavobacteriales > Weeksellaceae > Epilithonimonas. The sequence continues at coordinate 87,832 of JASCOV010000003.1, forward strand.
TACTCTATGCGATTTGTACCACCACTATCAAGTCAAAACTACACGAAGTTCCGGCCATTCTGATGTCGGCCTATGTCTTTTCGTTTGTCTTGTTTTTACCATCATTGATTGCATTGATTTTTGCCGGATTTTTTAAAGATTTGACATTGAATCAAGATACTTTGGAAGGACTGGGCTTTGTGGCGATATTATCGATTTTCGGGACGGGACTGGCGATGATGATGAATTATAAATTACTGAGTATTTCGACACCGCTTTTTGCTTCAACCGTGACTTTGTTGATGCCAATTGTTGCGATTATCTGGGGAATTTTGGATGGCGAGAAATTGACGACGCAGCAGTCTGTTGGCGCTTTGGTAATTTTGGCTGGTTTGATATTTTTGAGGAGTAAACCGAAGGTGGTTTGATGCTTGTTTGATGGATTTTGAACGCAAAGCCCGCTAAGATTTTTTTTAACAATATTGAAAATATTTTAAGTTTCGCAAAGACGTAAACTCATCAAAGAAAAAGCTTATTATCTTCCACTATTTCGATTCTTACGGAATGATAATATCGTGTTTCAACATTGAATGTTTGATTAAATGACAAAAACCATAGCCCTGATTGCAGTGGAAATCCCACAGCAAGCGATGGGAAAGCAAGGCGCGAGGAATTGCAACGGAAAGCAGGTTCCCGGCTCCTAAAAACGAAAAAGCCCAGACGAATCTGAGCTTTAATTTTATTTCTTTTTGGCCTTTATTTTTTTGACCTGTTCTTTAATGAACGGATATTTCTGTTGCATATCTTTGCTAAGTGTGGAATCCAGTTCTAGCGCTTTTTCAAGCATTGCAATTCCTTCTGATTCGCTTTTCAAGTGCAAATAACAATTGCTGAGCTGATAATATAATTCGGCACGCGGATGGGCTTTCAGGGCTTTTTCTAAAATAGTTACGGCCTCTTCATATTCACCAATCAACATCAAAACTTCTGAGTAAGCGTACCAGTTGTAAAACCTCGTTGGTTCAGATTCTATCAGCTTTTTAAGGCAGGTTAAGCTTTCTTCGTAATCACCGCAAGTGATGTAAAGAAATGCCAAACGCTTTTGATACTCGACGTTTCCTTCGCTAAGAGCTGCTGCTTCCTGAGCAAAATAAAGTGCTTCTTTTGGATTTCCCAACTCTTCATAAATGTAGGATTGCTCCATCATCGCCAAATAAAATTGTGGGTCTTCTCTCAACGATTTTTGGAAAGATGTAAGCGCAGGAACCAATTTCTTGGCTTCTTTGTAACACAATCCAATTTTGTAGAACGTGAAAGCTTTGGTGTATTCCAAATCGAGCATTTCCTCGTAAACAGCAATCGCTTTGTCCCACTCTCCCATCGCTTCATAACAAGCGGCTTTGTTGGCATAAACACCAACAGCCTGCGAATTAATCGCTAAAAGATAATCGAAACCGTTGATGGCTTCTTCGTAATTCTTTTTGTTGAAATGGAATTGTCCGTACTCATACCAAGCGGTTTCCGAAAAAGAAAACTTGTCAAGATATTGATTCAGGAAATCCAAAGCTTCTTGCGAACGGTTCAATTTACTATAACAAACCATCACGTTTTCCAAAGAATAATCGTCGTAAGGGTCGTGCTCCAAAGCTGATGTGTAATGTTTCAGCGCATTGAATGGGTCGTCTAGATTGACATATTCGTCGGCGATGAAATTGTGAAGGAAATTTTCTTCCTCTTCCAATTCCAAAGCTTTCTGGCAATATTCGATTGATTTTTTCGGGTTTCCGAGATTGGAGTAATATTTTGCACAACAAACCAAAAAGTCTGTGTCTTCCAAAGAGGACTGATGCAATTCATCAATCAGTTCTTTAGCTTTTGTATAACGTTCCAGTTCCAGGAAAACTTCCAATTGCTTGGTTTTAATTTCTAGGGAATTCGGATGTATTTTCAGAGCGTGATTTACGGCCATTTCTGCATAGCTATAATCTCCCAGCTCCAGATAATAGATGATGATTTCTATATACTCTTCGGTATCGAAATAGAATTCATCATTATTCTCTATCATTTCTTCGAACTTTTTAGCAAGTTCGTTTTCAAAAAATTCTTCCAATAGTGTAAAGATTTAGACTAGAGATTGAGTGTTGAGAATTACAAATACCCGGTCCTGAAATCTGCTTGTATAAAGTTAATAAATTAAATTCTGAAAATAAGCACTTTGCGTGTCACAACTTATTAACATTAATCCTTTTTCTGTTCTGTGTAGATTGTAGTCAAAAACATACCAAACGATTTTTCCAAACCTGTAATATCGCCGGATTTCAGGTTGACTCCTCCATAGATACTATCATTACTACGAATTTTGAAATCTGTCAAAGAAAGGTACAAAGACGGCTGTCCGGATTTTGCTGACAATTTTACCGTTGAACCTAATAATTTTCTGGTTGAGACTGACATAATTTCATTCTCATTCAGATTAAGTTTGATGAAACTTCTTGGTTCTAACTCTGTAGTTTTGTTATTGATATTGATTTTCTGCTTTTTTTCTGAGGAGGAAACTAAGTAAGCAACATTTTCCTCAGTTGGAATATCATCAATATTGGTATAATATAAATTCAGAATATAGTAAGATGGATTAAAATTCTGAATTGTCCCGTCGATATTTTCAATTGGTTTCAAACTGAATGAATTGGCTCCAACTTGTTTTGCTTTTTTATAAACATCGCCGAAAATCTCTACATCATTATTTGAGTAAGCATTCACCAAAATCTCTCCGAGAAATTCTGATTTTGAAGGTTCATTGATTTTATAAAAAAACTTGTCCTTGTTTTCATTCGTTTTCTCGACCTTATTCAGGGTAACGATCTGAAGATAAAAGAACTGAAAACAAAAAACACTGATTAAAAATAGGAGTTTACGCATTCGTTAATTTTAGGATTTCTACACAATCCTGAAGGCTGTTTTCCCAATGTTTTGGTTCGATGTTGTAATCTTTTTCGATTTTGTCCAAAGACATTGTACTTCTTTTTGGGCGTTTTGCCGGTGTTGGGAATTCCTCAGTTGTGATTGACTTTAATATAACGTCAGAACCTGAGAATTCTTTTATTTTATTAGCAAAATCAAACCAAGTAGTTTCCGGATAGTTTGAGAAATGATAAATTCCGAACTTTTTATTTTCAGTTTCGATGATTTCCATAATCGCTTCTGCCAAGTCGTTTGCATTGGTTGGTTGTCCGTGTTGGTCGCCTACAATTCCCAATTCATCTTTAATATTGAATAAATGAAGCATTGTCTTCACAAAATTCTTATTGAATTCTGAATATAACCAAGACGTTCTAAGAATTACAGTCTCGGGATTATTTTCTAAAGCCAATTCTTCGCCTTTTCGCTTTGAAGCACCATAAACACCAATTGGGTCTGTAAAATCATCTTCTGAATAACTAAGATTGGTTTCACCGTCAAAAACATAGTCGGTAGAAACGTGAATCAAAACAGCGTTGTGTTCTTTTGAAACTTCGGCAAGATTACCAACACCAATTGCATTGACAGCAAAAGCTTTATCTTCTTCTTTCTCCGCTAAATCTACAGCTGTATAAGCTGAAGCATTGATAACAAAATCAGGTTTATATTCTTCAAATTCTTTCTCAATCTGAGCTTTATCTGTAATATTAAGTGCATCCGACCCTGTAAAATTGAAATCAAATTGATCGTGATATTTTGGTGCTAATTTTTGAAGACAATGTCCTAACTGGCCGTTTCCACCAACAACTAATATTCTTTTCATAACTATTTTATTCTATTTTGATTCCTGAAAAAGACAACTCTTTCTTTAAATGTTTTATGGTCAATTTCCACTAAGAAATGGGCGAATTTTTCTAAAGTTGCGTCCGGCATTTTCTCAGCTCTTCTGGTTTTCATATTAAAGTAGATTACTGTCAACCAAAATACGGCATTTATCTTACCATTCTCATCTTTCATTAATAATTCTACAACAGCAGTCAAATCATCTACAGAAATGGTCTTACTCGTAATTTCAACGGTTGAATTGTACCTTACTTCTTTTAAATATGCGATCTCATTTTGAATTGTAACCCAAGTGCAACCAGTTTCTCTTGTATACTGTTCGTACGTGAATCCGTAGTTTTGTTCCACGTGGTCCTCTCTCGCATTGAGCATATACTCAAGATATTTCACATTATTGAGATGCCCGATTGGATCGCAATCTGCGAAACGGATCTTTACAGTAGATGAAAATTCTTTTTCCATAAATCACTATTCCTAAAAAACCGTCTCGCTATAGAACGAGACGGTTTTTATTATTTTTTTGAATTGAATTAAAGACCTAATTCTTTTTTAACTGCAGCTGTTGCATCTGTACCTGCTTTGTAAACTAAAGCCGGGCTAGAAGCATCAAATACGAATTCATAACCTGCTGCTTTTGAAACTTTAGCGATAGCATCATTGATTTTTTTCTCAATTGGATTTAATCCTGCATCTCTTTTCTCAGCAATATCTTTTTGAGCAGCAGCATAAAGTTGCTGAAGGTTGTCCTGAATTTTTTGAACTTCCTGACTTCTTTGTTCGTTGATAGCTTGAGTTTGTTTAGGTGCTTCGTCCTGATATTTTTTCATCAAATCCTGAAGTGACTTACCTTGTTTCTCTAATTCTCCTTGTTTTGAAGTTTGCAAAGATTGTAATTGAGCATCAAGAGCCTTCATTTCCGGCATTGATGTAAAGATCGAATTGATATCAACAGAAGCTATTTTTTGAGCTTGTGCAAATCCAGTTGCAAAAACCATTACAACGGCTACTAATAATACATTTAATTTGTTCATTTTAAAAAGTTATGTTTATAATTTATATTAATTCTTATTCTCTTTTAAGTTCGGTTGCCTCTGCAGATTTTGCTTTTCTTTGCAATGCACCACCTTTTATTTTAGTATCTGAGCTTCCTTTAGTTCCAACACCTGGTCTTGTGTTACTTTTAGTTTCTTCTCCTTTTGGAAGGCTTTTTCCTAAAAGATTTAAAACAGCCTCTGTGTAGTCATATTTTTTATCTAGAAAAATGACACTAATATTGTTGCTTTTATCAAGAACTATGCCCAGATTATTCTTAGTAGAGACAGTTTTGATCGCATTCCAAATCTGATCCTGATAAGGTTTTGTAAGATTGGATCTCAATTGGTTTATCTCTCCGTTTGTTCCGAATCTTCCACCAATTGTATTACGAATATTGGTTTCCATATCCAGAACTTCTTTTTCTCTTAACTTTAATTGATCGCCTAACAGAAGTACTTTTTCGTTCTCAAAAGCTTCTCTTTTTCTTTCATATTCTGACTGCAATCTTTGAAGATCAGATTGCCATTGAGCAACCTGTGTGTTAAGTCTAGCTTCTGCTTCTTTATATTGAGGCAATTTACTCAAAACATAATTGGTATCTACAACGCCAATCTTTTGTGCATAGATTTGTGTTGCGTTAAAAAGAATTGTTACAATTAAAGCTATTTTTTTCATCGTATAAAAATAAAAAATTATTTTATAATGGTTGATTCATCAAGAAATGTTGTTGCCATCCTGAAGGCTCTGAACTTCCTAAAGTTTTGTCAAATCCATAAGCAAAGTCAAATCCAATCAATCCGAATGCTGACATCGATACTCTGATACCAAGACCTGCTGATCTTTTCAACTTAAATGGATTATAAGTTCCGTAACTGTTCCAAGCATTTCCAGCCTCCACAAAAGTAAGAACGAAAATTTTCGCTGTTTGGTTCATAGAAATTGGATATCTAAGTTCAGCTGCAAATCTGTTATAAATTGTTGCACCTCCATAAGGCGTAATATCATAAGTGGATGATGAACTGAAACCTGTAGAAGAAGCATTTTCATAACCTCTCAAAGGCACTAATTCTCTACCATCATATCTACCGTTGAACAATCCAACACCTCCTACATAATATCTTTCAAATGGTGGTGGACCTAATTCTTTACTATATCCGTTCAGGAATCCCATTTCTCCAGTTGTTCTAAGAACCAATTTCCCGATAACCTCGTTATAGAAATCAGCTTTCAACTTAACTTTATAGAATTCCATCCATTTGTACTTGTCCAAAGTACTCATTGTAGAATAATCTTTGTTGCTAAACCAAGAATATGGTGGTGTAAACTTCAAAGTTGCTTCTATATTAGAACCATAAGTTGGGAACACTGGATCCAATCCGGCAGAACTTCTACTCAAACCAAGATTGAAACTGAATGATTTTGTACTACCATTATATTCCAAAGCTTCTCCAAAATAGAATGGATAATTGCTGAAATCATAACTTTGATACTGAATCCCCGTGTAAAGAGAGAAATAATCATCCGGCCATTTCAATAATCTTGTCAAACCTACACTTGCAGAGAAAATATTCATTTTCTGATCGCCTGTTGATAGAGAATAATTCACATTGGAATAATTCAACCCAACACTAAGTGCGGTTGGTCTGGTTCCAAAAACCCAAGGTTCTGTAAACGAGATTCCATAATTGGTAAAATATTGTCCGGCCTGTGCCTGAAGTGATAATGTTTGTCCATCACCTTGAGGAACCGGTTTGAAGTCTTTTAATTTTAAGAAGTTTCTCAATGAGAAATTGTTAAATGTCAAACCAAGAGTTCCAATGAAAGACCCACCCCCGTAACCAGCTTGTAACTGTACCTGAGAAGAACCTTTTTCTACAAGCGTCCAGTGCATATTAACTGTGTTATCCTGTGGATTTGGTTTTACATCTGTTCCAATCTGTTGTGGATCGAAGAACTGCATTCCAGCCAATTCGAAGTATGTTCTCTTGATATCTGTTTTTGCAAACAAAGCGCCCGGTTTTGTTCTAAGCGCTCTTAGAATTACGTGATCGTGAGTGGTAACGTTACCAGACCAAGTTACACGATTCCAAGTTGCTTTTTCGCCTTCGCTAATTCTGATTTCCAGATTGATAGAATCTCCTTTTACAGATTTTTCTATCGGAGTTACATTAGAGAAAAGGAATCCATTGTTCATATAAATGGATTTGATGTCAGAATCATCTTCTTTACCACCATCATCTCCAACTTTTTTGTTGAATCCGACAGCATCATAGATATCTCCCGTTTTGTAGCCTAAAACTCTCTGCAAAAACTCAGTTGTAAAAGTTGTATTACCAATGAAGTTGATATCTCCGATGTAATATTTTTTACCTTCATTAAGTTTTACATTAATGTTATAACCTTTCTTATCTCTAGTAACAGAATCAGAAATAATAGTCGCATCACGGAAACCTAATGAGTTATAATAACTGATCAAATTCTTCTTGTCCTCATCATATTTGTCTTGTACAAACTTAGACGATTTCATAATACCAAGAAGGAATCTTTTCTGCTTCGTTTCTTTAAAACCTTTATTTCTTAGTTTTCTGTCGGAGATGCTGGTATTGCCATCAAAATTAATTTTATCAATTTTAACTTTTTTACCTTTTGCTACTTCTATCGTCCAGTCAACCAAATTGGCATCACCAGCATTTGCTTTTTCCTGAATAGAAATCTTAGCATCCGCAAATCCTTTTGCAATATATTCCTGAGGAATTTTGTTTTGCAAATTGGAAACTAGATTGTTATTAATTTTTGTACCAGGTTTCAAATTGTTTTCCTTGATGAGTTTTTCATTCTTGGATTTTCCAATTCCTTTACCTGTAAATTTAACTTCTCCTAATTCCTTAAGGTCTTGTAACGAAAATTGCAGGACAACATTCTGTCCTTCAACATCCTGAATATAGACCTCAACCTTAGAAAAAGATTGGGTTTCCCAAAGTTTCTTGATAGCATTGCTAACTCGTTGCCCGGGAATTTCTAACTTCTCTCCTTTCACAAGACCTGTAAAACGCAAAATCTGAGCTGGCGTGTATCTTTTGACACCGTCTACAACGATATCTTTCAGAACATAATCTTGATTTTGGTTTGGTGCAAGTTCTGTATTTTCTGCATTGTTACCCTGTGGAACAACTTGTGCGTGGAAATACGCCGAAGCTGTTAACAAAATAATGGGTATAATTCTTAATCTCATTCTTATTGAAGTTGTTCTCTTTTCTAAATATATTATGAAAGAAGCTGCTCGCTTGTCTTTCCGTATCTTCTTTCTTTATTTTGATAATCTAAAATGCATTGGAAAAACGTATCCTTTGTAAAATCTGGCCAAAGTACGTCTAAAAACTGTAACTCAGCATAAGCAATCTGCCAAAGTAAAAAATTACTGATTCTTACTTCTCCACTGGTTCTTATCATAAGATCTACCTGTGGAAAATCTTTGGTATAAAGATGATCTTCAAAATATTTTTCATCAATCTCATCTGCATTTATCTTTCCTTCTTTTACTTCCTGGCTGATTTCTTTTACAGCTTTCAATATTTCTTTTTGAGAGCCATAATTAAGCGCAAGAATTAGATTTCCGCCTTTATTATCTTTTGTAAGTTCTATTACATTCAGCAATTGATCTCTTACCAATTCTGGTAATTGAGAAACATCACCTACAACGTGCATTCTCAATCCTTTGGAAAATATCTCTTCTGCTTCAAGCAACAATGTTTCTGAAAGAAGATTCATCAGCGTATCTACTTCTTCTTTTGGTCTGTTCCAATTTTCTGAGGAAAAGGTGTAAAGTGTAAGATAAGGGACATGAATTTCGTTACAAGCATTAATGACATTACGAACTGCGGTAATAGCATTTCTGTGTCCAAAGGTTCTTTCTTCTCCTCTGGATTTCGCCCATCTCCCATTGCCATCCATTATAACAGCAACATGCTGAGGCAACTTGTCCTTATCAATAAGTTTCTTTAAGTCGTCCATAACCATTATTTACAATAACAAGGTGGTCTTCCAAAAGAATAAGACAGAATAAGTGAAGCAGAATTAACCCAATCTTTTGAATTTGGGTTACCTATATTTCTTTGTTGGATAAATCCTTGCACAATTGCAGCCGTATTTTCATCATTAAGACTGGTTTTTTTCACAGTAACATCTTTTTCCTCCAACAAACTATAATCAACTTTATCTGAGAAGGTAGGACGGAACATAAACTCACCCGACAATGCCCAGTTGTAATTAAATTTATATTTAAGACCAATACCAAATGGCACACCCATTGTAAAAGTTTTCTCCTGTTTGTAATTGACTTGAACGTTAGTCGCAGAAGCTATTGTAAGCTCTGGTTTAGAAGCATTCATATATAAACCAGAAAGACCTCCAAAAATATAGGGGCTCAACATACTCACCTGCTCGTCATTTACCGGCAAGAAATTATATTCGAAAAGCAAGTCAGCTGAAAGTATGGAGTTTGTCCCATGCAGCTGTCTCATTCTCCTGTAATTTTCTTTTGCATAACGATCATCAAACTGGATGTTACTAAATCCTAAGTTAAGTCTTACAGTTTGATAAGGATTAAAATTCATTCTATAGAGCAAACCTCCATAGAAAGGCAAACCGTTTTCTGAAACACCACCAATTGGTTTCTGAAGGATATAATTTGTTTTACCAATATCACCAACAAGATTGCTCATACCCAATTGCACTCCAATCTCATGCCTTTGCGCATTGGCAAAACTGAGAAAACAAAATATCACGATAAAGGTATAAGTTAGTTGTTTCTTCATTTTCAATATACTGGGGCGTCTTTTATTTAAAAATTTGGTGCAAATATAAAACATTTTTAGTTTAAGGAACTTCTTAATGTTAAGTTAAATAAGGTCAAAAAAATATAATTTATTGTTATAAAAACGAACATATTGTCAAAATATTCTATAAAAAAAACAAAAGCCTTTATTAAGGCTTCTATTTTCTATTAAAAAATATTTTCAGCTTGTTTCTAATTTTAATGATCGTAGGTTCTTTATAATTTTTGTCTTCGTCAAAATAACCGTAGCCGTATCCATAGCCGTATCCATAACCATAGCCGTACCCATAGCCGTATCCATAACCTTGCTTAACAACAAAATCATTATAAACCAGACCTAAATTTGAAATTTCTTTATTAAAGTATTTTTCACTGATCATTCTCAACATATGCTTTTCTGTATATTCGTGACGAACTACATAAATAGTGGTGTCGGCTTTTTTGATCAGCTCAAATGAATCAGCAACCAAGCCTACAGGTGGTGAATCTATAATGACATACTCGTAGATTTCCTTTAATCTTTCTATAAATCTCATATTATGATCACTCATCAATAGTTCTGATGGATTTGGAGGAATTGGGCCCGACGTAATTACATCCAACCCTGAAATGCTGGTATGGTTGATAATATCCTCTAATTGTACCTGGCCTGTAAGATAATTAGATATTCCGTTTTTATTATTGATTTTAAAATCCCCAAAAATTTTCGGTTTTCTAAGATCCATACCTAACAGTACAGCTTTTTTCCCACTCAATCCCAAAACTGAGGCTATATTAATGGAAACATATGTCTTACCTTCTCCACTGATAGAGGATGTAACAAGAATAACTTTACTTTTCTGCTCTTCATCAAAAAGAAATCTCAGATTAGCTCTAATAGCTCTAAACGCTTCTGATATAGATGATTTGGGTTCTTCCAAAACAGTTAGGTTACTATCATAATTGTTATGGCCAATAACGCCCAATAGTGGAATTTTTGTAGCAGACAGCAATTCTTTAAGATTTCTGATCTTGTTGTCTAACAACTCTCCCAAAATTAAAAATAGAAGAGGGATAAGCAGTAAGCCTCCAATAATTTGAATTTTGGTGGCATTCACATCTGGAGCAATAGGACCTTGCCCAAGGTTTTTTGCCTTGTCTATTACACTCAGATTACTCTGATTGGTTGCGACTCTCATTTGAGATTTTGCCTGTTCAGAAAGCAACGTATTATAAGTACTTTCTATGATATCATATCCTCTTTGTGCATCCAGAAACAAACGTTGTTTTTCCGGCAGAGTTACCAATTCCTGTTCAATCTTAGCTATACCGGCATTCAAGTCGGATAGTTTATTATAATAACCTTGAAAATATTTTTTGAGTCCGTCTTGTGAGGTATATTTAGCTTCGTTTATCAATCGGTTTATTTCACGCATTGGCTCTGAGTTTGGCGTATAAATCTGTGCCAATTCTCTTCGTTTTGCGTATAATTGTTTTAATTCTGATACAGATGCGTTGAAGGTTCCATCTTCTATTCCTGCTAAATTTAAACTTATAATTTTTTCAATATTATTGGTTCCAACAGAATTCCTAATTTCACTTAATGAATTAATTTTCATCGTCAATTCTGCTTTCTGAGACTCTAAATCTGTAAGTTTTTGCAAAGTTTTAGAATCGATATTTGCCATATCGAAAAGACGGTTATTGATTTTCAAATTATTAAGCACAATAGCGCTAGAATCTAATTTTTTTCTTACTGTTGTAATATTACCATTAAGATATTCTACAGTATTTTGATCTACAGTATTCTGATCCAACAATCTTTTTTTGATCAGTTCTTCCACAGATTTATTAAGAAAATTAACTGTACTATTAAGGTTATAACCTGTTTTGTTAATAACCATAATAGACGTAAGCTCTTTATCAAAATTAACAGAAAGACTTCCTATAAGAGAATTAACAGCCTCATTTACAGGAACAAAATTAACAATAACATTATCCAAACCCAAATTAGCTGGTGTTGGATTTTTAATCAATCGAAATCTGAGATTAGGTGTTTCATACCATTCATTTACCTTCAAAATTTTATTTTTAGGTCTGGGATATGATTTGATTGCTTCGTAAGATTCTGTGTCGTAATTGTAAAGGTTATTTGATTGCCCTTCTTCTGGTAGAATAACTTCATAATCATTATTACCTCTCGGGATAATATTGATAGGGTAATTGACTTGCTGGAGATGAGTGTAATCAATGTCAACAAAAAAAGGGCTATCTTCTTGGTCAAGATAGGTTGTTTTGATAAGCCCCTTAGTTGTATAACTAGTATTGAGTTTTAATTTTTTTACCAGATATTCATTATGACTCCTGGATAATAGTATTTTTTTAAGATAAACACCATCTTGGTTACCTCCTTGACCCCAAATAAAATTAATAGATTGATTGGGCGTGAAATAACTGGCAGTACTATTAGATATACTTAACGACAGGTTAGATTGATAGATTCTTTGCGCATAATACTTACTGTAAACATATGATATACAATAACCTAAAAACCCCAAAATAACAAACCAATACCAATTACGAATAATTCTCTGCACAAAATGAGCAGGATCAAACAAATTGAATGAACCCATTTTTTCAGCGACTTGAGCTGTGTCTTGCGTACTTTTTCCGTTTTTATCAGGAATCATAATTATAATCTAGTAATAATTAAGTAAATAGACATCACCGTTGTAATCAATGAAACTCCTGTTGTCAAAGACTGGATAGGCTCTTTCCCAAATCCATTAATGCTTTTACCATTCGTATTCAGATAGATAATATCTCCGTTTTGCAGCCAATAATAAGGCGAATTCATGGCATCTTCCCTTGTCAGATCCAGTTTTGCCGTTTTAATACCTTCGGGGTATTTTCTGTGAATAGTTATACTTTTTCGATCTACTGTGCGATTTAGACCTCCATTCATTGCAAGTGCCTGCATAATGTTGAGCTGCGTAACATAAGCTGTTTTTTCGCCCGTCATTCCTGTACTTTCGATATCTCCCAATATGTAATACCTAATCCCATCCAAATTAAGTCTAACTTCTGATTTCCCTTGTAGAAAATTCTCATTGACACGCGTTTGTATCTCTTTGGTCATATCTTCAACAGTCCGTCCTTCTGCTTTGATATATCCAATACCAAAAATATTAACTTCTCCATTGTTATCCACTTTCAATCCGTTAAAATAAAATGTAGCGTTTCCTCCTACTCCTCCGGTACCAGCCTGTCCTCCATTTGCTGTTTGTTGTGAGGTTGAGCTACCACCTGCCAATGTATTAAGAGATGAATAAAATTGTGCAGCATCTCCCTTAGGCGTAGTCACTACATTAAGAGTAAGTATATCCCCTTTTGTAATCCTGTATTCTGGCACATTGTAAGGTACCAAGCCCTCCTCATTGATTGTAAGACTCTCACTGGGTTGTAAGTAACGAACATCTTTTTTCGTCACACAAGAAGACACACTAATTAAAATAAGCAGTAAAATTATGTTAAATAAATAACGGTTTTTCATCAATGTTTTTTTTTGCAAAAATATAACAATTTTAATCTTTTTTGAATCTCATTAAAAATATTGGCAAATAAGCACCTAAAAAGCCCAATATCAAGATCATAACTAATAATTGATTAATATCAAAATGTCTGAAAAAATAAGTCACTGCAATAATTAATAAATAATAAGCTATTATATAAGCTGTTGACCGTTTATGAGTCAATCCGAGATTAAGTAACTTGTGATGAATGTGATTTTTGTCTGGTGACAGTACTGATTTTTTATGATAAATTCTAGTAATAATAACGGTAAGAGTATCTATAATTGGCAAAATCAAAATGGCGACAGCAATTACAGGAGCGGACTGTAAATGGTAGAAAACCTCATCTTTTTTTTCAATGAAAATATCAATAAAAGAAATCCCTGTAAAAGCTAGCAAAAATCCTAATATCATTGAACCAGTATCACCCATAAAGATTTTCGTACTTCTTTTATTGGATAAATTATAGATTAAAAAACCTAAAGAAGCTGCTATGAGAATAGCACAGAGAATAACCAGTGGATCATTATGATTTCCCAATCTGAAAAAACTAATCCCAAACAAAGCACTTGTAATAACAGTATAACTACCAGCAAGACCATCAATCCCGTCAATCAGATTAAAGGCATTAATCAGAATAATGAAAGTAAGGATGCTAAATAAAATGCTTACATAATAGTTGATCTCATAAACTCCAAACAAACCAAAAATACTTCTAATACGAACATCCGAACCAATCACCAACAAGGCAGAAACTAATATCTGAGCCAATAATTTTTTGTAGGCCCTAAGAACCATAATATCATCCATCACTCCAACAAAAAACAAAATAATGAAAGATGCAAATAAGAATTTGTACCGATCAAATAGCTCGTAAGCAAAAATAGGTGCGCAAACACCTAACGAAAAAAATATGGCTATACCACCTAAATTAGGAATCTTTCTGAGATGTGAACTTCTGGCTCCAGGTTCATCCATCAAGTTTTTTCTTCTGGAAATCTTTATAATTGTAGGTATTGCTACGTACGTGATGACAAAAGAAAATACAAAGCCTAGCAAGAGCTTAAAATAAAAAAAAGAGATTCCGGTGCTTTCTATAAAAGTTTCGAAATTATTCATCCAGTGTTTTTGACTTACATTATTATTTTACTGTCAACATTCTGACAATCTTCCTAAATCTAAATAGACTTAGAATGTAATAAATTTTTTTTCTCAAAGGCAAAGATAATAGATAATTCTTACCAAACCGCTTATATTGCAATATATCTTTAGTTGTTAGGCGATTAGTTTTTACAAAATCATCCAATAATTGTGACATTTTGTAAAAATCTTCTTCTTTTTTTACGAAAGCCAAATAGGCAAGAAATGTATAAATCCCTTCAAGAATAAGGAAGTTTTTCAAAGCTTTTTTCTGATCATAAAATCTGCTTTTTTGGAATGACTTCTCCACAGTTGCCACAGCATTCAAAATATCAAGACCTTTCAAAGTATGACTTTTGCTGATAGAATCCTGTCTTTCAAGATATTGATAATGGTAATTTGGCGTAAAAACCAGAATATTACAATCAAGCAAAAGTTGTGGAATCAATTCGATATCTTCAAAATGAATTCCTTTTTTGAATCTTTTCTCATGAAATAAATCTCTTCGAAAAAGCTTATTACACGCAAAATAAGAGATATCAGAAAAAACCGAAAGATGATTTTCTAGAACGATTCTTTCTGGAAAACCAGGAAGCTGAGTCAATTTTTGAGTCACATTTCCTTCTTCATCAACTTTCTGAAGATTACAGATTGCCATATCCGCATTATGTTTTTCTGCAAGATTGTACATTTCTTCAAACATTGTTTTAGAAATATAATCATCACTATCTACAAAACCAAGATATTGTCCTTTTGCCTTATCTATCCCGAAATTTCTCGCATCGCTTAGTCCTCCATTTTCTTTTATAAATCCTGATATTTTGTCAGGATATTTTTGTAGAAAAACGTCTATAATTTGTTGTGAATTATCTTTGCTCCCATCATTTACAACCAAAATTTCAATTTCTTCCAAAGTTTGATTGACTAATGATAACAGGCATTTTTCCAGATATAATTCTACATTATAAACCGGAACGATAACAGAAACTTTGATATCGGAATTAAAGCTCATATTTTAATTTCTTGTAAATCTAGAACTTAAAAAACCTCTTTTAGCTTCTTCAAAATCTGAACGTGAACAAGGAATACAATTATCAATATTTTCATCCTCTCCAAAATACCAAAGATTACTGAAGACATCACGTTTGAAAGCATATTGCTCATCATTAATTAAGACAAAAAACGTCTCATAAGATTTCTCTTTCGGATGTGATCTTTGGATATTAATTCCTTCTATCAAATACCAAATCATCTGTGCCAAAAGCTGATGATTGAGCTGAGAATCTGAATAGATATTATAATTGAAAACCCCAACAGACTTCAGTTTTTCGCCAAGCCCGATTTCTTTCATATAAGCGCAAACTTCCCTTTTATTAAGGCCATTCACTTGCGGATTGATGGAAAATGCTTCGTTGAAACTTTCTACAGCGTCACAGTTGATTGTCACCAAATCTGCTTTCCTGAAGTAAGGTTCGGTTTTCTCTGTGGAATTCATCATTTCTGCCAATCGGACAATATCAAACTGAACTTCTTTGATGAGTTTCACAGAATCCATTTCGTTCAGATGTTTCTGATAACCAAGATGATGGTAGTTTTTGATAGAGAAATTTTTCGACCCTAAGATTTTACTTAGAAAATTAGATTCGTGGATTTCTTCGTCTTGTTTAAGAGAAACCACGTTGCTGATTTGGGTATAATTAATGTCTTTCTGATGAAAACTGAGCGCAGAAAAAAGTGACAACGCAAAATCATTGCTTCCACCAATAATTACGGGAATGGCATGTTTGTAATGACAAGCGGATAAAACCTCCTGCAGAATATAATGAGAATCCTGCTGTGTTTTCCCAGAAACCAAATCGCCCAGATCCACAATCGGGATATCAAAATCAAGTTGAGACAGTTTGTAAAACTCTCTACGGATTTGGGTAAATTCCTGACTGTCTGCATCGCCATTTGCGCCCCGGTAATCTGATAAAAACAACAAGACAATGCTGTCTTCCTTGATACCATTGATGATTTTGTCTCCGATCTGCCAATTCTCGGTTCGGATTTTTCTTGGTGGAATAATAAAATCTTCGAAGTTCATTGATTCTATTTTATAATATTAATGATCACATCTTTTGGCGTTTCTTTGGAAAACTCAACCAATTGATTTCTAAGCTTATCTGCATTTTCTTTTTTTACTGCGTAGAAAGAAACCGTAGTCCCTCCCGCCATGTAAAGATCCGGAATTGTAAGTGTTCCTACTTTGGTAAAATAGTCCGGCATTTTTACCCATTCATCGAAAACCAAAGCCACTTCAAAATCCTGTAGCTTGGCGGTATTATAAATATAACTTTGAAGTTTTTTATTATCTGTAAACTTACCGTGATCTTCTTTTCTAAGTTTCGCAACCTCTATACTTCCCAATCCATAAGTATCAAGAAGATGAATGTTGTTGAAGTACGTTATCGCACCAATATCATTTGCTATGACTTTGGAATTTCTATGATATTTATGAAGAAAATCTGCCAATTGGATTTGTTGGTCGAAAATGTTTTTTGATGCCATCGTTTGAAATTTCAGCATCGGAACGAATCGTAAAAAAAACGTGAGTAATAATAACATTACCATTCCAAATTTCAACACTGTATTTCTGATTTTTCTCTGAAAAAGATCATCCGCAAAAGGCGAAATTGCAAATAAAACAATGACAACCAAATAGGCTTCGTAACGGATAAGCCAACCAAAATTGGCAAACAAAAGATGAACCGAAAAACCACAGAAAACTACAAATGGAACTGCATTTTTGGAAATCTTATCTGTTAATGATTTTTGATTTTTTGATTTGATGAAAATCTGAATTAACAAAATTAAGATTAATATCAAAACTGAGATTCCACGATAGGCATTTCCAGCAACCCGAATTAAAAACCCAACGATCCCGTCATTTGTATTCCCTTTTAAGATCAAAGAGTTTGGAAGGAAAAATGAACCGTGCTGTACAGAAATCCACCCGTAAATCACAACCGGCGTAATGGCAAATAATCCCAGCGCAATGCTTTTCATATATTCTTTCTTGATAAAGAAAAGATAAACACATATGAAAAATACAAAGAATAAACTTTCATATCTGAAACCCGTTGCTAAAATTGAAAGTAATGCAAGATTGGAAAAATTCCTTGGCGTATCATTCTCAAGATATTTTTGAAAAAACAGTAATACCAAAATCATTGTCAATGTATGGAAAACATGCTCCATTCCGATCATAATCATCAGATGCAAAGGCATTAATAAAACTATTGCTGACAGAAAAACAATATAAGTTGTTTTTGAAAACCTCCTGAGATAATTGTGCAAAATCCAAATCAAAAAAATCCCTGCAATTGAATTAGCGACAAAAGGAATATATTCCCAATTGCCAAAAACTTTAATCAGAATGGCCAACAAAAATGTGAAAAATGGAGAAGAAGTCGTGGAGGAAAACTCGTATTGTGTAATTCCCCAAACGCTGAATTCTGCAAAATTCTTCGCCATAGACAGATGAATATAAGCATCATCCAACGGATAAATATACCGTCCGGCAAAACTTGTTACCGGTTGAATATTGAAAAAAATCAACAATCCAAGAATCAAAAATATGAATAGAAGTAAAATTTGTTTTTTCATCAGTATTTATTAAAATTTGCTCCACAAGAAGTTTGTGTAAGTGTCTGGTGTAAATCTACCAGCAAGACCTTGGTAACTTGCAAAAACGAAATAATAAAAGATCATAAAACTGACAAAAAAGAAATGCCAAAACCTTGTACTATTTGTTTTTTCCATTCCATAAATAATGTTAGGAATTACCAAAGCAGAAAATCCTATATACACCCCAACCAGTCTAGTTGAAAATACAGGATTGTCCCGGAAAATAAAATAGAGACAGACTCCAAAAACCAAAATATTCCGCAGATATTCATAATACCACACTCTCTTACTGGCGGTTTTATCATAAACAATCAGCAAAAAAGAATTGAGAATCATTGTTGCATCCATAAAGCTGGAAGCTTTGTCTTCATAACCAATATATCCATTGTAACCATTGGAAACATCTTGTAGATTAAGACTGCCCAAAAAGCTTGAAAATAAATTATATACCTGAAATGGAGAAAGAATAATACAGGTCATGATAGCATAGAAAATCCGGTTGGCATTCAGTGGTATCAATACCAGCCAATAGGCAGGCAAAAAGATAATAGCAGACTTATGGAATCCATATGCAATATAAAGACAGAGAAGATACCAAATCAATTTTCTTTCCTTGATGAATTGATAAGAAAGAATACAAACCGACATTCCAAGTGCCTGTCTCATGTGCCCACTATCTGCGATAAAATATCCGGGAATAGTTAATAGTAGTGCTGAAAAAACCGGATACGGAGAATCTTTTCTAAACGTCCAAAGCTTTAGTCCCAATGTGATACATGCACTTACAAATGTAAAAGATTGAAATGGACCTCCGAAAGAGAAAACAAACTTATTGAGCATCACGTACATCCACTCAATTTCCAAATCGCTTTTCCCCATCATCATTTTATTTACCAACTCCGAATATTCTATTGTGGGAAAGTATAAAGAATAGAATGACCTGTAAATAGGATAATCTGCCCCAACATTTCCACGCATCCCCGATAATAATATCATAATGATCGCTACAAACCAAATTGGAAATGAAGATTTTTTTCCTTCTTTATCATATACTTCCTGAAAACTAAACAATATCAGTATCACAAAAAGAATGGTGAAAGCTGGATGTAGTATTATCATTAGTTTTTAGAAAATTTTTACAAAAGTATTAAAAATGATTGTTAATCTTATTCTCTATAATAATTAAAGACTTCTTTTTATTTCAAGTCATCATCTTTATAAAGTTTATTTTGAATTATTTTAAAAAAAATATTTTTCATTTTCATTTTCTAAAATACACAACTGATTTAATTGTAAATAATTACTATTTTAAAAGAAGTTTCCATTTATCAATAATTATATTTTTTTTCCATTTTTGTGAATCTGAATAACTAGAACTCATCAAATCAGTTAATATTTCAGGATTTTGAACAAGATAGTTCAGTTTATCTTTAAACTCTTCCTTATTTCTTAGTGGAATTAGAAATCCATTTTCTTTATTCACTATTTCAGAAGGCCCACTAGGACAGTCATATGCTATCAGAGCATTGGAAGTAAACATAGCTTCTACCAGAACAACACCGAAAGCCTCTCTTAGGGATGTGAGGCAGTTTATCTTGGATTTCGAAATAACATGACGCACATTATCAGAATCTAATTGTCCTAAAAGGGAAACATTTGATAAAGAATTATCGTCTATATATTTATTTAGAATAGGCATTTCCGGTCCGTCCCCAATGATTTTAACCTGCCAGTCTACAGACAATTCAGCTTCCTTTATGATTTCCAGAAATTCCAACACATTTTTCTCCTGATCTAGTCTTGCAATCATTGTAATGAGGTTTTCTTTCTTATCATTAGGAATAAAGTCTTGATCTTCAATATGCCTGTCCATCATATTTCCAATAACAACAGTCTGTGGATTAATGGCTTTATAATAGATATAATCATCTTGATTTAAGCAAATTACCTCTCGGAAGTTTTTATAAGATGGCTTTAATTTATTCCAAAACACTCCACCAACCTTATGGCTCATATGCTCCCAGGCAATGGCTTTATGACCCACACTTTTATTAAGAGCTAATGCGCAAGACAATTTGTACCAACAAGATATGATTAAGTCATATTTCATTTGATTTTTTTTCAGCCAAGCATTCATCAATATTGTCACTCCTAATTGATAAATATATGAATTGATATTATCTAGCTTTGGAATGAAACGAAAATATTTTTTATTGAATTTACATAGTTTAAAAGTCCAAAATGAGAAAGAATCGACATAATGTTTTTTTATCCGATTATCGAGAGGATAAAAATCTTCGTGCTCACCCATTAGAAAAAGAATGTCAACCTCGTAGCCTTCAGTTACAAGTTCATTGGCAAGATTTACCAAAACTTTTGCAACGCCACCAGCTTTGATGTTTTGATAGTAAACAAACAAAATTTTCCTTTTCATATAAGACTTAAAGTTTAGCAATTTATAAAAAATTTTGAGACAATAATTTAATACATAAAAATAGCCGAACAATTAAGTTCGACTATTTTATTAGATTTAATTTTTAATAATCTTTACCATCTGTTCAGAATCATTTATTCTTATAAAATAAACGCCTGATGGTAACGATGACAAATCGGTTCGCTTATTATCAAATTTGCTTTGCTTTATCAATTGTCCAGACATATTATATATTTGATAATAATAATCCTCTGCATCTTTTGCATCAAGATATAATAAATTACTTACAGGATTAGGATATACAACCACTTTATCACTATTTACCTTTGCAAATACTTCAGATTGCATCAATGTATTTGTAGCTTGCTTATTATTATTTGGCATAACGGGTATTGTAGGCAGCGGACCTCGCTCTTTACCACCATCTACATCTTCTTGTTTTACACATCTGCAATTCATAGCTGTGTACGGATCTATATCAGTATTGGAAACCTGCATTCTTCCGAATCTATCAAATCCTAAATAACTACCTCTTCCATAAAAATTGGTAGTCAATGTAGAATACCAAATACCTGATAATGATTTACTATTATATGAGCTAAGGTCATGATTAATATTAAAATTTGGATAAGTTACATTTCTTTGCCCCCTAATATATCCCTTTGGATAATTCCCTAAATTATAGGTAGAATTATTAAACATAAACCCTTTAGTGGTACCATAGGCTCCTGTATTCACAGTTACACCAAAATATCCAGCCTCTGTATTTGCTATAGCAGTATTTGAGGCTTCATTATTATTTTTAAAGCTCCAAGGAGTTGTTTTTGTATTTGTAACACTACTACTTGCTGCTCCAGAAACAGGATCAGGAATCCTCCAGCCTTTAGGACAAGGGTCAAAAACCGATTTCTTGGTTCCCCAGCCCCATCTTTCTGCTAGTAAGTTAGAGTGTTGACTATCATATAACCAGTCAGCTCCATTGGTATAAATAGGATTTGTTGAGCTTGGATTAGGACTAAAAGCTGCATCTGGTTTCATGAATCGCATAGGATTTTCAACAGAATATTTTAAAACTTTTGCAACCCTGGTATCTATATTATCTGTTGGTAAAATACTGGCTTTATAAGTATTATAAAATACTGGATATGTGGCATCATAATTTGTTGATGTTAATGCAGTATACGTTACAACTCCGGAGGAGTTAGTATTCCCTAAGTAAATAGAATAAGTTGTCCCAGATGGATTTAAAAACACAGGAATAGGATCTTTTCTTCCCCATTGATAATGAAACCCTTGTGAATTATTTATTAGAGTTATTTCTGTAGCTGTTGGTGTACTATTCGCAACGTTTGGAAAAGCATCTATTGCACCAATATTTCTATCCATTAATTTTGTTTTCATTATATTTCCATACTTCGTATAATTCACATAATTATCTGTATGGATTGGAGTATCATTTACATATGTCAAAGAATCAACCGGAGTATTACTAACCCAAACATGCCAACTCCAATAAACAGGATTGTTGATACTTCCATTATGCAAAGTAATAACCGCGTTTCCGCTTTTAGTAGCTGCAATTTTTACTTTGATTTTCGTATTGGTAATTTGAGCCAAGGTTGCAGGACTTGGATTCACTACTGTTACGTTTGTTACAAGATCATTTTTATCAGACCAGAGAACATTTGCTTTTAAATCATTATGATTAAACGGTTCTAGAATGGATGAATTATTTAAAATTTGGCTTTGGACAGAAAATGCTTTACTAACAGGTATTTCTATCTCATCAACAGTATTTTTTGTTATAAGATAAGTATTTGGATTATCCAATCCCTCATTATAAAAAGTAGTTTCATTAAAAAATTCTGTTTTGAATTCATAACTGTTTTTCTCTACTAATGGATCTTTTATACATCTACAACCTAATGCTTTATTTGTAGTGAAACCAAAAACCGGGATATAATTATACAATCCAAAAACATCAGGATAATTAGTTGCATCTGGTCTGTAATTATTTATTACCTGTTGAGCATCTGGGATTAATCTTAATGCTCTTGCTCTGGTTGACCATGGTAGATTCTGAGAATTCCACATTGTCATGGTAGCAGTCCATAAGTATGTTTCATGCAAATCACTAAATTGCCCATTATGATCTCGTCTGTCAATCATACCTGTACCAGGAAAAATGCCCATATTATTTCCCCCTACATTACTCATATCAAATCCTGTTTGAGGATAAATTTTTATTCCTTTTAAATAATCCGGCAGCGAAGAACTACCTGGTTTTATATTTGAAACACCTTGACTAGCACTATACACTGAATAGCCCGGAATATTAACCTTAACTCCAAAAGGAGAATAATCTACCCGAACCTCGTTTGTTGCATGAGCCACTAAAAAAGATGGCATTCTCCATCCATTAGGGCAAGGATCATAAGAAGATTTTTGTCTATATGGTTTTGCACTCGTAGACTCATTATAGTTTAGCAAAACATTTCCATCAACAATTCCTTTAGAATTATCTGACCATAGATCTACTTTACTCAATTCGTAAGTTTGAAGTCCAGGAACGTTTCCAAACCAATTTACATCATAATATACTCCATTATCATTAGCATAATAAGCTTGAGTACTTGTATTATCTTGATTTACATAGATTAAACTCAAAGGATTCTTAACAGATAATCTGATATTGTCTATTACGTTAGCATTGGATTGGCTCACATATTTTGTCAAATTATCAACAACTTGATATCCTGATGTTTGAGTATGTGCTTGTCTATGGATAATATTACCTATAGAACCAGACACTTCGTAAAACCCTTCGCCTTTGTTTACCAAAGGAGGCATAGGATCTTTCCTTCCCCATTGATACAACAAGCCTCCATTTTTGTTCCATCCAGCTCCTGTAATAGAATTACCAATAGCTCCTAGATTTCTATCCATCCATTTCCATTCGGTATCTGGGATAGTCTCAATTGTACCATCGGATAATTCCCTCTGAGCTGGATCATAACTTTTGTATGACGTCCCATTTGTTGGATCATCCGTTGCCCAAATATGCCATGACCAATATATTGTATCTGTAGAATTTCCTGCAGCTCCGACACGAAAAGCAATAACAGCATTCCCTTTTTTTATTTTATCAATTGGAACTTTTATTTTAGAATATTCTGTTACTTGTGTATTATTAATCGGCTGATCATTTTCATCGACGAAATCCAGTTTATAATCTGCTTTACTTTTTATCAATCCTATATTATCTTCCCATAGAACATCAGCTGTTAACAGACCATTTGGAATATCACTTCCTCCCATATATTTCCCTTGTGTCCACATTGCATAGGCTTTTTTCACTGGTATATAAATACCACTTGCTTCATTTCCGATATCATCCTTACCTGTAAAAATATAACTATTAGGAGCCAAAGTATAATCTTTATTACAGTTGTTTGTAACACCTAAATAATCCGGAATATATAAAGAAGAAAAACTACCGTCAGAAAATGTAACCTTAAGTTTTGCGGAATAAGTTCCTACACTTGGGAATATGACATTTGGAGATTGGCCACCAGCCAATACGCTATCATTTCCTTTTTTAAACACCCAATTATAAGATGTTACTGGTAAAGACTCTCCTTCTACAGTTGCATTGAACGGAGAAGAAACGCCTTTGCAAAATGAAGAGGAAGATGATGAAAGCGATATTGTATTAGACGATTTCAGCCCTGCACCATACTGCACATTTGCATTGACATCTACAGATCCTCTTACAGAACCATTATTGGTATATAATTGTACATTAATATAATAAGTTCCTGGAGCAATAGGATAATTAACAACTTCTGGACTTCTAGAATTCAGCCAGCCTTTTGCTCCATCACTCATCCAGGTAGTGGCTGTAATCTGGGTGGCAGTTGTTGTATTATTACTATTGATTTTAACAAGAGATGTCCAGTTTCTAACAAAAGAAAGAGACCTTAAATTTAATTTAGCATCTGTAATCCCTTCTGGTATTGTAAAAATTTTGCTTTTGTAATCAAAATAACCAGTTTCCGACCCATGAGTTATCCAAGTACTATTGGGTGGACTACTATTTCCTAATGCAGCATAAGACCATCCAGAATAAGTGGTTCTTGTAGTGGGATTAACTGTCACATTGGATGCGTTAGTTACAGACCAGTCACTGTCATTAATATTTATCGGCATCAAACTACCATCATCATTTCTTCCTGTGGATAAATCTATTATCGTTCCCGAAGTATTTGAGATCATTTTTTCTAATGTAGAAGATCCTAAGCTATTGGTAACAGTTAATTTTGCTCGATAAGGCGCTGTTCCGCTATAAACTACAACTGGATTTGCATTTGTAGAAGTTGAAGGCACTCCGTTCTGAAACTCCCAAAAATAGGTTTGTGGACCACCTGTACTTTCATCATTAAATGCAATAGAATTACTAGACAACTGTGTGGAAAATTTTGCTATTGGTTTTTGCCCATACAGAAAAAGAGCACAAAACAGCAGAACTGTAGTGATTGATTTCATCATATTTGTTTTTTACAAATATAAAAAAATACGCAAAAAAACATAAATTAATTTATATTTTTTTAAAAATAAACAACCAACAATTTAAATAATTAATCATATTGATTTATAACCACACCAATTCACATATAATCTAAAATACAATAGTAATTTCGAACAAAAACGAAATTATCATTATACTACCAATAAAAATTTCCAATCATCTGCATCCCAAACGTTTGAAAAATGCATAAATAAAACAGAATTTTGAACTGATCAGAATTAATATCCTTCAATAAAATTAAAAAATAAGGCACGAGATACAAACAAGCTCTAGCCGTTTCGCCAGTTCCGTAAGCTCCAGTCAAAAGCATTGCGGACAAAGCAGAAATAGCAGAGAAAAACAAAATATTGATATTCCTATTTTCGAAAACTTCTGTTCCTGATTTCTTAGAAAAGAAAACCGCTAAAAATCCGAAAGAAAGAAACAAAAAGATTTCACCAATATCTTCCAATCTTGTCATCAGATAAACAAATGGCTGATGCAAAAGCCTGAAACCATCTGGATTCTCGGAGTGTGAGGCTTGTAAAAATGTGTCTAAGTGATTGTAGCCTGTAGCTGCAAAAATGATGATGAAACTTAATACAAAAACTACCGTTGTCATCAAACTCAGCCAAACGAAATTCCATTTTGCTTTCAAAAGAAAATAGAAACTGAAACAGCCTAAAAATGCAAACAAAAACAATCCGGAAAAAGTAATCAGATTCGTTAAAATCAATCCCAAACTTATTAACAGAAAGGAAACTGCATCAATTTTATTTTGATTAAAAATTCTTGTAAATCCCAATAGGAAAATCATAGTAGAAGTCAAAACCAAAGCATCAATTGAAACCAAAAGATAAACATTGACAGAAGGAATTACCGCAAACAAAACCAATAACCATTTTCTTCTTTTCTCTTCGAAGCCAAGATAAACTAAGATTTGATAAAATATAGGGAATGACAAACAGCCGATTGCAAAGAATACAATGGCAAGCGTCTCGATGTTAGATATATTAAGAATCCAAAAATGCAAAAGCGTTACAAACGGCGGATGCGTCTTGGTGTGCATTTGAAAATGTTCCAGATTTTTCGAGAAATCCCGTAACCAAATACTTCCATCCGTAATATTAATGGCATCTGCGTAATACTGTCTTCCCTTCAGATAGAAAGGTTGCAGAAAAGCGGTATCAAAATCTCCCTGACTCAGATTCCCTAAGACAACGAGAGCTATTGAGATTAAAAACAAAAGATAGACATTCAGTTTTTCCGAATATTGGAAAGCCAAAATCCCACTAATCAAAAATAGAAATGCGAAGATAAATCCGCTCCACAAGAATTGATTCGGATAGATGACGGATATTGGAAAAAGTGGACCTGTTCCCGTAAAACCGCCTTGCAATTGATAATAGTAATTACCACCGGCAATGGCAATCCAGATAAAAACCGCAACAAGAAAAACCATCCAAGGAAAGTTCTTCAGCGTTACCCATTGTAATTTTTCTTCCATTCAAGAATGTGTTTCGTTATTTAGAATGGTCAAAAATATTAATAAAACTTCAGAAAGCGATTTTATTTCTTAATCTTTCGATTTTTGTAACATTTAATTAATTGGCAAATGTTGATTTGCAAACAAAACCCTAGCCCTGATGGTAGTGGAAATCCCACAGCAAACGTTGGGAAAGCAAGGAGCGAGGAATTGTAACGGACAGCAGGTTCCCGGCTCCTAAATAATCTCAAAAACAAAAGTCGTAGAAGTATCAAACTTTCCACCCTGCGTGGCACCAAATAAAAACTGAGGCTTCTTCCCGTGTTTGCTCATCAGCATCATCGGGCGCTCCAGCCTTCCGAAACGGTTCAGATTTTTTGGAGGTGTGGGTTCTGTGATGTAATGCTTCATTTCGAGATAGGCGATTTCCGGTTTTGTCCATTTGATGCCATCTTTTGTGGTCAGGTGTAGTCCGTACTCGTGGTTGTAAAATCCCATATCGCGAGCAATCATATGGTATTTGCCGTGCTGTTTCCAGATAAAAGCATCTTCAAGTTGGGCGTTATTTGGTAACGTTGAAAAATCGATGACCGGATTTTCTGAGACTTTTGTGTATGGCCCCATTGGCAAATCTGCTTTTGCCAAGCCGTATTTGCGGTTACCTCGGACAGGGCCTTTTTGGGTTTCGTACTCGTGGGTGTTCCAGGATTTGTAGAACAGCCAATATTTGCCGTCGTTGCCTTTTACGAAAGCTGGATTGGTGGTACAATGGTCGTCCCAAGCGCCTTCTTTTCCGGGAAGCAGCAATGGTTGGTCTGGTCTTGCCCATTCGCCATCGAGGGATTTGGAAGTGGCGAGTCCGATTCTTTTGGTGTTGGTTTTCCCGTTGGAATTGCCCATAAAGAAGAGTAAATATTGACCATCCACTTTCTTAATTAATGGATTATGGCAAGTTGTTGCGTCCCAAAAACCTTCACCTCTTGGTGAGAGAATTACCTGTTTATGTTGAAACTCCGCGAAAGGCAAATCGGCTTCTGCACGGCAAATCTCGGAGCCGTTGAGCCAACCGCCCATTCCTTTTTCTTTCTTCCATCGGGAGTAGAAAAGATGGACCTTGCCATCGTCGCCCCAAATCGGGGAACTGCACCAGATATAGTAGCCTTCGAGAGAAAATTGTCTCCCGATTGGTTTCAGATTGAAGTAAGGCTTATCCGAAAGATCAAATGCTTTGGTGAATGATGTTCCAAAAACCACAGCTGCAAAAGCTAAACCCGAGGTCTGTAAAAAGTCTTTGCGAGTAATGGGTTTTGATAGATTCATTGATTTGATTTTCAGCTAAATTAATGGAAGTAGTTTCAAATAGTGTCCTGCGGTTTCGGCTTCGGTTCCAGGCAAGTTGTCAACTGGAAATAGTGGTTTAATTGTTATATTTGGAATATAAAGAGTGAATTGGGTATCGCCAATCTTCCAATTTTAATCTGAAGGTTTCTGAGATGAAGGTTTCTGAGATGAAGTAGTTGCAAAAAAAAAATTAATCCAAAGATTCTGTTATTATTGACTTTATGAATAAGCTTAGAATTATTTTATCAACCATCAACTTTATAGCCTTAGCGGTTTTAATATATTTTGCATTGACAAATTTTTATACCTGGGAAGATGAGACTGCCTGGTTAAATAAAACTTTCTCAATTTACACCATAAGATCTGACGTCAAAATATTGACCGTATTCTGTATTATTCTGCCGGTTATAATCTTTCTTATCAAAAGGAAATATTACTACATCATTCAGGCAATCCTGATTTCCATAATCGCTAAAAACCACAATGAGGATTTTTTTCAAAAAACAATCTTTATAAATCAGCCGACAAGCATTCAAAAATCTAATAACGAAATAAAAAAACTCATTGAAAGCAGCGAGGTTAAATTGATCTCAATCATTCAAAAAATTAACAGTCAAAATCTCGACTCCATAAACGCCCTTGAACTCAATCAATACACAAAAGGAGAATCTTTCAACATCTCATCTGTCCGTCTGAAAAATAAAAAAGTTGAATCTTTATGGATAGCTCCCAAAAAAAAGACTCAGAAATACCACACTTTTGGGATCGAATATTTTCCAAACAACTATAATCTAAAAAATTACTTCCCGGAAATCTACGAGTTCGGAACTGAAATCAGTGTCCTACGTTCAAGAAATTACTTCTATAAAACTAAATGGATCATCAGTATTTCCGGAGTTGCAGAAGGTTAGAATAAAACCTTGAATTTTGAAAATTTGCAAACGTGAATTCATTTCAATAATTAATACCCACTATGAAAAAGACCCTCATCATATTTTTCGTAAGCATAGTAATTATCGTCTGGCTATTTCTAAGTGCTGTTGTCATTAAATGCAGCCTGGATCTGCGTGAGAAAAATTTAATCGTACTCACACTAGAAGAGCAACGTCAAAAAGAAGTAGTCGCAGAACAAAAAAGAATTGACGAATTAAATGAATTAAGAGGCATTTTATTAAGTGATGGTTTGGTAAATTCCACGATTTCCGAAAAGCAAACCGGACTGTGTCTGCTGGCAGTAGGCCGTTCTGTGCACAATTGTGGGTATATTTGGTTTATTAATAATTGTTATGATAAGTGATATCTCGCTAAAAGTCGAGAGACTTTGCGCAGCGAGAGGCATCCTGCACTTTCGGGTTTTCTTATAATGGAAATGGTTTGATGATGAAAATTTTTGTTTCTACTAGAAAACTTACAAGCAATTTGATGTCACGAATTTTCAACCCGTGGGTTTTCTTTGATGAAATTTTGTAATTTTAAATAAAAGATAATTTGCTTTTAAATCCTAAAATACAATGTTATTAACCCAAAATCCCTAAACAATATGAATTTTAAAACTAAAATAGTTATGATTTTATTATCCTCTTTATTACTTACGAATTGTAAGGAGGAAATGAAAAAGTGTGTAAGCCAATCTACCGATACTAATGTAAAACTATATAATGATTTAACAGATCAGTTGATACCTTATTTTTTTAGAGAAGATTATTTAGGTGAAAAAAGATATTTTGATAGTTTAAGAGTTCATGATGATGATTTATATATCGAAGAGAAGACAAAAGCGCACAATGAACTTTTTAATCATCCTGAAAAATTTTGCAATTTGTATATAGATTCTACTAAAAATAAAAATACAGATTTTGCTACAGTTAGTAAAAATTTTATTACAGGTCATCCCGAAGCTCCTATAAATTACATAAAAAGAAGGAAGGAGCTTTTAAAAGAATTTTCCAGTAATACAGATATTATTAAAAATTTAAGCACACGAAGTACTATAAAAGCAAATCAATTTAATTTGTGTACCGCAAAAGTGCTGGATCTGGCAGAGTATGATAAACATACAAATGAATGTGAGATAGGAGTAGTATATTTTTCAGAGATTGTATTTGATCCTTCTAAAAAAAGAGCATTAGTTTTTGTTGACCATCATATAAAAAATTATTTCCATAGAAATGCTGTATTTAAACTAAGATTGCATGATAATTATTGGGAAATAGAAGATTATACGATATTGTTAACTTCCTAATTTCTCCAGTTGGCACCTCGATGGTACGAGCGTCTCGCTCGTATCTTACTTATGGGCACAAGCAAGATGCTTGCGCCAGCGGTGAATATGTACAATTAGATATTTTAAAATAACGCAATGCACATATTTAAGCATTAGTGAAATTTTAAAAACCTTTATCATAAAAATAGAATATCTACCAATGAATAAAATAGATTTTAAATTAGTAATGGAGAGTGTTATTAAAGACTATTTAAATGCTCCAACCGAAGAGCTAATTATGAATGTAACTGTTTCTCGTTGGGAACATCATGAATGGGCTGTTGTTGGGTTTGAAAAAATTTTAGAAGAAAGGTCTTTGTCTTATGATATATACACTGAGAATTTCTTTAAGAAAAAATTCGTTGAAAAGTTCTCCAGACTGTATCCAGGTTGGACAAATGATATTAGAAAAATGATGACTGAATTAATTGAAAATGGGTGGAATTTGTCAATTCCATTAACAGCCAAAGATTATCACGGACGTTTTGAATGTTTCATTTCTAGTAATGATATAATTTTACAACAAATAGTTGAATCAAATTGTGAATTAATGAGTTTAAAATGTTCAAGATGTGGATTTTCTGACGACGAATATATTTTTGATGGAGTATGCCAAAAATGCAGATAACAAAAACTTATACTTAGATAGCAATAATATGCAACCTCGCTGTCGCGGATTTGCAATCCGTGACTTCACTTCAATAATAAAATAAACTAAAATGAAAACTACAAACAAACTCACTATGAAACAATTCTGCAAAAAGCTCCTTCTAATATTATTTCTTTTAAGCATAATCACTCAAGTATTTGCAACTCCCCCAACCTTCACCACCAAAAACATCAAATTCCTTAGCCAAGGCGACTCGCTTGCCGGAACTATTTATAAGCCGGATCATATTTCTGCGGCAGTGGTGATCATTCACGGATCGGGACAGGAAAAAAGGATGACAGAATTTGCGACTAGACTGGCTAACAATGGGATTGCAGTTTTCACATATGACAAACGTGGCGTCGGAGAATCTGGCGGAATCTATGCCGGACCGGAAGTAGGCACCAATAATGTGGATGCCACCAATCTTAATCTGCTGTCTATGGATGCGAGTGCTGCTGTGGATGTCTTATCCAAATATCTCTCAAACAAGAAAATACCAATAGGTCTTACGGGTGGAAGCCAGGCCGGATGGATCATTCCGCTGACGGCAGAGAAGAATAAGAAAGTCAAATTTATGACGATCTTCAGTGGCGCAATCATCACAGTGAAGGAACAGCTAAGGTTTCAGTTTTACACCAATGGCAATACAAAATTCTGGGACACGCATACAGAAGAAGATGCCCGCAAACACACGATGACCGACCCGGACAGATACGAATTCACAGACGTAGATCCAATGCCTACGCTTTCCAGATTATCAATCCCGGGACTGTGGATCTTCGGCGGCAAAGACATCCAGGTTCCCGTGAATCTATCCATTGAACATCTCAATACCTTAAAATCCAAAGGCAAGCGCTACGACTATAAATTGTTCCCCGCATTAGGACATAATACGGCGTTCTCGGATAATAAACAGCCGGTGAAGGAGATGATTAAGTGGATGAAGAATGTGAAAACAAAGGATAAATAAAATTCTCAAGCGTTTGAAAAGTTTAGACAAAAAGAAAAAAAACATATTATAGCTGACATACTATTGTCATAACGTGATCTTACTTTTGTCAGATAAATTTAAAAACAAAATGGGTAACACAACTTTAGTATCAATAAGAATTATTACTGCGGACATCAAGCGATTGGTTCAGTTTTTTGAAGCAGCAACAAGTTCAACAGCTAAATGGTCAACTGATGATTTTGCAGAGATCACATCGCAATCTTTCACACTAGCAATCGGTAGTACCCGGACATTGGCTTTTTTTGGGGAAGGGATTGCTGAGCCGGCGACCAATAAAAGTGTTATCATAGAATTCCTTGTTGAGAATGTAGATAATGACTATCAGAAAATTAAGGATTTAACAAATGACATTATTCAGGAACCAACTACAATGCCCTGGGGTAATCGTTCGTTACTATTTCGTGATTCGGATGGGAATTTGATTAATTTTTTCACTCCCGTAAGTGACGAAGCAAAAAAGAAATTCTTGGTTTAATCAAACAAAATTGAACCGAGAATAAAATATCTCGTCAGATTTAATAAAACAAAACCTCATTTGAAAATCAAATGGGGTTTTATATTTTAAGTTCAAAACTTTTTTAGACAGGAGAAACCATACTCTCAACTATTTTTTTACGGTGTACGATTCCCCAATCTGTAAGATTAGTGATGATGGTTTGTAGCGTATCTCCGTGTTCCGTTAATTCGTATTGGACCATTATAGGCTGGGTATTTAAAACGGTTCGTTTTATCAACCGGTTTATTTCCAATTCCTTTAATTCCTTGCTCAGCATTCTGTTGGAAATTCCTTCTATATCATTGGAAATATCAGAAAATCGTCTTTTACCATAACAGCAAATAGACGAGATGATCGCAATTTTCCACTTCCCATTCAACACATCCATTGAATCCTGAACAGCCCTCACTCTTTTCTTTTGCTCCAGTTGGAATTCTTCAATTTTACATCTCTGCTCTTCCTGTTGAATTGCTTCTCTTTCGCAAACCTTTTGTTCCTGCTGAAAAGCTTCTATGTTATTTCCCATAATAATATTACTTAGTTACACCGATGATACCGTTATTTTTCGGCACAAAGTTACTAAAAGTAACTTTGCTGATCTAACTTTGCAGTTCAATCTTAAAAAAAGAAATAATGAGTAGATTAAAAAATAAAGTAACTGTTATTACAGGTGGTAATAGCGGTATCGGGTTTGGCATCGCCCAGGAATTTAAAAATGAAGGTGCTGTAGGAGCAATTGTCGGTAGAAATCAGGAAACTTTGGATAATGCTGTGGCTCAGCTTGGAGACAATTTTATTGCAATAAACGCCGACGTTACGAGTCTTGACGATCTGGAAAGGGTATTTAAAGAAACATCTGAAAAATTTGGTAAAATAGACGTTCTTGTATCTAATGCAGGTGGCGGAGCTGTAGGAACTGTTGCAACTCTCGGCGAAGCCGAATTTGACAAAACCATCGATTTAAACCTGAAAAGTGTTTACTTCACTGTTCATCAGGCATTGCCTTATATGAATGATGGCAGCTCAATCATTCTAATAGGTTCAAATGCCGCACATCGCGCCTATCCGAATTTTACGCTTTACGGTGCTGCTAAAGCAGCTGTGATCCATTTTGCAAAAGGATTTTCAAGCGACCTTTTAGGTAGAAAGATCAGAGCAAATGTTATAACACCTGGTACAACAGATACACCGGCCTTTGAAAAATTTGTTCCTGCAGAACAACTTGAAGGGTTGAAAAAACACTTTGCAAGTGAAATGCCGATAGGCAGAATCGGACAGCCATCTGACATCGGTAAAACTGCGGTCTTTCTAGCGTCTGATGATTCATCATTTATGCTTGGTACCGAACTTCTTGTTGATGGTGGGATGACCTATTTAGCCAAGTAATTGCCCTCCCAGGTAATACGAGTTTGAACAAAAGTACCTTTTAAACCCCTGTGTTTTTTTTTAAATCAGGGATTTTTTTTTGCTAAATTGCATTAACTATATATGCGAATGATGTCCAATTTTGAAGCACTTTTCGATTACATCCAGAAAATATCTGGCAAACTGCTTTCGGAGGATGATAAGCGTCTATTAATGGTACATTTCAAACCAAAAAAACTTCGGAAGCGACAATACTTTTTACAGGAAGGAGACATCTGCAAATATATTGGCTTTATTGTAAAAGGATCAGCCAGAACATTTACGGTAGATGAAAAAGGAAATGAACATATTCTGAAATTAGCTTTAGAGAACTGGTGGCTGGCCGATTTTGAAAGCTTTTACCTGCTCACGCCAAGCCGCTTTAATATTGAAGCACTGGAGAATTTGGAGGTTCTGCAAACAACTAATGCTCAAATTGAAGAGTTTCTTAAAAATATACCTGCATTTTCAGCAATGGCAAAATCAATCAATCAAAATTACACCATTGCAAACCAAAAAAGAATGCAGACTGCTATGAATTATACGGCTGAAGAGCGTTACGCAGATTTGGTTAATAATTATCCGCATTTTCTACAGCGGTTTCCGCAAAATATGATCGCTTCTTACCTTGGTCTATCCCCAGAAACTTTGAGCAGGATTAAGAAAAACTCTTTTAAATAGATCAGTATAGTTTTCCATTCGCAGCTGGCATTTCAATTGTCGCTTCAAAAACAACCATCAATAAATTCCTGAATGTAATAAATTGCTTACAAATGGGATACAAGTCGTTGTGATCTGCCGGACTTAGTCCTGTTTTAGTTTTTCCATTTCTGTTAATCCACTATTCTACAGCTATTTATTGAGTTGGTCTAATATAGATCATCACCTTGAATTGACTTATATCAAGGATATTTAATGATTTATGTCAATATGCATTTTGTTACAGCGTAGCATCTTTGCATAAGATTCAGAACAGAAAAAAACTGAAAAATAATTATTAATAAAATAGAAATTATGAGTAATTTAAAAAACGGAGTAGCAAGCTATGCAATTATCGGTTTCGGCAATATTGGCAAAGCCTTGGCCAAGGCGTTCGCCCGCAACAGCATCAAAATATCCGTTGCAACTACACACAACCCGGAAAGCTTTGCATCCGATGCGATCGCAATCGGTCCCGGGATTATTCCCACAACACTGGCAGAAGCTATTAATGCGGACGTCATTTTTTTGGCTGTGCGTTTTGAATCGCACCCGGACGTCGCAAGTACACTGCCCAACTGGCAGGGGAAGACCATTGTTGATGTGACAAATGCCTACGGCGTGCCTCTTGAGAAGCTGGGAGGACTGCCTTCTGCGAAAGTTGTTGCGCAGGCTTTCACCGGTGGAAAACTGGTTAAGGGATTCAACCATTTAGGCGCTGCAATTCTTGAGCAGGATCCTGCCGTACACGGTGGAAGAAGAGTCATTTACCTGGCAAGCGACGATGACGATGCTGCAACAGAAATCGGTGAGCTTACAAAAAATCTCGGTTTTTCACCAATCCAACTTGGCGGGATTTCGGAAGGCGGTCTGCTTGTTCAGGCACACGGAAATACCTGGGGCAAACTCATCTTTCAGGACTTAATCAAGTTCGACTAATTAATCAAATCTTAAAAAATAAAAACAATGAGTAAATTAAAAAACAAAGTAGCAATAGTTACAGGTTCATCACAAGGGATAGGCGCATCTATTGCAAAACACTTTGCATCAGAAGGTGCAAAGGTGGTTGTAAATTATGCTTCAAGCAAAGAGAATGCTGATAACGTAGTGAAATATATAACAGATAATGGTGGCATAGCCATAGCAGTACAGGCCGATGTATCAAAAGAAGCCGATGTAATAAGATTGTTTGAAGAAACAAGCAAGGCTTTTGGTACGTTGAATATCTTGGTAAATAATGCAGTTGCTCAAGGATATGCACCCATTGAGCAAATATCGACAGAAGAATTTCATCAGAGTTTTAATGTTAATGTGTTAGGGCCTATATTGACAATCCAGGGAGCTTTGAAACTGTTTGGCGATAAGGGTGGCAATATCATTAATATCAGTTCGGGTGCAAGCAAATATCCACTCCCTAATGCCTCTTTGTATTCTTCAACCAAGGCGGCATTGGATGCTTTCACCATTGCGTTATCGAAAGAATTAGGTTCAAAGAATGTTCGTATCAATTCTATTTTGCCAGGCGCTACGGAAACAGAAGGTGCAGTTAGTGCAGGCGTTACCAAGGGAAGTGATTATGAAAAAATGTTTGTTGCGAATACACCACTTGGCCGCAGAGGTCAGCCGGAAGATATTGCGAAAGCTGCTGTATTTCTAGCTTCCGATGATGCAGCTTGGATTACAGGAGAGCAAATTTCCGTTTCGGGCGGGATGTATGGTTTTTAAATCGCATCATTATATGAAATGTTGATGTCGCAGATAAAAAAAACAAAAACCCCTCTTGAAATCATCAAAAGGGGTTTTATATTAGTTCTGAAAACGCTTACTTCTTAGCAGCAGGTTTCTTTGCCGGTGCTTTCTTCGCAGTGGTTGCTTTTTTGGCGACTGGCTTTTTGGCTGCCGGTTTCTTTTTCTCAACGAAGGCTTTTGGGTCTTGCGCGGTGATCCATTTTTTTACCTCATCCAGGGAAACGTCTTTTAGTTCGTCTGCTTCGTATTTGGTGTCATCTTTCTTTTTCGGGATCTTGTGGATGTTTTTGCCATGTTTCACGATTGGTCCCCATCTCGCATTTTCGATGGAGATTTTTTCTTCTTCCCAATGTTGGATGTATCGGTTGGCCTCTTTCTCCAGTTTCGCGTCGATGAGTTCATTGATATCGCTTTGAGACAAATTATCGAAGTTATAACGTTTCGGAACGTTGATAAAAATACTTTGATATTTGATGAATGGTCCGAATCTACCGGTTCCTTTCGTTACTGGTTCGCCTTTGTAGCTTGCGATTGGCGCGTCTGCCACTTTCTTTTCGTTGATGATCTCTTCTGCACGGTTTTGATCTACGGAAAGCGGATCTTCACCTTTCGGAATGCTGATGTAGGTCTCGCCCCATTTCACATAAGGTCCGAATCTTCCAACACCGACAGCAACAGGTTGTCCATCTACTTCTTTCAAATCAAAAGGCAATCTGAACACTTCCAAAGCATCTTCCAAAGTGATGGTTGCAATATTCTGATGCGCCATCAACGACGCGAAAATTGGTTTCTCTTCATCATCCTGCTCGCCAATCTGGATCATCGGTCCGAATCTTCCAATCCTTGCGTGAACATTTTTACCGGATTTCGGGTCAACACCAAGAATTCTTTCGCCATTCGCACGGTCTGCATTTTCCTCTACATCTTCG
The DNA here is from genome assembly GCA_029960045.1 of Flavobacteriaceae bacterium PS02293. Taxonomy (GTDB): domain Bacteria; phylum Bacteroidota; class Bacteroidia; order Flavobacteriales; family Weeksellaceae; genus Epilithonimonas. The sequence continues at coordinate 124,873 of JASCOV010000003.1, forward strand.
ATCCTTGGGTGGAATTTGGAGTAGAAATCTGTCATCATCTCTTTCCATTTCTGGTCGCCGCTTGCAATATGGTCAAAACTTTCCTCAACTCTCGCCGTGAAACCGTAATCCAGAATCTCAGCAAAATTATTAGTTAAGAAATCATTGACAACTTCACCAATATCGGTAGGGATAAATTTGTTTTTATCACCACCAAACTTCTCTTCAAGAACTTCTTTTTTGACACCGGATTTCCCCAATGTCATTTTCACGATCTCTCTTTTCTGAGGTTCGAGTTCTCTTTTATCTACATATTCACGATTCTGAATAGTTTGGATTGTCGGAGCATAAGTCGATGGACGACCGATTCCCAACTCTTCCAGTTTCTTCACCAAACCAGCTTCCGTAAATCTTGCGGATGGTCTCGTGAACTTTTCAGTCGCTGTAATTTTTTTATAGTCTAAAGCTTCGCCGATGGAAACTTTTGGTAACAATTTTTCGTTGCTTTCGTCGTCTTCATCCTCCGTTTTTACGATGCCGTAAGCCTTAAGGAAACCATCAAAAATGATGACTTCACCTTGTGCTTCGAAATGTTGTGGCAATTTGGCATTACCAATTTCTATAACAGTTTTCTCGATTTTCGCATTCTCCATTTGAGAAGCTAAAGTTCGTCTGTAAATCAATTGATATAATTTATTCAACTGCACATCACCAATGGATTTCAAAGAGAAATCTGTCGGACGGATCGCCTCGTGCGCTTCCTGTGCAGATGATGATTTTGTAGTGTAATTTCTTGGTTTAGAATAATTCTCACCGTATTCAGAAACAATCTGCGCTTTTGCACCATTGATGGCTTCCTGAGAAAGATTCACGGAATCCGTTCTCATATAAGTGATGAATCCTTCCTCGTAAAGTCTCTGCGCCAAACGCATTGTAGAAGTTACGTTATATCCAAGTCTAGAAGAAGCTTCCTGTTGCAAAGTAGAAGTCGTGAACGGTGCAGAAGCTGTTCTGGTTCCTGGTTTGGTCTCCACATTCAGAACTTTGAAGTCTGTGGTTTTGGCCAAATTAAGGAAGTTCTCTGCATCAGATTCTTTCTCGAAATCTTTTTTCAGTTTTGCTAATATTTCCTGTTTCGCATTATTAAGGAAAATTCCTTCAAGCTTGAAACTCGGTTTTGGAGTAAACTCGCGGATCTCTTTTTCCCTTTCCACAACCAATCGTACTGCAACGGATTGCACACGTCCTGCAGAAAGTCCGGTTTTCACTTTTTTCCAAAGAACCGGTGACATTTCGAAACCAACGATTCTGTCCAGAACTCGTCTTGCCTGTTGTGCATTCACCAAATTCTGGTCGATATCTCTTGGATTATCGATGGCTTTCAAGATCGCATTTTTGGTGATCTCGTGGAAAACGATTCTTTTTCTGTTTTCAGGTTTTAATTTCAGTTCATCTGCCAAATGCCAGGCGATAGCTTCTCCTTCGCGGTCCTCATCGGAAGCCAGCCAAACCATATCGGCTTTTTTCACAGAGGCTTTCAGTTCTGCGACCAATTTCTTCTTATCGGCAGAAACTTCATAGTCAGGCGTGAAATTCGACAAGTCGATTCCCATCCCTTTTTTAGGCAGATCACGAATGTGTCCGAAGCTGGATTTGACCTCGAAATCTGAACCTAAATATTTCTGAATTGTTTTTGCTTTTGCCGGAGATTCGACAATCACTAAGTTTTTTGGCATCCTGAAAAATTTTTGCAAAAGTAGGCGTTTTTTTATAATTAACCATTTTAAGAATCATTTCTCCTGTCTATACCTTATATATATGACTGATTTTACATAAAATTAGTCTCATTTTAACTTTTAAAATCTTAACTTTTTTATTAAATTCGCAGTCTTAAATTTATAAGAATTTCGATTTTAGTCACTGAAAATGAATAAGTTCGAAAACACAAAAACTCTAACCTTACCTAAACTGTAGAAATACATCCGGACCAAATTCAAAATGCATCGCTTTTTCATCTATTTATATTATCTGATTTCTAAAAATCGATTGATTTCCATCGCTATGGCTTTGGGAATTCTTGTTGTTTGCGGGTTTTTTGCTTCAAAAATTAATTTTGAGGAAGACATTAATCAGATTATTCCGAAAAATGACAAGTCAGATTTAACTGCAAAAGTTCTGAAACAACTCAATTTTTCAGACAAAATCATCGTCATCATCGAAAAAAAATCGAAAAATGATAATTTCCAGCTTTCAGAAACTGCAGATACTTTTTTAAATAAAATTGAACCTTTAAAAAAATACATCGGCTCGGTTCAGGGAAAAGTGAATGATAACGAGATTTCGGAAACTTTTGATTTCGTGAATCAGAATCTCCCTTTGTTTTTGGATGAAAATGATTATAAAGAAATTGAAAGAAAACTCAACAAAGACAGTATTGCGAAGCAAGTTGAGAACAATTATGTTTCCTTGGTCTCGCCGACAAGTTTGGTTACAAAGGAATTCATTAAAAAAGATCCGCTTGGAATTACTTTTCTTGGAATCAAGAAACTGAATGCTTTAAATATCAGTAAAGATTTCAAGCTTGAAGATAATTATATCGTTACCAAAGACGGAAAAAACCTACTACTTTTCATCGATCCAAAAAACAAAAGCAACGATACCAAAAACAATGAAGTTTTCGTCAATCAACTCAATGAAATCAAAGACGACATTAATAAAAGTTTTAAAGGGAAAACAGAAATCAGTTATTTTGGTTCGCCGGTAATTGCGGTTGCAAATGCACAACAAATCAAAAAAGACATTCAGAATACGGTGATTATTTCGATGTCGTTGCTTTTGATTTTGCTGATTTATTATTTCAGAAATTTCTTTACGCCTTTAATTGTTTTCTTACCGACGGTTTTTGCAGTTTTCATTTCGCTGTTGATTTTATATTTTATTAAAGATAAAATTTCGGCAATTTCCCTCAGTGTTGGAGCGATCCTCATTGGAATTACTATTGATTACGCCCTCCATATTTTGACGCATTACAAACACAACAACAATATTGAAGAGCTTTACAAAGAAATTACGCAACCGATTATTTTAAGTAGCGCAACAACGGCGGTTTCATTTTTATGTTTGGTTTTCGTTCGTTCGGAAGCGTTGAAGGATCTCGGGCTTTTTGCTGCAATTACAGTTTTTCTTTCTTCGTTTGCAGCTTTAATTATTGTTCCTCAATTGTATCATCCGAAAGAAAAATCGGAAAAAGTAAGCACCAATTTCATCGACAGAATTGGAAATTATCCTTACGAAAAAAACAGACCTTTGATTATCGGCTGTTCTCTGATGATTATTGCGTGTCTTTTCGGTTTCCGTCATGTTGGTTTTAATGAGGATATTGGCGAGTTGAATTACATTCCGAAAGATCTGAAAATCAGCGAAGCCAAATTGGAAAAACTGTCTGACATTACTTCGAAATCAATTTACACAATTTCTTACGGGAATTCTGAAAGTGAAGCGCTGGCGAGAAATTCTCAGCTAAGTCAATTTTTAGAAAAGGAAAAACAGGAAGGGAAAATTTTAAGTTACAATTCGATTGGTAATGTTGTTTTGTCGAAAGAAGATCAGCAGAAAAAAGTTGAAAAATGGAATCAGTTTTGGAATCAAAATAAAAAAAGTCAGACAATTTCCGAATTGGTCAAAAACGGTAATCAATTTGGGTTCAATGCTTCCGCATTTGATCAGTTCAATGAAAATTTAAATAAAACGTATTCTAATCTGAGTCTAAAAGATTACGAAAAAATTAAGGCATTTCAAATTTCAGAATTCCTTAGTAATGAAAATGGATTTTATACCGTTTCAAATGTTGTAAAAGTTGATGAAAAGAAAAGAGATGCTTTCATAAAAGATGTTGAAAAAAATCACGAAGCTTTGGCAATCGACCGCCAACAGATGAATGAAAACTTTTTAGGATTGTTGAAAAATGATTTTAATACGTTGATTAATTATTCTCTTCTAGCAATCATTTTGACAATCATCGTTTTCTTCAGAAACTTTGAATTGTCTTTATTAACAATGTTCCCGATTGTTTTAACAGGCGTTGTAACTGCAGGAATTTTATATTTTTCAGGTTTAGAACTCAATATTTTCAGTACCGTTGTCTGTACATTAGTTTTTGGGGTTGGAGACGATTTCAGTATTTTCTTAACCAAAGCGATGCAGAAAGAGCATACAACCGGAAAAAATGAACTTCCAACTTATAGAATTTCGATTATTCTGGCAGTTTTCACAACGATTTTATCCATCGGTTCTTTGATTTTCGCAAAACATCCGGCTTTGCATTCTTTAGCTTTGGTTGCTTTGATCGGAATGTTTTCTGTGATTGTGATTACCTCGACTTTGTATCCGTTTTGGTTTAGATTTTTGATTATCAACAGACAGAAAAAAGGATTGTCGCCAATTACTTTGAGACTGTTTTTACATTCGATGATTCTCTTTATTTATTATGGTTTGGGAGGATTTATTTTCTCTGCACTTGGAAGCATATTTGTGAAGAACTCGAAGGGAAAAACTCTGGATATTATCAAATTGATTTTAGCGAAGTTTATGAAGTCTGTTCTTTACGGAAATCCTTTTGTAAAGAAAAAAGTCATTACAAATCCCAATGAAGATTTCAGCAAACCAGCGATCATCATTGCGAATCACACTTCATTTCTGGACACATTAGCGATTGCGATGGCAACGCATAAGATTGTTTATCTGGTTAACGATTGGGTTTGGAATTCTCCTGTTTTTGGAAAATTAGTCAAAGCTTTAGGATTTTTTCCGGTTTCTCAAGGCATCGAAAATGGGAAAGAAAAATTGAAAGAAAAGATCGCACAAGGCTATTCATTAGTCGTTTTTCCGGAAGCTGAAAGATCTTATACGAATGATGTAAAACGTTTTCACAAAGGTGCTTTTTATTTGGCTGAGGAATATGACTTGGATATTTTGCCTCTTTACATTCACGGGAATTCTGAAGTTTTACCAAAAGGTGATTTCATTATTTATGACGGCGATATTATTGTGAAAGTCGGTGACAGAATCAGCAAAGATGATTTGACATTCGGCACAACTTATAAAGAAAGGGCTAAAAACATTAATGCTAATTTCCGAGAAGAATTTGCGAAACTGAGAAATGAAATTGAGGATGAAGATTATTTCAAAAAGAAATTATTTCTGAGTTTCCTTTATAAAGAATCTGAAGTTGTAAAACCTGTAAAAGCAGATTTTGAGAAAAATAAATCGGGTTATTTTGAATTGAATAAACATATTGCAAAAGATGCAACAATCCTTCATATCGCTGATGATTTTGGACAGAAAGATTTCCTTCTGACAATTCAGCAAGCTGGAAGAAAGATATTTAGTTTTATTAAAAATAAAGAGAAACGAGAAATTGCTGAACAAAATTATCTCGTCAAAAGAAGAAAAATAAATTACATCGAAAACCTGTCTGACATTAATAAAACCATTGATATCCTCCTAATCTCCGATCAGAATTTTGATCTCTCCGAAGTTCCAAATTTACCTGAAATCGTTATTTTCCTCAATACAAAAAATACACTTTCTGACAATATCAATTTTAACTTAGAGCACAATTCAGAATCAATTAAAGTACTAAGACGCAAATAATAAATTTGAAAATCTTATTTTTGTTTTTATATTAAATTCTAATGCCAAAAAACATACTTGTCATTTATTATTCGCAGACGGGACAATTGGAAGATATTGTAAAAAATATTGCCAAACCGTTTGAAAATAACGAAGACTACAAAGTCATTTATTACAATATTAAGTTGAAGGAAGATTTCCCTTTTCCTTGGTCGAGTGATGTTTTTTTCAACACATTTCCAGAGTCTTATCTTCAAATTCCCAGCGAAATCTATCCACCTTCTGATGAAGTCCTGAACACCAAATTCGATTTGATTCTTTTCGGCTATCAGGTTTGGTATCTCACGCCTTCCATTCCGATTATTTCATTTCTGAAAAGTGGATTTGCAGAAAATATTTTGAAGGACACACCAGTCGTAACCATTTCCGGAACCCGAAATATGTGGATGCTTTCTCAGGAAAAACTGAAAGTTTATCTAAAAAGAATGAATGCCAAATTAGTAGGAAACATCGCATTGGTAGACAGACACGACAATTACACAAGTGTTTTGACAATTCTAAGATGGCTGACAACCGGACAAAAAGAAAAATCAGGAATGTTGCCGGCAGCCGGAGTTTCAGATGAAGAAATCAACGACGCAGGAAAATATGGAGAAATCATCAAAACTTATTTGGATAAAAATGATTTTGCGAATTTGCAACCAGATTTAGTGAAAAATGGCGCTGTAGAAATCCGCCCATTTCTAGTACGAGTTGAAAAAGTAGGTAATAAAATCTTCACTGTTTGGAGCAATCTAATTATGAAGAAAAAAGAAAAACGACCTTTGCTGATCAAATTCTTTAAGGTATATTTGATGGCAGCTATATGGATTATCTCGCCAATTGTTTTGATTTTTCATATCTTGCTGGCGCCTATTTTATGGTCAAAAAGACAAAAACAAAAAACATATTTACAAGGAATTAATTTAAAATAATGAACGACGTCTATATAACCAAAGCCTCCACATTTTTACCAAACGAGCCAGTTCAAAACGACGAGATGGAAGATTATCTCGGATTGGTAAACGGAAAACCTTCGAAAGCTAAATCACTGATTCTTAGAAACAATCAAATCAAAACAAGATATTACGCTTTAGACAAAAACGGAAAAGCAACACATACCAACGCACAAATAACAGCCGAAGCAATCAACGGACTTTTTGATGAGAATTTCAAAAAAGAAGATATGGAATTGCTGTCTTGCGGAACAACATCTGCAGACCAAATCCAACCTTCTCACGCATCAATGGTTCACGGCGAACTTAATATCGGAAAGTCTGTAGAAATCAATACTTCTATGGGACTTTGCAACTCTGGGATGAATGCATTGAATTATGGTTTCCTTTCTCTGAAAGCTGGCGTTAAAAATAATGCTGTTTGCGTAGGTTCCGAAAGAATGTCCGCTTGGATGACTGCTGATAAATTCAACCATGAAGCTGAAAATCTGAAACTTCTGGAAGAAAGACCAATCGTTGCATTCAAAAGAGAATTCCTGAGATGGATGCTTTCTGATGGTGCAGGTGCATTTCTACTGGAAAAAAAGCCGAGAGAAAATGAAGTGTCATTAAAAATTGACTGGATTGATTTCTACTCCTACGCACACGAAATCGAAGCTTGCATGTATTCTGGTTGCGAAAAACAGGAAGACGGAAGCCTGAAATCTTGGGCAGAATATCCAGCAGAAGAATGGCTTAACCAATCGATTTTCGCGTTGAAACAAGACACGAAAATCCTTGACAAATATATTTTGGTAAAAGGTGCAGAAAGTTTGAGAACATCTTTTGACAAACACGAACTTGACCCTGAAACCGTAGACCACGTTTTGGCGCACATTTCTTCCGGCTATTTCAAAGATGGCTTGAAGGAGGAATTTGCGAATGTTGGTCTGGATTTTCCTTGGGAAAAATGGTTTTACAATCTTTCCGAAGTTGGGAATATCGGCGCTGGTTCTATTTTCATCGCTGTTGAACAATTAATGAATTCCGGAAAATTGAAGAAAGGAGAAAAAATCCTTCTTTGTGTACCGGAGAGTGGAAGATTCGCTTATTCTTGTTCATTATTGACTGTTTGCTAATGGAAAGCAACTTACCAAACTCCGACAAAGATTTTGTAGAAAGTCTGATTCCGCAGAGATTTCCTTTCGTAATGGTTGGCGAAGTTTCGGACTATTCCGAGAGTCTTGTTGTTTCAAGATTTACAATTAAAGAAGATAATATTTTTGTGAGCGAAGGAACTTTTCAGGCTTCAGGTTTGATTGAACATCAGGCTCAGACTGTAGCTTTGCACACCGGTTACAAATATTTTCTTCTGGGAAAAGAATCTCCAACAGGATATATCGGTGCCATCAAATCTTTTGAAGCCGAAAGCTTACCGAAAGTGGGCGATCAATTGATTTCTGAAGCTACAATCCTGAATGAAATGATGGGCGTAACTTTGGTTGAAATCATTACCAAAATTAATGAAACCGTGATTGCAAAATCACAGATGAAAACAGTCGTGAAATAATTTTGAATGGAATTGAAGGACGAAAACTTAATCAACATCCACAATTTTCTGCCTCATCGCGAACCAATGCTGATGACAGATTACATTCTGGAATTGACTCAGGAAAAAGTGATTACATCTTTCAAAATCGAGCAAAACAATATTTTTGTCATAAACAATGAATTTGTTGAATCTGGATTGATAGAAAATCTTGCGCAGACTTGTTCATCAATTCTTGGACAAAGTTTTTTTCAGAATCCTGATGTTGAAACTAGGGTTATTGGTTTCATTACCAATATCAAAAAAATAGAAATTTTTGCTTTGCCAAAAGTTGACGACATTATCATTTCGAAAGCTTCGTTGATTTCTCAATTTGACAAAATCTGCAATATTTTTTGTGAAACTTTTCTTAATGATGAATTATTAATCAGAGCAGAAATTAATTTGTTTATTGAAGAAGTTAAATAATGAACCATCCATCCTCAAAACGTCTTAAAAAAACCAAATATGATTATGGATGCACCATCTGACCTTTGAGAAATAATAAATATAATCAGATGAAAAAACAAGACATTCCACAGGACGAAAGTAATCTACAGTCAGCTAATATGACTGAAATGTTGTACGTGACTGATGAAAATAACAATTACACCACAGCTCAAAGCATCGGCTGGGAAGCTAAAAAAGCGGCTCTTGACGAATCGATGGAACTCATCCATGAGCGCATTCAAGAAGCAAAACAAAACGTTGCTGATGGAATCGTAAGTCCTATCATTTATTTTATGGAACTGAATAAAATGGATTTACAAGTTCTTGCTGCTTACGCTGGTAAATGGCAATGGACTGTGAAAAGACACGCAAAACCGAACATTTTCAAAAAACTCAGCGATTCTACCTTGAAAAAATATGCCGATGCATTCGGAATTTCGGTAGATGAATTAAAAAATTTCGACGGAAAATAATTATGCAGATCAACTTTGAACACCATCAAACCGCACATTGCGAAAACGGTGTCGCTTCCAATTTGTTACTCAACAGAGGTTTAAAACTCAGCGAACCAATGATTTTCGGAATCGGCTCGGGATTATTTTTCGTGTATTTACCTTTTTTAAAAGTAAACTTTGCACCAGGATTCAGTTATCGTCCAATGCCGGGAGCGATTTTTAGCAAAGCAGCGAAAAGACTGGGAATCAAAATCAAAAGACAAAAATTCTCCAATCCAAAAGATGCGCAGGCTGCATTAGAAAAAAATTTAGAAAATAATATTCCAACGGGGTTACAAGTTGGCGTTTTCAACTTAACCTATTTTCCGGAAGAATATAAATTCCATTTCAACGCTCACAATCTTGTGGTTTATGGCAAAGAAAATGGAAGGTTTTTAATCAGTGATCCTGTAATGGATTTTGCAACTTCACTTACAGAAGCCGAATTGGAAAAAGTGAGATATGCTAAAGGTGCACTTCCCCCAAAAGGTCATATGTATTTTCCGACACACATTCCGGAAAATGTAAACATTGAAGAAGCCATCAAAAAAGGAATCAAAGATACTTGCAAAAATATGCTTGCTCCAGTTCCTTTGATTGGCGTAAAAGCAATGCGTTGGGTGGCGAAAAGTATCCCAAAATGGGCTGAGAAAAAAGGAACAAAAGTGACCAATCACTATTTAGGACAATTAATCCGAATGCAGGAAGAGATTGGAACCGGCGGAGGCGGATTCAGGTTTATTTACGGCGCTTTTTTACAGGAAGCATCTGTGATTCTAAAAAATGATGAACTGAAAGAATTATCCAAAGAAATTACCCGAATTGGTGATCTTTGGAGAGATTTTGCCGTAGATATTGCAAGAGTTTATAAGAATAGAAATTCCAAAAGTGATATTTACAATCAGCTTTCTAAATCGATGTTGCATATTGCCGATCTGGAAGAAGCTTTTTACAAAAAACTAAGAAAAGCGATTTAGTTTGGAACATATTATCGAAATAAAAAATCTTTATAAAAAATACAAAAGCTCCGATGAGTTTTCTGTAAATGATATTTCGTTGAATATAGATAAAAACGAAATCTACGGAATCCTCGGTCCAAACGGAGCCGGAAAAACCACATTGATTTCTATGCTTTCCGGTTTAATTAAACCAACGTCAGGAAGTTTTACAATCAATGGATTGTCACCTAAAAAAGACAGTTCGAAAATAAAGCAATTAATTGGTGTTGTTCCGCAGGAATATGCTCTTTATCCGACTTTAACAGCTAAAGAAAATCTTATATTTTTTGGAAGTTTATATGGATTAAAACCTAAAAGTATTCACAAAAAAATCGATGAAGCTCTGGAAATAATGGGCTTGTCAAAATTTGCGGATAAGAAAATTGAACAGTTTTCTGGCGGAATGAAACGTCGCTGTAATCTCATTGCAGGAACACTTCACAATCCGAAGGTTTTGTTTTTAGACGAACCAACTGTTGGCGTTGACGTCCAATCGAAAAAAGCAATTATCGATTATCTTTTAGATTTAAATAAAAGAGGAACTTGTATCATTTACACATCGCATCACCTTTCTGAAGCTGAAGAATTCTGTACAAAAATCGCCATTATCGACCACGGAAAAATCCACGCAACGGGAACTCCTGAAGAATTAGTAAAAAAGGTTGCTAATGCGGAAAACCTTGAGGATGTTTTCATTTCATTAACCGGAAAAGAATTGAGAGATGTTGTATAAATTGTGGAGAAGCTTCGTCAAAGAAATTCAGTTATTGAAGAGAGATTCTGGTGGAATTGTCATTATTTTTCTGATGCCTTTGCTTTTGATTATCACGATTACTTTGATTCAGGATTCGACATTCAAAAATCTGGAAGGTTCAAAAATTCCGATTATTTTCATTGATAATGATAAATCTGAAGTTTCAAAAGTAATCACACAGGAACTTAAAGACAGCAAAACATTCGAATTGGTTACAGATTATAATGAAAAGTCTGCTCAGGAAGCTGTTTTCGGTGGAGATTATCAGATGGCAATCGTCATTCCTGAAAATTTAACCAAAGATTTAAACTCAAATATTGATTCCAAAGTTCAAACCGTTGTGAGTTCTTTTGGATTAGATACCGATTCAGCTTCGAAAAAAATTACGGCTGTGAAGACCAAAGACATTCATTTGTATTTTGACCCAGCAACCAATATGGGATTTAAAAATTCTGTAATGAATGCCATTAATAAAATGGTTTTTGAAATCGAGAACAAAAAAATCTACAAAGCTTTCCAAGACCAGCTGGGAACAACAGAAAATCTGGAAGAGAATAAAAATTTAATCAGCTTCAAAGAAATCATTCCAAAAAATGGCAAATTAGATGTCATTCCAAATTCAGTTCAGCACAATGTTCCGGCTTGGGCATTGTTTGCAATTTTCTTTATTGTTGTGCCTTTGTCTATTAACTTGGTTAAAGAAAAAAGTCAAGGAACGAGTGTGAGAATTCGCATAAGTCCAACGCCATATTTCATTCATATTTTAGGAAAAACTTTTACCTATTTAATTATTTGCGTCATTCAGTTTTTGTTGATGGTTGCAGTGGGAATCTGGCTTTTTCCTATGATGGATTTGCCACAATTTGATGTTTCGGGAAAAATGTGCCACCTTCTGATTGTAACTTTATTTGCAGGATTAGCAGCGATTGGATTTGGAATTTTAATCGGAACAATGTCTAATACTCAAGAACAATCTGCACCGTTTGGAGCAACTTCAGTTGTAGTTTTAGCGGCGGTTGGTGGAATCTGGGTTCCCGTATTTTTAATGCCGGAATTTATGCAGAAAATCGCAGCATTTTCTCCAATGAATTGGGGGCTGAATGCTTATTACAACATCATTTTAAGAAACAGCGGAATTGGCGAAATTGCCAAAGAACTGATTTTCTTATTTTTATTTTATATTGCGATGGTCAGTATTTCATTATTTTATGAAAGGAAACAAAATACTGTTTGATTTATGAAAGCATTTATATCATATGAAGGCTTACCTATAAAATCTGGTGGTGCGCACACTTTAACTAATAAAAACCAAAAGGAAAACTATAATAAGACTTTGGAATTTTTGAATGATTTCACACAAGTTAAAGCAGAAGAAATAGAACTTACCATTTATGAATCTGCACATAAAAATTATTCAGTTTTAAAATATTTAATCAAACTAATATTTAGTTTTGGAATTCCGAAAATGAGAAACGATGGATTTCTTAAATCTTGGAGTTGGAATTTATCTAAAAAAAATATTGAGAAAGGGTTTGAGTTTTTACAATTAAATCAAAAACTACCCAATAATCCTTTCGGTCCAATTTCATTAAATATCAAATGGAATTTTTATTTTAAAAATTCTACTAGTAAGGACGTTTTGCCTAACCAAAATTTAATTCCTCAGATTGATTTCAGAATTAGGAATTCTCAGATATATTTGAGAATGGCAGAAAAATCAACAATGTCTGTTTGGTTCGCTTTTCCTTTCGAAAAAATAACTGAAGATGAAAAAGAATATTTTAAAAAATTAAAACTAAATCTTCCATTTAATTTTTCTAACAACCATTGGGAATTATGGAAAGTTTCATCAAAAGGGAATTGGACATCACAAAAAATAGAATTTTAAATGCAGTCTAAAAACATAACCTGTACCGAAGAAGTACGTGTAAGATTCAACGAAACAGACCCACTCGGAATTGTGTGGCACGGTCATTACATCGTCTATTTTGAAGACGGGAGAGAAGCTTTTGGAAGGCAACACGGTTTGACCTATCTTGATATTCAGAAAGCTGGATATGTTACACCGATTGTGAAAAGTACCTGCGAACATTTTCTTCCTTTGAAATATGGAGAAACTTTTAAAATCGTAACCACTTTCGTGAATTCTGTTTCAGCAAAATTGATTTATAAATACGAGCTTTTTAACGAAGAAAATAAATTAGTCTGTTCAGGAGAAACGATTCAGGTTTTCTTGGATTCTGATAATAATTTATGTTTATATAATCCTGAGTTTTTTCAAGCTTGGAAAGATAAAATGGGATTATAATGAGAGAAGTTTTTATTACAGATTACAACTGTGTTACACCTTTAGGTTTTGATGTCTCTTCGAACTGGAATGCTCTTTTGGAAGGAAAATCCGGTGTGGCTTTAAATAAAATCATAGAAAATCAGGAACCTTTTTATGCTTCAATGATAGATTCTGAAAAATTAGAAAATGAATTCAATAGATTCTTCGACTCCGCTCAGAATGACAATATTGAATTCACAAGGCTTGAAAAAATGTTTTTGTTAAGTCTAAAACCTTTAGTTGAAAAACATCAAATTTCAGACAAAACCGCTTTTATTTTATCGACAACAAAAGGAAATATCAGTTTACTAAAAAGCCAAACCACTTTACCGGAAGATGTTTTTCTTTCAAAAATGGCTCAGAAAATTGCTGATTTTTTTGGATTTACAACTAACCCAATTGTGGTTTCTAATGCCTGCGTTTCCGGAGTGATGGCGATTGCTGTTGCGAAAAATATGATTCAGGCAGGAAAATATAAAGATGCTTTTGTCATTGCGGGAGACGAAATTTCTGAGTTTGTGATTTCGGGTTTCAACTCTTTTCAAGCGATTGGAACAGAAATCTGCAAACCTTATGATAAAAACCGTGATGGAATCAATATTGGTGAAGCAACAGCTTCGGTTTACATCACTTCAGAATTGAATCAAAACGAGAAATTTAGTTTTAAAATCTTGGGAGATTCTGCAATTAATGATGCGAACCATATTTCCGGACCATCAAGAACTGGCGACGGATTGTTTGCAAGCATCAAAAATGCAATGACAGAAGCTAAGATTTCATCAGAACAAATTGACTTCATTTCTGCACACGGAACAGCAACAATCTATAATGACGAAATGGAAGCGATCGCTTTCAACAGAATGGAATTGCAGAATGTTCCTTTGAACAGTCTGAAAGCTTATTACGGGCATTGTTTGGGAGCTTCGGGATTATTGGAAAGTATTATTTCTATGGAATCTGCTTTGAATAATACATTAATTCCATCAAAAAACTTCGAAGAAACGGGAACTTCCAAGCCTTTGAATATTATTAAAGAAAACCAAACTGCAGAAATCAAATATATTTTGAAAACGGCTTCAGGTTTTGGCGGGTGTAATGCAGCGATTGTTTTGGAAAAGGCATAAAAATAATTTTGTAATTTTGATAGAATTAAAGTTTTAGGAAATGGAATCTACTTTAGAAATCAGAAAAAGAATTCACGACTTTATAGATATTGCAGATGAGAGAATTCTGCGCATTATCAATGGAATTATCGATGTGGAAGAGCAGGAAGATAACTATCCCGCTGTTCCAGATTGGTATTACGAGAAGCTTGAAATTGAAAGGGAAAAGCATTTGAAAGGAGAAACGCCTTCGTATACTTGGGAAGAAGTAAAGCAAAAGTTGATGAAAGATTATGACTTATAAATTAATTTTAAAGTCAAGAGCTCACACTGATTTAGCGGAAGCTATTGAATATTATCAAGATAAAAGAAAAGGTTTAGGCCTAAAGTTTTTAAAATGCGCTCAAAAATTCTTTAATAGAATTTCAAGAAATCCACTTCACTATCCTTTAAAAAGTGGTCAATTCCGTGAAGCTTACATTCAAAAATTTCCCTATGTTATCATTTATGAAATTATAGATAACGAAGTTGTGGTGTTCTCTGTTTTCAACACGCATCAAAATCCAGCAAAAAAGCCTTAATCTTTCTGAAAATTCTCAATGAAGAAGACAGACATTTGTACCATAGAAAATTCAAAAATTGTTGTTAACGAACAAATTATTTTTGAAAGCCAAACCGACAATTTTCAAGATTTTGCGAAAGAAGCTTATAAAAGTCTAGAACTGAATTATCCTAAATTTCATAAAATGGATAATCTCAGCAAACTTGCTTTCCTAGCTTCCGAAATGATTTTGAAAAATGATGACCACAGCAAAACCGCATTGGTTTTCGCCAACAAATCCTCAAGCCTAGACACCGATTTCAAATATCAGGAAAGCATCAATTCTCAGGAGAATTATTTCCCGAGTCCTGCTATTTTTGTTTATACTTTACCGAATATTTGTGTGGGTGAAATCAGCATCAGGCACAAAATGCAAACCGAAAACGCTTTTTTTGTCTTGGATGAATTGGATGAAGAATTTTTAAACGATTACTCGGAACAGATTTTGCAATCTGGAAAAGCTCAAAAAGTTTTATGCAGCTGGGTAGAACTCTATCAGGAAAGTTATCAGGCTTTTGTATATTTGCTAAATAAGTAAAAATTAAACTATCAATATAAAAGGTATCAGACTAAGAATCTATACGTTTGACAAATAAAAAATTATGAGCGACTTAAAATTAGAATTAAAAAACAAAATCGTAGAAGTTCTTAACCTAGAAGACGTTTCTGTAGAAGAAATCAAAGATACAGATCCATTGTTCGGAGGAGGTCTTGGACTGGACTCCATCGATGCTTTGGAATTAATCGTTCTTCTTGAAAAAGAATACGGAATCAAATTATCTGACCCGAAAAAAGGGAAAGAAATCTTCCAGTCTATCGAAGTAATGGCGAAATTCATTGAAGAAAACAGAACAAAGTAGTTCAATCTAACAATGTATCAATTTAACAATGTACCAATATTGTTACACTGTTACACTGTTAAATTGATACATTGATACATTTTGTAAAGATGAGTCAAAAAATTGCTATAACAGGAATGGGCATCATCTCTGCTATTGGAAACAATGTGGAGGAAAATTTGAGTTCGTTAAAATCCGGAAAACACGGCATTTCAGACATTCAGCTATTTGAAACGCGTCACACTGGACATATTAAAACAGGAGAAATCAGATTGTCTAATGAAGAGCTTGTAAAAAAACTTCAGTTAAGTGAAGATAATAATGCTACAAGAACTTCTTTGCTAGGAATGGCTGCAGCAAAAGAAGCTGTAGAAAGTGCCGGAATTTCTGATATTAATGAATATAAAACCGGATTGATTTCCTCAACAAGCGTTGGTGGAATGGATGTTACCGAGAAATATTTCTATTCCTACGAAGACTTCCCTGAAAAGCAAAAATATATTGACTCTCACGATGCCGGAAATTCATCTTTATTGATTGCGGATTATCTTGGCTTGAAAGGTATGGTTTCGACCATCAGTACAGCCTGTTCGTCTGCTGCCAACGCCATTATGATGGGTGCAAAACTGATTAAAAACGGTGTTCTTGACAGAGTAATTGTCGGCGGAACAGATTCTCTTTCAAAATTCACTTTGAATGGTTTCAGCACTTTAATGATTCTTACAGATTCTTATAATACACCTTTTGACAACGACAGAAAAGGCCTAAATCTTGGTGAAGCTGCTGCTTTCTTGGTTTTAGAATCTGATGAAATCATAAAAAAACAAAACAAAAAAGTACTCGGTTATCTTTCTGGTTATGGAAACGCAAATGATGCGCATCATCAAACCGCTTCTTCGGAAAACGGACAAGGTGCTTATCTCGCAATGGAAAAAGCTTTGAAAATTTCTGGCTTAGACAAAGAAAGTATCGATTACATCAACGTCCACGGAACAGCAACTCCGAATAATGATTTATCAGAAGGAATTGCAATGATTAGAATTTTTGGAGAAAATCAAGTTCCGGAATTCAGTTCTACGAAAGCTTTTACAGGTCATACTTTGGCTGCAGCAGCGGGAATTGAAGCCGTTTATTCTTTATTAGCTATTCAAAATAATTTGATTTTTCCGAATCTGAATTTTAAAACTAAAATGGAAGAATTCGATTTGACTCCTGTCACTGAACTGAAAGAAAAAAACATCAATCACGTCCTTTCCAACTCATTTGGTTTTGGAGGAAATTGTTCAACCTTAATTTTCTCAAAATCGTGAGTACAGTTTACATCAACAGTGTAGCCTGCATCTCGGCTCAGGATACTTTAAATGAAAATTTCTTCGAGAATTTACAACCTCAAAATTCTTCTCAGGTTTTAAAAGTAATAGAACCCAATTACAAAGAATTCATTCCGCCTGCGATGATAAGGAGAATGTCCAAAACTGTAAAAATGAGTTCTGTGGCATCAAATTATGCCTTGAAAGAAGCAGGAATCGAAAATCCAGATGCGATTATCGTAGGAACAGGAATAGGTTGTTCGCAGGATTCTGAAAAATTTCTAAAGAATGTGATTGAAAATAATGAAGAGTTTTTGACGCCTACATTTTTTATTCAATCGACTCACAATACGGTTTCTGGGCAGATTGCTTTAGGTTTGCAATGCCACGCTTATAATTTCACTTATGTGAATACGTCTTCGTCTTTGGAATTTTCCTTGTTGGATGCGAAACTTCAAATCAATGATGGCGAAGCGAAAAATGTTTTGGTTGGCTCTACAGACGAGCAAACCGACAGAACGATGGAATTGTACAAACTAAACAATACCATTAAAAAAGAAGAAAATCTTCCGGTCGATTATCTGAATTCGACAACAGAAGGTGTGATTTGGGGTGAAGGTTCAAGTTTTTTTGTTTTAGGAAAAGAAAAAACGGAAACTTCTTATGCTCAACTGAAAGATATTCAAATCATTAATAAATTAGAAGAGGCTCAACAATTCATTGAAGATTTTTTAGCTAAAAATAATTTAAAGAATGAAGATATTGATGCTGTGATTTTAGGTTTCAGCGGAGATTCAGAATCGGATGTTTATTATAAAAACTCGTCCGAAATATTTCCTAATTCAGCATTGTTGTATTACAAACATTTGAGTGGAGAATTCAATACTGCAAGTGGGTTTTCGACATTTATGGCTTGTCATATTTTGAAGAAACAAGAGATTCCGGAAGTGATGATGATTAATTCTGTGAAAAAAACAGAAATTAAAAATATCCTTCTTTACAATCATTTGGGAGGAAAAGACCATAGTTTAGTTTTGCTGGGGAAAGCTTAATAATTCTGAGTAATATTAAAAAGTAAGTTTGTCATTCCGTAGGAATCTCAACAGTATTGTTTAGATTCCTACGGAATGACAAAGAAAACGTTTTAAAAATTGGAAAATGAAACATTATTCATTCATCATACTTTATCTTTTTTGGAACGGCTTCATTTATGTTTTCAATGGAAGTATTTGGATGTATATTTTCTGTTTCATTCTTTTTTCAGTAACTGTGGTTTGGGGTTCTTTTGATATTCAATTAAAATATTTCATTAATTCCATCACTCAAAAAAAAACAAAAATCAAGGAAGTTGCATTGACTTTTGATGACGGGCCAAGTGAATTTACTCCGAGATTTTTAGATTTATTGAAAGAAAAAAACATCAAAGCAACATTTTTCTGCATCGGAAAACAGATTGAAAAATATCCTGAAACCTTTCAAAGAATCATTGCTGAAGGTCATACAATCGGAAATCACACTTATTCTCATTCCAATAACACCGGATTTTTGTCAAGCTTGAAAATGATTGAGGAAATTGAAAAATGTGATGAAGTAATTGCTAAAATCGGAAATATTAAAACTGATTTGTATCGCCCGCCTTTCGGAGTAACTAATCCGAATATTGCAAAAGCTATCAAAAAAACTCAGAAAAAAAGTATCGGCTGGAACGTTCGTTCATTGGATACTGTTATTGAAGACGAGAAAAAAATCTATAACAGAATCACGAAAAATCTTAATAATGGAAGTATTATTCTTCTCCACGACACTTCGGAGAAAACCTACCAAGTTTTGGTCGAATTATTGTTATTTTTGGAGCGTGAAAAGTATTCGACTTTCACAATTGACTCAATGATTAATTCTAAAAATAATGATTAAGAATATAGTTTTAGGCTCATTTTTATTAATTTCAAGTTTAGTTTTTGCGCAAAATACAGCAATGTCTTCTGCAGAATCAAAAGCTTTCGTGACTACAATTTCTTCTGAAACCAAAGAAATTAAAACTCTGCAAGCTGATTTTACTCAAACCAAAAAATTGGATTTTTTGGATAAAAGCATTGTGACTTACGGTAAAATGTCTTTGAAATTTCCAAATACGCTGAGCTGGAAATACACAAAACCTTATCAATACAGCATTATTTTTAAGGACAACAAGATCTTCATCAATGATCAAGGGAAAAAATCGTCTATTGATGCAAAAAGTAAAACCTTCGAGAAAATCAATAAACTAATTGTAGGAAGTTCCAACGGACAAATGTTCAACGACCCAGAATTTTCTGTAAGTTATTTCAAAAATGGAAATCTTAACATCGCTAAGTTCATTCCGAAATCTGCTCAATTATTGAAATATATCAAGCAAATTGAACTTCAGTTTCCTAAAAACGAATCAACGGTTTCTCAGGTTAATATGACGGAAGCTTCGGGAGATACAACCAATATTGTTTTCAAAAACACAAAAATCAATGCACCGATTTCTGCTTCAGAGTTTTCTTTATAGTTTGATTTTTTTGCTGTTTGTTTCGTGTAAAACTTACAAGTTGGAAAATGTAGAACCGCTTCCTCTTCCTGAGAAATCAAAACAATCTGAAAATCTTTACTTTACTTCATCTCAGGATTATGTTTATAAATGCCAGATGGAAGTCTATGGTAATGACATCAGCGGAATTCTCATCATCAAAAAAATCTCTGAAACTACGCATCGTATCGTGATGACTTCTGATTTTGGAAACAAAATGATTGATTTTGAGATTGGCGAGAATGATACTTTTAAACTCAACTATGTTTTAGCAGATTTGGATAAAAAAATGGTTATTAATTTCCTAAAAAATGACTTTCAAGAGTTGCTGAGAAAAAACTATCCTGTCTCTGAAAGATTTGAAAATAATGAATCTATCATTGATATTTCTAAGATTGATAAAAAAATCTATTATCTGTTTTTTGATAAGAAAAGCGATAATCTCACTCAAATTATTTACACTAAGAAAAACAGAGAAAAAATCGATTTCACTTTTGAGGCGAAAAAACCTATTTTTGCAGAAACGATTAATCTTCAGCACAAAGATTTTAAAATCAATATAAAACTAAATCAAATAACCGAAAACGATTAAACAATGAAAAAATTCTATTTTTTACTTTTATTACTTATCGCCAATTTTGCTTTTTCGCAAGTGACTTTCAAACCGGGAATCAGAGCGGGAGCTAATCTTTCTCATTTTTCTGACACGAATTATTACTATGGATCTTCATATTATTATCTTGACGGCAGCTATTATTCAGACAGTCCAACATACGATTACAAAAGCAAAGTAGATTTTTACATCGGATTTTTAGGAAATATTCGTTTTACAAAATTTTATGCCTTACAGCCTGAGATTAATTACTCCAGACAAGGTTCAAAGGTTGAATCTAACATCAATGACTGGAACGGACAAAAACTTAATGTTTCTTATTTAGGAGTTCAGCTAGTTAACAAGTTTTATTTCAAAAGTTTCAATGTTCACGTTGGTCCAACTTTGGAATTTGTTGTGGATAAAGATTTTTCTTTAGAAAACGAAGTTGATTTAGGAATTACTGCTGGTCTTGGCTATGATATTACCAAAAATCTTGGCGTTGAAGCTAGAGTTAAAAAAGGATTTGTTTCAGCAACCTACTTCGGAGATTACAGTACCAATGTCGTTTTCCAAGCTGGACTTTATTACACATTTGATATGAAATAATATGGCAATAGAAAGTATTTTAAATAGTTTTTACGAGTTAAAATCTTACGAATCTGAAGGTAACATCTTTCGTGCGAAAATAACATTGAACTCCAATCACGAGATTTTTAAGGGTCATTTTCCGGGAAATCCTGTAACACCAGGCGTTTGTATGATGCAGATTGTAAAGGACCTTACAGAAGAATTCACAGGTTCAAAATTGTTTCTGAAAACAGCTTCTAATGTGAAATTTATGGCAATTATCAATCCGTTTGAGACACCGGATTTGGTCATGGATTTGGACATTAATGAAACCGATGAAGAAATAAAAGTAAAGAACACGACTTCTTTTGGCGAAACTATTGCATTGAAACTTTCAGTTACTTATAAAAAAATATAGTTATGAAACTGATGTTCGTTTTTCTGTTATCAATATTTTCGTTCTTCCAATCTGATCTGGAAGCTTTGAGAAACAGCTATTCCAAAGCTAATCTTTCCAACGAAAATGCGAAAAACTTTATTGATTTAGCAGAAAAGAAAACATCATCTGATCCTGTAATCTCTGCCTACAAAGCATCGGCTAAAATATTGGAAGCTAAAATAACAACCGGCATCAGTAAGAAAAAAGCGTTGGTAAAAACGGGCGCAACCAGTCTGGAAGAGATTATTAAAAACAATCCAAACAACGCCGAATTGCGTGTGATAAGAATGAGCGTTCAGGAAAACATTCCGAAAATTGTAGGCTATAATAAAAACCTTAAAGACGATAAGACTTTTCTTTTGACAAATTATGCCAAGCAAAACCCAGAACTTAAAAACTACATCAAAAGGTTTATAGAGCAATCCAAAACCACATCAGCGGCCGAAAAAGCTTCATTAAAATAAAAATGACCATCCAAGAAGTGCAAAACGCAATCTCCGAAAAGAGAATTTGCGTTTTAATTCCTACTTACAACAATGAAAAAACTCTGAAAAGAGTGATTGACGGCGTATTAGATTATACCGAAAATGTTATTGTAATTAATGATGGCTCAACAGATTCCACAAAGGAAATTCTTGAAAATTATCCTCAAATTTCAATCATCAGTTTACCCGAAAATAAAGGGAAAGGAAATGCTTTAAAAATCGGTTTCAGAAAAGCTTTAGAACCTGGATTTGACTTCGCCATTACAATTGATTCTGATGGTCAGCATTATCCTGATGACATCCCTGTTTTTGTAAAAGCTTTGCTTGAGGAAAATGATGATGTTTTATTGATTGGAAACCGAAATATGTCTCAAGACGGAATCCCAAAAAAAAGTAGTTTCGGAAATAATTTCTCTAATTTTTGGTTTTGGTTCGAAACCGGAATCAAGCTGGAAGATACACAATCCGGCTACAGACTTTATCCATTAAACAAAATTCCAAAAAAATATTTCACTCCTAAATTTGAGTTTGAAATTGAAATCATCGTAAGAACAGCTTGGCGACACATTCCGGTAAAGAATGTTCCTGTAAAAGTTCTTTATGATCCTGCAGAACGGGTTTCGCATTTCCGACCATTCAAAGATTTTACGAGAATCAGCATTCTGAATACGATTCTGGTTTTCATTACTTTGATTTATATTAAACCAAGAAATTTCATTAATAACTTTAGAAAGAAAAGTTTCAAACGATTCATCAAAGAAGATGTTTTGGAAAGTGACGGAAGCAACAGAACCAAGGCGTTTTCCATCGCTTTAGGTGTTTTCATAGGATTATCTCCGGTTTGGGGATTTCAGACGTTTTTAGCCATTTCTTTGGCTGTCGTTTTCAAACTGAATAAAGTCCTTTCTTTTGTCTCTTCCAACATCAGTTTTCCGCCGTTTATTCCGTTTATCATTGCGGCTTCTTTGTTTATTGGGGCACCTTTCGTAGATGGACAAACCAATTTTTTGAATCACGAATTAAGTTTCGAACTGGTCAAAAATCATCTGCTTCAATACATTATTGGAAGTCTTATTTTGGCGAGTTCGGCTTCTGTAATTTTGGGTGCAGGATTTTATCTTTTTCTGAATAAAGTGAGTCCGGAAAACGGTTAATTCAACTTCTTCAAAGTTTTCTTTAAGTACTTTTCGATATTATTTTTGTCTGGAATTGTTGTAATCTCTTTCGTCAAAGCTTTTTCGAATTGAGTTTTCGCTTTCTGATAATCTTTTTGATTGAAATAATATTTTCCAACCTGATAATTAACCATCCAAAAATCAGGGTTTAAAGCCTGATAATGATTGATAAACTCTTCTGAAAGTATTTTCTCTTCATCAAACTGAGAACTAAGTTTTTTAAATTCTTCATAATTTCTAAATTCCTGAGAATCCACAAAAGAATCCTTAGCAATATTCAATTCTGACTTGGCAAATTTTTCATTTTTCAATCGCTTATCAGAAAAGATTTCATTCAAATCATAACAGACAAATTCTCCCAATTGACAAGGATTTGAAGAAACCCAAACCAATCTTTTCTCTGGCGAAAAAATCACAGCGTGATGTGCCAAAAGTTGATTCAAAGCTTTCTCATTTCCATAACCAATCTTTTCATTTTTAAGTCCTGATCTGTCTCGTAAAATCAAAGCGATTTTTTCGGGATTTAATTTTTGGTTTTCCTGCAAAAGTTCGTTAAGCTTTTCGTAGCGATATTCCGAATGACTTTCTAAAATCTGTTTTTGATTTCGTTTATCATCTTTATAAGCGTCGGATTGAAAATGATTCGTACAAACTACTTTACTGGAATTCTCAACTTTATAAACTCCGAAATTATCCGGAGAAACTTCAATAATCACGGCATTTTTATCATTCGCACTTCCAACTAAAATCGATTCTGAAACAAAGACTTTCCGTTTTTTTGCAATCATAATCGCTTCATCAATATTTTTAGCAAATTGTAAAATCTCTCTAGTCACTAAAGAAATTGGTGTTTTTGCAGTTAAAGGAATTTTAGATTTGCCAGCGTTGATTGTCACTGTAATTCCTTCTTTATTCATTCCGGAAACTACGCCTATCATCCCTGGCCAACTGACTGACATATAAGGAATACCAACCTCTGGTTCTACAAACTCTACCAATTTATTTTTAGCAAAATCATCGCCTACGTAAAAATCAAAATTTCGCCCAATTAACAATTCGCCATCTTCCGTATTTTCATTCCAAACAGCCAAAGACGAACAGCCAACCATCATCAAATCCTGCATTGCGTGACCAATGTCGTGTGCACCGTGCAAGTACAAACTTCGAAGATATTTTGGAGCGATAAAGTTGTATTTATCTGATGAATATTGAGATAAACCGTATAATTCAGTTTGAAAATCTTCACGAACATTCAAATACATTTTTCGGTTGTACCATTTCAGAAAGTTGCGCATCAATTTCTGTTTGAATTTTGACGGAACAAAACCTTCAACCTTAGAAAAGAAAATCTCTTCCTGTTTCTGCATCAGGTCTTGTGTCAAAGCACCATTGTTATAGCCCAACTGCAAAGGATTTCCTTTGATATAAAGTTCCCAAAGCTGTTGCTTGTTTTTCGTTAAATAATTTTGATTAAAGCTAAAAGTCGAATCATTAATCTTATCAACTTTTGGGATTTCTAAAGCATATTTAGAAACATCCGGAACGTGATGAATCGACTTGGAAACACCACAGGAAATAAGATTTAAAATAAAAAAAAGATAAATTAAGAATCTCGTTTTCATTATTTTTGATTTATAACTTCCATCAATCGCTCATCAATCAATTCTTTCCCCAAAATCTCCGAACAAGTTACAAATGCACCAATCGTAACACCAAGAATCCCGTGCATATTCACACTTTGTCCAGTTAAATACAGATTGTCAATTTTAGTTCTTGGCGAAATAATCGTTTTCAGAGGATTGGCAGAATCTTTCACATAGCCGTACATATTCCCTTTGTAACCGCCAATATAATCTCTGTAAGAAAGTGGCGAAGATGTATGAAATGACTTAATTACAGAGCGTATTTTCGGAAATTTCTTCTCAATTTCATCGATAAATTTTTCCGCTTTTCTGTGTTTGAATTCTTCGTATTCCTTTCCTCTCTCATCCTTCTCAACAACTGTGTGGAAAGAATTTTCCCATTCTTTGACCTCATCAAAACTCATATAAGTAATGGCTGTCAAACTTTCTGAATATTCCGGATGGTGCTTGGATGCTGTGGAAGAAAGCATGTAACATTCCGGCCAAAGTTCTTCCGAACAATGTGATTTGTCCCAGACCAGATCTTCGGATTTGTAATGGTAATAATTGAAATTGAAATGCCTGAAAGCTTCTGGTTTTAAAATTAAATAAATACTGAAACAAGAAATAACAGGCTCCAGATCATAAACTCTTTTGATAAAGGATTTTCTGAAATGTTCCAATCCGACCAATTCCAAAGTTGTCCTGATTTCTATATTAGAAATGAATTTTTTTGCAAAGAATTCTTTTTCATTTTTGGTTTTGACAGATCTTAGCAAGTTGTTCTCGTCAAAAACCATCTCCGAAACTTCGCTGTGTTTATAGACTTCTGCACCATATTTTCTAAGTTGCTTAATCAAAAGTTTTGAAATCTGACTTCCTCCACTTGTGCATTTGTAAGAACTTTGGATATAGGAATTCACCGTCAAAGCGTGAACATAGAGCGGTGTTTTATTTTCGATGCCGGCGTATAGAAAATTAGATCCAGAAAGTACGGCTTGTAATTTTTTATTAGGCGTTACAGATTCTATAAATTCCTGAGCATTGATGTAAAGAATCTCATCATTATATTTGCCTTTACCAACGAGATTGTACCTTGGAAACTCGTTACAGACATTTTGGATTTCCTGAATATATTTCTCAAGATTTTCTCTTTCTTCAGGGAATATTTTGGATAATTGTTCAACGAAATTTTCGTAGCCTTGGGAATGTGGATATTCTATCTCATCATTTTCAAAAGTGATTTTATCAAAACCATTTTCGTCTAATTTTTTGAGACTTAACCCATCCATTATTCCAAGATAAGTGAAATACTGATAGAGATTTTGTCCTTCGGAAAGTCCGCCTAAATAATGAACGCCTGTATCGAAGAGAAGTTTGTCGCGGGAAAACGTCTGTAAATTTCCGCCATATTGATTGTTCTTTTCCAAGACGCACACTTTGAGACCTTCTTTCGCTAAAACGAGAGCCGAAACAAGTCCTCCTAAACCGCTGCCGATAACAAGTATGTCGTATTCTTTTTCCAATATTTGAGGTTAGATATTAGACTTTAGATGTTAGATTAAAAAGTTTGTTTTAAAACGTTGAATTATCTCTTAGTTTATATTTTTTATTTGAATCGATGAATCTCGTCCCTCGATTTGCTCGCAGCCCGACTTGAGTGGAAATCCTTTTTTGTGGCTGGAAAAGCTTTGACAAAAAGATTGGGAACGGAAGGCGGATTAAGCTGCCATAAATGTATTGAAAATTAATTGGTTTCGTCCCAAAAGTCAAAGTAATTGAACCATTGAAGCGGATATTTTTTCAGCATCGATTCCAGATTCTGAACATAGGAGTTGAGTAAAGATTGAGAATCTCGGTTTTTGATATTCTGAGCGACTCTTGCGTAGAGATGATAGTGGAGATTTTTTTCCTTCATCACATACACATAAACCACCGGAACTCGTAATCTTGAAGCAATCAAAAAAGGACCTGCAGGAAATTTTGCAGTCTTGCCAAGTAATTCTGCTTCCAGAAATTTGGAACCTTCGAAATACCGATCGCCTGTGAAACAAATGAGTTCGTTGTTGGACAAAGCTTGGTTGATCTCGAAAATGTGTGACATATCATCTTTGACATAGATGAACTTGATATTGCTTTTCTTGACCGCAATACTTTCCATATATTCTCTAATGACTGTAACCTCCTGATCTGTAGTCACTAAATTGATTTGACAATCAAAATCGATATCTGCAAAAAAATGCTCTGCAATTTCGAAATTTCCCATGTGTGCACTGATGAGAACACCTCCTTTTTTCTCGTTGAGAAGGTTTTTGAGGCTTTCAATTCCGTCAAATTCGTAAGTAAATCGATTTCTTAAACCAACAGAAATTGCAGTTTTGTCTATCAGAACTTTACCGAAAACAAAATAACTTTTGAAAACGGATAGTTTTGATTTCAATGAACTGTAACCTAGTCTTTTTCGGAAGTAATAAGAAATGTATTGGTTGCTCTTTTTCTCGAAAATGAAATAGTAAGTCGCAACAAAATAAAGAACAAAATAGGAACTTCGAACACCAAGATTCTTAATACACCAAACAAAAATCTGGTAACCTAGTATTGTCCCTTTGGATCTGCCTTTCCATTTGTTCATGTCTTCAATTTACCAATTTATCAATCTAACAATCTGAATGATAATTGGTATATTTTCAAATTGTCAGATCGTAATTAAATAGTATTTTTTTCAGAAATTTTATTTTCTATCGTACAATAAAAATCATCAAACGTAACGATCTTTTTGAAATCTGCTTCTCCTAATTTCACTCCGAAATTAGATTCGATAATCACGACCATATCAATATAATCCAGACTGTCTAAACCCAGAGTTTCTTTAAAATTAGCATCATTTGCAATATCATCACGATCTACTTCAAATTCGTTGACCAGGAAGTCATCGGCAATCGTAATAATTTTTTCTTTATCCATAACTTTATTTAATCAAACTTTTTAACAATCAATGCGGAGTTGGTTCCACCGAAGCCAAAAGAATTTGACAAAAATACGTCAATTTTTTGATTTTTTGTTTCAGTTATCAGATTAATCTTTTGGGCATCTTCATCCGGATTTTCAAGATTGATATTAGGTGCTACAAAATCATTCTGCATCATTAATATTGAATAAATGACTTCGCTTGCGCCAGCCATCCAGCACTCGTGTCCTGTCATTGATTTGGTAGAACTTACAGGGATTTCGTTTCCGAAAATCTCGTGAATTGCTTTAGCTTCATTCGCGTCTCCTAAAGGTGTAGAAGTAGCGTGGGCATTAATATAATCAATATCTTTTGGACTTAATCCAGCTTGTTTCAAAGATCTTTCCATTGCCAAAGCCGGACCGTCAACATTAGGTGTAGAAATATGACCGCCATTGGATGAAAAACCATAACCGACAATTTCTGCCAAAATATTAGCGCCTCTTTTTTGTGCAGATTCCAGACTTTCTACAATTAAAGTTGCTGCGCCACCACTTGGAACCAGTCCGTCTCGCCCTGAATCGAAAGGTCGTGAAGCTTTTGCCGGATCGTCTTCTCGGGTAGAGAAAACACCTAATCCATCAAAGCTCATCATAGAAAATTTATTGGTTTCCTGTGCACCTCCACAAACAACCATCTCTTGCAATCCACTCTTTATCAATAAATAAGCTAAACCTAACGAGTGTGAACCACTTGCACAAGCGGCGCTAATTGTGAGATTAATCCCTCTTAATTTGAAGATTGTGGAAAGGTTCATTGTAACAGTAGAGTTCATCGATTTGAAAATCGCACCAGAACCCATCAAAGTTGTATCTTTTTTTTCTCTTACAATATCTGTAGCTTCTATAACTGCCTGAGAAACACTATCGTTACCATAAAGAATTCCTACTTCATTGATATCTAAGAAATCCTGATCTATTCCAGCTTGTTTCAATGCGTCAATAGTTGCCAAATAAGCATATTCGCTCTCTTCGCCCATACTGATACGCTGTCTTCTGTTGAGAAGGCTTTTGAGTTCAGGTTTCGGAACGTGACCCATCAAACCTGATCTGTAACCAAATTCTTTTCTGTCCTGATCTAAAACAATTCCGGATTTCCCTTGATAGAGCGATTCTTTAACTTCTTCCAAAGAAATCCCAATGCAGGAATAAATTCCCATTCCGGTAATGACGACTCTGTTTTCCATTTTTTAAATTTAACAATGTATCAGTCTAGCAATGTAACAATTAGAAATATTGGTAAACTGGTAAATTTTTAGATTGTTACATTATTTAAGAGTAAATTCCTCCATTAATATTGATTACCTCGCCTGTGATGTAAGACGACTTTCTAGATGCTAAAAATGCAACTAAATCTGCCACTTCTTCCGCTTCTCCAAATCGGTTTGCCGGAATCATTGCTTTCAGTTCATCTTCATTAAAATCCTGAGTCATATCAGTTTTAATAAAACCTGGTGCAACTGCATTTACAGTAATATTTCTTTTCGCAACTTCCTGAGCCAAAGCTTTTGTTGCTCCAACAACTGCGCCTTTTGCTGCAGAATAATTGGTTTGTCCGGCAGTTCCTTTCACGCCGGAAACAGAAACCATATTGATGATTCTGCCGTATTTGTTTCTCAACAATTTCTGAATGAAAAAATTCGTCACATTGAAAAATCCATTCAAACTTGTGTTGATTACAGAATTCCAATCTTCGGATTTCATCCACATAAAAAGTCCGTCTCTTGTGATTCCAGCGTTATTAACAATCACTTCTACTAAGGAATCTGGATTTTTTTCCTGCCAGTCTCCAAGAACTTTTAATGTTTCTTCAGCGTTTCCTACATCAAATTTAAGAATTTCGCCGGTAGAACCCAACTCCTCCACTTTGGCTAGAGTTTCTTCTGCTGCGGATTGATTAGAAGTATAATTGATGAGAATATGATAGTTTTTTTCTTCTGCCAGCTTCAGGCAGATTGCTCTACCAATTCCTCTGGAACCTCCTGTTATAATTGCGCATTTCATTGGTTATTGTTTTTGCTAAATCATTATTCCATAGGTTTCCCTACGATTAGTGATATTAAACCTTTCGGGTTTAGTTCTTTAATATTTATAGTTTTTCAAATACTGTTTCACATTTTCCAAATACGGATACATTACCATATCTTCTGAAAAAGCCGGAATTATTTTCCTGATATCTGTATATAATTCTTTTGTAGAAGACGAAATCTTATCCTGAAAACCAAGATATTCTATCGCCTGAACAATTGTAATTAATTCAATGGCTAAAACTTCGAAAGAGTTTTCAATCACTTTTCTGCAAATTACTGCAGCATTGGTTCCCATACTCACAATATCCTGATTATCATTATTGTTAGGAATACTGTGAATGTACATTGGATTGGATAACATTTGACTTTCGGCAGTTGTAGAAGTTGCTGTAAACTGAACGCCCTGCATTCCAAAATTGAAACCTAATTTACCCAGATTTACAAATGGTGGGAAGATTTCGTTGATCTTTGCATTCAAAAGATAATTTAGCTGTCTTTCAGCTAGCATTGTCAGTTTTGTCACAACGATTTTCAGTTTGTCCATTTCAAGAGAAATATAATCTCCGTGGAAATTACCACCGTGATAAACGTGCTGATCCTCAACATTGATGATTGGATTATCATTGGCTGAATTGATTTCATTTTCAAGAACTTCTTCTGTATATTCCAAAGTATCCAAAACTGGTCCTAAAATCTGAGGAACGCATCTTAATGAATAATATTCCTGAACTTTTTCTTTGAAAACTTTATCTTGTTCTTCAAAACTGGTATAAAGATGGTCTTCTCTTTTTCTAATTAATTTACTATCAGACAAATATGAACGCATTTTTTCAGCAACTTTTTGTTGCCCAAGATGTTTTTTGGTAGCATTCAGCGATTCGGAAAAATGATCATCATAAGCTTGTACAAGTTCGTTAATTGCGCAAGACAATCTGATAGAAATATCGGTTAATTGATTGGCTTTGTATGAGTTGACGATTCCGATTCCTGACATCACGGAAGTTCCGTTCATCAAGGCAAGACCTTCACGAATTTCAACATTGATCGGCTGTAATCCTTCAGTTATAAAAACTTCTTTTGTTGATCTTCTTTCGCCTTTGTAGAAAACTTCCCCTTCGCCAATAAGAACCAAAGCTAAGTGAGCCAACTGAACTAAATCGCCACTTGCTCCAACTCCGCCGTGTTCGAAAATTAACGGCGTAACATTTCTGTTTATTAACTCTTTAAGCAAATTGATTACAGAATCGTGAACGCCGGAACGACCAAGCGATAATGTATTAAGTCTCGCCAGCATACAAGCTTTCACCTCATCTGCAGGTAACGGATTTCCTATTCCCGAAGAATGACTTCGGATCAGATTATATTGAAGTTGATGCGTATCCTGATCATTGATTTTAAATTGTGCCATTGGTCCAAAACCAGTATTGACACCATAGATCACTTTATTTTTAGAAAATTCTTTCAGAAAATTGAAACTTGCGCTCACTCTTTGCAGAAGTGAATCGTCCAATTCTATATTTTCATTTTCAATGATTATTTTCTGGAAATCGCGTATGTTTAAATGGTTGCTAATTTTCATTAATTATAGTAATAAAAGATAAAATTGTAATATAATTAAATATTTGTCATTAATTTTGCGCAAAGATAAAAGTTTTCTCAAACAAATGAACAAAGAAATTGTTGATGTTTTGGTAATTGGCGCCGGACCATCTGGTTGTGTTTCCTCTGCTTTTCTAAAAAAGAACAACATCAACGTAAAAGTTGTCGAAAAAACAAAATTCCCAAGAATTGTTGTTGGCGAAAGTCTAATTCCAAGAGTGATGGATCATTTTGATGAGGCCGGATTATTTCCTGCTTTGGATAAAATGGGTTTTGAAAAGAAATTGGGCGCTCGTTTTATGCGAGGCGATGAAGTCTGCATTTTTGATTTCAGCAACAAATTCGGAGAAGGATGGGATTGGACTTGGCAAGTTCCGAGAGCGGATTTTGACAACACTTTGGCTCAGGAAGTTATTAATAAAGGCATCGATCTGGAATTTGAAACAGAAGTAATTGGAATTGAATTCAATGGAACTGATTCTATCACAACTGTCAGAACCAAAGATGGCGAGACGAAAGAAATTCACGCAAAATTCGTCATTGATTCAAGTGGTTATGGAAGGGTTCTGCCAAGATTATTAGACTTAGAAAAACCTTCAAAACTCTCTCCGCATTCAGCGATTTTTTCTCATGTTAAAGATATCAATAGAGAAGCAGGCGTTGAAGGAACTTTGATTTCATTTGACATTATCGAAACTGAGGTTTGGCTTTGGGTAATTCCTTTTTCTGACGGAAATACGAGTTTAGGAATTGTTGGACCAACTGATTATATCGACAAACTTTCTGAAAATGGTGATGCTGCTGAAGCTTTAAGAAAAGCCATTTCGCTTTCAGATTATTATATAAAACGTTTTGGAGAAGTTGATTTCCTTTTCGAACCGAGACATTTGAAAGATTATTCTTGTTCTGTAAAAAAATTATTCGGAGACGGATTTGCTTTGACGGGAAATGCATCTGAATTTCTAGATCCTGTTTTTTCATCAGGAATGGCTTTTGCAACAGAATCCGGAATGTTGGCAGCTAAATTAGCATTAAGACAATTAAATGGCGAAACCATAGATTGGCAAAAAGAATATTCGGATTATATCTTATATGGTGTGAATGTTTTCACGACTTATGTCAAAGAATGGTACACGGGAAATCTTCAGGAGTTGTTTTTTCATCAACCGGAAAATCCCGACGTGAAAAGGAAAATATGTGCTGTTCTTGCTGGTTATGTTTGGAATAAGAAAAATCCGTTTGTGAGATTGCACGATTCTGCAGTTGTAAATCTTGCGAATTACATCAAAGTAGAAAAACTGGAACAACAACAATAAAAAAGGCTGCAAATTGCAGCCTTTCTAATTTTATAATTCAGAGATTATTTTTTTCCTTTCTTAATATCTGCTGCAAGTTCTTTTGCCAGTTTTGCATAACATTCGGAAATTCTGTAGCCAGAGTCATAATCGTAACCCATAGCTCCACTTCCCGGAACATCTGTATAATCTGCAGATACAAGAACTTTACCATCTTTATCCGCTACACTTACTGTTGTGTGAATTTTAGAATCTCTTCTCATAACCCCCACATTGAAACCCGGATAGATCCAAGTCGTTTTCACATTTATGACGTAAGGCGCTCCGTTATTTTTACCAACCTGAATAGACTCTTCTCTTTTGTTGAAAGATTCTATAAACTTAGGCTCATATCTGTTTTCTCTGTCTGCAAACCAGGATTTTTTAAAATCATCATCCGTTCCTTTCTCCTCTCTTTTTTTCATTTTATCTTTAAGGAATTCTTCTTCTGTTTTGAATTTGTCAACCTTCAGATCAGTGTAATCAAATTTTACATCAAAAAGAACAATTCCTTTCAAAGCTGCAAAACTCCCCGATGTTACTTTCATTTTTTGAGCCATTGCAAATGTTGAAACAGCTATTAATCCTAATAAGAATATTTTTTTCATAGTTTTTTGTTTATTGGGTAAATATATAAATATTTTAAATTTGATTACCTAAAAGATTTCTTCATTTCTTTCACAAAATATTTCCCCGCAGATTCATAGGCTGCTGCTATTCTTCCGTATTCCATTACAATCTCTTTATTTTTCACAAACTTGTCGAATTTCTCCAATTCTATAACTGCTATAACATTTGAAGGATTGCCAGCCTCAACCACTTTTATAGTTCCTGATATCTCGGCTGTCATTGCAACCAATCCGGCATGCCAGCCTGGGAAAACCCATTTTGTATCCAAAACGATGGTGTATTTTGCAGAACTTCCTGTATCAAATTTGATTTTCTTGTACGATTTGTTCAATCCTTTTAAGAAATATTGGATGTATTCTTCTTTTTTATATTTTTCCCATTCTCCGCTCCATTTTTGCCAGCCAGCTTCTCCTCTTTTAGGATTTGATAAAAGCTCTTGTTTTCTGTTTTCAAGATATTGAGCTTCTGTAATATTCTCCTTCATCATCAATACATTGTCAAAATTCAGCTCAACATTCACCTCAGTTTGATCTTTCAAAGCCGCTAAACTTCCCGAAGCCAATTTGAAATTCTGACCATTAGCAATCATAGTAATGCTCACGAAAAGCACTAACAATAGTTTTTTCATACTTTTATTTACTTTTTAATTTGTTTAGCAATCTGTTTCCACAAGAGTCTTCCTGTTTTTTCGTAAGCAACAGAAATTCTTCCATATTCCATTACATATTCTGAATTTGGATTTTCACTTATTCCAACACCTTCAATCGCAGGCGAATCTACATTGCATAAAACATTTGAAGGATTGTCAGTTTCTACCAATTTCAACTCACTTGTAAGCTTAGCTGGCTGCATTACAAATCCTGCAGACCAACCTGCATAGATCCAAACTGTTTTTACTATCAATGTATATTTGGAGTTAATGTTACTTTTGAAAACAATGTTCTTCGCTTTATGATTGATTCCTTTCAGAAACTTTTCTATGTAAGTCGTTTCTTTTCCATTTTGCCATCCTTCATTCCATTTTTCCCAATCCTTTTCAATTTTTTTTGGATTGTTTAAGATGTCATTTTTTTTATAATCCAAATATTGAGCTTCTGTAAAATTTTCTGCCTGAAAGGTGACATTCTTATCAATGACCAATTTCACATTGACCTCAGTTTGATCTTTCAACACTGAAAAATCTCCTGAAATAATTTTCATTTTCTGTGAATAAGCAATAGTTGCAAATCCCGTGAGAAGTATTAAAAATAATTTTTTCATTAGTTATTAGGTAAATTTTAGTTTCGTAAATCTATAAAATTAATTGGTTTTCGGCTGATTGGATTGAATACAGTTTTAGACAAAACTTCAAAATCTAAAACCTCAATTTTCGGACTCACTCTCAGTTTTGCACGGAAATGATCTCGCACTTCATTCACAAAATTTTCGTCACTATTTTCCGTACTTACTTTAATAATGATTTCGTCCAAACCAATTTCATCCGACTGAATAACGATTTGATAGCAAAGAATATTATTAAAATCATTCAGAATATCATTCATCGCCGGCGGATAAAGCGTCGTGCCTTTGTACTTTATCATTTGTTGTTTTCTTCCTAAAACAGGACCTAATCGCATTGTATTTCTTCCACATTTGCAAGGTTCATAATGTGCTTTTACAAGATCTCCAGTTTTAAATCGTAAAAGAGGAATCGCTTCAACGCCCAAAGTTGTAATCGTCAATTCGCCACTTTCGCCTTCTTTTACAGGATTTTCATTTTCATCAAGGATTTCTGTAATGATGAGTTCCGGATGATGATGACCGCCGATTTGAAATTCACATTCCGTAAAAGCTGTGCTCATTTCCGTAGAAGCGTAGGTCGAAAACAGTTGAATATTCCATCTTTCCTTAATTTTTTGAGACAGGATATTATCTGTGAAGTCTTGATTTTTAAGACCTTCTCCAATACAAATTGCGCCATAAACGCTGGAATTTTTATAATCGATGCCGTGTTTTTCAGCGTAATCTATCATTTTCAAAAGGAAAGACGGAACCGTAATCAGATATTTCGGTTTATACCTGAAAATCGAATCCCATTGCAGTTCCGGAATCCCGGGGCCCATTCTCACAACGCTCGCACCCATTTTCCGAAGTCCAAGAAAATAAGCCAAACCAGCCATAAATCTTTTATCGATGGTTGTAATCATTTGAACAACATCGCCTTTTTGGATTCCTGCGCAGGCGAAAGAAATCGCTTCGTTGTAAGCCAATCTTTCCAAATCTTTGTCCGACAATCCGAAAGTTACAGGATCGCCTAAAGTTCCGGAAGTTGTGCTGTAATCAACAATTTCAGTTTGAGGAACGCAGAAAAAATCCTGATTGTTCGCCTGAATATCATTTTTTGAAGTCGTGGGGATTTTTGTTAAATCTTCAAGCGTTTTGATTTCATTAATATCAATTTTATTGTCAATAAATAATTTTTGATAAAATGGCGAATTGGATTTTAAATAAACCAAAAGCTCTTTCAATTTGCTTTCCTGAAAGGTTTTGATTGATTTTAAATCGGATTTTTCAATGGTTGGGTATAATTCCAAGGGTTATAATTTTATGTGACAAATTTATA
The DNA here is from genome assembly GCA_029960045.1 of Flavobacteriaceae bacterium PS02293. Taxonomy (GTDB): domain Bacteria; phylum Bacteroidota; class Bacteroidia; order Flavobacteriales; family Weeksellaceae; genus Epilithonimonas. Next base: position 160,558 of record JASCOV010000003.1, read on the forward strand.
AAAACATAAACCAATTTTATGATTCTGAATTTGAAGTTTTTAACATTCAGAAAGCGCATAAAAGATGCTTTAAAAATCGACAAAAATCACTAAATTCGCAAACTTAATCTATCAGAAACAGATTTCAGACATTGAAAATGAGCAAGTTCACAGAATATAAAAATCTTAGCCTAACCGAAACTGCAAAAAACATCGCAGAATTTTGGAAAACCAACGATACTTTCAAAAAATCCGTAGAAATCCGCGAAGGACAGCCGGAATTTGTTTTTTATGAAGGACCGCCTTCCGCCAACGGAATGCCGGGAATTCACCACGTAATGGCGAGAGCGATTAAAGATATTTTCTGCCGTTTCCAAACGCAATCCGGGAAACAGGTTTTCAGAAAAGCAGGTTGGGACACGCACGGACTTCCCGTAGAATTGGGCGTTGAGAAAGAATTGGGAATTACCAAGGAAGACATCGGCAAGAAAATCAGCATCGAAGAATATAACGAAGCTTGTAAAAATGCGGTGATGCGCTACACCGATGTTTGGAACGATATGACCGAAAAAATCGGTTATTGGGTGGATATGGAAAATCCGTACATCACTTACAAACCAAAATATATGGAATCGGTTTGGTGGCTTTTGAAACAAATTTATGACAAAGGCTTGCTGTACAAAGGTTACACAATCCAACCCTATTCTCCGAAAGCAGGAACAGGATTATCTTCTCACGAAGTGAATCAACCAGGCGCTTATCGTGATGTTTCTGATACGACAGTTGTAGCTCAATTTAAAACTTTACCGGAAACTTTGCCTTCATTTTTACAAGGCTTTGGCGATGTTCATTTCTTGGCCTGGACTACGACACCGTGGACTTTGCCTTCCAATACCGCGTTGACAGTTGGTCCAAAAATCGATTATGTTTTGGTAAAAACTTTCAATCAATATACTTTTGAGCCGATTAATATTGTTTTGGCGAAAGCTTTGGTTGGAAAACAATTTGCTAAGAAATATGCTGAAGGAAGCAATGAAGATTTCGCCAATTACACTTCGGAAAGCAAAGTTATCCCTTATCAAATCTTAGCCGAATTCAAAGGTGCTGATTTGGTTGGAATTAAATATGAGCAATTATTAGATTACGCAACACCTTACCAAAATCCAGAAAATGCTTTCCGCGTGATTGCCGGAGATTTTGTGACAACAGAAGACGGAACAGGAATTGTGCACACCGCACCGACTTTTGGTGCAGATGATGCGAAAGTTGCGAAAGAAGCAACGCCTGAAGTTCCGCCAATGTTGGTTTTGGATGACAATGGAAATCCGGTTCCGTTGGTTGATATGCAAGGTAAATTTTTATCGATTGTTAAAGATGAAACTTACGGTTTTGCGAATGAATATGTGAAAGGCGAATATCTTAATGAAGAAGAAAAAAGCACAGAATTCAACATTCAAAAAGAAAATTTAAAATCAATTATTTCTGATTTGAAAGCGTATCTTTCTGTTGATGAGAGAATTGCCTTAAAATTAAGAAAAGAAAACAAAGCCTTCAAGGTTGAAAAATATGTTCACAGTTATCCCCACAGTTGGCGAACTGATGAGCCTTTATTGTATTATCCGCTCGATTCTTGGTTCATCAAAGTGACTGATGTGAAGGACCGAATGTTCGATTTGAACGAAACCATCAACTGGAAACCAAAATCTACAGGCGAAGGCCGTTTCGGAAATTGGTTGAAAAATGCCAACGACTGGAATCTTTCCCGTTCCAGATATTGGGGAATTCCGTTGCCAATTTGGAGAACAGAGGATAAAAAAGAAGAAGTTATCATCGGTTCTGTAGAAGAATTGTATAATGCGATTGAAAAATCCATCGAAGCTGGTTTCCAGAAAGAAAATCCGTTCAAAGGTTTTGAAATTGGAAATATGTCTGAGGAAAATTACGCTTTGGTTGACCTTCATAAAAATATTGTGGACCAAATCACTTTGGTTTCAGCATCAGGAAAACCGATGAAGCGTGAAAGCGATTTGATTGATGTTTGGTTCGATTCCGGAGCGATGCCTTATGCGCAACTTCACTACCCTTTTGAAAACAAAGAGCAAGTCGATAACAACAAAGCTTTCCCCGCAGATTTCATCGCAGAAGGCGTTGACCAAACTCGTGGCTGGTTCTACACTTTGCACGCCATTGCGACAACTGTCTTCGATTCTGTAGCCTATAAAAATGTGGTTTCAAACGGTTTGGTTTTGGACAAAAACGGACAGAAAATGTCCAAACGTCTTGGAAACGCCGTTGACCCATTCGAAACACTTTCGGTTTACGGACCGGATGCGACGCGTTGGTATATGATTTCCAATGCAAATCCTTGGGAAAATCTGAAATTTGATATTGAAGGCATTGATGAGGTGAGAAGAAAATTCTTCGGAACACTTTATAACACTTATTCTTTCTTCGCTTTGTATGCGAATGTTGACGGTTTCAAATACTTGGAAAGCAACATTGAAAACCGTCCGGAAATCGACCGTTGGATTTTGTCTGAATTAAATTTATTAATCAAAGACGTGAAATCTTTCTATGAAGATTACGAACCTACGAAAGCTTCCAGAGCAATCAACAATTTCGTTAATGACAACTTATCGAACTGGTATGTAAGACTTTGCAGAAGACGTTTCTGGAAAGGCGATTATTCTGATGATAAGATTTCTGCTTACCAAACTTTATATACTTGCTTGGAAACTGTTGCAAAACTTTCTGCACCAATTGCACCATTCTTTATGGACCAATTGTTCCAAGATTTGAACAAAGTAACAGGAAAAGAAGTTGTAAATTCTGTTCACCTGACAGACTTCCCGGTTGTAGACGAAAGCTTGATTGACCAGGATTTGGTTGAGAAAACGCATTTGGCTCAGCAAATCACATCGATGGTTTTTTCATTGAGAAAAAAAGAAAATGTGAAAGTTCGTCAGCCACTCCAAAAAGTGATGATTCCGGTTTTGGATAAGAAAACTGAGGAACAAATTTTAGCCGTTTCTGAGTTAATCAAACAAGAAGTGAATGTTAAGGAATTGCAACTGATCAATTCCGAAGAAGCGTCGCATCTTATTGTAAAACAAATCAAACCGAATTTCAAAACCCTTGGGGCGAGATTAGGAAAAGATATGAAAACGGTTGCCGGAGAGATTTCAAATTTCACTTCTGAGCAGATTGCAACATTAGAAAAAGAAGGAAAAGCTGAGGTTTCAGGATACGAAATCACTATAGATGACGTTGAGATATTTACGAAAGATATTCCGGGATGGACCGTTGCAAGCGAAGGCAAAACAACTGTGGCATTAGATTTGACGCTGACGGATGAGTTGAAATCGGAAGGAATTGCGAGAGAGTTCATCAACAGGGTTCAGAATCTGAGAAAAGAAAAAGATTTTGATTTAACGGACAGAATATCAATCCAGTTGGAAGAGAATTCGCCGTTCCAGAAAGAACTTATTAACAATGATGCATATATTTCTGAAGAAGTATTGTCAGATAAAATAGAATTTGTAAATTCACTTTCGAATTTTGACGAAATAGAGATAGATGAAGAAAAATTCAAGGTAAAAGTTGAGAAAAAATAAACGATTTTTTATTATTGTTAAGAAATTGTGAATTGATAATTCTTTATTGATATTTTTTAAATTTTATTTCTATACTTGCCAATTAATAAAAAAGTGTGGCTGCTGAAAGCCAAAAAAAATAAAATTTTGAACAATTAATAACAAGGGAAATGGCCGACGAAAAATTACGATATAGTGACGCAGACCTGCAAGAATTCAAACAATTGATACAAGGGAAAATTGATAAAGCAGAGCATGACCTTATTCTGATCAAAGAAAGTTTCATCAATGACCAAAACAATGGTACAGATGATACTTCGCCAACCTTCAAAGCTTTTGAAGAAGGTGCAGAAACATTGAGTAAAGAACAGAATTCTATCCTGGCAGGAAGACAGGAAAAATTTGTACGTGACCTGAAACACGCATTGATCAGAATCCAGAACAAGACTTACGGAATCTGCCGAGTGACAGGAAAATTGATTCCTAAAGAAAGATTAAAAGCAGTTCCTCACGCAACACTTAGCATTGAAGCTAAAAATATGCAGCGATAAACTGTTGTAAAAAGTATTAAGTACAAAGTATAATGTAATAAATTCTAATACAAAGCATAAAGTGTTGCGGCACTTTTGCTTTGTATTTTTTTTATAAAGATGACAGTCATTATTATTTTATTGGTGGTTATTTTGATCGGCTTTTTTGTTTTCAAGAATAAGTCTGTTAAAAATATTTTCCAACCTGAGGAGAAATATTACACGATCGATGATGAGTTCAATGCAAAACGTAAAGAACGACAAGACGAGATCGACAAACTTCTGAGCAAAATCGGAAAAAACGGATTGGATGATTTGACGCAAAAAGAACGCAAAAGACTGGATGAATTGTCCAAGAAATAAGTAAATTGAATTACATTTGCAAATAATTTTTCTTCAGGAAAAATTAATACTGTCTTGATTTTAAACTAAAAAATTACAAAATGGAATCCATAATTGTACATCCAAAAAACGCAATGGAACTGACTGCGCTGAAAAGCGTTCTGAAAGATATGAACATCGAATTCGAAAAATTTCACACAAAAAATAATTTTCATAATAAGAAAACCGTTCAAAAAATTACGGACAGAAAAGAGAAAAAAATATTCAAACCTTCTAAACCAAAAGGATTGTAATGAAGAAAATAGTTGCAATTACGTTATTAATCCTTTTCATTGATCAGTTTTCTAAAATCTACATCAAAACCCATTTTTACCTTGGTGAAAGCGTGAATGTTTTCGGACTAAGCTGGTTCAAAATGACTTTTGTAGAAAATCCCGGAATGGCTTATGGACTTCATTTTGGTGGATTATGGGGGAAATATGCATTAATTATTTTGAGAATTGTTCTTGCTATCGGCATGATTGTATTGTTTAAAAAATGGCTGAAAGAAGGCTCGTCCAACTATCTGATTATTCCAATGGCGATGATTTTTGCCGGTGCAATTGGAAATGTATTTGACGGGATTTTCTATGGTGTTATTTTCGACAGCGGAACATTTTATGATGCGGCTTCCGAACGATGGATTGATTACGGTGGCGTTTCAAAATTGACGGCATTTGGACACGGGTATTCGGATTTGATGAAAGGCTGTGTTGTTGATATGCTTCATTTCCCATTGGTTGATACTACTTGGCCGGATTGGGTTCCCGTTTTAGGAGGTAATAGAATTGAGTTTTTCAAATATATCTTCAACGTTGCCGATAGCGCTATTACAGTTGGTGCATTATTTCTTTATATTTTCAGAAAGAAAGCTTTCCCAAATGGATTGGACTTTTAATTGAAATCAAAAAACACAAATGAAAATAATTAAAAAATTAATCAAAATATTCCTGTTACTTTTTGTGGCAGGATTTCTTTTTATCGTTTTTGCAAACTACACGATCAAAAGCAAAAGTGATGATTTTCTTTACTCCGATATCAACAGAATTCCGGGTTGCAAAACAGCTTTGGTTCTGGGAACGAGTAAAAGTTTGAGCAATGGAAATCCGAATTTATATTTTTCTTATCGGATAAAAGCCACATCAGATTTGTATAAAGCTGGGAAGATTCAATACGTCATTGTAAGCGGTGATAATTCTGTTGAAGGTTATAATGAACCCGAAGAAATGAAAAATGATCTTATTTCGCAAGGAATTCCCGCAGAAAGGATTTTTGAAGATTTTGCAGGTTTCCGTACTTTGGATTCTGTCGTAAGAGCAAAAGAAATTTTTTGTCAGGATAAATTCATTATCGTTTCTCAGAAATTCCATAACGAGAGAGCTGTATTTCTGGCTCAGAAAAATGGGTTTACAGCTTATGGCTATAACGCTCCCGATGTAAATAAATATGCAGGATTGAAAACCAATCTTAGAGAATATCTTGCAAAGGCGAAGGTTTTTGTGGATCTTCTTTTTGGAGTTGAACCGAAATTTGGCGGGGAGAAGATTTTGATTCATTAATTTTATTACTTTTAGAGTATAAATTAAATGATGAAAAAAACTTACCTGATTTTATTAATTTCTTTGTTTTTATTTTCCTGCAAAGACAAAGAGGAGAGTGAAGATTTCACAAAAACAGAGGAATACTCCGATATGGTTCTCGGAATTCCACAAACTCAAATTGATTCTATCCGCAAAAGTGAAGAGAAAAAACAAGTCTTTTTGAAAAAAGTTTCTTACAAACTGGATTCTGCAAACACGATCGATTTAATGCTTCCAATTAGCAATTACCTAAAGGAATATTCGTTTTCGAGTGACATCAATGTGACTGATCCAAATTCTACTGCGGAAATAGATGAAGCTGAAATACCGATGAGTGTTGGCGTTCAAAATCCATTTTCTGAAGGCGATTCAGGAGAAGTTTTGTTGATGGGAAAATCATCAAATCCCAATATTTTTCCGGTTTCTGACATCAAAAAATTCAATGAAACTGAAAAAATCCTCTTTGAAGACAAAAATGCTTTGTTGTTCATAGATGGGTTTGGAAGAAAAAAATTGTTTTACCGACAGTACAATCCTGCGAACTCCACGTATTATCTCTACACCGCAGAAGTTCCGAAATATAATGACCAGAAACTTCAGTACGCTTCATTATTTTCGATTTACAAAAAAGCACAAAATCTGTTGGCTTTTGATAAGGAAAGCAGTCCAGAAAATATGACTTGGGAAAAAATCAAACCAAGCCTTTCCGAACCTGAATTGAAAAACTACAGCGTTTACTACAAATCGATGGAAAAGGAATTGAAATATTTCTTGAAAGACAATGACAGCGTCAACATCAACAGAGACAAAATGCAGTTTTATCTTTATCGGGATGAAGATCATAGCAAGAATACTTTTGACCAAGTTACATCTCTTGCAAACTCAGAATATTCAGGAATATTTTACGACCTGAATTTTGAAAATCGATTACATAAAGGCTATTTCCGACAAATGTATAGTATTGATGATCAGTTTCGATTTATCAAAAAAATAAGTGACCAATCGATTTTAGTAAGTGCGACACGAAGCGGATACAATTCTGATGATTCTAATTATTACATCATCAGTTCTATCAAAATGGAAAAAGGTCAGTTCTACCTCATCAGTCCAACCAACGAAAACGGGGACGATTTGACTTCTTTGATGAATGATTATTTCAGTAAACATTTAAAAATATAATCATTTGCTTTTGGCTATTTGCTTCTGGCATTTAGCTTTTTACTAATGTCCTAATATTAAAAATTATGCTCAAAATACTTCAATTCTTTTTAACTCTAATTATATTTTCAATCGTCACAATCTCTTGCGATCCTGTCGGAGAAACCATTGCCGAGGAAACTCCGTTGGATGACCAATTGGTAAACACCACAGAAAATATCGATTTAAAAAAAGGTGACATTCTCGTAATCTGGGGGAAAATGGACGCTTCTTTTTTGAAAAATGATAATGTTCCGATTTTCAAACTGAGTTATAATCTTAGCCTAGATGGAAAAACGATTGAGAATTCCACTGTACAAATGTTTGTGGATAATGATAAAATCATCAATTCCAAATATGAGGTCAGAAAAGATGAAGAGGAGGAAGAAGAACAAAACGAAAGTGAAACTTCTGAAAACGTAAATAATTCTGAGGAAAAACCACAAGAAAAACCGGAAAAAGTTGTAAAATCCGATTGGAATTTTGAGCAAGAAATCATTCAAATCCCAATTGAAAAAGATGGGAAATACACATTAGACTACAAAGCCAGTAGTTCTGATGAAGCTGCTGACAGTATGTTCACAAAAGTTTCTGTGATTCTGAGAAAGAAATAAATCCTATTTCTTTCTCAACGTTTGAAACGCAATGTAATAAATCCCATAAAACACAATTGTGGTAAGAATCATCGCAATAGAAAAAGTGTGTTTTACAAAGTCCAAAACATAGTCTTTGAAAATAAATTCGGTTGAGTAAAGACCTTTATAAAAAGGAAAAACCTTAATCATAGTCACAATTCCAGCCAAAACCAAAGAGAAAAACCAATTGTACTTTTTGATATAAGCAACAATCCAAAAACTTGCAATGTAAATGGAACTTAGCAAAAGTCCTTCCAGCCTTTTATTAGCATCGATGATATCATTTTTGTATAAAAACAGAATGATGACAGATACAATAATCAGGTGGATCTTCTTAGCTTTTTCAAAGTTCGTTGGCGACAGGAATTTTATTTTATCATCAAATTTTATCATTAATAAAGAAATAATATTAATGACCGGAACCCAAACCGAACTTCCAATCACACCATAATATTTCTCTTTCCGAAGACTTCTTTCCTTTAAAAATTGTCCAATAAATCTGGAACAAATAACAAACAAAGCAATCACAGCAATGTTATTGAGCCAACCAAAGATTGTCAGGTCTTTACCTAAAAAATCCAGTTCAAGAGAAATCGCATTTTCTATCAAATAAGCGAAACCAAAAATCAAACAGCTAATAGAAATCAAAACAGAGACACCAAAATAACGGTTGGAAAAATCTAAAACTTTACTTGAAAAATGGTAAATATTTTCCCGATTCGAAATACAATTTATCAAAAAGAAAAATGCGCCCAAAAACGCAGTACTTCTCACAGAAGTCAGAACATAATAAATAAAAGTTACAATGAATTCTCCAGTTTTTGAACTGAATGTTCCCGAAGAGATCATCTGCTCAACCATTCCCATATCCGAATTATACAGCGAAAATAGTCCAAGATTCAGAAGGAATATTTTGCCGAAAGCCCATTTTCCGATAATATTTTCTTCTACCAAATATCGTTTTGAAAGTACAAAAACTGTTGTCAACGTTACTAAAAGTGATGCATATTTCCTAACAGTACCAGAGTCAATAATCGTTTCAAAAGGAATATAATAATCCAAGGTATTTTGGATTTCCTTCATAAAAAAGAAAGACACAATTAACAGAGGGAGTACTATCAAAAGAGACTTCCAATGCTTATTAATTAAGAAGTACCACAGAAAAAATAAGCAGTGAAGTGCGGAAGACAAAAAATCAAAAACTTTCGCTAATGTGGAATTTTTTTGTTCAGGATAAAAGTAATTGGTAATAAAATCTATTCCTACAAAGATTGCAAACACAATCCATAATTTTTGAATCGATTTAAACATTTTTGGCGATAAAACATCGTTGTTCTCCATTTGCGTAATTGTTTTTACGAATATAATCAAAACCATCCATCAGAGGCAAAAAAAATAAAGATCAAGTAATTATTGCGCTAATAAAATTGCCAAAGCTTTTTATCTTTCTTATTTTTACAGACTAAATTTTAAAATCTAAAATTAAAATGTCTAGAATCTTAACCGGAATACAAGCCACCGGAACCCCACATTTGGGAAATCTTTTGGGAGCCATCATCCCCGCAATCGAATTATCTAAAAAAGCAGGAAACGAATCTTTTCTTTTCATTGCCAATCTGCACTCTTTAACGCAAATCAAAGACGCAAAAGAACTGAAACAAAACACTTACGAGATTGCTGCGGCTTGGCTTGCTTGCGGACTAGACACAGAAAAAACTTTTTTTTACAGACAAAGCGACATTCCTGAAACTTGCGAATTGTCTTGGCATTTGTCGTGCTTTTTCCCTTACCAAAGATTGACTTTGGCGCATTCTTTCAAAGACAAGGCTGATAGACTACAAGACGTGAATGCCGGATTGTTTACTTATCCGATTTTGATGGCTGCTGATATTTTACTTTATAATGCGGAAATCGTTCCTGTTGGGAAAGATCAACTTCAGCATTTGGAAATCGCACGTGATGTTGCTTCAAGATTCAATAACCAAATGGGTGAAGTTTTGGTTTTACCACAAGCTGAATTGCAGGAAGACACAAAATATGTTCCCGGAACCGACGGTCACAAAATGTCAAAATCCAGAGGAAATATCATTAATATTTTCTTACCGGAAAAAGAACTAAAAAAACAGGTAATGAGTATCGAAAGTGATTCCAAATCTTTGGAAGAACCAAAAGATCCATCAACCGATAAAACTTTTGCGATTTACGAACTTATTGCAACGCCTGAACAAACCGAAGAATTAAGAGCAAAATACTTGGCTGGTAACTTTGGTTATGGTCACGCTAAAAAAGAACTTTTGGATTTGATTTTAGTAAGATTTGCCAAGGAAAGAGAGACGTTCACTTATTATATGAACAATCTGGATGAATTGGAAGCAAAATTGCAGGAAGGTGCTGGAAAAACCAGAGTTATTGCAACCGAAACTATTAAAAGAGTGAGAGAAAGTTTGGGAATTTAATTCTCTAATAAAACTTGGACATAAAATGAAGCCTTTCAAATTGAAAGGCTTTGTTATTTTTATAAATATTCTTTTATTTCTGATAAATGCTTAATGACTTTAAGGTTCTTTTCTTGTGGATTATCATTATAAACATCAAAGAAAATCACATCAATCCCAAACCTCTGCGCGCCTTTTACATCTGCAATCCAATCATCTCCGATCAAGATGCTTTCAGCTTTCTCAGCTCTTGCAAGATCCAATGAATGTTGGAAAATCTCAGGTCTTGGTTTTCTTACACCAACGGAATCTGCACTGGTAATGGTTTCAAAATAATCTGCAATTCCGGAAAGCACACATTTCCTTTCAGTCACTTCCTGAAAACCGTTTGAGATAATGTGCATTTTGTAATCCTTAGCTTCAAGATAATCCAGAAGATCGGCTGCGCCGGGAACGAGTTCATTGTATTTCAGAATTTCATCAAGAAAATGATGTTCAAAATAATCTGACAAATCCTGATTGTCAACTTCAAATCTTAAGAATGTATTGTAAAATCTGTATTTTCTGAGATATTCTTTATCAATTTCTCCATCACGGATTTGTTCCCAAAGTTTTTCATTAATCTCGTGATAAGCGTCGTGAAATAATTCAAAATCGATATTATAAAGTTCCGAAATTTTCTGTTGAGAGAACAATTCTTTGATTGTCAAATATGCGTTCTTACGATGATCCCAAAGTGTGTTGTCGAGATCAAAAAAAATGTGCCTTACGTTTTTCATAAGGCACAAATCTAATCATTTTTGATCCACGTAGGAAAGTTCAATCATAAAAAATCAATTATTTAAAATCTAAAAATGCTTAGTTTTTTGAAACTAAAATGGTTTTCCGGTTCTTAGTTTTTATCGGATGAATATTCTTGGAATAGTTCAACAGAAAATCGATTATTTCTTTTTTGGGCATCAAAGCTTTCGTTGTTAAAGTGTCGTTTTTTTTCATAGGCTGACTTTTACAACAATAACGCCAAAAGAAAATCTTTATTATTATTAAATTATTATTTTGTCAAAATAATTTTATGTTCTTCCATTATTTTTCTCAAATTGATAAGTGCATATCTTACTCTTCCAAGAGTTGTATTGATACTTGTATCTGTATGATCTGCAATCTCTTTGAAGCTTAATCCATCAAAAAACCTAAGCTTAATAACCTCTTGCTGGTTTTCCGGAAGCATTACGAGCATTCTCAAAAGATCGTCATTTATTTGTTTATCTATCAATCGGTCTTCGATATTACTTTCCGGTTCTTTGATGATATCGAAAATTGAAAATTCTTCATTTTCATAAGAAGTTTCAGAAATTTTGATATTTTTTGACTGAATTCGATAATGATCGATGATCAAATTGTGAGCGATACGTTTTGCCCAAAGAATGAATTTGTTCTCTTCTTTGTAACGGCCTTCTTTGAGTGTAACAATAATTTTGATAAATGTATCCTGGAAGATATCATTCGCCAGATCTTCATCCATCAGTTTGTAGTAGATAAAGCTGTAAAGGTCTTTCTTGTGCCTGTTTATCAGAAGAGAAAGTGATTTTTCGTCACCATTCTGATATTGTAGGATTAATTGGCTATCAGTTTGCGTTTTCATAATATTAACTTCTTTAATATAAAACCCAGCAAATGTTTAGTTACTGAGGTAACTAATTTTCCTGACTCGGTTGTTTTAATTTTTAATGAAGTAAATTTATTCTATACGCTTAATTTAGGTTTGTAAAAGTAATAAAAAAGTCAAAACAAAATGTTAATGAATTGTTAAACTTTCGTTTTTTTTTAATTTGATTCAAATAAAGTCAAAAAGTTAAATCAATTAAGTACAACTAATGGGATATTTATTGTGAAATTGACATTAAGACCTTTCAGCTCTTTACCATTAATTCCTTCTTTATCGAGCGAAAATCCATATCCTCCGGTCAAATCCAATATCCCAAAAAGGCTGAATCCAGCCTTCGGAGCCACATATTTATTAGTTGCTTCTGCTCCTAAGATGAAATAATGAGCGTGATAGAAGTCTACATTTTTTTGAAAATTTAACAAGAAATCAGCATTTACCTTTGGCATAATCGCAAATTTATTATTTGCAGAACCCATCAGTGCAGACGCTCCAACTCGGAATAGAACATCATCATTACTCAGAAAAAGTAATTTCCCACCTATTTCCCCAAAACTTTGTCTCTGATAGACGTAACCTGCGTTTATGAACTTATGCATTGTCAATTGGGACTTAGCAAAACCACAAAATGCCAATAATAGAATGATAATGTAATATTTTGATTTCATTTTTATTTAATCTTATCTACGACAAAAATAACAAAACAGATGTTTGAAAGTGTAATTAATTAAAAAAACTGCTTCATCAGAAGATAAAGCAGTTTTTAGTATTTATTTAAGAATCAGATTAAAGCCCGAATTCTTTTTTGATATCTTCTACTCTATCTAGTTTTTCCCAAGTGAAAAATTCCAGATCTTTCAAAGTAATTTCATTTTTAAGGCCTTTGTTGAAAGTTTTATCACCTACGTAATAATCTTTTCCCATATGTCCGTAAGCCGCAGTTTCAATATAAATTGGGTTTCTCAACTTAAGATTTTTCTCAACCGCATAAGGTCTAAGGTCAAATAACTGCTGAACTTTTTTAGCCAATTCGCCATCATTAATATCCAATTTGGAAGTCCCATAAGTATTGATATAAAGTCCACAAGGTTCTGCAACACCAATCGCATAAGAAACCTGAACCAAAACCTCATCCGCAACACCAGCTGCAACTAGGTTTTTCGCAATGTGTCTTGTTGCGTAAGCCGCACTTCTGTCCACTTTACTTGGATCTTTTCCTGAAAATGCACCACCACCGTGAGCACCTTTTCCACCGTAAGTATCAACGATGATTTTTCTTCCTGTTAAACCTGTATCACCGTGAGGGCCACCGATTACAAATTTCCCAGTTGGATTGATATGATATTTGATATCACCATTGAATAATTCCTGAATTTCCGGCTTTTGCTTAGCCTTGATTTTAGGAATCAAAATTTCAACGATATCTTTTTTGATTTTCGCCAACATTGCTTCTTCACTTCCGAAATCATCGTGCTGCGTAGAAACTACGATACTGTCTATTCTCACTGGTTTGTGATCGTCAGAATATTCAATTGTTACCTGAGATTTTGCATCCGGACGAAGGTAAGGAATTGCTGAACCTTCTCTTCTTAGATCTGCCAATTCTTTTAGAATTTGATGAGCAATATCCAAAGCCAAAGGCATATAATTCTCAGTTTCGTTGGTTGCATAACCGAACATCATTCCCTGATCTCCAGCACCCTGAGCATTTGCTCTAGTCTCGAAATCTGTTTCGTCCAATGTTCTGTCAACACCCTGATTGATATCCGGAGATTGCTCATGAATTGCGGAAATAACACCACAAGAATCACCATTGAACATATATTCGCTTTTTGTGTAACCAATTTTGTTGATCACATTTCTTGCAATTTGCTGAACATCAAGATAAGCTTCAGACTTCACCTCACCTGCCAAAACAACCTGACCAGTTGTCACAAGCGTTTCGCAAGCTACTTTTGAGTTTTTGTCGTAAGCTAAAAAATGATCGATAAGCGCGTCAGAGATTTGATCTGCTACTTTATCAGGATGTCCTTCAGAAACTGATTCGGACGTAAATAAATAAGACATAAATAAATTCCTTTTATATTAATTTGTTTAGGATAAACTACTGACTGTAAAAAGGAACTAAAAGAGAAAAAATCTGTTTTAGCATTTTTTATTGAGGTTGCAATCAGTCAAAGTTCTCCTCCGTTTATTCAAAAATCGTTGGCAAATTTACAAACTAATTTTTAGATTTCAAAATCAATTCCTATTAACTCAGTATGAATTTATTCAGGTTTCACACTGACATAATTTTCCTTGTCTTTATAAAAATTGAGTTTTTGTTCCATAGACGTACGGATCTCAGAAATCAATTCGTCAATGATCTTTTGTTTATAAGTTGGCTTGTAATAAATCAGACTGATTTCTCTGTAAGGGAAAGGCTTGATAAATCGGGAAACTTTTTCTTTTTGTTCCGTTGACAACTGCTGAACACCAATTTCGGAAAGTATTGTAATTCCACCAACTTTATCTACCATTTGAATCAATGTATTGACATTTGAAGCCAAGAATTCAAGGTTCTTTGGTTTCAGAGAATTTTCTTTCAAATGACAGATATTTTCGAACTGAGTTCTTAAACAGTTTCCTTCTTCTAATAACCAAACTTTATTAACATCAATATCTTCCGGAACTACGAAACAATCCTTTTTATGTCCCGATTCTGTTCCTGAATAGAGCATCAATTCTTCATTAAATAAAAAGTCTTGATAAAACTCATCTGCAGCTGAATAAGGTGTCGAAATAATACCAGCATCCAATTCTCCGGATTTCAAAGACTTGATGATACTTTCCGTCGTCATTTCTTTGATATTCAATTCAATCTGAGGATTTTTATTCAGAAAACTAAAAATTTCGTTTGGTAAAACGTAAGTCGAAACCGTAGGAATAATTCCAAGATTAAGTTTACCTGCGAGAATATTATTGAGGAAATTGGCTTTGCTTTTGAGTTCCATCACTGCATCAATGATTTTTTGAGCTTCCTTGATGAGTTCTGCACCGGCATCAGTAGTTCTAATTGGATGCGTGGTTCTATCAAATATCTTGACATCCAACTCATCTTCAAACTTCTGAATCATTGCGCTAAGTGTTGGCTGAGTGATAAAACATGCTTGTGCAGCTTTGCCAAAATGTTTATATTTATCTACTGCTATTAAATATTCTAATTGCTGGATATTCACGACTTGTAATTTATTTTATCTATGACAAATATACTTATTAATTTGTTTCATGAATAAGTTTTTTTATCGAATTTAGCTTTAAAATAACATACATCAATAAAATCTGAAATATGGAAAATAAGAAAAAACTCACCAATTCTGTAGGTGCTCCTTATTACGAGCACCAGGATTCGCAGACCGTTGGCCCACGCGGTCCGGTTCTATTACAGGATTTTATTCTTCAGGAGAACCTCGCCCATTTCGTAAGAGAAAGAATTCCTGAAAGAATTGTTCACGCCAAAGGTTCCGGTGCTTACGGGACTTTTACGGTAACACACGACATCAGTCATTTGACAAGAGCAAAAATCTTCTCTCAAGTTGGAAACTCGTGCAAAATGTTTGCAAGATTCTCAACTGTTGGTGGAGAAATGGGAAGTGCCGATACAGAAAGAGATCCAAGAGGTTTCGCTTTGAAATTTTATACGGAAGACGGAAACTGGGATTTGGTTGGAAACAATACGCCGGTTTTCTTTATTAAGGATGCGAAAAAATTCCCTGACTTCATTCATACTCAAAAGCGTGTTCCGAAGACCAATTTGAAAAGCAAAACGATGGTTTGGGATTTCTGGTCATTGAATCCGGAATCGCTTCATCAGGTTTTAATATTAATGTCTGACAGAGGAACGCCTCATGGTTATCGTCACATGCATGGATTTGGAAGCCACACTTTTTCTTTGATCAATGCAAACAATGAAAGAACTTGGGTAAAATTCCATTTCAAAACGCAACAAGGCATCAAAAACTTCACCGATGATGAAGCCACCAAAATGAAAGGTGAAAATCCGGATTTTTCCCAGGAAGATTTGGTTAATGAAATCGAAGCTGGAAATTTCCCGAAATGGAAACTTTACATCCAGACAATGACGGAAGAGCAGGCAAAAGAATGGCGTTGGAATCCTTTTGACGTCACGAAAGTTTGGTTCCAAGACGAATTTCCTCTACAAGAAGTTGGCGTTATGGAACTGAATGAAGTTCCTAGAAATTATTTTGTTCACGTGGAGCAAGCTGCTTTTGCTCCAAGTCATTTGGTGGACGGAATCAGTTTTTCTCCGGACAAAATGTTACAAGGAAGACTATTCTCTTACGCCGATGCGCACAGATATAGATTAGGCGTTAATTCTCATCAGCTTGAAGTTAATAGATGTCCGTTTGCTGTCAACAACTTCCAAAGAGCTGGAGCAATGGCAGAAGATTCTGATTATGGAGACAAGCCGAATTATTTCCCAAACAGCTTCAGTGATGTAGAACCAACTGAATCTTACAAGAATCTGGAATATGACTTAGATAATTCCCGCGTTGCCCACTTCGACAGAAATCAAAATGATGATGATCATTACACACAACCAGGATTATTCTATACAAAAGCTTTGAATCCTGAAGCCAGAACGGCTTTGGTAAATAATATCGTTGGACATCTTGGTGGTGTTGACGGACCGAAACGTGACGAGATCATCAACCGTCAGCTTTGCCATTTCTTTCGAGCAAATATCGAACTTGGAATGAGAGTTGCGCAGGGACTTGGTGTCAACATCGATGCGAATGCGATGAATCACACGAAGTAGACTTTAATATTACATAAAAATAGAATTTAGACTTTCAAAATAGAACCTTTCGAACTTTTTCGGAAGGTTTTTTTATTAATACTGAAATAATTATTAAAATTAATTTTCTAAATTCGCTTCCCTTTTTAATTTGATATATGACAAAACTTTTATTTTCTTTAGCCGCTGCTTTTTTATCCATTTTAATCTCTGCGCAACAGCAAAAAATATCTTTTGAAACCTCCGAAGGTTACAATCTCGGAACTGTTGTTGGACAAAAAGAATGGATGATTAAAACTGATAATGTACCGAACAATAATTTCAAAGTAGTTACCGGAAAAGCGACAGATGGTAATAATTCTGTGGAAGTGACGAGCACCAATCAATACACAGAAAATATGTCTTTTCTTTTCAAAAAAATTCCGGAGTATAAAAGACTTTCTATTTCGGCAGATGTGAAGTTGGAAAAATTGAACAGTTCAGATTATTATATGTTGTCATTATATTATAACAATAACGGCAATTATTCCTGGGCAGGCGGATTTAATTTTATGTATAGTGGTAAATTGTATGCTGACAGTGATGTCAATTTCAAGGATCTGGGAAGCTGGATTCCGGAAAAATGGTATAACCTAAGAATGGAAATAGATCACGTTACAGAAAAAAACGTAAAATACTACCTTGACAATCAATTAGTTCACACCTCCGCGTTGGGACCGAAAGTTGTGAGAGCGAATGATTTGAACTTCGAATTCGACAATGATGGCAGCGGTTTTATAGTTGACAATATTATAATTAAAGATTTGGATCAATTAGCAGTAAATGACATTAATAAAACTCAAATTAATATTTTTCCAAATCCAAGTTCTGATTTCATTAATATTAAGTCTGACGAAGAAATCAAATCCATCAAAATTTATGACATCAAAGGCTCATTAATTAAAACTGAAAGCAGTTCTGACAAAACTTTGAAAATCGACATTTCTACTTTCTCTAAAGGAAATTACATCATTTCGATTGAAACAAAATCCGGAACTGAAACCAAAAAATTCATCAAAAATTAAGAACTCAATTTTTAATTTTCAATATAAGCTATCAATCAAATTGGTGGCTTTTTTAATTTATTATCGATAATTTTTTCATTACTTTTGTAGCTATGAGTCAAAAATGGATCTATAAACCCGAGCCGGACGAAGAAATTGTTGATGGATTAATTTCTTCTATTGGTTTTGGAACTTTAGAATCCAAAATCTTGGTAATGAGGGGCATTGATAATTATCAGAAAGCCCGCGAATTCTTCAAACCAAACGGGACAGACATTCACAATCCTTTTCTGATGGCCGATATGCAAAAAGCAGTTGAACGCATTGCAACATCCATAGAAAACGGCGAAAAAATACTGGTTTACGGCGATTATGATGTTGACGGAACTACTTCGGTTGCCTTGATGTACTTGTATCTCAGCAAAATAGTTGATAAAAAATATCTCGATTTTTATATTCCAGACAGAAATGTCGAAGGTTACGGAATTTCTGATGAAGGAATTGACTTCGCCCGAGACAACGGATTTTCATTAATCATCGCTTTGGATTGCGGAATCAAATCTGTGGACAAAATAGATTATGCTAATTCCGTTGGTGTAGATTTCATTATTTGCGATCACCACTTACCTGGCGACGAACTTCCGAGAGCGATTGCAGTTCTGGATCCGAAAAGAAAAGACTGCCGATATCCTTACAAGGAATTGAGCGGTTGTGGCGTTGGCTTCAAACTTTGTCAAGGTCTTAATACTATTTATAAAATTCCGGAAAGTGAATTGTTTGAACTGACAGATTTGCTCGCCATCAGTATTGCTTCTGATATTGTTGCAATGACTGGTGAAAACCGGGTTTTGGCAATGCAAGGGTTGAAATTCCTTAGAAAGACAAGGAAATTCGGATTGAGATTATTAATTCCGGAAGAGAAATTAGCTCATTTCGAAATTTCAAATATTGTTTTTGACATTGCTCCGAAAATTAATGCCGCAGGAAGGATTTCCCATGCAAAAGCTTCGGTTGAACTAATGATTTCGGACAACCTGAAGCAAGCCCAGCAAATGGTTGAAAATATCATTAATCTGAATGATGAACGACGTGAAATGGACATCAACATTACATTGTCTGCAATGAATCAGGCTTTGGAAATGCACAAGACTCAACGCTACTCCACGATTGTTTATGACCCAATTTGGAATAAAGGTGTAATTGGAATTGTTGCTTCCAGATTGATAGAAAATTATTTTAAACCGACTTTGGTTTTTACTGAAGGAAATAATGGTGAAATGGTGGCTTCTGCAAGATCTGTTTCGGATTTTGACATTCATAAAGCTTTGGAATTCTGTTCAGATTTGTTTATGAAATTTGGCGGACATCAGGCCGCAGCAGGACTTTCTATGGAAAAAGAAAAGTTTGAGGAGTTCAAAATCAGATTTGAAGATTATGTCAAAGATAATATTCAGGAACATCAGAAAGAACCGACAATTTATGTTGACAGCATCGTAAATCCCGAAGATCTGAACAGAGAATTCATTAATTTCCACAGAAAACTGGCACCATTCGGACCACAAAACATGAAACCGATTTTGGTTCTCAAAAATGTGAAAGTCAATGGTTATGTAAGATTAATGGGGAAAGAAAGCACACACTTAAAATTCAATATTTTGCAGCCGACAACTGGCAGAAATGTAGAATGTGTGGGATTCCGTTTTGGACAATTTGCAGAAGATTTTAAAACCAAAACTTTCGATCTCGCATTTACAATTGAAGAAAATCATTGGAAAGGAAACGTTTCTCACTTTTTGAATATCCGAGATGTGAATTTTCAATAATTAAAAAAAAAATTAAATATAAAAAATCCCGATTCACTTTTGAATCGGGATTTTTTATTTAGTCCTTAATAATCTTCTTTAATGCAGTCTCTTTTATGGTTTTTATTTTGAGGTAATAAATTCCTTTTGGAGCATTAATATTAATTTTTAATTCTTTAGAAGGCACAGTGTAGAGTTGTTTTTGGATTATTCTTCCGGCAACGTCATAAACTTCTATAGTATTTATCTTTTCTTGCGAAATGATATTAATTAGTCCCTTGGTTGGAATTGGATAAATTGTCATTTCTGAATCTTTGCTATTCTGTGCATCCAGCGTTGGCGATTTATAAACCAATTTATTAGAATACATCAATCCTGTAGAGCAAGAAACGATTGCGTTGACATCTAATGATTGTCTCACGGTTGAATTGTTTGAGAAGACTAAAACTTTGATATAATATCTTCCAGCCGACAAGCTATAATTATCCACTTTCGGACTTCTACTGTTTACCCAGCCTTTGAAACCATCACTCATCCATTGTGTTCTTGTGATTTCGACTTCATCTTCACTTCCGTCCGGATTTACTTTTACAAGATAAGTCCAGTTTCTAACAAAAGATAGCGATCTAAGATTTAGTGTTGCATCTGTTGCATTATCTGGAATTATAAAATCTCTGCTTTTGTAAGTATAATAACCTTCGAAGTTGTTCAAAGAAATCCATCGGCTATTATTTCCGTTTCCAATATCTGCAAAACTCCAACCAGTGTAAGTCTGTCTTACTTTCGGTGTTATTGGCGTTCCATTCATATCATAACCTTTCCAATCATCGTCATCAGAATCGATTGCGATGAAATTATTATCAGAATTTTTTCCAGTTGATAGATCTGCTACATTTCCTCCAACATTGAAGGTAATCGTCTGAGAAGATGAAGCATTGCTTGAATCTAGAACTGTTAATTTCGCAGTATAATTCCCCGGAACTGTGTAAGTAACTATTGGTTTTATATCTGTACTTGCATTGATAGAAGGATTTCCTGAAAATTGCCATTGATAGTTGGTAATAGTTCCCGTACTTAGACTTGCATCAAAATTGATCTTATAATTGTTTAGGCTAAAATCTGAAGCCGAATAATTCAGTTTAGCTGCAAGGATTGAACTTCCATCGTTAATCGTTGTTACATAATCATTGGTCTCGATTGGGAAATTATAATCAAAATAAATGTCAGCTTTGTTATTGACTGTATCACCTTCCACAAGGTCTGTCTTGGATTTCATTTTCAACAAAACACCACCGTGTCCACCACTCTGAAGTTTGATTTTTTTGAAAATAAATTCTACTTGATCTCCTGTAATTCGCGTTTCTACATTTGCCGAAGCGTTTTGTAATTGTAGTGTATTAATATCAAATTCAGCAGGGTCAACTTGCATTTTCACAACGATATTCTCCGCTTCGGCCGTCCCTGTATTTTCAAAATTAACCACATAATGAAGATATTTCCCAACGGCTACAGATGGAATAGTCTCACCTTCCAGACAAACGATATCATTCGGATCAAAAGAGTTCACAACCGTGTGATTGAAACCAAAGTTATTATCCTCTGGTGTAAGATCCGTACCGTTGGGTGTAATCTGAGCATTGAAAACCAAAACATCACCAGAGTTAACCGGGTTGATTGGATTAGTTGGTGTATTAATCGTAAATGTAATTTCTGAAGCTGTATTTTCAAATGGTTTCAGATTGGCATAATCAAATTCCAAAGTCCCATTGCTTGCAACCGAATAAGGAAGTGAACTATTTTGGAAAGTCATTTTGCTGGCGTCATAATTCAGAACTACTTTTCCAGACAGAATTGTGTTTCCTTTGTTTCTCCAAACCAACTTGTAAGTCGCATCAAATCCCGGTCTTGCGTTAGTCAGTGGTGCAATCACGACCTCAGCATCATTCTGATTTCCGTTGGTTGTGACGCAAATATTTTGAGTGAAGATATTGTTGTTAGCATCAGCAAAATTGGTAGTGAAATTGGTAGGAGAAACTGTAAACAAAGCTGGATTTTCTGCGAGTGCAACTATATTGAAATTACCCGCTTGGGTGTAAAATTCATATTTCCCATCAATCTGAGCAAAAGTTTCTCCGGAATTTGTTCCGTCATTTATTTTTAGCTTAAGGAATTCGAAAGCATTATCTGCAGTATCACAACCATTATTATTTGAATCGAATCTTACTGTTCCGGAGATTTTATTAAAGTTCCCACCTGGTGTGAAGGAGCAGTAGGAATTGACGTTGGTGGTAGTTAAACCAGATTGAAAAAGTTTATCTTTTATATTTTCAATTTCAAATTCATCAGCACAGATGAATTTTAGGTTTGGTGTATTGAAAAATGGACTGTAGATAGGATCTTCTATCCCATTTTTCATATATATACTTTTTAGAAGTGCCATATCCTGAATCTGTTCAATCCCCATTCCAGAATCACTTAAATCTATAGTTTCCAAATTTTGACATCCAACTAAAGCGATACCTCCCGACGGGCAAATAACTTTTAATGAAGAAGATGTAAGTCCTGCCGCAAGAGAGCTTGCTGAAGAACGTAGATTGATGTTTGAAACATTCGTATTGGAAAATTCAAAAAAATCAACTCCAAGATTAGATGCATCAATTGCAGCCAAAGGATTTTTGGAAACATTTAAGTATGATAAACTGTAGATACCACTTAAATCAATATTTTCCAATAAGTTATCATTCAAATAGATATTTGCCTGTCCAGGCCAACTTGAAAAATTTCCAGAAATATTAAAATCAGATATTTTATTATTGCTTAAATTTAAAGTTGCAAAGCTTACCGGAAAAGAAAGAGTAATATTTTGATCGAAGTTATTGAAAGATAAATCAATAACCCTATTGATGTTGTTCACTGCAAATAATTTGGCAAAATCTAAGCCGATATTTTCCAGTAAATTATTATTTGCAAGAAAAGTACTTATATCTGATAAGCTCGGAAGCGGTATGCTTTTAATTTGATTAACAGAACAATCCAGATATGTTAGTTTAGAATTTTGAGAGATGTCTAATAAATTTGATATTTTATTATTCTTACAATTCAATTTTTCTAATAAAGGCATCGACGACACATTCAGAATTGTAAGAAGTTGATTGCTTGTATTAAGGTATTTCAATTTTGACAATCCATTTATATTAAGATTGGCAAGTGATGGATTGAAGTTAGCTTCACCAGAACTAAATCCACCTGTTGTCTGCTGATTATTTGAAACGTCAATATATTCAAGATTTGCAAGTGGCGACGCATCAAAAGTTACTAGAGAATTCCCGCGCAATTCTAGTTTTGTAAGACTCGGACAATTTGTAATGTTTGAAACTACCAGATTGTTATTCGTCCAAACTATCGTCTTCACTTGCGGACAATTATCAATCGTTAAGGTTTGCGTTTCCCCGTGAACATCAAAGTTAGAAGCATTGTAAGTATCTGTAAAAGCAGATTTTATCTCCAAAAGATTCGGACAGTTTTTTATATTTACTTTTCCAATATCGCATCCTGATAAATTAAAAGTTTTGAAATTGTTCAATCCATCAAGACTTATATCACCTATTTTTCCGTGAATATGTGAAGACATACCATCATTTATATAGTAGATAGATTCCAAATTCACAAAAGAATTAATCCCTTCTAAAGTTGTGTAGTTAGATATTTGTCTGAAATCTATTCTATATACCAAAGCTGCCTCAGAAAGCTGTATTTCACCATCTTGATTTTGGTCAATAAGAATATTTGTTCCATTTTGATCATAGCCAAGTACAAAATTGTTTTGAGCAGCTATACCTCCGACCAAAGCTTGCTTAAAATTTGCATCAGCAAAAGCAACATTTTGAGCCTGCATTCCTACTGACAGGAATACAAGCCAAAAAAATAGTTTTTTCATCATTTGTGTTTTCGTTTTTAAAAGTATTGTGTTTTTTTATATAAATATTATCATAATTAGAATTCGATTATTTTGAATTAGAATTTATAGCTTACTGATTAATTCCTGCAATCTTTCTTTTTTCCGCTGAGAAACCGGAAGTTGGGAATCGTCTGACATTATGACGAATCCGCCTTCTTTTCTGATGTAAGATTTTAATTCGTTTAGGTTGATCAAGTGTGATTGGTGAATTCTCTCAAACCCCTGATCTTTAAACAGTTCTTCATATTCTTTCAGGGTTTTGGAAATCATTACTGGTTTGTGATTTTTAATGAAAAACTTAGTGTAGTTGTCTTCACTTTCGCAACGGATGATGTTTTTAATTTCAAAAAGATGAATCCCATCCGAGGTAGAAAGCGCAATTTTCTTGAAACCCTCAGATTTTTTCTGAATATTTTCTAGAAGCAATCCAATGTTTTTGTTGTCCTTATTTTGATGGATGACGTTTTTAATTTTCTTCAAAACGCTTTGCAATTCCTCAGGATTTACAGGTTTTAAAAGAAAATCCAACGCACTGAAGCGGAAAGCTTTAATCGCAAATTCCTCGTGAGCCGTGATGAAAATGATATGAGAAGTCACGTTCCGAAATTTTTCATTCAGGTTTTCCAAAATATCAAAACCAGTTCCATCGTTCATCATAATATCCAGAAAAACGATGTCTGGCTTTATAATTTCTATCAATTCTGTTCCGGATTTCACACTATCAGCTTCACCAACAATTTGGATTTCTGGCGCATAGAGACTGATCATCATCTTCATTCCTTCTCGCAGATTGTCATCGTCGTCTATTAATACAGCATTTATCATCTTAATCTTTTATATAATTTAGTGGAAGTTCCAAAGTAATTCTCGTTCCTCGACCTTTATTATTTTCATCTTTCAGTTCCTCAATTTTCAGGTTTACTTTTTTATTTTCCAGTTCTTCCAGCGTTTCCAGCCTTTTTTTAGAAATCTCCAGAGCCATGGATTTGTGAATATTCACAGAGCTTTTCTTGAACTCTCGTGAAGTGTCTATTCCTACTCCATTATCTTCTATCACGCAAATCAACTGTTCATCTTTCTGAGTAAAATTTATATTAATAAACCCTTTCTCCTCTTTTGGCGCAACACCATGGATAATAGCATTTTCCACATAAGGCTGCAAGAGCAAAGACGGAATCGCTGTGTCATCTTCAATTTCTGAATCTTTATTAATTTTAAAATCAAATTTCTGATTAAACCTCAACTGCTCCAGCTCAAGATAATTTTGTAAAGCCTCAATTTCTTTATCGATTGGAATTGCAGATTCTTTAGAAAATTCCAACGTCAAACGCATCAGTTTGGAAAATTTGGACAGATATTTCATCGCATCTTCTTTCCCGTTTTGCATAATGAATGACGAAATCGAAGCCAGGCAATTGAACACGAAATGAGGATTCATCTGCAAATGCAAGGCTTTGTGTTCAAACTCAGCGAGTTGTTTTTGCAGCATCAAAGTTTTTTCGCGCTCCTTGTTTCGGAAGTAGAAATACAATCCGGCCAAAACAAATCCCAAGATTACAAATCCCAATACAATCTTCAGCTTTTCACGTCTTTCCGATTCTTTTTTCTCCAGTTGCAATTTTTCATAATGAAAATCGAGTTCGGTTCTCAGCCGTTGCTGCTCGTTAATAATTTTTTCAAGATTATCTTTTTCGAGGTTGTAATTTCTGAGATGTTGCAACGCCAATTCCTGATTTCCTTGTTTGTCATAGATATCCGAAAGTAATTTTTCAGATTTCATTCGCGTTTCCGGAAGGTCAAGTTCCTTGGACATTTCCAGACTTTTGTTTGCTAACTCAAGAGTTTTCCCCAGATTATTTTCCTGAAAATATATTTCTCCCAGCAAAAGGTAAGTATCAGAAAGTCCGAATTTGTTCTCAATACTTTGAAATGTTTCGTCTGCCTTCTGTAAAAAACTTTTAGCAGAATCATATTGATTTTCAGAAATATAATATCGGGAATAGTTATTATAGAGTTCACCCAGACCTTTGGGATTTGGGAAAGCTTCAAAAGCTTTCAGACTCTCATCAAAATATTGTTTTGCTTTAGCTTTCTGATTTTGTTTAAGGTAAATCAATCCGATATTGGATGCACTTACAGCTACTGCCGTATTTTTCTGTACTTTTTGAAGACTGTTTGCTTTCAGGAAATACTCCAAAGCTTTTTTTTCATCATCAATGGAATTATAAATCACGCCAATATTGTTATAAATCTTGGACAATTGAAGTTTGTTCCCGATACTTTCGTAGATTTTCATCGCACGGAAATCATATTCCAAAGCTTTTGCATATCTATTCTGTTCCATGTAAACATAGCCTTTGCTACCCAAGGTTTTTGCGAGAACTTCCTTTACTTCTTCTGAATTGATATTTTGTTTAATAAGAATCTTTTCCGAAGCATCAAAATTCTGAATTGCTTTGTCATAATCCGTCAAAACAATATATGAAACTCCAATATTTTGGAAAGCTTTTGCTTCTTGGATTTTTTGATTACTTTTTCTGGAATTAATGAGAGCAAGCTTTGCATATTTCTGCATCTCAGAAGGATCATAAGCTTGATAGGCTTCAGAAATTTGGTTCTGAAGCATTGTAATTTTGTCAAGTTCCTTCGTTTTACTTAAAACCAACAACAGAGAATCTGGAGCTGATTTTTGTGCAGAATTGATGACAAAAAAGCAAAATAAGAGTAGCGTAAAAAGTGGTTTCATTTGTGTTTCGGGCACAAAATTAAACTATTCCTTTGAAAATCAAAACTATAAATGAGAAATTACAGTATTTCAATTAGAATTTGATTTCAGATTGACATTTTAATTCTCTAAATTTGGGATTCAAACTTTACAATTTTGGAAAACTCTAAGAAAATAGGACTTTTTTTCGGCTCGTTTAATCCTATTCATATTGGACATTTGATCTTGGGAAATTACATTTTGGAAAATTCTGATATGGAAGAATTGTGGTTTGTGGTAAGTCCGCAAAATCCTTTCAAAGACAAAAAATCTTTGCTTAAAGATCATAATCGTTTGGATATGGTCCAGTTGGCAATCAAAAACTATCCAAAAATGCGCGCTTCAAATGTCGAATTTTCCTTACCAGTTCCAAGTTACACGATTGATACTTTGACTTATTTGAAAGAAAAATATCCAGATTATTCTTTCTCATTAATAATGGGTGAGGACAATCTGGGAAGCTTTCACAAATGGAAAAACTACGAATTGCTTTTAGAAAAATATCAGATTATCGTTTATCCTAGAATTTTAGGTGAAGAAAAAAAAGCTGATTATTTA
This sequence comes from Flavobacteriaceae bacterium PS02293, assembly GCA_029960045.1. Classification (GTDB taxonomy): domain Bacteria; phylum Bacteroidota; class Bacteroidia; order Flavobacteriales; family Weeksellaceae; genus Epilithonimonas. The sequence continues at coordinate 187,474 of JASCOV010000003.1, forward strand.
CAACACGAGAATATTCATCAAATTAATGCACCAATCATAGAACTTTCTGCAACGGAAATCCGAAATATGATAAAAGCTGGAAAAAACACAAGACCAATGTTGCCTCCCGAAGTTTTTGAATATTTGGATGGTTCTTCTTTTTATAAATAAATATCAGATGAAAATAATTATTTCCCTAATTACTTTCCTGATATTTCAATCTTTCCTTTTTGCCCAAAACAAAGAAGTAAAGAAGATAAATTGTGATTCAATTTTTAATAAAAAAGGTTATTCTGTTTCTTTGGAATTTGACCCTAAAGACCAGATTATATTAAATGTATTGTTCACTTTCTCAAAAAACATCAATGGAAAAGAAAAAATAATACATCAGGAAAAATTGCACAGTCAGTTTCAAAATGTTGAGTTCATAGATTTCAACGGCGATGGAATTAAAGATATTTTGGTGGAAAACAGTTCTGATGTTAGAAGCAATTTGACTTACAATCTTTTCATTGTCGATTTAAAAAATCACAAATTGAGGAAAATTGAAGGTTTTGATGAAATTAAAAATCCAAACTATCTGGAAAAATACGACCTCATCGATTGTCTCGTAATGTCTGGCAGAAATTGGACAAGCTTTTATAAAATCGAGAGAAACAAAGTCAAGGATTTTGGCTATATTGTAAGAGATGGCGAAGATGATAATGGAAAAGATTTGGAATATGATAAAAATTACGAGCTAACTTTAGCAAAAATTCTTAAATCTGAAAAAAAGAAAAAATGAACCTTATCGAAAAATATTACTCAAAATATCCGGAAGAAAAACTCATCAAATGGTTTAAGCAGATTTGCTTTTTAGAAGCGGCTTCTTGGCTTTTCCTTTTCACAGCAATGGTTTGGATTCGCCTTGAGCCAGAAGGACTTTTCGCCATTATTTACATCAGTACCATTGGAAGCATTCACGGATTGTTTTTTACACTTTACCTTATCTTTCTTCCAGCGATTAGAAAAATATATGATTGGGATGATGAAGATTCGATTTTTGCGTTGTGTGGTGCTTTTTTTCCTTTTGCAACGATTTGGGTTGATAAGAAATTAGCTCGAAAAAATAGAAATGCGTGATGAATATCAATGAGGAAAATTCTCTATTTGAAATTAAACTTAATAACTTTAAAACATGAAATCGCTTTTGGTAAATTTAAAAAACAAATAGACATCTACTTATGAAAATCACCTTCTTCTCTTCCAAACCTTACGACAAGGAATTTTTTGACAAAGCGAATCAGCAATTCAATTTTGAATTAGATTATTTTGAAACGCATCTTGGTCCACACGTTCTCAATCTCATAGACCATTCTGATGCTGTTTGCGCCTTCGTAAATGACAAACTGAATGCAGAAGTTCTGGAATCACTCGCAAGCAAAGGTGTAAAATATCTTGCGTTGCGTTGTGCTGGTTTCAATAATGTGGATTTGGAAACTGCGAAACGTCTTGGAATAAGAGTTTCCAGAGTTCCGGCTTATTCTCCGGAAGCTGTTGCGGAACACGCAATGACAATGATTCTCACTCTGAACAGAAAAACACATAAAGCTTATAACCGAGTTCGTGAACAGAATTTTGCTTTGAATGGATTAATGGGTTTTAATCTTTATCAGAAAACAATCGGAGTGATTGGAACTGGAAATATCGGAGCGGCTTTTGCAAAAATCGCGAAAGGATTTGGAGCGAGAGTTTTAGCTTTTGATATCACCGAAAATCAAGAACTTAAACAACTGGGAATCGAATATGTTTCTCAGGAGCAATTACTTTCGGAATCTGATATAGTTTCGCTTCATTGTCCATTGATGGAATCTACACATCATTTGATTAATGAAGATTCAATTAAAAAAATGAAGCAAAATGTAATGATTATCAATACAAGCCGAGGTGGATTAATTGATACAAAAGCTGTAATCAATGGACTGAAATCCAAACATATCGGTTATCTCGGGATTGATGTTTATGAGCAGGAAGAAAAATTATTTTTCCGAGACCTTTCTCATACGATTATTGAAGATGACACAATCCAAAGACTGATGAGTTTCCCAAATGTTTTGGTAACGGCGCATCAGGCTTTTTTCACTCAAGAAGCACTTGAGCAAATTGCCACTTCTACCCTAACAAGTCTTTCTCACTTCGAAAAGAATGAAGAATTTGAAAATCCGAATGCTGTTTTGATTTAAAAAAAATAAAATAAAACCTTAAAATTCCATATCTGAACTTTCAGATAATGAAGCCATTGTAATTTTTACAGTGGCTTTTTTCATTTTTATTTCATTTTGGATGTAACAAATTTCAATTATCGATTGTCTTACATTTATACGATTGAAATTTTTACAATTGATAATCAACTTGTTAAATCAATAAATTAATTTTATTTACTACTTTGTATTGCATAATACTAATTTTAATATATATCTTTGCAATGTTAAATATTAGCAATAACAAAATACTTTAGCTATGAAAACTAAAATACTAATCGCAGTTATCTTTTTCTCAGGAATGATTTCCGCACAACAACAAGCTCAAAAAAACGCAGAACAGATAAAAAATATTGAAGAAGTAAAACTTAGCAAAAAAGTTTTCGTGAAAAAATCTGACAGATTTGTTTATGATGTCGCCTCTTCTCCAGTTGCAAAAGGAACCAATTCATTTAATCTTTTACAACAAACACCAATGTTGTCCAGCACAGATGGAAAGACTTTCAAAATAATGGGAAAATCCAGCGTTGTTTTTTACATCAATGGTAAAAGAACTCTGATGGATGCAGAAGCTATCACGGAAATGCTAAAAAATACACCTTCAGAAAATATTCAGAGAATAGAAGTTGTAACAGTTCCAGGAAGCGAGTTCCAAGTTGAAGCAAATGAAGGCGTTGTAAACATCGTAATGAAAAAAAGCAAAACGAACGGCTACAACGGAACTTTGAAAATGAATAACAGCCAGAGTTTTTATAACAATCCTTCTTCGGGTGTTGCTTTCAACCTTAGACAAAACAAATGGTCTTTCAATTCCAACTTCAATATGGGAAGCTACAGAGAAAGAGAGAAATATACGCTTTCCAACGGAGATGCTACTTTCAGAAATGATTCTTACGGAACGATGGACGACCCAAACAAAAACTACGGAGGAAGTATCAATATCGATTATGAAATCAATAAAAATCAAAATCTTGGATTCAGTTATAATATGCGATATAACAAGAGTTTCGGTTCTGTGTTGGATATGACGAATTATGAAGACGGAATATTATCAAATAACACTATAAACCGAGAAGATGCGCAAACGAGAAATCACAATTTCAATCTGAATTACGAAATTAAAACCGATACTCTTGGAAGTAAATTAACTTCAAACATTTCTTATTTGTGGTTTAATAGAGACAAAAAAAGTATTGGCGAGACTTTTCCACTAACTCAAGATGGTAAATACAGTGCTTTCAAACAAGCTGTTCCTCAGATTATCAATAATTACGCTGCGAACATAGATTACATCAAGAAATTTAGAAATGAAAGCACTTTCGCAATCGGAACAAGCTACAACTTTACCAATACAGACAGTGATACAAGACAGGATGATTTCGTAGGAAATGATTTCGTTAATAATACCAATCTTTCCAATCACTTCATTTATAAAGAAAATATCATTGGCGTTTATGCAACTTACGAAAGAAAATTCTCTGATAAATTCACTGGAAAAATAGGAACAAGACTAGAAGCTACAATTAGTTCCGGTGATGTTGTAGGAAAATCTGATATCGGTTTTGAGAGAAACTATAACAACCTATTGCCTTATGCAACTTTGAATTATGCCATTAATGAAAATCATAATATCAGCTATAGTTTTTCAAGCAGAGTGAGAAGACCTGGGTTTGGACAGTTGAATCCTTCCAGAACTTACTTCACACCAACCAATTATATTCAGAATAATCCTTTTATGCAGGCTTCGAGAAATTATAATCAGGAAATCAATTATATGTTCAAGAATGCTTTCTATGCTAATGTGAGTTTCAACTTTGCAGAAAATGCTTACGGACAGCTTCCATTACAAGGAAAAATGATTGACAATGCAACTGGCGAGGAAACCAAATTCTTAAGATACATCAGAACCAATTATGGTAACAACAAACAATTGGGATTGACTTTGGGAATGAACAAAGCTTGGTTTGGTGACATCTGGACAACTAATTATTCTGCCAATTTCGAATATGCTACAATCTCTGGAGGTGTAACGAAAGACCCAACTTCACAACCAATAGAAGGATTCACAGAGATATTACAGCCTTATACAATTGATGTAAAAACTTTGAATATGTTCTTTCAAGCTAACAATATGCTAAGATTATCTGCTAAAAAAGATTGGTATTTGGGTGTGAATTACTGGATGATGCCGTCAAGAGAAATGGAAATTGGAAAACTTCACACACAACAGAGTTTCGATGTGAACATCAAGAAAATAATGGGGAATTTCACATTCCTAATAGAAGTGAATGACATTTTCAATCAAAATATCGATGACATCAGAACTGTACAATCCAACGGAAGTTTCAATAATGTGAGAAGTTTCCAATACAGAAGAGAATTCAATGTGAATGTGACGTACAACTTCGGAAATCAGAAACTGAAAAAAGCCAGAGAAGTGAAATCTGCTAACGATGCCATCCGCTCTAGAACTTAATCAAACAATAAATCTCTCAACTCTAAAAAATAAATTATGAAAGCCAAAACTCTCATCGCTGCGCTTTTCTTCTCAGGATTAATCTACGCTCAGGAATCTAAGAAAGATACAGCGACCACCAAAAATATAGAAGCTGTTACCTTAACCAAACAAGTCTTCAAAAAACAAAGTGACCGTTTCGTTTATGATGTTGCAGCTTCGCCAGTTGCTAAAGGAAACACCGCTTTTAATATCTTGAAACAAACACCACTTGTTTCTTCAACAGATGATAAAACTTTGAAAATCATTGGAAAAAACAACGCTGTGATTTTCATTAATGGAAGAAAAACCAATATGGATGCAGAGTCATTAACTCAATTCCTGAAAAATACTCCAGCAGAAAATATTCAGAAAATTGAAGTAATTACTCTTCCTGGAAGTGAATATCAGGTTGAATCTTCTGACGGAATCATCAATATCGTTCTAAAGAAAAAAATGACCGATGGACTGAACGGAAATATGAGAATGGGGAATTCCCAAAGTTATTACAACTCTTCTTATGCAAGTCTTTCTTTGAATTACAGAAAAGATAAGCTGGGAATCAGTTCCAACATCAATACAAGTCAAAATATTCAGGAACAATATTATATTTTGAAAAATGGAACGTCGACTTCCAGCAACCAGTCGGAAGGTAGAGTGACAGACCCAAACAAAAATCTTGGAGGTTACCTAAACATCGATTATCAATTGAATGACAATAGCAATTTGGCTTTGACGTGGAACTCCTGGGCAAACAGAAGCTATGGTTCGACTTCTAATCTCTTCAACACAGTAACTGGTCTAAAAGATGGTATTGAATCCACAAGTTATAACTATACTAAAAACCTTGAAAACTCTCGTTCGTATAACAATTCATTTAACTTGAATTACGAATTAAAGACAGACACTCTTGGAAGTAAATTAAATTTGAACGCTGCTTATCTGCATTACAAACGTTTTCAAAATGCTGATAACAGAACATTCAGGTCTGATATGTTTCAGAACTTAAATAGTTTACAAGTACAAATCACACAAAACACGCCTCAGGTTATCAATAATTTTTCTTTCTTAGGTGATTACATCAAGAAATTTAAAAATGATTTCACTGTTTCTGTTGGTGGGAATTATAACAAAACCAAAACAGATAACGATACCCAAAACATAACTTCGTATTATGACGAAAATGACAATCTTGCAGAATATGATGATGCTGGAAATGTGATTGTTACAAATCCGGTTTTCAATCCAAATCACTTTATCTACGATGAGAATATCTACGGAGTTTATTTGACGCTTGAAAAAAAATTCTCTGATAAATTCTCCGGGAAAATCGGTTCTAGATATGAAATCACAAAAAGTGTCGGAACATCCGATAATTCTGAAAATCCTGCTCTGAACAGATTTGAGAGAAATTACAATAACTTTTTGCCTTACATCAGTCTGAATTATGGTATTAATGACAAAAACAATATCTCTTACGCCTTCTCCAGCAGAATGAGAAGACCAAGTTTCTGGGAACTGAATCCTGTCAAAAATTACCTGACAGATGTGAATTACACTCAGAATAATCCTTTCGTAAAAGCAGCTTCGGTCTATACCAATGAGTTGACGTATATGTTCAAGAATTCTTATTTCTTGATTCTGAATCACTCTTATACAAAAGATGTCATCACGCAGGTTTCTTTAATCGGAGCTCCAGTTTCTCCAACCGGAACAGTTGGACAAGACCAATTGCGATACATCAGAACCAATTTTGGAGACAAACAGGAAATGTCTGCTATGATAGGAATGCAGAAGTCATTTTTCAAACAATATCTGACAACCAATTTCAATATCGGAATGCAGAGAAATATCAATAATGGTTTCCTAAATACCGACCCAATTACAGGCGACGTTTTCCCAGCTTATGTGAACAAAATCAAATCTAACAGTTTATTGATTCAAACCAATAATACAGTAAGACTTGACAAAAAGAAAACCTGGTTCCTTGGCGTAAACTATTGGTATGTTGACAATCAGCAAATAGAATTGGGACAGCTTAAATCATTGATGAGTCTGGATGCCAACATCAAAAAAGTTTGGAACGATTGGACATTTGCTTTAGAAATCTATGATATCTTGAAAACAAATAAAGTAGAAATCAGCGATTATTCCCAAGCTGACGGAAAATACAATTACATCAATCAAAATCAATATAACCAAAGTGTGAATTTCAGTATCACTTATAATTTCGGAAACAAGAAAGTTCAGAAAATAAGAGATATCAGCAGCGCAGACAAAGACATTAAAAACCGCACCAGATAAACGTTCATTATATATTAAATCAAATTTTTCAATGAAGCTCCCGATATTGGTTATTCGGGAGTTTTTTTATTTCTTCTGATTTCTCCAGATGAAGCCGTCCAAAAGATAATGCGTGAGTTGAGGAACAACCAAAAGCGGAACGAGAAACTGTTGCCAAGACATCGATAATTCGAATGATTGAATTGAAAAATGTTCTCTCCAAACCAAAAGTTCCCACATCAATTCTTCAAAAAAAGCAAATCCAATGATAATCAATACAAATAATAAAATTCCAAAGCTGGTTTTAAATATAGAAAGTTGTTTCAACGATGCCGTTTCTTTTTGTTCAATTTCTCTGATATAAATCAAAGCGATGTAAGGAATTCCGTGAGAAATGACATTTAGTAACGTAAAAATCAAGTCGTTGTTGAAATAAACAATTCCAAAATACCAAGACAAGTATGTTCCGACAATGATTGCGTTTTTGGGAATGTTGAATGATTTATCTTTAATGAAAAAATAAATTGTTTTCAGAATCCAAACGCCGAGAATAATGGAATAAATTATCGTAATTGAAGGAACATAATTCGGGATAGAACCCAGCCAATTGAACTCATTTTCCACAAACCAATTGAAAGCTCTCGGTGTTTTAATCCAATACAACATTGGGAAAATCGTAGCCGAATAAATTGCAATTCCGTCCCAAAATTTTGAAAAACCATTTTTCTCAAATCTCGCATACAATCGCATAAATCCATATTGTTGACGAACAAAATGAAAAACTGCAACCAAAGCTAAAACTGACCAAAAAGTTAAGCTCCCGAATTGATAAAAAACCAAACCGAAAATCAGACTAACTGCAGGAATTCCTAAATACAAAAGTTTTCTTTTCTGGAATTCTTCTTTGATAAAATAAGTTTTGAATAAGGTTGAATAAACGTGCGCAACATCCACAAAAACAATAAGAATCAACCAAGTATAAAACGAATAATGATTTTCCAGATTCTGAATTTGACCTTGAAACAAAATCACAATTGCCAGCACCAAAAAAGGAGGCGATAAAATAAATCGCCAATCGGTTTTCGCATTATGAATCCAAGGCTGTTTCATTTGAAGATATTTATTTTGTTAAAGGTCAAATGTAATCTTGGGGATTTCATATTCCAATCATTTCTTTTCCAGCTCTGATTCCTTGATGAAAGGCTTCTTCGAAAATAGAAATCCCTGATAAATCTGTGTGAGCAAAGAAAATTTTGTCATCAATATTTTGAATTGCTAATTTTTTTTCTTTTCCAAAAATAAAATCAGGAACAGGCGAAATCATCCCGTGCCCTAATTTATGAAACTGAATATCAATAATAAAATCCTCGATTTCCGGATGTGCAATTTTCAAATCAGCAAGAACTATATTTTTCAATTCTTCTTCATTGAGGTTATATAATTTTCGCCTTGCTTTTTTACAATTATCAGTCGAGAAACTTCGGTAATAAGTAATGACTTTTTCACCCACAATTTGATTCAGATTCTGATGTTGGTCATTAATGTAACCTAGACCTTCCGTTCCGAAAATCACATTGTCCCAAGCCAATTCTTCTGCTCCTCCAAATTCATTTTTCAAAGTCAAAGTTGCCAAAAGCCAAGGAACATAATTGAAGTCTTTGAATTTTCTATTCTTAAAAATATGCTGATTCACAAACTGTGGCGTTGCAAAAAGAACCTTTTCAGCAATGATTTTTTTTGAAGTTTTTGATTGATTATCAAAGACCAAAACCTCAACATTTTCTTTACCTGAATTGACATCAAAAACCAGATGATTTTTCAAGTGCTTGTTCTCAACAAATTTCGAAAGATGTTTTGCCAATCTTGCATTTCCTTCTGGCCAAGTGAAAACTTGGTCGTGACGATTGGTTGCCCAATTGTTTTTTCTACCGGCGAAATAATGGATTCCAGCCCACGCAGAAACATATTTCAATCCTAAGCCGTAATCATCTTTGCAGGAATAATCCAACAGCCAAAGTAATTCTTGTGATTTAAAATGATTATTGATAAGCCAATCCAAAAATGTTATTTTATCTAAATCTCGGGCTTCATCACTGGAACTTGAAACTGGAATGTCAAACCAATACTTTCCAGAAGCATCTTTTTTGATGCGAAATTCATCCATCAATTTGAAAAACTCTGAGATTTCTTCTTTTGTTGAATTTGAAATTCCGTTTTGTGGAACGAGGTCATTTTGCCATTCATTTTTGAAAAATAAACGCTCTTCTTTTGGGAAAGTCAATTGTTCATCATCTAAGATTGGCAAACCATTTTCATCATCGCCGAGATAGATTTTGCAGTCTTTCAGAAAATCAATTAATTCAACATCTTCTTTATTTGGAATAGGAAGATAATGTGCACCGAGAGGAAATTTTGAAAATTTATTTTCCCCATTAGAAGCATTTCCACCCAAATGATTTTCCATTTCGACCATAAGAAAATCGGTTTCATTATTTTTTTTCAAATATCTGCAAGCCGAAAGTCCGGAGATTCCGCCTCCTACAATCAGAAATTTAGTTCTGATTTCTTCCGTAGGTTTTGGAAAATTTTTTGCCCAGAGCTTGTGCCCCAAAACGTAATTAGTTCCAGTAATCTTAAGTAAAATGAATTTAGTTTTCTGTTTACAATATTGCAGAAATGGCAACATTGTTCCAGCCCAAAATAGAGTTGTAAGAAAAGATTTTCGTGAAATATGACTGGATTTTTGAGACAATTTTTAAGTTTTATATTACTGAATTTTTCCCCATTCCTCATCAAAATATCTTACCAAAACCTGATTGTCGAGACGGTTAACTTCCACATCATCAGCTTTCATATCTTTACTGAAATATGACATTTGCTTGAAGTTGTAATCGTAAAATTTAAGATTCGGGATTTTTCTAATAATTTCATTATCAGTCGGTTCAAAAGATGCGAGGCAAAATCCCCATTCTCCAAAACTCGGAACATACGTGTGATAAGCTGTGGTAAAAGGAAAAATCTGATTAATTGTTTTATCAATACACCAAAAAGATTTTGGAGCAAAATAAGGTGACGTTGTCTGAACAACAATTTTAGTATCTTTAGTCGTAATCTTTTCCAATTCTTTATAAAACTGAAGCGAATATAATTTCCCTAAACTGTAATTGGAAGGGTCTGGAAAATCAATAATAATGACATCGTATTTTTTCTTGTTTTCCTTTACCCAAATGTAGGCGTCTTTGTTGATCACTTCAACTTTAGGATTAGAAAATGATTTGTGATTCAAACGTTTCATTGTTTCATTATTTCGGAAAAAATTGGTCATTTCTCCATCCAAATCAACCAATGTGATGTGTTTTACATCTTTATATTTCAAAATTTCACGAACTGCAAAACCATCGCCTCCGCCTAAAACCAAAACATTCGAAATATTCTTTGCCATAGACATCGCCGGATGAACCAAAGCTTCGTGATAACGATATTCATCAGCAGAAGAGAACTGAAGATTGTTATTAAGATAGAGTCGGAAATCCTTATTATTTCTCGTCAAAACAATTCTTTGGTAAGGTGAGTTGTTTGCGTAAACGATATTCTCACCGTACATTTTTTCTTCTGAAAATGCTAATATTTTATCAGAAAAAACAAAAAGTAGAAGTAAAACAACGAAAGAAAAGATGGCTCTTATTTTCAGAAAAATGGGGTTTTTTAGTTCTTTTTTGAGATAAAATGTCAGGAAAATAGCAATCGAGATATTAATTAATCCAAAAAATAATGGTGTGCGGACAATTCCTAAATTTGGAATCAGAACCAACGGAAAAAGAATGGATGCTAATAAAGCCCCAATATAATCGAAGGCGAAAACATTGGAAACCAAATCTTTAAAAGCCACTTTATCCTTCAATATATTCATCAGCAAAGGAATTTCCAAACCTACCAAACAACCTGTAAGAAATACAAACAGATATAAAACCGGTTCAAAATGATGAAGCGTATTAAACAGAATAAAAAGTACAACAGAACTGATTCCGCCAACCAAACCAACCAGGATTTCTATTTCTACAAAGACATTGAGAAGGTTTTTATGGATAAATTTTGCTAAGTAGGAACCAATGCCCATCGAGAAAAGATAAACACCAATAATGAAGGAAAATTGCTTTACAGAATCACCCAAAAGATAACTCGCCAAAGCTCCAGCCACCAATTCGTAAATCAGTCCGCAAGTTGCAATTACAAAAACCGAAAAGAGCAGAAGCAGTTCAAACGAGATTCGTTTTTTATCCATGAATTGCTGCACTGATGATGATAGAAATTCCTATTATAAAAGCACCCAGGATAATTGCAAGTGCCGTATTGTTGTTTTTCGAAATCTCGTGCCAGGTCTTTTCAGGCGTTAGTTTTTCAATAATGACATAGCAAACCAATAGTATGGCGATTCCCAGAAACGAATACAATATCGAATTGAGTATGGGTAAATAATTAAAATTTTCCATATTTTATTTTTTAAGATTCAAATTTATTTATGATAAAATCTATAACCAGAACTTCCGTATGAGCGGTATCTTGTGGTTCCGTCTTTGTACTTTTCTGTCGTTGCACAATCGCACAATTGGTTTCCGGAGTAAGTGAGATATAGAAAACCTCCAAGGAAAGATGTTCCAAATAAAACCAGAAGTAGATTGTTCCTTAAATATTGTAAAACTTTTTCCATTAGCTAGTATTAATTATTAAAAGGTGAGTAATTGCTGTTTTCCCATTTTGCTTTGTCGAACAGATATTTTCCCCAATAATTGAGTCCAACGAGTAAAGCCATAATTCCCATAATGATAAAATAGTTCCAAAAACTCACTGGTTCCCAAAATGCCTGAATTGCAAAATTAGGATTAGAAGAATCTGTATCAGGAATAGTTGCTGAGAAATTTGGATTCTTAAGTCTGAAATCCTTTGCCTGCTGAAGTTCTTTATAAATTACAGAATCATTGGTCTCAAGATTTGTAAGATTGTAAGCTATTTTATCTGCGGTTGCAAGTATGATGACATCAACAAATCCATCGCCTGTGTACACAAAAGATTTCTGACCATCTGGCGAAAAGTATGTTTCTCCTAATTGTTCAAAACCTTGTTTCTGAGCATTTATCGAAAAATGATATTTCCCCGGAGCAACACCACAGAAATTGAATTCTTTGTTCGTGCCGCCTTCTGACCAGCTCTCACCATCTTCGTAACCGTGATATTGTTCGATATCTTGTGATATATACTCTATTTCATTTGAATTTTCATTGACCAAACTTAATTCTATATTGGCCCAGGAATTATCGACGTTAGAAGCAAGTTTGACATTAAGTGGAGCCGATGCGCCTTTCAACTCAAAAGATTTGGAAATTAATTCTTTACTTCGGACAGATTCAAAACTTATTCTATCATTGAAAACTTCATAATTACTTCTGGAAACAGTGTTGTAAAACTGAATTAAACTGATAATCAATCCAACAATTGCAAACACATTCAAAAGTTCTCTCGGATTCAAATAATAAGGCTGCACAACCCCAATGCCTGTATAATTGGGCATATAATGTAGTTTGAACTGCTTCCTGATTTCGCTTTTCGGAATATGTTTTCCCCACAGAAAATTCTTTTCAGTTCCTACAGATTCTACAGAAACCATTTCGGTTCCGTTGACAAATTCTTTGTAATTGGCTAACGTGAATTTTAGTTTATCTTCAAAAAATCCTGTTGCAGCTTCGATATTGTTTGGTGTAGATTCATACCAACGGTAATTCTTTCCTTCGAATTCTGCGTGAAATTTGAATTCTTTTTTTGGAATTTCTTTCGGTAGCATAAAAACCCAATGTCCGCTGCTCTCGCTGAGGAAAGCATCATTAAGATTTTTATCCTTAAGGTAATATTCTCTCCAAAAAACTGAACTTCCATATTTCTTGACGACAATGGCAACAACTGTGTATTCAGTTCCGTCGATTTTCCCTTTTTGACCAACGTCCAAAACCACATTTTCTGTTGGTTTTTTGACATTTTTGATGATTTTTCCTTTCTCACTTAACACCGAGCAAGACTTACAGATGAAGCTCTCAATGTCAAAATCGAGGTCTAAAGTATTTTCTTTTTTGCAACTTGGACAAGTATAATTCATCATCTTCGGATTTTGTGTTCTTTGATGATTTGTCCCGAGAAATACTCGGTTACGGCTTTGGCAATCGTTTCGGTTTTGTTAGAATTATCTCCAAAATAATTACATAGCAAAATATCGAAGGTCAGTTGCGAAAATTCCGGCCAAGTGTGGATGCACAAATGAGATTCTTTTAGAATAACAGCCGAAGTGAAACTGCCGTTTGAAAAGATATGATGCGTTTCACCTACAACTTCAGTATCATTTTCCAGTAAGATTTCTTTGACTCTTTTGATGAATGAATCGTAGTCTAATAATAAATTTTCCTCACTTACTTTTAACGTTAATAAGATGTGCAATCCTTCGCTATAAGTTTCTAATTCCATTTGTGTTAAATAATGACAGCAATATCCTATTTTTTTAGAAGATTGACAATAGAAAAATAAAAAAGCTACAAAAATTTGCAGCTTCTATTGAATTTTATTTCTTTGGCAAAAAAACCTCAGCCAGCATACATCTTGCGCTTCCACCGCCGTTAGTTTCTATAGTTTCCAAATCTGAATAAATAATTTCTGAATATTTCTCAATTGCGGAAACCTGTTCTGGTTTCAAAGATTTGTAAGCACTTTGGCTCATCACAAGAAATTTTTCGCCTGAATTATTCTGAACTTGAAGCATATTTCCAGCGAAATTCTGCATTTGATCTTCGGAGATTTCTATTAATTCTTTTCCGGAATTTTTGATGGAATCTATTAAGTTTTGCCTTTCTAATTCGTCATCAATACAATCTAAGCATATTACGACAAATTTATCGGCAACGCACATCATCACATTGGTGTGATAAATTGGAAGTCTTTCTTCTCCGGCAGTTTGATAAGAATGAAAAACGATTGGCGTAAATCCAAACTCACTACAGAATTTTCTGAAAAGTTCTTCGTCTAATCTCAATGAAATTGAGCCGTAAGCAATCTTATTATCGTGGTCGAAAATCATACTTCCGGTTCCTTCCAGATATTTATTCTCATTTTCAATATCAGAATAATCGATGATTTCTTTTACTTCAAACTGTTCTTTGATTTGTTTGATGATATCTTCGCGTCTTTCCAAACGTCTGTTTTCAGCAAACATTGGATACAAAACAACTTTTCCATCTTGGTGAAAACTCACCCAGTTATTTGGGAAAATGGAATCCGGCGTTTTCGGCTCAATAGTATCTTTTATGGTAATGACATTGATACCTTTCGCTCTCAGTTTTTCCACAAAAGAATTAAATTCCTCAAGTGCCTTTTCCTGCACATTTCCTTCCTGCTGAACCTGGAAATAATTATTAACCGCCGTCTGCTCGTTGAATCCGAAAGCAATTGGCTCTATCATTAGAACGGTATCTGCGGATTGAGTTTGAAGGTTTGAGGGTTTGAGAGTTTGAGAGTTTGAAGTATTATCCATTGTTATTTTTTGTATTGGGATTGAAAGAACACCATTTTTCGGAATGATTCATCATCACTACAAGCATTCCAATTATCTCATTATATTGATTGTTCAAATTATTAAATTGGTCTTCATTTAAGTAATTGCAAGCCAGTGAAAACTGAAGCCAAGTTTGGGTTTCTCTTGCTTCGCCTTCAGAATCTGTAAGCTTTGCGACAAATGCTTTTTCATATTTCCGTTTTCCCCAAGCTTCACTAATATTGGCTGAAACTGACCTTGAAGAACGTCTGATTTGGTCTTTGAGAGAGTATGTTTCTTCCTTTGGAAATGTTTTTGAGAGTGCAAATATTTGCATTGCTACATCAAAAGACTTTTGAAAAACTTTCAAATCTTGATGAAATTTAATTGTTGACATCTTTTGTATTTTAAACTAAAATACAAAATTACACTCAATCTCTCCTACTCTAAAACACTAAAACTCTCTAACCCTCAAACACACCTACTCTCTTACCAACGGCAATGTCGAACATCTCAACAATCCACCCATTTTGGAAATCTCGCGGTAAGGGATTTCTTCTACGGTAATTCCCCATTCATTTCGGAAATGGTCGTTCATTCTGGTGAAGGATTTATCTGAAACAACAACGTCTGGCGCAATTGAAAATACATTCGGGAACATATTGAACATTTCTTCGTCATTGATATTGAAGCAATTTTCTTCACCAAAAATATCTAGTACCAATTGATAATCGTCCTCGTCCACAAATCCATTTTTGTAGATGACACATTTGTCCTCGCCAATCGGGTTGAAGGTGCAATCCAAATGTAAAATACCTTCGTAAGGTTTGGTGTCACTTTTCTTTAAATCCAAATCGATGATTCTCTTTTTAGGAAAATATTCCTTTAGAATTTCGATGGCATATTCGTTGGTTCTTGCAGTTTTCAGATTTCTGTAATCTGGGCTGTAACTTGTTCCTACAAAAAGGAATTCGTCCCAAACGATGACATCACCACCTTCAATATGTGCTTTTTCCGGCAAGTTGATCACGTTTCTCCAGGATACTTTATCTATGATGTGTCGGTAAGCTTCCTGCTCATCTGCACGATCAGGAATAATATTGGAAATAATCATTTTATCTTCAATCACAAAAGCGACATCACGGGCGAAAACCTGATTGTAATCTTTGATAATTTTCGGACGGAAAACCTCAACATCGTATTTTTTCAGAACTTTCTCAAATTCCGACATCTCAAACACAATATCTTCTTCTTTCGGATAAATATCATTCTCAATCGTGTTGTATGATTTTGCATCATAGCTTTCTGCAAGCGTGGGAATAGGTCCGTTAGACTTTGGTTGTCCCAAAACGACAGACTTCAGTTTTCCTGTTTCGTTTTTAATATTAAGATCAATTGCCATAAAATTATAAGTGTCGCAAATATAATTAAAGCTTTGCAATAAGCGATGGTTTGGGAATAATATCTATTTTAAATATTAATGAAAATGTTTTTCTTCCCTATTTTCAGTTCTTGCCAAAAAATAATCCCCAAAAACTAAATTTCGGGGATTATTAATTTATTTAGAAAAAGACATTATCTGCTTTTGATGTCCAAATAATTTCTTTCCTGAGAACCTTGGTAGATTTGTCTTGGTCTTCCGATTGGATCGCCTTTCAATCTCATTTCTCTCCACTGAGCAATCCATCCTGGCAATCTTCCTAGTGCGAACATTACTGTGAACATTTCTGTAGGGATTCCCAAAGCTCTGTAGATGATTCCTGAGTAGAAATCTACGTTCGGATATAATTTTCTTTCGATGAAGTATTCGTCTTCCAAAGCCACTTTTTCCAATTGCATTGCAATGTCTAGAGCTTTGTCTTGGATTCCTAATTTTCCTAAGATATCGTCAGCTGCTTTTTTGATGATCTTCGCTCTTGGGTCAAAGTTTTTGTAAACTCTGTGACCAAAGCCCATCAATCTGAAACTGTCGTTTTTATCTTTAGCTTTCTCTACCCATTTGTTTACGTCTCCACCATCTTTTTCGATCAACTCAAGCATTTCGATAACTGCTTGGTTTGCACCTCCGTGAAGTGGACCCCAAAGTGCAGAAACACCAGAAGAGATAGAAGCGAAAAGACCTGTGTGAGCGGAACCAACCATTCTTACTGTAGAAGTAGAACAGTTTTGCTCGTGGTCTGCGTGAAGGATCAATAATTTGTCCAAAGCTGCAACTACAACCGGATCCATCACAAATTCCTGATTAGGAAGTTTGAAGGCCATTTTGTAGAAATTCTCTACATAATTTAAGCTATTGTCTCCGTGATTGATTGGCAAACCTTGTGTTTTTCTGTAAGTCCAGGCACAAAGGTGAGAGAATTTTGCAATCATCAATTCTGAAGCATAATCCAATTCTTCTTTAGATTTCACATCTACCGCTTTCGGGTTGAAAGCCGTCAATGCGGAAGTCAGGGAAGATAAAACACCCATTGGATGCGCAGAACGTGGGAAAACATCAATTAACTTTTTAAGCTCATCCGCAACAAAATTATACTTCTTGATGTTATTTTCGAAGCTGTTGAATTGTTCTGCTTTTGGCAATTCTCCGTGAAGTAAAAGGTACATTACTTCCGTAAAATTAGATTTTTCAGCGATTTGTTCTATTGGATAACCTCTGTATAGCAATTCTCCTTTATCACCATCCAGGTAAGTAATTTCACTAATTGTAGCACCTGTGTTTTTGTAACCAAGGTCCAAAGTGATCAATCCTGTTTGATCTCTCAACTTGGAAATATCAATTCCTCTGTCTCCGATAGTACTATCTACGATTGGATATTCAAAGCTTTTCCCGTCGTAATTCAATATAACTTTATTATCTGACATTTTAAAAAAATTTATGTGTTAAATATAGCACTTTAGTCGTAAATGGTCAACTGACAAAAGTCATATCCTGCAATCGATTCTATTTATAGCAATTATTGAACAAAAAATCTAATTCATTACCAAAAATTTAAAATTGTAAAGTTTTGATTTTCAAATTAATAAAAAACAAAAAGCATCTGAAAAAATCCAGATGCTTCAAATTATAAATTTTTGTTAAATCTTATCTTTTGATTTTGAAAGCGTCCAAACCTGGGAAAACCGCAGTTTCACCTAAAGCTTCTTCGATTCTCAAAAGTTGGTTGTACTTCGCCATTCTGTCTGATCTTGATGCGGAACCAGTTTTGATCTGTCCACAGTTTTGAGCTACCGCAAGATCTGCAATCGTAGAATCTTCAGTTTCACCAGATCTGTGAGACATTACAGTTGTGTATCTATTTTGTTGAGCCATTTGTACCGCAGCCATTGTTTCAGAAAGAGAACCGATTTGGTTTACTTTTACAAGGATTGAGTTAGCCGTATTTTCTTTGATACCTCTTGATAGTCTCTCAACATTAGTTACGAACAAGTCGTCTCCAACCAATTGTACTCTGTCTCCGATTTTATCAGTCAATTCTTTCCAACCAGTCCAGTCATTTTCCTGCATTCCGTCCTCGATAGAGATGATTGGATATTTGTTTGCAAGATCAGCTAAATAAGAAACCTGCTCGCTGCTTGAGAACACAGGCGCATCTGGCGTCTGGAATTTTCTGTAATCGTAAACGCCGTCTTTGTAGAATTCTGAAGCAGCACAATCCAAAGCAATCATAATATCATCACCTGGCTTGTAACCTGCTTTTTCGATAGCTTGTAATAAAGTATCCAAAGCATCTTCAGTTCCTTTGAAAGTTGGAGCAAATCCACCTTCGTCTCCAACAGCAGTTGACAATCCTCTTCCGTGAAGAATAGATTTAAGGCTGTGGAAGATCTCAGTTCCTTTTCTAAGTGCGTGAGAGAAAGAATCTGCTTTTACCGGCATTACCATAAATTCCTGGAAAGCGATTGGTGCATCTGAGTGAGAACCACCGTTGATCACGTTCATCATCGGAACAGGAAGTGTGTTTGCATTAACACCACCTACATATTTATAAAGAGGCATTCTTAGTTCGTTAGCAGCCGCTTTCGCAACAGCTAAAGAAACACCTAGAATTGCGTTTGCACCTAATTTTCCTTTGTTAGAAGTTCCATCAAGGTCGATCATTACTGCATCGATAAGATTTTGTTCGAAAACTGGAAGCCCGATCAATTCTGGAGCGATGATTTCTTTCACGTTCTCAACCGCTTTCAAAACACCTTTTCCAAGATATTCCGGCGCGCCGTCTCTTAGTTCAACTGCTTCGTGCTCACCTGTGGAAGCACCAGAAGGTACAGCCGCACGTCCCATTGCTCCACTTTCCGTGAAAACATCTACTTCAATTGTTGGATTCCCTCTGGAATCTAATATTTGTCTTGCTTCGATAAATGAAATGTAACTCATTGTCTTGATGTTATTTTTTTAAGATTTTTATTTGTTTACTTTTTTTAAAGCATTGCAAATTTAAACATTTTTAATATATTATGTATTGAATGACTTTAGACATTTAATAGTAACTTATTATTCGCTATTTCAAAATCCTGTATTTCACTTTTACAATTCCATCATTCAGGTTTGCGATTTTTTTGAAAGCACCTTGGCTTAGGTCAAATTCTCTTGAAGGTTTTAAAGGACCTCTATCGTTTACGGTAATGACTACAGATTTATCATTTTCAACATTCACTATTTCTACTCTTGTACCAAATGAAAGCGATTTGTGTGCTCCCGTCATTTTGGAATGTCTGTAAGTTTCTCCACTCGCTGTTTTGTTTCCGTTAAATTTATTGGCATAATAAGAAACAGTAGTTGACTTGTAAGAGCCGTTTGAAGAATTTCTACTTCCACAGGAAATTACAAAAAGTGCAAATAGGGATATGTATGTTTTAAAGACATATTGTAGTGTTTTGTTAAAACTTTTCATTGTTATAATTTACAAAGGTTAATAAATGAACTGTAAAAATGTTAATTATTCATTAATATTTTGTTTATATTGCACAAATTCCTAAATTAGTTCTCTAATTAGTTTAGAGGTTAAAACATAATCTCCTTTTTAAATGAATTACGAAAGTATAAAATTAACGATAGATAGAAAAATCGCCGTTGTAACAATCAACCGACCAGAAAGTCTAAACGCCTTGAATACTCAGGTTTTTAACGATTTGGAAAACGTGTTTGATTTTCTTGAAAATGAGAAAACTGTGAACTGTGTCATTGTAACAGGAAGTGGAGGAAAGTCTTTCGTTGCTGGTGCTGATATCAAGGAATTTTCAAATTTCAGTCAGGAAAAAGCAACTGAGCTATCAAAAAGGGGACATTTTGTTTTTAATAAAATTGAAAACTTGAGTAAACCTGTCATTGCTGCAGTCAATGGTTTTGCTTTAGGTGGCGGATTGGAATTGGCAATGGCTTGTCATCTTAGATACGCATCCGAAAATGCAAAACTAGGTTTACCAGAAGTAACTTTAGGATTAATTCCTGGTTACGGAGGAACTCAAAGATTACCAAAACTGGTTGGCAAAGGAATTGCGAACGAAATGATTTTCTCCGCTAAAATGATTTCTGCAGAAAAAGCCAAGTCAATTGGTTTGGTAAATGAAGTTTTTTCTCTTGAAGAATTACTTCTAAAAACGCAGGAATTAGCTGAGCAAATTGTAAAAAACTCGCCACAAGGTATTGCAAAAGCAATCAAAGCAGTCAATGCAAGTGACAAAGAAAATGGAATGGAGAGTGAAATCAATTCTTTTGGGGAATTGTTCGCTCAAGAAGATTTTAAAGAAGGTGTGTCAGCTTTTCTTGAAAAAAGAAAGCCCGCTTTCGATTAAGTTTGAATAATGGATTATAACAAATTCGATATTGCTTATCTTAAGATGGCGTCCGAGTGGGCAAATCTGTCTTATTGTAAGAGAAAAAAAGTGGGAGCGCTTATCGTAAAAGACAGAATGATAATCTCCGACGGATACAACGGAACGCCTTCCGGTTTTGAAAACAACTGCGAAGACGAAGAAGGAAAAACCAATTGGTTTGTGCTACACGCAGAGGCTAATGCGATTTTGAAGATTGCAAGTAGCACTCAATCGTGTAAAGATGCAACTTTGTACATCACAATGTCGCCTTGTAAAGAGTGTAGCAAATTAATTTTACAAGCTGGCATCAGCAAAGTAGTCTTTATGACGGTTTACTCTGACGATAGTGGATTAGATTTTTTAAAAAACGCAGGAATTGAAACTTTAAATATAACTGAACAAGAATTATATACTATATGATAAAATAATACTTTTATAAACAATTAAAAAAACACAAATATGAACTGGTCCGAAAAAATTACAGACTTCTCAAATTTTCTTAAATTTGAGAAAAGCTTCTCCGACAATACACTTGACGCTTACGTTAGAGACATCAAAAAGCTAGAAAGCTTTGCTACTACTGATTTAGGAGAAATTTCTCCACAAATTATCAGCTATGAAAATCTTCAGGAATTCATCTATCAACTTTCAAAAAAGAAAATAAGCGAGCGCTCGCAGGCTAGAGGAATCTCTTCTATTAAGGCATTTTTCAAATTTCTTTTGGAAGAAGAATACAGGGATGATAATCCTTCATCACTTTTGGAAGGTCCGAAATTGGGACTTTATCTTCCTGACACTTTAAGCATAGATGACATCGACAGAATTATCGATAACATAGAAAAACACACAGACATCGGCAAAAGAAACCAATGCATTTTGGAAGTTCTTTACGGTTGCGGATTACGTGTTTCTGAATTGGTGGATTTGAAAATTTCGAATATCAATTTCAAAGAAAATTTCATTATTGTAGAAGGAAAAGGCGAAAAAACAAGATTGGTTCCTTTGGCAAAATCTACGGCAGATTGCATCCTTGATTATATAAAAAATGTAAGAGGAAATGCAAAAATCAATAAAAAATTCGAAGATATTCTTTTCCTTAATACGAGAGGAACCAATATGTCCCGAGTTATCGTTTTCATCATAATTAAGGAATTGACTCAGAAAGCCGGAATCAACAAGAGCATTTCTCCGCATACTTTCCGTCATTCTTTTGCGACTCATTTGTTGCAAAATGGAGCAGATTTGAGATTCATTCAGGAAATGTTGGGTCATAGTAGTATTACAACTACACAAGTTTACACGCATTTGAAAACTGAAGAATTGAGAGATGTCATCGTTCAGTTCCATCCAAGAAATAGAAAAGCCGTTTAAATTTATTAAAACATCATAAAAATCCGTATACAATTCAAATTGTATGCGGATTTTGCATTTGAACACTGATTATATTTTCTTAATTTTATCTAATGGAAAATCTGAAATTCTGCCCAAAATGCGGACACGAAACTTTGAAATGGAATAATGTAACCAAATTCAGTTGCAGCAATTGTGATTTTGTTTTATATCACAATACAGCAGCCGCAGTTGCAGTCTTGATTAAGTATAAAAACGAATTATTTTTCACAGTAAGAAATCAAGAACCAGGAAAAGGAAAATTGGATTTATCTGGCGGTTTTTGTGACCCAAAAGAAAGTGCAGAAGAAACCTGTGCAAGAGAATTGAACGAAGAATTAGAATTGAAAATCGATATTCAAAAACTGAAATATCTGGGAAGCAGACCAAATATTTATCCTTACAAAAACATCAGTTACAACACGATGGATTTATTTTATGAATATGAAGTCGACGAAAAATTTGAAATCAAATTAGAAGAAACCGAAATATCTGCCGGAATCTGGGTTCCGATTTCTGAGGTTGAAATTGATGAAATTGCTTTTGAATCTCAGAAGGATTTTATCAAAAATAATATTGAAAAAATTTAAAATAAAAAAACCGTTTCGCTTAATACGAAACGGTTTTTTATTTATCTAATTTCTAAAGTCTAATCTCTGACTTCTAGATTTGCTTCCACTTGATATTACAGCCCAAACTTGGTCTTTGGAAATCTTCCTGCTCTTGTCCTGCCAAATGATTTTCAAAAGCAATCACCAAATCTTCTCCAGTAATTTCTTTTTGATTTCCAGGACGTGAGTCATCCATTTGTCCACGATAGATTAAGTTCAAATTCTCATCGAAGAAATAAAAATCTGGCGTGCAAGCTGCGTCAAAAGCTTTTGCTACTTCCTGACTTTCGTCGTACAGATAAGGAAATTTCAAAGCTTTTTCTTCTGCAAATTCCACCATCATTTCCGGCGAATCTGCAGGATATCTGTCCACATCGTTGGAATTAATTCCGATAAATTCAATGCCTTGGGATTTGTAATCTTCATACAATTCTTCCAAAACATCAATGATATGAAGCACAAATGGACAATGATTGCACATAAAAATTACCAGTGTTCCTTTTTTTCCTTTCAATGATTCCAAACTTTGGAGTTCATTATTTTTAACAGGATTCGGAAGGCTGAAATCAGGCGCTTTTGTTCCTAACGCCAACATATTTGATTGTGTATTTGACATATTTATTATTAATTAAATGATTAAAAAATTAATTATTAAAAGATTAGTGACTCAAACTCCGAATATATTTATTTAAAATAAAATAATTTTTTAATCTTTGAATCCTTTAATTTTTTAATATTTCCAGCAAAGATAATGCTTCTTCTACAGAATTATCATAGTTGACCCAATTCACATTTTCCAATTTGCGATTCCAAGTCATTTGTCGTTTGGCATATCTGCGGGAATTTTTCTTGATTTCAGAAACTGCAAAATCCAAATCCCATTCGCCATCAAAATATTTGAACAATTCTGAATAACCAACCGTTTGAAGCGCCACTTTGTCTCTATCGGCAATCAATCCTTTGGCTTCTTCCAGCAAACCATTTTCCATCATTATATCAACACGTCGATTGATTCTTTCATAAATGATCTCTCTTGGCGCTTCGATTCCGATTCTGAAGGTTTCAAAACTACGCTGAGGTTTTGGTAAACTAAGATTTTCGGTGTAGGTTTTTCCGGTTTGCCAAATGATGTCGATTGCTCGCAAAAGTCTTCTTGAATTATCTTTATCAACCACAGAAAAATATTCTGGATCAAATTCTGACACTAATTTCTGTAAAGGTTCGATTCCTTCGGTTTCAAAAATATGAATTAACTTTTTCTGATTTTCATCGTCGGCTTCAGGCAAATCATTCAATCCTTCTACAACGGCTTTTTCGTACATTCCGCTTCCGCCAACCATGATGGCGACATCTTTTTTGGAAAAAATTTCGTCTAATTTTTCAATCGCTTCGTGTTCATACAGACCAATCGAATAATAGTCGTTGATACTTATATTTCCGACAAAATGGTGTTTTGCTTCAGCTAATTCGGATTCCGTTGGCATCGCAGTTCCGATTTTCATCTCTTTGTAAAACTGGCGCGAATCGCAGGAAATAATTTCTGTATCGAGATGATTTGCCAAATCGATGGCCAATCTGGTTTTCCCGATTCCTGTAGTTCCGACGATGGAGATAAGACGTTTCAAAAAATTATTTTTTGCAAATTTACGAAATGGAAATTTCTTTTAGATTTAAAATAATTATTACTTAATTTTACCATCATTATGGCTTTAAGATTATCTGCATCCAAACTTCCGGACGTGAAAACCACGATTTTCACAGAAATGTCTTTGTTGGCGCAACAGGAAAACGCCGTCAATCTTTCGCAAGGATTTCCCGATTATCAAGCTGATGAAAATCTTCTGAAATATTTGGGTGATTTTGCAAAAAATGGTTATAATCAGTATGCGCCGTTGTTTGGAATCAAGGAACTTCGGGGAGAGATTTCTAGGAAATTCAGTGAACAATATCAGGTTGATTATCATCCGGATTCTGAAATTAATATTACCGCTGGTGCAACTCAGGGAATTTTCACGGTCATTTCTGCTTTTGTTGAAAAGGATGATGAAGTGATTATTTTCGAACCTGCTTATGATTGTTACGAACCTGCAATTATTCTGAATGGCGGCATTGTGAAAAATGTCAAAATGCTTTATCCCAATTACGAAATCAATTGGAATGAAGTGAAAAATCTGGTTTCCGAAAAGACCAAAATGATTATCATCAACAATCCGAATAATCCTTCCGGAAAAATCCTTAAGCAAAATGATATTGATGAATTAATCAAGATTGTAAAAGATTCCAATATCATTATTTTGAGTGATGAGGTTTATGAAAATATTACTTTTGACGGAAAATCACATTTAACATTAGCCAAATATCCTGAACTGAAAGAACGAACATTTGTCGTTTGTTCTTTTGGGAAATTATTACATATTACAGGTTGGAAAATTGGCTACATTCTTGCGCCTGAACAACTGATGAATGAGTTCCGGAAAGTCCATCAATACAATGTTTTCTGCGTGAACACGCCTGCGCAATATGCGATTGCAAAATATCTTCAAAACATTCAGGATTTTTCCGAAATTTCAACTTTCTTTGAAGAGAAAAGAAATTATCTGAGAAGTGCTTTATCGGAAACGCCTTTTGAACTGTTGGATTGTGAAGGGACTTATTTTCTATCTGCCAATTTTGGTTCGATTTCTGATAAGCAAGACAAGGATTTCTGCTATTGGCTCACGAAAGAATACAAGGTTGCAACAATCCCATTTTCGGCTTTTTACAAAGATAAAACCGACGAAAAAGTCATTAGATTTTGTTTTGCAAAAAAACAGGAAACATTGGACAAAGCCATAGAACAATTAATAAAATTAAAATAAATAAATGAAAAATTTAATCGTAGCTGCTTCATTATTAATAGGAGTTTGCGCATTTTCTCAAGCAAAATTGGATCCGACAAAACTGGCTTATTCGTCAGCAGATGCAAGTCCGATGGATGCAACTTACTATCCAGTTCAGGTTCTTTCTTCCAGAACGGAAACTCCGAAAGTGAAAGTGGTTTATTCAAGACCTCAAAAGAAAAACAGAGTTGTTTTCGGAAACCTTGTGAAATATGGAGAAATCTGGAGAATGGGCGCCAATGAAAATACGGAAATCAAATTCTACACACCTGTGAAAATCGGAGGAAAAGAAATTCCTGCAGGAACTTACAGTTTATTTGCTGTTCCAAATGAGAAAGAATGGACCATCGTTCTGAATTCTGATGTCGATAAGTGGGGAGCTTACGCTTACGACAAGAGCAAAGACGTCGTGAGACTTAATGTTCCGGCTGAGAAAACGACTTCTCCTGTTGAGTTTTTCTCTATCACTTTTGTACAGACAAAAACCGGAGCAGATTTGTACGCTGGTTGGGACAATACACAAGTTAAATTCCCGATTGAGTTCAAATAATTTTTGATTATAATAACACGAAAATTTTGTTGTTTTAAGAATAGCCTCAAAAAATTAAACACTTTTTTGAGGCATTTTTTTATTTATAGTAAGTTTCCAAGAATTGATAAAATTCTGTCAATCGATAAAAATTATTGAACCCAAGATAAAATGTCAACACCATCAATGTTCCATATAAAATTGTCAATGGCAAAGCTTTGTCTTTAAAGCTGAAAAACAGCCAGCCAACCAAAAGCGGAATGACAAAAACAAAATGTCCACCGTAAATATAAGAGGTGTGAAGTCCGAATTTCAAAACACAATGGATCAAAACATCAACCAAAAAAGAAATCACAAGAATCCAAACCAGCTTATTTTTATAGTTTTTGAAAACACTCCAAATTAGCATTAATAAAATAATTCCGATAAAAATATAAGGAACAACGGACGAATAAACATCCATAAACAAAGCTTTGTAGTAAAAGGTTTTGTCTTTATTATGATAATCTCTGATCTCATAATTTGAGAAGAGTATATTTCCGCCAAAAAACCATGAACTGATCATGTCCCAAAGCGGCGTCACTTTTGGTTTTGAGAATTTATCATACTGCTCTTCCGTCTTGTTTAGGAAATTCTGAAAATTAAAGTCCAGTCTCAGTAAAAATAGAAAAGCAAAAACACCAATTGAAACTGCAATCTTTAAAACTGCAATTCCGATCTTCTTCCAATTCCAGAAAATTTTCTTCTCAAACAAAAACGGGATGTAAACTTTGACAATATTCGTGATCGTTAATCCTCCGATGAAAACAGAACCCAGAATTGTTGCACCAAAAGAAATAGGTTTTTCTTTCTCAATTCTCTTTGCAGAATAATAATTAAAAATGGAAAGTAAAAGCAAAGTATAAGTGTAAGTTTCCGGTGTGAAGGACAAAAGAATATTGGTCACAAACAAGCCATAAAAAAACAAAATCAACAAACTAACTTTAAGCGGAAGTCTGATGATATTGTTAAGATATTTGAAAATCTGAACATTGGCTAAGCTGATAACTAATGTTGACAACAACGCCAAAACCAGTCGGAAAGCAGAATTGTAATGATTCCCCGAAATCCACAATGCAAAACTCCGAATCACATCAAAAAAATAATTGGACAGCGGATGTCTCTCAAAACCACCTCCAGTCTGAACAATTGCTCTGTTATCAAAACTAAAATAGCCGTCCCAAGGAATTCTGTCATCATAGACAATACTGAAATTATCGGCAATGAACCACCCATTAACTCCATATACAATCACGAAAAACAGGAAGATAAAACCTTCGGTCTTTGTTGATGGGAAAACGATCTTCAGGAAGGATAAAATTTTGTTAAGCAGTTTCAAACTTGAGATATTTCTGCAAAAATAAAGAAAACCCTTTCAGAGTTTTGAACTTTGAAAGGGTTTTTATGATTTTACTTCGTAAAGTAATTTTATTCTTTAATTATCTTCTCAGTCTTGACATCTTTATCTGTAAATATTTTTATAAGATAATGTCCTTTCGGCAAGTCTGTAACATTAGTTTCTTTTAAGAAAGAAGTTTTTACCAATTGTCCGTTTACAGAATAGATTTCTACTTTTTGAAGTTTATATGACATTTGGATGCTGAGAATGTTTTTGACTGGGTTTGGGTAGATTTTGGTTTGAGGTTTTTGGGTTTCGTTTGTTGCTAGAGTTGAAGAACAATCTGTACTGTAGATTGTTTGGTTGTCTTTCCAAATCCAGTTTGTATAAGAGTAGCTTGTATTGTCAACTTTTATACAGTTAAGATTAGGGTTGTTTCTGGTATCTAGCGGTGCATAGCCATCGCCTTTAAAATTGATATTATTTCCATTTTTAACATTCAAAGAGATAAGTTGATTATTTTCAACATTTATTAAATTTATATTTGGGCTATAAGAAAAATCCAAAGACTTAAATTTATTATTATGACCAACAAATCTAGTTAAAGTTGGATAAGTATTGTATTGACCAATACTGAACCATTCTAATTGATTATTATTACAATAAATCCATTCAATGTTATTCCAATGTGTTCTTAACGATTCTAACTGATTAAAACTACAATTAAGTTTTTTTAAAGATACTGCATACATTGTATCTAGGTCAGTTAATTTATTATCACTACAAAGTAGAGTTTGCAAGTTTGAAACCCTTAGATAATTGATATTAATTGAAGTTATAACATTGCTAGCACAATTTAAATATTCTAGTTCAGAATTTCTATCATCCAGATAAAAAGAAGTTAGTTTATTATCACTACAATCTAAATACTTCAATTTTGACTTTTCCGGAAATGTGTAACCAGAAGTAATATCTAAAGTTGTTAAATTATTCCCTGCACAGACTAAGGTTTCTAAATTAATATTATTAGTTATGTCCAAAGTTGAAATTTGGCTAGCTCCGTTAATCCAAGAATAATTTTTGCAACTTAATGTCACCAATTGAAGATTATTAGAAACATTTAATGAATTTAATTTATTGTAATCACAATTTAGGAATTCTAATTCAACATTATTATTAAGATTTAAAGAGGAAATTTGATTGTTGTGAACATCTAAATGTTTCAATTTAGAATTCTTTGATGTATCTAAATTAGTCAATGAAACTTCTATTGCCTCTCCACTATCATAATCATAATCACGATTATAGCTAACATTTAAGTACTCCAGTTGCAAATTTTTCGAAATATCTAAAGAAGTTAATTTATTACCCGAACAAATCAACGTTTTCAAATTTGTGTTTTGAGTCAAATTCAAAGTCTCAATTTGTCCATTTGGAGTTTCATTATAGCCATACTCATCGACAGTAATTCCACTACAATTGAGAGTAATTAGTTTTTTATTGAATGATAAATTTAAAGTCTGAAAATTATTTAAACCACAGTTTAAACCTGTGATTTCTTTAAAATATTCAATTCCATCAAGAAACGAAATCTGATTATTGGTAATATCAATTGTTCCCGTAAAAGCATTCGCTTCAGAAACCTGAATTTCATTATCGCCATTGGTATTGATCGCAGAATTACCAACCAGATAAGCTTTAAAATTGGCATCTGGAATATTTACAGTTTGTGCAAACGAAAAAATGCAGGAAAAAATCCCTGCAAGAATGAATAATTGTTTTCTCATAGTTATTAGTTTAATTTGGCAAAGATATTTTAAACTAACAACTTTTCCTTACGGAAAACCGTAAATAAAATTAATATTATGTTAATTAAGTAGCAATTATATACTATGAACTACAAGACAACTGACTGCTTCCCGTCTGATTATCATACTTCGAAGGTCGTTTTTGATTGAATTCCGGATAGAGGTTTTCGTAAGGATTTTCTAATGCTTTTTTCAGTTTGAAGAACATCTCGTAATTCCCATTTTCTGCATCCTGAATGGCTTCAAACAAAAGATAATTTCTGAGAATGAATTTCGGATTTGTCTTTGACATTAGTTCTAAAGATTCTGCTTCTGAGATTTTGTTTTTAGATTTTCTTGTTTGATATTTTTCAATGAATTCTGATAATTTTTTCAGTTCATTTTCATTCAGATTTCGATAAAAAGAATCTTTGAAATCATCGGTTTTAATTTCTGAAATTGGTTTTTCAAGCTGTTGGAAAAATAAAGTGTAATCCAAATTAAGATCCTGCATCATCTGTTGCCATTCTGTGAAAAACTTTTCATCTTCAGCCAAAACCTCATCAAAACCAAATTTATCCGCCAGCATTTTGTCGTGCTTTGTCCAAAATTGTTTCCCGAAATGATCCAGAATTTTCTCCAAAACCTCAGCATCACTAATTAAAGGGAAAATAGCATTTGCCAAAGTTGCCAGATTCCAATGTGCAATCTGACCTTGCTTCCCAAAAGCGTATCGTCTTCCCGGCAAATCAGTTGTGTTGGGTGTGAACTCCAAATCATAACCATCCATCATAGAATAAGGTCCGTAATCTATCGTCAAACCAAGAACAGACATATTATCGGTATTCATCACACCGTGAACAAACCCAACACGGTACCAATCAATAATCATTTTCAAAGTTCTGTCACAAATCGCTTGAAACCAATTGATGTATTTTGTAGAATTATTTTCTGAGGAAACTTCTGGAAAGAAATTTTCAATGGTATAATCAGCTAACTGTTTCAGCAAATCATTCTGTTTTCTTGCTGATAATAATTCAAAATGTCCAAATCTTAGGAAAGATTCAGCAGTTCTAACTACAACAGCACCTTGTTCTTTCTGCGGATTCCCGGAATATTGAATATCACGGATGACATCTTCACCCGTTTTGGAAAGACTCAAAGCTCTGGTTGTCGGAACACCGAGATGAAACATCGCTTCACTCATCAGATATTCCCGAATTGAGGAACGCAAGACAGCTCGTCCATCAGCATTTCTGGAATATGGTGTTGCGCCTGCTCCTTTCCATTGGATTTCGGTTTGTTTGTTTCCATTAATGACTTCTCCAGCATAGATTGCCCGTCCGTCACCCAATTGTCCTGCCCAATTTCCAAACTGATGACCTACGTAAGCTGTGGCATAAGTTTCTACATTTTCAGGAAGATTCTGTGCAGCGAGGAAATCTTTTTCATTATCAAAATTCCCCAATGCAATTTCGATTGATAAATTTTCATTAAAATCAATCAATTCTATATTGTTAAAATCAGCAGGTTTTATTGCGCAAAACATAACATCAGGCGTTTGCCTTTGCATCCTATTTCCAGAAAAATCTCCTGGGAATAATTTCGTAAATTTTTGGGTAATTAAATTTAGGTTCATCTTTACAAAAAACCCACATCAGAAATGTGGGTTATATTTTTTATTTGTTAAAATCTATATCTTCTCCGGAATTAAGAGCTTCGTTTGAACGATCTTCTTTTTTCACGGGTTTTTCTGGTACTATTTGCGTCGGATTTTTAAGCTCGTCTATCGACTGCAATCCTCCGTCGTCGCCATAACCGTTTCTCAAATTATTAAGATCCGAACAGCTTCCCGTCCAGTTGGCTGGTTTGATGAATTTGTCATCCGGAAGAATATTCAATGCTTTATCTGCGAGAACTTTTTTCATATAAATGGCCCAGATTGGAAGTCCCATTTTAGCACCTTGTCCTTCACCTGTACTCCAGAAGTGAGTAGCTCTGTCTTCCCAACCAACCCAAACGCCGGTTGCCAGTTTCGGAACGATTCCCATAAACCAACCATCGGAGTTGTTTTGTGTAGTTCCGGTTTTACCTGCGATTTCTACAGTTGCCGGAATTCCTTGTCTTCTAAGTTCTCCGGAAGCAGTTCCGAATTCTGCTACACCTTTCATCAAATCGATCATTGTGTAAGCATACATTTCGTTCATTACTTCTTTTACAACAGGCTTCACTTCTTTGATTACTCGTCCGTTGGCATCTTCTATCCTCCAGATCATTTCCGGTTTGGTATAATTACCGAAGTTGGCAAAAGTACTATATGCACCAAGCATTTCGTAAATTGTAATATCTGAAGTTCCTAATGCCATTGGCAAACTTGTGGAAATATCGGTGGTTACGCCAAGATCTCTAGCAGTTTGTATAACGTTGCTGGTTCCTGACATCTCAGCCAAACGTAATGCTACAGGGTTTTGAGATTGCGCTAATGCATTTTTAAGTGTCAGCATTCCACCCCTTCCTGGAACGTGGTAAGATCCTTTATTAAAACTTGCATTAGAAACCGTAGAACAAGGCGTCATTCCAAGATGCATAATTGCTGTTGCATAAACAAAAGGTTTGAAAGTAGATCCTACCTGACGTTTCCCTTGTTTTACGTGATCGTATTGGAAGTGCTGCCAGTTAATCCCACCAACCCAAGCTTTTATGTCACCAGTTGCTGGTTCCATAGACATCAATCCTGCCTGCGCAATCTGCTTATGGTAACGGATAGAATCCCAAGGCGACATCTCTACTTCTTCCTCCCCTTGCCAGGTAAATCTTGTCATTTTTACTGGTTTGTGGAAATCCATCAAAATAGAATCTTCCGGCATTCCTTCTGCTTTCAGTTGTTTGTATCTGCCTGTTCTTCTTACGGAAGACATCATCAATGAATTAACTTGCTCTTTATTAATCATATAATAAGGTCGGTTTGGATTCCGTCTCATTTCGCCATCGAAACTTCTTTGGAGATTGGTCAAATGTTCTTTGATGGCTTCCTCAGCATATTTCTGCATTCTGGAATCCAAAGTCACATAGATTTTCAGACCATTTTTGTAAAGATTCAGTTCTTTGCCTGTTTCTTTCTCATAAGTCTCAAGATATTGTGAAATTTCTTTCCTCAAATAGAATTTGTAATAAGAAGAAAATCCGTCCTCAACAGTTTTGATTTCGTGAAAATCTACAACGACAGGAGTTTCTTTAGCTCTCTCATAAGTTGCTTGATCAATATATCCTGTATCCAGCATCTGCTTCAGAACTACATTTCTTCTGTCTTTTGCTCTTTCTGGATTTCTGTAAGGATTGTTTCTTCTTGGCGCCTCCAACATTGCTACGAATGTGGCTGCTTCCGGCAAAGTCAATTGACTTGTTGATTTATTAAAATAAACTCTTGAAGCCATTTCGATTCCTTTTGCATTGAAAAGGAAATCCATTTTATTGAAATATAAAGCAACAATTTCTTCTTTGGTGTAACGTTTTTCTAAACTGACAGCAACGCACCATTCTTTCAGTTTTTGGAAAGCTCTTTCCACTTTGTTCTGAGAAGCATTTCCTGTGAACAATAATTTTGCAAGCTGCTGAGTAATAGTAGAACCTCCACCTCTTTCGCCTCCAAAACGGATTGCTCTTAGAATTGATTTGAGGTCAATCCCTGAGTGTTCTTTGAAACGTTCATCTTCTTTTGCCTGTAATGCGTAAACAAGAAACGGCGGCAACTGTTTATAAGTCACAGGCTTTGTTTTCTCTTTTTCAAATTTGCCTAAGAGAACATTATCCGAAGAATAAATTTCTGATGCTACATAAATATCAGGATTTTCAAGTTCTTTAACATCCGGCATATCACCTACAAAACCCTGAGATACAGCAAAAAATGTTGCTGAAATCCCTAACACAACAGCAAAGAATCCAATCCAAATGATTTTGATCCATTTTCTGATGCCCGATTTTGCTTTTTTCTTGTCTGGCAGAGGAAAAGTCTTTTGTTCAGTTTTCTTATTTTCCATTAATAAATTATGGCTTTAAGTTTTGAATTTTAATTCCTATATCTTCTATTCCTGGCAAATTATCCTTTCTCATTGCCTGAACAACTTTGACAGAATAATTACCGTTTTGCGGAAACTTATAATTGAGTTTGTATTGAAAAATAATCTCTTTGGTGTCTCCGAAACCTGTCCCAATCCATTCTCCATTTGGCTTTGCTAAAACAAAATTAAGCGTATCTGTTGAGATATTCTTTTTTTTATGTTCGATGCTTGCAATCAATCTTAAATTACTGTAAGGATAATCATTATTATTCCTAACAACCAACATCAAGTTTTTCTGATTCTGAGCATCTTTAACATCAAAATCAAATGATTGAGTTTTGTTTTTTTTCCATTGATTACCAACTTCATTCATCAAAACTTTTTCATTTCCGTTTTGACACGAATTCAAAGATAAAAACAGGACAAAAACAACTATTAATCTAAGCATTACCTTCATTTTTCGGCGGAAATTTCTTTTTCGGTTTTTTGAACGGTTTTTTCTGCGTTTTATTTTCCGCAGGTTGATTATCTGCAGTCTGAACTTTTGGTGTTTCAGTTTTATTTTCTGCAGGTTTTGAGTTGTTCTGACGATTTCTGTTATCCGCTTGTCTTGGATTTTTATTTCCAGCCGGCTGATTATCTGTTGACTTAACTTTTGGAACTGCCGTTTTATTTTCTACAGGTTTCTGATCGTTCGGACGATTTCTATTATCAGTTTGTTTAGGATTTTTGTTGTCCGTTTGTTGCCTTGCAGGTCTGCTGTCTGGCTGTCTCGGATTATTTCTGTCGCGGTTGTTATTGTTGTTTGGCCTTGGTTTTCTGTTCTTTTTCTCGAAACGGTCAACGCTATTTTCCTGAATCAAATCAGATGTAACCATACGGTTTTCAATAACTTTAAGATCTTCCAAAGCCTGAGATTTTTCGCCTTTTTTGTTAACAGCGATCATCTTCTGAACTTCATAAATATCAATATCGTACCAAGCCATTGAGTTCTCTACATAAGCAAACCACATTTTCTTTTTGAAAACATCAATTTTGATGCAGAATGCTCTTCCTTTCTCAGTATTCAAAACTGTACTTGACGATGGAAAATCTCTCAGAACATCAAGATAAGTGTCCAATTCATAATTAAGACAGCATTTCAGTTTTCCACATTGTCCTGCCAATTTTTGGGGATTGATACTTAATTGCTGATATCTCGCTGCATTTGTATTCACAGAGCGGAAATCCGTCAACCAAGTCGAACAACAAAGTTCACGACCACAAGAACCAATTCCTCCAACTTTTGCAGAT
The DNA here is from genome assembly GCA_029960045.1 of Flavobacteriaceae bacterium PS02293. GTDB lineage: Bacteria > Bacteroidota > Bacteroidia > Flavobacteriales > Weeksellaceae > Epilithonimonas. The sequence goes on from JASCOV010000003.1 coordinate 221,775, forward strand.
TCCTGACGGAAACCGATTTGCTTCATATCAATCTTCGTTCTGAAAGTGGAAGCATATTCTTTAATTAATACACGGAAATCGATACGATTGTCTGCTGTATAATAAAAAGTGACTTTCGAGCCATCTCCCTGATATTCAACATCTGTAATCTTCATTTCTAGGTTAAGGCCGTAGGCGATTTTACGAGCATCTACCTTGATTGCATTTTCTTTATTTCTAAGGTCTTGCCAGGTTTCTACATCTTTTTGATTCGCAAGGCGGTAAACCTTTTGTATACTGTCTGTGTGTACATTTTTCTTTTTCATCTGGATTTTTACCAGTTCTCCAGAAAGACTTACTACACCTATATCGTGACCCGGGCTGGATTCTACAGCAATGATACTTCCTATATGTAAAGGCAGGTTGTTGACGTTTCTATAATATAATTTACGTTCGTTTTTGAAACGAACTTCCACATATTCTGAACTTTTTGAACCCGATGGATTAACGTCGGAAAGCCAGTCAAAAACACTTAATTTATAACTATTGCCACAAGTATCTACACTACTGCACCCACTGGCACTCTTCGTACCGCAAGAGTGGGAAGAATCGCCGGATGTTTTACATCCACAACTCATATTTTAATTTTTTTATGTCTGATTGCAAAGTTAATATAAATTTTATTTAAGCTTGACGATTATATTTTTTAAAAATACTTTTTTGTTAATTTTTAGTTAATACACGATTAATATTGATAAATAACCAAACAAACAAGCTTTAAATTATCATATATAGAAAACAGAAACCATCACTTTACTATGGTTTACATTCTATTGTTTAAAATTAAACTATGTTGAATAAAATTTAAAATTAAGATTCAAATTACTAAAAATCAATTAATTAAAAAACACAAACTATCAAACAACTATTCTTAGAATAGCAATGTTTAACATTTTTTATGTTTTTTCGTCATTGTTATTAAAATAATTATAAATTTGGAACATTAATAATAATCATATGAAAACGCTGTGATCTACGACACAAAAAACCTTAATCAAGTTTAAGCGATAACATATGACATTTTAAAAAATAATAAAATCAACATATGAAAAGAATTTTAATGACCGCGGCTTTAGCAGCCGGTGTAATGACATACGCAGGAGGATTCCGAGTATCTCTTCAGGGCGTAAAGCAGCTAGCGATGGCTCACACCAGCGCTCATGCAGAGGATGCAAGTGTTGCATTCTTCAACCCTGCGGGTATTTCTTTTATTCCTGCAAAACTGAGTGTAGCAGCGGGTGGTTTTGGAGTTTCAAATAAAATAACGTTCCAAAATACCAGTACTTTACAACAAACGGAAACCGATAATCCATTAGGAACTCCAATTTATGCAGCAGTTGCCTACAAAGTTTTGGACAATCTTTCTTTAGGTTTTAGTTTCTCTACACCTTTTGGGAGCACGATTGAATGGCCGACTGGCTGGGAAGGTGCAGAGATGGTAGAAAAATTAGAATTGAAAAGTTATTTTTTCCAACCTATGGTTTCTGTAAAATTGGCACCTTGGGCTTCCTTTGGAGCTAGTTATATTTATGCAAAAGGAAAAGTAGATTGGACAAAACGAGTTACACAACTAGACGGCTCTCTTAACCTATTGGATGATGAGGCTACTGGTCACGGATTTGGATTTGGTTTCTACTTTCAGCCGGACAGCCAATGGGATGTAAGTGTTGCTTATAGATCTCCTGTTGATATGAAAGCTGAAAAAGGGAAAGCTACTTTTAATGTATCTCAAGCTTTATATTCTAATATTGGTCTTGCTGCAACTGGCGGGGTTGATAGCTTCAAAGCAACTTTACCTTTGGTAGATGAAGTAACATTAGGTGCAACTTACAAAGTAACTCCAAAATGGTTGGTTTCAGCAGATTTCAATTATCACGGTTGGGAAAGATATAACAAACTGACTTTGGATTTTGCTAATGCTCCTGTTGGAAATCAAGCAGATCCTACAATTTTGGTGGCTCCTAAAAACTTTAAGAATACTAAATCTGTACGTATCGGAACACAATATATGGTTACTGATATGATTGCTGCAAGATTAGGTTGGTATTATGATGAATCCCCTTACTCTGATGAGAATTTCATCCCAGAAACGCCATCATTTGACAACTATGTGTTAACCGGAGGTATTGGACTAAAATTCAATAAATTGGCTGTAGACATTTCTGGAGCTTATGCAATGCCGGAAAGCAGAAAAGTAAATAATGCTTATAATAGTTTTTACGGACAAGCTAAAGCAAACGTATTCTACTTTGGTTTAGGATTATCTTACAACGCATTTTAAAAAATAGAACTAATTATGAAAAAGATATTTTTATCAAGTATAGCAGCATCACTTCTACTTGCGGTAAGCTGTAAGACAGATTTCGATAACGATACGCAAGATGTTGTTGTAACGGCCGGAGATGCTAATTTCTCCAAATATGTTGCTTTAGGTAACTCATTAACATCAGGATATCGAGATGGCGCATTATATTCCAGCGGACAAAATGAATCTTATCCTTTAATGCTCGCAAATCAAATGAAACTTGCCGGTGGTGGAGATTTCAAACAACCAATGATGCCAAATGATGTTGGAGGCTTTACTGATTTGAAAGATGCCAGCGGAAACATATTATATCCTGGTAAACTAACATTACAGGTTTCAAATGGCGCACTTAGCCCTGCTTATTCAGCACCTGCCGCTGCCTTAGATAATGTAACTTCGGGTGGACCTTATCAAAATATGGGCGTTCCTGGTGCAAAGTCATTTCATTTGGTTACGCCAGGCTATGGAAGTGCAGCAAACTTATCTTTAGGAAGAGCTAATCCTTACTTTGTAAGATTTGCAACTTCTGCTACAACCACAGTTCTTGCAGATGCAATGGCACAAAAACCAACATTCTTCTCACTTTGGATTGGCGCAAATGATGTACTAAGCTACGCTACAAGCGGAGGAAGTGGTGTAGATCAAAAAGGAAATACAAATCCTGCAACTTATGGATCTAATGATATTTCTGATCCTAATGTTGTAGCAGCTTCTATCAAAGGGATTCTTGATGGATTAAAATCAGTTGGTACGACAAAAGGAGCAATATCAAACATCCCTTACGTCTCTTCCGTTCCTTACTTTACAACCGTTCCTTATAACCCACTTACACCTGCTGCTTTAGGAGCTAACCTTGCCACTCTTAACGCAAGCTTGTATGGACCTCTTAAGCAAGCTTTAACAGCATTTGGAGCGGGAACCAGAATCAACTTATTATCTTCTACTTCTGCCAACCCAGTGTTAATAAAAGATACTTCATTAACTGATCTATCTGCGCAACTTACAGCTGCTTTGACTCCTTCATTAGGAGCAGCAACTGCAGCGGCATTTGGACAAGTTTATGGACAGGCAAGACAAGCAACTTCAGAAGATTTTATTCTATTACCAGCAAGTTCTATTATCGCTAAGCCAAATGCTAGCGCACCAGCAGCGATCAATGTAAATGGAGTTTCTTATCCTTTACAAAACCAATATGTTTTAACTAAAACAGAATCTGCTTTAGTTGTAGCAGCAACAGACGCTTACAATACATCTATTACAAGCTTAGCTTCTGCATACGGTTTGGCATTGGTAGATTCTAAAGCAAAAATGATAGAATTAAACTCTGTATCTGGAATCCAATGGGATGGTGTAAAATACACTTCGAAGTTTGTAACTGGAGGTGCATTTTCTTTAGATGGAGTACATCCAACAGGAAGAGGATATGCAATTATAGCTAATGAATATCTAAAAGCAATCAATTTAAAATACAAATCAAATCTTCCTATGATAAGTCCTAACTCTTATTCTGGAGTTAAGTTCCCATAAGGAAAAACAACAGTTATAAAAGCCGTCTTGTTCTAAATAACGAGGCGGCTTTTTTTTATTTGAAATTAATATTATTCCTGAGTTATAAAAATTTGATTATTTTTACAGTATGCTTTCAAAAAGAGTCAAATACGCAATCAAAACTTTGCTTTTCCTAAACAGGGAAGACAATTCCTCATTATTTTCCGCTAAAAAAATATCGGAAAACGAACGTATTCCGCTCAAATTTCTGGAACAAATCCTGCGCGAACTAAAGCAAAACAAAATTCTTAAAAGCGAAAGAGGCGCTGAAGGTGGTTATACATTAATGAAAAATCCAGCAGAAATTAAAGTCTTGGATGTGATCAGAATTGTAGATGGCCCTGTTGCTCTATTACCTTGCGCATCACTCAACTTTTATGAAAAATGTGCAGACTGTAAAGACGAAGGCACTTGCAGCATTAGAAAATTATTGATCAACGTCCGTGACAATATGTTGCCAATTCTAGATACAAGCATTGCTGATATGACCAAGTCAGAAAATTGTTCGCTGTAATGTTTACCGACGAATACTTTATGAAGATGGCTTTTCAGGAAGCTGAAAAAGCATTAGAAAAAGACGAAGTTCCAATTGGATGTATCGTTGTTTCAAATGACAGAATCATTGCAAAATCTCATAATCTAACCGAAACTCTAAATGATGTAACTGCTCACGCAGAAATGCAAGCTATCACTTCCGCAGCGAATTATCTTGGCGGAAAATATCTTCAGAATTGTACGCTATACGTCACTTTAGAACCTTGCGTCATGTGTGCCGGCGCGCTCAATTGGTCACAAATTACGAAGGTTGTGATTGGCGCTAGAGACGAACAAAGAGGATTTATTAATAAAGGTTTATCGCTTCACCCAAAAACGGAAGTTGTAACCGGAATTATGGAAAACGAATGTTCGGAAATTGTAAAGAATTTTTTCAGGAATAAGAGATAGCTTTTTAATATGCTTAAAAATAAAATTATTAATGCGGGCTTACTTTCTGCTGTTTTTATTTTTTCGATATTAATGCTAAATACCGTCAGCCAATATTCTACCTTCGAAACTAATGTTGGCTTTCTAAGATTTAAACAAAATGTAATTGGAAATCAGTATTGGCTTTTATTCTTTTATATTCACATATTTTCAATCGTGCTTTGTCTGCTGGCAGGATTAACACAGTTTTCAAACCAATTTTTACAAGAAAACAGGAAACTTCACAGGATCTTAGGGAAAATATATGTTTACAATATTCTGATCATTAATTTTCCTGCTTGTTTTATTTTGGCTTTATTTTCAAACGGAGGAATTATAGGAATCATCGGGTTTTTCGTTCAGAATATTTTGTGGGGCTACTTTACTTTATTTGCAGTTGTTTCTATTAGAAAAGGAAATGTGACAACTCACAAAAACTATATGATTTTCAGTTATGCAATTACTATAACTGCTATTACATTTAGAAGTATCAAAAATATATTTTTCGATGAAAATATATTTTCATACCAACTTTTTTATGGATTGAATGTCTGGATTTCTTTAATTCTAAATCTTAGCATTGCATATATTATTGTGAAAAAAAATTCGCAAAAATTATCGCTCGAAAGTAACCGTGTTGATAAAAATAATGAAAGCAACCGCAAGACAGACAACAAAGCTTAAAACTAAAACAAGCGCATTAAGAGCCTGATGATATTGGCTTTTTTTGGTAAATCTCTCAAAAAACTTCATTGACAGGTATGAAATTCCACCGAAAATAACCATTACGAAAACGAAAAACAAAAGACCCATAATCATTAGTTTAATTAGTTTCTCAAATATATAAAACTTTTAAACGCCAAAATTTTATAATTTTTTTTAGATTTCTGTTATTTTAGATTTTCGATACTGAGATGGAATAATGGTTTCAATGCGTTCATTTTTCGCCAATTCTGTTGTTTGAATTTGACATTTAAGTTTCGGGATTTGAAAGTTAAAATACTGTCGGATTTTTGCAAATTAATTTCTGCAAACTCTTTGTTTCCTTTATAATCTGTCAATGTAATTTTTGAAGAATCTGATGTTTTTTGATATTTAAAATCAACTACTTCGTCATTCTTACTCATTAAAATCAAATAATTTCTGCGGTGGAAAAAGAGATATTTAATGTCTGATTTTTCATCTAAAACTTTGTAAATACCGTGTAAATCTGATCTTTTCGCAAGGTCATCATTGTAGTTTCGGGAAATAAAGTAAGGCCAGATTATTTGCACAAAAGCAATTCCCAAAATAAAATCCTTAATGAAAATTAAAAAAGGCTTGCTTCTTCCCTGATAGGTTTCAGAAAGTTGTTCAGGTTTCTTTAAAATCAGAAATCTGTAAAGTTTGACCGAATCATCCTTTAAGCAGAAAATACTCATCACTAATAATATTAATGAAAATAGTTTCACAGAAATATCAAATCCAATATTAATGAAAATGACATTCAGAAAAACAACAGATGAAAGTAAAATTCCGACAATTCTCGTTTTTCTGAACATTAATAAAACGGCAGCAAAAACCTCAACAGAACCTGTCAGAATCGAATACAATCTGGAAGTTCCCATCACGTTCCAAAATAAAATATCTTTATCAAGATCTCCAAATCTGCTGTACAAAATATTGGGTTCCGGAAGATAGAATTGTGCTTTGAAAATCTTATCGATTCCATATTTAAAAAGAATGATGATTAAATAGCAAATAATAATTTGCTCGATATAAATTTTAATATTTTGACGATATTTTGATTTAATAAAAACTGAAATTAATATAGAAAGCACCAATAAAATCCCCACCAAAATAAACATCGACAAACTGTCGGAAGAGAAATCTATTCGAACATCTGGTTTGTTGAAAACGGCTGAGGAAATAAAATTCGTCAGTTTTCCAAACAAAAAAGTAGTGATGTTTTTCTGGAAATTCCCTATAAAATCTAATGGGAAGAATGCAATGAAAAGCAGAAAGAAAACACCAGAGAAATTGGACAGTTTAGCTTTCATGCCTTCTGTTCTTTCTCCAGGAATGTAAAGCTATAAAACCAGAAATAATGAAAACAAGAATGATCAGACCGTTTTTTATCAAACTTTCTTTCTTGATTTCAGACTTTTTGATTTGAGGTTTGGGTTTTTCTTTTTCTAGTTTTTTATAAGTTTTGGTTTTTGAGTTGTATTGAAGATAAACCGTAGAATCGTTTTTGATTGCAATCCAACTAGATCTATTATACATCTCTTCATTCACCTGTAATTTCAAACTATCATTATAAGTTTTCTTTTTTTTGAAATTTTTCAGCGCAATCGTATCTATCCTTCTATCTCCTTTTCCGTTTTGATTCCAATTTTCACGGTTGGATTTCACAACGGCTTTATTCCCTTCCAAAATAATTACAGAATCTATCATTACCTTTGTTATAGGAGGATTCCCAAGATTAGATTCATTAACATCAAAAAAATTCTTGGAAACTGAAGTTTCAAAATGATTCATATTTCCGCTGTGGCTTTTGAAAGCAATCAGTTTGGTTTGCGAAAATAGAAATGTGCTGATGAAAATTGCGAAAAGAAAAGAGAATTTTTTCATAGTTATTGATTTAAAACTATGATTCTGATTCCTTCAAAAAGTTAAATACAAGATCTACAAATCTTTACCTAAGAAATACAATCCTTTTAAAGTATGAAGTCTGTCCCCAATATTAATTTTATCCGTCAAAGGTTTATAAACGTGGCTCACACCGCCAGTTGCAATCACAAAGCAATTATCTTTAACCTCATCATTAATGCGGTCTATAAAACCTTCCACCATTCCAAGGAATCCGTACACCATTCCACTTTGCATACAAGTAATCGTATCCAGCCCTAAAACTGATTTCGGTTTTACCAATTCAATTTCCGGTAATTGAGCCGTTCCTTTTATCAGGCTATTAAGCGAAGTTACAATTCCTGGCGCAATGATAACACCTAGAGTTTCTCCATTTTCATCAAGGCAGCTTGCTGTAAGTGCCGTTCCAAAATCCAGAATAATTTTCTTCTGTGCAGGATAAAGATTATGAGCCGCTACAAGATTGGCGTAGATATCAGTTCCCATTTGTTTAGATTTCGGGATAACTCCAGACGGCGTATTTCTATCTACAATTACAGGAACTTTCTGATGAATTTTCTTAATAGCACTTGCCACAACTTTCGTCAATTGAGGTACAACAGAACCAATAATCACTTTATCAATTCTCTCGACATCGATTTTATAAGTCTGATAAAGCATCAGAACCTGAACAAAAAGTTCATCCGTCGTCTTATAAGGTTTTGTATTGATAACCCAAGAGATATCACAATTGTCATCATCAAACAATCCGAAACGGATGTTGGTGTTTCCTATATTGATTACAATAGAATTCATTTTTTTAATTTACCAATTTATAAATGTAACAGTTTACCAATATTTAAAAATCTTAGATTCGTTTGTCATTGATACATTGTTAAATTATTACACTGTTACATTATTACTTTACTTCCAAATAATTATCATCAGGATTCACATCCGCTAATCTCTGGCTGAAATCGATTCCCATTGCTGATAATTGAGATTTGGTGTAAGGAATTGTAAAACTGTATTCCTGCTGAGTCCAAGCCCAGAATGGCAAAGTCTGAATATTACCATAAATATCTTTCGTTTTCCAAACTCTGGTCAGATTCAATGGAATGTTATAATTGATGACCTTTTTATCTTTTGTCAGAATACTGAAATCAATCGGCATTGGAACTCCTCCTTTATTTACCAAAGTGATTGTTGTAGATTGTGGGTCATATTTCACATTCTTGATGCCGTAATCGATGGTTTTTGTGGTATTAATCCAATAATGCTGGAACCATTTCAAATCCATTCCGGAAACCAACTGTGCAATGTGAATAAAATCCCTTTCTGTCGGATGTTTCATCGCCCACTCATCATAATATTTCAGCATAATTTTGTTCAGATTTTCTTCTCCAACAATATAACCTAACTCAACTAAAAAAGTTTCTCCTTTGATGTAACTTGCGTAAGTGTAAGCCGTTCCATTATCGTGATGGTCGCCCAACCAAACTGCAGGTTCTTCTTTCCCCGATTTTGTGAAATTAACATAAGCCTTGATTGCACCAACAAACGGATTCGGTTGCGATTCTTTTGGCGGGAATAATCTGTAAGACACAAAATCCTCTGCATACTGTGTGAAACCTTCATCCATCCAAGGTCTTACACTTTCGTTGGTTGCTAGCATCTGTTGAAACCAAGAGTGCGCACCTTCGTGGAACATCAAACCGGAAAGTCCTTCTACTGAATTGGCTTCACCCAAAATCATTGTACACATTCCATATTCCATTCCGCCATCGCCACCTTGGATGAATGAGTAACTTGGCCATTTGTAACGTCCGAAAGTCGCATTCATCAACTGGTAATATTTTGTGATGTATGGTTTCATTTCCGACCAATATTTTGTCTTTTCAGATTTTTGATAAACCAAGTAAACTTTTGGTCCATCCAAAATCGGAAAACTCTCCACCGAGTAATCTCTGTCAGCCGCCCAAGCAAAATCAAGAATGTTTTTTGCAGTCCATTTCCAAGTTACTTTTTTAGAAATATCTTCTTTTATAGTTGCATTGTTGTCATAACCTTTTACTTCAGTTGGATTTTCGAGATTTCCGCCAGCTCCGATGACATAATCTTTATCGATTTTGATATTCACTTCATAATCAGAAAATGGTGCGTGAAACTCTCTTCCAACATAATCAAATGCCGCCCAGCCGTCATAATCGTATTCGGCAATTTTTGGGTACCATTGTGTCATTGTCATATCGACACCTTCGCGGTTGTTTCTTCCTGCTCTTCGGATTTGCATCGGGATATTGGCGTCCCATTCCATTGTGAAAGTGGTGGAAGAATTTGGTTTAATTGCTTCTGCCAAGAAAACTTTCATCACAGTTCCCTGAATCTCGAATTTCAAATCTTTTCCGTTCTGTTTTATCCAACGGATATTCTGTGCACCTTCTTCACTTTTAGGAATTTCTGACAATCTGGAAACTACTGTATTTCCAACTCTCTTCGCCAATCTCCCGTCCGCATTCACGCCTTGAGATTGTACACGCTGGTCCATCATAGAACCTGCTTTGAAAGCATTCCAATACAAATGAAAATAAGCCACTTTCAACTCATCCGGCGAATTGTTTCTATAATCCAGCGTTTGTTTCCCTTGGTAAGTGAAGTTGGCAGCATCCACATCAATATCCATTTTATATTTAGCATATTGCTGATAATAAGGATTTTGCTGAGCCGACAAGATGAAAGAAAAAAGTATTGAGAATAAAGAGAATTTCAGTTTTTTCATAGATTTATGATTAAACCTAAAAGGTTTGTTATAATAATTTTACCAAAAATACTAAGTTTTTGTTGAATGGCAAGTGATATCAAATCAAGATTCAAAGTGAGATAAATTAAATATAATTTTATTGATTATACATAATTACAATTTTATACTTTTACGAAAAATTTAACTATGGAAAAAACAAAAAATGATGAAAAGAAGCCGTCAAAATTCAATCAATTCTTCATAAATTTATGGAAACATAAAATATCAATTCTTTCTTATATTGCCTCTATTTATTTAATTTTCTTTACAATTTATTCATTCAATGATAAGTTGAAAATATACTTATGTGGTTATGAAAATTTGATAAAATATTTATCTCAAGTGAGTATCTTAGTTTTCACTTCTGGTGTTTTTGCTGCTTCACTTAAATATTTACAGTTACTTGAAATATTTAAAGAGCAATTTAATCAATATATTGAATCAAGTTCATTCGATGAAAAAATTAAAAACAATCTAAAATTAATTACATTCTCCGATGATTATTTAATACAGCAGAATAATTTACCTACATTATGGAAACAAATAACATTATGTATGTATAAAAAAGAGTTCCCTTCTCTTTATGAAAAGATATCAAAAAAAATTCGAAATGATTTTTTTATAAAAAGCAACATTTCATATTATTATAAAAATTTTCAAGTAAATTATAAATTAGAAAAAAATTGTGACAAATCAATTAAAGTAATAGAACGTTCCAGTTATACTATTGTGAGACCAAATAAAGACGAATTTGAGTGGGATTATACTTATCGAGGTTTAATTGATGATGATTATAAAAGCCAAATAAAATTTCAAGCTAATATAACTACAACTGGAGAAATTCTTGAGTCAGATTTTAAAGATGCAAAAGAGGTTGATGAGTATTTCATATTAAAAATCAGCAAAAAACTATCGGGTTATACTGAATATCATATTGAAAGGTATGCTGTAACAATTCAAGATATTGAATTAGATAGAATAAGAGTCTTTGGAAGTGACAGAATTATTGATGACTTGAGTTTTAAAGTTGAAAGTGATACAGATGTTAATGCTACTGTTCATTTTATTGGAAACAATAAATTTTATCATAATGGTTCATATGACACTGATGTTAAAGCATTTATTAATAGAGATGTATTTTTACCAGGTCAAAAATTTTTAATTGTATTAACACTGATTTAGATAAATAATTATATATTTGTATAGTAATTAAAACATAACTATTAAACATTACAGCTATGAATACATTAATGGGAGAAACCACAGAAGGTTAAAAAAAGTAATAAAACTTAAGATTGCATAATTGCAATCTTTTTTTATTTGAATTTAAAACTTTGAAATAAGATACAAGTTATTTAATTTCATTAAGAGAAAATATATATGTAAATGTATGTTACATCCGCAGCCCGACTTGAGCGGAAATCCTTTTTTGCTTATTCTCAAGTTCTATTTGATGGCAAATTTTCTGCAAAAAAGATTGACTTCGTCGAACCACTTCGTTAGGTTTGGGAGCGGAAGGCTGATAAAGCTGCCCAAATAAAATCCTTTCTTATTAGAGCTTACCATAAATTTCGGTAATTAAAATTAATTCAAGTTCAACTTTAGCAGACTTCAACTCAATAATTAATTAGTTGATTATGATTATTTTTGGAACTCTGAAAATATTCGATAAATTTTTCAAAAACTTCTGAAGATTGTTTGTGCAAGCGTCATCAGCCATTCAAAGCATTGAAATAAATGTCAGTTTTACGTTTATTTTATTTTTCTATATTTAGATAAATCAATCTTCGAGTTTATGAGACAGTGCCTTATCATATTTAGTGTTTTAATTTCTTCCGTTAGTTTTTCTCAGAATGTTAAATTCAAAGATGCTTATTCTAAAGCATTCAAAATCGGAACTGCTGTGAACCACGATATCGTGAGCGGAAAAGATAAAAAACAGCAGGCTATTGTCCTGGAACATTTCAACACGATAACGCCAGAAAACTGTATGAAAGCCGAAGTAGTGAATCCGCTTCCCGGGAAATTCGATTTTTCGCAGGCAGATGCTTTTGTGGATTTTGGTTTGAAAAATAAAATGTTCATCGTAGGGCATACTTTGGTTTGGAAAAATCAAACCCCTGACTGGTTCTTTAAAAATGAAGATGGAACTCAAAAAACCAAAGAGCAAACCAAAGAGCGTATGCACGACCACATCAAACTGGTTGCAAGTCGATATGCCGGAAAAGTGCAAGCTTGGGATGTTGTGAATGAAGTGATTGATGATGATGGCAGCTACCGTAACGAAGGATGGGTAAAGGGAATTGGCGATGGCGATGAACTGATGAGATTGTCTTTCCAATATGCGGCAAAATATTCTCCCAACACAGAATTATATTACAACGATTTCAACGCGTGGCGACCAGAAAAAGTAAAAGGCATCGTACGAATGGTAAAAATGTTGCAAGCCGCCGGAATCCGAATTGATGGCATCGGAATCCAAGGTCATTGGGGACTGAACTATCCGAAAAATCAATATATCGAAGATGCTATCGATGCTTACGCGGCTTGTGGAATCAAAGTGATGATTACGGAAATCGATGTGGATGTTTTGCCTATGACAAAGGAAGGACAAATCATTGGTCAGGCTTTTACGCACAAACAGTTTCAGAATGAGGAATTCAAAACTTATCTTGACCCTTACATCAATGGATTGCCAAAAGATGTGGATGAACAACTAGCCAATCGATATGCAGAATTGTTCCAAATTTTCTACAAAAAAAGAGATAAACTGGACCGCGTTACAACTTGGGGAATGAAGGACGAAATGTCTTGGAAAAATGATTATCCAATTCCCGGACGAACCAATTATCCCTTGCTTTGGGACAGAAATGGAAATCCGAAAAAAGCTTTGCAAAAAGTGATTGACGTTCCTAAGAAATAATTTTTGTTTCTCGCAGATTGAGCAAATTTTGCAGATTCTTTTTTAATTAATCTGCCGAATCTGTAAAATCTGCGAGAAATTTATTCTAATTAATTCTAAAAATCGGATAAAGCCGATACGTTTTCTCGTAATAATCAGAATGTTTGTAAACCCAATCCAACTGCGCTTGTCCGTCTTCGGCAAATTTTGGATTAATCGATTTTTCCATTTCGAAAGCGGTTTTCAAAGCTTTGTTATCTTTCAAAAGTTTGCTCGCTGTATCTTCGAAAACATAAGCCGAATAATATTCTTTCTGACCCAACATCGCATCAAAGAAATTCCAGTTGAAGTAAGAATCAACTGCTTCCGGCTCCAAAGTTTCTAAGAGAAATTTCACGCCATCTTGATTTAATGGAACGAGAAAATCACCTTTTCTGAATTTAGTTTTTCCGGATTCTTTGGTCACAAATGTGTCGTAATGCAGATAATGACCTTCGTAAGGATTCGGAACGGTTTTGAAATCTTTGATTCTATAACTTTCCACCGCAATTGTAGAATCTTGTTTTATCGGAATCATTTTGATTTGGTTCAGCTTCAGCAAATCGGTGATTTTCCATTCGGATTGTGGAATGACGTAATATTTTGGAATCGTGATTTCTTTTGCCGGAACATAAGTATTGTAAAACTTGACAGGCTTTGAAAACTTGGAGTTTCTGTCGTACCAAAGTCTGGTTTTTCCGGAAACATCGCTTGGTTTATATTTGGCTTCAAAGCCTTTGAAATCGATAGTTTCATATTTTGTAGAATCGAGTTTCCAAGCCAAAGCATATCGGTTTCCGACTTTGTATTGTTTCAGATTTTCGGCTCTTTTCTGCTGAATGGTTTTGTAATTTTCATCAATGTAATTGATGTTGTCGAGCATATAATCATAAGTGACTTTCACGCGGTCTTTGTAAGGTTTCAGCATATGCGTTTCCACAACCGTACCAATGGAATTGAACAAAGTCGTGTAACCTGTTGCATATCTCGGAGAATCCACAAAAGCAGGAAAACCGCCATCCGGAACATCGCCGTGGATGTTGACATAAGGAACAGAAATCACACCTTTTTTTTCCATATTTTTCAGAAGCGTTCTCTGCATTTCGTCATTGAAATAATTTCCCAAAACATTTCCCAATCGTTCTTTGTTGGTTGAAATATAAGTGAAAGTATATTGATAATCTGCACCATTGCTAACGTGGTTATCAATAAAAACATCGGGTTTTAACCATTGAAAAATCTGCTGAAAACTTCTGGAATTTTTTGAATCTGTTTTGATGAAATCTCTATTCAAATCATAATTCCGAGCATTTCCACGGAAGCCGTATTTTTCCGGACCATTTTGATTGGCTCTGGAAAAACTTCCTCGGTTCATCATTCCGCTGATATTGTAACTTGCAATGGCTGTGAAAATTACATTCTTTGGTGCTTTGATTTTCCCAGTTGCTAAATCTCGCATTAACATCATCGTTGCATCAATCCCATCTGGTTCTCCTGGATGAATGCCGTTATTGACAAACAAAACTGACTTCCCTTTTCTTGCTTCTTCGAAACTTTTTCCTGATGGATTGAAAATCACAACATCGATTGGTGCGCCGTTGTCGTCTTCGCCTTTTGTTTCATAACTGATTGATTGATATTGTTTTGATAATTCCTGATAGAATTTTCGCATCTCATCAAAAGTTGTGGTTTGGTTGCCGTTGCCTTTTTCGTAAGGGGTTTGGATTTGAGAATAACCAAAAATAGAAATGAGAACAAATAGGATGGAGAGATTTTTCATAGTACAAATGTAGAAAATCGGTCAATAAAAATTCCTGCCTTTGTCATTTGGATATAAAGACGGAAGCGAATCGCTCTGCCAGAATTGTTTTGTATCGACATCCATAATGGACAAAGAGCCCGTGAAAGCGGCGCCAGTATCCAAGTTCCAAACATTGGCTTTATTGACAGGTTCTTTGATTCCCAAATATAAAGTTGGCGTGTGACCGATGAAAATTTCTTTATATAAAAGCAGTCTTTTCGGATATAATTCGGAATTTTTTGACAACTTTCTATCCATCGCAACTGCCGTTTCCCACAATGTTCTGTCCCAATGATAATTGCTGGAATACACTTCTTTTTCCGGTCCGTGCATAGAAGAATAACCCGCGTGAATGAACAAACGGTTTTCATCATCGACATAATAATTTTTCATCCGTTGAAAAAATTCGAGGTGTTTTTCCAAATCTTCCGAAGAATAATCTGAATAACTTTCCACAGTGCTTTTCCCGCCATTGAAAAGCCAAACATCAGGCGCTGTGCCGAAAGCAAGCCAATCTTCCGTCCAGGCGTCGTGATTTCCTTTGATGAAAATGCATTCCTGCTTTTCTGAAAGTTCAATTAAAAATTGAATAATTTGGGAAGATTCGCTCCAACCATCGACGTAATCTCCAAGGAAAATTAATTTATCATTCTCAGTAACTTTGGCTTTCTCCAAAACCTGTTTCAACGCTTTGAATCCGCCGTGAATGTCGCCGATTGCTAATGTTCTTTTCATTTAGTTTGAAATATATTTTGCATCCACAAAATCCGTCAACCAAACATTATTTTCAGAAAGATAAAACAGAATTCCGTCTTCGAACATTTTTCCTGTTCTGATGGTTAGAATAATCGGTTTTCCGTGACGCATTCCGACTTTGGTGGCTGTTTCTTTATCTAAACTCAAATGAACGTGTTGTCTATTTCTTTTCTCAATTCCTTTTTCTAAAATTGAATCCACATTACTCTGAGCAGTACCGTGATAGAGAAATTCCGGCGGTTGCTGTGGTTTCAAAGCCAAGTCAATATCAATCGAATGTCCTTGGTTTGCTCTGATTTTGGTTTTATCCTCATTGAAAATAAAACGTTTTTTATCATTGGTTTCTACAACCTCATCGAGTTCTTCTAAAGTAAAATCTATTTTATGCTTTGAGCATTTTTTTCTTAATTCATCAACATTTGCCCAGCCGTTTTCATCTAATTCTAAGTCGATAGTTTCGGGTTGATGTCTAAGAATTAAGCTGAGAAACTTGCTTATTTTTTTCTTTTCTGGTTCGATCATTGTTTTAATTTTTCAATCGCATTTTGCAAATTAAAATAATCTTGTTTTAAACTTTCGTAAGTTTCTTTTTCTTCTTTAGTTAATCCTGCTTCAAGCTTCTTTTCTTCAAAGTGATACTCATTATAATTTTTATCTTCAATTCTTACTTCAAGATATTCTCTTAGTTTTCTTTCAAAAAAAAGCTTTTCATTATTTAAAAACGTTATTACTTTCTTATTCTCAAAATTCTGAAGATTTCTTCCAAAAACACTTTCAATTTTAATTTTATCAATTAATGCATAATTAAGTGTATTGGTTTTAACTTCCGAAAGTCCACCAAATTCTGTCGGATTTTCATCAGGATGAGAATCTCTGTATGTTACAAAACTATTCATATCACAATCTAATCTCGCTGTAATCAATATATTAGTATTATTTCTCATTACTACTCCAGCATAATTTTCAATCTCATCTTTCTTAAAAGTAAATGGTATCTCATTGAGTGGAAGTTTCGTGAAATTATTTTCCGAAAGAAATTCTAAGTCTTTCAACTCAAGTAAAACATAAAACGTTACTATTTTTTTCATTTGATTCTTTTACTTAAGTTCTCACACAATTTCTCAATATCATCTATTCTAAATAGCCCGTAACAGGAGATTTTTTTTAAGTCTTCTCTTTTCTTGAATTCCACCGGAACGCCCAAAGCATCCCCAATACAAACTCCAAAGATTCCTGATTTTATAATACTACGCATTCTCCAATAATTTTTTATAAATCTCTTCATTTTCATCATCAAAACAGACAAAAATAACCTTCTCAATGACATCAGATTCAAAATCTTGAACTTCCTGAACAGCAATTTTCGCCGCCAAATCTTTTGGAAATCGATATACTCCAGTGCTAATATTTGGGAAAGCAATTGTTTTTACCCCAAGACTTTCTGCTAATCTCAAAGAATTATTATAACAATCAGCTAAGAGTTTTGAACTTTTTTCTTCGTTATCATTCCAAATCGGTCCGACAGTATGAATCACATATTTTGCAGAAAGATTTCCAGCAGAAGTAAAAACCGCTTCTCCAGTTTTACATTTACCTTGTCGGTTTCTGATTTCTATACACTCCTCCAGAATTTGTTTTCCTCCTGCACGATGAATTGCGCCATCGACTCCGCCTCCGCCAAGCAAAGAAGAATTAGCGGCGTTTACTATTGCATCAGCATTTACTTTTGTGATGTCTTCTTTTATGATTTCAATTGTAGGTTTCATTGAGTCTTAATTTTTTATTTAAATTTTCATCATCAAACTGCAATGGCTTCTCTTCAGGAATTATCAGATTATCCAAATCATCATTCAAAACAAATTGATGCTGTTCTTTCACAAAATCAGAAATATCTTCAATCAGAACAATATCATCTTTCGCAAAACTTTTAATAAAATCATTTCTCAATCCGATTTGAATCGCTCTCCTTTCCAATTTATTTCCGAAAGGGTCGTGGTCCGGGTCCCATTGTAATCTTACAGAAGATTCTTTCACTTGATTTTGCCATTCTTCTCTGGAAATTCCCAGTTCGTCATTAAAAGAAGAATAGATTGCACTTTCCAAATATCTTTTAAACGCTTCCAATTTTAAATGGATTGCTAAGACACATTCCTGACCTCCCTTTGTTCCCCAACCGTTTCGATACATCATCCAAAGGAAATTGGGTTTAATCCAAGTCATTCTTTCCAAACTGAATGCTCCACCAAAATATTGGTTTTTAACAGCAAATTCTCCAATCTCTTTTCGATAAGACTGATAAACAACAATTTTTTCATCATCATATTGAGCCATTATGTGATGCCCTGTTTGTGGACAATCTTTTAATTGCTCTTTATATTGTTTTAATTTGAGTTTCATTTTTTAAATATTAATTCATTACCAAAACCGCTTCTTCATCAGACAACCTAATTTCCGCCGTTGCGCCACTGTTGAACTGCAAAAAATCCTGCTCAATTCCATCACTAAAGATAAAACCATTATTTGGCATTAGTGATTCTATGATTAATTTGTTCCCTATTTTCAGTTTTCCTCCGCAGATATTGGTTTGCGTTCTTATGCTTTTGAAAGGTTCTCTCACCGCAAAATACAAATCATCTTCTTTCAACTTTGGATAATGCAAATCAGTTTCGCCTAAAATTCCGAAAGCCATATTGAAAATCGAACTCAGCCAACCCGTACTTCCCGTTTTTGTGGAAACAATAATCCCGCTGGAAGAGTGGGTTTCTTCTTTTCCGTTCAGCATAATTTTATACCGAGCCGAAGTATGAGAAGAAATCCCGATGAACAAATCATTCACTGCCAATAGTTTTTGTCCGTCATTTAAAACCGCTTCTGCAAACCTCATTTTCTTTGAACTAAACTTTTCGTTCAATACAGAATTTACACCGTTCAGAAAGTTGTTTACTGTAAAAGGAAGCAAAACACCGTCATATCTTTTTTCATCCGGATTGATTGCCACAATGGGAATATTTTTAGAATATTTTGCCACATTCGCCACCAAACCATCTTGTCCGACAACCACAATCAAATTATTTTCTGAGAAAATATAAGACGGAACAAATTCTCTTTCAACCACTTTATTTTTAATCACTTTTGAAAGCTTTGTCTGAACTTCCAAAAATGACCGATGAAATTTATCGTGCTCATCCACATATTCCTGAAAATTACCTCCTGAACTTTCAATATAAAACTTTGCCTGAGCTTTGGTATTGAAGCGTTCAATTAGAGACTCAAGTCTTGTTTTATTTTTGATGATGATGGCGTATTCGATTTTCATTTCTTCTAATTTGTAAAATGTATTTATAACTTCCGAACCAATTCTTACGACCTCTTCCTATTTCAAAATTGTATCTAATAAATCAGGGCTGATATTTAAAGTTCCAATTTTTCCAGCATTCTCAGCCAATTCTCTGAAAGCTAAAGCAATATTACTTTTCGCATCTCCATTTCCACTTAAAGCGTTCAAAACTTTCCAGTCGATTTCCTTATAAGGTTTTAAAGAAGTTTCCAAAATATAGCCGTGAGTTTCCGCTTCTTTTCTGTCGTTTTCTGTTTTTTGTTCAATGAGCTGTTTTCTTTGATTTTCGACAGAAATATCGGCCGAAATTTTCATCTCTCTCAGAATTCTGTTGTTTTCCTCTTGCTGAACCTCGGTTTCCATTCTTTTTTCTTCAATCTGCTTTTGTTTTTCTTCTACTGCTATTTCCGTATTCAGTTCAGATTCTTTGATTTTTCTTTCCTGTTCTACGGCAAAATTTCTTCTTTCATAAATCGCTTCATCTGCTTGTTGTTGTAGCTTTTCTCTGGTTTCGGTTTCCAAAGCTCTTGCCATTTCTGGCGTAGTTTGAACAGCGAGAATATTAGCGCCAAGAATTTCAATTCCCATTGTTTTTATTGTTTCAGAATTCATCAAACCTTCCAGAATATTTCCTTCAATCAGTTTTGCAGAACGAATCGCATCTTTCAAACTTAATTGATGAATAAAAGAAGAAGTTGCAGTCTGAGCAAGATTGATAATTCTCTGATTTAATTTTTCAATATCATTTTTTTTATAAACTCCCGCTTCATTTACAGTGAAATCCAACGTATTTGAAAGTGCTTTTGGGTCTGTAATTTTATAACTGATTTGTCCCTGAATTTTGACAGTTTGATAATCGTGCGTATTCTCATTAAAGATAAAAGGCAAATCATTACTTCCCATTGGAATCGCAACGATAGATGAATTGGGAGCGAAATAAAAGAATGATAAACCTCTTCCTTCTTTTACGATTTTTCCATTTTTAAAATGAAGAACGTAAGTCATTGAATCGAATTTGATGTGTCTGAAACCGAACATAGCTTTAAGATTTTAAATTATTATTTGTGTTACATTTACGCTAATTGAATATTATGCGACAAAGCTTTTACTTTGCTAAAGCAACATTAATTGCGTTATTATTACACAAATATAAAAGAATTCGATTTTAATCTCCAAATCAATTTGCGTTTATTTTACACTAATTAATTTAGATGCCTGATTATCAGAAAGTAAAATTTATTTAATTTCAAAATAAAAACCTTGTTCTTCTAACTCTTTATACTTTTCCTGATTGAAAGTAAATAGTTTCCCAGGTCTTCCACTTCCTTCTTTTTTTAGATTATTTGTTTCATTGAGAAGTCCGTAACTCATTATTTTTTTTCTGAAATTTCGACGGTCGATTTCTTTTCCAATAATGGTTTTATAAAGATTTTCAAGGTCAGAAAACACAAATTCATCGTTAATAAGATTAAATCCAATCGGCTGATATTGGATTTTTGTTCGAAGTCTTTTTAATGCGATGTCAATAATTGTTTGGTGGTCAAACGCCAACTTCGGAAGTTGATTGACACTGAACCATTGGGCATCATCCGCATCGGAATCTGCAAACAATTCGTGATAAGAAGGATTAACCAAACCTAAATAAGCAATGGAAACAACCCGATTACGAGGGTCACGACCCACATTTCCAAACGTGAATAATTGTTCCAAAAAATCAGGCTTAATCCCCGCTTCTTCGTGTAACTCTCTTTTAACAGCATCATCGAGATTTTCATCATCCAAGACCAAACCTCCTGGAAGCGCCCAACCGCCTTTGAAAGGCTCGATATTTCTTTTGATTAAAAGAATCTGAAGGTCTTTCTTGTCAAAATAACCAAAAATAACGGCGTCAACAGCGACTTTTATATCTTGCATAATTTAGTTTGTGTGATGAATACACAAAATTATACTTTTAAGTAATTGAAACAAAAAATCCACAGAAAATTCTGTGGATTATATTTATTAAAGATTGAATTCGTTTTCTAATCGTTAAGTTTCAAAACAGCCATAAACGCTGACTGCGGAACTTCAACTCTACCAATCTGTTTCATCTTTTTCTTACCTTCTTTTTGTTTCTCAAGAAGTTTACGCTTTCTGGAAATATCGCCACCGTAACATTTTGCAGTAACATCTTTTCTCAAAGCTTTGATGGTTTCCCTCGCAATAACTTTTGCTCCCAGAGCTGCCTGAACAGCAATATCAAACTGTTGTCTCGGAATCAGTTCACGTAATTTCTCGCACATTCTTTTTCCTATATAAAATGCATTACTATCGTGAATCAATGAGGATAAAGCATCCACCATATCGCCATTGATCAAAATATCCATTTTCACCAATTTGGAAGCACGCATTCCAATCGGTGAATAATCGAATGATGCGTAACCTTTTGAGATAGACTTCAATCTGTCATAAAAATCGAAAACAACTTCTGCCAATGGCATATTGAAAGTCAATTCCACTCTGTCAGCCGTCAAATAACTTTGATTGACGATCTCGCCTCTTTTCTCGATACAAAGCGTCATTACACCGCCAACGAAATCAGATTTTGTAATGATAGAAGCTTTGATATATGGCTCTTCAACTCTGTCCAAAAGATTCGGGTCAATCATTTCGGATGGGTTGTTAATTAAAATCGGTGTGTCCGGTTCTTTTTTGGAAAAACCGTGGTACGAAACGTTGGGAACCGTCGTGATTACATCCATATTGAATTCACGATCCAAACGTTCCTGAACGATTTCCATATGCAACATTCCTAAGAATCCGCAACGGAAACCAAAACCAAGTGCGGCAGAACTTTCCGGCTCGAAAACCAGAGAAGCGTCATTTAGTCTTAATTTTTCTAATGAGAATCTTAACTCCTCAAAATCCTCAGATTCAATTGGATAGATTCCCGCAAAAACCATTGGTTTCACTTCTTCGAATCCGTCGATGGCTTCGGATGCCGGATTTACGAAAGACGTAATTGTATCTCCTACTTTTACTTCACGGGCATCTTTGATTCCGGAAATAATGTAACCAACATCACCACATTCAATTGTTTTCTTCGGAAGTTGTTTTAATTTTAAAGTTCCAACTTCATCCGCGCCATATTCTTTTCCTGTAGCGAAGAATTTGATCTTTTCGTTTTTGGAAATACTTCCGTTCACGACTTTGAAATAAGCTTCAATTCCTCGGAAAGGATTGTAAACAGAATCAAAAATCAAAGCTTGAAGCGGTGCTTTCGGATCTCCAACTGGTGGTGGAACTCTCGCCACAATCTGCTCTAGCAATTCGTGAACACCTTCACCTGTTTTCCCAGAAACCCTTAGTACATCTTCATATTTACAGCCTAAAAGTCCCATAATTTCATCGGTAACTTCTTCAGGGTTTGCAGATGGAAGATCTATTTTATTAAGGATTGGAATGATTTCCAAATCATTCTCTAAAGCCAAATATAAATTACTGATTGTCTGTGCCTGAATACTTTGCGCTGCATCTACAATCAAAAGCGCACCTTCACAAGCTGCGATGGAACGTGAAACTTCGTAAGAAAAATCCACGTGTCCCGGTGTATCAATAAGATTTAAGATATATTTTTCGCCATTCAGCTCGTAATCCATTTGGATTGCGTGAGACTTGATGGTAATTCCACGTTCTTTTTCCAAATCCATATCGTCCAAAGTCTGTGACTGTAATTCCCTTTGGGTAACGGTATTGGTATATTCTAAAAGACGATCTGCCAATGTACTTTTACCGTGATCGATATGTGCAATAATGCAGAAGTTCCTGATGTTTTTCATTTAAAATTCTTGTAATTTGCAAAAATACACTATTTATTGATAGTCCGAAACCTGGAATGACCAATTGTACTAAAGTTTTCAGAAATCATAATCAATACTTAAATAAATAGAGAAGAAAAACGTTAATCTTTCATAAAAAAAAAGATTTGGAGAAAAAAGTTTTATTTTTGCAAATTAATTACAATCAAGTGACAGATTTATTCTGGCGGGAATTATGAAGAAATATATTAGTTTATTAGTGTTGTCTGTGATTTTGCTGTCTTGCAAAACAGAAATGGATCAGGCTATGAAGAGTGCAGACAAAGATTTTATCTTAAAAGTCGCCAATGAAAAATTCGCAAAGAAAAAATGGTCAGATGCATTAGCGTTGTACGACAGATTACCAAATCTTGTTGCTGGAACAGATGATGCTCCTAATGTTGTTTTCAATTCGGCTTATGCCAATTATTATGATAAAAACTACAGATTAGCGGCCAATCAGTTTAAGAATTTTGTAATCAGTTTTCCTCAAGATCCAAGAAAGGAAGAAGCCGCATATTTATCTGCACTTTGTTATTATGAAGGATCTTTGCAATATAACTTAGATCAAAGTAATACTGAATCTGCAATCACAGAATTACAAAACTTCCTGAATGAATATCCTGATTCTGAACGTTCAAAAAACATTACTCAACTTGTAGATGAGTTGACTTACAAATTGGAATTCAAAGCATTTGAAAATGCTAAGCAATACTTCAAAATGGGCGAGTACAAAGCTGCTGCGGTAACTTTTGAAAACGTTTTAGAAGATTTCCCTGCAACCAAGCTGAGACCAAAGATCTACGACATCATTATGAAATCTAAATATGAATTGGCTGTCAATTCTATTTATGATCTTAAAAAAGAAAGACTAGACAACGCTGCTGCTTATACAAAAAGAATCTCTGCAGAGCTTCCAAATTCTGAATATTCTAAAACCGCAGATGAACTTTCTGTAAAATTGGAAGCTGAGAAAGTAAAATTCGCAACATTACAAGCTGAAGTTGAGAAAAGAAAGGCAGAATACGAAGCTAAAGTAAAAAATGCTGAAGCTAAAGAAAACGAGAAGAAAGAACTAGCACAGGATAAACATCAGGCTAAAATGGAAACCTCCGCAGACCAGGCAAGAAGAGACAGTGCGAAGGTGAATTCACAAGAACCCCAAGCTACTTTCAAGTTTAAAAGATAATTAGTATATTTGCAACCCTAAACAATTCGTCCAATGAGCCTTAAAGATACAAAAGCAGAAGTAAGCACAATCACTTACGACAAAGATAAAATCGAAGCAAAAGTAGCCAGCATCTACGAAGCGATCGTGATTATGGGTAAAAGAGCTGAACAAATCAATGGAGAAATCCGTACAGAATTGCACGGAAAACTTGATGAATTTGCTGTTCACAACTCTACTTTGGAAGAAGTTTTCGAAAACAGAGAACAAATCGAAATCTCTAAGCATTACGAAAAAATGCCAAAACCAACATCTATCGCTATCAGAGAATGGCTTGATGATGAGATCTACCACAGAAAAACTGAAGAGAAAAACTAATCTTCGGATTAAAAAAATAATTAAACCGTCTTGTTGAATTAAACTTCAATCTGACGGTTTTTTTGTTATTAAAATTATTAATACTTTCGTCAATAAAAATCAAAGCAAAATGAGCTTGCAAGGCAAAAAAATCATTCTTGGAATTACTGGTGGAATCGCTGCTTATAAAATGAATTATCTCGTTCGGGATCTCATAAAATCCGGAGCAGAAGTGAAAATTGTTTTGACAAAATCTGCGGAACAGTTTGTATCGCCACTCACGCTTACTACACTTGCTAAACATAAAGCTTACACTGATTTTTACGACGAAAATAAAACATGGAACAACCACGTTGATTTAGCACTTTGGGCAGATCTGATGCTTATTGCTCCTTGTACCGCAAATACTTTAGCAAAAATTACGAATGGACTTTGTGACAATTTCTTGATGGCCGTTTATATGTCTGCAAAATGTCCTGTAATCATCGCACCAGCAATGGATTTGGACATGTATGCACATCCAACAGTTACCAGAAATTTACAAACTGCTGAAAGTTTTGGACATCAAATTATTCCTGCTGAATTTGGAGAATTGGCAAGCGGATTAGTCGGGCAAGGCAGATTGGCAGAACCTTCTACAATTTTATCAGTCTTAGAAAATCAATTTTCTGATAATGAACAGACATTTGCAGGAAAAAAATTTCTAATCACTGCTGGTCCAACTTACGAAAACATTGATCCTGTAAGATTTATCGGAAATCATTCTTCCGGAAAAATGGGTTTTGATTTGGCAAAAGAAGCTGCAAAACGTGGTGCTGAAGTGATATTAATTTCAGGTCCGTCTTCTCAAAATGTTAATGATAAGAATATTACACTTCACAGAGTAACCTCAGCTCAGGAAATGTTTGACGAAGTTTTCAAATATTATGATAATGTTGATGTTGCTATTATGAGCGCTGCAGTTGCCGATTACACTCCAAAAGTAAAAGCGACAGAAAAGATCAAGAAAACTGAAAATGAATTGACTATTGAATTAGTCAAAAACCAAGACATTCTAAGAACAATGGGCGAGAAAAAAACTAAACAATTTTTGGTTGGTTTTGCTTTGGAAACTCAGAATGAAGAGGAAAATGCAAAAGGAAAATTAGTCAAGAAAAATCTGGATATGATTATTTTAAATTCTTTGAGAGACGAAGGTGCAGGATTTGCAAATTCCACCAACAAGATCAAAATTTTTACCCCAACTGAGGAGCAATCATTTACTTTAAAATCAAAAGAAGAAGTCGCAAAAGACATCCTGAATTTTATTGAAGAAAAATTGTAACAAAACCACGAGTTTCCACGTTATTATTTTGTCCTTGTTTAGATTATTTTCTTTGACAAAGATTCCTTATTTTTACAAACATTTTTACAACTGAATGAAAAAACTACTTTATATAATCTGCGCTTTATTTTTCGCTCAAACAGCCTTCTCACAGGAACTTTTGGCAAATGTGCAGATCAACAATCAACAAATTGCAGGAAGTAACACACAGGTTTTCAGAACACTTGAAAAATCATTGCGTGATTTCATCAATAATACAAGCTGGACTGGGAAAAAACTTCAGAATTTTGAAAAGATCAAATGTAATTTTGCAATCGTAATTTCTGAACGTACTGGTAGCAATGGATTCAAAGGAAGTATCGTTGTACAGGCAACACGTCCGGTTTTCAACTCCCAATATGAATCTCCGTTGATGAATATTAATGACACTAATTTTTCCTTTGAATATAATGAGAACGAAAATTTGATCTTCAATGAAAGACAGTTTTCCGGGAAAAATCTCACAGACATTATCGGTTTTTATATTTATACAATCTTGGGATATGATGGCGACAGTTTTCAATTAAAAGGCGGACAAGCTTGGTTTGACAAAGCAATGAAAATTGCTCAAAACTCTCAGAATCAAAATTATGATGGCTGGAATCAGATCGAAAGCCAAAGAAACAGAGGTGCACTAATCTCTGGATTGCAAAACGAAAACACTTCTACTTTAAGAACCGTTTACTACAGCTATCATCGTGCTGGTCTTGATAATTTGGCAAAACCAGATCAAGGTCCTGCGAAGAAAACCATTGCCGAATCTCTGATGCAACTCAAATTTTATGAAAATAATTTTCAGATGAATTATGCTTTCGGAGTTTTCATAGAAAGTAAAAGCACAGAAATTTACAATATTTTCAATTCCGGAAATAATGCTTCTGTCAACATCAGCGAGCTGAAAACGCTTATGAGCACACTTTCTCCGAAAGACATTGATACTAAATGGAATAACTGGAAATAATTTTTAATTAATAATTTACAGTTAATAATTAAAATATGCTTTCAAGAATTTTTATTCAGAATTTTGCTTTAATCGATACACTTGAGATTGATCTTAAGAAAGGTCTCCAAGTTATTACTGGAGAAACCGGCGCAGGAAAATCTATTATTCTAGGTGCTCTCCGATTGATAATGGGCGAAAGAGCCGATGTAAAATCCTTCGCAAAATCTGACTCTAAAAGCATCGTCGAAACCGAATTCCACATCAGTGCAAACTTCAGAGATTTCTTTGAAGAAAAGGATTTGGATTTTGAGGAACAAACCATCATCAGAAGAGAAATTTCTTCCGGTGGAAAATCCAGAGCTTTCATTAATGATGTTCCTGTAACTTTGGATGTTTTGAAGGAACTATCTTCAAGATTGATTGACATTCACTCTCAATTCGAAACTTCTGATCTTTTTACAGAGCAATTTCAATTCGGAATTCTTGATGGATTGGCAAAAAACAAAACCCTATTGTCTGATTATCAAACCCATTATGTTGGTTATCAGAATACGAAAAGAGAAATTGAACAACTGAAATCTGCACTTGCAGAAAACAATAAAGAATCGGATTACAAAAATTTTCTTCTCGCAGAATTAGAAGAAATGCAATTGGACGATCTGGATTTTGAAGAAATTCAGAATCAGTTGAATACGCAGGAAAATGCAGGACAAATCAGTGAGAATCTTGCGGAAATTCTTTCGAAACTGAATCAGGAAGATTTCGGAATCTTATCCGGACTTTTTGATGTTAAAAATAAGATTGCCAAACTTTCAGAACTTTCTTCGGAATATCAAGACCTGAGCCAAAGGTTGGAAACAACTTATCTTGAGCTGAAAGACATTAATATTGAAATCGAAAATAAGGCAGAAAATCTCGAAATCGATCCTAATCTTTTGCAGGCTTTATTGATGACTGTCAACCGACTGAATTCACTCTTTTTGAAGCATCAAGTAAGTGACATCAATGGACTTATTGAAATACGAGAAGAATTATCCGCCTGTCAAAATTCTTTGGAAACGATTGAAAATCAAATCGAAGAAAAAGAAAAAAAACTTAAACTAATTGAAAAAGAACTTCAAACTCTAAGTCAAAAATTATCCGAAAACAGAAAGAAATTTTCTAGCGAATTAGAAAATCAAGCCAAAGAAATTTTCTCAAAATTAGGTCTTGAAAAAGCTATTTTAAAAATCGATTTGTTAGATTCTTCGACTTATAATCTTCACGGAAAAAATAATATTCAGATCTTATTTCAAGCTAATTCTGGTTTTCCTTTGAAACCAATTCAATCTGCTGTTTCCGGAGGAGAAAGATCAAGAGTAATGCTTGCTATTAAAAAAATAATGGCAGAGAATAATGATCTTCCGACATTGATTCTAGACGAAATCGACACAGGCGTTTCCGGACGAATTGCCGAAGAAATGGGAAAACTGATGCAGGAAATGTCGCAAGATCTTCAACTCATCGTAATTACACACTTAGCTCAAGTTGCAGCAAAAGGAAACGAGAATTACAAAGTGGTGAAATTTGATGAAAATGCAGTTACGAAAACTACAATCGTAAAACTTTCTGACGAGGAAAAACTCAATGAAATTGCACAACTGATTTCTGGTTCAAAAATCACAGAAGCGGCTATTTCTCAAGCAAAAGAATTAATTGGATAGTCCCAATCCTTGATTCAGTTCTAATAAAGGATCGATATACTGGCGATCATTGCTCAATCTTGGAACTTTGTTCTGGCCGCCAAGTTTTCCTCGGCTTGCCATCCATTCATAGAATAAATTCGGTTTTGCGGAATGTACAATTGGGCATCTCAGTGTAATGTCATTATATCTTTTAGCTTCGTAATCGGAATTTAAAGTTTTGAGCGTTCTGTCGAAAACCTCTGTGAATTCCTTGAGACATTTTGGATGTTTTGTGAATTCGAAGATCCATTCGTGGCAGCCTTTGCTCGTATTGGTCATAAAAACCGGAGCGCCTGTGTAATCAGAAATGCTGGCATCCATATGTTCGCAGGCAATCTTAAGTGCTGTTTCCACATTATCAATCATCAATTCTTCTCCAAAGGCATTGATATAATGTTTCGTTCTTCCTGAGATTTTAATTCTATAAGGACTGACAGATGTAAACTTCACGGTATCGCCGATCAAGTAACGCCAAAGTCCGCCATTGGTAGTGATTACGACTGCATAATTTTTATTAATCTCAACTTCCTGAATTGGTATAGCTTCTCTGATTCCTGCATAATAAAGATCCATCGGAATGAACTCGTAGAAGATGCCGTAATCCAACATTAGAAGCATCTCGTCACTTCCATATTGATCCTGAATGGCGAAAAATCCTTCGGAAGCGTTGTAGATTTCGTAGTATCTGATTTTCTTACCAATGATTTCTTCGTATTGATTTTTATAAGGTTTGAAGCTGATTCCGCCATGAAAGAACACTTCCAGATTTGGCCAAAGTTCTGAGATAGAATCTCCGCCTGTTTCCTGTAAAGTTCTTTGAAGCAAAACCATCATCCAACTCGGAACGCCAGTGAGACTTCCTACATCTTCATTCTTTACTTCGCCGATGATTGCTTTCATCTTGCTTTCCCATTCGGACATCAAGGATGTTTTCTTGCTTGGTGTATTGATGATCTCTACCCAGAAAGGAAGGTTTTCAATTAATATTGCTGAAAGATCTCCAAATTTGGTATTGAAATCCTGATACATCTCTGCACTTCCACCTAAACGTAAATTTTTATGCTGAAAGAGTTCGCTTTCCGGATGGTTATTAACGTAAATAGAAATAAGGTCTTTGCCAGCTTTGTAATGACAGTCTTCCAAACTTTCTGCGGTTATGGGAATGTATTTGCTTTTGGCATTCGTTGTACCGGAAGATTTAGCAAATTGTTTGATAATTCCGGGCCAGAAGACATCTTTCTGTCCTTGACGTGCTTTTTCTATGTAAGGTTCGAAGTCTTCGTAGCAGACAATCGGTACTTTTTTTCTGAAATCTTTGTAATTGGAAATGGTACTGAAACCGTACTTCATTCCATATTCTGTTTCCTCTGCATTGAAGAGCTGGGAGAACAACAAACCCTCCTGTGTTTCTACAGGATTTTGTTTGAAATGCTCAATCTGATCTATCCGCTGACGGATAAACCAATTGACGACAGAATTGAAAAGTGCTTTGGTTGCCATTCTTCACAAATATAACAATTTTTGGGAATGGAAAATGATTTGATTTTTGTTTTTAAAAACCTGTCGTTTTTCAAATGTTATTCGAGAGAAGAATCGTCGTATTGGCGGATGGATTCTTTCAAAGTTTCTTTGATTTTTTCTGCCAGACTTTTGGGTTCTATCACTTTTGCCTGTTTTCCGAATGATAAAATCTCCTGGATAAAATCGTAGGTTGGGAAAAGGTCATAAATGAAATCAACAGACTTATCTGTCTCTTTGTGAATTTGCTGAGAATGATGCAACGGAGAACTTTTGATATATTCTGCCTGTTCTTTTGTAGATCTGATGATGACTTTTACCGGTTCTTCCTCAAGATTCATAATTCCGAAAGCGTTTTTGAAATGTTCTTTGAGATTGAACCTTTGTTCCAGTTTGAACCCTGCTTTGTTCACTGTAAGATCACTGATTCTGTCCAGTCCGAAGGCTTTCAGTTTTTCGTCTTTTGTGTCCAATGCAATTAGGTACCAGCGGTCTTTGGATTCTTTGAGCGCATAAGGATGGACTTTTCTGGAGCTGGTGCTTTGGTCTTTGTATTTGAAATGCCGGAACTCTATGATGCGTTTGTTCCGGATGGCGAAAAGAAGATCGTAGAAGTTTTGAATTCCACGTGGATTGCGGCTTTCCAGATAGACAAATTCTGCGAAATCGGGTTGGGAGTTGACAGCGTTCATGATTTGGAAAGACTCGAGGAGGCGCTGGTTGTACTCGTCTACTTCCATCACGGGGCGGCTTTCTATGTAGTAGCGGTTGTCTCCTTTTTTCTTGTTGTGAATATCAAAATTAAAAAGATTGGCGATGTCCTTGATATCCCTCTGCAATGTGCGGATAGAGTAACTGCTGAGCTTTGCATCCTGAAACTCGAATGAATTGAGAAGATAATCTTCCAGCTCGGCATAGGTTGCAGGGGAACGCTCCAATCTCTTGATGATGAGGGCATATCTGGTAAGGTAAAAGTCTTTCTTCATTTGGTCTTTTTGTTTTTATTAATGGTCTTTGGTTTTTTACTATTTCTTTGAGCAAATATAAATTCTTAATGCGACAAACGGTGTCGTGTTTTCATATTGTGGATAAGTTTTGGACTACTTTTTCTCCAACAACTGAGAGGTCAACTCTTTAAGTTGTTTGTATGGGATGTTGGCTAAGGAATCTTTTATATTGGTCTGGGAAACTGCTTCTTTTCTTAGATTATTGAGTGGATGTGTCTCGGGAAGAATGGTTTGAGCATCAGGTGTGTAAGCCAGCAAATCGTTGGGTTCACAGATAAGGACTTTGCAAAGCAGCTCGATGTGATCTAAACGGAAGACGCGGGTTTTGCTTTGAAGAATATTGTGGGCGGTTGCGCGGGAAATGCCTGCTTTTACGAGATAGGTGTAGGGTCTTTCTATTCCTCGGGCTTCGAAGATGGGTTTGAGATTGAGATTTAGCATTGTGTGTTTTTGGTTAAAGATAATAAGATTGTTTTATATGTTGCTCGTTGTTTTGGTTTTTGGAATTAAATTGTGGGAAATGAAAACAAAAGTGATGAAAGTTAAAACTAATTTGATGTAATGTAAAACAATGTTGATTAAATATCAAACTATGTCGATATTATGTAAAACAAAGTTGATATAAGTAATAATTGAGTTAAGGGAATGGGAAATTTTTAGGAGGGAATGGAAAACAACATCGTAATAAATGAAAACTAAGTCGCTAAAATGTAAAATAGACATACGCTAAATTAAAAAGCAGTAACATCTTGTGCTACTGCTTTGGCTTTTAATTATATAATAGCACGGATTGCAAATCCGCGATGTCAGGTAAATCAGATATTTACAGGGTCGAAAAAACCATCTTCATCTTCTTCTAATTGCAATAATTTATTTTTATCTTTTTGATATAATTCAATATTTTCTTCAGTAGAAATAGCAGTCATCATTTTATATACATTTAATGTGTTTTTCTCAATAATTATTGGACCATTGCCTGCTAAAAAATTAGAAAAATCTTCTTTAATATTTTTTACCTGCCAATAAAATACCCAACCAAAAGGGTGGTCTTCTGTAAGATGTTCGTATATAACTACGTCTGGCTTCCCTCTATCATTCCAAACTATTAAATTGTTTTGATAATCTACAAAACGTTGCATTTTTACTCTTGCTTGTTCTTTTGTATACATAATTTGTTTATTTTAATTTGTTGGTAAGAATTGATAATAATCATAAACTAATTTTGCTCGTTTACCTGTTTGACCATCGAGGAATTTAACTACTCCATTCTCATTAATCACATTAAAATAGTGTCCCATATTTTTCCCTTTTTTTACTCCAAAAATAATTCCTCTTTTGTCAGGTTTCAAATCTCTTATTAAATCATCTAAATTTTCTGTCCATTTTGAAAATTTAGCATTAAACTCTTTTTCCAAAACCAAAAATTCTGTTCCATCTTCAAAGGAAGCATAATTTTCCCATTTTCCATTCCTAAATCTTTTTTGAATAGTGTATGGTAATGCAGATGTAGGTCTTACCGCCAGGGTAGCATCTGTTGCTATTGAAGTATTTGCGCAATTATATTTCCCTTCTTTTAAATTTATTTTCCACAGAGAATAAAGCTTTTTGTTTGCTCCACCAACCAGCACTTCATCCAACTGCCTTTCCGTCTTCCAAAAATACTTTTTCAAAAAACCTGCTACTTCAGAATCTTTCCCTGCAAATATAGATGTGCCTTTGTAAAGTATTTCGTACTCATTTTCTGATAACTTTCTTACAGATAAACCCTTTTTTGCAAGGTCAGTTGCTATGAACTGCAAATTCTCTTGCTGGGAAGATATTAGTTTTAATAAAAAAGCTACTCTAAAAGTAGCTTAAATTTAATTTATTATAAAGAATATATTCCTTCTAAATATAATTGATATCTGGCAGGTTGAAATTCTCCATAAGAAAATACAAACAGATTATTATCATTAATTAAATAATATATTGGCAAACTATCATCAGATGATTTATAACTTTCAAATAATTCATTATGTTTAATAATATTTAAATCTTTAATTATAGTTGTAAAATCATTTTCATTAATTATCTCTCGAAGTTTTTTAAATTTATTAATAATAATGTTTTTAATATTAATTTTTTTTTCTTTTAATAAAAATTCTTTATTAAATATATCGTCCTCAAAACCATCAAATAACTGTTTTTTATTAGCGTCTAACTTAATCATAATTTAATTTTTTATTTTTAAATATCCTTCTTGTATCAATTCATCTATATTTTCTGGTAATTCATATTGTATACCAAGTCCCCCCGATGCCAATATCAATTCTCGAAAATACTAAAAAAGCAATAACACATTGTGTTACTGCTTTGTTTTTAATCGTATAAAGGCGCGGATTGCAAATCTGCGCTATCGAATAAATCAGATATTTACAGGGTCAAAAAAACCATCTTCATCTTCTTTTAACTGCAATAATTTATTTTTATCTTTTTTATATAATTCAATATTTTCTTCTACAGAAATAGCTGTCATCATACAATATACATTAAGTGTATCTTTTTCAATAATAATAGGACCGTTGCCTATAAGAACATTGGATAAGTCTTCCTTAACATCTTTTACCTGCCAATAAAATACCCATCCAAAAGGATGTTCTTCTGTAAGATGCTCATAAATAATTATATCAGGATCTCCTTTTTCATTCCACACAATTAGATTATTTTCATAATCTACAAATCGTTGCATCTTTGCTTTTGCTTGTTCTTTTGTATACATAATAATTTCTTTTAATTTGTTGGTAAAAATTTATATTGACCCCCCGATGGCGCGGATTTGCAATCCGCGACTTTATCTATCCCATAAAAACGACTTCAATATCCAGTGCACTATCCAAATCTGCGTAATTTCTGGCTGAGCTAAAATAGTAGCTTTCTGGTTCTGTTACTATTTTTTCGTTTACAGGGTTTTGATGAATGTAGTTGATTTTTTCTTTTATCCATTTGTTGGAAAAAACTTCTTCTGCATGATAACCATCCTGCCAAACTTTATACATTTGTGGTCTGGCAAGATGCTCGCAGGATTTTTTAAAATAATCTATTAACCATTCTCTCCTGCTTTCAGGCTCTTCTAATATAGCTTGTACAATCTTCTTTGAGGTAAATTTTTTGAAGTCTCTCATTATTTCTGCTAATGAAAATGTGGAATCTGCTCTGCAAAATAAATGCAAGTGACTGTGCATTAAACAATATGAAAAGATAGTAAGTCCTTTGTTTTCCTGACAATGTTTCAAGGCATTTATGATGACATATTTTTGATTGAGCCTTGTGAAAATATCTACCCAGCCGACTGTTGTGATTGTTATAAAATATGCTTTTTCTATTTCCGTTGCTTTGTATTTTGTTGACATTACTTGTGTTTTTATTTGCTGTAAATATAGAATGAAAAAGCAATGATTGGTTTATCATTGCTTAGTTTTTATTGTGTGAAGAGCACGGATTGCAAATCCGCGCTATCGGGACTGGATTAGATATTATTGTTATCAATTTTGAAACTCTTCCCAAAGTTCATTTATCTTCTCCTGACTAGGAATTCCTGTACTACCAAAAAGCTCACATTTTGAATCAATAAAGTTGAGAAAAGAATCATCAAGTGATGGAAGATGGGTTATTTTATTCTTTTTCATTGTAACTCCATTTATTTGAAACCAATCACGAAAATATACTAAATTTTTATTTTTAAAGATCTTAACTAACGGAATATATGGGTTTTCTTTTCCGTAATTTCTAATTTCATCACGACTTTGGTAAATTTCCCAATAAATAAATAAGTATATGAATAAGAAATTAAAATTTCTAGAATTATAGTTAATGGTCATTTCTTTAATCCTTTCAACATACAGGCTATAATCTTCAATCTCGTTAATCCAAGGTGCATTAATGTCATTAAATAAATTAAAATCCTCGCTATCATTAAAGCTAATTTTTGAAGAATTAATAATACTTCTCCATTCATTAATTCTAATCAACCCTTCTTTGAACAATAGAATACTTGATACTTTATAATTTCCATTAAATTGAAAATCAGGATTATAAAGATTTATTAGTTCATCTAATCTAACATAAAACTTTTTTAATGTAGGTTTCATTTTAATTATTTTAAATTATAAAATTTTGCTATTTTTTCAACTATCAAATCTAAATTTGATAAATCATGATTTGGCTTTGGAAAAAGACTTTGATCTAACCCCGATGGCGGATTTGCAATCCGCGACTGTATCTATCCCATAAAAATGACTTCAATATCCAATGCACTATCCAAATCTGCGCAATTTCTGGCTGAGCTAAAATAGTAGCTTTCTGGTTCTGTCTCTATTTTCTCAAAAAGTACGCTTGTTCTATTTCTGTTGCTTTGTATTTTGTAGACATTTTGTGTTACTGTAAATATAGAAATGAAAAAGCAATGATGGTTGATCATTGCTTAGTTTTTATTGTTGTGAAAAAGCACGGATTGCAAATCCGCGCTATCGGGAACTAACTCCGTAAACCTTTTCTACTAATTTCCTTGCATCTTCAATAGGAATTTCTTTAATAGCAAAATTAGATAAATTTTCTGGTGAAATATTTAATAAAAAACCGCTCATTCTGAACGGTTTTCTAAATTTAAACTTTCTCTAATTCTTCCAATATTTTATTCATTACTTCTTGAGTAGTTAAGTATAAAATATCATTATTAGTGTCATTGTAATTCTCATTTTTATCTTGAACTAACAATTTTGTCATATCTGGAACTTCATCTTTAAAATTTAAACGAATACACCCTCCATAGCCTTTTGGAATAATTCCTATATTATCATTCTTTTTTAATGATAAAAAGTCTATTTCACAATCTGTTTTTTGATAATTTTTAGGTTCTTTTCTGTTATAAATAACATTATACTTTGTTCCTAAAATTATATCATTATCATTGCTGTAATTTTCTACATAAATAGAAGTGTTTCTATTTATTGGATTTAATTCATATTTAGAAATGTCATTGTTGGAATACATTCTATGAAAGGCAAGAAATGGATATTTATTGATAAAGTCTTCACGAATATTGTCGTATAAATCATTTGTAATTGCTGTCATATTAATTTAAGTTTTTATTTAATTGCTTTTTTATAAAATTCTAATGCTTCTTTGGGAGTGAGTTTTTTTGTGTTTTCTAACAAAAATAAACTATTTGGAAATCCATCTTTGGTGATTTTAGCAGGAATATCTAATCCATACAATTCATTTAATAATTTTCTGGCATCTTCAATAGGAATCTATTTTACAGCAAAAGTAGATAAATTTTCTGGTGATGTGTTGACAATAACTTCTAATTCTAAATCAAATCTATACTGATTTGCCGATTGTAAATTTAAACCTTTTAAATTTTTTGGTACATAAACTTGCAAAACTCCTTTTGTCCCTGGCTTGGATGAAGATTCTATGCCAAAAATAATTGCTCTAATCGGATCTGTAGAAGTTGAAGCCCCATATTCTATTGAGTTAAGATTTCCTGTAAAGACTTCTCCATTTATACTTTTCGTTGTTCCTCTGAAAAGTGCTTGTATTCCTACTTTTTCCAAATCCTCAGCCATTACATTCTGATCTACTTTTTCTAAAAATACTATAAGTTCTTCTACTGTTTTTATTTTTCTACCACTAAGAATTCTTGATAGAATAGCTGCACCTCTTGCAATTCCTGCCCCTACTTCTGGTAGCAATCCCGAAGCAATATTATTGAGAATTTGCCAAAATTCTTCATCTATCTTTTTATTGGTGAAATATTCAGCAATAAAACAAGGGATATACAATTCTTTATCATTTTCTAAAACCGTTTTCATAGGAGCAAATGGTAGTTTAATCTCATTTCCAATCTCTTTTTCATCAGTACCAATATTATACTGGTCAAATAAAAACAATGCAGTACCAATCCTGTATTTTTTTTCTTTTTCTAAATAATAAGCAAAACCCCCTGCTACCGCACGAATCCTTTCGTGTGGTTTATTATTTACAAATCAAATATTCTAAAACCATAATATCCTTCAAGATTCTATTTTAGATTTATACTCAGTTTTTTGTGTTTTTGTAAAGACATTAAAATGAGAGAGTCAATGAAATTATTGTAAAAAGCCACACGAAAGGATTCGTGCGGCAGCGGTGTCTAACTTAATCATAATTTAATTTTTTATTTTTAAATATCCTTCTTGTATCAATTCATCTATATTTTCTGGTAATTCATATTGTATACCAAGTCCCTTTTTATTAAACCAAGGTATTATTTTTGCTTTTTTGGTTGCTTTTATTGGTTTTAAAATTTCATAAACTTTTAAAGGGTTTTTTTGATTTTCATTAGGAAGAGCTCTTTTCTCAAAATCCATTCCTTTTGGACTAACGAAACTCCCAGTATCATTGAAGTTTCCGAATTCATCATATCTCCCTCCGTATCTGTCAACCAAAGTTCCAGTTTTCAATGTAATTTCTTCAATATCAAAACCACCTCTGTTCGGATTGCAAATCCGCGCTATCGGGTAGTAATGTAAGTTTATTTTCTTTAAATATAGAAATGAAAAAGCAATGATAGTTTATCATTGCTTAGCTTTTATTGTTGTGAAGAGCACGGATTGCAAATCCGCGCTATCAGGTAGTGGTTAAGAAATTTAAATTAGGTAGACTGTATCATCTACTTTTAATTTTTTATTAAAAGTATCGCTAAAAACAATAAAGACATTAAAAATATTTAAATTATTTTTCGACCGATAACCATCTACTTGACTAATTTTTGTTTTAATTTTTTTGTTCGATGATAATATTTCAACATCTTTATTTTCTAAGTATTTACGAATTTCTTTTATACCATAGTTCGGATCATAGCTTTCAATAATAAGTCCATATAGTATTTTGTCATTTAAATTTAATACTGATTCTATGTTTAATGTTTTGATATCCATAATTCTTCTATAATTTTATTAATTGTTAATGATTCGTATTTTGTTCCTGATAAAAAATGTTTGTGAGTTTCAAGTCTTTCAATTGCATCTTGTAAAAGATCTTCCCTATCTAAATGGGATAATTTTTTTCCGTGTTTGCTTGCTCTTACGCTTGCTTGAATTTCCTCTAATAAATCATTTGCTTGAACCGAAATATTTGGATCATAAAAAGTTTTTCCATTTAATGCCGCATAACGATGTCCTTCTAATTCGTGGGCAATCGCAGCTTGCCAACCTAATCTTGAATTTGCTGTCCCTAATGTCCCAGGCATTATGTCCGTATTAATATATAAAACATCCATTAATGCCATATACCCCGTATTATTCGTTGACATTTCGTCAGCAAATTGTATCAACTCTTCAGCATTGTCTGTAAAATATTGTTTTGCATAATTAAAAATTTCTTTTTTGTCTGTAATCGATAATACTTTACTTCCCCTTAAACCATTTGATTCTACAATATTTCTCTTTTTTATTGCTTTTTTCAAATCTTTAATTATATCATCTAAAACCTTTTCGGTTTTTGCTGCACTCTTCCAAAAATACTTTTTCAAAAATCCTGCTACCTCCGAATCTTTCCCTGCAAATATAGAAGTGCCTTTGTAAAGTATCTCGTATTCATTTTCTGATAACTTTCTTACAGATAAACCTTTTTTTGCCAGGTCTGTTGTGAACTTTATTACATAAAAACATAAGAAAAAACCACTTCTTAGTTTTAGTAAAGAAGTGGCTTTTAAATTATTGTAATTCGTTTGGAACTTTATACATTGTATTTCTGGTTATAATCCTAATTAATTTATTAGTTTTCCTATCTACAGTTATAGCCACCCCTGTTCCTCTTATAGGCGGATTATGACCAAAATGTACCGTGTATTCAAATTCAATGTCGGGATCCATTTCTAAAAGTAAAGGATTTACTTTCTTATTAACCTGAACTTTGTTATAATCCGTTAGTAGGTCTAAAGCTTTTAAGGCTTTTGTTGCTTTTTCTATTATTTCTTTATCTGTCATAATCCATAATTTTTAAATTTTATAATAAACTCTGGTAATATTTCTATACCAGCATCTACAGCTTGTTTAATAATTTCTTTCTGGTAATAATATTTAATATGTAATCTCTCATTTCTAGATAAATTTAATATATCCGAATTCTCTAAAAGTCTTAGAGCCACATATTTTTCTCTTAATATGTTATTTGTATGCCACTCATTAACAGTTCCTAAGTCTCCTTTTGTAAAAGCATCTTTTCCAATAGTGCAATATTCTTCCAAATGATAATATTCATGAGCTATTACATAATTAGATGAGCCTTCCTTATACCAGATTACTGGTGGGATTTCATGACCATCAAAATAAGCGGCAACTCTTTCTTTTTCCATATATCGAAAAGCTTTCGTATTTTTAGTTGCTAATCTAAATCTTGCCTTCTCTTTAAAACCTAATATTTTAATTTTCTTTTCCCAGGCTAATAAATCTACTTTTGTTGCAGGTAAAGAGCCTAATTCATCAAATTCAGAAATAATTATCTTTTTTATAAAATTTTCTCTAGCAATCTTATCAACGTCTTTTTGCAATTGCCTTTCCGTCTTCCAAAAATATTTTTTCAAAAAACCTGCTGCTTCAGAATCTTTTCCTGCAAATATAGATGTGCCTTTGTAAAGTATTTCGTATTCATTTTCTGATAACTTTCTTACAGACAATCCTTTTTTTGCCAGGTTTGTGGCTATGAACTGCAAATTCTCCTGCTGGGAAGATACTAATTTTAAGAGCTTTTTCAGAAGATTGTTTTGCCCTCCAGTGATAACAACTTCTTCTATTGCATTGGTGGCATTCTTTGCCTGGTAGGCATCCAGCTCTGTTATCAGCTTCTCCAGCTGTTCTGTAAAAATACG
This sequence comes from Flavobacteriaceae bacterium PS02293, assembly GCA_029960045.1. Taxonomy (GTDB): domain Bacteria; phylum Bacteroidota; class Bacteroidia; order Flavobacteriales; family Weeksellaceae; genus Epilithonimonas. The sequence goes on from JASCOV010000003.1 coordinate 261,681, forward strand.
GTAATTTGCTTTTAGATTTTTGATGTTCTTCAGTTTTTCTACAAGTGCGGGACCGTATGTGAGGATGCCTTCTACCATTACCACACTCAGGATCCCCATCCCAACCAATCCGTAGATAACATCCCAGTTTTCTACAAACCATTTTCCTTCTGGAGATTGTGATAAGAACTGCTTGATATCTTCGTCCATCATTACCAGATCCACTGATGCTAAACCAAGGTCTGCAATTGCAAGGACAGATGCCTGGCCAGTAACACCCATTGTAAACAATCCAGCGAAAATTGCAATAACATCTCCACCAATGCGGATGCAACGCATCACTTGTGCCCATTCTTTTTCGTCTGCCATGGCTTTTAGGAAAAGAGCCGTTACCAGATCTGCCTTTTTTGTTTCCTGATCGAGATAGTGAACCAGATGGAGCGGATGGTAGAGATAGCCAGGATCTACATCTTCCTCTTTGGTATCGGTTTGTTCTGTTGTAGTTCCTCCTTTGCCAAACTCATCTGTTTCTCGCTGTTCTACGGTTCGGGTAACGGTTTTCTTTTGCTGAAGAAAAATGCTGTCTTTGTAATCGAAATCCCAGTCTAAACTTAGAGCTCCCTTTATATTGTTCAGTGTATCATTCAGTTCCAGAATGTTGGATTCTATAGAATATCCTTTCCCGCTTAGCAATGCATTTTTGGTGATTCTGTTTTTCACATCCGAGCCATTTCTGGCAATATTGTTTAAAATTGAAGTGAAGATAATTCGGTTTGATAACTTGATTCCCAAAACTTCCGAACTGCCATCAAGATTATCATAAATCTGGATAAGCAGTTTAGGGTTTTTCCAGAAAAAGTCGGCAACTTCTTTATAATTTCTAAACATCCCCATTGCTTTTATCAGTAGAGAACTGGTATCTTTTGTCCAGCTGAACCATCCGGTATTGTCTTCCTTGGCAAGCATTGTTAGTTGGCTTATCACCTTGCTTGTCGTAAGGTTTATATTTTTTATAAATCCTAGAGGAAGTTGCGAATAGACTACAGCCAGTTCTTTTCCCGTTTGAGCATTATTCAGAAAATAGGTAAACTCTGTGGTGAAAAACCGAGCAGAATTTTTATCTGTTTCTATATTACCGTATCCGATGTGTAGAAGCAGATATTTAAAACTTTCAAAAGATTTTGTTTTCAGCACAATTGCGACATCTTCCTCATCTTCATATTTAAAAGATAATGTAAAGCTGAGCCTATGATCTTGGTCCAAATACATTTCCATAAATGGTCTGTCCCATTTTACAAGATTTGAGACTTGTACTGCTCCATCTCTTAAAGATATTTTAGCAGATATGTTTATATGATGGTGTTGATCATCTATGATATATGTTTGTGGCAGATCATTCAGATATTTTTTATACTCAAAAAGGAAATTGCTTCCTTTGGCTGCTTTGTAAGCTACCTGCAAGTCCTTTGTTAATAAAGTGAGGTTTATGTATTCATCATCTTTTGACTCAGAATTACCTGTGCTTTTTTCCATTGATAACTTATTTCCAACAGAACCTGAATAAGAATCCTTGATAACTAGACTTCCATAAGAAGCTAATAGCATTCTTTGGCTTTCTTCGTCAAAGTCATTAAAGTCTTTGAAATATTCTTTGTTTTTCATTTCATTAATTTAATAGTTAATAAAAAGGGCGGCTTAGAAAACCGCCCCTATTGGATTAAACAAAAATTATTATTCTAAAGCTTCTTTAAGATCTTCTAAAGAAAGCTGTGCAATGACTTGATGTGGATTGTCATTATTAGTCAGCTGCAGATAATCGTTGTTGATCTCGATATTCTCGACCAGTTTGCTTTTCTCTGCTTCCATCTGCGCGTCGGATTTTTTGAAGTTACTTACTGTAATAACTTGTTCCGGATTTTCGAAGTCTAATGGGTCTTCTGTTGTAAACGGTAAAGCTTGCGCTACTTCTAGCCCGATATTCTGAGCCTGAAGAATGGTAAGCGATGTCGGGATTCTTGTGATCCAAGGTTTGCCTTGAGTCTTTCCTTTGATATCTTTTAGCTCATCTACGATAGATAGGTACATTGGATCTCCAATTACAGGAACTTCTCCACCATTCCATAACCTTCCTGTTGTCATGTAGAACTGTACTGCATCCTCAAAGCCAGGGCGAACGGTAACTACTACTCTTGCCATTCCACTTCTAAGAAATGATCTGAACAACGGATCTGCATCTTCTGAAACATACATACTTCCCCACTCTGCTTTATTTCCCCAATAATATGGGTACAGATTGTAAGACATAATATCCCACTCAAATGCTTGTTCCATAAACTTGGCAAATGAAGTATATTCATCAATATCGGTTCTGTCCACTTTGAAATCTAATAATTGATTCCCTGTGTACATTTGAGTTCCGATATTCTTAGTTTTTGACTTGTCATCTGTAAGGTAAGCAATACAGTTATGCTTAAGAACTTCCTGTTCGATCTGGCGGTAGAACAATGGATTTGAACCTTTGATGTTATTGGCTTTGGTTTCTTCTTCTGCAATTTTGTTGTTGTATTCTACCATTGCATTTTCGTAAGCTTCGATAATGGCGTTGAAGGTTTTTTGCTGCCATTGTTTTTTAGCATCAGCAGAAAGTTCGCAATTAATATTTACTCCTACGCTTATTGCGTGATAATTGACTGAATGAATGGCAATAGTAATATTATTCTCAACATTATTGAGAGGATATTGAGCATTGTCGATGTAACAGTCTGACCTTTGACCAGGAAACACTTTATGCTGGTTTCCTACAGTAACTGCAAAAGAGTGAGTCTGAGTAGAATCTGTATCATATTTAGCATAACCATTAACATTCGCATTGATTGCAGTGTAACCTTCTGGTATAGATACTATTTCATTTTTGCTAATTACTTCGTCTTGACCTACCTGAGCATCAGCAATGGATTTACTAAGTACTAACTTATCAGACTTTTTATCACTCTCAACATTATATAAACTAGTCCAATATTTTAAAACTGTTTCATCTGTTAAAGCTGTATAATCCTTCATAGTAAATTTTTCTGCTTTTCTAGGATCAACAGGGATTGCAATTTTATCACGAGAATTCATTGCAAGCAAATGTAATTTTGCAGGTTGTGGTATTGCAAACTCAAACATCAAACGCTTACCATAGTCCCATACTTGATTTTTCATCAACTTATCAACCCATCTGTAAACACCTACAACATGCTTATCTCCTTTTCTATTGTCAAATCCATGAGAGTTATTTTCTTCAAATTCTTCAACGATTTTCTCAATACGTTCCTGATGAACTTTTGTAACTACTCTATCTAGAGCTCTTGCTGTTATATCCTGAGCCTGAGTTACTGCTTGAGTCATACTATCTTCCTTTGCACGATGATTGGCATAGCTTGCGCCAATATCCATTTTAAAAGTATCCCCGTAATTAAAATGAGTATTTGCACTAATTCCTACATCTGTAGATTCCTGTAGAATTTTTGCAACTTCTGACTGCATTTCAAAACGACTTGCAGTTGTTGTGTCTGTCAATCGTTCTCTTTCTGTATCAGAAGATGTTGTTTCTGTAACCTCGCTTCTGCGTAATCTTCTTGTGGATTTTTCGCGATATTCACGAGCCATAATGTTCTCGATAGCAGCAACTTCTCCTTCTACGTAAGCGTGAGTCGATTGTTCTACTTTGAGATAATCTGCAATTCCTAATCTTTTGATGCCAAAGCCTTTTGGGATGAAAGAATTTGTTGTGCTTACAGTTGTACTTGGAGTTTCTGGATTTTCTCCCCCTGTATCTGTTCCACTCGTATTTCCTCCTTCTGTTGTAGTACTTTTTAAATTTAAACTAGCCCCACCTGTAAGATATCCGTTAATGCTAGTATCAGTACTAGATGTGATATGTGCTAAAGTGCAGACTGCGGTGTACTTTTTCCCATCTGACAATGTAAATTCCACATCCAAAAGGAATCCGTTTTTAAAATTATTTACCGGAAGTACCTGAGTTCCGTTAAACAATTTATAAACCCCACTAACAGACTGAACAAATGAACCATCGTCAATAGTGGCATTAGATGTTTTGGCACTATAACTTGCATTAACGATAGAGATAGAACGATCTTCAAAAGTTAACATCACACTCCAAGTATTGGCATTAAAGATTGTTGCAACACTAAAGAATTTACTTTCAGTTTTATTTGTAGTCAAATTATTATCAACAGGAATCAAAATCCCACCTACGCTTACATATTCCTGTTTTTCAACTTCTGTATTTTGGTAGATCTCATCATTTAATTCTGATAGTCTCGAGTTGATAGTCTCGAGCATTTCTCCAAAATTCAGATTTTCATCCGCTGGTAGAATATATTGATCTTCACCAATCTCTACAATGTTTTCTTGCAGAACATCATCATTATTAAGCCTCCCAGCAACTGTGTCAGGACTTGCATATTCTCCAATTAGACTAACAAAGGATTCTAATGAAGTTTTTGATAGTTTGTTTTGTAAAAAAGCTACATCTCTTTCTGCTCTGAACTCAAATTCGAAATCAGGAAGCGCCGGTTTAGCCACTTGACTCAAAGCTAATTTTTTGGAAGCATCTGTCATTTCCTCTGTAAAAGTTGCTTCAACCTGCAATAACTGATGTTCATAAGCGTCATAAATAGGTTTAATCAAATTCTGATAATCCTTAGCCGCAAGGTCATAAGCTTTTGTATATTGCTTATTGTAAAGTGTTTGTGTTTTAAGAAGTTCTTTTTTAAGACTTTCCAATTGTTGCTTTTTATAAGTTGCCAAAGCGACATTTTGACGTTTCAGATCAGATTCTGTAGGGAAATATTGTTGTGATTCTAAAAGATTACTCTCTTTAACTATTTCATTTTCTGGTGTAGCAGGTGTAGGAGCAGAAGCTGCTTCTGGGCTAGGGAATAGAATTTGATCTTGCTGAGTAACCGGCAACTGAAGAGACGTAGAATCTATAAAAAGATAATCTGGAATTACTACTTTTGCAGTTGCTAGTTCTGTCTGTTTTTCTTTCTTCCTTTTGGCATTAGTTTCTCTAGAAAAATAATCATTGTTCTCTGCATAGTGAATCACTTGTAATACGTGTGTAATGAACTCTTTCAGATAAAAATCTTCCTGTAGAACGATTTGATAGATAATGGCCGTCCATATGAATTGCATATTGGCTTGTGCTTGCATTACTTTATTTAAATCTGCTTCCAAAAGAGATTCTACTCCATCTATAGTAAATTTTTTAACTACTGAGTACAAATCAGGATATAAGCTTTCAAAATGTTCTTCACTTCTTATCCTGTTGTGAAACCATTCTGGATTGCTGACAATCTTTTTAATATAATAATCTATTTTAGTAGGTGCGAGATTGGAATCGTCATTCCATTGAATTGCCAAATTATCAAAAGTATCCACGGCCGTATTAGGTCTAAAGATAAATTTCAGATTGCCTTCTTTTTTTGCAAGCTGAGGATTTCTCATACTTACAAATCTGAATAATGTTTGTGTAGCAGGATTTGATACTGCTTTTGTGGCTGGATCTACAGGAAGCATTTCTTCTTGTTTTGGATTTTCGGGTGTTGTCATTTTGTTTGTTTTTTTTTTGTTATTATTAAATTTTGGGCATTTTCCTAGCTGTTCCAGTAATATTATTGGAATTATTTTATCAAAAAATTTTATGTTTAAAGGGTTCTTGGCTTTAGAATAATGCCTTTAGGTTGGATTTTGTTGTTAGAAACTGATGTGTTTCTTTCTTAATCTGTGCTATGTTTTCATAAATGTTAAAATTTTAAAGTGTTAATAAATAATGTTTTCGTTAAAGTCTTCCCGAAAGAAGTTTTCTATCTCGTCCAGATCATATTCATAATCCAGATCTGTATTTTCTATATCTTCCCATTCTATGCTGTAATCCTGAGAAGATTTTTCTGTGGTGTTTTCTAATGTATTTTGCATTTAATATTTTGTGATTGGGTAATAGTTTTCCTTATCAGCTTTTTACAGCTAACATTAATTTGATTTTTGAAAGGGGTTTGATTATTTAATTAAGGCCTTAATTATAATCCAAAAGTAGTTGGAGCTAACGCCAAAACTTGACGTAATAAAATTTATTTTTTGTTTTCATCATTTGTTTTTTGTTTCTCTTTTTCTATAATTCGAAGATATCTTGCAGTGACGCCAAAACTCGTCGCATTAAAAATTAAATTTTATTTTTTATTAATTTATCTGCAATTTGATTAAGTAGTTCATCATTCTCTTCTACATAGGACAAACCAGCTTGTATCAATGCTTCCAGGTTTTTCTTTTTTACATTATCCATCTCGGGAGAAGCCGTTTTGAGCGACGGATTGATTCTGTAATAATTCTGCTGATTACGTTTTCCCAAAGTCATAAACATCTGGCTAAGCTGATAGTCCACCGTCTCGGCATTTGCAGAAAGCAAAATGTCTATAATTGGACCTACCCAAGCAAGTTTTCCGATGTTCCGGTATTTCTTGATTGGATAAGTTTTCATCTCAGTTCCGGTACCTATGGAAACAATCATCATATCATTTACACTTGGATAATTGGGTTTGAAAGGATTGTTGAAAATGTCTGCGAAAGGAATTTTTCTTGCTTCAGCATACGCGCATAAAGCCGGATTATTCGCAAACATTCCGCCATCTATCAGGCTGAAGAATTGTCCGTATTTTGATTTGATCTGAACCGGAGCAAAGTAAGTGGGAGCCGCTGATGTTGCCCGACAGACATCTCTAACCAAAAAGTTCTGCTGACTCTGTTGAGCATTGATTGTATTAAATAATTTAGCTTTTCTGTTTTCGATATCATAGCTGGTAATGAGCGATGGTTTGATGAAATCCTTCAATTCCAGATCTCCGAAAAAATCTTTAAGTTGCTTTTCCAAATTATCTTGAGAAATACGTTCGCTAAATAATCCAAAAGGATTCACAAGACTTTCCCAAAGAGAAACATTGAAGATATCTTCTCCTTTTTCGGTATAAAGTTCGAATGCTTTTTTAATGGAATATTTGGCTTTTCTGTTCTCATCTGGATAAAGTAAAACTGAGGCCAGAATTCCGCCGGTACTACTTCCGGAAATCATATCGAAGTAATCTCCGAGCTTTGCATTTGGATGGTCTTTTTGCTGTAGAAGTTCTTCCAGATAACGAAGAATAATACAGGAAATAATCCCTCTAATGCCACCTCCGTCCAGAGAAAGTATGGTTATCTTTTTCATTTTTCTTTTGTTTTAATTTGCTGTGATTTGATATTACAAAAGTAGATGTGGGTAACGACAGAACTTGACGTGATATATTTTATTTTAAAAAATTACATATCCATTTTTATCTTTCGGAAGTTTGATGAGGTTTCTCCAAGTAGCTTTGATTTCTGAGAATTTTGTTTTGATGGATTTCTTTTCGAAATGGGGAAGGTCTTTGAAGGTTTTCCAGTTGCCGCCCCATTCCCAGCCGTATTTTGCGAAGATCTTGACACATTCGTACCAGTCAGCAACTTTGTCGTTATCCCAATCTTTTGCAGTATCCCAACTTGCGGTTTTGCCGTCAATTATTAAGCAAATATCGACAGCTAATCCATAATTATGAATACTTTGACCTGCCTTTGCATTGGTTACTTTTTTGCCGGGTTTTGTTCTTCCGATTGCATAGAGTTGTTCCTGTTCTTTAAAAGTTCTGAGGCTTTGTGTGATTCTTATTTTAGCTTTTCCTGTAAGCGCCAAGTCACACTCGGTAATGATTTTTTGAACCTCATCTCTGATAATCGGATGAAGTTTGTCTATTCTTGTCTGAGTAATACTGTCCATATTTTTTCTTTTATAAAATCAAAAATAATAGTGGACAACGCCATAAGTTGACGTAACAAATTAAAATTTAAAACAAAAAAAGGATCTCTTTTTCAAGAGACCCTTTAGAATATTAATAATTAAAAAAAATTATTTCTTAATTATCTTTTTGCTTACAGTTCCGGATTTAGTTTCGATGGAAACTGTATAAGCTCCTTTTTCAAGACTAGAAACATCGAATTTGTTATCCACGGATTCCAACTGTGACTTCACAACTTTTCCTGACAGATCATAAATTTTAACAGATACAACATCTTTCACATTATTGATTGTAAAATAATCTGCTGTTGGATTCGGGTATAAAGTCAAATCTTTTTTGTTAACATCGCTTACCGCCATTAATGGAGTTGCAGTAACATCAATATCATCAATACTTAATAGATTACCATTGGTAAAATCATTAACCCAAGCCAAGTAAACTGTTTGTCCCGCATAAGATGATAAATTAACAGTATATGGCGTTGTCTGATTAGCAATAGGTGTATTAAGTGTATGTGCTACGCTCAAAATATTTGTGAATGACGCTTTTGCAGTATTGGTTGTAGAGATTTTCAATTTAAAGCCATCATCATAAGGACTAACATCGTGAGATCTTGCAAAGAACTCAAGTGATGCCGTATTATTTGCAGGAATTGTAATTGCAGGAGAGATAAGCCATCTATCCGCAGGAGTTACCGTTGTAAACCAAGATGGCGAAGTAACTACTGTATTTCCACTTTCTGCACTCCAAGATACAACTTCCCAAGCGTTGGAAAACAGTCCCGCATAGGTTCCATATGGCGTATTGGTGTCATTATAAAGTGTCCAGCCCGCACCAAACAAATCTTCTACATCTTCAAAGCTTTCACTATAAACTGAAGTCTGAGCATTCCCCATAACAGAGGCTAGTAAAATAGAAAATAAAAGTTTTTTCATAAATAATAATTTTATAATTCATGTAAATATATAAAAAAACCGTCTCGTTTAAAAACAAGACGGTTAATATTATTTGTACAAGTAAATGATTACTCTGCTGAAGTTTCCTCAGTAGTAGCTTCTGCAGCTCCTTCTGTTACTACTTCTTCTTCATCGTCATCATCCATTGCAGCAGCAGCATTCTTGCTAGCATTTCTAGACATTTTAACAGCTACAATAACTGCATTGTCTGGGTGCATAAATGAGTATTTGTCATTTTTAAGACTTTCTACATAAAATTTGTTACCAATTTTAAGAGAAGTAATATCCACAACGATCTCGTCTGGCAAGTTAGCTGGGATAGCTTTTACTTTTAGTTTTCTGTAAGTTTGTCTTAGAACACCACCGGCAACCACACCTTTGGAACGACCTGTAACTCTTACTGGAACTTCCATAACCACTGGCTTATCATCAGATAATCTGTAGAAGTCTGCGTGAATAATTTTGTCCGTGATCGGGTGGAACTGAATATCTTGAAGAACTGCAGGAATTACCTGTCCGTCAACTTCAATAGATACCGTGTGTGCTTCGGGAGTATATACCAAACCTTTGAATGCTTTCTCCAATGCAGAGAAGTTCAATGGCTCGCCACCTCCGTAAACAACACAAGGAACTAATTCAGCATCACGTAAAGCTTTAGTAGACTTTTTGCCCACGCTTTCTCTTTTTGTACCTTGAATTGTAATAGATTTCATTTTGTATAAAATTATTTTAAGGGTGCAAAGGTATTAATTTTTTTTAAATAATGAACTTATCACTGATGGATTTATGTTCGTGTACCATTTTCATCACATCAGCAAACAGATCGGCGCAAGACAAAGCTCTTATTTTTGAAGACAGACCTTCTTTCAAAGGAATAGAATCTGTAACAATTACTTCTAATAATTGTGAGTTTTCTATATTATCATAAGCTTTTCCGGAAAGTACGCCGTGAGTTGCCATTGCTCTTACTGATCTTGCTCCTTTTTCCATTAATATGTCTGCAGCTTTACAAAGTGTACCAGCTGTATCAATCATATCGTCAATAAGGATTACGTTCTTATCTTTTACATCCCCAATCAGGAACATTTCTTCTACAACATTCGCTTTTTTTCTTTCCTTGTAAGCAATTACAACATCTGCTCCCAAATGTCCCGCATAATTTTTCGCTCTTTTTGCACCACCCATATCTGGTGAAGCAATGGTAAGATTCTCCAAATTAAGATTTCTGATATAGTTTACGAAAATCGTAGATGCATAAAGATGATCTACCGGAATTTCAAAGAATCCTTGAATTTGGTCTGCGTGCAAATCCATTGTCATAATTCTTGTAGCGCCGGCTGCAGTCAGAAGATTGGCTACCAATTTTGCTCCGATTGGTGCTCTTGGCTTGTCTTTTCTGTCTTGTCTTGCTAAACCGTAATAAGGAATTACAACAGTAATATTTTTTGCAGACGCTCTTTTTGCAGCATCTATCATTAATAATAATTCCAGAAGGTTGTCTGCTGGAGGAAACGTAGATGCAATAAGGAAGACTCGCGCTCCTCTTACAGATTGTTCCAACACAGGCTCGAATTCTCCGTCACTGAAATGTTGAAAATTAATTTTTCCAAGTGGCTGCCCGTAACTCTGGGCAATCTTTTCTGCCAACTCGTGGCTGGTTCTTGTTGAAAATAGATAACTGGCTTGATGGTCTGACATTCTTTCTTTACTTTTTTGCAAATTTAAAAAATTATAAAAACTATAAAGACTGATTTTCATTTATAGTGATAAAAAAAACCAAAATATTTCTATTTTGGTTTTTCTATTCTTAACAATATTCTTCGAAAGCAGCCTGAAGATTCGCAGCTATTGCGCCTGCAGGATTACCTTCGATGTGGTGTCTTTCCAGCATATGCACCAACTCTCCGTCCTTGAAAAGTGCCACAGCTGGCGAACTTGGAGGAAACGGCGCCAGCAATCTTCTTGCTTCCGCAACCGCATCTGTATCAAATCCTGCAAATGCTGTTACCAAATGGTCTGGCTTCTTCTCGCCTGTCAAAGAGTACAAAACGCCTGGTCTTGCTGCTCCTGCTGCACATCCGCAAACGGAATTGATTACTAAAAGTGTTGTCCCTTCCTGTTTAAGCGCTGAGTCAACTTCTGCTGGTGTTGTAAGGTCCTGAAAACCTTTATCTGTAAGTTCTGCCTTCATTGGCAATACTAAATCTGCTGGATACATATTAATATATATTTTAGGTTAAATTCTTGAACTGCAAATTTAATCAAATTGTCTTTGATTCTCTGACTAATAATTCTATTAAAATTATACCGAAAATCTATTGAGCCATTTTGGCTGATTATTTCTAATTATAATCTTTATTTATATCAAAAATTCTTCAGAAGAATATACCCTGAAAATACCTGACCACTTTCCAAAGTAATCACATACCAATAGCTATCCGTCTGCAAAGGTTTACCGTTTTCTTTTCCGTCCCATTTGAAATCACTTTCTGCGTCTTTATCTATCAAGGTTTTTCCATATTTGTTCAAAATCTGAATTCTGAATTTTGAATTGGCTGGTAATCCTTTTATTTCCCAATAATCATTGCTTCCATCGCCGTTTGGACTAATAAAATTATTGAATTTCAGGATCGAAACTGTTTTATAAATAGAAATACAACCTGTATTATTTTTTACATAAACTTCATAAGAGCCAACATTCACATTTACGAAAACATTAGAATTTTGCCAAATAACGCCATCAAGACTATATTCCAATGAGTTTCCATTTGCTGAAACTATGATATCTGTTCCATTGATTTCGACATTTGTAATTACTGGAGTCGAAATAATTTCTATCTGAATTGAAATCTTTTCTGCACAATTGTCATTCGGAGTAAAAGTGTAGGTTTTGATTCCAATCGTTGAAGTGTCAATATTTGAAACATTCCAAGTTCCAGTAATTCCATTATTAGAAGTTGTCGGCAGCGAAACTAAACCCGAATTTTGACAATATTGAGTTACAAAACTGAATTGTGGTTTCAGCTGAGAAACAATCTCAATATTAATATCAAAAGTTTCTGCGCAACTGTCATTGGGAGTGAAAGTGTAAGTTTTGATTCCGATTGTTGAAGTGTCGATATTCGAAAAGTTCCAAGTTCCAATGATTCCATTATCTGAAGTTGTCGGTAGCGAAACTAATGTTGAATTTTGACAATATTGTGTTACAAAGCTGAATTGTGGTTTTAACTTCGAAACGATTTTGATATTAATTGTGAAAGTTTCTGAGCAACTATCACTTGGAGTAAATGTATAAGTTTTGATTCCAATCGTTGAGGTATCAATATTTGAAACATTCCAAGTTCCGACAATTCCATTATCAGAAGTTGTTGGAAGTGAAACTGATGTAGAATTCTGGCAAAATTGAGTTGCAAAACTGAATTGTGGTTTCAGTTTTGAAACAATCTCAATATTAATATCAAAAGCCTCTGCGCAAGAATCATTCGGAGTGAAAGTGTAGGTTTTAATTCCGATTGTTGAAGTGTCGATATTCGAAATATTCCAAGTTCCGACAATTCCATTATCAGAAGTTGTTGGAAGTGAAACTGATGTAGAATTCTGGCAAAATTGAGTTGCAAAACTGAATTGTGGTTTCAGTTTCGAAACAATCTCAATATTAATATCAAAAGCCTCTGCGCAAGAATCATTCGGAGTGAAAGTGTAGGTTTTAATTCCGATTGTTGAAGTGTCGATATTCGAAATATTCCAAGTTCCGATAATTCCATTATCAGAAGTTGTTGGAAGTGAAACTGATGTAGAATTCTGACAATATTGAGTTACAAAGCTGAATTGTGGTTTTAATTTCGAAACGATTTCGATATTAATTGTGAAAGTTTCTGAGCAACTATCACTTGGAGTAAATGTATAAGTTTTGATTCCAATCGTTGAGGTATCAATATTTGAAACATTCCAAGTTCCGACAATTCCATTATCTGATGTTGTTGGTAAAGTAATTGATGTTGAATTTTCACAATATTGAGTAGCAATAGTAAATTGCGGAATAAGCTTTGCCGTAACTTCAATTTCGATACTGAACGGAGACGCGCATTGCCCTGAATCTGGCGTAAATGTATAAATCTGTTTTCCAATCGTGGAAGTATCTACTGTTGAAATATCCCAAACTCCTGAAAAACCATTATCGGAAATCGAAGGTAAATTAATCGGTGTTGCGTTTTCACAAAATTGTGTTTGAATTGTGAATTCCGGTTTCGTTTCTGGTTTTGTTTCCACCAAAATTTCGGTTCTTTCAGAAACACAGGATTCAGGATTTGTTACCTCAATCCAAAAACTTGTGTTAGAAGGAACTGCCGATGTCTGATATTGATTTCCTGTAAAAATCGGAATCATAGAAGTTGGAGAATCAAACCAATTAACAACATTGGCTGAAGCGGTTGCCACTTCTAATAATGTTGCTGTATTTTCACAAATCAAAATCCCAGTTGGAATACTGAAAACAGGAAGTGGATTCACTTTAACCTCAACAGAAATTCTCGGAGATTTACAGCCATTAGAATTAATCGATTCCAACCAATAAGTTGTATTAGTTGTCAAAGCTGGTGTCATAAAAGAATCTCCTGTGAAAATTGGAGTTATTGCAGTCTCAGAATCGTACCAATTCACAATGTTTCCGACTGCAGTTTCTGCTCCAAGATTGATAGAATTGCCTTCACAAATCGGTAAAATCGTTTTTGTTTTAATATCCGGAATTGCTATCACCGAAAAATTTAGTTTACTCACTATTTTCGCACAATTGATTCCTCCATTCAAAGAAATATTAATCCAGATTGAAAAATCACCAAGTCCAGTCAAATCAAAATTTTCAGGATCTTGAATTGCGTTTGCAATTGTGTTAGCATTAGCAGAAGTCTGATCTGTATAGAAATAAAACTGATAACGATCCGGATCATTATTAGACAACTGAGAAATATAAGTAGTCAAATCCAGTTTTTCTGTTGCACAAAAAGGATTCACAGTAATTGTCTGTGACGCTAAGGTCATAGATGAGATTGCCACAGGAATTTCTCTCACAATGAAACAACCTTCAGTATTTTCTATTCTTACATAAACTTTTCCAGCAGGACCTGTATATGAAGCTGGTAAAGCAATAATATCCGTTGTTCCGCCAGCATTGGCTGAGGTTTCTTTTGTATAATATTTGAAAGTAAAATCTGCGTTATTTTCTACTCCCGATTCTATTGATTTTAGATTAAATGCGCCAATTGAACTTCCAATAGTTGTACAATAATAGATTGTTTTGAAATTCTCTGCTTGCGGAACTTTATAAACCATCAGCTTAATCTTCACACCATCAATGAATTTTCCGCTCGGGTCTTCCAATCTTGCAAAAATAATATTGGGATTTTGAGCCGTTGATGCAGTGAAATTTCCTGTCAATAATCCTAAACCTGTTCCGACTTGTGCATTGAAAAATGAGGTGTAGAAAGTAACTTTATAACTTGGATAATCCTGCTTGATTTGAGTCGCAATATTATCCAGATCAAAATCTTCCTGACCGTCATAGTCGTAATCACAAGCTTTGTAGAGATAGGAAAGTAAAATACATCTAACCGAAAATCCAAATCCTCTTGTTGTACTATGTTCATAAGCCGTTGCCTGAAAATGATAATCATGAGATGTTCCAGCCGTATTACCACTCGGTTTACTGCTTGTCCAATAAACGGCTTGATAACCTGGTGCACTTTCAAAATTACCATTGGTCTGTCTCGCTCCTGGCGCTACAATTCTGAACTGCGAAGCATAGGCATCATTAATGTTTTTAATATTATTCGCATTCGATTCTCTGGAAAATTCTATCTGCAAAGGAACTCGGAATCCAACAGCACAAGGATTATTTTCTCCAGATTCGCCTTGCCAAAGATTGTCATTCGGCGTCACTTGCCATTGCGTCTGAGTAATCATTTTGTTGTGTCCAGGATCATTGGTTGCAGATTTAATTAGAGAATGTCCGTTGACAGATTGGTTGGATGTATCAGAATTGGAAGTCCAGTTGATTAATTCGTGCCCGTCACTGTATCTTCCCCATTGGTAACTGCTTCCGAAAGCATTGATATCATTAATGGCAGTCGGAATTGCATCCGGATTGAAGCTTGGATGTCCCACTTTGTTATAATTAGCTCCGAGATTGGAAGTCATCCATTCTTCACCTGTCTTATTCGATTCGAAAGCTTTGTAAATGAAACGATGATGTCTCGCCGTGATTCCTCCAACGCCAAGAGAATCCTGACCTTGAACAGTTGTATCCTTATAACGTCTATCCGGAATGTAAGTGTATCTTTTAAAATTACAATTCCCTAAAGCATAAGTGAACTCACCATAATTAATGGGAGTTCCGCTTGATTTTAGTTCAACGATTTGTAATCCTGTAGCAGTGAAATTTCCGCTAGCAGAGAAATAAATCCCGTTCACCGTATTGGTTGTGATAGAATATGATCCTACTGCTGTTACATTGACCTGAATGTTTTGTTTTGGATAAATTTCTGTTTCTTCTGCATCATCTACGCTAATTCCTCTTACCAAATTCCCAACAGAAGAGAAATTGCAATTAACAATATTAAACTGACTCTGCTGAGCCATTAAAAAATTCTGTACAAAAAAAAACAGAACAATGATATATTTGATGAATATGTTCTTTGTTCTCATTTTTACTTTAGATTATAAATACAAAATGCCGGAGACTTCTCAATCTCCGGCTTTTGTAGTATAGTTGTTATTTTTTGATGACTTTGATGACATCTGTTTTGCCTGCGCCGGTTACTTTCACCAAGTAATTTCCGCTGGTTAATGTGCTTAAGTTCAATGTTGTGTTTTTCGAATTAATCTTTTTTGTTAAAATTAATTTTCCTGTCAAACTATAAACTTCTATGTTGTCAATTGTGTCTTTAGATTCGATTGTGAATTGGTCTGAAACTGGATTTGGGTAGTATTTACTAACGTTTCCTGTTACATCATTCACTGCTAATTTTTCTTCTACCGTAATACTTGTAGCTTCACTTGTACATCCGTTTGCCGTTTGTAAAACATAATAAGTTTTTCCTGATACAAGAACAGTTGTGTTTGGTAATTCTACATTCAGATATTGATCTGCGTACCATTTCAATGTTCCTGTGAAAGTCACTTCAAGATCGGCTAAAGTTTGTCCTGCAACATACTGCTGATTTGCGACTGCAACCGGAGCTGCCGGAATTGGATTAACTGTTACTTTAACTTCAACTCTTGCAGATCTGCATCCTGTTGCCAAGTTGAAAGATTCTACCCAGTAAGTTTTAGATTCTGTTAATTCTGGAGTTTGGAATAAGTTGCCGTGATATAGATAAGTTGTATCAGCTTGATTTGCGTACCAGAAAATTACATTGTTTGCTGAGGTTGCATTTAGCAAAGCTTTACTTCCTTTACAGATTGCAACTTCCGTATTTTCGATTACCAATTCAGGAGCTGGCAATATTGTTACAACTACTTCTTTTCTTGTAGATGCACAACCAATTGTTGTCACAGCTTCTACCCAATAAGTTGTGGTTTCTGATAAAGCCGGAGTTTCAAAAGTTTTACCTGTGAAAATTGGTGTTGTTGCATCTGCTGAAGCATACCAGTTAACTGTATTTCCTTCAGTTGAAGTCGCTGTCAAAGCAACAAAAGAGTTAGCACAAACAGGCTGAGGTGCTGCTACAGTTGGAGCATCATCATTACATTGGAATTTATAAATTTTTGCCAAATGTGGATTAGCCGTTCCTGTTCCTTCACGAGAACCAATTGCAACAATTTGTCCGGATTTATCCATATCTACATCGTGACCGAAGAAAGTTCCTTTGGTATCTTCAATAGTTTGTCCAATCTGTGTCCAGCTGTTACCTAGAAATTTATAAACTTGAGCTTTTGGAATTAAGCTTGAAATACCTTCCGAGCCAACTGCCAGAATATTACCTTCTGCGTTTAATCTTACTCTTGCATACATCTGGAACATACTGGTTCCGAAAGTTGTCTGACCGATTTGGTTCCAAGTTCCCCCATCATTGTTATATACTTTTGCCAAACCAGCATAAGCAACATTGGTAATTGTGTTTGTTGCCGTCATTGATCCTAAAGCCAATCTATCTCCGGCCGCATTAAGACTTACATAAGTGTAATAAGAATCTGTAAACTGAGCTGTTTGCAACCAAATCGTACCATCTAACTGATATATTGTAGCCGAGCCATTTGTCTGAGAAACTGCAATTATATTTCCCGCATCATTGATGTCGACATCGTAACCAAAACCACCACCGTTTGTATTGCTTGTATTTACTAAACTTTGTCCTACCTGTGTCCATTGAGAAGTAGAAGAATCAAGATGGTAAACTTCTACCATTCCATAGAAACTTGCAGTAGTAATTGTGTTTGAAGATCCAATTATAATAGTTGACCCATCTGGTGTAATTTTCAAGGCACCTCCAAAACTTGGATTAGCATAAGCTGTTGTTGTCAATTCCTGACCAATCTGATTCCAATTTGTACCATCAAACTTGAAAACAGCAACCTTCCCTTTCCAATTGTTGGTCATAGGCGCACCAACAGCAAGGATAGTTCCGTCATCACTTAAGCTAAGAGCTAATTCTGCTGTATCTTCATAAGTGGATTTATAAATTCCTCCATAATTGATGTCTCCTCCGATCTGGTTCCAAGTTGTGCCATCAAACTTGATAACTCTTACCAAACCCAGAGTCTCGGAAGTACTTGTGTTTTTAGGATAAGAAAGACTGTATGCCATTATTTCTCCCGTTCCATTTAATGCAACTGTCTGCATTGGATTGGTAGTAGATCCTATACTTTCTCCTTGTTGTGTCCAACTTTGAGAGAAAATTAAATTACCTGCAAATAACAGGCATAAAAAAAGTGTAAACTTTTTAATACATAGATTATTCATTTAAAAAATTGTTTTATTTAGACTTAATAAAATTAACGGCGCAAATTTATTGTCTTAACCAATTTCTAATTGAAATATGTCTTGTAAAATAAAGAAGTCAATATACCCTACTGACATAATCTACTTTAAATCAAATATTTAAATCTGACTAAAGAAGAAATAGATATCTATATTATCGGGGATATTTAGTTTTTTTCTGATGCGGTATTTCTTATTCTGAACAGTTTTTGGTAAAAGATCTTTGTAAACCGCAATGTCTTTTGTCGTCAAATTCAATTTTAAGTAAGAACAGAATTCGATTTCTGATTCTACGATAGATGAATTAATCGACATCAAAGCTTGATTGAAGTTTGGAAACACTTTCTGAAACTCCACAAAAAAATCAGAAGAATTATCCTGAAGAAGAGTCATCAATTTCTTGTGCTGTTCTTCTCGATTCGGTTGAATATCTATATTACTTTGCAAATATTCTTTACTTTGATTTTCTTGGCTTGTCAGAATTTTATTCTTTTTATAAAGTCTAAAAACGAAAACCAAAAGAATCAATAGAAATAAACCGCTTAGAATGATATATCCAAAATAAAAAGTTGCTCCAACCTTTTTGGTTTCTTCCTTTTCCTTGATTATCTGATGAAGAGATTTGTTTTTATTCTCAGATATTTTCAGTTCAACATTTTGAAGTTTTGATTGGTACTTTCCTGCATTTACAGAATCTTTCAAGGATTCATAAGATTCCGCAAAACCTTTATAAAGTTCCCTTTGATTCATAATGTCATAATCTTTGGGAATCAGTTTTTCAACTTCTTTATAATGTTCTATAGACTTGGAAAAGTTCTTTTTTCCTTTTTCAATATCGCCAAGCAAAGAGTAATTCAAAATTGTAACATCATCATTTTCAGGAAAATGCTTCGGTTTCAGTTCTATCGATTTCCGAACAAAATATTTTGCCGAATCCAAATTGAACATTACATAAGCCGCTCCCAAATGCGAATATTTCCTGTACAAAAACTGCGCTTTTTTCTCCGGATCTCTTACATTTTGTAAATCTTTGATTGCTTTGAAAGAAACTGAAATCGCTTCTCTTGGCTGTTTCGCAGTGAGATACATATTCGAGAGATAAGTGTAAGCATTGTTTTTTGTTTCAATTACTTTTACATCACTTTGATCTTCTTTTTCCAGAATAGTAATGGCTTTGTCAAAAATTTCAAGCGCTTCATTTCTGAGTTGATTATGTCCGAAAGCATTCAGCTTATAAGTATAAGCAACCGCCTGAAAGCGTTTATTGCCATATTCTAAACTTTTTTTCTCCAGATAATCTGCAGATTTCAAAGAATTATCAAAATCGACTTTGTACATATTGTACCAGCATTGATGCGACAAAAGCAACAACTCTGTATCGTGATCATTGATTGCAACTGCTTCTTTCAAAAGATTCCTATTGACAACAATTCCTTTTTCGGGATTGCCCATCAACAGACTTCTGTATTCTACAACTTTCCCCGAAAGGACTTCAAATCTTTGATAATCTGTAATTTGCGCATTCGAAAAACTGAATATCAGTAAGAAAAAAAATATTAACCTTAATACTAAAACTCTATCATTTATAGCATTCATAATAAAACCGTCATCATTATTCATTTATTTATGAAAAATCAAAAACGCAAAATTATGTTATTTAGAATGATTATAATTAATAAAATCAGAAAATTTATCTTTATTTAATATTTCTAGAAATTTTGAAAAGCCGAAGATCATTCAATCTCCGGCTTTGGTTAAAATAATTAATTATTTTTTAATGATTTTGATAATCTCTGTTTTACCTGATCCAGAAACTTTTACAATATAATTTCCGCTCATTAATGTACTTAAGTTCAATGTGGTATTTTTAGAATTAATCACTTTAGTCAAAACTAATTTTCCTGTAAAACTGTAAACTTCAATATTATCAATTATTTCATTAGAATCGATTGTGAATTGGTTGACAACCGGATTTGGATAATATTTGATGGCACTTCCTTTCGTATCATTCACAGCCAATGTTGGTGTAACCGTGATACTGATAGATGCACTTGTACAAGTATCGGAAACCTGTAACACATAATACGTTTTCCCAGATTCTACAACTGTAGTACTTGGTAATTCTGTGGTCAAAGCTTGATCCGCAAACCACTTCAAAGTTCCAGTGTGTGTCACTGTAAGATCCGCCAAGGTTTTCCCAGCAACATATAGTTGATTAGCTTCTGCTGTTGGTGCAGCTAACTGACAGCTGTATTCAAATGCTCGAACCACATTTCCGTTCAAAGATCCAACTCCTAAAACATCTCCGTTTTTACTGAATTTCATTTGGAAACCGAAGTTTTCGTTGGCAATTGTTCCGTTTAATTCATTTCCGAGAACATTCCATTTGTCGTTGTAATATTTGTAAACGTTTACTTTACCAACCTGACTATTAATATTTTGAGTTCCAATTGCTAAGATATTTCCCTCGCCATTCAAAGTAATTCCCTGTCCAAAATAACCAAAAGAAAAAGCCCCGTAAAATGGTGCTCCAAGGCTGCTCCAAACATTATTGGTATTTTTATAGACATTCACTTTTCCCATAAAAAGACCACCATCATTACTGAAACTATCTCCCAAGGCAACGACTGTTCCAGCAGAATTAAGACTTACCGAAGAATAACTTCCTGCAAAAACAGCAGTCTGAAGCCAAATAGAACCATCCAACTGATATATTTTTCCTTTTCCTTGAGACGAAACACTCGCAATAATATTTCCAGTTTCATTAATATCTACCGCAAAACCAAAACTCTTGTCTGTTCCTCCATAGATAGTTTGTCCAACCTGAAGCCAATTAGCCCCGTCCAAAGTAAAAACCTGAACCATCCCAGAACTCTGTGTACTCACAGAATCAAAATAAGCACCTACAACAAGTCTGCTAGCATCTGCATTGAATCTTACCGACGCACCAAAATAACTTTTCTCCGGACCGTTCAACGTCTGACCAACTTGATTCCAAGTTGTTCCATCGTATTTATAAATTTTAACTTGCCCTGCGTTTGCTCCATTGGTTTGATTATATCTGGAACCGAACGCTACAGTTTGTCCATCGTCACTCAATGCAACAGCCAAACCAGCCTGATCACCAGCTGCCTCACCTAACAAGTCTTGTCCAATCTGGCTCCAGGCACCATTCTGAAACTTCAGAACACGAACTTTTCCGGACTTTTCGCCGACATTAGAATTGTAAGGAGCACCAACAACTATCACGTCACCGTTGGCATTCATACTCATATAACCCGCAAGATCGCCAGTAACGCCTTGAATCGTATTTCCTTTTTGTATCCATTGCTGCCCAAAGCAAAAACCAGAAAAGAGTAATAAAAAAATAAACTGTCTAAACATAATTTTAAAAATTTGACGCAAATCTATTTAGACTGATTACAAATAGAACAAAAACTCAGTACACAAAAGACACCTCAAAGCATTAATTCATTATAATTCAAATAATTACATTACTGAATTTTTCTAATTAAAATTTATTCATCCAATCATAAATATCGATTTCTGTAGGAATCTGTAGTTTTTTTCTAATTCTGTATTTGTTATTTTGAACACTTTTGGGGTTAACGGACTTGTATTTTGCGATTTCTTTTGTTGATAAATTGAGTTTTACGAAGGCGCAATATTCCTGTTCGGTTTTGGATAAATCAGGAGCGAGTTTTAAAAGTTTTTTGAAAAATTCTGGAAATTCCTGTTCGAAGGAAAAGAGAAAACCGATGTCATTTTTTTTAATTAATTCAATCAAATTAGAAGTATTGATGCTTTTCTCAGGAGCCTTCTTTTTTTGTTTAATGAATAGAATAATCAGAATAATGATTATCAATCCAAAAAATCCAAGTATCCAATAGAATAATTGATTCTTTTCCTGTTCTTTTACTTTAGATTCCTTTAGAATTTCGTGAACGGATTTATACTTATGCTGATAGAGTTTTAATTGAGTTTTATTTAATTTTTCTTGATAATCTTTAACCTTAGACTGATTTCCGAGCTTTTGATAGGAACTAATAATCCCTTTGTACAAAGCTTCCAGATTGACCAAATCTCCAGTTTCCGGATAAAGTGATTCTGCAATGAGATAATTTTCCAAAGATTTTTGAGCTTGATTTTTCTTAAGCGAAATGTCTCCGAGAATAGAATAATTAAGAAACTGCGTAAAGTTTGGACTCTTGATATCCGGATTCATTTTAAGAGATTTGTGGATATAATATTCTGCTGAATCAGAATTAATATCAGAATAAACCGTCCCAATATTGGCGAAATTAAGATACTGAAGACTTTGTCTTTTTTCTACATCTTCAATCTTATTATAGGAATTATCTGCCGATAATAGTTTATTGATAGCAGTTTTGAAATCTTTCTTTCTGTAATAGAGATTCGAGATATAGATGTAAGCATTAGCTCTGGTTTCCAGAATTTCTTGATTTTGCTGAGGTATTTTATCCAGAATAGAAAGGACTTTCTGATGTTCTGCAAGCGCTTCGTCTTCCAATTCGCTGTCCATAAAAACCTGACATTTATAAATACTTGCTTTGGCCAGAAAAATAGGATTATCGTATTCTTCAGATTTTTCTTGAAGTAGATTCGCTGTGATTTTGACTTGGTTTAAATCTGCTTTTTTGAGGAAATACCAGCATTTATTAGCTAATAATTTGAGTTCAGATTCTTCATATTTTTTATCCTTAGCTTCTTTCAAAAGTCTTTCTAATACTACGATTCCTTTATCTGGATTGGACTTTAGAACTTTCTGCATCGATTTCATTCTTTGAGTAAAATCATTGAATTGGTAATCATCTCTCTGAGCAGAAAACGAAACGAAAAACAGAAAAGAAATGAGGAAAAGAAGTTTATTTAGGGACATTTTTTTACTTTGAAAAGCAAAAATAAACGAATTGCTACAGAAAAGCCAATTTAATTAGAATTATTCTAAATAATTTAATTTCAAAACAAAAACCCAAAATCCGAAGACCTTGGGCTTAATCAAATCGATATGCAAATTAAGTATATCCTTTTTAGGTTGGAAGTTGGAGGATGGATGTCGGAAGAAAACTTCCAGCATCTGACTTCACACTTCCAGCAATTAGGAAAGTAACTTCTTCACCATTTCGGAAATGCTCTTTCCGTCTGATTTTCCGGACAATGCTTTTGAAGCAACGCCCATTACTTTTCCTAAATCTTTGATGCTTGCTGCGCCGGTTTCAGAAATGATTTTCTTGATTTCTGATTCCAATTCTTCTGCTGAAAGCTGTTTTGGAAGAAACTTTTCAATCACTTTGGATTGTGCTTCCTCTACTTCCGCAAGGTCTGTTCTTCCCTGAGCCGTAAATTGGTCGTAGGAATCCTTTCTCTGCTTAATCATTCTTTGCAAAATTGCAATTTCCTGTTCTGCTGAAACTTCAACACCTCTCGCTTCGGTTTGCAACAAAATAATTTGCGCTTTTACAGCACGAAGAGAATCCAGAGCAACTCTGTCTTTCTCTCTCATTGCGGTTTTTATCGCCTCGCTTATTGTAAGTTCTAAACTCATAGTTTTTGTATTAATGTAAAAAGTATAATGTATTTATGATTAAAAATGCACAATGACTTTAAGTCGTTAATACATTTTACGTCAATACACTTGTACAATTTTTAATCTACATCTTTATTAAGAAAACGATTTTCTCTTAATTGCATATTTCCGTTGTTATCAGACAAAAAAGTGTTGATATTCTGGTCAGATGCATTAGAACCATCGATGTTGATGTTCTTTCTTTTGAAAGCCGGAACTGTTTCGAAAACATTCTCATTGTCCAATTGCTGGTAACGGGAATTGAATTCTCTCAGTTTGTTTCTTCTTTCCACAGCTTTGGAAGTATCAGGCGTTTTGTTGAAAAAAGTGAATCCGCTTTCAGTTTCCTGAACTGGTTCTGAAGTTCTTTCTTCAACAATTTCTTCTTTTACTTCTGATGTGAAAGAATAATTGTTTGATTTTGGTTCTTCGATTTTTTCTTCAATAACTTCATTTACGATTTCTTCTTTTGCTTGAGGTATAATTTGTTTCTCAATTACTGGAAATTCTTCTTCAGTCGAAAACTCGTTGATTGTAAAAGTTACTTCAACCGGTTTTTCAACTTCTTCAGTTTTGAAAGACGCTTTTGGCTTGTCTTCTACTTCGAAAGTGAAAGACTGTGGCTCTAAATCGAAATCATCATTAACATCATCTTCGAAATTGAAAAGATTGTATTCATTCTTTCCTTCATTCACATAATCATTAGAATAATCGATTATTTCTTCGTTTTCTATGATTTGAGTTTCTGTTTCAACTTCTTCTACAAGACTTTCCGCTAAAGTATTAGTTGGAAAATTAGAAGTTCCAAAATCATCCTCATCTTCTAAACGAAAAAAGTTCTTCCCAGATTCAGGCTGAGGTTTTGAATCTTCCTGAAGTCTGCTTTTGAACGGGGATTCTCTGTTTCTAGAAAACGAACTTGGTCTGTCTTCCAAAGAATATTTGATGGTTTCGGTTGTTCCTGTGTGTTTTTTATCGTCATTAGAAAATCCAGTTGCAATTACTAAAACGCTTACTGCATCGCCCAATTCTTCGTCTGTTCCAACCCCAAAAATAATGTCAGCCGTGTGGCCAGCTTCTTTTTGGATATAGTCCATAATCACACCTATTTCGTCCATCGTAACCTCAGAAACACCGCTTCTAATCAACAATAGAACGTTTTTCGCGCCAGTAATTTTGTTGTCATTCAACAATGGAGAATCCAATGCTTTTTTAACCGCTTCTTCTGCTTTTTTCTCGCCGGTTGCAACGCCAGTTGACATTAATGCCGTTCCTGAATTTGCAAGAACAGATTTCGCATCACGGAAATCGATATTAACATCGAAATAACCTGTAATAACCTCTGCCATTCCTTTTGCAGCGTTTGTCAAAACTTCATCGGCCTTTGAAAAACCTTGTTTGAAACCAAGATTTCCGAATTGTTGTCTTAATTTATCATTATTAATGACAATCAAAGAATCAACATTATTTCTTAATTTTTCAAGACCTAATTCAGCTTGATCCAATCTTCTTTTTCCTTCAAAACTAAAAGGTACGGTTACGATTCCTACAGTCAGGATTCCCATTTCCTTCGCTACTTTTGCAATAACAGGCGCCGCACCAGTTCCCGTTCCACCGCCCATTCCGGCGGTGATAAAAACCATTTTGGTGTTTTGTCCCATCGCCGCTTTGATTTCGTCGATACTTTCAATCGCTGCTTTTTCTCCAACTTCTGGGTCAGCACCTGCGCCTAGACCTTCTGTCATAGAGATTCCTAACTGAACTTTGTTAGAAACCGGATTGTTGTCCAAAGTCTGTGCATCTGTATTACAGATTACGAAATCTACGCCGTAAATTCCTTTCTCGTACATATGCTTCAAAGCGTTGTTTCCACCGCCACCAACACCAATTACTTTGATGATGGCAGAATTTCCTTTTGGTAGGTCAAAGGAAAAACCTTGTGTGTTTGATATATTGTCCATAATGGTATGTTTTTTATAATTAATGATATATAAATGATAAGTGATGAATCATTCATCGTTTACCAATTATCATTTATGCTTTTTACTCTTCTACTTCTTCAAAGAATTTTTTCACTTTGTCCATCAGTGATTGTCCGAAGGTTGGTCGGTTTTTTTTCACTTCTGCTTTCTGTTTCGCCATCTCCACGATGTCATTTTGAACCTGAGGCATTTGAATTTCCTGAGAATGAGTCTGAGTCTGCGCTTGTATTGAATTTTCGATTTGAGGTTTCAATTCTTCGATGATTTCTTCCTCTGTTACCAGCATTTTCTTGTCTCTGATTTTCAAACTTTCCATTAACAAACCGATGGAAGTCGCAAATTCCGGACCTTTCAAATATTGATTTTTATCGTTCGCCACATATTCATTAGCAAAACCGATTCTGCTGTCGAAGCCTGTGGTGTAGTTCGCTAACTGACGAAGGTTTCTCAAATTGGAACCACCGCCTGTCAAAACGATTCCTGCAATCAGTTTTTTCTTTTGTTCGAATGCGCCGTAAGCTTTCAACTCGGTATTCACCATTTCAAGAATCTCTTCAACTCTTGCATTGATGATTTGAGCCAAAACTTTTAACGAAATTTCTTTATCCGGACGGCCGTGCAATCCTGGAATCGTCACGTAAGTGCTGTCTTTTTCCAATTCAGGAACAGACGAACCGAATTTCACTTTCAGTTGTTCTGCGTGTTTCTCGATGATTGAACATCCTTCCTTAATATCATCGGTGATAATTCCGCCACCGTAAGGAATCACGCAAGTATGACGGATGATGTTGTCTTTGAAAATCGCAATATCCGTAGTTCCACCACCAATATCAACGATGGCAACACCAGCTTCTTTTTCTTCTTTTGTAAGAACCGCTTCGGACGATGCCAATGGTTCAAGCGTTAAGGCTTCCATTTCTAAACCAGCTTCACGAACGCATCTCGCAATGTTTCTGATAGACCCCATTTGTCCCACCACAACGTGGAAATTGGCTTCCAATCTTTTGCCGTGCATCCCGACTGGTTCCTGGATTTCGCCTTCGGAATCTACTTTATAATCCTGAGGTAAAACGTGGATAATTTCTTCGCCTGGAAGCATCACCAACTTCTTCACCTGGTCTTTTAGTTTTTCAATATCCTCCTCCGTAATGTACTGGTCCGGATGGTCTCTCATAATATAATCCGAATGCTGAAGCGAACGGATGTGTTTGCCTGCAATTCCAACCGTCACCTTGCTGATAGGCACGCCAGCGCTGGATTGTGCTTCTGCCACAGCGGACTTGATGGAGTTGATGGTTTGGGAAATATTATTGACAATTCCTTTGTGAACGCCTAAACTTTTTGCTTTTCCAACGCCCAGAATTTCAATTTTCCCGTGAGCGTTTCGTCTTCCGACAATGGCGACAATCTTAGTTGTCCCAATGTCCAGACCTACTGAATACTCTTGATTTTCCATTATATGCTCGATTTGATTTTTTCTATTTTATTTTTTTTTGAACACAAAGTGCACAAAGTTCTTTTTGTTTTAGTTCACAAAGGCGCTTCGCTTAAATAAGTATTATATTTATTATTCTTAATCATTTGGCTTTTCTGAGCGAAGCGCCTTTGTGAACACTATCTTCAATATTGATAAAAATTATCTTCGTGTGCTTTGTGTTCAATTCTGCATTTTTATTCTACAACTACTTTTGCTTTTTTCTTTTTATCACTTGTTTTGGAAGTCGTTTCCTTCTTTTTTACAGAAGCTTTTTTTTCCTGTTTTTTCTCTACTTTTTTCGGTTTTGAAGTTTCCTTTTTGGGTTCTGCTTTCTTAACCTCTTTTTTCGGTTCAGGCTTTTTTTCCTTTACCTCTTTCTTTATTGGATTTGACACCAACGTATGAGTCTGCGTTTCTTCCGGTTTTTTGATTTCAATTTTTGGTGCATTTCTGAGAATGCTGTCGTTTTCTTTGAAATAAGGATTCAGCGTTGTAACAATCTGATTATCGTATTTCAATGAAATCTTCTTGTACTTCTGAGTATTCTGGTCAATCAAATATTTCTCAACGAAGGTTTTGAAACCTCTTACTTTCAAATCGATATTATCCAAGTCTCCAATTTCAACTTTGTAGTTTCCATCGCTTGTCAACAGATTGTAATCCTCTTTTACTTTTGTGATTCCGATGAAATATTTTTTACTGAAATCATCTTTGTCAATCTTCTCAATTAAATCTCCTAACGCTTCATATTCCGAAGGTTTCACATCGCCCATTACCAACATACTTGGAAGAGAGAAGTTTTTAGAAATCGGAAATTCAACGCCCTTTTTATCGACGTAGAAATCTTTTCCGTTTTTATTTAATCTAAAAGCCGGAACTCTTTGTTTGATGTCAACATTAAGGTTTCCATTGAGATTCAAATAAACATTGGCGCTGTCCACAAAAGGAATTAGATTAATTTTTTTTTCCAATTCCGGAATGTTGATGTCTCCAATTTTCCTTGTCGGATTGTATTGCTTCACCAATTCTTTGATGTCTTTCTCATCCACAAAATAAACCGGCGTTTTGCCTTGGTTCATATTGATAGACACGTTCTCCATCTTGGCGTTGTTGAAACGCTTCAATGAGAAACTGAGCAGAAATCCAAAAAGGACGACTGTCACGAGTATCTTCAATATTCTCCACTTGTTCTTCATTTCTTATGCTATTTTTGAACACAAAGTGCACAAAGTTTTTTTTAAAATTTTTAAGTCTCACAAAGCCGCTTCGCTTAGATAAGATTTAGTTATAATGTCTTAATCTATTATATATCCGTTTACGATTCTTCTTATTCCAGTTTTAAATAATTTCGAATTAAAATTTAATAACAATCCGAGTTTATAATTACCCAATCTCAAATAATTAAGAAGTTGAGCTGCATTAAAATCTGTAAGGATTTCTTGTGCTTTTATTTCTATAACGACTTTATTTTCTATCAGCAAGTCTATTTTAAAAGCATTTTCCACTCTCATTCCTTCGTAATTGATTGATAAAAATTTCTGTCTTTCTACATTTAATCCTCTATTTTTCAATTCAAAATCCAAACATTGCTCATAAACCGTTTCATAAAGTCCCATTCCTAATTGGCGATGAACTTTCAGCCCTGAATCAATAATAATTTTTGATAATTCATTTTCATTCATTTGTTTTTTGTTTTTTACTTTTCTAAGCGAAGCAGCTTTGTGAGACTTTTAAAAAATTTCTCTTTGTGCGCTTCGTGTTCAATCAAACATTCGGAAGCCATTCCACAATGCCGTCATAAAGCGTATCGATGTTTCCGGCTCCGACTGTCAAAAGAATGTCAAATTCCTTTTCTTTTATCAATTCAAAAGTCTCCTGTAATGTGCAGACTTTTTTGTTTTCAATTTCAATTTTGTCCGATAACCACGCTGAGGTAATTCCTTCATAATTTTCCTGAAGTTCTCTCGCTGGATAAATATCTAACAGCAACAAGTCATCTCCCTTTTCAAGACTTCTTGCAAAATCTTCTGCGAAATCTCTCGTTCTGCTGAAAAGATGAGGTTGAAAAACCACCAACAATTTCTTGGTTGGATAAAAGGTTTTTATTGAACCAATTACCGCATTCAGTTCTGTTGGATGATGCGCGTAATCATCGATGTAAATCTTTCCGTTATCGAAAATATGTTTGGTATATCTTCTCTTGATGCCTTTGAAACTTGCAATTGCTTTCTTCAAAGTTTCGAAATCAACACCCAAATTGCTCAAAATAGCCAAAGCAACCGTCGCATTTTCAACATTGTGAATTCCCGGAATTTCCCAAACAAAATCATTGATTTCTTCCGTTGGTGTATGGAAATCAAAGTAGATTTTATCGTGGTCCATTCTCAAGTTATCGGAATAATAATCCGCTTCCTCATTTACAGCATAAGTCAAATGTTCTCTTCCAATCGCAATTCCTTTTCTTACAAACAACTGATTGTCATTCGGAACCAACGATGCAAATTGTCTGAAACCATCTTCAATCTGAACTCGGTCGCCATAAATATCTAAATGGTCAGCATCAATCGAGGTTACAACGGCCCAATCTGGGGAAAGATTTAGGAAACTTCTGTCGTACTCATCGGCTTCTACTACAGAAAACTGGTTTCCATTGTAATCAAAATTCGATTTGAAATTTTCAGAAATTCCACCTAAAAATGCGGATGAAGGCATATTCGCTTCTTTGCACAAATGTGCAATTAAAGTAGAAGTTGTCGTCTTTCCGTGTGTTCCTGCAACAGCGATGCAATCTGTGTTTTCTGTAATTAAACCAAGAACTTTTGCACGTTTCAAAATTTCAAAACTTTCGCTGGCGAAATAATCCAGAATCTCCAATTTTTTGATTGCAGGCGTGTAAATCACCAAAGTCGATTCTTTGTCGAATGCTACGATTTTCTCATCAATCACATCATCAAACGAAATATCAATGCCTTCAAAACCGAGTTGAGCCGTCAGTTTCGTTGGTGTTTTGTCATAGCCCAAAACGTTTTTGCCGTTCGCGTGAAAAAATCTCGCGAGCGCACTCATCCCAATCCCACCGATTCCGATGAAATAGAAGTTTTGATATTTATTTAAGATGCTCATTTCTATTCTTATCTTTTTGACTTAGTTGCTCTGTATCTTGGAATACTAATTCTTTCCAACATATTATTATCTCTATAAATATTGACTCTCACAGATTGTACACTGTCACTTTTTGAAGCTTGGGCTTTGAAAATAAAGTAATCCAAAAAGTCTTTCGGAGAATAATTTGATTTTGCATCAGTCAATTCTCCAACTGTAATTGTTCCGTATCTACTGTTATAATATTCACAGCTTTTTTTAAAGCTTTCCGGAGTTAATTTATTTTTAAAATTAATATCCATTTTATATCCTTGAAACTCCGAATAATCCTGCTTTTCACATTTAGCAAAATATTCTGTTGCGAAGTTTTTTACTAATTTGATTCTTTCAGCACTTCGATTTTTACCTTTAAGGTCAGGTCTGTATTTCGATGCACAAGAAATTGTCATCAAACCCAATAAAACCATACTTAAAATATAAAAACTCTTCATCATTGAATCACTTTAAAAATCTCATCCACAATTCCTTCCGCCGCTTTTGGCTTTGCAAAAAATTCCAGATTAGCTGACATTTCTTTTCTCAGACTTTCGTTCTCACAGATTTCTGAAAGTGTGTTCCAGAATTTATCTTTCATCTCAGAATCTTTTACCATTCTTGCTGCATTTTTCTCAACCAGAGTCAACGCATTTTTTGTTTGATGGTCTTCTGCTGCAAATGGAAACGGAACCAACAAAACAGGCTTTTTCGCAACAGCCAATTCTGAAATTGCAATCGCACCAGCTCTGGAAACAATCACATCTGCCGCCGAATAAGCCAAAGCCATATCGGAAATAAATTCTTTGATTTGAATTCCGGACGCTTCTACTCCGCTCAGCGTGACATCGCTTATAATTTGCTGGTAGTCAGTTTTTCCGGTTTGCCAGATTAACTGATAATCTTTTTCTTTAAGTTTTTCAAAATTGTCTTTCCAGCCGTTGTTCAAAGTTCTGGAACCGAGTGAACCGCCGACGGAAAGAATCGTCAATTTATTTTTATCTAAGCCTAATTTTTCCTTAGCCAAATCTTTATCAATCAAATCCGTAATAATATTCTTACGAATTGGATTTCCTAAGAAATAAGTTTTCGTTCCTGAGAAAAATTTCTCCATATCTGGATAAGCAGTAAAAACCGTTTTTGCTTTTTTCGCATTGAAAACATTTGTCTTTCCAGGCAAAGAATTCTGTTCCTGAATAAAAGTTGGAATTCCCATTTTCGCAGCAATATATAAAGCTGGTCCGCTTGCAAAACCACCAGTTCCTACCGCAAAATCCGGCTCGAAATCTTTTATGATTTTCTTAGCTTTCATCAAACTGGAAATGATTTTAAACGGAAGTCCGATATTCTTCAGAAGATTACCTCTGTCGAATCCGGCGATGTTCAATCCTTCGATTTTAAATCCGGATTGAGGAACCTTTTCCATTTCCATTTTTCCGTTGGCACCAATGAACAAAAACTCAGCGTCGGGATACCTTTTTTGGATTTCCTGAGCAATCGCAACTGCCGGAAAGATGTGTCCACCTGTTCCGCCACCGCTGAGTAATATTTTTAGTTTTTTGTCCACGATTTTTATTCTTTATAATGATTCGATTTCTTTAATCAAACTGTTCTCAATGTAAAATTTATAATTGTGAGGTCTAAGTCCTGCAAAAAATAATGGTCTAGTTTTCACAATATTGATTATTATTTCTTCAATTTTTACTTCATAAAACTTTGACAAATTGGTCGAAAAATGCGTTTTATAATTAAATATACTTTCAATATTATTTTTAAATCCGTTTACTGAATATGTAAAACTTCCAGTAAACCAATTTCTTTTAAATTCTACTTTTTTATTTTTGATAATAATACTTACTTTCATAAAATTCGTATTACGCAATATCATTTATTTCTTCCAGACTCTGTCTTTTGCCTAAACCTTCTTCATCATAAACTTGAATCCTTGAACTTACATTCAGAATAATTCCTAACTGAATATAGGTTACCAACATCGATGTTCCACCGTAACTTATCAATGGTAAAGGTTGACCAGTAACCGGAATTAGATTAACGGCGACAGCAATATTCACTGACAATTGGATGAAAATCATTAATCCAATTGCTAACACCAGCAACGACCCGAAAAACGCAGGCATCTTACTGGCAATCATCACAATACGGATTATCATTATCATATAAAGGCTAATCAGAACAAACGCTCCAATCCAGCCATATTCTTCTACAACAATTGCGAAAATAAAATCCGAAACCGATTGTGGTAATGTCTGTTTCAAAGCACTTTTCCCAGGTCCAATTCCGTTGAATCCACCGTGAACAATTGCGGCTTTTGCCTGCATTACCTGATAGTTTTTCGCTTTGATACTTTCGTCTTCGACATCTGTTGTTTTCTTGGAATTGGTAAAGGTTTCGATACGGCTTTTCCAAGTGTGAACACGGTTTCCACCAAGCATATTGGTATTGAGTGCAACCACCAAAAACATCACAATAAAAACAACAGAAAGCGAGATAAATCCAGCTACATACTGCCAAGCTAACTGTCCAATAATCAATATGATAATCGAAACCATCATAATCATCAAAGCAGTTGAACCATTATCTTTTGCAACCAATCCAAATACTATCAAAATAGGTCCGAATATGTAAACGATGTTCTCAATCGGAACTCTTTCTCTTTTAATTTTCTTGGTTAAGTATCTGCACAAATAGATAATCAACATCAAATATGCGAATGAAGACGGCTGAAACGAAATCGGTGTTCCCGGAATCTTGAGCCATCTTGATGCACTTGCGCCTTCAATCTTTTGTCCGGTAAACATCGTTATCAACAACAATCCAATCGTGAATAAAAGCAGAATGGAACTCAGTTTTCCGATGTATTCGTACTTGACGGTTCCCACGAAACGCATAATTCCCAAACCAATAAAAACGAAAATAATATGTTTGAAAACGTGACCTGTTGTGGTCCCGTTGTTCACAATATATTCCAGATTCGAACTTGCGGAATAAACCGGAAACACGGAAAGGAAGGATATCAAAATGATAACCGACCAAAGGACTTTGTCGCCTTTCAGTAGTTCGAATTTGTTTTCTGTAGTTTGGTTTTCCATCTGATAATGAATAATTAAAAATGAATAATGAACATTCTTAACTATTAATTGTTAATTATTAATTCGTTTAATACTTCTTTTTTGAATTGATTTCCGCGGTCTTCATAACCATTGAACAAATCAAAACTTGCACAACAAGGCGACAATAAAACCACGTCTCCTTTTTCTGCAACAGACTTGGAAACTTCAACTGCTTGTTGCATACTTGATGTATCGTAAATCTGTGTTTTTTTACCTTTGAAGAAATCAATGATTTTCTGATTATCAATTCCTAAGCAAACAATCGCTTTTACTTTTTTCTTAACGAGTTCTTCTATTTCTGTATAGTCGTTGCCCTTGTCTTTTCCGCCAACAATCCAAACAACAGGCTGTTTCATACTTTCCAAAGCGAAGTAAGTGGCGTTTACGTTTGTTGCCTTGCTGTCGTTGATGAACTTCACACCTCCGATTTCAGCAACAGGTTCCAATCTGTGTTCAACAGCCTGGAATGTCATTAATGAATGCCTGATGCTTTCATTACTGATTTCCAACAACTTTCCGGCAATACTCGCAGCTAAACTGTTCGCCACATTATGTTTTCCAACCAATGATAATTCATCAATATTCATTGTGAATCCTTCATTGATATTGACAACAAAATTTTCATCAATCGAGAAAGCTCCTTTTTCCAATTTTTCATCTAATGAGAATGGAACTTTGGTCACTTTCAAATCCAATTTTTCAAGAATCGATTTGCTCATTTCGTCATCTTTGTTATAGATGAAAAAATTGTTAGCATCTTGATTTTCAGCAATTCTGAATTTCGCCAAAGCATATTCTTCATAATTGTAATTGTACTGGTCAAGATGGTCTTTTGACAAATTCAACAACAATGAAATATATGGTCTAAAGTTTTGAATATCATCCAATTGAAAGCTACTCACTTCCAATACATAATAATCAAAATTCTCCTCAGCAACTTGTTTCGCAAAGCTTTTCCCGATGTTTCCACCTAATCCAACGTTAAATCCGTCTTCTTTCAGAATGTAATAAATCAAAGACGTTGTCGTCGTTTTCCCATTACTTCCTGTAATCGCAATGATTTTTGCATTGGTAAATTCCGAAGCAAATTCAATCTCAGAAGACAATCTGATTCCTTTCTCCTGAATCTTCAAAATCATCTCGGCTTTTTTCGGAATTCCAGGGCTTTTGATGACCCAATCGGCATTCAGAATTTTTTCTTCGGAATGTGTTCCGTCTTCATAGTCAACCCCAAGCTCATCCAATTCTTTTTTGTAATTCTCACGGATAGTTCCCATATCCGAAAGAAAGACATCAAAGCCTTTGGCTTTTGCCAGATACGCAGCACCAACGCCGCTTTCGCCTCCTCCAAGTATTACTACTCTCATCTGTGGTTATTAGTTTTTATCTAGTTTTTAAAGTGATTAGACAAATAATCGCAAGCATTACACCCAAAATTACCATTCGGTTTACGATTTTGCTTTCGTGGAAACCTTCTTTCTGATAATGGTGATGTAACGGTGACATTTTGAATAATCTATTGTTTTGGGCATATTCCAACCCGTGTTTTCTTTTTCTGTATTTGAAAACCCAAACCTGCAGAATCACGGATAATAGTTCTATCAGGAAAACCCCACATAAAACTGGAATCAA
This sequence comes from Flavobacteriaceae bacterium PS02293, assembly GCA_029960045.1. GTDB lineage: Bacteria > Bacteroidota > Bacteroidia > Flavobacteriales > Weeksellaceae > Epilithonimonas. The sequence continues at coordinate 296,405 of JASCOV010000003.1, forward strand.
TAATTCCTTTCTAAGGATAATCGCTAAAACTGCAATCACACCGCCCAACATCAAACTTCCTGTATCTCCCATAAAAACCTGCGCTGGATAAGTATTATACCAGAAAAATCCAATCACAGCTCCTACTAAAGCGAGGGCAAAAATGGTGGTTTCTCCCATATGTGGAAGGAACATAATATTCAGATAATCAGCGAAAATGATATTTCCGGAGACGTATGCAAAAAACGCCAAAGTCAGTAAAATCACAACGCTGGTTCCAGCTGCTAAACCATCAATTCCGTCTGTAATGTTGGCTCCGTTTGAAACTGCTGTTACAATGAAAATCACAATCGGAATGAAAACAATCCAAGCCCATTCGTGCGCTTTTGCATCATCCATCCAAAACAAAATTCCACTGTAATCGAACTCATTGTTTTTTGTAAAAGGAACAGTAGAAACAGGAATTTTTTCCTCATCCATAAAGTTCTGTTCCACATTATTTCTATTGACAACATTCGAGTCTGCGTACTTTCTCTTAACCTCGATATCGGGATGGAAATACATTGTAACTCCGACAATTAAGCCTAAACCAACTTGCCCAATCACTTTGAATTTTCCACTTAATCCGTCTTTATTTTTCTTAACTTTTTTGAGATAATCATCCAAGAAACCAATTGCACCCATCCACAAAACCGAAATAATCAGAAGAACGATGTAAACGTTGGTAATTCTGGTAAACAACAAAACCGGAATGATGGTTGCCAAAATGATAATCAAACCTCCCATTGTAGGCGTTCCTTCTTTCTGCTTTTGCCCTTCCAGACCAAGGTCTCTCACCAATTCTCCCATTTGTCTTCTTCTCAGGAAATTGATGATTCTTTTTCCATAAGCCATCGCAATAATCAGCGAAAACAAAACTGCCATCGCCGCGCGGAACGAAATGTATTTGAACAAGTTCATTCCCGGAACGTGGATTCCGTGAGCGGTTAAATATTCGTATAGATAATATAGCATTCGTTCTTAGTTTATAGTTATGGTGAAGGTTTTCTATTATAAATTATAGCTTTTTGCAAAAACTTCTTTTCTGTATTTACAGATGATATCAATATTGACTTTAGGTGTTTCATATTTTTCCCATCTCCATCCTTTCATTTTATAAATATTCAAAACTTCCGTTTTATAGTTTTCACTTTTGTTTTTATTATATTTTTCACAGAGACAATTCGCAATATCCATTTTAGCATTTGTTTCTGAAAAATCTATAAATCCTGGTTTTGATTTTTCAACGAGTTTTTTATAATAAACTCCTTCGCAATCCAGAATTGTTATTGTTCTTTTAAACTCATTTGTGAAAATGAATTTGATGAAAAATCCAACAACTAGAACTGAGATAATTCCAAGTATAACTTTTATTGACTTTTTCATCTTTAAATCATTAATTCACATTATTTTCCCATTAATTGTAATAGTTCTCTAATAGTTTCTTTATCATCAAAATGATGTTTCACACCGTTGATTTCCTGATACGTTTCGTGACCTTTTCCTGCAACTACGACGATATCTTTTGGTTCAGCAAATTTGATGGCCATTTTTATCGCTTCTCTTCTATCAGGAATCGAAGTGTATTTGCTGAAATTTTGTGGTTGAATTCCTGCTTCAATTTCTTTGATAATTTGTGCAGGGTCTTCCGTTCTTGGATTGTCTGACGTGATGATTGCCAAAGTCGATTTTTTGGTCGCAATGTCACCCATTTCCGGACGTTTTGTTTTGTCTCTGTCGCCTCCGCAACCGAAAACACAAATCAGTCTTTCGTTTTTCGTTCTGATTTCATTGATGCTGTCCAATACGTTTTCCAATGCATCTGGCGTGTGAGAATAATCAACCACGAAGAAAATTCCGCCGTTGGATTTTATCGTTTCGAAACGTCCATTCACGCGCTGAAGAACCGAAATCGCCTGTAAAACCTCATTTTCATTCATTCCTAATTCTAAGGCAATTCCATACGCTAAAAGTAGATTTGAAGCGTTGAATTTCCCTGTCAATGTTGTCCAGAATTCTTTGTTGTTGAAATTCAATAACATTCCGTTGAAGTCTACTTCCAGCACTTTTCCGTGGAAATCTGCCATTGTTTTCAAAGCGAAAGTTTTCTTTTTCGCTTTGGTATTTTGAAGCATTACCGAACCGTTTTTGTCATCAGCATTTGTGATGGCAATTGCAGAATCTTCCAGCTCATCAAAGAATCTTTTCTTTGCGTAGATGTAATTCTGAAACGTTTTATGATAATCCAAATGGTCATGCGTGATATTCGTAAAACCTGCGATTTTGAAGTGTAAACCTTCAATTCTATCTTGAGAAATCCCGTGAGAACTAACTTCCATAAAAGCATATTCACAACCGATTTCTACCGCTTTTGCCAACATTTGATTTAATCTAATGACATCCGGCGTTGTATGAGTCGAAGGGATAATTTCGTCTCCGATTCTATATTCAACTGTCGAAATCAAAGCGGATTGATAACCCAAAGTTTTGAAAATATCGAACAACAAAGTTGTCACCGTCGTTTTTCCGTTGGTTCCGGTAACACCGATTAATTTTAATTTTTCAGAAGGATTTCCGTAAAAGTTGGAAGCCAAATGTCCTAAAGCTTTTGAAGAATCTTCAACTTTAATGTAAGTAATATTATCATTAATGTCTGAAGGCAATTCTTCACACACAATCACTTTCGCACCTTTTTCGATGCTTTGATTGATGTAAGAATGTCCGTCGGAAACTGTTCCTTTCAACGCCACATACAAAGAATCTTCAACAACTTTTCTGCTGTCGAAAACCAATTCCGACACTTCAACTTCGCTCAGTGCTCGAGTGGAGATTGTTTCCAAAATCTGGATTCTTTGTAATAAGTCTTTTAAAATCATATATAAATAAGCTTTCGCTTTAATTTTTAGTTTTGAAGATTCAAATAAATCTTTTGGTTTTTTCCGATGGTTGCGCCTTCTGCAGGAAACTGTCCTGTGATTTTTCCAACACCTTTATAATCTACTCTGTAACCTAAATTCTCCAATTGTGGAATCACATTTTTCCCAATCAATCCAACCAATTTTGGCATCGAATCCCTTGTCACATTCACCTTTACATTAGGTTCAGTCATTTTGCTGAGGTCAACTTTATGTTCAACCAATAATTGTTTTTCAACATTCAAAGGTGTTTTCAAAAATGTCTTTCCTGCAATCTCTTTGAAAACCGGCGCAGAAACCGTTCCTCCATAAAACCCTTTCGATGTATCCGGTTGATTCACAACTACAAAACAGGTATATTTAGGATTGTCTGACGGATAAAAACCTGCAAAAGAAGCCTGATATCTCATTGGTCCAGGCAACCAATATAAGATTCTAGCTGTTCCCGTTTTTCCTGCAATTTTCAGATTTGGTGTATAAATACTTTTCGCCGTTCCTTTTTCTACTGCTTTTGTCAAAGCACTTGTCATCATTTGTATAGCTTTGTCGGATGCCATTTTTTGTACCATCACTTCAGGTTTTGCTTGATACAAAACATTTCCTTCCTTCATTATTTTATCAATGAAAAGAGGTTTTACCATTTTGCCTTTGTTGGCAATTCCGTTATAAAAAGTCACCATTTGCAACAACGGAAAACTTGATGAATAGCCATAACCTAAAGAAGCCAAAGTTGCTTTGTTCCAACGTTTGCTTTGCGGCGTTTGGATGGATGGTTTTGCAATTCCTGGTAATTCGATTTGCATTTTATCGAACATTTTCCAACGTTTAAGATGGTCTATAAAAACCTGTGGCTTGTCCGCATAATGTTCAGTAATTAATTTAGCCGCACCAACGTTGCTGGATTTTGCTAAAACATCACTTACATCATAAGTTCCGCCACCGTGACCATCTGTGATTTTTTGACCTGCGTAAGTCCATATTCCGTTTCCGATGTTCACTTTTGTATTTTCATCAATGAAACCATCGTCCATTGCTGCTAAAAGCGAAACCGTTTTGAACGTTGAACCTGGTTCCTGAGCATCTTTTACAGTATAATTGTAGGCATCAACATAGATTCCTGGCTCGGTTCTTCTGAGGTTGACCATCGCTTTTACCTTTCCTGTCTCAACTTCCATTACCACAACACTTCCGTGGTCTGCATCGAATTTTATTAATTGATTTTCCAAAGCCGAATGCGCAATATCCTGAATTCTCAAATCCAAAGTCGTGTAAACATCCTGACCATCAACAGGCTCCTGAACTTTCCAGTAATCGATTGGTTTCCATTGAGATGAGTTGATTCTTTGTTCCAAACGTTTTCCGTCAATTCCAGTCAAAAATTTACTGAAAGCGCCTTCCAATCCGGATTTGGATTCGCCATTATCAGCTCCAATTGTTCCTGCTCCGATTTGAACAGTTGCCAATTCTCTGTGGAAATTTCTTTCTACGATGAAACCGCCTTTATTTTTTCCTTTGATGAAAATCGGAAAGTTTCTGATTCTGTCGTATTCATCGAAGTCAAGACCTTTCGCAAGCAGATAATATTGATTATTCTTCTTGTTCTGAGCATCCAATTTTGCTCTGAAATAACTTCTCGGTTTATCGAACATTTTGCTGAGCGAATCCGTCAATGCTCCAATATTATTGGAATAAATGGTGTCTCTCATCGATTTGAAATCGAGATAAACGTCGTAACGCATCACCGTCGTCGCCAAGATGGAACCATCCGAAGCGTAGAGATTCCCACGAGCCGCTTTCAAAGTAGCTTCACGGTAGTTTTTACTGATATAATTATCTTCAAATTCCTGAACATTCGTATTCTGAAGAACCAAAATTCTCCCCAAAAAAATGACAAACAAAATGAAAGCTCCCAAAACAAAAAGGTAGCCCCACTTCAGTGCATTGGAACGTTTTTTTTCGTAATTGTTATCTGGTTGCTTTATCATCTGTGTTGTCCGCTTTTATCAATAATTTCATCGGGTGGCTTTCCAAACTCACCAAAGAATCCTGAACCATTTCTTTTCCCAGTTCGGATTCCATTCTAATTTTTATCAGTCTGCTTTGCGCATAAGCATTTCTCGACTTGTATTCTTCCGTTTCTTCTTTTAATTTGTTGACGTGCTCAATTTTCGTGTTTACCAAATGGTTGCTGTAAATCATCACCATCAACAATCCGAAAATGAACAGGAAATATTTGTAATGCGCTTTTACCTCATCACGGTTAAGAAAATTCCCTTTTATGATGTCCATAAAAGTGAGTCTCTTCTGTTTGTTTTGAGTTAATTTTGCCAATTCTAATTAATTATAACTTTGTTCCTATTCTCATTTTTGCGCTTCTTGCGCGTGAGTTTTCTTCTATTTCTTTATCGTCTGGGATGATTGCTTTTGTCTTTAACAATTCAAAAGTTTTCTTGTAATTCCCATAAATATCACGTGGCGGCTCACCTTCGAACATTCCATTTTTCAGGAAACGTTTTACCAATCTGTCTTCCAAAGAATGGTAAGAAATCATTACCAATCTGCCTTCCGGTTTCAAAACTTTGTAAGACTGAACCAATAATTCCTTCAAAACTTCCAACTCTTGATTCACTTCGATTCTGATTGCCTGAAAAATCTGAGCGAAGAATTTGTTCTGTTTGAAGGCTGGGATGTAACTGAAAAGTGATTTCAATTCATCCGTCGTATTGATTTTTTTTGTCTTTCTGTGATGAACGATTTCTCTGGCCAACTTTCTGGATTCTCTTAATTCACCGTAATTGTATAACACATTCGCCAAATCTTCCTCTTCATATTCATTTATGATTTTTTTGGCATCAAGACCTTGCATCACATTCATTCTCATATCCAGAGGCGCATTGCTTCTGATAGAAAATCCACGCTCCGCCTCATCAAACTGATGGGAAGAAACACCTAAATCCGCCAAAATACCATCAACGCCAGTCACACCGTAAGCCAACAACGAGTTCTCCAAAAACCTGAAATTCTGATTAATCAAAGTAAATCTCGGGTCGTCAATCGTATTCTTTAAAGCATCCAAATCTTGGTCAAAAGCGTACAATTTCCCCTTGTCCGAAAGTCGGCTGAGAATCTCACGGGAATGTCCGCCACCACCGAAAGTGCAGTCCACGTAGATGCCGTCCGGATTGGTTACCAGACCATCTACACTTTGTTTCAGCAAGACTGGATTATGATACATATTTTAGGTTTTTTGTATTAATGTCAAAAGTATTTACGTATTAATGATTCGGATTCGTGAATACATTTTACATTAATACTTTTTACAAATTTTGATTATTAATTTCGTCCAGATTTCCCATTACGTCTTCTGCGAGGTTTGCAAAATCAATTTCACTGACTGCGATGACCTGTTCGTAAGATTCTTTGTCCCAAATCTCAAAGAGTTCGCCGGCACTTGTGATGACGATTTCCTTGTTGAGGTTGGCATACTGCGTCAAATCTTTGCTGATTTGCAGACGACCAACGTTGTCCATCTCCACGGTTTTCACACCAGCGGTAAACATTCTGATGAAATCCGCATTTTTCTTGACGAATCGATTGAGTGCATTTATCTTTGCCATCAATCTGTCCCAAGGTTCCATCGGGTAAACTTCCAGACATTTTTGAAACACCGAACGCTTGACGATAAATGACTCATCTGCAAAGTGTTCCATCTGCTTCGTAAGCGAAGCAGGCAGTTTGATGCGTCCTTTGTCATCAATTTTACACTCGTATGTTCCAATGAAGTTTTTCATTTGGAGCAAATTTATATAAATTTCTACCACATTTTACCACTTTTGCCCACAATTGTACTTAATGTTTATAACTTTTTAGTTTCAGGGCATTCTTGGCTAATGATTTGATTTAAAATCGATTAAATAGAAATATTAAGAAATCCTTTATCATAAAGGCTTTTCTTTGAGTGGTTTAAAAAAATGGTGTTAAAATTGTTCATTATTTAAAATCATTCTAAACCCAAAAATCAAATCCTTATATTTGTTATATGAATTACTTGGACGCACTTAACTGGCGATATTCTGTAAAAAAATTTGACGGAAACAAGATTCCGTCCGCAAAATTGACTTCTATTTTAGAAGCTGGGCGATTGTCTGTCAGCTCGTTAGGACTTCAACCTTATCATCTTTTGGTGGTTGAGAATGATGAGACGATTCAAAAATTGATTCCGGCATTTTACAATCCATCACAGATTTCTACTTGCTCCCATTTGATTGCTTTGGTTTCGAAGACCAATATTAATAAGGAATATGTCGATAATTATTTCAGTCATATTATTAATGAACGAGGCGTGACACTAGAACAACTTTCGGCTTTTCGAAATAATATCAATATGCTTTTGGAAACTCAGACTCAGAAAGAATTGGAAAGCTGGTCGGAAAAGCAGAGTTACATTGTTCTGGGTTCTTTGATAATGGCAGCTGCACAGGAAAACATTGATACTTGTCCGATGGAAGGTTTCAAATCTGAAATCTTGGAAGACGTTTTGAAAATTGATAAAGAAAATGAAAAAATCGCTGTTGTTCTCGCCTTAGGCTATCGTGCGGAAGATGATAATTTTCAGAATTTCAAAAAAGTGAGAAAACCTGCGGATAAGTTCATCAAATTTCTGTAATTTTAATTAATTATTCAATTAATATCCACGCAATATGCCAATGAAAAGTTTAGTTTTGGTTTTTATTTTATTTATCTCCTCAAACAAAATATTAGCAACTGTCCAGACTCCAGACTTACTGATTATTGAAAATGATACTTTGGAATTGCGTGAAATGAGCAATTTCCCACTTGAATCTTTAAATTTAAATTTTCGACCATTCAATTACACAAGACAAACAGCTCCCAACACCAGTTGTTGGAGGGGATACCAGGCAATTTGGAGAATTATTAATAATGAAATTTATTTAGAAAAAATTCAAAGATGTCACGGCGATGACAACAATATGAGAACCGAAAATTTAAACGACTTTTTCACGAAAAATCAAATGGATTTCATTGAAAAAGATGGATTGGTCTTAGCAAATTGGGTCAATCTAAATCTTTATGAGTTAAAAAATCTTTATTCTAATACAAAAAATAGAAAACGGATGTTATCTGACAATTTTTTTGAAAAAAAGAATATTGAGAAAGCTGATTGTGTATTGTCAATAAAAAATGGTAAAATAGAAAGAAATAGCTTAAACAAAGTTTTATCGAACAAAATTTAAGTCCTAAAATCTTTATTAAATCTCACTTTTCAAAAATTAAAATGATAAAAACAGACGTTCTCGTAATCGGTTCCGGAATCTCAGGCCTTTCTTACGCCATCAAAATCTCCGAACAATTGCCAGACACCAAAATCATCATCGTAACAAAAGGTAATGAGGATGAGAGCAATACAAAATATGCGCAAGGCGGGTTGGCCGTTGTCACAGATTTTTCCAAAGATAATTTTCAAAAACATATAGACGATACGCTGCGAGCCGGAGATTACATCAATGACCCGGAGATTGTGAAAATCGTGGTAGAAGAAGCTCCTTACCGTTTCAATGAAATTGTTGAATGGGGTGCGAAATTTGACCAAGAGAAAGGTCAATATTCGCTTGGAAGAGAAGGTGGACATACGGAAAACCGAATCGTGCATCACAAAGACATCACTGGTTTCGAAATTGAAAGAGCACTTCTAGAGACAATTCGAAATTCTCCCAATATAGAAATGCTTCCTCATCATTATGTCATCGATCTTATTACCCAACACCACGTTCCTGGGAAAGAATTAGACAAAGGAAACATCAATGCTTATGGCGCTTACATTCTTGATGAGCAAAATAAAAAAATAAAAAAAATCACTGCGAAAATTACTTTGGTTGCAACCGGAGGCGCAGGTCACGTTTATAAAAATACGACGAATCCAATCATCGCAACCGGAGACGGAATCGCCTTTGTTCACAGAGCTCAGGGAAAAGTTTCCAATATGCAGTATTACCAATTTCATCCAACGGCAATGTATTCTAAAAGGGATGGAATGTTGTTTCTAATTTCCGAAGCGGTTCGTGGTGACGGTGCAAAATTGAGAACAAAATCTGGCAAACCTTTTATGCAGAAATATGATGAACGCGAGGAATTAGCTTCCCGTGACATTGTTGCAAGAGGAATCGATAATGAATTGAAAATCAGCGGAGACGATTACGTTGGATTAGATTGCCGAGAGATGGACAAGGAAAAATTCATCCACCACTTCCCGAATATTTACAAAAAATGTATGGATGAAGGCATCGACCCAATGAAGGAATTGATTCCTGTAGTTCCGGCTTGTCATTACTTAATGGGCGGAATCGATACGGATAAAAACGGACAATCATCCATCAAAAATCTCTTTGCGGTTGGAGAATGCACCAATTCCGGACTTCACGGCGCAAATCGTTTAGCTTCGAATTCTTTACTGGAAGGTTTGGTTTTTGGTCATAACGCGGCTATGAAAACGGTAGAACTTTTGAAGGAAAATGATTTCAACTTCGATGACCTGAAAGCTGTTCCGGAATGGAATGAAGAGGGAATGAAAATGATGGACGAAATGGTTCTCGTGACTTACCTCAGAAAGCAACTTCAGGAAATGATGAGCGATTTGGTTGCCATTGTGAGAAGCAATGCCAGATTGGAATTGGCCAAGAAAAAACAACGCGAAATCTACGAAGCTGTGACGGAACTTTATAATTACTCCATCCTTTCGCCACAACTTTCGGAATTGAGGAATCTTGTGAATATTTCTTATTTGATTATCAAGCAATCTTTGGAGATGAAAGAGAATAAAGGGGCGTTTTATAATAAGGATTTGGCTACGAAACCGCTTTTGATTAATGAGTAATTGAAATATGCTTAAACAGAACAATGAACAATACTTCCAGTGGATTTCAGATTTGAAACAGAGAATCCAGCAGAGTCAAATCAAAGCGGCCATTCAGGTGAATTCTGCTTTGATAGAGATGTATTGGGATTTGGGAAAGGAAATTTCTGAAAGGAGTTTTGAGAATACTTATGGTTCGGGATTTTTCAAGCAGTTGAGCAATGATTTAAGAAATGAATTTCCTGAGATTAAAGGTTTTTCCGAGAGCAACATTAAACTTTTCGAAAGGTTCTACTTATTTTATAATCAAGAAATTACAAATCGGCAACAACTTGTTAACGATTTCAAAAGTGATGACAACTCAATTCTCCAGCAAGTTGCTGAAGAATTCGAAAACGAAAAAAAACCAAATCGTCAACAATTTGTTGGCGAATTCCCTCAGAAACTTTTTTTAATTCCTTGGGGACATCATATTCAGATTTTCACAAAATGTAAAAATGTAAAAGAAGCTATATTTTACATTAATAAAACTATAGAAAATGGCTGGAGCAGAGCTGTTTTGTTGAATATGATTTCGGCAAACCTATATCAATCTCAAGGGAAAGCAATTACCAATTTTTCTAAGACCTTGCCTGACTACGACAGCGAACTAGTAAAGCAAACTTTGAAAGACCCTTATATTTTTGATTTCCTTAATATAAGTGAAAACTTCAAAGAGCGGGAACTGGAAAATGCTTTGATTGATAATATTCAGAAATTTCTGATTGAACTTGGAAATGGTTTCGCATTCGTTGGCAAGCAGGTGGAAATGAAAGTCGGGAACCAAAGTTTTTTCTTAGATTTACTTTTCTATCATATTAAATTAAAAAGATACGTTGTCATTGAATTGAAATCAGGAGAGTTCGAGCCAGAACACGCAGGGAAACTCAATTTTTATGTAACTTCTGTCGATAAGCAATTGCGTGACGAAAATGATAATGCGACGGTTGGATTGATTATTTGTAAAACCAAAGATGACATCATTGCAGAATATTCTTTGACCGATTTGCACAAACCTTTGGGAATCTCTTCCTACGAATTAAGAAAAATCTTACCAGATAACTTTAAATCTTCCCTGCCAAGCATCGAAGAAATTGAAAATGAACTTAATAAAAACATCAACACAAAATGAAAAGACCTGCATACGCGACCGATAAAGTTTTAAAAGAATTCATCAGGACAGCTTTAGAAGAAGACATCCAAAACGGTGACCACTCTACACTTTCCACCATTCCGAAAGACTTGGAGCAGAAAGCGCAACTTATTGTAAAAGAAAACTGCATCCTTGCTGGAGTGGAATTGGCGGAAATCATTTTCAAGAACTTTGATAAGAATTTGAAAGTCGAGGTTTTCATCAAAGATGGAGAATCTGCGAAGAAAGGCGATATTGCTTTCATTGTTACCGGAAAAGCAAGGTCAATTTTATCAACCGAACGTTTGGTTTTGAATTGTATGCAAAGAATGAGTGGCATCGCGACGATGACACACGATTGGGATTCCCGATTGATTGGTACAAAAACAAAACTTCTCGACACCAGAAAGACCACGCCGAATTTCCGGGTTTGTGAAAAGTGGGCTGTTGCAATCGGTGGCGGAACCAACCACAGATATGGATTGTACGATATGATCATGCTGAAAGATAATCACGTCGATTACAACGGAAGCATCACCAATGCTGTGAAAATGGCAAAAGATTACGTTAAAAAAAATAAGCTGAAACTTAAGATAGAAGTCGAAACCAGAAACCTCGAAGAAGTAAAAGAAGCTGTAAAATCGGGTGCAGACAGGATTATGTTTGATAATATGGCGGTTGAAATGATGACCGAAGCGGTAAAAATCGTAAATGGCAAGACAGAAACCGAAGCCTCGGGTGGAATTACACGTGATGTGTTAAATTCGGTGGCGAAAACTGGTGTAGATTTTATCTCTGCGGGCGCTTTAACCCACTCTTCAAGCAATATAGACCTGAGCCTCAAGGCATTAAAAAATTAACACTCTATTAACAGAACCTATTGATTTTTTTAAGACTTTTGCGACATAAATCTTAAAAAAATGAAAATGTTATCGAAAAAACCAGTATTTGTCTTGATGCTGACGATGAGTACGGCAAGTTTTTACTTCGCTCAATCTACTCAAGATACACTTGCAAAAACAAACGATATTGAACAGGTCGTAATAGCTGGGGTTGCCGATCTTGCAAAAGACAGAAAAACGCCTGTTGCTGTTTCTACAATCAAAGAAGCACAAATCGTAGAAAGACTTGGAAATCAGGAATTTCCTGAAATTTTGAAAAGTACACCTTCAATCTATGCTGCCAAAGGCGGCGGTGGTTTCGGAGACGGACGTATGAATATTCGTGGTTTCGACACCAATAATACTGCTGTAATGATCAATGGGGTTCCTGTAAATGGAATGGAAGATGGAGCTGTATATTGGAGTAACTGGTTAGGACTTTCTGACGTAACTTCTGCAATGCAGATTCAAAGAGGTTTAGGATCTTCTAAATTGGCAATTGCTTCTGTTGGTGGAACTGTTAATATTATAACAAGAGCTGCTGACAAAAAAAGAGAAGGAAATGTAACTGTCGGTTTAGGTAACGACGGGTATCTTAAAACTTTATTTTCTTACAACACTGGAAAATCTGAAAAAGGGTGGTCAACTTCATTCTTAATGAGCAGAACTGCTGGATCAACTTATATTGACGGATCAGATTTCGAAGCATATAATTATTACTTTGCATTGGGTTACCAAAAAGGAAGTCATGATTTTCAGTTTACATTAACTGGAGCTCCACAATGGCATAATCAAAACTTCCAAAGTTCTATTGCTAACTTTGTTAAATATGGCAACGGCGTAGACGAACCGAACAGAAGGTATAATTCCAACTGGGGTTATATGAATGGACAAGAAATGTCTCAATCAATCAACTTCTATAGTAAGCCTGTAGCATCTATCAACTGGGATTGGAAAATTTCTGAAAGTTCAAAATTATCAACAGTAGGATACGCATCTTGGGGTAGAGGTGGTGGAACCGGGGTTATAGGTTCAATCAATGGTGTTGGAATTAATGCTTTACCAAAAACAACTGATGGACTGATTAAGTTTGATGATATTGCCGCTTGGAATCAAGGTGCAACTGTAGCAGGATTTGGCGTAGCAAACAAAACACCTGGGGTAGCAACAAGAACCAACGGTCTTGTAAGAAGAGCAAGTATCAACTCTCATGACTGGTACGGATTATTATCTAATTTCCAACATAAAATAAACAACAACTGGAATTTCTCTGCTGGAGTAGATTTAAGATATTACTATGGTTACCACCCAGGTGTACTTACAGATCTTTGGGGTAACACAAAATATATTGAAAAAGACAACATGAATATCCCTGGTGGTTATGATGTTACCCAAATACAGAATCCAACACCTTCTGCAAATCCATTTGCAGCTGCAGTTAAGAACAAAGACCAAATTGTTTACAGAAACTATGACGGACAAGTTCTTTGGGGTGGTGTTTTCGGTCAGTTAGAATATTCTAATGAAAAAATATCTGCATTTATTCAAGGTTCAGCTTCTGAACAAGGATACAAAAGAATAGATAATTGGTTGGTTGATTATGACCATACCATTACAAATCCTGATGGAACAACTACTCTTCTTACACAATCTGTTCAGAAAGGGCAAAAAGTAAATCAAGAAACAAGCACCAAATTTCTTTTCGGATTTAATGCAAAAGCTGGTTTAAACTATAATATTAATGAGCAGCACAATGTGTTTGCAAACGTAGGATATTACGAAAAGCAACCGTTATTCAACTCTGTTTATAACTCACCTCTAGCAACAGCTACTGGTAACGACCCTTTGGTAAATACAAACGACGGAAGAGCAACTGGTAATCAGCAAATTGTAAATCCATTACTTACAAACGAAAAAATCTCATCAGCTGAATTAGGTTATGGTTTCAGAAGTGGTATTTTCAACGCCAACGTTAACTTGTATTACACTTCTTGGAAAGACAGATATAATAGATTTACAGGTCTTACTGTTCCAAATCCTGCAGGTGGAAACTACAACAGACCTTATGCTAATTTAACTGGTATCCACGAAATCCATATGGGGGTAGAATTTGAAGGTACAGTAAAAGCTACAGAATATTTGTCTTTCAACGCAATGATTTCTGTAGGTGACTGGAAGTACAAAGGAAATGCGAACGGAAACCTATATGATGAGAACGGAACGCCAATTTCATTAAATGGCAAAACTGATGTGGTTTTTGCTTTAGATAAAGTAAAAGTTTCTGATGCTGCACAAACAACCACTGCTTTAGGATTTACGGTTAAACCTTTAAAACAACTTAGTGTTTTTGGAAACTGGAACTACTATGAAAATTATTACGGCTTAATCAATTTCAGTGATATTGCAATTACTAAAGCTGATGGGACTATTAGTAATAATGGCAAGAAAGGAGCGTTAGAATATCCAAGCTATAACTTGTTCGATGCTGGTATATCTTACGGTATTAATCTTAAGAACGGACATAAAATTGTTTTAACAGGAAACGTTTACAACTTGCTTGATACAACGTATATCTCAGATGGTAAGTCTTCTACTCACGTAAAAGAATTAGCAGATTTCAGTACCACTACAACTGGAGGTGTTACAACAACAGCTGAACAAAAATATAATGCTTACATCAACAATCCTTTAAATTTCTACAAAGGTCTTGATACAAGCAACACTGTTTTCTTCGGATTCGGAAGAACTTGGGCAGCTTCTATCTCTTATAAATTCTAAATATTAACCTAATATTTAATTATAACTCAAATCCCGGCTATCTGTCGGGATTTTTTTATCTTTGTCATTCTAAAATCTGAATATGGAAGTTTACAACATTCTTTTGCACGCACACAAAGGTTTCGCTTATCTGGAACTGGCGTTGGTTGCTGCATTTTTAATTCTTCTGCTCGTAACGATGTTCGGTTACAGCGGCAATATTTCAAAAGCTTTGAAAAAAGTTACATTATTTACAATGATCTTCTTTCACGTTCAATTCTTAATTGGAATCATTATGTTGATTACCAACATTACAAAAGGTTTGGATATGGGCGCAGTGATGAAAAACGCTGATTTAAGATTCACTTATGTAGAACACCCATTCTCTATGTTAATCGCAGCGGTATTAATGACCATCATCAATAGAAAATTCAAAACAATCGAAAAACTTACAATTCCTATTATGTCATTAGGATTGGTTGCAATTGCCTTATTCGTATTTGCATTCCCTTGGGCAAGAGTTTTCGGATAAATATTTATTTAACAATTTTAATTAATTTAAAACAATGAAAGTAGCTGTAGTAGGCGCAACCGGAATGGTTGGACAAGTTATGCTGAGAGTTTTGGAGGAGAGAAATCTTCCAATTACCGAGTTAATTCCCGTAGCATCAGAGAGATCTGTTGGCAATAAGATAAAGTATAAGGACAAGGAATTCACTATCGTTAGCATGGACGACGCTATTGCAGCCAAACCCGAGATTGCAGTTTTTTCTGCGGGTGGTAATACTTCATTGGAATTTGCACCAAAGTTCGCTGAGGTTGGAACAGTTGTCATCGACAATTCTTCCGCTTGGAGAATGGATCCGACTAAGAAATTGGTAGTTCCGGAAATCAACGCCAATGTTTTGACCAAGGAAGACAAGATCATCGCCAATCCAAATTGTTCTACAATCCAATTGGTAATGGTTCTTCATCCTCTTAATCAAAAATATGATATTAAAAGAGTCGTGGTTTCTACTTACCAATCCGTAACTGGAACTGGTAAAGCAGCTGTTGATCAATTAAATTCTGAGATCAAAGGAGAAAGTCCGGAGAAAGTTTATCCTTATCAGATTTTCAAAAATGCATTGCCACATTGTGATGTTTTCTCTGATGACGATTATACTAAAGAAGAAATCAAATTGATGAAAGAGCCTAAGAAAATTATGGGCGATGACACTTTCAATTTGACAGCAACAGCCGTAAGAGTTCCCGTACAAGGTGGACATTCTGAAAGCGTGAACATCGAGTTCGAAAATGAATTTGATCTGGATGAAGTTAGAAAAATTCTTTCCGAAACTCCAGGCGTTACACTTCAAGATGATGTAAAAAACAATGTTTATCCAATGCCATTATATTCCGAAGGGAAAGATGATGTTTTTGTAGGAAGAATCAGACGAGATCTCTCTCAACCGAAAACGCTCAACCTCTGGATTGTGGCGGACAATCTGCGAAAGGGTGCTGCTACAAATGCAGTTCAGATTGCAGAATATCTGGTAGCAAACAACTTAGTTTAAACTAACAAAAATCAAAGAATCTTCGAAAACCTCGAAGATTCTTTTTTTAGCAATGGAAAATAGCAAAGAACAAAATTCCAATATCGCATTTCAGAAATGGATTGCTGCTGTTGGTATCATCCTTTTTATCGGTAAGATAGTCGCTTGGAAACTCACGAACTCAGATTCGGTTTTCTCAGATGCGATGGAAAGCATCGTGAATGTAATCAGTGCTTTTATGGGACTTTATGCCTTGTATCTTGGTGGGAAACCTCGAGACGAGAATCATCCTTATGGTCACGGCAAAGTAGAGTTTGTAACTTCAGCCATAGAAGGTTCTTTGATCACGATTGCGGGAGTAATGATTATCTATGAAGGCACGAATAGCTTGCTGACAAATAAAATTCTAAATAAACTCGATTGGGGAATCTGGATCATCGCAGCAACAGCCATTGCGAATTATGTTTTGGGATACATTTCAATCCAAAAAGGAAAAGCAGAAAATTCTATTGTACTAATATCTTCTGGTAAACATCTTCAATCCGACACATTTTCTACATTAGGTGTGGTTGCCAGTTTGGTTTTGGTTTATTTTACAAAACTGATCTGGATAGATTCTGTTGTAGCTTTGGGATTAGGAATTTACATTATTACAATCGGTTACAAGATCATTCGACAATCGCTTAGCGGAATTATGGATGAAGCTGATCCCGCAATGTTGGGAAGATTAGCGGAATTCCTAAACGAAAACAGAAAACCGGAATGGATCGATGTTCACAATATGAAGATCCAGCAATTCGGAAGCCGCCTTCATATAGATGCACACATTACCTTGCCTTGGTATTTTGAACTGAGAGCTGCGCATAATGAAATGGAAGAAATGATCAAAAAGATAGCTGAAAACACAGACAGATCTGTCGAATTTAATTTTCATATGGACGATTGTAAACCTACGTCTTGTGCTATCTGTCAAATTGATAATTGTCCTGTTCGCCAGTTTGATTTTGTAAAAAAAGTAGAATGGAACGGCGAAAATATTTCTCAGCCGGATAAACACACGATTGAGAATTAAGTCAATTGCGCGATTTTCTTCCTGTAATAGAAAATCGGAACAATAAGTAAAAGTGGTAATGGCTGAATCACAAACCGCCTGATGTAAAAAGAAAATAAATACCCGAATTCAAATTTGTCATAAACACACAAAAGATAAATCGGAAAAACAATCACAAAGATCAATGTAATTAATACAAAAGCCTGCTTTGTCCATTCTTTATTCAGAAATAGAAAATGAATGATTAAAATAGAGAAAAAAGTATTGAGCCCAAACCGAAGAAGGTAAGAGAATACCAACTTCCCCCAATGAAAGTTTGGTAAAACAGCACTGTGATCTGCAGATTTGAAAAACATTAGAAAAGGATCATAAAAAACCACATCTTCTAATACCCGAATCCCTATTAATCCTAGGATGCCTAATAAAACCCAAAAATACCTAAGCATATTCAGTATTATTTAGACATTGCAAAATTGATATAAAAAACAATCATTTTTACAAAAATTTAGTCGTTGATAAAAAAGTAGTAAGTGATTATTATACCTTTCAAAAGGCAATAATCACAACATCAATATTTGATAAAAAGGATAATTTTTAAAAAATGAATCGTGGAATTTTTGATTCAGAATGATTCAAAAACGGAACATGGAAATTCCTTGAAATGGGAATAAATTTATTTTTCATTGTCTATGTGTGTGTTAGACCACAAAATTACAAAATAAAAAAACACTCATCCTTTATTTTTTCTTAAATAAAACTAATTTTTGTTAAATAAAACAAAAGACGAAATCATTATAATTTCGTCTTTTATATTTTATTCTAAGTTGTAATTCTTTCTAACTCAAAACTGACTAAGCATTCTCTTTCTTTTTAAGCGCAAAGAATTGAATCCAAACCAACCAAAGAACGATCACACCTCCATAAATAATTGCCGGAAAAAGATAATCGTGTCCAATTTTCTCGTATTGAGGATATTTGATGTAAATGATATTCAACAAAGCTATTCTGGAAACGTTCAGAATATGAAGTATTACCAATCCTGCCAAAACAAACAAAAACGTTTTAGCACCTTTATAAAAAGCAAAAATAAAGGCTGAGAAAAGAATAGCAACAGAAATTACGTTACAACCTTCCACCATTCTTGTTGTAAACTTGCCACCAGTTTGAAACAACACGCTGTGGAGCTTAAGACTATCTAACAATACAGTTGGAAACCCAAAAACACCCTGTAAAAAAGCGACTTGTCTTGCAACCCATCTCGTAAACGGATCTACAACATCATTCTCATAATTGTTGAGATAGAACTGATAGAGAAGAACGAAAACAATATAAATGATAACGAACCTCAATAAAATCTTCAGAACCGGAAGAAAATCTTTCATAAGGTAAAATTACAATTTTTCATGTTTCAAATTCCAATATTAATTAACTTTGCCTTATGCAGCAACATCAGGAATTTTTCGAAGATTTTTCAGGAAACAAAACCGATTCTTTTATCACACTTCCACAAAGTGGATCTTCAAGAATTAATTATATCGCTTCGTCTGAAGGAAAAAAATACGTTGTCACTTACAACGAAAATGCACGTGAGAATGAAGCTTTTTTCTATTTTTCAAATTTATTCAATGAATTGAATCTCAATACGCCAAAGGTTTTGTCAATTAATGAAGAAAGAAATCTTTACGTTCAGGATTTTCTTGGAGACAAAACTTTGTCAGAAGTTATTTCGGCGGAAGGATTGTCTGATCGTGTTAAAATTTTAGTCAAAAAAAGTTTGAAAGCTCTTTTTGAATTGCAGAGCAAAACTTTAGGAAAAGTAGATTTCAAAAACAGCTTCGAATACGAAAGTTATGATGATCTGCCAATCACGCACGATTTGTATTATTTCAAAAATTTCTTGATCGACGTTTTGGAAATCGAATATCATAAATCGACATTGCTAAAAGAATTCAAACAAATTTCAGAAATCATTCAGACACTTCAGCCGAAAGTATTAATGATTCGAGATTTCCAATCCAGAAATATTTTGGTGGATGAGAATGATGAGGTATTTTTCATTGATTATCAATCTGCAATGGAAGGTCCGGCTGGGTATGATGTGATTTCATTTCTTTATCAGGCAAAAGCTAATTTTCCGAATGAATTCAAAGAAGAAATGCTGGAATATTATTTATCATTCTGGGAAAATGAAGCTGAAAGAAAAGCTTTGAAAGATTCTTTTAATTGGATGAAAATGATGCGTTTTCTGCAGGTGTTGGGCGCTTATGGATTCCGTGGATTGATACAGAGAAAAGCGCACTTTTTAGCGAGTCTTTTGCAGGGAATTGACAATATTTATGATTTGAATCAAAATTGGAATCAGATTTCACAACAATTTCCTGAATTATATTTTATCATTCTAAGGTTGAAAAGTCCGGAAATACAATCTAAGATCGAGGATTTGATTATTCAATAAAAAGCTTCGACTCCGCTCAGCCTGACATAATTAGTTAGAGCTATTAGTATTTGAAGTGTCACACTGAGCGGAGTCGAAGTGTTTTGCAATTATTGACAAACCAATATTTTAGTGACCAAACTCATAGCCCCGATTGCAGCGGCATCCTTTTTTGTCATTGCGGTTGTTGAATATTTCAATTGATAACTTCCCGTACTTCGCAATGACAAAAAAGATATAGCACTTCGACTTCGCTCAGCATAAACTACAAGCGGGAAATAGCTCCTAAAATATTTAAATCTCAAAAATAAAAAACCTCAGAAATGAATTCTGAGGTTTTTTCTGAATATTTTCAGTCTCTCTAATTATTTAATACACTTAATCTGTTCTCTCTTACGATTCTTTTGGCGAATCTGAATTTTGGCCCCCAATAGCTGTCATCCAGTGATGAAACCATTACGCCTTTGGATGTTGCTGCGTGGATAAACTTGATCTCTCCTTCTGCTGTAACTTCTTCTACGATCCCTACGTGTGAGATTCTACTGCCTCTGTGAGAGAAGAAAACCAAATCTCCTTTTTGTAATTCGGTTCTTTCTACAGAATCACCTTCTTGTGATTGCTCTGCTGCTACTCTTGGAAGATCCATTCCAGCTGCTGCCCCAAACACGGACAATACGAATGCTGAACAATCTATTCCGCTTCTGGAAGTTCCTCCGAACCTGTAAGGTGTTCCTAAGTAACTTTCAGCTTCGGATAGGATGTTGTCTATCGTGTTGCTGTGCATGATTGCATTTTCTATGGCTGATCTTTTGATCACTTCGTTTGTGTTAGCAATAGAAGCTAAAACTTGTCCTTGATTATCAGATTTTTTTGATATCGCTTTTACATTCAAAGATGCAAATTTGGCATCAGTTTTGTATGTTTGATTGTTAGAAACCACATAGTTGGAAACGCAAGATTGCAGTGAAAAAAATGTGGCTACAAATAAGAAATAAACTAGAACTCTTTTCTTCATATATATTTAATTATTTGTTAGACTTGTAATGGTTTTTTGTGATTGCATAGCAAATTTAGCCATTACCATTGGAAGGGTCTCCCAATTCAAACTGGGCAGCCGTCGGTTTAACATATTTTAACAGTCTCAAACGGAATGTTAAAGAAAAACAAAGCGCAAAGCCTTTATTTAGACTTTGCGCTTTTATTTTTAGTTAAGATACTTTAACGTTTTCGAGTTTGTCTATCTCGTAAATAACAATTCTCTATACTTGGTCATTGGCCAAAGCTCATCATCTACCATCATTTCCAAAGCATCAGAAGCTTCTCTAATGTTCTCAAATAATGGGATTACTTTGTTGCAATATTCCTCAGCTTGCTTTTGACTTCCAGCTGTATTTTTAGCTATTTCTTTTGCTGTTAATAATGAATCAACACCAAGTTTGATTTGAGAAACATTTCCTGAAATATCAGAAATCAAACTCAATTGTTCTTTTGCCAAAGTCTTGAATTCTTTCTCAGAGAAAATCTCTTTCAAACCTTTAACATTCTCAATCAATCTGTTTTGATAATTAAGCGCTGCAGGAATAATGTGGTTTCTTGCGATGTCGGCTAAAACTCTTGCTTCGATATCGATTACAGTTGAATATTTTTCTAATTTGATTTCATTTCTAGCCTCAAACTCTCTGTGAGAATAGATTCCTAGCTCTTCGTAAAGGTCAACAAATTTCTTGTCTAATTCTTTTTTAAGCGCTTCTGGCGTAGTTTTAAGATTATTCAAACCTCTTTTCTTCGCTTCTTTTGCCCAATCGTCAGAATATCCGTCGCCTTCGAACATAATGTTTTTAGATTGCTTGATATATTCTCTAAGGATATTGAAAATTGCTTCATCTTTCTTAAGACCAGTTTCTATCAACGCATCAACTTCAACTTTGAAAGCTTTCAATTGTTTTGCAGCAATAACGTTCATTACAGTCATTACTTCCGCACAGTTTGCAGAAGAACCAACTGCTCTGATTTCGAATTTGTTTCCTGTGAAAGCAAATGGAGAAGTTCTGTTTCTATCTGTGTTATCCAAAAGGATTTCAGGGATTTTCCCTACGACATTCAGTTTCAATTCTGTTTTTTCTTCAGGAGATAATTTTCCGTCTGTTACTTTTTCCAATTCTTCAAGAACTTTGAACAATTGACTTCCGATAAACGCAGAAATAATTGCTGGTGGCGCTTCATTAGCTCCCAATCTGTGGTCATTGCTTGCAGATGCAATACTTGCTCTCAATAAATCAGCGTAATCGTGAACCGCTTTCAAAGTATTAACAAAGAAAGTCAGGAACTGAAGATTTTTCTTTGGATTTTTTCCAGGACTCAAAAGGTTTTCGCCAGTGTCCGTTCCAAGAGACCAGTTGTTATGTTTTCCACTTCCGTTTACGCCGGCAAATGGTTTTTCGTGAAATAAAATATGGAAGTGATGCTTGTGAGCAATTCTCGCCATAATATCCATTAATAGTGAGTTGTGGTCAACAGCAACATTCGCTTCTTCAAACATTGGTGCCAATTCGAATTGATTTGGAGCCACCTCGTTATGACGCGTTGTTACAGGAATTCCCAGCTTCATACATTCGATTTCCAATTCCTTCATAAAGTTCATAACTCTTGTAGGAATTGAACCGAAATAATGGTCATCCAACTGTTGTCCTTTCGCTGGAGAATGTCCCAACAAAGTTTTACCTGTCAAAACCAAATCCGGACGGGACTGATACAAAGCCGTATCTACCAAGAAATATTCCTGTTCCCAACCAAGCGTTGGAGAAACTTTTGAAACATTTTTATCGAAATAAGATTTCATTACATCTGTTGCAGCTTCATCTACAGCATTTAATGCTCTCAAAAGTGGTGTTTTATAATCTAAAGTTTCACCTGTATAAGAAATGAAAATTGAAGGAATACAAAGTGTAGTTCCCATAATAAAAGCCGGAGAAGTCGGGTCCCAAGCGGTATAGCCTCTTGCTTCAAACGTATTTCTGATTCCTCCATTCGGGAAAGAAGAAGCATCTGGCTCCTGCTGAATCAACATTCCACCACTGAATCTCTCGATAGCTCTTCCACCTTCGATTGGCGTAAAGAAAGAATCGTGTTTTTCTGCAGTTGCTCCTGTCAAAGGCTGAAACCAGTGCGTGTAGTGTGTTACACCTTTTGATAACGCCCAGTCTTTCATTGCAACAGCAACCTGGTCAGCGATGTGTCTTTGGATTTTTGTTCCTTTTTTAGAAGCTTCCATTAATAGTTGGAAAGCATCTTTCGTCAAATATTCTCTCATTGTTTCTTCAGAGAATACGTTTTGACAGAATAATTCGGATAGTTTTGCAGGAACTTCAACGAAATTATCTCTTCTGTAATTTCTGAAAGGAAGCTCGGCTAAGGCTTTAAATCTTAATGTTGACATAAAATGTTAGGATTAATTTTGTACAAATATAAAAAAAGTATAACTGATATCGTTTTTTTTATGGGTTTAGTTAAAAAAAACATTATAATATTAATTTAGACTATAAAAAAACACCCCAAACAGGAGTGTTTAATGTTTTTCGCCCGTTTTGGTTAAAATTTATACATTGCTGCAATTAGGAAATTTGCTGTAGCATCTGTAGCAACATCGTGCTTTTTAAAATAAATATCATCTGTTGCTTTTTCATATCTAATTTCTGGTTTCAACTGAAAATTACCATAAGATAAAGTTCCGGAAATTGTGTTTGCAAAAACATTTTGTCCAACTATTCCTGAACCGACTGCCAGTGCATTTTCTTTATTATTAAGCAATTCTGCTCTGTAATTTAAAGCGAAATGTTCAGTGAATCCATACTTAAGATATCCAACAAGTGATGACCATCTTTTTTTTGAATCATCAATATCATCTTTGGATTCAAATGTTGTAGCATTCAGACCAACTTTGAATTTGTCTGTAACTTTGTAAGCAGCAGAAATATCGAATTGAGAAATATTGGAACTCTGCGGATTATAACTGCCCTGCTGACCATTCAAATAAACATTAAACGAATCCGCTGCATAACCAACCTGCCAAATTAAAAATTTGTTTCTGTAACTCTTGGTTACGACATCGCCAGCAGCATCTAGCACTTCCGCTTTTTGGAAAGAAGAGCGCAAATCTGTCGGATTTGCAACTCCAGCCATAAAATTAAACTTATCGAAAACGTAATTCGCCTTAACTCCAGTGTGGAAAAAAGGTCCGTAAGAAAAAGCATAAGACATACTATAGATATCATTGTCAGGAGCGTCCAAAAGCTCATAACCGATATGCGTCGTCCAAGAACCTCCTGTAATTGTTAGATTTTCTGTCGCAGCATAATCGATGAACAATTGTTTTATTAATAGACCTGTATTAGATTGAGTATAATTGAATTGCTCTACCCTATTTCCAACACCCAAATCTGCAGTCAATCCGAATTTTCCAACTTTATGTGTCATTTTCAAAGACAACATTCCGAGTTCAAAAGAATTATTGGGTGTTGTAAAACTTGTTCTTGTATTGAAATCGACATTTGCAAAATCATATTTATAAAAAATATCGGCAGAACCACTAAAGGTAAAGTTCTTCAAAGGACCTTCTTCTTCCTGAGCAAAAGCCACAGAACCCGATGCGCTCATTAATACAAATAAAATTTTTTTCGGTAAAGAGGATAATAATTTCATAGTTTTTTATTTTAAATATTAGTAATAGTTTGTTTTCAGTTTTGAACATAATCTACCCGTACCCTTTATATTGCAAAGTGTAAATTATTGATTTTAAGATTCTTGCATTTTTAACTTTAAGACAAAACCGCCAGTTAAAAACACAAGAAACTTAATTGATAAAATTTATAGAAAGAAGAGTTGTCTTAATATTATAAAG
The DNA here is from genome assembly GCA_029960045.1 of Flavobacteriaceae bacterium PS02293. Lineage (GTDB taxonomy): Bacteria > Bacteroidota > Bacteroidia > Flavobacteriales > Weeksellaceae > Epilithonimonas. The sequence goes on from JASCOV010000003.1 coordinate 320,935, forward strand.
ACTCTCCGTGTTGTGTTTTATCCAATCCTTCGATTTCGTACTCTTGATTTACTCTAAGAGGTGTAATCAAATTGGTAATATAAAGAAGCGCATAAGACCCTCCGAAAGCGAAAACAGAAACCCCAACCAAAGCAACCAAATGCTTGATGAACAAAGTTGGATCTCCACCATAGAATAAACCTTGCTCCACAACAGCAGGATTAATAGTCGATGTTGCGAAAACGCCTGTCAAAACCATTCCAACCATACCGCCAACACCGTGACAAGGAAAAACATCCAATGTATCGTCAACATCCGTTTTGCTTCTAAGATTTACTACAAAGCCACTCACGACAACAGCAATCAAACCGATAAGAATCGAATGTGGAAGCGTCACAAATCCGGCAGCCGGCGTAATTGCAACAAGTCCAACTACAGCTCCGATACAAACACCCATTGCAGACAATTTTTTTCCTCTGATTTTTTCGATAACACCCCAACCAATTGCCGCCGCTGCAGATGCCGCAGTTGTATTTGCAAAAGCCTGAACCGCTAAACTTCCAGATGACAACGCAGAACCAGCATTGAATCCAAACCAACCAAACCAAAGCAATGCAGTTCCTAAAATAACATAAGTGATTCTGCTAGGATTATGCTCAGGCTCGTTTCTTTTTTTCAGGAATAAAGCCGCAGCTAAAGCAGCCCAACCTGCACTCATATGAACAACGGTTCCTCCAGCAAAATCCAAAACGCCATATTTAAACAAAATCCCGTCCGGATGCCAAACAGCGTGAGCCAATGGAGAATATATTAAAATTGAAAATAAGATGATAAACAGCAAATAAGCCCAAAACCTAACTCTTTCAGCAAAAGCACCAGTAATAAGCGCCGGCGTGATAACCGCAAATTTCATCTGGAAAATCGCAAAAAGTAAAATAGGAATTGTTGGCGCAAGTGACCAGGCAGTTTTGGTTCCTACATTATTAAAGAAGAGATATTTCGTAGGATTACCAATGAATCCGCCAATAGAATCTCCAAAAGCTAATCCAAATCCAATCACCACCCAAACAACAGTGATAACGCCCATTGCAATAAAACTTTGCAAAATCGTGCTTATCACATTTTTCTTCGTCACCATTCCTCCGTAGAAAAATCCCAGCCCAGGCGTCATAATCAATACCAAAGCGGCCGAGACCAACATCCACGAAATATCAGCACCATTAAACTCCGGAATATCCTTTTCATTGACAGGTGTTTCCGTAAAAATACTTCCCGAATACAAACAAAAAACCGCTAATACAATAAGTGTAATTAGTAAAATCCATTTTCTCATAGTTCTATTATTTTAAATTGTTAATCGAAATTATGAATTTTATCATAAAAACCCATAAATAATTGGGGGTATTTTAAAAATAATATATTAATTTTAGTTAACACCCCCATCAAATTTAAATTTTAACAGTTTTATAATAAATCAAAATCACAGACACCCCCTCATTTTTTACACTCTAAATTTAATTTTGATATTTAATTACTATTATCAAAATGTGAATAAAATTTATTTTGAAAATTATTTCCCTGTATTAATGAGAAAGATTAATTTTAAGACCAATTACTAATTTGTAAAAAAAATTAGTAAAAGACTGAATATCAATAATTTAAATATTTAATTTAAAATTCGTAACTTCGCAGACTTTTATAAAAATTTTAATATATGGCAAATTCAAGAGCAAGAGAAACCACAGAAGCTATCGAAAGATTATATGTCTCAATGAGACACTTATTCTACAGAGGATTTTTCAAACCTTCAGGTGTTTCGGGCGAATCATTAAGAAAACTCTTAATGGTAATCAACCCTGAAATCTACGGAAGTATGAGTATTCCTAATAAGATAGAGCTGGACGGTTTACTTTATGTTCTTGACCGTCTTCCGGAAGGCATCGAAGAATGTTCTTTCATCCATTTAACCTCAGACGAAGGTTTTGACAAAGGAAGCTTCGAACCAATTGTTCCGAAAAAACGTAGAAGAAATTGCTATAGAATAGACGAACACCAAATGAACATCGAAGTTCTATTGGGACGTTCTGAGATTTATGATATTTTGACTCACCTTACATTCTTATATCTGGAAGCTGACAAAATCAGAAATATCGGCTTTGACTTAAGCGAAGATGGAAGACCAAGAAGAATCTGGAAAATCATAGAAGAAGTAGCAAAAGGCGAGAAAAAACACAGCAGAAAAGAAAAAGAAGTAGCATTGATTCATCTTTCTTCTTTCTTAGGAAGAACCTTCGATGAAACTTTGAATGCTTATAATGGTTTTGGTGATGATAACAATCCTGACCGTTTGTTCAAAATCATCTATTGGCTTGGGCAAGTGAGTTTGACCGATTGGAAAGAGCAAAGCGAACGTGAAATCTATTTCTCATCAATATTACAGGAAAGAGTTGGACATCACCTTTTCGGAGAGAAATGGGCAAACAAAATCAAACAGGTTTTGGTAGAGAACAATCTTCATATGAGACCGCTTCACATCATCAGTGCCAATATGCACTCTGTGAAGAATATGTTGTTCGCGAATGATGCGCTTAATAAAAAAGGAACCAAAGAAGTTGATTATAAACTTTTTGCAGATATCAGTAATAAGAAAGACCTTCAAACCAAGGTTCTGGATCACGCCTTGAAAGAAGGAATGATCTACATCGATGACCATAGCGGAAGTAACATTGATGTTCAGATCATTGATCTTTCTAAAACAGAACTTAAAAATTCAGTTTTCGCTGGTCAGAAATACAAAGGAGACGATGTCATTTTGGTTTTTGATTATGCTTTCGGAGAACAAGCTTTCGAAGTAATGGACGAATTACTAAGACCTTACGAAGTCAACGGCGAAGTTTATATGATGAAAGTGAAATCAGTTTCTATTATGGGAAAAGCCGGAATTTTAACTGGTGGAAAAGGCGACATAATGATCCCAACGTCTCACATCTTCGAAGGAACTGCAGACAATTACACTTTCGAAAACGCATTGAAACTAACGGATTTTGTAGATGACGAAGTGAAAGCTTTTGAAGGGCCGATGGTTACCGTTTTGGGCACATCACTTCAAAACAAAGATATTTTGTCTTACTTTATGACCACATCGTGGAAAGCCATCGGACTGGAAATGGAAGGTGCTCATTATCAAAAAGCAATTCAGGTAGCGAGCAAAATCCGTCATCATATTTCTCCGGATCTATTTGTGATGTACGCTTACTACGCTTCAGACAATCCTCTGGAAACGGGAAGTACATTATCTTCCGGCGGACTTGGACTCACTGGTGTAAAACCAACTTATATGATTACACATAAGATTATCGAGAAAATTCTTGAACAAAAATAAAAATTGAAAGCCTCCAAATCGGAGGCTTTTTTATGCAATTAAGTCTAAATTGATTTATATAAAATTTGCAACCGTATAAATAATCAATCCAACCAATCCGCCGACGATAGTTCCGTTGATCCTGATGAACTGTAGATCTTTCCCAACTTCCAGTTCCAGCTTTCTACTGAGTTCTTTTCCTTCCCAATTTCCAACGGTTGTGCTAATTAATTCTCCGAAACCTTTCGTGTTTTTCAGAATGTATTTGTAAGCGGTCAATCGCACCCAGCTATCGATTCTGTTTTGGAATTGCTCATCGTTTTGAAGATTGAAAACAAACTCGTCCAGATTTTTTTTGATGTAAGATTTCAGTTTAGAATCCTGATCTGTTAGTTCTTTTATTAATGATGATTTTAGCGATTGCCAGATGTCATTGGAATATTGATTGAGTTTTTCGCCTTGAAAAAATTCTGATTTAATAGTTTCAAATTCCGATTCCCATTTTGGTTCTTCTTTAAGTTCTTGTGAAAATTCGAAGATTTTGTTGGTGATTTCTGTTCTTAATGGATGCTTCAAATCCTCTTCTACTTCTCGGAAATAATCGCTCAGACCTTTTGTGATCTTTTCTGATATTTTAGAATCCACAGATTTAGGAATAAAAAAGAAACTTTCTTTCTCCACTCTTTCTGTCACCAATTGTTGATTTTCAAGTATATAATTTTTGATCTGAGAACTTAAGCCTGTTATCAATCTTTGATGGTCGTTTTTATTAAGAATATATTCAATTCCATTTCCGATGATAGAATTAAGTTTTATTGAATCCGCCATTTCTTCAGCTTTATTGGTAATGAATTTTACAACGGTTTCATCATCTAATTTATTAATAATATTAATCAAAATCGATGATAATTCATTAATCAAAAGATTCTGATTTCGATCTTTAGCAAGCCAATCACCAACATAAACCGAAACTTTTAGTTTCTGAATGTAAGGTCTGATATTTTGAGGTGAAAGAAAATTTTCAACCACGAAATTTCCAAGATTGTCTCCTATTTTTTCCTTAGAATTTTCAATCAAATTGGTATGGGGGATTTTGATTCCGAGAGGATAATTAAAAAGCGCTGTGACAGCAAACCAATCCGCCAAAGCACCAACCATTGCCGCTTCTGAAAAAGCTCTGATGTAACCGATCCAATGCGAATGATTTTGTTTTTGAAGAATCGTCATCCCAACAAAAGTGATTGCCATCAGGATAAATAATCCTGTAGCGAGCATTTTGTGATTCCGGAGTTGTTGTTTTTTTAATTCATCATTCATAATAAAGGAAATTCGAAAATCGTTCCAAACAAATTTAACCAAATAATTAGGCATTTGTCTTGAAAATCATATTGATAAATGAGAAAAAGGTTTTTTATTTTTTTAGTTTTGTAATAGAAAACAATTCCATGAAAAAACTTTCCATTTTAATGATGATTTTTCTGTCATCATTCCTATTTTCTCAGTCTCAGGATCTATATGCTTTGGCGAAAGGCGATTATCTTGGTTTCAATGCAATCTTCGACCAGAAGGATAATCTATTCGGTTATGTTTCTATCTATTCTTACGGGAAAAGTGGTGATAAAACGAAGAAATTCGAATATGTAATTCTTGATAAAAATCTGAATCCTATTGCTAACAAAGAATTCGAAGGCGACATCACAGCAGGCGATTATTATGGCTATATGGATTTCCGAGGAAATATTATTTTAAGACCTTCCAGCTTGGATCGTGAGTTTGTGACGAACAAAACGGTTTTTACGCCTTCTTCAATGATTATAGATCTGAAAGATAATTCGATTAAAAGAAAAATCTATTACGATTATAACGATGGTGTTTTTACAGAAATTACAGAACCAAAATCTTGGAAAAGCGCTAAAAAAGAAGATAAGGAAGAAAAAAAAGCGAAAGGTTACAATTACATTTCTTATGTTTCTGAGATTAAAGAAGGCGGTTATGTTGTTGGAGAATATAATGATTATGGGAATTATCTGAATAATAACAGCCTGATAAGATTTGATGAAAACAAAAAAGAAATCTGGCGATACAAATACAATACAAACGGAGACAAAAGAAACAATCAGGAATTGTCTTTCATTGATAAAAATGAGGATTATGTGTTTTATCTTTTAAAGGAAACTATCGGCAAAGAGAAACTCTATTCGATTCTGGTGATAGATTTGAAAACGGGGAAAGAAGTCAGTAAAAAACCAGTTCAGAATCCTAAGAAAGAGACTATGGACTATATTACAGGATTATATTCTTACAGTTTCGGCAATATTGATAATGATAGAATCTTTGATGACAAAGTCGTAATGGTTGGAAGACAACTCGAGAATCTTTACACAACAACAGGCTACACCAGATTGTTGGTTGATAAAAAAACCTTTGAACCCAATGTAGAAAGCATTGAATTTGATTCCACCGAACTTACCAACCTGATTCCGAAACTGAAGAGAAACGGAGTGGTAGAAGCCGGCTACTATTTGGAACCGCGCGATGCCATCTTCCTAAAGGATGGAAGTGTTGGTCTGCTTCTGGAAAAATATAAACCTGAAGGACAATACAATGCACCAAAAACCACAGATTTGATTTATCTCTACACCGACAAAGATTTCAAGGTAAAAGGCGTGAAAATCTTCGAGAAAGAAAAATCAAAATGGTCCAACTCCGACTATCTTTTCTCACAATATCTGAATGACGGGAAAGATGTGGTTTTCTTCTACAGAGATTATGTCAAAGATTCTGAAACGAAAGAAAAAAACTGGAATCTCTATATCAACACTTTAATAGACGGTAATTTCAAACAAGAAATTGTCCCAATCTCGGCCAAAGACGATTTTGTAGTTTCGCCGTATGTTGGGAAAGAAGGTTATATTTTGCTTAGAGAATTCAATAAAAAAGCAAAGTATAACAAAATCCGACTGGAACGCCTCAATTACTAAAGCAAAAGTCTCTGAAATCAGAGGCTTTTTTTATTATAAAATTCGGCAATAAATTTTATGTCATCAAGGCTAAGATTCCACATAAAATTGAGAAATTGCTGATAACTTTCGTCTTGATTTTTGGGGTCAACTCTGTCCAGATAACGGTTTAGTTTATAATTTTTTCTGGCTTCAAATATTTTTTCGAAGTTTTTCCCGAGCCAGTATTTGTAATAGTCTGTTTCCTGAGTTTCATTTTGCAATAACTGTAATGCCGAATAAATACCAACTCCAAAATCCTCCGATTGATAAAAATTAGGCAAAAACTCAAGCCTCGCTGTTTTTTCCAAAACCTGAAATTCTGCAGAAGATTCAACTTTTTTAGTAGTTATATTTTGATCCGGAAATTGCGTGTCAAGATATTTGATTCTCAGGTCTAATTCCGGATGAGAAGCCACAGAATCTTTGTCAATTTTTTCCTTGTAATGAGAATAATCGTAAGTGGAAAAATCTTCTTTTTGCAACCATTTTTCTTTGAAAGGATGTTCCGGCAAATCGAAAAACTGTTTATAGGTTTCTGTTTTAAGAACTTTTGGAGAAATTGAATCAAACTTTTTCAGCATCACCAAAGCATTTTTGAACTCGGATTTAGCAAAATTTGATTTTAAATAATAAACATAGCCCAAAGAATCTGCTTCATTTTCTTGTTTTCTCTTTTCTGCACTGAATTTATATAATTGTCTTTTATAAATCTGATACGCTTTCTCACCCTTATTATTTTGTTCTGATACCAAACTTTTAAATTCCTCTTTTCCGTTTTTCTCAAATTTCATATCTGCCAATTGAGTTTTGATCGTGTGATCCAGAAAAAGATGTCCAAGCTCGTGACAAATGACGGATGCAAACTGATCCTGATTATCAACCCAATAGAAAAGTCCCATATTCACAACCAAAGTTCCGTCGCCCATACAATAGGCATTTGGCGTATTATCTTTTTCTACAAGGATTTTTAGATTTGGAAAATTAAGGGAATTGCTTTTCAATATTTGATCAACAACGGTATTTACATATTTATTAAATGCTGTATTGAAAACAAAATTCTTGCTCTTCACTTCTTCCTGAAAATATTTCTGAAATCTGGACAACGAATTTGACAGTTCTCGTCCGGTTTTTCCTTCGTATTTTTCTTTTTGCCTTTTATTAAAAACCTCTGTATCTTTTGTATAATTCGCCAGAAAGTTTTTCCTTTCCAAATAATCTGCAGTATCAATAGGCTTGTAACTCTGAGCAGCATTAAAAGAGAAAATCCCTAACATTAAAATCAATAAAATTGTTCTCATCAACAAAATTTTAACAAAAATAATCTTTTCCCATTATCATTATCACATTATCTATATTTTTGTAATTAAAGTTCTTGCAATGCAAAAAGTAATTAAAATCGTCCTGCTGATATTAGCCTCCGCAATTCTTCTGATTTATATCTCAGGATACAATTATCTTTTTAGCGCCATCAGACTTACTTATTTGAAAGGAGAAACAAATTCCACTATTGACGACGGAAAGAATTTCCCTTCTCATCTTATTTCCAAAGGCAATTCCAAACCTTGGCAGACTGATATGAATTATAATAAAAAACCATTATCTCCGGAATTAGAAAAACACCTTAAAGAGACAGAATCAGTTTCATTTTTAGTCATTCAGCACGGGAAACTTTTGCAGGAACATTATTGGGATGGTTACAAAAAAAGAACGGCAAGTAATTCTTTCTCAATTGCCAAAACAATTACAGTTTTACTTTTAGGAAAAGCTATTGATGATGGTAGAATTATGGGAATTAATCAAAAATTTTCTGATTTCTATCCTGATTTTTCTGAAAAGGAATTCGGCAACAAATTGACATTAGGAGATCTCGCTTCTATGCAATCCGGACTGGACTGGAAGGAAGATTATAAAGATATTTTCTCAAAAAACGCTGCAGCTTACTATGGATTTTCTACTGCAGATGTGGTTTTCCCAGCAAAATTCAAACAAAATCCAGGCGAAAAATTCGAATATCAAAGTGGCGCTTCTCAGCTTTTGGGATTTGCAGTTGGAAGAGCTATTGGAATGCCGCTCGCTTCCTACGCCTCAGCAAAACTATGGAAACCGCTCGGAATGGAACAAAATGCAGAATGGTCAACAGATCAAATGGGAGTAGAAAAATCATTTTGCTGCATCCAATCCAACGCTCGTGATTTTGCAAAAATCGGATCTTTACTTCTGAACCGAGGAAAATTCGAGAATATTCCTTTGATTAACGAAAAATTTGTGGATCAAATGATAACGCCAACAGAAAACTCAAACGGTGTCTATGGTTTAGGCGTTTGGATAAATAATGATACAAAAATCCGCCATTATTATCTTCGTGGACTTTATGGTCAATATGTTATTGTTGTTCCGGAATATGATATGATTATCGTACGATTAGGAAATAAAGAAAGCGAGGAAAAGGATTCCAAAAACCGTCCAAAAGACATTGGATTTTACATTAATGAAACTTTGAAACTGACTGATAAAAATTAATCCGTATCATAATCCAAAAGTGCAAAAACACTTAGCAAAATACTGCTTCTCAGTTTTTGTTCCGCTTCTTTCATATATTGAGCTTCATTCGTAGCCGGAATATAAAGTTCATAGAAATTACGATTTCTGATTACAAAAAGTGTCGAGCCAATAATCATTGTAAGAACATCTTCCGATTTCGGAGCGTTGTGAAAAACACCTGAAACGATTCCTTTTTTCACAATATCATCTATCCTTGTTACGCAGATTTGATAAAACTCTAAAAGATCAACTTTCACACTGTCCTGAGTTCTGATTTCCTGCGTCACAAAACCGTGAAAATAGCTGTATTTAAAAAGCAGAGAAACGATGTAATTAATGATTTCTTTCATCTGCATTTCCGGTTTTCCTTCTTTTATCGTCTGTGCAAACTCAGAAAAACTTTCTTTTGTACGCTGAACCCGATATTGATAAAGGTAAGACATCATCTTTTCCTTAGATCCAAAATAATATGAAATCATCGCAACATTGATGTTCGCTTTTGTGCAAATATCACGTACAGAGGTTCCATCAAAGCCTTTTTTGGCAATTAATTCTTCTGCGACATCCAGAATATTGATTTGTTTTTCTGTAAATTTTTTTCTCATATACGATGAAAGATCTTATGTAAAATTAACATTTTTTTTGATTAATTAACATATAATTTATATTCATTTTTTTCGAGGATTTAAAGAGACTATTCTATCGATAATTTATTCTAAATGAAGTCTGATTTGGCAGTTGTAATTTGCAATCTCAAAAAACTTAATTTCATATCTTTGACTATGGATTTTTTGGATTTTCATCATCATAAACCACATCAAATTGGGATTTATAACTTAAATCTTAATGAAGAAATTCCGAGTGGAAAATTCTCTGTTGGTCTTCATCCAAAAGATATTACAGAAAACTGGAAATCAGATTTTGAAAAAATCAAAACCATTTCGCTCTCAGAAAACTGTCTTGCAATCGGCGAATGTGGATTGGATGGATTAATTGATATCGATGAAAAACTTCAAAATGAAATATTTCAAGCACATATTTTCTGGGCAGAAGAGATCAAAAAACCAATCATCATCCATTGTGTGAGACGATTTTCTCAAGTTTTACATTATAAAACGGCTAAAGTTTCTTTGATTGTTCACGGATTTAATAAGAAAGAAAATATCGCCCAAGAACTTTTGGAAGCTGGCTTTTACCTGAGTTTTGGATATGCAGCACTAGAAAACTTATCTTTGCAAAACGTAATTAAAAACATTCCCATCCAAAGGTTATTTCTGGAAACTGACGATTCTGATTTTGACATCATAAAACTTTATGAAAAAGTATCTGAAATCAAATCTATCCCTCTGGAAAATCTGAAAAATCAAATGTGGGAAAACTTAAATCATATTGTTAAAAATGGATAAATTTTGGCTGGAACGCACCGAATTATTGATAAAAGAAGAAGGCATTGAAAAACTTCAAAACGCTAAAGTTTTGGTGGTTGGTTTGGGTGGCGTTGGATCATTTGCTGCAGAATTTCTGGCTAGAGCTGGCATTGGAAAAATGGTTATTATAGATGGCGATGTTGTTGATATTACTAATATTAATCGTCAGTTGCCTGCACTTCATTCAACAATTGGTCAACACAAAGTTGAGCTCGTTGGAGACAGATTGATGGACATTAATCCAAAACTCGATCTTACCAAAATCAATGAGTTTTTGGAACCGGAAAGAATGCGGGAAATTCTACAATCCGAAAAATTCGACTATGTTCTGGATTGCATCGATTCTTTGACACCAAAAATTGCATTAATCATCGCTTGCAGAAGAACCAAAACCAAACTTGTATCATCTATGGGAGCCGGCGGGAAGTCTGATCCAAGCAAAGTGATGGTTCGCGATATTCATAAAACCAATAATTGTCTGCTCGCAAGACAAGTGAGAAAACGCCTCAAAAAAGAGAAAATAGATAAAGGTTTCCGTTGCGTTTTTTCCACAGAATTACAGGATGAAGAAAGCTTGAAAATGACGGATGGAACTAATTTTAAACGTTCTTTTTATGGAACTATTAGCTTTATTCCTGCGATTTTCGGATTATATGCAGCTGCAGAAGTGATTAATTATTTAACCGGAAAAGAGTAATTTTCCGATGAAAATAAACAGTTTCCCCACTCACGAAAAACTGAAGAGAAAATCAGAGATCGACCATCTTTTTAAGAAAGGTAAGTGGCTGACTGTAGATAACATTCGGGTAATTCACATTAAATCCAACGAAAGTTTTTCTGTTCCTAATCATAGAGTCGGTGTTTCTGTTGGTAAGAAATTTTTCAAGAAAGCAGTCGATAGAAATCGCATAAAACGCTTACTAAGAGAATCTTATCGTTTAAATAAAAAAACTTATCTGGAAGCTTTTAAAGAAAAATCAATCGTGATGATTTTTTGGACTTCTAAAGAAATGCCTGAGAGTTTTTCCGTGATTGAAAAACAATTTCTGAATCTCTGTAAAAAGAAATCTGAATAAGAATTAGAGATTGAAGCTAGATTTTAGAAATTAGAATTCCATCATAAAAACTTACTGATTTTAATTAATTTATTTCAATTCTCAATTTATTTGTAATTTTAATCTCAAACAAAATTACAAATGTCTGATATTTTACCTTACATTCTAAGCTCTTTTATCGGAATTGGATTGGCTGCGGCTTCTGGTTTCCGTGTCTTCTTACCTTTATTCGCTGTAAGTCTTGCTTCTTATTTGAATCTGATTCCTATGAGCGACAACTTCGAATGGTTGTCAGGATTGCCGACGCTCATCACTACTGGCGTTGCTACTTTGATTGAAATCTTGGCTTATTACATTCCGGTCGTTGATAATTTTCTGGATACTTTATCAATTCCTTTGGCGACGATTGCAGGATCAATTTTATTTGCCAGTCAGTTTATGGAATTGGGAACTTTTCCTCAATGGGCATTGGCATTGATTGCAGGTGGTGGAACTGCCGCTACGATAGCATCCGGATTTGCCGGAACGCGAGCAGCGTCAACAGCTACAACTGCCGGGATTGGAAATAATTTGGTTGCTACAACAGAGACGGCTGGCGCTGGATTGATGTCCGTTCTTTCTATTTTTCTTCCTGTTCTTGCTTTTATTTTTGCTGTTGTGTTGATTGTTCTTGTTTTGTTTTTTGGAAGGAAGCTTTGGCGGAAGATGAAGACGCAGAATTCTGGGATATTCTAAATAAAAAAAGACCGCGGTTGCGGTCTTTTTTTATTTATGAAATTAAATTTCTATTTACTGAACTTTAACATCATCTATTTGAATAGTTGTTGTAACGCCAGTGCCAGCTCCTTCATACTTGAAAAGGATAAATCCATTTCCAGTCAATGCTGCAGGAATATTATATGTTCCAGCGTTTGTAAGAACACCGTACGCATTAGTTGGTGTCTTAGGAATTGTAAAATTTGATGTGATATCCGTCAATGTTGCCGTTGAAATATCGGTACCTGGTGTATAGTTATTTGTGGTATAAACTTTAAGTGCATCACCGTTGTAGTATCCTACATTTACTCTGAAACTAAAATTATTAGCAGCTGTAAAATCCACAGGCACAACAAAATAAGTTTGGAAAGCTCCATTTCCTGCATTTGCAGACATTTGGATATATTTGTTACTGCTAAATGTTTTTATTTGCCAATATCTGTTACCAACATAAGCATAGTTAAGATATTTAGGGAACAAGGGCGAATCAACAGCATAACTTTCAAAATTTTCTGTAAATGAACCTGAATAAGTAATATCAGTTCCGCCCAATAGTCCTGTCGCAAAACGAGGATTTGTAAAATTGATATCACTTACACCTCTAATAATATTCTGGTAAGGAGTGGATCCTGTTCCATATTTGCTTACAACAAATGTAATATCTCCACTTTTATCAGGAATAACATAAGAAGTTCCTTTGAAAAACCCATCTGTTCTCACAATTCCCGTATTACCGTCTTTATCAACTAAATTTCTATTAGTATCTACATAAGCTCCTGCAAGATCTTTATTCATCAATGGTAAACCTACCTCGTTAGAAGCAAATTGCACATTCTTAACAATTGCTAATGTATTTACATATTTTGGATCTTTAATTTGAGACAATGTCAATTCTTTCGGAACTATTGTTGCGATATCGAGACCATTACCATTACATACACCTGAGATAAATCTGCCGATAATAGATTCTGGTATTCTTCCAATTGCATAATCTGGATCTTTCACACCTAATGTGATGACATCATTAGATTTTCCAATTACCATCCCATTTGCTTTGATTCTGATATGCGCTCCCACAGGGAAATCAGTATAATTCATAGACTTATTAACGCCTACAACCAAACCAACAGTCGGATTTTCTGGTTTATCTTGGAAAGATATTGTTTTGTAAAAATTTCCGCTGGCATCAGAAGACACCACATATCCGTCAAAAATCACCGCTGGATTTGTAGCATCTTGTGCTGGCACAGTGTAAACACCAGCCGCTGGAGATTTTGCTACGAAATCTGCCATTGACATTGTTGGCGCATCAAACTTGTTGTTACACATCATCTCTGGTGCATCCCAATTATCATCCTTGATACACGAAATCTGGGTGGCTAGTAAAACGGCCGCACCAAGACTCATTTTGAAGTATTTTTTTATATTCATTTTATTGCTTTTTTAAAAATTATTAATTAGAATCTAACTTGTAAGTTTACGAAGTACGAACGCCCTTGTGTGTACCAATATTTAGGTGCAAAGTTCGGGGTTTTGCTATTGAAATCATTCTCAAAATCTACATTTCCGTTGGTATTTCTTATTTGCTCAAATCCACCAGTTATATATTTTGTGTTATCCAAAATATTGTTGACAGAAGCAGAAATCAATAAATAATATTTCCCAAATATCCAAGATTTTCCAACATTAGCATTAATAAAATGAGCAGATGGTAACTTTTTCTGACTCATATAATATTCCAATTTTTCCTGAGTAAGTGTTGTAATTGGCGTGTTGCTTACATTATTTGTATACCATTCATCACTTCTTGTAATAGCGTTAGGATCCAGATTGTTATCATCCAAATAATTCCAGTTTGCACCTACCCACCAATAGTGAGGATCGCTGTAACGTAATCCTGCTGAGAATGCTTTCTGAGGTGTACCTCCTACTTTCATTCCTTTGATGTTTGTTTTCCCATAATCAACATATGGTGCTGCTACTACATCTGACGCAAAATAAACAGTCGGATTGTTTCTGTAAGTATAATCTCCCCAGTTTGCTACCCCTTGGAAAGAAAGCGTTGGAAGTATTTTATAATCAACACCCAATTCTGCTCCCATATTTCTCTTGTTTACGTTGGACATTGTCTGTACCACAAAAGCACTTGCTGTTTGTCCTGTATCGCCTGTGTTTTCATCATTGGTACTTGTAGCAAGACTAAGTCCGTCTGCGAAAAACCTTTGTACATTGGTGTCATCTTCTGTATCAACAAGATAACCCGTAACTCTCAACTTCATTTTTGGTGTAGAAACAACATAACTCAAGTCATTAGCACTGATTTTAGTGTTTTTTATACCAGGAGCTGAATAGTTGTTATTTCTTGGATTAATAAAGATATCTTCCAAAAATGGTGATTGTGTGAAATAGGCACCGTTATAAACTAAGAAATTTCTACCGTTCATTCTATAAACGATCTGGCTTTTCAAACCATAATTCCAATAATTGTAATCTCTGCCTTTTCCAAGAGAATTGTTTTGATAAAGATAATGCTGGAACAAACCTTCTCTGTTAGAAGTAGAGTATCCAAATAAACCACTTACGAAAACATCAAAGTTTCCTGTAGAAAATTTAATTCCCGGGTTTACTTTTACCTCTTGTCTTCTTAAAATGTAGTTGTAACCAATTCTATCTCCAACGTGTTTTGCAAGGCTGGTATCATTCATATTATAAAGACCAGAAGAACCCTTTCTGTTAGAGTCTGCAAATGGATCAACTCCAAGTACATAATCTGCGCCCAACATATCCTCAACCTCTCTATAATACTCAGAACGGAAATTCTGATAAGAAACGTTCAGTAAAAATTTAGACTTATCTGTAAAATTGTAAGTATAATGCGTTGCTGCATTCCAGATCTTATCATCACTTACGTCATTTACAAGAAAATATTTTGCTCTGTTTCCTGTTAGTCCGTACTTTGTAAGCATTTCTTGTTGGTCAAAAGAATCTTTATTGCGGTTTACAGCATATAGATTGTTCCAATTGATTTGCGTAACGTCTTGATTATTATTAGCCCAATTTTCAATAGCTGCGTCACGACCATTTCTTAATTCAGTATATAATGCAGGATCTTGAACATTATGATAGGCATTGTAATCTATACTGTTGGAATAATAACTTGGTAATTTTTTGTAATAAGTTGGCGATGGATTACTTGCATTCTGCCAATCCAATCTAGATCCGCTGTCTTTACCAAATTGGTAAGAAACGGAAGTCCATAAATTAGAATTCTTATTAAGCTTCAAGAAATCCTGTAATTGGAAAATAGGTTGGAAACCTTTTCTAACTCTTTCATTTCTTTTCTCTCCATTCTGCCAACCCCAATATGAGTTGTAATGTACACCTCTGTAATCATAAACTTCCTGCGTATTTGGGCTGGAAGTAGATCTTCTTGTAGGTGATGCAAAAGCATTGAATGTAATCGTATGATTATCATTAATTTTCTTCTCAACACCTAAGTAAGTTCCGTAAGCATCATAGAAAGTACCGTCTTGGATTCCTTCTTCTGCCCATCTTTTAGCGCCCATCAATGTGAAAGCCCAACCACTTTTTGACATTCCAGAAGTATATCTTAAAGATACTCTTTGTCTGTAATTTCTATTGGTGATAGAATAAACTGCCTGGAAACCTTTTCTGTATTCGCTGGCTTTTGTGTTTTTGTAAATAACACCACTATTTCCTCCAAATGCATATTCTGAAGGAGAATGATTAGATGCAATCTCTGGGTATCTTACAATTTCGTTAAGACCTCCCCAGTTAGAAAAATCTACATTTCCATTATCAGATTTTACCATAGAAACTCCATTCAACATATTTTCAGCAGTTCTTCCGTCAACACCTCTTGGTCTGAACCAATAAGCTCCAAGGTCAAAACTGGCAATTCTGTTGAAAACATCCTGAGAAGATTGCAATAGACCAACCGTTGAAGATTGTCCGCTGTCTTCATCTCCGGAGTTATCCAGGATTGCAAGTCCTTGATCTGCTCCAGTCAATGAGGAATAAAGGGTAATGACTCCCAAATCTTTTCTTTTCTCTGTAGTAACATCAAATTCCAAAGTTTTGGTTTCGAAATTTGGTTTGGTTACCACAATCTGATAATGTCCGGTTTTCAAATCTACAAACTGGAAGTATCCAATTTTGTCTACCGAAACACCATTACCTTCTCCTTTTAGATCAACATGTGCTTTCTCTACCGGTTTCCCATCAGCATCTTTTAGGTATGCAAAAACCGTAGTCTGTGCAAAGTAAAACGATGCCGGAAGCATTGTAAATAAGGAGATTAATGATAGTTTTTTAATCATAAATCAATTAGGTTTTGTTTGCTCTTTTTTTCTAATATACAGTCCGTTATACACGGAAGGCAAATGTATATAAATTTTTGATAATTAATACTTTTTAACATTTTTTTTATTTTAACAAATTGTCAATTAATTGCTACATAATTATCAATTATCAAAAACATCAAATTTTTATTTTGCAACAATCCAAAAAAAATTACTTTTGTAGCCTTACATATTTTATTTATGAAAAATATTTTACGCTTTATAGCTATTTTTAGTATCTCCTTATTATCTGCACAGCAAAAAAGACAAGTTCGTGCTGCTACAGTAGGATTTCTGAATGTTGAAAATCTCTGGGACACCGTTCGTTCAGCTGATTATATAGATGGAACCAAAGATATCAGCAACCCTGCTTTCCACAGAAGTGTGCCTTTGGATTCTATAAAATATCTTGAAGTTACAGAAAAAGATTACTCAGGTCCTTGGAATGATCAATCATTGATTGGAAAAAAAGTGGTGAAAATACAAGGCGGGTCTGAAGAGTTCACACCAAAAAGTGGTAAAAATTATACTTATAAGGTATATAAGCAAAAACTTGAGAACGAGGCAAAAGTGATCTCAGAAATGGGAAAAGCTTACACCAATACGGCTCCAGTTGTTGTGGGTTTGATAGAAGTAGAAAACCGTCAGGTGATGGAAGACCTTGTGAAAGAACCAGCCATTGCAAAATATGATTACGGCGTTGTTCACTTCAACTCTTATGATTACAGAGGAATAGACGTTGGTTTCATTTATCAAAAAAGAAGATTCACACCATCCAAATCTTGGAAAAAAGAAGTGAAAATATTCGGAAGCGAAGGCAAAAGAGAATATACAAGAGATATTGTTGTACTTACGGGATTTCTTGACAACGAAAAAGTAGCATTTTTCCTAAATCACTGGCCATCCAGAAGAGGTGGAGAAGCAGCTTCTCTTCCAAAAAGAAATGCAGCCGCAGCAATCCTGAAAAAAGAAATGGATAGTGTACAGGCATTAGATCCTTCGACTAAGATGTTTGCAATGGGCGATTTCAATGATGATCCTATCAGTCCAAGTTTGAAAACATATTTGAAAGCAGCTGGAAATCCAAAAGATCTTTCAGAAACTACACCTTACCTTAATCTAATGTATCCTTTATATAAGAATGGTGTTGCATCTTTGGCTTATCAGGATGCACCAAATCTATTTGACCAGATCATCGTTTCATCAAATTTATATTCCCCGAACAAAGAATTGAGAAAAGATTACACAGTTTTCAAAGCAGAGATTTTTGCACCTGCTTATTTGGTAAACAAAGAAGGAAATTACAAAGGTTATCCGTTCCGTTCTTGGAATGGCGATCAGTTTACCGGCGGTTATTCCGATCACTTTCCGGCATTTGTGATCTTACAGAAAGATCCAACACCTTAATATAAATTTATATTTAAAAATACAAACCGTTTCAAATCTTTGGGGCGGTTTTTTGTTTATTTAAGTTATATAATTATTTGGGCAGCTTTATCCGCCTTCCGCTCCCAATCTTTTTTGCAGACGATTCCAGTTCAATAGAACCTGAGACAATGCAAAAAAGGATTTCCGCTCAAGTCGGGCTGCGAAAGGATTTAACGTTTCAGAAATAACTTTAAAATAACTTATGTAACTTAGACCTTCTCAGACTTTACAAATAGTCTTCCAATTAAAATCTGGCGAATCTGTAAAATCAGCGAGAAATAAAAATTTTACAAAAATGAAAAATATAATCGTCCTCGTCATATTTTCTGCATTCATCTGGTCTTGCTCCACAAGTTCAAAACCAAAATCAGAAGACCAAAAATCATCCATCGCAACCCAAAAGAAAACCGATTCCTCCGACGAATGGGAAATCACAGTTTTCGATGCTGAATATGAAAATTTTGTCGCAACCAGAGCACAACCAAAATCAATGTTCTCAGAATCCAGCCTGAAATCCCGAAATACGATTTTGGTCAACGAATGGAATTCCAGATTCTATTCTGGCATCAATCGGAATTTTTACGAAGTTGCCATAGATTATGATCCAAAAGAAAATTACGGATTAGACTTCGAATACAGATTGTATCAATTCTTCGCCTACTGCAATTGGAAATACGGAATTCAATTTAATGGCTTGAGAGGAATCGATAAGGTAAAATAGAAAAAGACTGCAAATTTGCAGTCTTTTGTTTTATCTAAATTGAGAATCTTAAGAAATCCCTTCTTCTTCTCCTTTTAATTTTTCAGCATTCTCAGCCATTATCACAGCATCAATCATTTCAGAAATATCCCCATTCATATAAGCATCCAAATTATACATAGATTTGTTGATTCTATGGTCGGTAACTCTACCTTGTGGATAATTATAAGTTTTGATTTTAGCAGAACGGTCTCCTGTGGAAACCATAGATTTACGTTGCGCCGCAATGTCTCCAACAGATTTTTGAACTTCGATATCGTATAATTTGGTACGAAGCATTTCCATTGCTAATTCTCTGTTAGCCAGCTGAGAACGAGCTTGCTGGCACACCACAACCATGCCAGATGGTTTGTGTGTCAACTGAACTTTTGTCTCAACTTTGTTTACGTTTTGTCCACCCGCACCTCCGGAACGGGAAGTCTGCATTTCGATATCAGCAGGATTTAGTTCAAAATCAATTTCTTCAGCTTCTGGTAAAACGGCAATTGTAATTGCTGAAGTATGAACACGACCCTGAGATTCTGTTTCTGGAACACGTTGTACACGGTGAACGCCGGATTCAAATTTCATAATGCCATAAACGCCATCACCTTCAATTCTTAGAATTAATTCTTTGTAACCCTTGGTTGATTCGCTGGAATCTGTGATTTCGTGCTTCCAACCTTTGGTTTTGAAATACATGGCGTAAGCTCTGTAAACATCTTCTACGAAAATTGCTGCTTCATCACCACCTGTTCCCGCACGAAGTTCTACAATAACGTTTTTATCATCGGTAGGATCTTTCGGAATCAGAAGGAATTTAAGTTGCTCTTCATATTCCGGCAATTTATCCATCGCTTCATACTTTTCCTGCTTTGCCATTTCCACAAATTCTTTATCAGAACCATCGGCAATGATCTCGTCGGATTCTGCAATTGTGTCAAGGGCACCTTTATATTCATCAAATACTTTTACAATCTTTCCAAGATCGCTGTATTCTTTGTTGAGTGTGGAATATCTTTTTTGGTCAGTGATCACATCTGGTTGGATGATAAGATCCGCGACCTCATTATATCGTTGTTTTATCGCTTCCAGTTTTGGAATTAATGACTTGGACATATTAAATTTTTAAAGTGCAAAGATACGGAATTAAGAATCAAGAAAAAAGAGGCAGGAATCAAGACTTGAGATTCAAAATAAAGTTTGATTCAAAAGAAAAATCCACTCTCAAAAAGAATGGATTTAAATATATATTGTTTCGCTTTGAGTGCAATCTCTCACGAAAAGAAAATTGCCAAATTAATGGTGATGACCGTGGCTTACTGGTTTTTCGCCTGCAGGTCTTTGGTAGATCACTTCTACACCTTCTTGCTCATAAAGCTTTTTGTATCTGATTTTTTCCGGGTCGAAGTTTTTGTTGATCTTCCCAAAATATTCCGCTACACCTTCTGTCAACCAAAGTGGTACGATGAATCCGAAGAACATCAAAATACACCAAAATCCACAAATCATCATTGTGAAGAAATAAATGGTCCAAAGGAATTGGTAAACCGGCCAGAATGCTGATAACATCATAATGCTATATATTTTTAGCAAAAGTAGATGATTTTACCAAAACTCACAAAATTTCTGACTTGATTTTTTTCATTTTGCTGAACTTTTAGTTTTTAGTAATTTCGTAAGGTTGTAAAAATCAATGTCAAGTTGGTGGGAAAAGTTGAATAAAAACAGACAAATCCCCTAGCCCCGATTGCAGCGGTTACCCCACAACAAGCCTTGGGAAAAGCTTTGGCGTGAGGAGTAATAGCGGAAAGCGGGATTAAGCTCCTAAAAATAATAAATATAATATAATGAGTTTCAGAATCGAAAAAGACACAATGGGCGACGTGCAAGTGCCTGCAGATAAATTTTGGGGTGCACAGACGGAGCGTTCCAGAAATAATTTCAAAATCGGACCGGAAGGAAGTATGCCGCGCGAAATCATCGATGCATTTGCTTACCTGAAGAAAGCTGCTGCTTACACAAATGCAGAATTAGGCGTTCTTGACAATGAAAAAAGAGACCTCATCGGGAAAGTTTGTGAGGAAATCCTTGAAGGAAAATTGTACGATCAGTTTCCTTTGGTAATCTGGCAAACAGGTTCTGGAACACAATCCAATATGAACGTGAACGAAGTGGTTGCGAACAGATCTCACGTTTTGAACGGTGGAAATCTTGGCGAAAAAACCAATGTCCACCCGAATGATGATGTGAACAAATCTCAGTCTTCCAACGATACTTATCCAACAGCAATGCACATCGCGGCTTACACGAAAGTGGTGAAAGAGACTTTGCCTGCTTTGGAAAAATTGAGAAATACGCTTGACGAGAAAGCGAAGAAATTCCAGAACATTGTGAAAATCGGAAGAACGCATTTGATGGATGCGACGCCTTTGACACTTGGACAGGAATTTTCCGGTTATGTTGCACAGTTAGATTATGCGAAAAAAGCAATCAACAATACTTTGGATCACTTGAAAGAGTTGGCTTTAGGAGGAACTGCAGTTGGAACAGGACTTAATACACCGAAAGGTTATGATGTTTTGGTTGCAAAATATATTGCAGACTTTACTGGACTTCCTTTTGTAACAGCTCCGAATAAATTTGAGGCTTTGGCTGCGCACGACGGCATTGTTGAATCTCACGGTGCTTTGAAGCAGTTGGCGGTTTCGCTTTATAAAATTGCTCAGGACATTAGATTGTTAGCTTCGGGACCGAGATCTGGAATTGGCGAGATTCACATTCCGGAGAATGAGCCAGGTTCATCAATTATGCCCGGAAAAGTGAATCCCACTCAGAATGAGGCGATTACGATGGTTTGTGCGCAAGTTCTTGGAAACGATACGACAATCTCTTTCGCAGGAACGCAAGGGAATTATGAATTGAATGTTTTCAAACCTGTGATGGCTTATAATTTCTTGCAGTCTGCACAGTTGTTGGCAGATGCTATGATCTCTTTTAATGACCATTGTGCGGTTGGAATCGAGCCAAACGAACCTAGAATTAAGGAATTGGTTGACAAATCTTTAATGTTGGTAACAGCGCTTAACACACACATTGGTTACGAAAATGCTGCGAAAATTGCGAAAACTGCTCACAAGAACGGAACAACTTTGAAAGAAGAAGCTGTGAATCTTGGACTTTTGACAGCAGAACAATTTGACGAATGGGTGAAACCAGAAGATATGGTTGGAAGCTTGAAATAAGAAGCTAGACTTTCGTTGGCGATTTGGGTTATAAAACCTCTCAAAAATTGGAATGCCCCAAAAAAGTATTTAACTTTTTGGGGCATTTTTTATTTAATGAGATTATCAAATTAAGACAATTACGAAGTTAAAACTCAATCTAAAAGGAAATAGTCATGTAAAGTCAGAAACACTTTTCTTATCTAAATCTTATTTAATACTGTCTAATCTTTAAGAACAACCTAGAAAAAAAGGATATTTTTTGAAGATATTAATATGTGTTTTAAATTCATTTTTTCACAGTAAAAATTTCTCCAAAATATCAACCGCACATTTAGGCAAATTTGTTCCTGGACCGAAAATAAAATCTGCACCATTCGCATATAAAAATTCATAATCCTGTTGTGGAATAACGCCTCCAACAACGATTGTAATATCATCTGCACCCAATTTTTTTAATTCTTCCACGACTTGCGGAACTAAGGTTTTGTGACCTGCAGCTAAAGACGAAACTCCCAAAATATGGATGTCATTTTCCACGGCTTGTTTTGCAACCTCTTCTGGCGTTTGGAATAATGGTGCAACATCAACATCAAACCCCATATCTGCAAATGCCGTTGCAACCACTTTTGCACCTCGGTCGTGACCGTCTTGTCCCATTTTAGCGACCATAATTCTTGGTCGTCTTCCTTCTGTATCTTCAAATTTCTGACTTAGAGAAACTGCTTTTCCAAAGTATTCGTTTTTTCCTGCATTCATGGCGTAAACTCCTGATATGGTTCTGATATTGGCTTTGTAACGTCCGAAACTTTCTTCCATTGCATCGCTCATTTCTCCCAAAGTTACTCTTCTTCTTGATGCTTCGATGCAAAGTTCTAAGAGATTTCCTTTTCCTGTTTTGGCAGCTTCTCGAATTTTGTTTAAAATTTCTTCAACCGCTTCGGAATTGCGTTCAGCTTTTATTTTTTCTAATCTTTCTATTTGTTTTCGTCTAACTTCCGTATTATCGATGTCGAGGATTTCAATCTCTGTTTGTTTTAAATCGGATTTGAAAGAATTGATTCCGATGATAAATTCTTCTCCGCTGTCGATTTTCGCTTGTTTGATTGCCGACGCTTCCTCGATTCTCATTTTCGGGATTCCGGCTTCGATGGCTTTTGTCATTCCACCTTCTTTTTCTACCTCATCGATGTATTTCATTGCTTCGTCAATCATTTGTTGAGTTAATGATTCGACTAAGTGACTTCCGCCCATTGGGTCAACAACGTCACAAATTCCACTTTCCTGTTGAAGAATGATTTGGGTATTTCTTGCAATTTTTGCTGAATAATCTGTCGGTAAAGCAATCGCTTCGTCCAAAGCATTGGTGTGTAAAGATTGTGTTCCGCCTAAAGCTGAAGATAAGGCTTCAATAGCAGTTCTTGTAATATTATTAAAAGGTTCTTGTTCCGTCAAACTCCAGCCAGAAGTCTGAGAATGAGTCCTTAAGGCTAAAGATTTTTGATTCTTAGGATTGAATTGAGTCAGGAGATTTGCCCAAATATAACGAGCAGCACGCATTTTGGCGATTTCCATAAAGTGATTCATTCCGATTGCCCAGAAGAATGATAATCTTGGGGCGAAATCATCGACGTTCATTCCGGCTTTGATTCCAGTTCTAACATATTCCAATCCGTCCGCAAGCGTATAAGCCATTTCCAAAACAGGTGTTGCGCCGGCTTCCTGCATATGATAACCTGAAATTGAAATTGAGTTGAACTTGGGAATGTTTTTAGAAGTATACTCGAAAATATCGGCAATGATTTTCATTGATGGCGTCGGCGGATAGATATAGGTATTCCTAACCATAAATTCTTTCAGAATGTCATTCTGAATCGTTCCGGACAATTTATCCTGAGAAACACCTTGTTCTTCAGCGGCGACAATATAAAAAGATAAAATCGGTAAAACTGCGCCGTTCATTGTCATTGAAACTGAAATTTCATCCAATGGAATCTGGTCGAACAAAATTTTCATATCCTCAACTGAATCAATCGCAACCCCAGCTTTTCCAACATCGCCAACAACTCTTGCATGGTTGGAATCGTAACCTCTGTGCGTTGCCAAATCGAAAGCTACGGAAAGCCCTTTTTGTCCTGCTTGTAGGTTTCGTTTGTAAAATGCATTGGATTCTTCTGCGGTTGAAAAACCTGCATATTGGCGAATGGTCCAAGGTTTCTGAACATACATCGTAGAATATGGACCACGGAGAAAAGGTGCAATTCCGGCTGAACCGTTCAAAATGCTTTTGTTTTTTACATCTTCTGCGGAATATTTTGATTTTAATTCCAAACCGTCTTTTTCAAAAGTGTAATTTTCTGAATTAGAATTGAACTTAACGTTCTTAAAATCAGGGTTTTGAGTTTTTATTTTGTGGCGCATTTTTCCTTTTATCTTCTGAAAGTAAATGTAATGAATTTTGAAAATGTAGTGAACCACAAAAGGCACAAAAGTTTTTTACACTTAAGTTGTATAGAGTTTATACTAAATGTATATTAAGAACACATAAGTTTTTGTAGGGAAAACACTTCGACTCCGCTCAATGTGACAAATCTAAAACTATAGTTTAATTTTCAACGATGTCAGTCTGAGCGGAGTCGAAGACTTTTCTATTAGAGATATTCAAAAGCGACAATTTGTCATAATTTGTTTGATGGTCTTTTTTTTGAGATTTGACTTTCAGAAATTTAAAACAAAAAATAATATAAATATGGCAACAGGAAGTATTAATGTGTCGGTGGAAAATATTTTTCCGCTCATCAAAAAGTTTCTTTACAGCGACCACGAGATTTTTTTGCGTGAGTTGATTTCTAACGCAACGGATGCGACGACGAAACTGAAGCACCTTACAACAATCGGTGAAGCGAAGGTTGAATACGGAAATCCAATCATCGAAGTGAAAATTGACAAAGATGCTAAAACTCTGACTATCAAAGACCAAGGAATCGGGATGACTGGCGAAGAAGTTGAAAAATATATCAACCAAGTCGCTTTTTCCGGAGCAGAGGAATTTCTTGAAAAATATAAGGATTCGGCTAAAGATGCGGGAATTATCGGACATTTTGGTCTTGGATTTTATTCTGCTTTTATGGTGGCGGAGAAAGTTGAAATCTTGACTAAATCTTACAAAGAAGATTCGAAAGCAGTTCGCTGGATTTGCGATGGAAGTCCGGAATATACGCTTGAAGAAGCTGAAAAATCTGACAGAGGAACTGAAATTGTGCTTCATATTGCGGAAGGTTCGACGGAGTTTTTGGAGGAATCTAAAATCCGTGAATTGTTGACAAAATATAATAAGTTCAATCAAATTGCGATTAAATTCGGGACAAAAACGGAGACTTTGCCTTTACCAGAAGGTTCTGCTGAAGATGCAAAACCTGAAACTGTTGAAGTTGATAATATCATCAATAATACGAATCCGGCTTGGACAAAATCGCCGTCTGAATTGAAAGACGAAGATTACAACAATTTCTACCGAGAATTGTATCCGATGCAGTTTGAAGACCCGTTGTTTCACATCCATTTGAATGTGGATTATCCTTTCAATCTGACAGGTGTTTTGTTCTTTCCGAAATTAGGAAACAACCTGAATATCGAGAAAGATAAGATTCAACTTTACCAAAATCAGGTTTTTGTGACGGATGAGGTGAAAGGAATTGTTCCCGATTTCTTGATGTTGCTGAGAGGTGTGATTGATTCTCCGGATATTCCGTTGAATGTTTCCCGTTCTTACTTGCAGGCTGATGGAGCTGTGAAGAAAATCTCTTCTTACATCACGAAAAAAGTAGCAGACAAAATGGTTTCATTAATCAATGAAAACCGTGAAGATTATAATCAGAAATGGAATGATATCAAAATCGTTATCGAATATGGAATGATTTCGGAAGACAAATTCTATGAAAAATCTGACAAGTTTGCGCTGTATCCAACGACTGATAACAACTATTATCTTTGGAATGAATTGATTGATAAAATCAAACCCACTCAAACGGATAAAGACGGAAAAACTGTAATTCTTTATGCCAATAACGCTGACGAACAACATAGTTACATAGAATCTGCAAAAGAAAAAGGTTATGAAGTTCTATTATTAGATTCTCCAATTGTTCCGCACTTGATTCAGAAATTGGAAGCTTCCAAAGAGAATGTTTCTTTTGCGAGAGTTGATGCGGACCACATCAATAATCTTATTAAAAAAGACGAGCCTAAAATTTCTAAACTAAATGATTCGGATAAAGAAACTTTGAAGAAAGAAATCGAAGAATCTATCAATGACACGAAGTTTACAGTTCAGTTGGAAGATTTGGATTCTACAGATGCGCCGTTTACGTTGACTCAGCCCGAGTTTTTCAGAAGAATGAAAGATATGCAGGCAACTGGCGGTGGCGGAATGTTCGCAATGGGCGGTTTCCCAGAAATGTATAATTTGGTTGTGAATTCTAACTCAGATTTTGCTGGAGAATTATTGAAAAAAGAAAATGCTGAGGAAAAAAATGTAATGATTAATCAGGCTTTGGATTTGGCAAAATTATCTCAGAATCTTTTGAAAGGAAAAGAGCTGACGGATTTTATCAAACGTAGTTTTGAGAGTTTGAAATAATAAAATATTTCATAAAGTATAAAAAAAGCGGAACTAAATTTTAGTTCCGCTTTTCTTTTATTTGATTTTCGAAAGTACATCTACCGTTTCTTCCAGATAGAAATCTCTTTCAAGATTTTTTCTCCAGTTTTCCGTTTTCTTAGCAAATGCTTCGTCTTTTTTGATTCTTTCTGCTTCGTCCGGATGAATTGTGAATTTCAATCCGTTATTGAATTTATCCAAACCTTTGAACTTGTCAATCTGAGCTTTACGCGTTTTCATCAGCTCATTGAATTTAGTTTGATTCAGCGTGATTGTTTCTTCTTTATCAAGCGCTTCCTTCCATTCAGCTGATTCCTGTAGCATTTTGTAATTGTTGTTATCAGCCAATTGTTTGTCTAATTCTGCTTGCAATTGAGGAATATTAAGTCCAGTCAATTTTTTATAAGAAGTTGTTTCGATTTTATCCCAAGGCAAAGCGAATTGGTCAAAACGTTCTCCAACTTCAGAATAAGAGAAGAAATCTTTCATTTTAAGATCAGATTCCACACCTTTTCTTTGCGTAGATTCTCCCGTGATTCTATAAAATTTCTGAATAGTTAGCTTCAAAGCTCCGAAATCGTCATTCGTGTTTAAGAATCTGTTAAGTTCTACAAAAGTCTGAACTGTACCTTTTCCAAAAGAACTTGGTGACCCAATAATTGCTGCTCTTCCGTAATCCTGAAATGCACCAGCAAGAATTTCTGAAGCAGAAGCCGATAATTCATTTTGCATCACTACAAGCGGTCCTGTCCAGATTGGTTCATTGGATTTGTTGCTTAAAGTCTGAACTTTTCCACGGCTGTCTTTTACCTGAACATAAGGTCCAGCATTCATAAATAAGCCCATAATATCGCCAACTTCCGTCAAAGAACCTCCGCCATTACTTCTAAGATCAAGGATAATTCCTTCTACATTTTCTTTTTTAAGCTTGATTAATTCGGCTTTGATATCGTCAGAAGCATTTCTTCCTTTAGGGTCTTCAAAATCTACGTTGAAACTTGGAAGATAGATGAATCCATATTTTTTCCCATTTTTCGCAGTCACCGCAATACTTCTTGCAAAAGTGTCTTCAATTGCCACTTCTTCACGAATCATCGTTACTTCCTTAATTGTTTTGTCTTTACTTTTTTCAACCGTCAAAGTTACAGGCGTTCCTTTTTCTCCTCGGATTAATCGGACTGCTTCGTCAGATAGCATTCCTACAACATTTACCGGTTCTTCATTCGGTTTTGACCTTACTTTGAGGATTTTATCGCCAGCTGTCAATTGTTTTGATTTCCAAGCTGGTGCGCCTATTGTCAATTCTCCAAGATATAGATAGCCTCTTTTTTCTTGAATCAAAGCTCCGATGCCAATCACTTTTCCAGTGAATTGCATATCAAACTCCTCTTTGCTTTTCGGAGAAAAATAGTTGGTGTGCGGATCGAAAACCTCTGTATAAGCATTCATGTAAACAGAGAACCAGTCCATTTTCTTTCTCTTTTTGAACCTTCTGAAAGAATCTGTAATCAGGTCTTTCACTTCTGCAGTCGCTTTTTCACGCTTCTTTTCCATAGAAAGTGGCGCATATTTTATAGTGTCTGGAAGTTTGTTGTTTACAACAGAATCTTTTTTCTTTTTCTGAGATTCTTCTTTGCTGTTTAATGTTTCAATTTCCTGAAGGATGTTATACTTGATGTATTTTTTCCATTCCTCACGCTGTTGTTTTGCATCAGCTGGATTCACTCTTTTTTTCGGTTCAAGAATCAATTCGTCATTCTCTTCCAAATTGATTGGTTTTGAAAGAATGTCTTGAGTCATTTTATCAATTTCATCAACTCTTTGATAAAGCCTGTCAACAGTTAACTTGTAGAACACAAGATTTCCGTTGTTTAGATAATCATCAAGTTTTGTATTGTGTTTTTTGAATTCATCAATATCGGATTGAAGAAAATATCGTTTTGAAGCATCAATATCTTCAAGATATTTGTCGTAAACATCTTGAGAATAAGCATCATTGATAGGTTTTGGACTGTAATGAAGATATGAAAGTGTATTTTTCACGCTTACCATAATGGTCTGCATTTTTTCATCATCATTTTGTGGAGAGTTGAAACAGAACATCAGCGTCATAAGCGGCGCGAACATCAATAGTTTCTTGAACTTGATTTTTTTGAACATATATTTTTAAATCTGTACTTGAATTAGTATTTTTTTTCTTTTGAAAGTTACGAGTCTATTCAAAAACAAAACCAAATTTAATACCTTATTTTATTTTAACTATTATAAATTGGTTATTTTTGAAAGAATTATGAAAATATCGCAAAAAGCGAAAAATATTAAAGAAAATTTTATGAGTAAACCTTTGATACTGGTCACCAATGATGATGGAATTACTGCGCCGGGAATTAGAAAATTAATAAGTATAGTAAACGAAATAGGAGATGTAATTGTAGTGGCGCCCAATTCTCCCCAAAGCGGAAAAGGACACGCAATCACAATCAATTCAACGCTAAGTTTTGAAGAGTTAAATCTTGATGGCCCTCAAAAAGATTTTTCCTGCTCCGGAACGCCTGTTGACTGTGTAAAAATGGCTTTAGATAAAATCCTTCCAAGAAGACCGGATATCGTGGTTTCAGGAATCAATCACGGCTCGAATTCTTCTATTAATGTTATTTATTCAGGAACGATGTCCGCGGCTGTAGAAGCTGGAGTAGAAGGTTTGCCTGCGATTGGATTTTCTCTTTCCGATCTGAAATGGGAAGCAGATTTTGATCAGGCTGAGGATTTTATTAAAGATATTATTCTTAAAACTCTTGAAAAACCAATGCCGAAAGGAGTTGTACTAAATGTCAACATTCCAAACCTTAAAAAAGAAGAGATAAAAGGCATCAAAATTTGCAAGCAAGCCAACGCAAAATGGGAAGAAAGTTTTGACGAAAGAACAAATCCGCACGGTAAAAAATATTACTGGCTGACGGGTTATTTCAACAATATGGATCAGTCCGAAGATGCGGATGAAACAGCTTTGTCAAACGGATTTATCAGTATTGTTCCTGTGAAATTCGATTTGACAGCTTATGAATATATGAACGAACTGAATTCGATTTATCAATAAAAATGATTGTGGATGGAGTTCATGAAACAATTTCTTCTTTCTAAAAATATTCCCCTTACAGATGAAAACTGGGAAATTTATAGTAGTAAGAACGTTAGAAAAGAATACAAGAAAAAGGATTTGATTCTGAAAGAAGGCGAAGTAGAAAACTACTTGTCTTTTGTAGAAGAAGGAACCGCCAGATTATTTTTTATAAAACAGAACAAGGAACTTACGACAAGATTTGTTTTTAAACATCAATATTTGACATCTTATGACTCTTTTTTGCAGAGATCGCCATCCAGATGCACTGTAGAAGCGCTTACGGATATGGTGGTCTGGCAGATTCATTATGATGATCTTCAGGAGGTTTACAGAACTTCTCCTGTCGGAAATCTCATAGGCAGATTGACAGTTGAAAACATTTATTTAGCCAAACTCAACAAAGAATATTCCTACTTAAGCGAATCTGCCGAAGAAAGATATTTGAAATTAATGAAAGAACAACCCGATCTGTTCCAGCTGATTCCACTGAAACATATTGCCACATTTATGGGAATTACGCCGCAAGCGCTCAGCAGAATAAGAAGACGCATTTCTTAACCATGGTTCATTTCATAAGAAATAATTAAGATTTACATTTGTATAGAGCATTCAGAATGAAAGTTCCGAATGACGAAAAAAAGTGTTCAGAGAGATCTGGATGCTTTTTTTATTAATTTTATCTTTGCAGCAAGTTTATTAATATGATTGATCTTCCAGGACTTGCCATCAAAAATTTTCACGAAAAAACAAGCAGGGCAAAACTGTACGTCCACGATACTTTTGGACCAAAGGTAGAAATGCCGATTTCTCTCTATTTCCGAACCGAAAAACAATTGCCAAAACTCGAAAAGAAAGCGCTTAATCTTTGTAAAGGAAAGGTTTTGGATATTGGAGCTGGAGCTGGAAGTCATGCCTTAATTCTTCAAAACAAAAACTTTGACGTTGTTGGATTGGAAATTTCCCGATCGGCTTGTGAAGTGATGAACGATCGAGGTTTGAAAAATGTGGTTTGTGAAGATATTTTCAAATTTAATGATGAAAAATTCGACACACTTTTGTTATTAATGAACGGAATCGGATTGTGTGGTGATCTGGAAGGCTTCAGGAAATTTCTTAAAAGAGCAGAAATTTTACTCAACGATAATGGGATTTTGATTTTCGATTCTTCCAATATCAATTATATGTACGAAGATGATGAACTTCCGACAAATAAATATTATGGCGAAGTCACTTGCCGATACGAATATCAAAAAGAAGTCACAGATTGGTTCAACTGGCTTTATCTGGATCAAGTAACTTTACAAAAAATTGCTTCGGAAGAAGGCTGGAAATCAGAATTAATCTTCCAGGACGAGAATGATCAATATCTTGTCAAACTATCTAAGAAATAAAAAAACCGCCAGTCTAAGGCGGTTTTATAGTGCTTATTTAGAATTTCTAATATCTAGTTAAAAGCATTGTCATAAGCCATAGATGAAAAATCTATTTTCAGCATTGCTTGAGAATCAATAGGATTTCCGTTGCATTTTGCAGGTGTCCAGGTTTTATTCACTTTTTTAGCTGCTTCTTTCAGATCATTCAAGAAAGGTTCGCTATTCGCAACTTTTGGTCCGGCTTCAAGTTTTGACAAAACGCCGTCTTTATTAATATCCATTTTCACAAAGAATAAACCATTGATTACGTAAGTTTTCCAATTCACGTTTTCCATCAGTTTCTCTTTCAAGGCTTTAATATAAGCATCAGAACCTCCAGGATATCTTAGACTTTTAAACTTTGCCGGATCGCATGAACTGTCTTTGATTTGATAGATTCCTCGCACATTGTACGCAACAGAACTTACCGAAGTATCGTTCATTGGAATATCATTGGTCATCATATCTTCGACATCATTATTGGTTTGAGCAAAAGCAAATGAACTTATTAATAAACTTAATGAGAATAATATTGTTTTCATAGAATTTTGATTTGAAAATATTGAAAGAAATTTTGTGCCAAACAACTCTGATTAGCAATAAATTATAGAACTTCTATTTGATTTTTCAAAAGATCTTCAAACTCATCTCTTTTTCTGATGAGGTGCGCTTTTCCGTCAAGGAACATTACCTCTGCAGGCTTCAATCTCGAATTGAAATTGGAACTCATCTCAAAACCATAAGCCCCCGCATTTCTGAAAACCAAAACATCGCCTTCTCTTACCTCGTTTATTTTTCTGTCCCAAGCGAAAGTATCTGTTTCACAGATGTTTCCAACCACAGTGTAGATTCTTTCAGGACCTTTCGGATTAGATAGATTTTCGATAATATGATAAGAATCGTAGAACATTGGACGAATCAAATGGTTGAAACCAGAATTCACGCCTACAAAAACTGTCGCAGTTGTTTGCTTAATGACATTCGATTTTACTAAGAAATGACCGCTGTCACTCACCAAAAATTTCCCTGGCTCAAACCAAAGCTGGAATTTCTTCCCGGATTCTTCTTCATATTTTTTAATAGCATTTCCTACTTTTTTCCCAAGCGATTTCACGTCTGTTTCAATTTCGCCGTCTTGATAAGGAACTTTGAAACCGCTTCCCATATCCAGATATTTCAAATTCGGGAAATGTTCTGCCAATTCAAACATAATTTCGAGACCTTGTAGGAAAACGTCCGGATCTTTGATTTCACTTCCCGTGTGCATATGAAGACCTTCCACATTCAAGTTGGTCGATTTCATTACACGTTCGATGTGACGCATTTGGTGGATCGAAATTCCGAATTTGGAATCAATATGTCCAGTCGAAATCTTGTGATTTCCCCCAGCATAAATATGTGGATTGATTCTCACAAAAATCGGATAAGAACCACCGAATTTATTCCCGAATTGCTCAAGAATCGAGATATTATCAATATTGATATGAACTTTATGAGACATTGCTTCCTCAATTTCAGCAAGGTCAACACAGTTTGGCGTGAATAGAATTCTTTCGTTTGAGAAACCGGCTTTCAAACCCAATTTCACTTCGTTGATAGAAACGCAATCCAAAGATGCGCCCAGTTTTTCTACGTATTTCAGGATATTAATGTTGGTCAAAGCCTTTGCGGCGTAGAAAAAACGCGTGGTCTTCGAGAAAGAAGACGTCAGCTTTTTATACTGTTCGCTGATGGAATTAACGTCATAAACATACACGGGCGTCCCGAATTCTTTTGCTATAGCCAGCAAATCCTGATTTGTCATAAGGTAGATTTTTAAAAATAAAAAGGCAGATTCTTATATAAAGAGTCTGCCGCAATAGATATCTTATGCACGCAACTCATTATACATTCCAAACCTTAGAGAACCTTACAGCTCCCTTTTTTCCGATTTTGCTTTGTTTAAAATATTGCATTGCTTGTTGTTAAAATTTTTCGCAAAATTAGAGTTTATCTATAAATCTCGCAATTTTTGGATTGATTTTTATTTTGGACAGCTTTATCCGCCTTCCGTTCCCAATCTTTTTGCCTACGCTTTTCCAGCCACAAAAAAGGATTTCCAATCAAGTCGGGCTGCGGGATTTACATAAAAAAGAGTTGCCCAAAATACACATTTTTGTCATTCCGTAGGAATCTAAACAGTCGAGATTCCTACGGAATGACAAAGACTGGTTTTTACAATGAAAACTTTTGTGTTATTGTAATTTGAAAACGACTTTTTTATTTTTCAGGAAGAGGAGAAACCTCAAACTCATTCCTCAAAAGCGCCAGCTGCAAATCATTCTGCAAATCCTGAGAGAATCTTGAAACAGGCAACATCAGTTTTTTAATTTTCTCCAAAGATTGGATTTGATGATACAAATCGTAAAAGCCAAAACCTGTCAGTTTTCCGTTTTCTAAAATAAGGAAAGACTTTTCTCCCAAAGTTCTTCCGGATGAAGTCCAGATTTCATTTCTTTTTTTGAGATTGATTTTCTGAGTAAATTCCTCAAGACTTTCCTTCAGCTCCGGTTTGGATTTGATGTAATTGATGGCTTTCAAACCTTGCGTAAAGCTTTTGAATCTCAAATAAGGTTTCTCTTCCTGCTCTTTTTTGATTTTCTCAAGAATGTATTTGTTCTTTCTATAAAACAATCCGAAAGACAAAGGTTGCGTTTTGCTGATACCTTTATTTTTCATCATCAGTTTGGCAATCAAATCAGTTCCGGTCAATTCATAAGAAGTCAGAACAGAATCTTCCTGAATGTTCTTGTATTTTCTGGAATCCGATTCGAGGATTTTTTTAGCGGATTTATATAAATCTTCAACGACATCAGAATAGATGATTTTCCCTTCAGAATTTTGGAAGTACAAGATTCCGCGCTCATTCGGAAGGTCTTCTGTCAGCAATTGGATTTTGTTGAGATAACCTTTTGCGTGATTTTCTTCCTGCTGAGATTGGATGATCTCATTGGATTTATCCTTGATCATCAATAATTTAAACAAGTCCAAAGTCGCTCTCGCATCACCACTTGCTCTGTGAGCTTCTGTCAAAGGAATTCCGATGGATTTGCAAAGCTTGCTCAACGAATAACTTTTCTCTTCCGGAATCAGTTTTTTAGCTAATGGGATTGTATCTAAAGTATTGATATTGAAATCATAACCAAGACGTTTAAACGATTGGCGAAGCATCCTGTAATCGAAATCAATATTATGACCAACCAAGGTTGAATCTTGCGTGATTTCTACCACACGTTTTGCAATTTCGTGGAATTTTGGAGCGGTCAAAACCATTTTTGCTGAGATTCCTGTCAACTTCTGAACAAAAGCTGAGATCTCGTCCTGTGGATTCACGAGCGAGATAAACTGGTCTGTAATCTCGTGACCATCAAAACGATAGATTGCAATCTCTATGATGCTTTCTTTTCGAAAAGCGGCGCCGTTACTTTCTATATCTATTACTGAATACATCTGCATTTATGCGATCTGCACTATTTAATTATCTTTTTTTGCTGAACATTCCCAAAATAAACTTCGCTCCTTCTCTTGCAAGCGTTGTCATAAAGGTTTTTCCAGCGCGGCTTTGGATGACTTGCTCAAACATTCCGGGTTCTTCTTTTGGTTGAGCAGATCTTCCTCTTGTTGGTGTTGGGATTTCGGTTTGGGTAGAATCCTGGATTCTTTTGTTTAGGATTTCGTACGCACTTTCTTTATCTACAGTTTGTTCGTATTTTCTTACTAATGCTGAGTTTCTTGTCAATTCATCTATTTCTGATGAGGTCAAAATATCCATTCTGCTTTCTGGGGAAATTAGGTAAGTCTGAACCAATGGCGTCGGAATTCCTTTTTCATCAAGAGCAGTTACAAAAGCCTCTCCAATTCCTAGATTTTGGATTAATTCACTAGCGTTATAAAATTCTGTCGTTGGATAGTTTTCTACAGCTTTGTCGATTTCTTTTTTGTCTTTTCCGGTGAAACCTCTCAAGGCGTGCTGGATTTTCAAACCTAATTGACTTAAAATATTTTCCGGAACATCACCAGGAATTTGAGTGATAAAATATATCCCGATTCCTTTTGAACGAATCAATTTTACCATCGTTTCGATCTGGGAAAGCAAAGTTTTAGAAGCTTCATTAAAAAGCAAATGTGCTTCATCAATGAAAAGAACCAATTTCGGTTTTCCACTGTCTCCTTCTTCAGGAAACGTCATATAAATTTCTGCAAACAACGATAAAATAAAGGTTGAAAAGAGATTTGGCTTGCTTTGAATATCATCGACACGGAAAATATTCACAACACCTTTTCCGTCTCTCGTCTGCAAAAGATCTTCTACATCGAAACTTGGCTCTCCGAAGAAAGTTGCTGCGCCTTGCTGTTCCATTGCAAC
Source organism: Flavobacteriaceae bacterium PS02293 (assembly GCA_029960045.1). Classification (GTDB taxonomy): domain Bacteria; phylum Bacteroidota; class Bacteroidia; order Flavobacteriales; family Weeksellaceae; genus Epilithonimonas. The sequence continues at coordinate 356,406 of JASCOV010000003.1, forward strand.
AATCGAACGAAGAATAGCGCCTAAAGATGCGGGAGCGATTGAGCCGTAATTGTCAGCCAGTTCTTTTTTACCAATCGGATTATCCGTTACATATTGGAGTACTTTTTTCAGATCATTCAAATCTACCAATGGCAAAGCTTTGTCATCAGAATATTTGAAAACGATTGACATAATACTTTGCTGAGTGTCATTGAGTCCAAGAATTTTACTCAACAAAATCGGTCCAAATTCCAAAACCGTTGCACGAAGTTTTACACCTTTTGCACCGGAAATTGTCATCAATTCTACAGGGAAATTCTGTGGAGAATATGGTAAACCTGTTTTTGCATAACGTTCTTTTATATTATCATTTTCAACGCCAGATTCAGCAATTCCGGAAAGGTCGCCTTTGATGTCCATTACCAAAGTCGGAATTCCTGCGTGAGACAATTGCTCAACAAAAACTTGTAACGTTTTGGTTTTCCCTGTTCCGGTTGCGCCAGCAATTAATCCGTGTCTGTTAACTGTTTTCAGAGGAATAGAAACGTTGACTTCTGTTACTATTTCTCCGTCCAGCATTCCTTTTCCGAGGATAATGTGTTCTCCTTTCGGATTGTATTTCGCGTTGAGATCGGTTATGAATTTTTCTTTATCAGCCATCGTTTGGTTTTTCAATCCTTAAATTTAAAAATAATTTTCAGAAACGGTTTTAAAACTTCAACTTATTACATAGCAATCCGAAGTTTTTATTCGATATAAATTATCTTTGCAATCAAATGCCATTCTATGCGCGCTTACAACACAAAGAATTTTCTGAAAATCCTCGTCAGTCTTCATAAAACTGATACGTTGAGCATCCTTTTCCCGACAATGCTTCTTGTGGGGGTTTACTCTTATGGAATGTATTATTTGGAGATAGAATTTCTTCATCTTACTAAGAAATCTACCGTTAGTCATATTGGAATGCTGCATTCCCTGCTTGGTTTTGTTTTGTCTTTGCTTTTGGTTTTCAGGACTAATACGGCTTATGACCGCTGGTGGGAAGGGCGAAAACTCTGGGGAAAACTGATGAATGACAGCCGGAATTTTATGATCAAAATAACTGGTATTCTGGACGAAAAAGATGTCAAAACTAAAACTCAGATTGCAAGATATCTTAAGTTTTTCCCTCATTTATTAGCAACACATCTTTCGAAAGAATCTACAAGGTTGGTTTTGGATGAAGATTTCACAGATCTTAAAAAAGAACTTAAACATCATCCTCCTGTAGAATTGATTTATCTGCTAATGAAAAAACTCTTTCATCTGAAAAAAGAAGGGAAAATTTCGGAAACAGAAATGCTTTTGCTTGATACGCAATTGTCAGGATTTCTGGATGTTTGTGGTGGTTGTGAAAGGATTAAAAATACACCGATTCCATATTCGTATTCATCATTTATTAAGAAATTTATCGTTTTTTTTGTACTTGCTTTGCCGGTTGCCAATGTTGTGAATTTAGGAATGTTTATGATTCCGATTACGATGTTTGTCTATTATGTATTGATGAGTCTGGAGCTTATTGCTGAAGAAATAGAAGATCCTTTCAATAATGATGAAAATGATATTCCAATGGAATCTATTGCGCAAAATATCGAAAGAAATATTGATTTAATTTTAAATAAAGTCTAACCGTGACGAAGAAACTGAAACTCGAAGAACTTGGAAGAATAGATGTTGAAACTTTTAAAAACACTGCAAAAATTCCATTAGTAATTATTCTGGACAGTGTAAGAAGTATGCATAATGTTGGCGCAATCTTCAGAACTGGCGATGCTTTTTTGATTGAAAAAGTGGTACTTTGCGGAATTACGCCACAACCTCCTCATCGTGAAATTCACAAAGCTGCACTTGGCGCAACGGAAAGTGTAGATTGGATTTATGAACAGGATATTAATGTTGCAATTGAAAATCTTAAAAAAGAAAACTTCAATATTATCGGAATAGAACAAACTTCCGACAGTCACATGATCTCTGATTTCGAAATTAAATCTGATGAAAAATATACATTGATTTTAGGAAATGAAGTCGATGGAATCAGTGATGAAGCCTTACCAAACGTTGATACGTTTTTAGAAATTCCTCAACTCGGAACCAAGCATTCGCTCAATGTAAGTGTGTGTGGTGGAATCGTGATTTGGGAGTTTGCTAAAAACCTTGGAATTAGAAAATAAAAAAACTGCAAACACATTGAAGTGCTGCAGTTTGAAATAAATCTAATAAAAAGTAAAAATGAAAGGCGACAAAGATATATTTTTTGTTTGATACGAAGCAATACTTTTTATAAAATTTTATATTTTTTTTTAAAACCTTTTCTCGGTAAGGATTTTTTGTAAATTAGCATGATGTTTATAAAAGACTACATTTCCAAAGATTATCCGGCTTTTGGCAACAGAGACTCTATAGAAGAGGCTTCTGAGGTTGCAAAAGATTTTGGGTATTCCCACGTTTTCATCGTGAGCAAAGGTGTTTTCCTTGGCGGACTCAGTCAGTCTTTCTTGGAAGATAGTCCTGAGGGGAAATTAGATAGTCTTAATATTCATTACGAGCGTTTTGCGATTATAGAAGACAGCAGTATTCTTGACAGCATCAAGCTTTTCCATACTTTCAATGCGAATGTAATTCCTGTTATTTCGAAGGAAGAAAAATATCTGGGTTATATTTCCTGCGATGATATCTTCAATGAGTTTTCAAAATATCCATTATTTTCTGAAAATGGTGCAATTCTGACAATCCAAACAACAGGTTTGCATTATTCGATGACCGAGATTACGCAGATTGTTGAAAGTAACAATGCGAAAATTTACGGAACGTTCATCAGCGCCATCAAAGAAGACAGCATAGAAATTACACTTAAAATCAGTAATGAAAATCTAAGTTCCATTGATGAAACCTTTGAAAGATATGGTTATACGGTGGTTACAAAACATTACGACGACGAGAAAGAAGAACTGTTGAAAGACCGATTCGGGTTTTTTCAGAAATTTTTGGAGATATAATTTATGAAGGCAGCGATTTACTCTCAAAAAAAAGACCTCGATACTTTTTTGTATCTCAACAAGTTCATTTCTGAATTAGCGCTCAGAGATGTTTCGGTTGTCCTTCACGCAGAAATGGCCGAAAGACTTAATTTCTCTAAGGAATTTGAAACATTTTCCTGTAAAGAAGAACTCAAAAATAAAAATGTAAATATCGTTTTCAGTTTCGGAGGCGATGGGACAATTCTTAATGCTTTAACCTTTATACAAGATCTTGAAATTCCAATCATCGGCGTAAATACAGGACGTCTGGGATTTCTTGCAAATTTCAGGAAAGATCAGATTTTTGATGAATTGGATTCTATCATTCTGGAAAAAAATTATAATATCAGCGAAAGATCAGTCATTAAGATTTCTACAAACAGAGAGAATAATATCGACTTTCCTTTTGCCCTTAATGATGTCAGCCTTTCCAGAAAAGAAACAACATCCATGATCACTGTGGAATCTTATATTAATGATGACTTTCTGAATGTCTTTTGGGGCGACGGATTGATTGTTTCTACACCAACAGGATCGACAGCTTATTCTTTAAGTTGCGGCGGACCAATTATTTCGCCGGCTAATGACAATTTCGTCATTACACCGATTGCGCCACATAATCTTAACGTTCGTCCTTTGATTGTGAAAGACGATGCTAAAATCAGATTAATCGTAGAAAGTCGTGTTGAAGAATATACATTAGCTTTAGATTCAAGGCTTTATCATATGGAAATTGGCAGTGAAATTACCATTGAGAAGGCTGATTTTTCACTTTTTCTTATCAAACCAAAAAAATTTAGTTTCTATGAAACCATTCGCCAGAAATTACTTTGGGGGAATGACAAGAGGAATTAATAAAAAATATTAGTCATAACATAAGACTGAAAATTCGAAACTTTAAATAATTAATAATTTTGTAACTTTACCGTTCAAAAAAATCTTTAAAAAATATAATCAAAATGAGCAGAAAATTTCCGGCAGGAGTTGCCACTGGTTCTTTAGTAACAGAAATATTCGATTATGCCAAAGAGAAGCAATTTGCACTTCCGGCAGCTAACGTGATAGGGTCTAGTAATATCAACGCAACTTTAGAAACTGCTGCGAAACTGAATGCGCCTGTAATCATCCAATTCTCGAACGGAGGATCTATCTTCAACGCTGGAAAAAGCTTGAATAATGATAATCAAAGAGCTGCAGTTCTTGGAGCTGTTGCCGGAGCAAAACATATCCACACTTTGGCGGAAGCTTACGGAGCTACTGTAATTTTGCACACAGATCATTGCGCTAAAAAACTTTTACCTTGGGTAGATGGTCTTTTGGATGCAAGTGAAGAGTTTTACAAGCAAACTGGTAAGTCTCTTTATTCTTCTCACATGTTAGATTTCTCAGAAGAGCCGATTGAAGAAAATCTTGAGGTTTCTGCAAAATATTTCGAGAGAATGAACAAAATGGGAATGACTCTTGAAATCGAATTAGGTGTAACAGGAGGAGAAGAAGATGGTGTTGACAACTCTGATGTTGACAGCTCAAAACTATACACTCAGCCAGAAGAAGTAGCTCACGCTTACGAAGTTTTGAAAGCGGTTTCTGACAACTTTACAATTGCAGCAGCTTTCGGAAATGTACACGGTGTTTACAAACCAGGTAACGTAAAATTAACCCCAAAAATTCTTGACAATTCTCAGAAGTATGTTCAGCAAAAATTCGGAACAGGAGATAAACCAGTGAATTTCGTATTCCACGGTGGATCAGGTTCTACTTTGTTGGAAATCAGAGAAGCTATCGGTTACGGTGTTGTAAAAATGAACATCGATACAGATCTTCAATTCGGTTATACAGAAGGAATCAGAGATTATATGACAGAGAAAATAGAATATCTACGTCATCAAATTGGAAATCCAGATGGAGCAGAAGCACCGAACAAGAAATTCTATGATCCAAGAGTTTGGGTAAGAAAAGGAGAAGAAACTTATATTAAGAGATTGACTCAGGCTTTTGAAGATCTGAACAATATTAATACACTTTAAAATTTAAAATAATACCAAAAGATGCGGAAAATCTCTTTCTGCATCTTTCTTGTTTTTTAATAATACGCTTATGGCATTTGATTGGTTTAAAAGGAAAGGACAAAACATTACCACTTCTACGGAAGACAAAAAAGACGTTCCCAAAGGACTTTGGCACAAAACGCCAACAGGGAAAATCATAGAATTTGAAGAACTGAAATCTAATAATTTTGTTTCTCCAGAAGATGGTTTCCATGTAAGAATCGGAAGCAGAGAATATTTCGATATGCTTTTTGATGATCATAAATTCAAGGAATTGGATGCTGATGTTGAGAGTATTGATATTCTTAAATTCAAGGATACAAAATCTTACACAGACCGTCTGAAAGAAGTAAAGTCTAAAACCAAACTCACAGATTCTATCCGTAATGCGACTGGAAAAGTAAACGGTGTGGAAATGGTGGTTTCTTGTATGGATTTTGCTTTCATTGGTGGATCTTTGGGTTCTGTAATGGGCGAAAAAATCCGCAGAGCAATTGACTATTGTATCAAAAACAAATTGCCTTATATGATCATCTGCCAATCTGGTGGAGCGAGAATGCAGGAAGCAGCTTATTCATTGATGCAATTGGCGAAGGTTCAGGCGAAACTGGTTCAGCTTTCTGATGCAGGATTACCTTACATCGCATATTTGACAGATCCAACTTTTGGTGGAATCACAGCTTCATTTGCAATGACTGCTGACCTTATTATTGCGGAACCAAGTGCATTGATTGGTTTTGCCGGACCTAGAGTTATCCGTGAAACAATCGGTAAAGATTTGCCGGAAGGTTTCCAGACTTCTGAATTTTTGCAGGAAAAAGGGTTTGTAGATTTCATCGTGAAGAGAACAGAAATCAAACAACAAGTTTCAAGAGCGGTAAAACTTTTGATCCACGAATATCATTAATCAAATTATTGAACTAAAAATATACTCTCTCAAATCTGGGAGAGTTTTTTATTGATGAGATTTATAGGCATATTTTTCAGAGCATTAAAATCGTTAACCTTTAGTAAATTATTAAAGGTTTTTTCGATTGGGATAATGCATCCATTGTTCGCTTTTCTTTACACTTATGCAAGCCTTAAAGCTTTTAAGATTGCAAAAGAATTATATCCAAAAACCAATTCTAACAATGGGGAAGGAAACGCTTTCCGACATTCTTATTGGTGTTGCCTGATAATGATGTACTTCTGCAAGGTCTCTTCACCTGAAAAATCTTTAAAATGGTGTAAAAAATTGACCGATATGCACGAAGATCTTTTCCCAAACAAACCTTTGGAAACCAAAATGGATCTTCATAATAATCAGGTTGGAATGGATTATTTTATGAGTCTTTTGCCGGGAGTTCACCGTCAGTTTTTCGAAAGTACTTTCTTTATTGAGGGACTTCAGAAAAAAACAAAAGAAGGTGTCTTGATAAAATCTGTGGATGAAGAAGTAGATAAGGATATTTTGATCTATTTAGAATAAAAAAAGAACGCCCTGTTGAGCGTTCTTTTCAATTATTAATTCAGAAATTTATTATTTCTTGATGAATTTCTTAGTGGTTGTTTTTCCATTTTCGAAAGTAATTTTGATAAAGTAATTTCCTTTTGTTAAACCGGAAACATCAACAGTTGTATCTTTAGTTTCAAATAGTTTTTGACCTGTAATAGATAAAACCTCAACAGATTTCAAAGCATTTTCTGTGTTGATTTTAATGAATTTATCAGCTGGATTTGGTCCAAAAGAAAAATCATTTTTGCCAAAATCATTCACTGCTAAAGTATTATTCGATTTATTAACGCATCTTACAGAATATCCGAAGCTTTTTGCATCACCACCAAAACCTGTTGTGCTGGATGCTGCAGCTCCTAGATAAGCGTAACGGTAGAAATTTGGATTTCCACTTGCAGATCTAGTCCAAAGATAAGCACGTGTTCCTTCAAAAGCCCAACTAGCATCTTTACGGGAGCCAGCGCCGGCAATTTTTAGATTACTTTCAAAACCTCTTGTCATTCCACTATTTGTAGATCCTGCAGGTTTTGGGAAGATATTTTCTTTTGTCATTACAAGATCCCAATCTGCTTCAGACGGCATTTCCCAATTGTCTCCAATTGCTTTACAAGGATCCATTCCGTTATGTTCTGTCACTTCGGAAAGACTTTTTGCGGTCCAATTGTCATTTTGGTCAGGATTTGCGAACCAGCCTACATAATTAGAAGACCAAGGTGATCCGCCTCCAATGTAGAAAGTTGCAGTTCCAACTCCTAAACCAACTGGATTATTAGGTGTTGGATAAGTTTCACTGGTTGTAGAATTCTTTAATTGATGTCCGTCATCCCAACGTCCGTACTGGAAATAATCACCACGAGCACCTTCGTCAGCGATACTTGTTGCAACATTTGTACTTCCAAGGTTTTGTTGTAGCCATTCGTTCCCGTCAGCTGCTCTTACAGTTTTGTAAGAAACAGTTTGATTTTGATAAGTTAAACTTACACAGCCATTGTTACCAACTATAGCACCCGCAGTTTGTGGTGTGCAGTTTTGAGCATTGGTGTTTACAAAAGCTGCGAACAATCCTAAACAAAGATATTTATTAAGCATAAATTTAAATTTTTTGCAAACATATTTATTTAGAACTAATAAAAATAACAAAATGATTTAAATCATAATTGGATTTTGAAGACGATTTTCTTTCAATATTGATATATAGATACTTTGTTGATATTTTTAATATTAATAATTCTTAAATCATAATTAATTTTTATTGATTTAAAAACAAAATTGACGACTCATAAAGAATCGTCAACTTAAAAAACTAGATATAAAAATAGAAGTTCTACCACGCTTTCACAGCTCCTCCTTTGAAGGTCTGCTTGGCAACGGATTCTACTTCCGGAGATTGATATGCTTTGACGAATTTTTTGATTTTCTCGTCGTTTTTATTGTCCTCTCTTGAAACAATTAGATTGGCGTATGGCGAATCTTTATCTTCTGTAAAAAGACCTTCTTTTTCAGGATCAAGCCCAGCCTGAGCAGCAAAATTATTATTGATGATTGCCAACACAACTTCCTTATCTTCAAGAACTCTAGGAATCTGTGGCGCTTCTAATTCCAGGATTCTGAAATTTTTAGGATTTTCTGTAATGTCCGTTACTTTTGGAAGCAGACCTACACCTTCTTTTAATTTGATTAATCCTTGTTTTTGAAGTAATAACAAAGATCTACCACCATTTGTAGGGTCATTTGGAATTACGATTGTTTGTCCGGGCTTCAGTTCAGCAATTGATTTTATCTTTTTTGAATAAGCCACAATTGGATAAACGAAAGTTTTTCCCACAACCGCCAATTTGTAACCTCTTTGTCTGGATTGTTCTTCCAGATAAGGCAAATGTTGAAATGCGTTTGCGTCCACATCGCCTTGACTCAAAGCTTCATTCGGAACCACATAATCATTGAATGTTACCAGTTCTACATCCAGTCCATATTTTTCTTTCGCCACTTTTTTAGCTTCTTCTGCCAAGCTTTGTTCAGGTCCGGAAGCGATTCCGACTTTTAAAACATTTGGGTTTGACTCCTTTTTATTACAAGCGGACAATGTAATTATTGCAAATGCTAGAGCAATTATTTTTAATTTATTCATTTTTAAACTTTTATCTGTGATTGAATTTTTTCGAAAGGAAATCTCCCGCAATTTGAATGATGAATACAAGGATGATTAATAATACTAAGACCGAATTCATCACCGCAAAATCATAACCGATGTAACCATATTGATAACCAACCTGTCCTAATCCGCCAGCACCAACTGCGCCGCCCATTGCAGAATATCCGACAAGCGTGATCAAAGTAATACTTACATTGTTGATCAAAGAAGGCAAAGCTTCCGGTAAAAGCACTTTTTTGATGATCTGAAGAGGTTTTGCGCCCATCGATCTCGCCGCCTCTATCAATCCTGACGGAATTTCCAGCAAACTATTTTCAACTAATCTTGCTATAAATGGCGCAGAACCAACACTCAAGGGAACCAAAGCCGCTGCAACACCAATGGATGTTCCAACAATTGTTCTCGTAAACGGAATCATCCAAACAATCAAAATAATGAATGGAATCGAACGGAAAATATTGACTATAATTGATACGATCTGGTGTGATATCTTATTTTCCAATAATTGCCCTTTTCTCGTTAGAAACAAAAATATTCCGGTCGGCAATCCTAAAATAAACCCGAAAAATCCAGAAACCAAGGTCATCACAATCGTTTCTATCGTCCCCTGAAATAACAAATTGATAATACTATCCGACATAACCTAAAATTTCTGTGTTAGAATATTCATTTTCCAAATAAGCCAATGCCTCGTTGATATTTGCACCTTGCAACTCCACTAGCAAAACACCAAAACTCAAATTGCCAACATATTCCAGCTGTGCGCTGATTACCTTTGCTTTAACCTGAAATTTCTCAAACAAATTACTGATAACAAAACTCTGATCATCATTGCCATTAATGAAAAACTTCACAAGCGGATTGTTGTTCTCGCTGTCTATATTGCTCAATGAATTTTGATAGACCAAAGGCAATTCTATATTAAGGGAAGACTGGATAAATCCTTTTGTGATTTCCTGTTGCGGATTGGTAAATATCTGCTCCACATTGCCTTGTTCTGCTAATTTTCCGTGATCGATAACCGCTACTTTATCACAGATCGTTTTGATAACTTCCATCTCGTGAGTGATCAGAAGAATGGTCAGATTCAGTTTTTGATTAATAGATTTAAGCAATTTCAAGATCGATTTTGTAGTTGCAGGATCTAGCGCACTCGTTGCTTCGTCACAAAGCAAAACTTTCGGATCGTTTGCCAAAGCTCTGGCAATTGCAACTCTTTGTTTTTGTCCGCCGGAAAGATTTGCAGGATAATCTTTTGCCTTATCATTCAGTCCCACAAGTTCCAGAAGACCGTTTACTTTTTCTTTGATCTCAGATTTGGATTTTCCTTCTAATTCCAAAGGAAAAGCAATGTTATCAAAAACCGTTCTGGAAGACAACAAATTAAAATGCTGGAAAATCATCGCAATTTTTCTTCTTTCTAGTGTCAGCTGAGAATCAGAAAGTTTGGTCAGTTCGATATTATCAACGATCACTTTCCCGTCATTCGGTTTTTCGAGGAGGTTCACACAGCGGATCAGCGTACTTTTCCCGGCGCCGGAAGTTCCGATAACGCCAAAGATCTCGCCTTTTTCCACCGTCAAAGAAACGTCTGCCAAAGCCTGTATCGTCTTATTTTTGGTCTTAAAACTTTTGGTAACGTTTAAAAGTTCAATCATTTTTACGAATTAATTAAAATAAAAAACCTTTCAAATGAGATTATGAAAGGTTTTCGAAATAAACACACTATTCTCTTCTTCATTCTATATCACTGAAATATATTACTGCAACAAACAAAACAAAATTTCAACATTGATAGTGTTTAAAAAAAGCCGAGGCAAAGGTATAAATTGAATTCATACTAAACAAGTATAATTTGAATTTATGACAAAAATCAGCTTTGAAATGTTTTTTTAATTTCAAATGTTTAAAAATTTGGGCAGCTTTGTCCGCCTTCCACCCCCTAACCTAACGGAGTGATTCGACGAAGTCAATCTTTTTTGCACACGATTTTAGTTTAATGAGAACTTTAGTCAAAGCAAAAAAGGATTTCCGTTCAACTCGGGCTGCGAGCAATTCGAGGTTATAATATTATTATAATTTCTAAAGGCTAACTTCTAATATCTATATATATCTATTATCATTTTTCTTACATTTACTGAAATTAATTTTCAGAATGGTTCTAAGCAGGATTTGGTCCGCCTTCATCATCATAGCAATTGCAGTTGCATCTGTCAAATATTTCAGTTCCGATAATTACAGTCAGATTTTCAACGATATGGTTGTTGGAAAAGGTGGCGACACGATTCAGATTTCCCAAAAACCATTGGCTCAGTTTTCCCCTGATATTCAGAGATCTTTGCAAAGCACGCCAGAACTCGAAGAAAATCATATTCATTACAAAATCGATTCTCTTCAAAACGTAAAAACCTACAGAGTTGCAGAAACCGACGGTGTGATTGGAACCAGCGAAACAGCCGTTAATATCTGCTTGAAATTAATTGGAATTATGGCACTTTTTATGGGATTTATGAGCATTGCTGAAAAAGCTGGCGGTATCAATTTCCTCAGCAGACTCATTCAACCATTTTTCTCGAAACTATTTCCGGATATTCCAAAAAATCATCCGTCATTTGGGCATATGATGCTGAATTTCAGTGCCAATTTACTAGGGCTTGACAACGCTGCAACACCTTTCGGACTCAAAGCCATGGAAAGCCTTCAAACTCTGAATCCGGATAAAGACAAAGCCAGCAATGCTCAAATTATGTTTCTCTGCCTGCACGCCAGTGGATTGACTTTGATTCCGGTTTCAATAATTGCGATACGTTCATCAATGGGTTCGGAAACACCAACAGATATTTTTCTTCCTTGTATGATTGCCACTTTTTGTGCGACTTTGGCAGCAATGACAATTGTCTCCATAAGACAGAAAATTAATCTTTTCCAGCCAATTGTTTTAGCTTATGTTGGTGGAATCTCTGCGATCATTGCTTTGCTTGTGATTTACTTAGTTCAATTGAGCAAAGATGAGTTGGATTCTTTCAGCAAAGTGATGAGCAATGGAATTATCCTGTTGATTTTCTTTGCAATCGTACTTGGGGCAGTGTATAAAAAAATCAACATTTTTGATGCGTTTATTGATGGAGCAAAAGAAGGATTTACCGTTTGTGTTAAGATTATTCCATATTTGGTTGGGATGTTAATTGCAATTTCGTTATTGAGAACAAGTGGCGTTTTTGATGTCATTATTGATGGAATGAAATGGATTGCAAGTGCATCGCATCTCGATACAAGATTTGTGGACGGTTTACCAACAGCTTTGATAAAACCATTATCCGGTTCCGGAGCGCGTGGAATGATGGTGGACACAATGAAAACTTTTGGAGCGGACAGTTTTGCTGGGAAATTATCGGCTATTTTACAAGGGAGTTCGGATACGACTTTTTATGTAATTGCAGTTTACTTCGGTTCGGTTGGGATTAAAAATACAAGATATACAGTTGGTTCAATGCTTTTGGCGGATTTGGTCGGGGTGATTGTTTCGGTAATTTTGGCGTATTTATTTTTTGGTTAATTATTTGCCAAACTAAAACCTACAACCCATCAACTAAAACCTAATCAATGATTCAAGATAAAGATTTTACGCTTAGATTAATAAGACAATTAACACAAGCCTTAGAAAAACTACTTCTCGGAAAACCGGAGGAAAGCCTGATGCAGAAAGAATTGGATTTCGATTCTTTGATGAAGGATATTTTCAAAATAAATTTTGCAGAACTTTCATTGAAATCGAAAGAGGAAATTATTGAAATGGTAAAACTTCGTGAATCAAAAGATCACGTGGATTATTACGAAATGCTTGGAAATGTTTTTATGTTTCATTACAGAACAGAAGGGAAATTGGATTTTGCCGACAAAGCCAAAACTTTTTATGAACTTTACCTCACAACCAGCGGAATATTCGCTTTACCAATTATTAATAGAATCAACGAATTGAAAGTTGTTTTAAATTAAATTTCAAAATGTTAAATGTCGTTTTAGTAGAGCCGGAAATCCCTAACAATACAGGAAATATAGGTCGGTTATGTGTAGGAACTGAAAGCAGATTGCACTTAATTCATCCTTTCGGATTTGTCATTAATGATGCTAATTTAAAACGTTCCGGATTAGATTATTGGGTTCATCTTGACGTTACAGAATACCAAAATGTTGAGGAATGGATGAATGTGATTCCTGATAAATCAAGAGTTTTCCTGATGAGTTCTCACGCAACAAATTCAATTTACGAAAATGAATTTCAAGATGGAGATTGGCTCGTTTTTGGAAAGGAAAGTTGTGGATTGAGTCAAGAAATTTTGGATTTATTTGAAAATCATTTAACCATTCCAATGTCAAAGTTGATTCGAAGCTTCAATATTGCAAATTCTGTAGCCTTTGTTGTTGGCGAGGCAAAAAGGCAAATCAATTCAAAGTAAGAAATCAAAAATTTAAAATATATTTATTATCAACATTAATAATTTGACATCAGTGTTAAAATAAATTAAAATTGACCATTTTAGTAGGATTAAAATAAAAATTTATTCTTTTATTTGTATTTTTGGCGCGTTATCGAGAGAGCATATGATTTTTAAAACTAAAAAAGACACGAAATATACTTATGTAGAAGCGGGTGAAGGGCATCCGATGGTGCTTTTGCATGGTTTGATGGGAGGCTTGAGCAACTTCGATAAGATGATTAATTTTTTCGCGGACAAAGGGTTTCGCGTGATTGTTCCGCAATTGCCGATTTACGATTTGCCGATTCTCAATACCAACCTGACTTCAATTTCCAAGTTTGTAGCCAAGTTTATTACAGATGTTATCGGACAACCGGTAACAATCGTTGGTAATTCTATGGGCGGACATATTGGACTTATTCTTACAATTTCCCGTCCGGAATTGGTTAAAAATTTAGTTTTGACAGGAAGTTCGGGTTTGTACGAAAGAACTTTTGGTGACAGTTTTCCAAGAAAAAGTGATAAAGATTATATCAAGAAAAAAACACAGGAAGTTTTTTATGACCCAATTGTTGCGACAGATGAACTTGTGGATGAGGTTTTTGCAGTTGTAAATGACAGAATGAAAGGCATCAAAACCGTGATGCTGGCAAGAAGCGCCATCAAACACAATATGCTGAATGATCTTCCGAAAATCACTTGTCCAACCTGCATTATTTGGGGAAAACAGGATAATGTAACGCCGCCGGAAGTTGCAGAGGATATGCATAAATTCATCAGCAATTCAGAATTACACTGGATCGAAAAATGTGGTCACGCAGCGATGATGGAAAAGCCAGACGAATTCAACGAGATTCTATATGAATGGCTGAAAAGAGTAATTTAAAATAATTTATTAATAAAATTAAAACCATTAAGACATTGAGTTTTTCTTAGGATAATTTGATCTCTTAATGGTTTTTTATATCATATCAAAATGGTAATCAAAACCGCAGAATTTGTAAAAAGCAGTCAGAAATGGCAGGATTGTCCCGAGCCTAAGATGGCAGAATATGCATTCATTGGGCGTTCAAACGTTGGGAAATCTTCTCTCATCAATGCGATGATGAATCACAAAGATTTGGCTAAAACATCTCAAACGCCTGGAAAAACGCAGTTAATTAATCATTTTCTGGTGAATGAAGCTTGGTTTCTTACAGATTTACCTGGTTATGGTTATGCAAAAGTTTCCAAAAGTCTGAGAAAAGATTTCGAAAAACTGATTACCAATTACATTCTGAACAGACAAAACCTTGTCAACCTCTTCGTTTTAATTGATTCGCGTCTTTCGCCACAGAAAATCGATTTGGAATTTATGGAATGGTGCGGCGAAAATAATGTTCCGTTCTCCATTGTTTTTACAAAAGTAGATAAACTGAAACCTGGTGCCGCAGACAGAAACGTAGAAGCTTACAAAACTGAACTGCTAAAAACCTGGGAAGATCTTCCGGATATTTACGTTACCTCAGCTGAAAAGAAAACGGGAACAGACAATATTCTGAAATTCATCTCAGAGACAAATCAATTCCTGATCAAAAATAAAGTGCGATTCGATGATTAATGCAGATTGGAAAATTAAAACGTTTTCTGAACTTACAACAGTTGAACTTTACGAAATTATCAAAGCCAGAGTCAATGTTTTCGTTGTAGAACAGGATTGTCCTTACCCAGATTTGGACGATTATGATCAAAAAGCCATTCATCTTTGGGCCGAAAAAGATGGTGAAGTTTTAGCTTACTGTAGGATTTTTGACAAAGGTATTAAGTATAATGAAACTTCGATTGGAAGAGTCGTGACAACTGAAAATGGAAGAGGAACCGGACTTGGAAAACAATTGATAAAATATGCAATTGAAATTATTGAAAACAGATTGGGAACTCCAGAAGTTAGAATTTCTGCTCAGGATTATTTGCTGAAGTTTTATTCAGATTTTGGATTTCAGGATACTGGCAAAAAATACATGGAAGATAATATTCCGCATACAGAGATGTTGAGAAAATAAAAGAGTCTGAAGTTTTGCTTCAGACTCTTTGGAAATTGTATTGTGTTTTTTGTGTCTTTACGGTTATTAATCTGTGGCAAAATTAAATACATAATTTTACATTTCTTTACGGGAAAACCGTAAAATGAAAAAATTTTGAGTTTTTTAAATTATTCCAATATTCTTGCTAGAAGTAATTAACTCTTCGATGTTGTTTGCTGCCAATATTAGCTTCATCGCATTAACTCGTTTTTCTACGCTGCTCAAGCTATTTGGGTAAATGTTTTTTTCTTGTAATTTCTTAGGGATATTTTTCTGTAAAATACCATCCGATAACAACTGAAGCAGGATAATATCGTAATTACTGAACTCCAAAGTATTCGTGCTTTTCACAGGAAGTTTCAGATTGTGAGAGATGTAAGTTTCATCATTATAAACCGCTTCTATCGCTTTTTTAAGTTCCTTAGAATCAGAACGTGCTTTTCTTACAAATGCATCAATTTTTAATTCTTTGAACAACAAATCAATAACACCTAATCTATGTTCACCGGAAAAGACAACCACTTTAAGTTTGAGATCAATTTCCCGACAAGATTTTATAAGTTCTCTTCCGTTTTTTATCAGCTGTTTTTTGTCGTCTTCTTCGAAAGAAAGATCCGTAATTAAAACTTCGTAAGGCTCTGACTCCAAAGATTTTTTAAGATAAGAAAAAGCGTCATCACAATAATAAACGTGATCTACCTGGGAAATTTGCAATTCCTCCAAAACTTTTTGAACAGAAAAATTACTGCTCTCGTGATCTTCTGCAATTAATATTTTACTGAACATTTTTTTTATAATTTAATTGATAATCTTAAACCTGCATTACTTTCTTCGATTTCCAGTTTTGAATTGATTTCCGCTAATCTGGATCTCATATTGGCGAATCCGTTTTTCTCTACAAATCCTTGCGTAACTCCAATTCCGTTGTCTATGTACTTGATCTCTTTGTAATTAATATCTTTGACAAATCTTAAAATAACCTGAGATGCTTTGCTGTGTTTTTTCATGTTTATCAATAATTCCCGGATAATCTGGAATAATTCGTCTTGAGAAAATCGATTAATATCAATCCAAAAATCAGGATCATTTCCGATAATAATAATCTTAGTTTTCTCATTATCAAAAGAGCTGATCAAACTTGAAATTCTCTCATCAAATTCCTGTTGAGGCGTATTATTATCGTATGATAGATCACGGGATTTTTCATACATCAGTTCCAGTTTGTCTAATATTTTTTCTTTTGGAAGATCATTTTGATTTTCAATCGTGGTCATTACCTCATATATTCCATTGGCAACCACATCGTGAACTTTTTTAGAGAAGTCTAGCCTTTGCTCTTGTAGTTGATTGTTTGCCTCTGCAATTTGTTTTTGACGTCTTTTTTTGATCCAAATGTAAGTCACGATAACAGAAAATATAAAGAATAATAGAAGAAGGCCGATAATCAAATTTTGTCTTTCCACTTGATATTCGTGTTCTGCGTGTTCTTTTTGTAGTTTGAGATTCTCAGATTTGGATTTTTCACTTTCAAATCGGATCAGGGCAAACTGATTTTTTGCCTTGTTCTGAGCATTCACCAAACTATCCTGAATTCTGGAATAATCATCAAAATATTTTTGAGAAAGCTTTCCATCAGATATCTTTATAAGATTTTGCAAAGCTTCCAACTGGTCTGCCGGATAGTTTAATTTTTGTGCAAGATCCAGCATTTTATTAGCATATAATCTTGACGAATCAGCATTTTTATTAAGGTAATAAGCTGATAAGTATGCAAATGCTGCATCTTTTGTCCATTCATCATCCAGGTTTTCACTCAGTTTTTCAGCCAACAGATAATTATGAACCGGATTGTAATTTTTATCTTCGAACCATTTGGATCTGGAAAAATTGAGTAATAATCTAGGATAAAATTCACTCTTAGAACCTACACTGTCCAAAAGTCTGGTGTAGATATTGACTGCTTTATTGTAGCGCTTTTCATTATGAAAGACAATGGCAATATTATTTGCCAGCATCAATTTGTCGATTGGATCTTTTGTGAACTGAAAGGCTTTGTCATAAAAGCGTTTCGAATCTTTATAATTTTTGAGATTATTAGAAGCTACGCCTAAGTTGTTATAGTTGGAAAAGAGAAAATTGTAATGAGCGGTATCTTTCTCTTTGAAAAACTGATCTGCGTATAAACTGGTTTCTATGCTTCCGAAATTGTCACCTTCCTTTTCCTGAATAATAGCCATATTCACAAAGCTTTTCCCCATTCCGAAACTGTCATTTTTTTTATGAAAAAGTTCTTTTGCTTTGTCCAGATAGAAGAATGAGCTGTCTGAGTCCTTATCCATAAAGACAAACGCTTTTTCGTAAAAAGGATTAATTTGTTTTTTTAATGAGTTTGCTTTTGGCTCTTCTTTTTTGGAACAACCAATCAAAACTAATATCAAAAAACAAAAAACAGATCTCAACAATTTTACAATTTACCCGAAATTTAAGGAAAATAACAACAATTAAATAATAATTAATTCTAAAATCAAGGTTAATCATTATTTTTGTTGATCATTGGATTATCATTAATGTCAATCAATACTTTAGAGCAATATCTTCCTGAGAATACACTTCCTTTTCTAAAAAAATGGTTTTCGGATTATTATATTCATATCAAGATAACCAAAAACAGAAATAGCAAACTTGGAGATTATCGAAGATTACCGGACAAATCTCATCAAATAACAGTAAACTCTACCTTAGATAAGCAACTTTTCTTTTTTGTTTTGACGCACGAACTGGCTCATCTTCTTGCATTTGAGAGATTTAATTTCAGAATCAGCGCTCATGGGAAAGAATGGAAAAATACATTTACCGAGATGCTTTTGGAAAGTATAGATATTTATACGGATGATCTCAAACCTATCATTTTCAAATTCTCAAAAAACCCCAAAGCTAACTTTATGGCAAGTCCGGAGTTAGTTCGTTATTTCCATATCGAAAATCCTGAGGATAATTTTGTTTTTATTGAGGATTTGTTAATTAATGATGAATTCCGTTACAAAGGCGATTATTATAAACTATTAGAAAAAAAGAAAAAGTTATATCTTTGTATCAATTCAAATAACGAGAAAAAATATTTATTTCGACCTTTAGCAAAAGTCGAAAAAATCAACAAATATGATCAATAATAATTACTGTGTGATAATGGCTGGTGGTATTGGAAGTCGATTTTGGCCAATGAGTACCCAAAAATTCCCAAAACAGTTTCACGATATATTAGGAACAGGCAGAACAATGATTCAGCAAACTTTTGACAGAATCAATCAGCTAATTCCAAAAGAAAACATCTATGTCATTACAAATCAGGAATATGTAGAGCTTACCCAACAGCAACTTCCAGATATTCCATCGGATAATATTGTTGGAGAGCCGGCGATGAAAAACACTTCTGCCTGTAATCTTTATATGGCTAAGAAAATTGAAGCTGTGAATCCAAATGCTAACATTATTGTAATGCCTGCGGATCATCTTATTTTGAAAGAGAAAGCTTTTCTTGACAAAGTAGAGCTAGGCTTCAAACTTACTTCCGAAAATGATTATCTGGTAACCTTAGGAATTACACCAACAAGACCTGATACAGGTTATGGATATATTCAATTCATCCAGGAAAATAATGAAAGCTATTCCAAAGTAAAGACCTTTACAGAAAAACCGGATTTACAAATTGCCAAAAGCTTTATGGAATCTGGTGATTTTCTTTGGAATGCAGGAATCTTTGTTTGGAGTGTGAAAAGTATTTTATCTGCTTTCAAAAAATACTTACCGGAAATGACTAATCAATTTAACAGCTGTGAGTATAATTGTTCTGCTGAAAAAGAGTGCATTGATATCATTTATCCAATAGTTAATAAAATTTCTATTGACAACGGTATTTTAGAAAAAGCAAATAACGTTTATGTAATTCCTGCCAATCTTGGCTGGAGCGATCTTGGTACCTGGACTTCGGTTTACACTAATGGAGATAAGGACGATGATAATAATGCTATCAGCTCCAAAAATGTTTTGACTTACAATTCCAAAGGAAATGTTATCAGAATAAAAAATCAGAATAAAGCGGCAATTATTGATGGTCTTAAAAATTACATTATCGTAGATACAGAAAAAGCCTTGTTGATCTGCCCAAGAGATAATGATCAATTGATTAAAGACTATGTTTTGGATCTGAAAAACCTAAAAAAAGGCGAAAAATTTATGTAATGTGATTTATTTATCAAAAAATATTTAACTCTTTGGTTTTCATCAAAGAGTTTTTTTTATTTTTGGTAAAACAAAACACAAATGCTAGTTAAAATTTACGGTGCAGCCATTCATGGCGTTTCTGCACAAATTATTACCATCGAAGTTAATGTAGATCAAGGTGTAGGTTACCATCTGGTAGGACTACCAGATAATGCGATTAAAGAAAGTAGCTATCGGATTTCCGCAGCGTTGAAAAATTCGGGTTTTAAAATTCCTGGAAAGAAAATCACTATTAATATGGCGCCGGCAGATCTTCGGAAAGAAGGCGCTGCTTATGATTTGAGTATTGCCTTGGGAATTTTAGCAGCCTCAGATTTAATTAAATTCGAAACATTAGGCGATTACATTATCATGGGTGAACTGTCTCTTGATGGTAGTTTGCAGCCAATCCGAGGTGTTTTGCCAATTGCAATAAAAGCCAGAGAAGACGGATTTAAAGGGATCATTCTTCCGAAAAAAAATGCAAGAGAAGCGGCTATAGTAAATCAATTGGACGTTTATGGAATTGATAATATTAAAGAGATCATCGATTTTTTTAATGAAGATGGCGAATTAGAAAAATTCGAGATTGATACAAGAAAAGAGTTCCAAGATAAAATAGATAATTTCCCTTTTGATTTTGATGAGGTCAAAGGACAAGAATCTGCTAAACGTGCGATGGAAGTTGCGGCAGCAGGAGGTCATAATATTATCCTAATTGGATCACCCGGAAGCGGAAAAACAATGATCGCCAAACGTTTGCCAAGTATTCTGCCCACTCTCAGTCTCAAAGAATCTTTAGAAACCACAAAGATCCATTCTGTAGCTGGTAAAATGGGAGCAGAGACTTCATTGATAACAATTCGCCCGTTTCGCGCTCCTCATCATACAATTTCGGATGTAGCTTTGGTCGGCGGCGGGAGTTATCCTCAGCCTGGTGAGATTTCTTTAGCGCACAACGGCGTTCTCTTTCTTGACGAAATGCCCGAGTTCAAAAGAACAGTTCTGGAAGTAATGCGGCAACCATTAGAAGACAGAGTTGTCACAATTTCCCGAGCCAAATTCACAATAGAATATCCAGCAAGTTTTATGCTCGTCGCAAGTATGAATCCTAGCCCGAGCGGCTATTTCCCCGATGATCCCAACAATACCTCATCTACAATGGAAATGCAGCGGTATATGAATAAGTTATCTGGACCACTTCTCGACAGGATCGACATTCATATCGAAGTTTCGAAGGTTGAATATGAACAGTTAACCGAAAAGAAAAAAGGAGAAAGCAGTGCGAGCATCAGAGCAAGAGTCAACAAAGCAAGAGATATTCAAAATGGACGATACAAAGATTCCGACATCAGCTATAATGCGCAAATGGGATCAAAAGAAATGGAAAAACATTGCGAGTTGGACGAGTATTCTCAATTACTTATTAAAGCTGCAATGGCTAAACTCAACCTCTCGGCAAGAGCATACAGCCGGATTTTGAAAGTTGCAAGAACCATCGCTGATCTTGAGGATTCTGAAAATATCCAAGGTGATCATATCTCGGAAGCAATTCAGTACAGAAGTCTGGATCGGGATTTTTGGAGTGTTTAAAATTTAAAATAATCCGCCCTCATTCTGATTCTCAAAATAAGCATCAATTTCCAGATTTCCAGTTTTGGTTGCCGCTACAGCTAATTGGTCACAGATCTCATTTTCGGGATGTCCGGCGTGACCTTTAATCCAATGGAATTTAGGTTCGTGAAGTTGATACAAAGTGTAAAATTCTTTCCAAAGATCGGGGTTTTTCACATTCTTCCATCCACGTTTGATCCAGCCATAAATCCATTTTTGATTAATGGCATCTGCAACATATTTGCTGTCTGTGAAGACGTGGACATCATTGTCTGGGCTTTTCAGTTTTCCTAATGCGACTAGAACGGCCATCAATTCCATTCGGTTGTTGGTAGTTTTTCGGAAACCTTTGGAATAGGTTTTCTGATATTGTTTTTCGGGAACGCGCATCAAGATGCCATAACCACCTGGTCCGGGGTTTCCGCTACAGGCGCCGTCTGTATAGATTTCGATTCTTAAACTCAAACCAGAAAATTAAAAAGCAAAATCATCCTCGTCATCATCATTCATCGCAGAGCCGGAAACAGGATTGTTATTATTTGGAAGGCCAAATGCAGAGTGTGGATCGCTTGTAATGGTTATTCTATCAAACCCAGATGGCTCGTCTTTTTGCCCGAAGTTTGATGGCGTATATTCGTAATTCGTACCAAGGTCTGCAAACTTACCAATATTCTTGTGGAAAGCTAATCTTACATCTGCTGTTGCGCCATTTCTGTGTTTTGCAATGATGATCTCAGCTTGATTTTCCGTGCTTGATTCTGCGCCTTCTTCGTCATTATCCCAAACCGCAATCTTATAATATTCCGGTCGGAAGATGAAAGAAACGATATCTGCATCCTGCTCGATCGCTCCGGATTCACGGAGGTCAGAAAGCATTGGTCGTTTTCCCGGGCGTGTTTCCACACTTCTGGAAAGCTGTGAAAGTGCAATTACCGGAACGTTTAGTTCTTTTGCAATGGCTTTCAAAGATCGGGAGATCATTGCAATTTCCTGTTCACGGTTTCCTGCGCCTTTTCCGGAACTGGCTGTCATCAGCTGAAGGTAATCGACCATAATGATCTTCACGCCGTGTTGCATTACCAATCTTCGGCATTTTGCACGGAAATCGAATATGGAAAGTGAAGGTGTCTCGTCAATATAAAGTGGCGCATTTTCCAAAGCAGAAACGTTGGTGAACAATCTTTGCCACTCTTCATCCGCCATTTGTCCTTTTCTCAGTTTCTCAGAAGAGATTCCTGTTTCTGAGGAAATCATCCTTGTTATCAACTGGACTGACGCCATCTCGAGAGAAAATAATGCCATTGGGATATTGTGATCCACGCAGATATTTCTTGCCATTGATAGGATGAAAGCCGTTTTCCCCATCGCTGGTCTTGCTGCAATGATGATAAGGTCAGAATTTTGCCAGCCTCCTGTTTCTTTGTCTAAAGCGGTAAATCCTGATGGAACACCTGATAACCCTTCTTTATCTTTAAGAGATTTGATTTTTTCAATCGCTTCTTTTACTAATGAATTGGCTGTGTCGAAACCTTTTTTGATGGTTCCGTTTGTGATTTCGAAGAAGGATTGTTCGGCTTTATCAAGTAATTCGAAAACGTCTGTTGTTTCTTTATAAGAACTATCGATTACATTGGCAGAAACATTGATCAATGATCTTAGAATGAATTTTTCCAAGATCACACGCACGTGATATTCGATGTGAGCAGATGAACTTACGCCCATTGTTAAATCGATTATGTAATGATCACCACCACCAAGACTTAGTTTTTCAGTTCTTTTAAGTTCCTGAATGACAGTCATCAAATCAATTGGTGAGTTGCTTTCGTATAATTTCAAGATTGCAGCGAAGATCGTCTGATGTCTTGGATCGTAAAAAACGTCTGCTGTCAATAAATCGATGGAATGATCAAGCCCTTTTCTGTCGATTAGAAAAGTTCCGATCACTATTTTTTCAAAATCCAATGCATTTGGCGGCATTTTGCCATCCGAAATAGAGAGTTCCTTTGCAAAATTACCGTGAATTAAACTCGATAATGTATCCTTCTGTGCCATTGTACAAAGATAGTTTTTTTAAAATTTTGATAGAATCAAGATGCTAACAAAATTATTCACAATTGATTTAAATCCTTTATTCATAGGAATTGCATTGTTAGTAAATTAATATTTATAAAGTTTCTGTAACATTTCAGCGATAAATTGAACTTAATAGATAGAAACATTGTCAAATTCTAAATTCATTAAATTTAACCAAATTAATTCTCTTATGCTGCAACGGTTTATCAAGTTAGAATTCAAAAGTTTTTTCCGATCCAGTTCTTTGGCTGCTAATATTGTAGTCAAAATTTTCCAGCTTTTGGGAGTGTTATATTTTCTAGCGATGTTTGTTTTTATTGCTTTTGGAGCTTATTATTTTCCGAAAAAAGAGATGCATATCGATCCCGTTTTGGTCATCAGCAGATTTTTGATCTATTGGTTAGTAGCTGATCTTTTTCTCAGATATTTTTTCCAGCAGATGCCGACTCAGAATATCAAACCATTTCTGACAATGAACATCAGGAAAAGTACGCTTGTGAATTATATGATTGGTAAAACCTTTTCGTCGTTTTTTAGTTGGGGTGGGCTTTTCATTTATCTTCCGCTTTTGGGAATTTTACTTTACAACGATCATTCTGTTGCCGGAAGTTTCTCTTGGATATTCACCATTATTATTCTAAGTTTCTGTAGCAATTTCCTTAATATTCTTCTCAATGGAAAAGATTTGGTAGTCTGGATTGTTGGTATTGTTCTGGTCACATTTGCAGGTTTGGATTACTACAAGATCATTTCTTTATCATCATTTTCGGAATCAATTTTTATTAAATTTTATCATCATTGGTGGACGATAATTATTCCAATGATATTAATGTTAATAGGGTTTTTAATCGTTAAAAAATTCATCAAAGAAAATTTCTATTTGGACAAAGGTCTGGAAATGAAACAAGAAGTTGGGAAGACAGAAAGCATTCAATTTCTCAATAAATATGGCGTTCTCGGAACATTCATCAACAACGATATCCGAATGATAAAACGCAGCAAAGCAGCAAAGTCGATTGCTTTAGGAAGTTTTATGTTTTTGCTTTATGGTTTACTTCGATTTTCCTCTCCAATATATGAAAAGGATTATATGGAACTGTTTATGGGTCTTTTTGTCACGGGTGGATTTTTATTTATGTTCGGACAAAGAGTTCCATCATTTGACAGTTCATATTACCCATTGATGATGACTTTGAACGTTCCTTATAAAGAATATTTGAAGGCAAAATGGTGGCTCATTGTAAGTGCAGTTGGTGTGAGTATGATTTTAGCAATCGCTTATGTGTTTGTGAGTTGGGAGTTATATTTTACATTTCTTGCGGCCGGACTTTACAATATTGGTGTTAATTCTCAAATTGTTCTTTTGTCGGGAGCTTTTAATAAAAATGCTGTCGATCTTAATTCCAGAGGGAAGTCCATTGGAAAAAAGAATAATTTCAGTCTCAAGAATATCTTGTTGATGCTTCCACAAATGGTTTTACCAATGGTAGTTTTTGCAGTAACCAAATATTTATTCGGAACCACTGCGGCAGTTGCGAGTCTAGGTTTTCTAGGTTTAATAGGCTTTCTTTTCAGAGAAAAATTCTTCGATTTCATTGTCAAACTTTACAAGAAAGAAAAATATTCCACCATCAAAGCTTTCAAAGGAAACTAAAAATCTAATACCAAAATCCTAATTTCTAATACCTCCAAAAAATGATCACAATAAATAATCTCTCCAAAGTTTACGAAAACAAAAAAGTCTTAGGAATCGAAACTCTAGATTTTCAAAAAGGCCAAACCATCGGCTTAGTCGGGAATAATGGCGCAGGGAAAACTACTTTATTCAGTTTAATTTTAGACTTAATAGAACCAACTTCTGGCTTCGTTTCTATCGATGAAGAAAAAGTCAACGAGTCCGAAAATTGGAAAAACAAAGTTGGTGCTTTCATCGATGAAACATTTCTGATTGGATATTTAACTCCCGAAGAATATTTCTATTTTCTTGGAGAACTCAGAGGACAAACAAAAGCTAGTGTTGACGAATTCCTTAAAAAATTCAACGATTTTTTCAATGGTGAAATCCTGAACGCCAAAAAATACATCCGAGATCTTTCGAAAGGTAATATGAAAAAAGTCGGAATCATTGGTGCTTTAATAGGAACACCTGCAATTATCATTTTGGATGAACCGTTTGCAAACCTGGATCCGTCAACACAAATTAAGCTGAAAAATTTAATTAGAGATTGGTCAAAGAATTCTGATTCCACATTCTTGATTTCCAGCCATGATTTGGCTCACACAACCGAAGTTTGCGAAAGAATCGTAGTTATCAACAAAGGAGAATTGGTAAGAGATATCGAAACTTCTCCGGAAACTTTAAGAGATCTGGAACAATATTTTGCAGATCAGGTTACAATCTGAGCATTAAAAAATTAATAACTCTGATCATTTGATTTGATTTTTTTTAAACATTAACTTTATATTTAATTTCTAAAATCAAAAAACTAATGAATTTTGAAAAGCAAAATGTTACCGACTACCCTAATACCAATACGATATTCCAGGTCTGGAAATTCAAAGAAAAGTTAGATCTTCAAGATTCTTTTCAAAGTTTATGTACTTTAATTTTAAATTTAAACAATTCTTTTTTCAATAGATTTCCCGAAAGCCGGGCAAGTTGTATAATGGGAATAGGTTTCGAAGCTTGGAAAAAACTCAGCCTCAGGGAACCATTGCCAAAAGAATTAGAAAACTTCGCAGAAATAAAAGGTAATACGCATACAGCAGTTTCTTCACCAGGTGATTTGCATTTTCATCTCCGAGCAGATAATTACAGTATTTGCTTCGATATGTCGACCGAAATCTCCAAAATTTTAAAGCCGATTGCAGACAGTTTATTAGAAATTCACGGATTCAAATATTGGGATAATCGTTCGATTTTAGGATTTGTTGATGGAACAGAAAACCCACATGGGCAAGACCGCGACCAATTTGCAATGATTGGTGATGAAGATGCTGAATACAAAGGCGGAAGTTACCTTTTTGTTCAGAAATATCTTCATAACATGGACGCCTGGCAAAGTCTTTCTACAGAAGATCAAGAAAAAGTAATCGGCAGATCCAAAGAAAATGACATCGAAATGGCAGACGACATAAAACCGAGCAATTCTCACATTGCTTTGGCAAACATAGGTGATAATCTAAAAATCATTCGGGACAATATGCCTTTTGGGACACCGTCCTCTAATGAATTTGGAACGTACTTTATTTCTTACGCTAACTCCTTTTCTACGACAAAAACAATGTTAAAAAAAATGTTTATTGGAGATCCTGTTGGAAATTATGATAGAATCTTGGATTTCAGTACCGCAAAAACAGGAACGTTATTTTTTGTCCCAACCAAAGATATGCTAAATGAATTTTCAGAATAGGATAAAAATAAAATTTGCCAATTCAAAAAAAATAATATCTTTGCATCTGAAAATCAAGTTCAACCAACAAAATAACAACGAAGCAATGTTCAAATACAATCAACATACATCTGTAGGATTGCCTTTTGCAAAGGCGAAGCTTCGTGGTTTGGTACATTCTTAGAATAACAGTACAATGAAATATCAAAACCCGAAGTCGTAAGATTTTCGGGTTTTTTATTGCGCAATATTTCAAACTCAAAACAGTTTCCCCGAAATCAATTTTTATTAGGAGCTTAATCCCGCTTTCCGCTATATCTTTTTTAGCCCACGCTTTTTTCAAGCCAAGGCAAAAAAAGGATGCCGCTGCAATCGGGGCTAGGAATTACAACTCCAAACAAACCTTTGTCAGAAAATTGAAAAATTTGACAAAAAAAACAAATCAACTAAAAATTTAGTTGGAAAGAATTGGTGTGATTTATTGAAAGTCTAACTTCTAATATCTCACATCTAAACTCTAAACAAAAACAATGGGAAATTTAAAACTAAAAGGAAAAGATATATTAAAATTGGGTTATCCAAATAATCAGAGCGTCAACATCGCTTTGGAAGTAATGAAAAGAAACTTCGCAACCAAAAATATTCATTACGTGAAATCTTTATTAAAAGAAATCCAGCAAAATCCGGAAAACTTCGAAAAAGATTTAACGTTCGGACAAATCGCTGAAGCTTTGCTTTCATCCAAGAAAACAGAAAAAAGAATGCTCAACACCAACAGAGCAACTTTCCAAATTTTCGGAAATAATATTTCGGATGAAGCAAAAAACCAATTATACACAGCTTTGAAACTTCCAATTTCAATGCAGGGAGCTTTAATGCCAGATGCACACAGTGGTTACGGACTTCCAATCGGTGGCGTTCTCGCTGTAGAAAATGCCGTGATTCCTTACGGAGTCGGGATGGATATCGGTTGCAGAATGTCGCTCAGTATTTTGGATACGCCAATTTCATATCTCGACGGAGCAAGAGATAAATATGAAAAAGCTCTTGCTGAACACACCAAATTCGGAATGTATGAAACGCACAAATCTCACGTCGACCACGAAATTTTCGACCGAGATACGTTCGATTTGATTCCGATTTTGAGAAGATTAAAAGGAAAAGCCATCAAACAAATGGGAAGTTCCGGCGGTGGAAATCATTTTGTGGAATTCGGGGAAGTGGAGATTACGGAAGAAGACGAACAAATCAATCTTCCAAAAGGAAAATATCTTGGAATTCTTTCTCACAGCGGTTCGCGTGGATTGGGTGCTGAAATCGCTCAGTATTATTCCAGAGTAGCGACCGAGCAATGTCCGTTACCAAAAGAAGCACAAAATTTCGCTTGGCTGGATTTGAACACGCATCTCGGTTTAGAATACTGGACGGCGATGAATCTCGCAGGAGATTACGCTTCGGCCTGTCACGACGACATTCACAGAAGATTGGTAAAAGCAGTCGGAGGAAGAGTAAAAGCCAGAATCGAAAACCATCACAATTTTGCTTGGAAAGAAATTCACAACGGAAAAGAAGTGATAGTTCACAGAAAAGGCGCAACTCCCGCAAATGAAAATGGATTAGGAATGATTCCCGGTTCGATGACAGCAAAAGGTTTCATCGTTCGTGGAAAAGGAAATCCGGATTCACTGAATTCAGCTTCACACGGAGCGGGACGGGCTTTTTCGAGAGGAGAATGCAGAAATCGTTTCACTCAAAATGACATTAAGAAAGAATTAAAACTAAAAAATGTCACATTAATGGGCGGAAATGCGGAAGAAGCACCGATGGCGTACAAAGACATTAATGAAGTGATGAATGCACAAAGTGAATTGGTGGATATTCTGGGAACTTTTCAACCTCGAATTGTGAGGATGGATAAGTAAATTTTATAGTTTGTCATTCCGACGAAGGAGGAATCTCAATTGAAATTCAGAGATTCTTCACTTTGTTCAGAATGACAATAAAACAAATTAAAAAAACAATGGACAAAATAATACAAATCACCTCGGGAAGAGGACCTTTGGAATGTCAATGGGTAGTTGCCAAAGTTCTGAAGGTCTTTCTTGAGGAAGCAAAAGAAAATAAAATCGATTACGAAATCATCCACCGTGAAAATGGTGACGAAAACCTGACTTTGAAATCTGCGACCTTACTTTTAAAAGGAAAAGATGTCAATGAATTTTTAAAAAGCTGGCTCGGAAGCGTTCTTTGGATTGGGAAAAGCACTTTCAGAAAATTTCATAAACGAAGCAATTGGTTTATCGGGATTTTTGAACTGGAAGGTTTGGAGAAAATAGAATTTAATGAAAAGGAAATTCAGCTTCAGACAACGAGAAGTCAGGGAAGTGGCGGACAAAACGTGAATAAAGTAGAAACCGCTGTTCGCGCGACCTATCTGAAAACAGGACAAAGTGTTTTCGTTCAGGATTCTCGTTCACAATTAGAAAATAAGAAGCTCTCCATTATCAGATTAAGAGAAAAAGTGATGGAATTTCATATTCAGCAATTGGAAAAACAAATGCAGGAAACGTGGAACAATCATTTGAATGTTCAGAGAGGAAATCCGGTTCGGACATTTTCGGGAAGCGATTTTAAAAAGAATCATCAGGAGAAATCTTTCAAAAAAGAAAGACATCAACTGAAAAATGAATTAAAAAATTACAGAAATGACCTTAACTAAAAGTAAATATTATTTCGAGGCGCTGGATAATTATCCATACAACTTGCCGGATTGTCTAGAAGCGTTGAACTATGCGCTTTCTTACGACCCGGAAGATGCAGATTCGCTTTGTCTGATGGGAAGAATCTACAGCGAAATGCTGAACGATTACGAAAAAGCAAAACTCTATTTTGAGGAAGCGATGCAATGTGATGTGACGAGTCTGAATACGCCAAAATACTACATCAAATGCCTTTTGGATAATGAAGATTTGCAGGAAGCAGAAAAACTGATTGCTTATGCTTTGAAAATCAAGGGAATTGACAAGGCTGTTTTATGGTATTACAGAGCTTTACTTTCCGAGATGAGAGGAAGTTTTCCGAATGCTTTGAAATTTTTGAAAGAAGCAAAACAATTCAGTTATAATAAGGAAATGCTTGAATTCCTAAAAGAAAGAGAGCAGTTTATAAAATCAAAAATGCCAAAGAAGCTGAAGAAAAAATCTGATAGAAAGAAGAAGGAAACCCAATAAGGTTTCCTTTTTTTATGATGTTGCTGATTAATTATATAGAAATATTGTGTATTATTTTTTACCAAATGACAAATCGAGAAAGAATTATTCTTACTAAATTTCCACAATGAAAGAATTATTCGATTTTATTTTACGGTTCGGGAATCTCAATCAACAACAGATCGACTTTATTAAAAGTAAGGCTCAAGAAATTGATTTTCAAAAAGATGAATATTTTTCAGAAGCCGGGAAAATTGCAAATCAGGTTGGATTTGTGATTGACGGAATTCTGCGTGTCTGCTATTATAACAACGAAGGCGAAGAGATCACAAAATATTTTATCGAAGAAAACAATCTGGTTGTAGATCTGGAAAGTTTTGACAATCAAATCATTTCAAGTTCTTACGTTCAGGCAATTACGGATTGTAAGATGATTATATTTTCAAGGAAAGATTGGCTGGAACTTTTGCAGACCATTATTGGCTGGGACGCGATCGTTAATAAAATTATTTCCAGAGCACTGCTTCTGAAAGTGGAAAGAAGAAGTCCGCTGGTAACCGAAGATGCTACGAAGCGTTATCTCAAATTTTTAGAAATCTACCCTAATGTAGTCAATCGGATTCCGCTGTCGTATGTTGCTTCTTATCTTGGTGTTACGCAATCTTCACTCAGCCGGATCAGGAAAAATATTTAATTATAATCGCTTTTTGTCATTTGGCAAATGCTATTGTTTTTAATTGGCTCAATTTTACATCATCAATTTAAAACAAGAAAAAATGACAACAGTATTAATAACAGGCGCCAACAGAAGTATTGGTCTTGAAACCGCAAAACAACTTTCAGAAAAAGGATTATTAGTTTATCTTGGAAGTCGTGATTTGGCGAAAGGTGAAGCAATTGTAAAAGAACTTAATGAACAAGGATTTAGTAATATTAAAGCAATTGAGATAGATGTAACCAATCCGGAATCAATTTATGCAGCTAAAAACATCGTTGAAAAAGAACAGGGAAAACTTGATATTCTAATCAATAACGCAGGAATTCTTGGAACTCAGCCCCAAACGGCAACAGAAACTCCGGTTGATAACATTAAAGAAGTTTTCGAAACTAATTTCTTCGGAGTAATCAATGTGACGCAGGCATTTTTGGATTTGCTTAAGAAATCTGACAAACCTAGAATCAGCAATATTACATCAGGACTTGGTTCATTAACCCTTCACAGCGATCCGAGTTGGAAATATTATCAGGTTAAAGCCGCAGCTTACGGACCTTCAAAAACAGCTTTGAATGCTTATACAATTGTCTTAGCCTATGAATTGAAAGATTCAAATTTCAAAGTGAATGTGATTGATCCGGGTTACACAGCTACAGATTTCAATCATCACAGCGGTCCGGGTTCAATAGAAAGTGCGGCATCTTTCATTATCAAACATACTTTGATAGAAGATGATGCACCAACAGGACAATTTTACAGTAATGATATCGAAGATGAAACGGGAATCAGTCCCTGGTAGTTTTTTGTATTAAATATTAAAAAAGAGAAACTTTCGGGTTTCTCTTTTTCATTTCTTATTATTTCTTGGCGTTGGCATTTACATAGGCCAAAACCCAATTGGTTTCTTCTGCATTCAATTTTGCTTTTGGTGCCATAGAAGCCATAATTGGTTGCCAATCAGCAATTGTATGTTCAGAAGGCGAAGGTAATCCGTGGCATCGACCACATTTCAAATTGAATAAATCTTGTCCTTTTTTAAGAATTTCTTCTTTGGTAAGATTAGCTGTTGCTGTCGATATAGCTGTAGAAACTGTTGGCGTGGTTGCTGTTGGTGTAGCTGTCTGCGTTTTGCAAGAATAAACGATTACACCTAAAAGACATAAACTGTATATGTATTTTTTCATTATTTTTGAATTTGATTTTCATCAAAAATAATTAATTTGATGGCAGTTTATAACGCTCTCTTCTAATTTGTAACAATTCCAAATATCCAAAATGGCAAAGCAATTCGATATCGACGATTACATCAATGGGATCAAAGCGTCTGATAAACGGATTCTTGGCAAAGCCATTACCCTTGTCGAAAGTAAAAAACCGGAGCATAGGGATCTCGCCGATCAGCTTCTGAAAGAAATTTTGCCTTTTACAGGAAAATCAATCCGAATAGGAATTACCGGTGTTCCCGGAGCAGGAAAATCTACTTTTATAGAAACATTTGGGAAATTAGCGATTGAAAAAAGGAAAAAAGTGGCGGTTCTGGCTGTCGACCCAAGTTCATCCATTAACAAGGGAAGTATTCTCGGCGACAAAACCAGAATGGAGGAACTGGCAAAAGACCCAAATGCGTTTATTCGCCCAAGTCCAAGTTCAGGATTTTTGGGAGGAATTGCTAATACAACTTTTGAAAGTTTATTAATCTGTGAAGCTGCAGGTTACGACTATATTTTGATAGAAACCGTAGGTGTTGGACAAAGTGAAACCTTGGTTAATGACATTACCGATGTTTTTCTTTTTCTGAAAATAATCGGTGGTGGCGACGAACTTCAAGGTATCAAACGAGGCATTATGGAAATGGCCGACTTGATTTTCATTAATAAAGTCAATTCTGAAAATCTTGCCAAAGCCAAACTCACAAAAACCGAATTATCACGAGCTTTACAATTTATCACAGCGAAAGAAAAAAATTGGAAAATCCCAATAATCCTAGGTTCTGCTTTAGAAAATGAAGGCTTAACACAAACTTTTGACAAGATTGAAAACTTTATCTCTCTCAAAAATAAAAATGGAACGTTCCTTGAAAACCGAAAAATTCAAGCTGAAAAACGTTTCGAATTCTGGGTTAAAGAATATATACTTGAAAAAGCAAAAAGAGATAATTCGTTAGAAAATTCTTACCTCGAACATAAGAAAAACGCCTCAGAACTCAATTCAAATTCAAGTTCTGAAGCAAGAGAATTTGTTAAAAAATTATTTGGGTCTTAATTATTAGCAACCGAAATGTTACCATCATAACTTATTGGCTGTCTGTTGTTTGAACTTACAGACAAAAATGCACTTCCGTTTTTGAAGATTTCCAGATTGAAAACATAGCTTTCTTTTTGGTCTAATGTCGTAATCACAAATAGCGTATTTCCTTTTTTGGTAGTGGATTGTTTTACCATGAAATCCTTAGATTCAAATCTTAGTCCTCCATTAATTGCATCGCCAGGACTTGCGTTGAAGGCTCTTCCGAAATAAGGTAATGCGACGCTAAGCAAATCTTTTTTCAAATTAAAACCATTACCTGGGTCGAGATTCAAAATCCTGGTTCCGGTCGAACCTGGCATAGAATTCATTACATTGATGACATCATAATTGGTTGGGAAAGCTTTTGTAGCATTAAAATCAAATTCTTGCTTCTCCACAACAGAACTTAAAGTTGTCGGCTCCAAATAGATCTGGCTTCCACAACTTACAGTCATTAAAGCTAAACTGAATATTAATATTAAGGATTTCATTTTCATAATTTTAGGAAGTTAACACATCAAGAATGATGCAACTTTTAGATGCAATAAAAAGAGAAAAGTTAATGGCTGTGTTCCAATTCTTTTCTGGAATCGCTGAAAAGCTTGAGAATCTTGTCTTCTTCATTTTCCCAGCAAAGCTCATCAGAAGCCACATTTAGATTATGAAGATAAAAGGCTTTTCCGTTTTCCAAAACCAGATTGATTTTCTCAGCAAGGTGTTCCGGCGAATGATTTTCTATAATTTCTCCTACCTCAAAAGTCTTAACAATATTAGTCATTTCCGGAAAATTAGAAACCACGACAGGAACTCTCGATTGGATGTAGTCAGAAATTTTGTTTGGTAAAGAATAATAATAGCTAAGGCCTTTATTTTCTTCGATACTCAATCCTACATCGGCTTTTGGTGTAATAAGTCTAAGTTCATCCGGGCAAAGTTTTCCAAGAAATTTGACTTTGTCTTCTACCCCATTTTGTTTTGCCAAATTCCAAAATTCTGATTCCAAAGGTCCGCCTCCCGCAATCCAAAGCTCCGCATTTTCAATCGATTGCATTGCAATAATCGCTTTATCAATTCCTCTGGAATAATTCAACCAGCCTTGATATAGAATTACTTTTTTTGAATTTTCTTTCGTGCCCGTAAACTCAATTTTCCGAGGAAGATTATTAATTACAACAGGTTTATTGATTTCATATTCCTTTACAAACCAATTGGCGTATGAATTACTCGCCGTTATCATTCGTTTGATTTTCGGAACAAAGGTCTTTTCGATTTTTTTCCAGACATGTTTTACCCAACGACCCTGGATTGTGGGCATTTCTGTAAAGATCTCGTGGCTGTCAAAAATGATCGGAATCTTAAATTTCTTAGAAATCAGATAATTTGGCATAAGTGTCTCCAAATCATTGGCTAATAAAATGGTCTTATTGTCAGCATGTTTCAGAAGCTCTTTGTACAGTTTCCTTTGGAATTCTATATAAGCAAATCTTAATATTTTTGATTTTAATTCAATTCTGACAAAAGGATAAGGACGTTCCATTTCTGGCGCTCCAAGCCAATTACATCCAATCAGAACAGGTTCGTAGCCGTTATCATAAAGTGTTTTACACACCTTTTCCACGCGCTGGTCGGTATATAAATTATTGAAAACACTTATGATAACTTTCATTTTTTGTCCCTTTTAAAAATATTATAGAGTTGAATCAAAGCAAGAACAGCATTTGGAATGATGATTGGCCAAAGCATACCACTATAGATTCCATAGATTACAAAACAGATGCAACCCAATAAATTCACTGTTCTGATCGTTTTAATATCTTTCAGCAGAAAACTTGCAACCACAAAAGCTGAAGCTAAATAACCAACATATTCTGACCAATTATTCATTAACATTTATTAAGGATTACAAACCTAAACATTTTTTAAAAAAATAAGGTCAAAAAGTCCATTTTTTTATGATGGCAATCTATTTGCAAACAAATATTTAAATTTTACAATAAATAATTGTAGGATTTATCATAAAAAACATAACTTAGTGTATAATTTTTAATTATGGATTATAAATTTTCAGACGGTTTGAACCGCGTGTTCAAACAAAGCAAAAATGAAGCAAGGCGTTTGCAGAGTGAATTTCTGAATACTGAACATTTCCTTTTAGGAATCATCAAAACTGAAAATTCTGCGAAAGAGATCCTCGAAAGTCTAAGTGCGGATCTTACCCAAATAAAAAGAAAAATAGAAACCCTGAGTTCAGCAAACTCTAATCCGTTTACTGCAAATATGGGAAGCATTTCTTTTACAAAAATGGCAGATCAGGCTGTGAAAAGATCTGAGCTGGAATGTCGCCAATATCAATCTTCCGATATCAATACTGTACACCTTTTATTAGGTATTCTTTATAAACAAGAAGATCCAACGGCAAATATTCTTCAGGCTTACGACATCGATTACGATGCTGTTCAAAAAGCATACAGAACAATGTTGAAAAACACTGATCAGTTGCCACAAAATAGTGCGTATGATGATGACGAAGAAAAAGAAGAACCGTATAGCCAAATGAAAAAGCCTTCGGGAAATCTTGGTGCTCAGAAGAGTAAAACGCCGACTTTGGATAACTTCGGTCGTGATTTGACTTCTCTTGCAAGAGACGGAAAACTAGACCCAGTTATTGGTCGTGAAAAAGAAATTGAGAGAGTTTCTCAGATCTTATCAAGAAGAAAGAAAAACAATCCACTTTTGATTGGTGAGCCAGGTGTTGGTAAATCAGCAATTGCAGAAGGTTTGGCTTTGAGGATTCAACAGAAAAAAGTTTCCAGAGTTCTTTACGGTAAACGTGTCATTACTTTAGATCTTGCAAGTTTAGTTGCAGGAACCAAATACCGTGGGCAATTCGAAGAGAGAATGAAAGCGATAATGACGGAATTGGAGAAAAACAGAGATGTCATTCTTTTCATTGATGAGTTGCATACTATTGTTGGTGCTGGAAGTTCTACGGGAAGTTTAGACGCTTCTAATATGTTCAAACCTGCTTTGGCAAGAGGAGAAATTCAATGTATTGGTGCAACAACTCTTGACGAGTACAGACAATATATCGAGAAAGATGGAGCTTTAGAGCGTCGTTTCCAAAAGGTTATGGTAGAGCCAACTACGGTTGACGAAACTATTCAGATTCTTCATCAAATCAAAGATAAATACGAAGACCATCACAATGTTCATTACACAGACGAAGCTATCAACGCTTGTGTGAATTTGACAGCGAGATATATCACAGACAGATTCCTTCCGGACAAAGCGATTGATGCGATGGACGAAGCAGGGTCAAGAGTCTATATCAAAAATATGAAAGTTCCTTCCGAAATCATCGAGCATGAATCTCGTATCGAAGAAGTGAAGGAATTGAAACAACAAGCCGTAAAAGCTCAGGATTATCTTGAAGCAAGAAAGCTGAAAGACGAGGAAGAAAGACTTCAAATCGAATTGAATCTTGCGCAGGAACAATGGGACAAAGACGTTAAGGAGAAAAAAGAAGAAGTGACCGAGGAAAGCGTTGCGGAAGTGGTCTCTATGATGAGTGGTGTTCCGGTGACTAAAGTTGGCAAAAATGAGCTTGATAAACTGGCTCAGATGGATGAAAAATTGAATGGAAAAGTTATCGGTCAGGAAGATGCTGTGAAAAAAGTAGTGAAAGCCATCCAAAGAAACAGAGCCGGATTGAAAGACCCGAATCGTCCAATTGGAACATTCATTTTCCTTGGAACTACAGGTGTAGGTAAAACCGAATTGGCTAAAGTGATGGCGCGCGAATTATTCGAATCTGATGAATCATTAATCAGAATCGATATGAGTGAATATATGGAAAAATTTGCGGTTTCCAGACTGGTTGGTGCGCCTCCAGGATATGTTGGTTATGAAGAAGGCGGACAATTGACAGAAGCTGTAAGAAGAAAACCTTACGCAGTTGTACTTTTGGACGAAATTGAGAAAGCGCATCCAGATGTATTCAATATTTTGTTACAGATTTTGGATGAAGGTTTTGTGACTGATTCTCTTGGAAGAAAAATTGATTTCAGAAATACGATTATCATTCTGACGTCTAATATCGGAACCAGAGACCTGAAAGATTTTGGTGATGGTGTAGGATTTGGGACAACTGCTAAGAAAACCAATACCGATGCAAGAGCAAGGTCAACCATCGAAAGTGCTTTGAAGAAAGCATTTGCTCCGGAGTTCCTGAACAGAATAGATGATATTGTAATCTTTAACTCTCTAGAGCAGAAAGACATCAAGCAAATCATCGAGCTTGAGCTTGGAAAACTTTACAGCAGACTTGAAAAATTAGGTTACAAAGTTGAATTGACTGAGGAAGCCAAAGATTTCATCTCAGAAAAAGGATGGGACAAAGATTTCGGAGCAAGACCTCTGAAACGTGCTATCCAGAAATACATCGAAGACCTTCTTGCAGAAATGCTTGTCAATAAGCAATTCAGCGAAGGAGAAGCGGTTATTTTAAATGTAAATGAAGCCAAAGACGGATTGGAAGGAAAAACGCAAACCGAAAAAGAAAGCGTAAAATAAATTATATTAAAATGATATGACCACCTTCAAAAAAAGGTGGTCTTTTTATATAGCTATGGAAGAATCTTCAAAAGAATTTTTACTTAATAACATTCCAGGAATTACACGAGAAGACGTAGAAATACTTTCGCCTTATACTACATTACGAAAATTCAAATCTGGCGAAATATATATTATGCCTGGCGAAAATAACCGCAAAGTTTATTTCATCAAAAGTGGAATTGTTCGTGTTTACCATCTGGAAGCTAATGGCGCAGAAAAAACCATTCTTTTTCATAACAAAAAGAGTTTTTTTGGGAATTATGACGGGATTATTTACAATCAACCTTCGAGGTATTTCTATCAGTCTATCGGTGAAACAGAGCTTTTTGAGCTGACTTATGACGCTATTCATCTTGGTTCTCAAAAAAGTTTGACAATCAATAATCTTCGAGCTAATATGTTTTTGGCAATGATTGGAATTCTATTGCAAAATATCGAAGATTTTGTCCTTCTAAATCCGGAAGAAAGATATCAGAAACATCTGGAAGAAAATGCAAAAGTTCTGCAGAAAGTTCCTTCGAAATATATTGCTTCTCTACTGGGAATCACGCCAGTATCTCTTAGCAGAATAAAAAAGAGACTTTTAAAAGGAAATTAACAAATGTAAATTTTTATTTCAAAAATTCATTTTACTTTTGCAATCCCTAATAAGGTCCTCTAAAAAATCTATCCTAAGCACGAATGATGATAAATAAGAGGGCTTTATTTTTTTATAATCCTACTACAAATCCCACACTCGGGATAAATCCTGTACTAAAAATACTACTTCTCTCTTTCCATAACACATTGTACATCAATCCAAATTGTGCAAATGCATTATTTCCTATCGGTTGCATATAACCGCCTCCAAGATAAAGCGCAGTTTCATCTGTATCAAATTTATAACCTGTGACTTTCTCTTTAGAATTAATGAAATATTGCTGGAGATTGGCTCCTACAAAGAAAGAACGGGCAAAATAATAATTCATAAATGGACCGACTCCAAACATTGTGGAAGTATAATAATTATCTTTTTGCCAAGAGACATTTCCAATAACTCCGCCTTCTAATTGGTCTGTGATTTTGTAACCAACTCTCGGGGAAACTTGTAGATTGAAATAAGAATTACTTCCAAACCCAACGCCCAATCCACCTCCAAAAGTCCAGCGGTTGGCTTGAGTTCCTGAGCTCATAGCAATTTGTGAAAAGCTTAGAAAACTAATTAGAATTAAGGAAAGACTGAATAATTTTTTCATAATTAAAGGCGTTTTTAGGTTGACATTTTAATAGAAGGTTGAATCTGCAGCCCGACTTGAACGGAAATCCTTTTTTGCGAAGGGAAAAGCCTTGGCAAAAAGATTGGGAGTGGAAGGCGGAAATAGCTGCCCAAAATATTTTTCTTGACACTATCGTTTTTATCAATCCTTAAAATTATGGTTTTTTTGCGAAAGTTTTCTTTGTATTTTTGCATCCTCAAACTAAGAACTCCCGTTAAGAGTTTCGTAAAATTGAAATCAAATGAAAATAGTAGTTGGCCTCTCCGGAGGCGTAGATTCTAGCGTGACAGCTTATCTTTTGCAACAGCAAGGTCACGAAGTTATCGCACTTTTTATGCGAAACTGGAACGATGCATCGGTAACATTGGAAGATGAATGCCCTTGGATAGAAGACAGTAATGATGCGCTTCTCGTCGCACAGAAATTAGGAATTCCTTATCAGGTCATCGATATGAGCGAGCTCTACAAGGAGCGAATCGTGGATTATATGTTTGACGAATATCAAAAAGGAAGAACACCCAATCCCGATGTGCTTTGTAACAGAGAAGTGAAATTCGATGTGTTTATGAAAACGGCTTTATCCCTTGGTGCTGAGAAAGTTGCGACAGGACATTATGCACGAGTTCATTCGACAATTGATGAAAACGGAAAAGAGATTTTTCATCTTTTGGCAGGGAAAGATAATAATAAAGACCAAAGTTATTTCCTTTGCCAGTTGAGTCAAGACCAATTATCAAAAGCTTTATTCCCGATTGGAGAATTAACTAAGCCGGAAGTAAGAGAAATCGCTAAAGAAATTGGCTTGGTAACGGCTGATAAGAAAGATTCTCAGGGACTTTGCTTCATTGGGAAGGTAAGTTTACCGACTTTTCTTCAGCAACAATTGGTTCCGAAGGAAGGTGAAATTGTGGAAATCTTCAATGATTTTGCAGAATTCCATAAAGAAACGCCAACTTTTAATTCGAAATTAGAAGAGCTGGAATATTTATCTGCGAAAATCAATTATAAAAAAGAGGACGGAAAAGTAATTGGGAAGCATCAGGGTGCGCAGTTTTTCACAATCGGACAAAGTAAAGGTTTGGGAATTGGTGGACATAAAGAGAGCTGTTTCATCATTTCCAGAGAAATGGAAAATAATATCATTTTCGTTGGTGAAGGAAAAAATTTCGCTGGACTTTTCAGAAAAGCTTTGAAAATTGATAATTCCGAAGTTCATTGGGTTCGTGAAGATTTGAAATTGAAAAACGGAGAATCTATGGACGTAATGGCAAGAATTCGTTACCGCCAGACTTTGGAAAAAGCGACGATTTATCAATCCGAAGAAGGCTTTTTTATGGAATTTGAAAATGCTCAATCTGCTATTGCTGAAGGACAATTTGCGGCTTGGTATATCGATGATGAATTGATTGGAAGTGGCGTGATTGCTTAAAAAATAACAGAATTAAATAATTGAACAGGCTTTGCGGAATTTTCGTGAAGCCTGTTTTGTCTATACATTCTTTGCGTTGGTCGATGAATAATTATAGTTGGTCTATTAGACCGAAACCGCGATTGTCAGAGGAATGTTTATTGTTTAATATTGTCTTGTTAAACAAAAACATAAATTCTATTTATTATGAAAAAGTTATTATTTGCAGCCAGTTTATTTACAGTAGTTGCAATCAGCGCACAGGAAACTCAGGAAAGAAAAAGACCTGAAAGACCGACAACGGAACAACAAATGAAGGCTTTTGATGATTACAATTTGAATTCTGACCAGAAGCAGAAATTACAAACTCT
Organism: Flavobacteriaceae bacterium PS02293; assembly: GCA_029960045.1. GTDB lineage: Bacteria > Bacteroidota > Bacteroidia > Flavobacteriales > Weeksellaceae > Epilithonimonas. The sequence goes on from JASCOV010000003.1 coordinate 396,878, forward strand.
CTACAAAGAGAAAGATTCAAAGTTCGAGAAAAACGGACAAAAATCTAAGGGCGAAAAAGGACAAAAGCCAGACGATTCTAGAAAAGCAGATTTTGAAAAGGAACAAAAAGATTTTGACGGAAAAATCCAAAAAATCCTGACAAAAGAACAGTACGCAAAGTATCAGACCAATCAAAAACAACACTCAAAAGACGGTCAGAAAAAAGGAGGACAAAGACCAGAGCGTAAACAAGAAGATTAAAATCAAATTTTTCAATAGACCTTTCAGAATTTCTGAAAGGTTTTTTTGTTTTTATTAAACTAAAATCCTTCGACTCCGCTCAGGATGACATCGCTAATACTACCTTTTTTCGTTGTCAGGCTGAGCGGAGTCGAAGCCTTGAAGTATCAATAACTTCATTAAAAAACATCATTCATCTATACATTCGATTTCTTCGTCGGTAAATAACTCTCATTCTTCTATAACTCAATATTAATGGCACTTTCAGGCATCAATATTGGATATTACTAAGCAAGAACGCTAATCAATATTAACATTAAAAATTTTAGAAATTATGAAATCGTAAGATTGCATATGATCTTTAAAAACAAATAAAATTTTGCATATGAAAAAGTTAGTTTTAGCAGTAAGTTTAGTTATCGCATTCACTGCTAGTGCACAGAAAAGAGACAATGGAATGAGAAACGTAAAAGTTGAAACTCATCAATATCAAAAAGGTTTTGCCGGAATCCGTTTGACTCCAGCTCAGCAAAAGAAAATCGATATGTTGTCAAGAGAAAGATTGAGCGAAAGAGAATACGACGCAAGAATCAGAAAAATCCTGAACAAACAACAATACGAGAATTATATGGCTTACCAGCACAAAGACTGGAAAAAAGATAGAGACTTTGCAATGAATGGCCCAAGAAGATAAACCCAATTTCACACTCATTATATTTTAAATAAACGCTCGAAAATCTCGGGCGTTTTTATTTTAGTTTCCTGCCAGCCAATCTTTAAAATCCTTCACTCGTTCTCGGCTAACCGTAATTTCTTCTTCTGGCTGAAACTCCAAATCAACTTTGTAATTTGGCGACGTGTGAATATTTTTGATGTAATCTGAACTGATAATGAATTGTCTATTAACTCGGAAAAACTTAGTGTCTTCCAACACATTTTCCAGCTCATCCAAAGTGAAATCTGTTGGATAAGTTCGTTCTTTGGTTTGAAGATAAACGATTTTATTCTCGCTGAAGAAACAACTCACTTCATTAATGGAAACTACTTTCAGATTATATCCGATTTTTACCAAGATTCTGGAAAGTGTCGCTTGTTCTTTTTTAACGATTTGTCTGATTTCCTGTGAATTTACAGCGCCTTGTTCCGGCAAGAACGATTTGAATTTTTCAATAGCTTTTGCCAAATCTTCTTCTTCAATAGGCTTTAGAAGATAATCAATACTATTCAATTTGAAAGCTTTCAATGTGTATTGGTCAAAAGCGGTTGTGTAAATGATAAAAGCTTTGGTTGAAACCTTATCAAAAATATCAAACGACAATCCGTCGCCGAGAACAATGTCTGAAAAAATCAGTTGCGGATGTTCATTTCCTTGAAACCAATCAACCGATTCTTCCACAGAATTAAGGCTTGCAACTAACTCTAAATCAGAAAATAAACCTAATAATTTTTCAAGCCTTCTGACTGCTGGTTTCTCGTCTTCGATGATTATCGTTCTTATTTTCATTGGTTTAATAAATAAATGGTATTAATTTTTTTGTCTGCTTTTTATAATCAATATAGTCTTGCCCGAATTGTTCTATAAGAGCTTTTTCTTCAATTTTAATTCTATACAAAAATGCTAAAAATGGTGGAATAAATGCTATAAATAATGCAACCCAATTATTCAAAAACAAACCTAAACCCAGAAACGTCAGTAAAGAAGCAGAATATGAAGGATGTCTCAAAACACTATATATTCCGTCTTTTTTTATTTGATGACCTTCTCGTATCGTAACATCTACGGTAAAATATTTGCCTAAAGATTTTATGATTAAAAATCTTGTCAAAATCCCGATAAACAATACAATCAATCCAAGATAGATTATCCAATTTTGCGTTGTTATCATTAAACTAAAATCTTCAAAATGAATGTTAGCAACAAAAATTGATAATGATATTGATGAAATGATTACAATCCAAAGCAAGCTGAGAGAAGACTTATCCTTCCCTTTTTGGTCAGAATTATTGGACGACATTTGGCTTTTATAAAAGACCTCGGTAAAAAGCCAAGCTCCCATTAGAATATAAAAAATTATCAGTATCATTTTATCTGTTTTTATCCATTATTTCTCGAATTTTTCGCTCTTCCCAATCTTTTCCGAGAACAAACTGCGGAACAAAAACACTCAGTCCGTGAGCAACCAAACCAATTCCCCAAAAGAATAATGTGATGAAATTCTTATATTGAAAATAACTTTCGTCAGGTTTTAAATCTTGAATATTAATAAACACAATCAGCAGATTCACAAGAATATAAATGGCCAAATGTGTATAAAATCCTTTCAGTTTTTTCACTCTTCTTCTGGCTTCAAGATATTTAATATCGTCTTGTTTGTTAATAATTTCCATTGTTTTGTTTTTTGAGTTCTTTGTTAATCATATCTCTTTCCCAATCGGAATTGAAGAAAAATAATTTCACACCTTTGATTGCCAGAATCAATCCCCAAATGATGAAAATCCAAGACACCTCAAATACTGAAATATAATTCAATCCATATTTTGCAAATTTAATCCCATAAACGATTCCAAATACGATGGCGAAAACGAGAAGACTTTTGTAAAATTTTTTGATTTTTTGTACTCTTTCCACAGCCATTTCGTAACGTGGATTTTCTTTATTGATGATTTCCATTGTGATTAGTTTTTAAGGTTATTTTGATTGTTCATTATTTCACGAATCTTCTTCTGCTCCCAATTTTTTCCGCCGAAAAGATAAATTGCATATCCGAAAATACTGATTCCGCATCCAGCCATCGGAAACCAAAACCAGTGAAAATCTGGTGTTGATTTTAGATTAACAAAGATTAAATAAGGCATCAGGATAACGAATCCACCCAACATCGTGTAAAAAGCTTTTACCTCCTCCATTCTAGCTTTGGCTAGTTTTAGTCTCGAATTGTTTGTGTGGTTTTCCATCGTAATTATTTTTTGAAGTTATCCTTATTCATTATCTCTTGGATTTTCTTTTCTTCCCAATTCTTCCCGATTGCAAAGACGTTCATTCCGTGCGCCAAAAGTCCAATTCCCCATCCAAGCATTGGCCAATAAAACCAGATTTCTCTTGGAGAAGTGATTAGATTAAGGATTACCAAAAACGGAATGATAATGCAATATGAGATTAAGTTTCCGTAGAATCCTTTCAGTTCTTTTACTCTTTTTACTGCTCTTTCGTAAGCAATATTTTCTGTGGTTTCTGATGTATAAGTTGTCATTGTCTGAGATTTTTTTTCTATTAATATTGGTATTTTTACTTTGAATGTCTGTTCTGTTTTTTCTATAAATACATTGTCCTTTGTAAGAAGTGCATAACGCTGAACGATATTTGCCAAACCGATTCCTGCACTTTCTTTTAGCTGTTCTCTTACTTGAAGGTTGTTTTCTATGGAGAGAAATTTTCCTTCTGTGAAGATTCTGATATTCAATGGTTTTGATGAGGTTGCGAAATTATGTTTGATACAATTTTCCAATAATAATTGTAATGAAAGCGGAACCACGAATTTTTGCAAATCATCCGGATTAATATCAAAAGTGAAATTCACGCTATCTTCAAATCTGGTTTTCAAAAGATTGCAGTAGATTTTAGCAAATTCTATCTCATCCTCTACTTTTACCATTTCTTTATCTTTCTGTTCCAAAACGTAGCGATAAATCTTTGACATCGATGTCGTGAATTTTTGCGCCTGTTCCGGATTTTCATCAATTAAAGCTGTTAAAACATTCAAAGAATTGAAAAGAAAATGTGGGTCCAATTGATTCTTCAAAGATTCAAATTGCGCGTTGGCAGAATTTGCGATTAACTTCTGCTCTACAACTTCTTGTTTGGTATTTTTTTTCAATTCCTCCATAAATCCTTTGGCGTGAAGAAAAGCCGAAATCATCAATGCGAAATTTATCATAAACCAATTAACAAAATTGTACTTCCCAGAAAAAAACACTTCGGGAGTTGCCACTTTTTGGATGATGACATAGTTTAAATAATTACAAACATAAACAACTATGAAATTGACGATAATAGTTGCTACAATTCCTAAAATGGTTCTAAGTCTGGTCTGTTCCGTCCACGAAAGTTTTTTATTAAGGAAATCATTTAAATAACCATTACTCAAGCCCAATCCAAAAGCATACATTGCTGAAATAAGCAAGTTGTAACCAAAGCTTTCTAAAGTTTTTTCATCAGAGAAAAACGTGAAGAAAAAAATGGACGAGCCTAGTGTAATCCACGTTAGCGTTATTAATGGTTTCTTATTCATATTCTAATTTCTTGGTTCAAAATTATGACAGAAAGAAAAGTTAAGCAATTATATATGACCGAACTGTTAAAAAATTCGACTGAACTGTAAAAAGTGTCATTCAGAATCTTAAATTTTTGATAAGATTGAGACTGACAACTCAAAAAGGAACATAATTTGCTTTTCAAAAAACATAATTATTAATTTATATGAAGAGAAACGTAGAAATAATCTTTGCCGGACTCTTTGGAACAGCAGCTGTTCTAGGAGTTTTGGTTGCAAGAAAATATTTAAGAAACAGAGTTTACAACAGCGATTATTCTGACCATCATCATTTATTTGGAACTTCTAGAAGAAGTCCTTACGCCACGGTGGATGACGGTGTAGAATTAGACGCATTCTTATAACACACACTATTTTTATTATACAAACTTCCGGTTCTTGCGAGCCGGATTTTTTTTGATTTAATTTTATTTTTTTGTTAAAACAATAACGTTTTTCAATAAAAAATAAACATTTGGTAAAAAATGGCATTTATTTAAATATAATTTACTAAATTCACAATCAATAACCTAAAACTCAAAGCTTTGAAAAATATTATTATTTTAATTATTTTCTTATTTATATCAGGTAATGCTTCTGCTGAGCAGAATCTTTTCATAAAAGAATTAAATATCACTCAAACAAATGTTGGCGAATTAAAAGTGAATCTTAAACTCTTTTCTCCTAATCTTGCCACGTACAATTCGTTTTCGACAGAAGTTAATGGAACAACTATATTATTGAAAGTTTGTTATAACTCCTATTACGCACCCTCTATAAGTAATTTAGAGAACGACTTCAATATAGATATTCCACAAACATCTGGAAGCTACAATCTGAAAGTAGAGATTTATCGTAGTGCCGCAACTTGTACTTATGAGACATCATATTTAGAAGACTCCGCCTCATTAGATTTTCCCAACCCTTTTGAGGGTATAATCTCGCTAAGTACTAACGATATTAAAAGCAAAGACAACAAAGTAACGTTCTATCCTAATCCTTCAAATGGAAACATTAACATCAAGACATTATCTCCTATTGACAACATTACAATTTTAGATATTTCGGGAAAACAAATTTCTAACTTTAAAAACCCTGGTATAAAGTTGGATTTAACTCATTTGCAAAACGGGATTTATTTTATAGAAATAATTAGTGGCAAAAAGAAATATTACGAAAAGATATTTATAAAGAAATAATTGTAAATTAAATCTTTTAATCTGGTTCTTGCGAGCTAGATTTTTTTGTGGAAAACTTTACAAAATTTTAAGATATTTTTCATTTTTCAAGTGATAATTTTGAAATTATTCTCTCGCTGATTTTACAGATTGAGCAAATTATTTCTCATTGTAAATCTGCTAAAATCAATTAAATCTGCGAGAAAATTAAATTCCAATGTCAGATTTAATTCCAAAAGGTCAAGCCGCACAACGCAATATCATCAACCGATTCGACAAATATACTTTCGAGCCGGAAGACTATGAATTGGACAAAATCAAAACTCAGGTTACAGAAGTTTTTCCAAAAACAATTATTAATGTTGTGAAAAGTCCGGATTTGCCAATGGATTATTCTATGAATCCATATCAAGGTTGCGAACACGGCTGTTCCTATTGTTTTGCGAGACCAACGCACGAATTTTGGGGTTACAGCGCAGGAGTTGATTTTGAAAGAAAATTGATGGTTAAGAAAAATGCGCCGGAACTTTTGGAAAAAACATTTCAAAAGAAATCTTACATTCCAAAACCGATTATGCTTTCCGGAAATACAGATTGTTATCAACCTATTGAAAGACAATTTGAAATTACCAGAAAACTGCTTCAGGTTTGTTTGGATTACAGACATCCTGTTTCCATTATTACAAAAAACGCTTTGATTCTGAGAGATTTGGATATTCTTGAAAAGATGGCGGAGAAAAATCTAATTTCAGTTTCGATGAGTATTCCGACACTTAATGAAGATTTGAGAAGAGTAATGGAACCAAGAACCTCCACAGCAAAAAACAAGTTGAAAGCGATTGAAGTTTTATCTGAGAAAAATATCCCCGTGAATGTGATGATTGCACCTGTGATTCCGGCTTTGACAAGTGATGAAAGTTTATCCATTATGAAATCTGTTTCCGAAGCCGGCGCCAGAAGTTGCGGTTACACTTTAGTCAGACTGAATGACACTGTTGAACCCGTTTTTGTTCAATGGCTGGAAGCGCATTTCCCCGACAGAAAAGACAAAGTCCTGAACCTCATCCGCTCAATGCGAGGAGGAAATCTCGGCGAAAAAAGATTTTACGAAAGATACAAAGGCGAAGGAAACATTGCAGAAATGATTCATAAAACGTTTGAAATTGGAAAGAAGAAGTTTTTCAATAACAGAGAAAGAGCAATTCTCACAACTGAACATTTTACAGGAAGCAGGACGCAACAATTGCGATTGTTTTGAATCAAAAAACCACTTTCTACTATATTTCAAAAGTGGTTTTATTTGATATGATTTATTATTTCAAAATCTTATATGTAGTATAATCTTTAAAAGTTTTCAATTCATAAACTTCAATTAATGAACTGACCAGCATTAAATTGACCCATTACAACAATATCAAAACCTTTTTCTACTTCTAATGAACTATACCATTCCCAATCTCTGATTTCTTGAAAGTTATAAATAAATGACCTTATACTTCCTATTAATTCATCATATTTAAAGTTATCGTCATCTAATTGTTTGATTTTGTTTACAATTCCTTGTGGTAATAATTTTTCCCATTTAGAATCATCATAATGAAGACTTTTATTTTTTAGATAAATTAATACTGCATTTTTAAAATTATCTAAAACTTCTTTAGCATTATTTATATTTCTTACTCGGACAATTTTCATATCCTTTTGTTGGTTTCTCTCCTTTAGTATTACATTGTATATTTCCTGCTTCTGTCATTGCTTTATTTTTAATGAAAAAGAGACTGCGATAAAACAGTCTCTTGTAAAATTATTTCAAAATTTTATAAGTAGTATAATCTTTAAAAGTCTTTAATTCATAAATTTTATTTTTATCAACATCAATAATTCTAATATCCTCTAAAGGCACATTTTGGCAATGAATAAAACTGATAAATTGTGGAGCATTAAAATACCCTTTTACAATAATATCAAAGCCTTTTTCTACCTCTAAGGAACTGTACCATTCCCATCTTTTTATCTCTTGAAATTTGTATATTGACATATCTATATCAACTAAAATTTCATCATTTGCAAAATCTTCACTGTTTAATTGCTTCATTTTATATACAATTCCTTGTGGTAAGAGTTTCTCCCATTTAGGGTCTTCATCGCTTAAATTTTTATTTTTTAGTATTGTTAATACTGCATTTTTAAAATTATCTAATACTTCTTTAGCATTGTTAATATTTCTTACTCGAATAATCTCATATCCTTTCAAAGGTTTTTCTCCTTTTACATTATACTGTACATTTCCTTGTTCTGTCATTGTTTTATTTTTTAATGAAAAAGAGACTGCGATAAAACAGTCTCTTGTAAAATTATTTCAAAATTTTATAAGTAGTATAATCTTTAAAAGTCTTTAATTCATAAATTTTATTTTTATCAACATCAATAATTCTAATATCCTCTAAAGGAACATTTTGACAATGAATGAAACTAATGAATTGCCAAGCATTAAACTTTCCTTTAACTATAATATCAAATCCTTTTTCTACTTCCAAAGAACTATACCATTCCCATCTTCTAATATCTTTATCAAGAAAATTATCAACACTCGAATGTACTCTATATAAGAGTTCATCGTACTTATAGTCATCATCATTTAATTGTTTTAGTTTACTTACAATTCCCTGTGGTAAGAGTTTCTCCCATTTAGGATCTTCATCACTTAAATTCTTATTTTGCAAAATTGCCAATACTGCATTCTTAAAATTATCTAATACTTCTTTAGCATGGACTACATTTCTTACCCTAACAATCTGATAGCCCTTTAATGGCTTTTCTCCTTTTGTGTTATATTGTATGTTTCCTTGTTCTGTCATCACATTATTTTTTAATAATTACTGCTTTTTTATTGAATATACTTTTAAAGTCTTCTAATTTCATGGAATAAGAAGCCCCTTGATTCATAGGTAATGGGTCACGTAAAAATACTTTACCATCTTCCACTTTCTCCAATACTACTGCATGTCCTTTAAACTCTGCTGTACCAATACTTACAATTGCTTTGTCCCCATCTTCTAGTTTTTCTAAAAGCTTTGTTAATTTAATATCTCCTTCAGCAAGAGCAACAACTTCATCTAAATAGCTGTTATACAATGCCTCTGGAATATCTAAAATAGAAGCGCCATTCTTATCTGTATTAAGAGCTTTTGCAAGATATTCTTCACTTTTTATAATTCCTTTATCATCCAATACCATCCTTAAAGAAGTTGGAGCACAAGTATAATCTTTAGATTGTCCAAAAACTTTAGTTTCACTTATCCATCTTTCTATTTTAATTCCTGCATTCTCGGCAAACGTTTTATTAATATCTCCGCCTCCTTTTTGTAGTTTTTTTCCTTTCAGAATTACCTCCTCAATATCTTGTGCTTCTTCTACTAAATCATCAGCTTTTGCGCCATTCTTCGCTCCCTGCAAAAGTTCTTCTATAAATTTAATAAAACCTTTAAGCCCTTTTGCGCAGGCTTTCGTAAATCTAATAATAAATTTTGAGAGAAAAGCCAACAAATCCGTCATACCCATTGTTACGACAGAAACCGTCTCTCTACCCAAAGTTTTAAGCAGACTTGCCATTTTTTCCACATATGTAGCACCTTTCACAACGTTGCCAGCACCTTGCGTAAAAATGAGAAGCAGAACATTGATAAGAACTTCAAAGGCAAGAATTCCTACATAAAAAGCCACAGTATATCGAGAGATATTACCAAAATATTCTTTCATTTTATCCATTACTCCTTCCATATCAGATAGAGACAAATCTCCGTTTCCGCTAAAAAGGTCTTTAACACCCTGTAAAAACTTTGGAACATTTTCATTTATCCAATCGATGACATCTTCTGCTTTCTCCAATAGGTCTCTTCTTTCCAGATATTGTTTGTAAGAAAACGTTTTGGTAGGTTGCAATAGAAACTCCAGAATATAAAGTACACATTGTACAAGACTAATAAGACCATTTAGAATTCCGCAGTAAAAAGCATTGCTCAGTTTAAGTATTTCTATTACTGTACTTGTATGCCTATCTTTTACATCGCTCAGAAAATCTTTTATATTGCCGATAATTCCACTGATTTTGTTTACCAACTTTCTAAAAGATTCCGGAAGATGCTCTATGGAAACATCTTTTACTTTACTTGCTGCCTGTTTTACCAAATCCCAAACTTTTGTAAATGCGGCATCAGCTCCTTGCACAAAGGGATTATCTCCCAAATTCTCAAAGAATTGGGCTGCTTTATTCATATTTACAGGAATTGGAACTCCCAAAACAGGAACAATAGGTGTGTAATCTTTAGCTTCCGGATTATAATTTTTTTCTGTCGGTTTGAGGTTTTCCAGCTTATCTGCACACCAGCCAATAGCATCTGCAGGAATGGCAGATATATTTCCAAGAAGCTCATCAAGCTGCTTGTCATTTGTCAAAAACTGATATTCTCTCATTAATGCTTGATAAACAACTGTAGCATCAATTTTATCCTTTTCATAAGTGTAAGCAAGTTGTGTCAGATAGGAGGCTTCGTCTTTCAAAGAAGTAATATCTTTAAAAAAATTTCCATTGATTTTTGATGGTAAGGGTTTAGGAAAATTCTTGAACATTGAAACAAAATAATCTCCCATTTTTGCAATGTAAAATGGACCTGCAAAGTTGGATTTGGTTGTGTCAGGTTTTTCGTAGAACAAGAAAAGAGCTTGATTCTTTCGGGCATTTTCCTGATAGCTTCCATAAACTTCTGAACCATTTTTACAAGGCAGAACTTGTGCATAATATTCAATTCCTTTTTCTCCATTTTCATTAATTCCTGTTGATGGAAAAGTGGAAACAGGATTATCTGTAAGATAAGAATAGCCCAAAGGTGTATTGCCATAATCGTGAAAAGCACTCCTGTAATCAGGTGAATCTTTATCTACCATAACATTTTTAATATTGCTTGTCTGATTCTGAAAATCAAGGACTTTTCCTGAGCTCGCCACCGCTCTTAAAATCCTTTGGCTTTCTTCATCAAACAAATCAACATCGTCTAATAAATTTTTCATATAATTTGCTTTAATTAATCATTATTGAATTCTTAGTAGCAAAGCTAAATGCACACAACGCCAAAACTCGTCGTATTAAAATTTGTTTTAATTTTCTTATAAAAACCTTATTTTTGTAGTATGAAGCAATATTCCGCAAAACGCAGCATCCAGATTCTCGCACATATTCTTGAACAATACGGCATCGATAAAATCATCATTTCTCCAGGTTCCAGAAACGCACCTTTGGCGATTCATTTTTCCGAGATTGATGCGTTCCAATGTTACAGTATTGTGGACGAAAGAGCGGCTGCTTTTGTAGGTTTGGGAATTTCAAAATCAATTAAAAAACCTGTTGCAATTACTTGCACAAGCGGTTCTGCAGCAACCAATTATTATCCGGCTGTTGTGGAAGCGTTTTATCAGAATGTGCCAATTTTGGTTCTAACAGCAGACAGACCTGCAGATTTTGTGGATATTTTTGACGGGCAGACGATTCGCCAGAAAAATATTTTCCAGCAGCATTCTTACGGCGATTTCGAATTGTTGGAAGATGAAAAAGACGGCGCTGACGATTATAATTTTGAAACCATTAAAAAAGCGGTTGAATTGTGCATCGAAAAAAGTGGACCTGTTCATATCAATATTCCTTTAGCTGAACCTCTTTATAATCTTTTGGATGAGCTTCCGGTAATGCCTGCAGTTGAGAAAACGATTCAGAAAAAAAGTTATGAATTGCCTTCCAATCTTGTTGCAGACTGGCATACTTCCAAAAGAATTATGATTCTGACAGGAACGCTTGCTCCAAATCCGGAATTGGAAGCTCAACTTTCACAATTGGTTAAAAATCATACGGTTGTTGTTTTAACGGAAATGAATTCCAATCTTCAGCACGACAAGTTTTTCGCTCATATTGACCGTTACATTACCGATTTCGCAGAAGAAGATTATCATACTTATGCTCCTGATTTGTTGATTACAATCGGACAAAATGTGGTTTCAAAGCGAGTGAAACAATTCCTGAGAAAAGCGAAACCAAAGCAACATTGGCATATTGATGAATATTGGCAACCCGACACTTATTACGCATTAACTCAAAAAATTGAAACTAAGCCAGAGATTTTCTTTTCCAAATTATTGAAATCTATCAATCTGGAGCCGAGACCTTTTTTCAATCTTTGGGATGTTTTGAAAGATAAAAAAGACGCCAAACACGAGGAATATCTCAATAAAGCACCTTTTTCGGATTTCTATCTTTTCAATCAGTTATCCAATAATATTCCTGAAAATTACAGAGTTCATTTCTCCAATTCTTCAGCAATCCGATATGCACAATTATTTGAATATCAGAAATATGATGTGTATTGCAATCGCGGAACCAGCGGAATCGACGGCTGTACTTCTACTGCGATGGGATTTGCAATGATGGAAGACGAACCAACGATTTTGATTACCGGTGATTTGTCATTTTTCTATGATATCAATGGACTTTGGAATCAGTACATTCCGCCTTACACGAGAATTGTGATTTTCAATAATGGCGAAGGCAACATTTTCAAAATCATTCCTGGACCAAGCGGAACTAACGCTTTGGACGAATTCATTGCAACACAACATCACAGAAATGCAGAGTTATTAGCAAAGAATTTCGGATTCGATTATATAAAAGTTGAAGACGAAATCTCACTTGACCGTGTTTTACCAAATTATTTTAAGCCGGATTCTAAACCGAAAATCTTGGAAGTAATGACTTCGGAATGTAATAATGCGGATATTTTGAAGCAGTATTTTGAAGCTTTAAAGTAACCATTGTCAAAACATATTATTGTCATTCCGTAGGAATCTGAACTGTTGAGATTCCTACAGAATGACAAACTCTAATTTTCAATTTTTTCTAAGTTTAAAACTCCAAATCCGATTCCTCTTTCGGAAGGTTAATAATTGTTTCAATCGGATAAATGAACATATCATCGAAGTCATTCAAAGCATTTATGAGTTGAAAATGTGTGAATTCTTTGATATTATCTAAAGTGATTTCGGCTTCTTTGATTTCTTTTGATTGTAAAAGATTCTGTCTCATTACACCATTTAGAAGATAACTTTTCGGCGTGAACCAAGTTTTATCTTTTAAAAACAATAGATTGGAATATGAGGTATCTGTTATCTGATTATTTTTCACAATAATGACTTCGTCGGCGTGACTTTTATCTTTCAATCTCTGTAATTGAGTTCTGTCAACAGACTTAAAGTTATAGTCTATTTCATTACCAATAACCAATTCAAAATCATCTAATTCTGAAATTGCATAAGGAATAATCTGTGTCTTAAAATTATTCTCCAAATCATATTCGATTCGGAATTTGTAAAGTCCATCTTCATCGTGTTCCAGATTAAGAAATAAACTGTAAATATCGATTTTACACACTTTTCCAAAATTTGAAAAAGTGTCGTTCATTCTTTTTTGATGAAGTTCTTTCAGGAAAATTTTCTGGTCTTCAACTTTGATGCTTTCAATAAATCGGGACATAGATTTTGTTTTTCATTTCTTCGTATTCGCTGACAAGGTCACTTTGATGGGTAATTCCACCTCCGCTTTTGAAAAACAGTTTCTCATTCTCTTTTTCAATAAAACGTATCATCACGCAGGAATCCAGACTTTTGCCGTCAAAATAACCTGCAATTCCTGTATAAAATCCTCTTTCATATTGTTCGGCTTCCAATATGATTTCCAAAGTTTTGGGTTTCGGAGCTCCTAAAATAGAACCTGTCGGCAACAACTTTTGAAGAATTGTTCCGATTTTATTTTGATATTCAGATTTAATTTCGCCCTCGATTTCGGAACTCATTGCCAAAAGATTTTTCTGTTTGGTTTTGATATAATCGATTCTTTGAAATTCTTTAACCTGAACCCTATCCGCAACCATACTCAAATCATTTCTCAGCAAATCCACAACCGTATAATGTTCCGCTTTTTCTTTTGGGTCGTTTTTCAAGATATTTTCTGCATCCTCGATTTCTGCATCGATTGTTCCTTTCATCGGATGTGTAAAAATCTTATTATCAATAATTTCTACGAAAGTTTCCGGTGAGAAAAATACGAATTCATCTTTAAACAGAACTTTATATTTTGCCTTTGAAAATTTGAAAATATCTTCTAAACTTAAACTGGTTTCAATTTCAGTTTTAGTTGTATAATTAGTCAGATAAGAATTTCCTTTTCTAAGGTTTTCCTGAACGATTTCGAATCCTTTTTGATATTCTTCCAAAGTTTCCGGAAATGATTTCCATTCAAAATTTGGAATATTTGCGTATTGATAATTAGCGTTTGTAATATTCGGAAAATCAATTAACAAAGCTTTATTTTCAATTTCGTTTTTAGTGAAAATTCTGACTTCATCCATCAAAAAATTAATCAAGAAAAAAAAAGGTTCTTTTCTTTCTGATAATTCGTCCATTTTTTGAAACTGTGGATTCTCAAACATAAAAACAAAAATAAGAGAAAAGATGATAGCGAAAAGATAAAAGACTTAAAATGTGGTTTATCAATTTCGATAGACTATTTTTGCAAAAATTTTGAGGAATGACGACGCAAAAACCGGAAATTGGAAAAATACTGACAGAAGCTTATCAATATTGGATGAGAACTTTGCCTTTTCAACTATTATTCTCTGTGATTTTCTTTTCAATTTTTATGTTTGGAGGAGCTTATGCTTTCAGATATTACGGGCTTTTTGAAGAAGTTCAGAAGTTTCAGCACTTGCTTTATTCTGATACTGATGCTTTTTTGAAAAAATACGAAGTACTGATGAAAACAGAAAATGCTATGCTTTTCGCTTTGGTGGCTTTGGTAATTAAAGCAATAGTTTATCCTTTAAATATTGGTTTTTTGAAAATCTATAGAAAATTAGATCTAGGAGAAACGTTGGAAATTTCAGATTTGTTTGTCGGTTTCAATGGACATTATTTCTTTTTGTTTGCTATCTATTGCTTGTTTTGGAATATTCTGAATGTTTACATTTCTGTCATTTTGCCATTGAGTTTGGTTTGGATGGGAATGATGATGTTTGTTCCGGCTTTGGTTTTTTATAAGAATTATAATTTTTTTCAGGCATTTAAAATTAGTATTCAGCTTTTCTGGAAGAATATTATTTTGATTTTGGTAGCTTGTCTGGTTTCTATATTGATTTCCTATTGTGGACTAATTATTTTCTTTTTCGGGATCTTCTTGACGTTCCCATTTTGGAATGCCGTGATCTATGTTCTCTACAAGCACTTGATCGGCGATTTTGAGGAATAATTATTTTTAAGTTTACGAATTTGAGCTATTTTTTATGTAGATTTGATAATCAACTTTAAAAATAAACTCAATGGACAATTTTAACGATTTTGATTCTCCCGCTGTCAACCCGGACAAAGAAACCGGTGCTATTCTTTCTCACGCTTTTGAGAATTACAAAACCATACTTTTGTATGCTATTGTAGCTTTAATAGGAGGCGCAATCGTATCTTCACTGCTTTCGGCTTTGGTAGAAAGTATTGTTGGTTATGATTCCAATGAAGCTCAAGAAGTAATAAGAGATGCTTTTCAAAATGGAGATTATTCTTCTATCTCAGAAATTAATGGTCTGAAAGCTAATATGGGAGTTTCTTTTCTAGTGGGAATTGTGCTTTATCCTTTGTATGTCGGTATTTTGAACATTATGAACAAGGCTAACTATAAGCAAAAAGTTGAGTTCTCGGATCTGTTTATCGGATATAGACAAAATACAGGAAACATTATTTTGTATTCTTTGATTTCTTATATAGCAATGTCTATATTATTCGTAATGTGCCTTTTACCAGCAATTTTTGCTGCTCCATTTTTCTTTTTGGGATTGCCTATCGTTTTATTTGAGAATAAAAGTGTGGGAGAGGCATTAAGCAAATCGTTTGATTTGGGGAAAGAAAACTATGCAACTCTTTTGGGTGCTTCCTTTTTAGGAGGTCTAATTTCTTTTTGTGGGATTTTCCTTTGCGGGATTGGCATTATTTTTACTGCCTTCTTTTTCTTAGCAGTCATGTACTCTGCATATTGCGCTTATTGTGGCGCTCCAAGACAATTGGGACAAACTAAATTTTAAAATAAACTATGTCAGATTCCGGTAAACCAATAGATTCTGTTGTTATAAAACAGATAGCTTTAATTCTTTTGATCTGCGTTTTCGTAGGATTGATTTGCTGGAATCTGGCTTTATTTATTCCATCTTTTTTAGGAGCTGTTACGCTCTACATCGTTTGTAAAAAGTATAATTATTATCTGGTTGAAGAAAAAAACTGGAAACCTTGGCTTGCTGCAACTGTGCTGATGGTAGCTTCATTAATTATTCTAATTCTTCCGGTATATTTTATAATTGATATGCTTGTTGCCAAAGCTGGAAATGCTCAGGCTTACATGGAGAAATTCAATATTTTTCTAGAGAAGATTCATCAGTTTATCTATTCCAAAGTAGGCTTTGATATTCTTAGTAAAGAGAACATTACGAAGGTTACCAATTTTGCCGGAACGCTTTCTACAAAAGCACTAAGCACAACAGTGAATACATTTACCGTCATAATGTCTATGTATTTCATCTTGTATTTTATGTTTGTGAAAGCGAGATTATTTGAAAAAATTGTTGCAAAAGCAATGCCTTTTAAAAGAGCCAATACGAAAATGCTGGGTGACAAATTCACAAAACTAGTCCTTGCAAACGCCATCGGAATTCCTGTTGTTGCGATTGGACAAGGTGTAGTTGCATTAATTGGATATTGGATTTTTGGAGCTCCAAGTGCCATTCTTCTGTTTGCTTTAACTGCAGTTGCATCTATGCTCCCTGTTGTTGGTGCAGCGATTGTTTATGTTCCTGTCGGGATTTTTATGATTGCGGAAGGACAAACTGGTCCAGGAGTTGGTGTTTTGATCTACGGGCTTGTGGTTGTAGGATTGACAGATAATTTACTTAGATTTACTTTACTTAAGAAATTGGAAGATATTCATCCATTGGTTACAGTTTTTGGGATTATTCTGGGAATGAATCTTTTCGGATTTATGGGATTGATTTTCGGACCAATTTTGATGTCAATCACAGTTTTACTGATCCAGGTTTACAGAGATGAATTTTCTGACGAAGATACACCGCCAACGCTACAACTGCCGAATGAGAATGAAGATCTTGATAATAAAATTGATTTAATTGTATAAAATGGAAGGCTTAAATCCGGAAATTCTAAAAGAAATATGTGAGGTGAGAATGCCTTTCGGAAAACATAAAGATATGATTCTTGCGGATCTGCCAATTTCTTATCTCGAATGGTTTCAAAGTCAGGGAATGCCAAAAGGAAAACTAGGAATGCAGCTTTCTACGATTTATGAAATCAAAATTAATGGCCTGATGGATTTACTAATCCCAATCCGGGGAAAAGTCACTTATTATAAAGATAAAAAAACGACTTATCGGTTTTGATTAATGCATGCCAGAAATAATATTTTCCTAAGTTTAGCAATTATAGTGGTATTGTTTAATTCTTGGATTGTGTTCAATATGACAATTTGGAATCTAATAATTATACAATTTTTATCGTAATTTTGGCTTTCAAATGTTTCTATTTCAACAAATCTATTTATGACAATCAAGAAAAGAATTAATGTTTTCAGAAGACGGTTGATGCAAAGCCTTACCAAAAATATTGGCAAATCAAAATCCGGATTCAAAAGCAATGAAAATGTTGAAATAAAGAGAATTCTGATTTCCAGACCAAACCATAGATTGGGTAATCTACTCCTTTTAACACCTTTGGTTCAAGAAGTTACAAATACTTTCCCAAATAGTAAAATAGATCTTTTTGTAAAAGGTGGCATGACGCCACTCATCTATAAAAATTACAAGAATATTGACCGGTATATTGAGTTGCCTAAAAAACCATTCAGTAATTTGGGGAAATACATAAAGAGCTGGTTTCAGCTGAAGTTCAGAAAATACGATTTGGCAATCAATGCTAACCAAAGCTCATCTTCTGGTAGATTATCCGTTCTTGCAACCAACTCTAATTATAAATTTTTTGGAGATGAAAATGAAGACATTGAATCAGAACATACTGATTATCAACACGACGCTAAGAAAAACATTTATAATTTAAGAAAATTTCTTACACAGCATGGCTTTCCAGAAAACAATTCAAAAGTGCCTTTTTTAAAAGTAGAATTAGACAGAGAAGAAATTGATACCGGAAAGAAAGATTTACAGAAAATAGTCCAAAATGACAAGAAAACCATCTGTCTTTTTACAAATGCAACCGGAGACAAAAAATATTCTGAAGAATGGTGGAATTCTTTTTACGATAAATTAAAAACTGCATTTCCAGATTACAATATTATCGAACTTTTACCAGTTGAAAACATTTCACAACTGAATTTCAAAATTCCTACTTTTAGCCATAAAGATATTCGCAAAATAGGCAGTTTTATTGCCAATACTAATGTTTTTATAACAGCTGACAACGGGGTAATGCATTTATCTAGTGCAGTAAACACAATGACTATAGGACTTTTTTCTGCAGATAATGAAGATAATTACAAACCTTACAACGACAAAAGTTTCTCTATCAACACAAATAATACAGATCAGGATAAAGTAATTGGCCTTATCAAAACGTCTTTAGAATAATCGCAAAACTATAACCTTTGAAATAAAACTATGAATTTTGTCCTTTCTGAAGCCTATTCTCAATATAAAGATAACATCCTCAACATTTTAAATAATTTTAAAAATGAGGGTGTTTTAGTCGGTCACGGCAACAGAAATACAGTCAAATATTTTATCGTTGATGATTTGAAATTTAATTTTAAATCTTTCAAACAGCATAATATTATCAACAGACACGTGTATAAATATTACAGAAAGTCTAAGTCCAGACGTTCTTATGAATATGCACAGATGCTTTTGGGTAAAGGGTTTCATACACCAAAACCTATAGCTTTTATTGAAAATCACGACTTCATTGGTGTAACTTCCAGCTATTACGTAAGTGAACAGCTGGAAGATGTTTTTACGTTAACTGATGTTTTTAGTGACTCCAATTTTACCGACAGAGAAAAAATTATCAAGGCTTATACAAAGTTAATTTTCGATTTACACGAGAACGGAATTGAGTTTATTGACAATGCTTCCGGAAATTTCTTAGTTAAAAAAAATGGTTCAGAATATCAGTTTTTTTTGGTTGATCTAAACAGAATGAATTTCTACAAAGAAATCAGTATTTCAAAAAGATTACAAAATTTCGAACGCCTGACAAACGATTTGGAAATCATCAAATTAATCAGCACAGAATATGCTAATTTATCCGGAAATACTTCAGATTTTTGCTATAATAAAATCGTTGATTTTGCCAAGAAAAAAGCCTTTAAACTAAAAGTTAAAAAAATCCTGAAGTTCTACAAATTTTTCCTCAAAAAACGTTAAGCTTTCAACGCTGCAATTTCGTCTCTTAATTTTGCCGCTTTGATGAAGTCAAGATTTTTAGCTGCAGCTTCCATTTCTTTCTGTTTAGCCACAACAATTTTTTCGATGTCTTCGCTTCCGTAGGTTGCTTTGGTTTCTGCAACTTCCTGCAAAATCTGTTTTTGGGTGTATTTTTCGTCTGGGAAGTCTTTGCTTCTTCCAACCAGATTTTCACTGATTTTTTTGTTCAATGCCATTGGAACTTTGCCGTGGTCTGTGTTGTACTGCATCTGTTTTTCACGACGGTAAAGTGTTTCATCTATCGCAGCCTGCATAGATTTCGTCATCTTGTCAGCATACATTATCGCTCGTCCGTTCAGATTTCTCGCCGCTCTACCAACCGTTTGGATCATCGATCTTCTGGAACGTAACATTCCTTCCTTATCTGCATCCAAAATAGCTACAAGTGAAACCTCAGGTAAATCCAATCCTTCTCTCAAAAGATTGACACCAACCAAAACATCAAACAAACCAAGACGTAAGTCCTGCATAATCTGAATTCTTTCCAAAGTTTCCACATCGGAATGAATATATCGAGTTCTAATGCCAACTTTCGTGAAATATTTCGTCAGTTCTTCCGCCATTTTTTTTGTAAGAGTTGTTACCAAAACACGTTCGTCCGCTTCTTCACGTTTGTGAATTTCTTCAATCAAATCATCAATCTGATTCATCGTTGGACGAACCTCGATAATTGGGTCCAAAAGCCCTGTTGGTCGGATAATCTGCTCAACATAAGTTCCGCCGGATTTTTCCAATTCGTAATCTGCAGGCGTTGCTGATACATAAATCACCTGATTTTGCATATCCTCAAACTCAGGAAACTTTAAAGGTCTGTTATCCATCGCAGCGGGCAATCGGAAACCGTGTTCTACCAAAACCTCCTTTCGACTTCTGTCACCCCCATACATCGCGTGAACTTGTGGAATCGTTACGTGACTTTCATCAATTACCATCAGAAAATCCTTCGGAAAATAATCCAAAAGGCAAAATGGTCTTGATCCAGGCAAACGACCGTCCATATAACGTGAATAATTCTCTATTCCAGAACAATAACCTAATTCACGGATCATTTCTAAATCTAACTCCGTTCTCTCTTCAAGACGTTTTGCTTCCAAAGGTTTTTCAATTTCTCGGAAGAAATCAACCTGTTTTACCATATCATCCTGAATCTGGCGGATTGCGCCTTGCATCGTTTCGGGAGTAGTTACGAAAAGATTGGCCGGATAAATATTAATGGTATCAAAATTCGAAGTTACATTTCCAGAAACCGGATCAAAACTTTGAATCGTTTCAATCTCATCACCAAAAAACTGAAGTCTGATTGCTGTGTCTGCATAAGCCGGATAAACATCAATGACATCGCCTTTTACACGGAAAGTCCCTCTTTGAAACTCGTTCAAGGCTCTGGAATATAATGCGCTTACTAAAGAATTAAGCAATCTTGTTCTGGAAATCTTCTCACTTTTGGTAATCGTAATTAATGATTTTTCAAACTCTTTAGGGTTTCCAACACCATAAATACAGGAAACCGAAGCCACTATCAAAACGTCACGTCTTCCGGAAAGCAAACTTGCGGAGGCAGAAAGTCTAAGTTTCTCCACTTCTTCATTGATGCTCAGATCTTTCTCTATGTAAGTATTTGTAGAAGCAATGAAAGCTTCCGGCTGATAGTAGTCGTAATAACTTACAAAATACTCCACTGCATTGTCCGGGAAAAACTCCTTGAACTCCATAAAAAGCTGAGCCGCCAAAGTCTTGTTGTGTGCCAAAACCAAAGTTGGTCGTTGAACTTGATTCACAACATTGGCAACAGTAAACGTTTTTCCGGAACCAGTAACTCCGAGAAGAGTCTGATATTTTTCACCAACATTAATACCTTCCACCAATTTTTCGATGGCTTTTGGCTGGTCTCCAGTGGGTTGATATTCTGATTGAAGTTTGAATTGCATAACACAAAAATACGAAAAAACGTTCCAAAAAATGGAACGTTTTAGTATTGTGATAAATCTTTAAGTTTAATGAAATTGCATTGTAATCGGGAATTGAAAAACTGTTGCTGCAGGTTTGCCTTCTTCTGTTGCAGGCTTCCATGTTACATTCTCAGTTGCAGCTTTAAGAGCTCTAACCGCTTCACTGTTGAAAGTTGGATTTGGCCCATCTACCTTGATATCGGTTGTTTTCCCATTTTCATCAATAGAAAAATAAATGTGGCTTTTCAAAACGACTTTCTCTGTTGATTTATCTCCAAATTTTGAGCTGTCAAAAATGTTAGAAAAGCTTGTTCTAAGCACATTAATTCCGCCTGGAAATTCAGCTGGCGTTATATTCTTTGCCGGAGGCGGTGGTGATGGAATTGGCAATTCGTTTTCCTTCATCTCTTTTGGAGGTGGTGGTGGCGGAATATTTTTCTTTCCTTTGATTTTTACATTGGCTTGAGTTACTTTTTTACTTGGGATTGTATCAAGTTTTACAGAATCATTTGTAGTAATTTCTGAAATATTAGATTTGACTTGAAGCTTAGCTTCCGAAGCATAGACTTTCTGTACAAACAGAATACTTAATCCTACAAACGTAGAAACAGCAAACAGTTTTTTGAACTTTTCTAATTTTGATTTTTTAGTTGTCATCATAATAAATCGTTTTTTGGTGTTATTGTAATTGAATTGGTGTGTCAGGCTTAGATTCTGAGTTTGGAGAATCTCGGAAAGAATTAATTTTTGATAATCTTTCACATTATTTTGTTGTTGAATAATACTTTCGTCAGCTAAAAATTCATGGTTATCCGTCATCGCTTTTTTATAAAAATATAATGTGGGATTGAACCAAGAAATAACTTTCAAAACCTCTAAAAATAGAATATCCAAAGAGTGTTTCTGAACAATATGTGTTTTCTCGTGTTGGAAAATTCTGTTATCGATTTGTTGGTTTTCGAAGTAATTTTTATTCAGATATATTTTATTCCAAAAACTAAATGGAGGCAGATTTTTCTCTACTAATTTCACTTTCTGATTCTGATAATTAATATCTGTTCCTTTCAGATTAATGATTTTTTTAATTGAAATGATTGATTTAATAATCAGCAAAATAGAAATTAGAACAGAAGCTGTTAGAATCAAATTTATCCAATCAAATTGTGACGTGTGATGAGCTTTCTGAATCAATTGTTGTGTTGGAATTTCTTCAAAAATTAATTGATTTTTTCTCTGCGAAACTGCCGGAAGATTGATTTTTACAAACGGAATCGCATAAGAAAAAACCAAAGCAAACAAAAGATAAAATCTGTTGAACCGAAACATCTTTTCCCGTTGTAAAAACAGATAATAAATCCCTATTAACAATGATGAACAAAGGACTATTTTAAAAATAAGAATTAACATTTTAATCTTTTATTTCTTTGTCAATAATATCTCGTAGTTCTTTCAATTGTTTCTGAGACAATTTTGCATTCGAAGTGAAAAATGATGCAAACTGACTCACAGAATTATTAAAAAAACGGTCAATCATAGAAGTCATTTCGCCTTGGAAATAATCTTCTTTCTTCACTTTTGGAAAGTATTCTCTTGAGTTTCCATAAAGTTTGTATCCTACCAAATCCTTATTCTGCATTCTTTTCAATAACGTTGCAATGGTTGTTGACGCAGGTTTTGGTTCAGCATATTCTTCCAAAATATCTTTCATAAAAACCTTTTCTTTTTTCCAAAGGATTTCCATTAAGATGATTTCGGTTTCAGTTAATTTTTGTTCGTTCATTTCTACAACATTATATTTTGTTCTACAAATGTAGAATTAAAATCGGATATTTCACTATCTTTGAAAAAACTTTTTGATGAAAAATTTATTTATACTCTTTTTTTTGATGTTAATTTCCTGCAAAAGTGAAGTCAATCAATCTCAAACTATTAAGAAAAATGTTCAGTTGAAAACCGGAAAATGGATAGAAGAAGATGATTATCCTAATCAAAAATATGTAAGTATTGGAAAATATAAAAAAGGAGAAAAAGTTGGGGTTTGGAAAGTTTATCTGAATGGGAAAATATATCAAAAAGATAGATTCAAAGATAGTTTGACGTATACAAAATTTTATTATCCCAATGGGAAAATTCTAAAAAAAGGTGTGTCAAAAACTATTAAAGATAGTAAATCAATCTTTTGGTATTACGAGGGTAAATGGAAGTTCTATGATGAAAATGGAAAGTTGGAGTACATTAAAATCTATCATAGAGACAGTAATAAAAACGATAGTATTGATTGTAAGTCACAGAAAAAGAAATGCGTAAAGCTTTAAAATATCTTCGGCACCATTTTTCCATTCGTTAGAAAAAATATCTGTCATGCTGAAGCCCATTATTCTTTCAATGTTTTGTTTTTCAACGATTTTAATTTCTTGTCAGGAAAAAGAGTCTATCAAAAATCTTCCTCCTGTAGAAAAAGAGAAACCAAATTCGAACAACAAACCAGCTTTTGAAGGACAAACGAGAGTAATGGGTTACAAAACGCAGACAGAATATCAGGTTGATGTTATCAATACAAAACTTGGCAGACCTTGGGGAATTGCACAATTACCAAATCAAAATTTTCTAATTACGGAGAAAACAGGATTTATCAATCTTGTTTCTCCTGACGGACAATATGTAACGAAAATAACTGGTCTTCCGAAAGTTGACAGCCGTGGACAAGGTGGGCTTCTCGATATTGTAATTGACCCAGATTTTGAAAATAATCAAACGATTTATTGGTCATTTTCAGAGCCTTATGAAAAAGGAAATTTGACTTCTGTTGGAAAAGGTATCCTTTCCACCAACAAAGTTGAAAACGTAAAAATTATTTTTCGTGCAACGCCTTCTTATGACGGAAGATTGCATTACGGAAGTCGATTGGCTTTTGACAAATCTGGAAATCTTTTTGTGAGTACAGGCGAAAGGTCGGACTTGGAAACACGTCCATTGGCTCAGGATTTAAATGCATATTTGGGGAAAATTATTAAAATCGATAAAAACGGAAAACCAGCTGCGGGAAACCCTTTTATCGGAAGCAACAAAGCACAATCAGAAATATATTCTTACGGACACAGAAACCCACAGGGAATTGCCATTCATCCAGAAACCGGCGAGCTTTGGGAAACCGAAATGGGGCCAAGAGGAGGCGATGAAATTAACCTCATCAAAGCTGGAAAGAATTACGGTTGGCCAACCATCACTTACGGAATCGAATATTCTGGTCAGAAAATCAATAATGGATTGACAAAAAAAAATAATTTGGAACAACCAATTTATTATTGGGACCCAGTCATTTCTCCAAGTGGAATTACATTTTATACAGGAAATATTATTGAATGGAAAAGCAATCTTTTCATTGCCTGTCTCAGCGGTGAAAAAATCAACAGAATCATCCTTGAAAACAATAAAGTTGTTGGAGAGGAAAGACTTTTGGAAGACCTAAACGAGAGATTCCGTGATGTTTTTGATGGGAAAGACGGGAATCTTTATGCAATTACTGACAGCGGAAAATTGTATCGGATTTCTAAGAAGTAATTACTGCTTCTTAACTCTGTCGGCTTTCTTAATTCCTTGAAAATCTTTCAGATAAAAAGGTTCAAAATAAGCGACATTTTCGAAGTCTTTTTGATTGAATTTCTCAACCGATTTTTTAATCAAACCTTTTGCAGAAGGATAGATATCAAATCGATATTCCGCATTTGGAAGATTAAGAATTTCCTGAGCTTTTTTTGCCCCGTCTCCAATGAAGAGAATTTTTTTATCAATTACTTCAGAAAAAGAAGTTTCATCGAGGATTTTGGCTTCGGTTTCAGAAATCATTTCGCCCGATTTTCCATCAAAAAAAGCAGTGTAAACTTCCATTCTTCTGGCATCAATTAAAGGAATAATTAATTCAAAACCTTGATTGACGAATTCCTCAACCATAGAATCTAAGGAATTAATCGCAATCAAAGGCAACTTGAGCCCATAACAAAAACCTTTGGCAGAAGCCGCTCCAATTCTAAGACCAGTATAAGAACCTGGACCTTTTCCTAGAGAAATTGCGTCTAAATCCTTCAAAGAAATTTCGGCACCTTCCAAAGCCCATTCTACAAAACTGTGAAGACTTTCGGATTGTTTGTAATTGTCCGAAACGTCTTCGCAAAGACATAATAATTTTTCGCCATCAGAAATGGCAACAGAACAGTTTTTGGACGAGGTTTCTATGTGAAGAATTTTCATTGTGCAAATGTAAGAATTTAGAGAATTACGATTTCAAAGTCACACTCTGTCTACTCCACAATTTCCAAATCCCTTTTTGTCGAATCCAGAATTCCAAAACAGAAAGTTTCATTTCAAACTCATCATTTTTGTAAAGTCCTTTTACCGCAACGATTCTTCTGATGTTGGCAAATTTATTTTTGACTTTAAATTCCTTCAATTCAGTTTGTTTAATAGATTGGTATTTTACTTTTCCGGATTCGAAATCTGTTTTGAAATCTTTTTTATTCTGAATCCATCCGTTAGAATGTCCGAACGAAACATCATCAGAAAACAATTCTAAAATCTTAGAATTATTATTCTCCATTAAAGAATCCAACTTTGAAACCTGAATCAACAGTGTTTTTTCTTTTTGGGAATAATTCTGAGAAAATCCGAAGACAAAAAGCAGATAGAAAAGTAAATTTAAAAACCTCATTTTTTGGATTATCATTTCCTGTAAATCGTTCTTGGTTCAGCCTGTGCTTTTGGATAAATTGCAATCTCTGCAATAGAAACTCTTTCCGGAGCATTGATGCAATAAGCAATCGTGTCTGCAATATCTTCCGGCAGCAAAGGTTCGTAACCTGTATAAACTGTCGCTGCTCTGTCATCATCGCCTTTGAAACGCACTTTGGAAAAATCTGTTTCTACTGCTCCAGGCTGAATGTTGGTCACACGGATTCCAAATTCCGTTAACTCCAATCTCATTCCTTCGGAAATCACATCAACTGCTTTTTTGGATGCACAATAAACAACACCATTTGCATAAGTTTGCCGTGCAGCTACCGAGCTGATATTAATAATTTGTCCGTTTTGCTTTTCTTTCATTAATTTGATAATTGGCTGAGAAACATAAAGCAAACCTTTTACATTGCCGTCCATCATTGCGTTCCAGTCTTCAGGATTTCCGTCTGCGATGGAATCTAATCCGTGTGCATTTCCGGCATTATTAATTAGAACATCAATGTTTTTCCAGTCTTCGGGAAGTGAATTGATTGCTTCAAAAACCTCATCAAGATTTCTGACATCAAAACTCAAGGTGAAAATTTCGGTTTCGTTTGATAATTCTGATTTCAATTCTTCGAGAACGGTTTGGTTTCTTCCGCAGAGAATGATTCTGTTTTTTTGTTTTGCCAATAGGATTGCAGTCGATTTTCCGATTCCGGAAGTGGCTCCGGTAATGAATATTGTTTTCAATTTTACTTTAGATTTAGAAGTACAAAATTAAGAATGATTAAGTTTAAATCTATATACTTTATGTTGATATTTTTCTCGCTGATTGAGCAAATTTTGCAGATTTTTTATCAAAGAAAAATCCCGAAATAATTTCGGGATTAATTATATTATTTATTCTTTGAAAAAGTCGAATCACTCGCAGCCCGACTTGAACGGAAATCCTTTTTTGCCGCTGGATAAGCTTAGGCAAAAAAGATTGGGAGTGGAAGGCGGAAATAGCTGCCCAAATAATTCTATTTCTTACTATCAGCCTGAAAATCCAAACTTACAGAATTCATACAGAATCGAGTTCCAGTTGGTGGCGGACCATCATTGAAAACGTGTCCCAAATGCGAATCGCAACGTTTGCAAAGAACCTCAATTCTTTCCATTCCGTGGGTGGAATCTCGTTTGTAGCTCACGCCTTCTTTGTCCGCTTCGAAGAAACTTGGCCAGCCACAAGTGCTTGCAAATTTAGAACTTGAGCGGAACAAATGATTACCACAAACAGCGCAATAATATTCGCCGAGTTCATCAAATTCATTGTATTTTCCGGTGAAAGGATATTCTGTGTTGGCTTCTCTTGAGATGGCATAAACTTCTGCCGGAAGGATTTTTTTCCATTCTTCGTTGGAGACGTTCAGTTTGGTTTTGTCTGTTCTTGAGTAGTAAGGATTGTTTTTGTGCGTGTTATCTTCCATTGTTTTTTGTTCTGGTTGTTTGGTTAAGTCCACTTTTTTCTGCGCGCATTGTTGCAAAAATAAGGTCATTAATATTAAAAAAAATATTTTTTTCATTACAGTAAATTTACGAAATCTAATATTAGATTTCATTATCATAAGTTAGTTAAACAAACGCACTCATTCCCGTAATCGAACGGCCAACAATCAGCGAGTTGATTTCTTTGGTTCCTTCGTAAGAATAAATAGCTTCTGCATCGGCGACAAATCTGGCGACATCGTGTTCCAGAAGAATTCCGTTTCCGCCCATTACTTCTCTAGCTTGTGCGACAACATCACGCGTTCTAAGGCTACAAAAGACTTTTGCCAATGATGCGTGTTCGTCTTTCAAAATATCTTGGTCCTGCATTTCTGACAATCTGAAAACCAAAGTTTGCATCGCTGTGAGATTGGACAACATTTCCACCAAATGTCCCTGAATCAACTGGAAAGAAGCAATCGGTTTTCCGAATTGTTCACGTTTTCTGGTGTAATCCAAAGCACTTTCATAAGCGCCTCTTGCGCAGCCTGTCGCCATCCACGCAACGCCAGCTCTCGTCATTTGAAGAACTTTTGCAGTGTCTTTGAAACTATTGGCGTGCTCCATTTTTTGAGAATCGGCGACGAAGCAATCTTTCATTGTAATCAAGCCGTTTTGGACAATTCTGAGTGCCATTTTTCCTTTGATTTTCTCAACTGAAAAACCTTCTGTTCCTTTTTTAACAATGAAACCTTTCACCTGATTATCATCTAAATCTCTTGCCCAGATAATAATGACATCAGCAAACGTTGCATTCCCAATCCATTTTTTCTGTCCGTTCAGAATCCAACCGTCTTCTACTTTTTTACAAGTTGTTGTCAATCCGCCCGCAGCGCCCGAACCAACTTCAGGTTCTGTTAATCCAAATGCACCAATCAAATCGAATTGCTGCATCCCAGGAAGATATTTCTGCTTTTGTTCCTCAGAACCACACATATAAATCGAACCCATTGACAATCCGGACTGAACACCGAAAAATGTTGCTAACGATGCATCTACTCTTGCAATTTCCATTGCAATAACGCCTTCCATTAAGAATGGTAAATTCGGGCAGCCATAACCGTCGTAAGTTACACCGCAAAGGTTCAGTTTTTTGAATTTTGGGATGAGTTCGTGCGGGAAATCATCGTGCAACCAATAATCGTTGACCAGAGGTTTCGCTTCTTTTTCCATAAACTCACGAACTTTTAACTGAATTGCTCTTTGCTCATCTGTCAGTTTCAAATGAAGCTCATAAAAATCACCGTTGATAGGTGGTAATTCTTTTTTCTTCCCAGAAGAATCCAGCATTTTTGTTAAACCTTTGATTTGATTTTCGTCCAGTTTTGAGAACTGATTCATCAGTTTTGGAAGGTCAACTTTCTCGGAAATTTTTGCGATTTGGTCTATATCGATATGTTTCAAAAGATTGAAAACACCTTTAATCTTGGAGATTGTGCTGTTCATAGATTCTGTTTTCTTGTAGAATGCAATTAATATTCCTAAAAAGCTTTTACAATTCTTTAAATACGAAAGTTTCTCTGAAAAACAATTTTACAAAACATTCATAATCAATATTTTGAATTGAAGATAAGTTTACAATTACTTTCGGATTGATTTGCAGAATTGCTTTCATTTTAATTATCAATTTTGAGAAAGAAGGTTTCAAACAATTGGCAAAGCTTGATTTGAAACCGAATCCCGCAGCCCGACTTGAGCGGAAATCCTTTTTTGCTTGTACTCAAGTTCTATTTAAACTGAAATCTTCTGCAAAAAAGATTGGGAGCGGAAGGCGGATAAAGCTGCCCAAATATTTACAATTAAAAAACAAATAAAATATATTCAAAATGAAAACTAAATTTTTATCAATCAGCTTACTTGCTTTACTTTTAATCGGATGTAAAAAAGGAGAATATGCAGAATCTGCTTACACAACTGCAGATAGCGCGGCAGCTGTTTCTGACAATGTTTCTATGGCGGCAACTCAAACTGTTGAAGGGAAGCAATTTGTGAAAACGGCCGAAGTGGATATGGAAGTGAAGGATGTTTATGATGCGACCATCTCGATTGAGAAGCAACTGCAGTCGCTTGGCGGATTTGTGACGAAAAGCAGAATGGAAGCGCAGACTTTGTCGGAAGATACTTATAATACGTCGGATGAATCGGCGATTTTGATTCGGAAATTCCAGAATCACAATAGAATGCAAGTAAGAGTTCCGAATGAGAAATTGGGCGATTTTTTGGATTTTATTAATGATAAAAAAGTATTTCTCAATTCCAGAATTATTTCTGCGGAAGACGTCACAGCAAACATTAAATTGTCCAAAATGGAAGCGGAAAGACAGTCTAAAACCAGTACTAATATTTCTGAATTGAAAGCCGGAAAAGATAAAGTGAATCTTGATGATAAAAATATGTCTCAAGCTAATGTTCAGAAATATTCTGATGAGATTCTTGCTGATAATTTGAAATTTTCAACTGTTGATATTTTCATCCAAGAACCGAAAACGAGTGTTGCGAAAATCCCGATTGTCAACACCAAAAATATTGATAATGAGTACAAATACAATTTCTTCTTCGATGTGAAAAATGCTTTTGTGGAAGGCTTTTATTTGATTCAGCAGATTTTTGTTTTTCTGATTTCGATTTGGCCGATTGCTTTGATTGGTGGATTGGTGTTTTATTTTTGGAGAAGGAGAAAAACTGTTGTCAAATCATAATTTTGTCATTCCGGAGGAATCTAAACTGCTGAGATTCCTCCGGAATGACAAATTGTATGTTATTTTTATTTCTTAATTTTGCAAAACGATGTTGAGAAGACTGCAACTTTTTTTTATGATTTTCTGTTTGGGGATTTTTGTATTTCCGAAGCAGAATTTCAATGCGCAGGTTGCTCAGAGTTCTTGTTGCGAATCTCAGACTCAAAGTTCTGACTGTTGCAAGAAGGAAGAGAAACATTCTAAGTCTTGTAATCACGATTCTAAAAAAGAAAAAGACTGCAAAGATAATTGCACGACTTGCAAAACCTGCAGTTCCGGATTCGTATTTTCTGTTGTTTTGAATAATTTCGATAACAAGCTGAGAACGCCAATTTTCGAAATCAACAATCAATATTCTTACTATTCTCAAGCGCCATTTGCACGAACTTTCAACATTTGGCAACCGCCTAAACTTGGTTAATTTTTTTTATTTAAATGTCTTCGAGAGCCTCAGACTGACAATTCAGTTTGCAATTTCACAAAGACATTATTATCAAACAATTAAAATTAATCAAAATGAATACAATCATAAAATCAGGAATTTTATTCCTTTCCATATTTCTATTTTCAAATTTTTCTGCTCAAACCAAAACCTTCAAAGCCAAAGTAGAAGGCAACTGCGGAATGTGCAAAGAACGCATCGAAACAGCGGTTAAAGCTAACAAAAATGTAAGTTCTGCCAACTGGAGTATGAGCAAAAAAGTCTTGACCGTGAGTTATGACGCTTCCAAAACGGACAGAAAATCTATCCTGAAAAGCGTAGCCGATGTTGGTCACGACAACGAAATGTTCCGTGCTTCTGACAAAGTCTATGACGATTTGGATGCTTGTTGCCAGTATGACCGTCCTGACAACAGCAAAAAGTTGGCAAAAAATAGTGATACCAAACAAGTCTGCGAGCTTAAGTAATTAATTTAAATTTTTGACGATGAATTATTTAAGTAGAAAACTTATGTTTTCTGTGCTGCTCGTTTGTTCGATATTTTCATTCGCGCAAACCGTTACAGAACAGTTTTTGGTAAAAGGAAATTGCGGACAATGTAAAGCAAGAATAGAAAAAGCAGCCTTGAAAGCGGGAGCACAAACAGCCAACTGGACTGCCAATAATCAGACTTTGACAATGACACTTGACGAATCGAAAGTGAAATGTGACGATATTCTGAAACAAATCGCTGAAGTTGGTCACGATAACGAGAAATTCAAAGCGCCGGAAGATGCTTACAAAAATCTGCCTGCGTGTTGTTTATACACAAGAGGTTCAGATTTTGAAAAACCGAATGACACACTTGAACATCACTCAGATTCTGACAAAAAAACGAATCAGATTGAAGGTGTAAAACTGACGAGAGAAAAAGAAGCAACAGCTATCAGCAAAAAAGAAGCAGGATTGATTTTCAATATCAGTTCCAAAGAATTGTTGAAAGCAGCGTGTTGTAATCTGTCCGAAAGTTTTGAAACCAATGCGACTGTAGATGTTTCGTTCAGTAATGCAGTTACAGGAACTAAGCAATTGAAAATGCTCGGACTGGACCAGAAATATACACTTCTAACCAAAGAACAATTACCTGAAATCCGTGGATTAGCTTCCCCTTATGGATTGAATTTTATTCCTGGAAAATGGATTGGCGGAATACAGTTGACAAAAGGCGGAAGTACGGTTGTGAATGGTTACGAAAGTATCACGGGACAAATCAATACAGAACTTTTGAAGTCTCACGACGATGATAAAAAATCGGAAACAGAAATCAATTTGTTCTCTGATAACAATGGTCGTATGGAAGCCAATGTGACGAGCACATCTCCAATTTCCGACAAATGGACTCAAAGTGTTTTGCTTCACGGAAACGGAACTTTTGGCGATACAGATATGAACGATGACGGTTTTCTTGACAGACCAAAAGGAAGTCAGTTAAATGTTGCTTATCTTTTGAATTACAATGATTTGGAGAATTCAGGATTTGCTTCGCATTTCGGAATTAATTATCTGAAAGACGAAAGAACTGCAGGACAAATCGGATTCAATAAAAGGATTCCGCAGAAAGACCAATCGTTTTATGGTGTTGGGATTGATATTTCGAGATTTCAGTTATGGAACAAAACAGGTTATGTTTTTAAAGGGAAACCTTATCAAAGTCTGGGCTGGATGAATCAATTAACTTATCATCAGCAAGATAGCTTTTTCGGATTGAGAAATTATTTTGGAAAAGAAACGTCTTATTACTCTAATTTGATTTTCGAAAGTATCATCGGAAATACAAATAATAAGTATAAAGTTGGTGCAAGTTTCCTTTATGACAAATACGACGAAGATTATCTTTTGGACAATTACAAGAGAACAGAAACTGTTCCGGGATTATTTGCAGAATATACTTTGACAGGTGAAAAATTCACCTTAGTGACGGGCGCTCGAGTTGATTTTCACAATCTTGCGGGAACACAGTTTACGCCGAGAATGAATTTCAAATATGATTTGACTCCAAAAACGATTTTCAGAGTTTCGGCTGGAAGAGGTTTCCGAACTGCGAATATTTTTGCGGAAAGTCAGTCTTATTTTGCATCGAATCGTCAAATCCAAATCATCAATAATGGTGGCGAAATCTACGGTTTGAAACCAGAAATTGCGTGGAATTATGGTGTGAGTCTGCAACAGGAATTCAAATTGTTTGGAAGAAAATCAACCATTTTAGCTGATTTTTTCAGAACAGATTTCCAGAATCAGGTTGTGACAGATTTGGATGAATCTGCCCAGAAAATCTTGTTTTACAATCTTGAAGGCAAATCGTTTGCGAATAGTTTCCAGACACAATGGGATTTTCAGCCGATTAAAAACTTAGATTTCAGATTGGCTTACAAATATTACGATGTGGCTTTGGATTACTTGAGCGGATTGAAAAAAGTGCCGTTTATGGCGAAACATCGTGGATTTGCGAACTTGGCTTATTCAACTAATAAAACTGAGAAAGGCAGATTTTGGAGCTTTGATACGACTTTAAATTTAGTTGGGAAACAAAGACTTCCGAATACAAAATCAAATCCGACAGAATTTCAGTTAGGTGATTATTCCCCAAGTTATGCAACTTTGAATGCTCAGATTTCTAGAAACTTTTCCGCTAAAATCAGAGTTTATTTGGGTGGAGAGAATTTGACAGGTTATCAGCAAAAAGTTGCGATTCTGGATGCGGGAAATCCTTTTGGAAATTACTTTGACGGAGGAATGGTTTACGCTCCGATTATGAAACAGAATTTCTATGTGGGTGTAGATTTTAAGTTTTAAACTGTTTATCAACCACATAGACACATAGCTTTGAATAAATTAAGGTAATATAGATTCATCAATTCTATTTTATCTTTATCAATCAGATTTAAATTTTCCTATGTGACTATGTGGTGTTATTAATTATAAATCAGACTTAAGTTTAAAATAAATCATTAATTTTAATAAAAATTAAAGTTTTGAAAACATTAACAATCCTAATAGCAAGTGTCACATTGTTATATTCTTGTGACAAAGCGAAAACAAACGTCGCAGAAACGGAAATTGCGAAAAGCGATTCTGTCGTTAATAATACCACGGAAAATGTTACAACTGCTCCTGCAGAAGTTGCATCATCGGTTACAAATGTTCCTGTTTCCGGAAAACCTGCTTTGAATCCTGTGCACGGACAACCGTATCATCGTTGCGAAATAGCAGTTGGTGCGCCAATCGACAGTGCGCCGACACAAAACGCAGCACCTCAACAAGCCGCTCCGTCAATTTTGAATCCAAATCCAGCGCCGGCAGTTTCAACAACTCCTGCAGCACCAGCTCAGGCATTTGGACCAAAACCAGCTGTGAATCCAGAACACGGGCAACCTCATCATCGATGTGATTTGGCTGTTGGAGCACCTTTGTCGTAAAGATTTAGATTTTTATTGAAATACGAAATGCAACCATTAAGGTTGCATTTTTTTATTATTTTGAACTCGGTTTATGATTCTTTATTATAGAATTCGGTCATCAATTCATTCGCTTTTTCGAAGTCATTTTCTGAAACTTTTAGCTGAACACCACCACTTGTTGTATTAAACAAATTATAAGTATTTGCTAAAATATTTCCAAAAACAAAAGCTTCAATGCTGTTAGTTTCCAAGAAAATTTTGAGCATTTCCGCTTCTATTTCTGTATTGAAAATCTTGAGTGTAATTAATTCCATAATTCATTTATTATAACCTGTTCGAAGTTTCGTTGACAGCATTTTCTTTGTAATTGGATTTTTTTAGTTTTCCAAAATTATATTTCGCTGCAAAAGATATCGTTGGTGTATTTCCAAAAAAGGTGCCAGTTGAATTGATTCTATTATAAGACATTTTTTGGACATAATTCATTTGATTGAAAACATCATTGTAACGAACGGTAAAATCAAAATCAGAAATAGACGATGTCATCCCAAGATTGACCAGACACATTGCATTGTTTTCATACAAACCTTCCACTCGTTTTGTGATGTAAGAACCATCTAATAGGACTGACAAATACTTCCAAACGTTGACAGTGTTGTTAGTCGAAAAATAAACATACGGCGTCGAATTTTTCAGAACGGCTAAAGAATCCTCTATTTTATCATAATTAACGGACAGACTGTTTTGAGAGCTCCATTTTTTCCCTTGAAAAAGAGAGTCAATGCCTAAAGAAACGCCCATTTCTTTATCGAAATTAACTGCTGTGAATTTTGAAATATTCTTCTCATCATCATAAACCAAGGTATAACCCAAAGGATTTTTGCTGTTGTAAGCAGTTGCATTGACAGAGATTTTCTTGAGGTTGGCAGTTAAAGAAATTGTATTGGTATAGGTTGGAATTAAGTTCGGATTACCCTGATACTCAACATACGGACTTCCGTACAAACCTCCCGAAGACAAATCTCCGTAATTGGGACGGGAAATACTTTTTCTGAAATTCAGAGTATATTCGTAATTGTCATTTTGCTTGAAACTGATTTCTGCATTGGGAAACCAATCGAGATAATCTCTCTTGATTTTAGTTGAATTTTCAATTACATCAAAACCTTCCGCATTGGTTGCTTCCACTCTCAAACCTGCATTGATATTCCATTTGTTAGCATTAATGGCGAGATTGGTGTAACCTGCAAGATTAGATTCTTTGAATTGATACAGATAGAATTCCGGATTTTGATTATTCTGATAATTTGTTTTATTATCATTCTTGGTTTCAGCCTTCGTATAATTTCCACCCAATTCCATACCGTAATTTTCACTTAATTTTTTTTCAATATCAATTCTTCCCGAATAAACATTCCCCGAATATCGCTGAACACGAAATTGATCGAACTCGTAACCCGAATTGTTGGTGTCATTGAAAAATTGATAATCTACATTTTTGCTCTCTCGTTTGAACTGAAATCCGGTCAAAATCTCAGCATCCCAATCTGTTATTTTCTTTTTATAATTAAAGATAGAGTTGATTGTCGCCCGTTTATTATCTTGCTGATTGAGCGTTTTAACAAAAGCTGAATTACCATTTTCAGAATAAAAAGTATCGGTATTATTATCGCCTTTGTCCGGTCTAAAATTGCTGTTGACAGACATCGTAATATAATCGCCATCATCGTTCAGTTCCTGATACAAACTCGCTCCAAAAATCGTTTGCGGACGTTTCGTGATAGATTTAATGATGTAATTGGAAGCTATATTTTTGCTTGGAACCGAATAATCAAAACCGTTGCTTTCCCAATGGTTGATTTGATTGTAGGAAGCGTTCAGTTTCCACTCAGTTCTATTTTTCTTTTGCTGAAAATTGGCCGAAAGATAATTGCTGAAACGTTTCTGGAAAGTCGCCGTTTCCGTAATACTCAGTTGTGCGCCATCTTTCCTGCTTTTTTTCAGATTGACTTTGATGACCGCTTTTCCTTCAGCTTCATATTTCACAGACGGATTTCTGATGATTTCCACCGATTTAATATCATCCACGGCGATTGCGGATAATGTCGAAAAATCCACTCTTTGATTGTCCACATAAAGCAACGGCGTTCCTTTTCCGACAAACGATAAGCCTTCGCCGTTGGCATCAATCATTACAAAAGGTAATTTTGATAATAAGTCAGTTGATGTCGGTAATTTGTTCAAAGCGGAATTGGCAACATCTAAAGTGATATTCCCATTTTCTACCTTGAAGGTTTTTTTCTTAGCAGTGATTGTCACCTCATCAATTTTTTGACTTTTCGGTTCAAATGCAATTGAAAACTCCAGATTTTTTTCCAGATAAAATGGTTTCTCATTCTGAATTGTTTCATCTGATGATAGCTGAAGATGATAATTTCCCGACTTCAATTGGTCAAATTCAAACTTCGAATCTTGGGCGATTGTAGATTTAAGTAATTGATTATCATTATCCAAAAGATAAATAACAATTGGAGCTCCATTTTTTTCTTTATCAGAATTAATGATTTTTCCATTAATCTTAAGATTTTGCTGAGCGGAAAAAATAGTTGAGATAAGAATTAGGAAAAATAAAATGCCTTTTTTCATAGCGGAATTAGTCTTTAAACGGTTATTTATTTAAAACAATCATCTGCTCCATTTTGTTACATCATTTTTTGAAAAATAATGAGATAATTATTTTCCCTGCAAAATCGCTTTATTAATTTCATTAATCAATTCCGGACCTTCGTAGATAAATCCTGTATAAAGCTGAACGAGACTCGCTCCAGCTTCCAGTTTTTCGATTGCATCTTGCGCAGTATGAATTCCACCAACTCCTATGATTGGGAATGCTTTTCCACTTTTTTCAGATAAAAATCTGATGACTTCTGTAGAACGTTTTGTCAAAGGTTTTCCTGATAATCCGCCCATTTCAGATTTATTTTCTGAAACTAAATTTTCTCTTGACAACGTTGTATTTGTAGCAATGACACCAGCAATCTGAGTCTCTTTGACAATATCAATAATATCCAATAGTTGTTCATCGGTTAAATCAGGAGCGATTTTCAGAAGAATTGGTTTTTGCTTTGGCTTTTTGAGATTAAGATTTTGAAGCGTTGATAATAATTCTGTCAACGGTTTTTTATCCTGAAGCTCACGTAGATTTGGCGTGTTTGGCGAACTTACATTCACTACAAAATAATCAACGTAAGGGAATAATTTTTCGAAACAGATTTTGTAATCGTTGACGGCTTCTTCGTTTGGCGTCACTTTATTCTTTCCGATGTTTCCGCCAATCAGAACGTTTTTGTTTTTCTTCAAACGTTCAATCGCTTCGTCAACTCCGCCATTATTGAAACCCATTCTGTTGATAATTGCAGAATCTTCTTTCAATCGGAACAATCTTTTTTTATCATTTCCAGCCTGAGCTTTCGGCGTCAAAGTTCCGATTTCTATAAAACCAAATCCGAGGTCAGACAATTCATTAAAGAGTTTTGCATCTTTATCAAAACCCGCCGCTAATCCAACCGGATTTTTGAATTTTAATCCAAAAACCTCACGTTCCAGTCGTTTATCTTCAATTGGTTTTGGTAAAAATAATTTGGTCAGAAATCCGAAATTCTTGAGCGCAGAAAAGGTAAAGTGATGAACTTCTTCTGGGTCGAATTTGAAAAGAATCGGACGAATTAGGCTTTTGTACATCGGAGAAAAGTTTTACAAATTTACGTTTTTGTAACGATAATTCAATATTATTCGGGAATATATCGTTTCGAAAATCATTAATGAAAATCTTTATTATCTTTACTTGTTTTTAGCCAAAAAATTAAATGATTCCAAAGCGTTTTCGCAGAAACTTAGTTTTTATATTTTTTCTGCTTTTGTTGCCTTTTCAGACTTTTGCAATCACGCCAAAAGATTGCGAAAAGATGATTATTGAAGGCGTGGAAGCGATGAACAAAAAGGATTACGCCAAATCTCTCGAAATCCTGACCAAAACCCGAAAAATAGCGCAGGAAAACAAATGGTACCGCGAAGAATTCTTGGCGACAAACAACATTGGTGCGAATTATTATATGCGTCTGGATTACGGCGAAGCACTCAATAATTACCTCGATGCCTACAAAATTGCCGTTGCTCATCTAGATGAAAAGTCAGAAATGACGGTTCTCAACAACATCGCAATCCTATATTCCCGAGACAAAAAAACTGAGAAAGCAGAAGAATATTTTACAAAAGCTTACGAACTGGCTGGAAAAGTCAATAACAATCTTTCCAAAGGTTTGTACGCGATTAATCTCACCATCGTTTCCAACGAAAAAAAAGATTATAAAAAAGCCAAACAATTCATCGATGAAGCTTTGAAGCTGACAGAAAACTCGCCTTACGCTTTATTGGCAAAAGCGACTTTGGTGGAAACATTGGTCAATTTGAAACAATATGATGAAGCTGAGAAAATCTCTGCCGAACTCTTGCCAAAACTAAATGGCATAGAACATTCCGAGTATAAGACGCAGATTTTGTACAACTTATCATCAATTGCAGAGCAGAAAAATGATTTGCCTAAGTCTTTTCGTTACTTGGAATTGGCCGAGAAAAGCAATTTGAATTATGACTTTAAGGAAAATCTGTATGAGAGATTCAGTCTTTTGTACAAGAAAGCCAACAATATCGAGCGCGCAGTTTCTTACAAAGATTCGGTGATGGTGATTAAAGATTCGGTAAATCAAATCAAGAACGGACAACTTTTCGAGAACAGTAAAATCAAATTTGAACTTCAAAAATCTCAGAAGAATCTGGCGGAAAGTCAGGAAAAACTGACAACTGAACGTTCTTTTTTCATCAGAGGCATTTTGCTGGCTATTTTCATTGTCATCATTATTTTTTGGGCTTTGAGAAACAGCATTGTCAAAAATAAACAGCAGAAAATCATCGAACAAAGCAATGCCGAAATCGCAAAGCTAGAACTCGAAAAAGAGAAAAAGAATAAGGAAATCCTTGAAAATCAATTAAAAGAAAAAGAAGTTCTGGCTCTGCTGGAAGAGGAAAAATATAAAAACGAAATTGAAGCTAAGAATCGGAAACTGACAACCAAAGCGCTTCAACTTACCACAAAAATAGAATTGATAGACGACCTTGTAAGAACACTTTCCCGACAAACGGACGATTTGGAAAATCAGGATGTCAGCAATATCATCAAACAACTCAAA
Organism: Flavobacteriaceae bacterium PS02293; assembly: GCA_029960045.1. Taxonomy (GTDB): domain Bacteria; phylum Bacteroidota; class Bacteroidia; order Flavobacteriales; family Weeksellaceae; genus Epilithonimonas. The sequence continues at coordinate 436,224 of JASCOV010000003.1, forward strand.
ATCTTCCAGAGACAAAGTCGCGAGGAGGAAAGTTTTTTCATCCATTTTGAAGAAGTGAATCAAGGTTTCATTAATAAACTCAAGACGCTTCATCCAGACCTCAACGCAAACGACCTTCGTTTTCTTTCTTACGTTTATATGAATCTGTCGATGAAGGAGATTTCTTCCCTCCTGAGCATCACAACAGAGGCTTGCAGGAAACGAAAAGAGCGCATCATCAAGAAAATGGAACAGGATGACAACATAGACTTATATAACTATATTACAAGTCTTTAGCTAATTTGTCACACTATTTCTGAAAGCCCGTCCAACTATTTCCGCCTAGTTTTTTTGTATTGCTAATTTTTATCACAACATTTGAGAATAAAATTAGATATATGAAGAAAATTACTTTTTTAGCTGGTCTTTTGCTGGTGCTTTTCACAGGCAATGCCAGTGCTCAAACAGATGTTTTGGGCAAAAATGAGTTCGGAAGAATTTTTGACCTTACTTATAGCGTACAAGAACAAAATACGATTTACGCCATCACGATTACAAGCCACATTGTGGTTTCAAAAGACAACGGAAATACGTGGAATGTTTTCTATTCTATGCCAGATGCTGGTGGTGGAATCAGTGTTTCGAAATTAAATATCAGTAAAGATGGAAGTTTCCTTTCTTTTACTACGATTCTAAACGGTGTTGGAACTTTGCACATTCTGGATATTGCGACAAAAACAATTACCAAAACCTATCTGTTACCAAATCAGGATGAAGTTCCCTACTTCAATGCCTATAACTTTTTCGGCAGCGATAAAAATACTTTGATTGCAAGTTCTCAGTTTCCGTACGGTTGGGGAACGGCTAACAGAGTTTATACAACAATTGATGGTGGCGAAAACTGGAAAGAAATCTATTATTCTGTAGATGACAATGACAATGTGATTACAAGTTCTGTTGCATTCAGTCCGACAGATGTCAGCAAGGTCTATATCGCCAACGGAAACGGAAGTAATGACAAATCCGGAGGTTTGCTGATTTCTAATGACGGTGGAGATAATTTCACAGAAAAACTATTGGGAAGTGTTTTGAGCACAATGGCTTTCAATCCAAACAATCCGAATGATATTTACGTTGGAACAGGAATCAGTTTTGGAGCAGCGCCTGAGAAACTTCATCATTCTGCTGATGGTGGCGAAACTTGGGAGGATAAAAATGTTACTTTTGGAACCAATGGAATTCTGAATGATATTATTGATATTAAATTCAATCCGCTTGATAATAATCACGTGATTGTTTTGGAAGAAGACGAGATTATTTCCACAAAAGACGGCGGTGCAACTTGGCAAAGTGTAGAATATCCTTATGATAATCTAGACAGTTATTATTACGGAATCAAAGCTAGTTTCAATCCTTTCAAAGCAGGAGAATTGTTCATCACTGCGAATTACAAACCTTTGTTTTCTACAGATAATGCAACAACTTTGACTCAAGTTCAAACACCTTTTTATAGTTCTACAGGACGCGTAAGTTTATTTGAAAACTCGACTGCAAAACATTTGTTTTATAATGTTCAAAATGGTGTCGTTCACAGAAACCTTGCAGACAATAGCGAAGTTGCTCACGACATCAGACCTCTTAATATTGTAAGCATCAATGGCGGACCGGCTTATATTTCCGATACCAAAAAAGAAGGACGTCTTTATTCTTTTGCAGGCGGATTTCTGGGATCCAAATTGTCTGTAAGTGATGATTTTGGAGCTACATACAATGAAATCCTGAGCACTTTTACAAGCCAGTTGACCAACATTATTCCTGATCCGCAAGTTACAAATCAAATTTGGACAACTTTCAGTAATTATAATCAAGGTGAGTTGAATAAGATCAATTTTAATAATCTTAATGACATTATAGTAACCAATGTTGCTTTGCCAACACAAAATACGGTTTACAAAATTTTACACCCAAATAATATCTCGAATGAATTTTTCATCCTTATCGGATCTGAGATTTACAAAACAATTGATGGTGGTGAAAACTGGACGCCGGTTTCCTTAGGAAGTTCTTTCCCTTCAGAAGCTGCAATTTTTGACATCACACAAGATCCGAACAATTCAAATCGATTAGCGTTGGGAACTTCTGCAGGTGTTTATACATCAACTGATAAAGGTTTGACTTGGAGCAATGCCGGAGAATTTGTAGCCAATCAAGTTTCATATTCTGATGCAAACTCAGGTGTTATTGTAGCAACAACTTACACAAGTCAGAATGATATTTTCAATATCTATTATTCTGTAGATAATGGTGCTAACTGGGAATCGGTAGATAGAAGCAACCTTTTGCATACAGAAAGCAACTCTGTGACAATAGATTTCTCAGACAAAAAAGCTTATATCTATATCGCTTCAGTTGACCTTGGACTTTTAGGATATAGTCTGAATTTGGACGTCTTATCAAATAATGAAGTTCCTGCCGAAAAAGCTAAAGTTCTGGTTTATCCAAACCCTGTTGTTGATGTTCTTCATATTGATGACAAAAATCTGAAATCTGTTGCACTTTACAGTATGGAAGGCAAAAAATTATTGGAAACTAAGACAAACGAAATGAATGTTTCTAAGCTTCCTAAAGGAGTTTACGTTCTTAGAATCGTGACTTCTGACAACAGTATAGTAAGCAAAAAAATCATCAAAAAGTAATAGTTAGTAAAAATGAATTGATGAAAATTAATTGGAAAAAGCTTCTCGAATTGAGAAGCTTTTTTGTTTTTACAGTATTCAAAAAATTAAATATATTCCTCAAAATCAAAACCTAAAATTTTTCCTATTTCTAAAAAATCAGGATTGACATTCAGATTCGCATTGATAGAAATATTTTGTTCTGTAATGGGATGTTTAAAATTAAGTTGATGAGAATGCAAAGGCATTGCAGTGATATTAAAAGCATTCAGCCACAGCTTATTCTGCTTATTACAACCATGTTTTCTGCAACCTAAAATCGGATGCAAAATATGTTTGAAATGTTTTCTCAATTGATGAAATCTACCTGTTTCGGGAATCGCTTCGACCAGGGAATAACGAGAAGTTGGGTGTTTTAGAAATGGTAAATCTATTTCTGATGTTTGCAGACGACGATAATAAGTTATTGCATTTTGAACGATTTCATTTTCATTGGTCAAATCATAATCAATCGTTTCTTCCTCTTTTGTCCAGCCTCGAAGAATCGCCAGATATTTTTTTTCCACTTCACGATTCATAAACTGGTCACTCAGTAATTTAAGCGTTTCTTTATCGAAAGCAAACAATAAAACCCCGGAAGTCTTTCGGTCTAATCGATGAACAAGATGAACCTTTTTCTCAATTTGATTCGTCAATTTCTCAACGGCGTATTCGTCTGCCGGGCCGGCATATTTTGACTTATGAACCAAAAGTCCACTCGGTTTGTTGATCGCAATAAGGTAGTCGTCTTGATAAAGAATCTCTAACATTGGGCAAAAGTAGAGATTTTCGCATCATCAATTCTTCAAGACTAATAAAAAGATTTTATCTTCACTAAGATTGTAACATTTTTGATTGAATGTTCTCTAAACTCTAAAAAGGACCAATGCAGAACTTAAACTTCGAAGACATTTATCACGATTACTGGAAGAAGATATTTCGTCTTTGTATGGGTTACGTGAATGATGATGATTGGGCGAAAGACCTTTGTCAGGAGACTTTTGTTGCGGTTTTTCAGCAATTGCCAAAATTCCGGCAGGAAGCTGCGGTTGGAACTTGGATTTACAGAATTGCAACGAATATCTGTCTAAGGCAAATCAACATCGAAAAACGAATGCCGAAGAGCGAATTGCCCTATCAGATCAAAGATAATTCTGAGAAAGACAACAAACTGGAACAGGATAAAATGACGGATTTTCTTTATCAATGCATCTCAGAATTACCCGAACTCGAAAGAATCATTATTTCCCTTGAACTCGAAGAAATGAAACAGGCTGAGATTGCCGAAGTTGTCGGGATTTCTCCAGCCAATGTAAGAGTAAAAATACACAGAATCAAAGAAAAATTAACCGAAAAATTTAAGAATTATGCAAATAGATAATATTAATTTCCAAGACATCTGGAACAAGAAAAATGCAGACATTCCTAACATTCAAGAAATAAAATCTACTGCCGACAAGTACAAAAAGAAACAATTACGATCTACAATGTGGCACATGCTCAGTCTTTCCGTTACGGCTGTTATGATTATTTTTATTTGGAATGTTATTGATTTTAAAATGTTTACAACAACTCTGGGAATCGTTTTGATTTTGATTGCTTTAGCACTTTACATTTATTTATTTTCTCAGAATGTCAATGTGATCCGGACAATCAATCCATCGATAACGAATCAGGAATATCTGGCTTCTTTGAAAAAATTGCAAAAGCAGCAGCTTTATATGCAGACGAAAGGAATCAGTATTTATTATGTTTTGCTGACCGCTGGTTTTGCCTTTTATTTCTATGAATTTGCTCTCAGAATGTCAACTTTGGGCGCAGGTTTGGCTTATGGATTAACATTTTTGTGGCTCGCAATTGCGTGGTTTTTTCTAAGACCGAGACAGATCAAAAAACAGAATGAAAAGATATCAAAGGTGATAGATTCTTTGGAAATGATTGAAAAAGACCTGAACAATTGAGTAACCTTTCTTTGAAACTGAAACCGTAATTAGCCCTGATCGCAACGGCATCCTTTTTTGGGATTGCGGAAAAAACTTTCTATTAATGACGTAACGTCGATCGCAATCCCAAAAAAGATATAGTGGAGAGCAGGTTCCCGGCTCCAAATTCTTCGGCAAAACTTGAAATAAATGTAAAATTTTCCGTGGTTTTTAAAAACTTCCATCTTCCATCATCTCACTTCCAGCAAAATCCTTATTTTTGCACTTCAATTAAACTAAATATGGCAAAGCAAGAAGATGTTTTCAAGAAAGTGATTTCTCACGCAAAGGAATATGGTTTTATTTTCCCAAGTTCTGAGATTTATGACGGACTTTCTGCAATCTACGATTACGGACAAAACGGTGCGGAACTGAAAAATAACATCAAACAATACTGGTGGAAAGCAATGGTTCAGCTAAACGAAAACATCGTGGGCATCGACTCTGCCATCTTTATGCACCCAACGATCTGGAAAGCTTCCGGACACGTGGATGCATTCAACGATCCATTGATTGACAACAAGGATTCTAAAAAACGTTTCCGTGCGGATGTCTTGATCGAGGATTATTGCGCGAAAATTGAGGACAAAGAAAATAAAGAAATAGAAAAAGCGGCCAAGAGATTTGGTGATGCTTTTGATAAAGCGGAATTTGTGGCAACCAATCCTAGAGTACTGGAATACAGAGCTAAAAGAGAAGCTATTCTTTCCAGATTGGCAAAATCTCTCGAAAAAGAAGACCTTGCAGATGTAAAAGCATTAATTGAGGAATTGGAAATCGCCGATCCTGATACAGGTTCTAAAAACTGGACGGAAGTGAGACAATTCAACCTGATGTTTGGGACCAAATTGGGTGCTTCTGCTGACACAGCGACAGACTTATATTTGAGACCAGAAACGGCTCAAGGGATTTTTGTGAATTATTTGAATGTTCAGAAAACTTCCAGACATAAATTACCTTTCGGAATTGCGCAGATTGGAAAAGCGTTTAGAAATGAGATTGTTGCGAGACAATTCATCTTTCGAATGAGAGAATTTGAGCAAATGGAAATGCAATATTTTGTAGCGCCCGGAACTGAGTTGGAATTCTATGAAAACTGGAAAACGAAGCGTCTTAACTGGCATTTGGCTTTAGGATTAGGTTCAGAAAATTACCGTTTCCACGACCACGAGAAACTGGCGCATTATGCAAATGCAGCGGCAGATATCGAATTTAATTTCCCATTTGGTTTCAAAGAATTGGAAGGTATCCACAGTAGAACTGACTTTGATTTGAAGGCTCACGAAAAATTCTCAGGAAGAAAACTACAGTATTTTGATCCGGAAAGAAATGAGAATTATGTGCCTTATGTTGTAGAAACTTCGGTTGGTTTGGACAGATTGTTCCTGGCTTTGTTCTCGACTTGTCTTAAGGATGAAGTTTTAGAAGATGGCTCTGAGAGAACAGTTCTAAGTTTGCCGCCAGCTTTGGCTCCGGTAAAAGCAGCAATCCTTCCATTGATGAAAAAAGATGGTCTGGCAGAATACGCTGAGACGATCTTCAACGATCTGAAGTACGATTTCAACTTGTTCTACGAAGAAAAAGACGCCATAGGGAAACGTTACAGAAGACAAGATGCGATCGGAACGCCACTTTGTATCACCATCGATCACGACAGTTTGGCAGATAATACCGTAACCATAAGAGATAGAGACACGATGAAGCAGGAGAGAGTTCCTGTAACTGAGCTTAGAAGAATCATTGATGAGAAAACTAGTTTTAGAAATTTGCTTTCTAAGATTTAAAATAAGTTCAACTTTATATAACAAAAAAATCCCAACCTAACAGTCGGGATTTTTTATTTTTAAATTCCTGTAATTAATATCTTCTAACAGGATAAGTAATATTATCGCCTATTTTTTGTGTCGCAGATGTGCCTGTAGGATACACATAAAATGCTTGTTGTGCGTCAACCTCTGATGAGCTCCAGGTTTTCAGCCCTGAATTAAGAGACATTCCGCCTTTGGACAAACTTGTTAAGATTGCAACTGCCTCATCTTTTGAAGGTAAAAACCAATCTGCAAAACCATTTACAGAATATTGTTTGCAAAATTTGGCTGCACTTTCTCCAGAAATTTTACTGATAATAAAATCAGTATTACTTAGTCCGTCGCCCATTTTTTCAGAAGTTCCGGCAAGATAAGAAACCGGGCTGTTACACCAGGCTGCTCCGAATCTTGTAAATGGCGGCGTTGCATAATTTCTACCAACATCTTTGTTACTGATTTCTAAGTATCTCCATCCATCAGAAACAACTCCTTTATCGTAAGCTACAATTCCGCCAGCCGGACCAAAATAACCAGCAGTCTTTATTTTTTTCTGATCGCCATAGTAATATTTATCATTAATCTTTGTATAAGATCTGATATAATATTCTGTATTTCTTACAAGACCTGTTAAATCTACTTTATAATTCATTGTTCCTATAGCACCCACAGACTGTGTACCGCTATCAGATATTGTTGGATCCTGGTGAGTTGCATATACAAATCCTGCATAAGCAAGATTTCCTGCAGGCTGATAAAATTTACCATTTAAAGTTGCACTCACAGTTGTGATAACGGTAGGATCCAAGGTTTCTATCACATTACCATATTTGTAAGTAATCGTATTGCCTAAAGCCGTTCCTTTACTATTCTCTGCAAAAGCTCGGAAATAGTAAGTTGTGTTGGGAGCAAATACTTTTTTGGATTTGAATTCGAAATCCTCACTGGAAGAGAACATTTCTTCCTTATCTTCAGTTGCGTAATTATCTAATGAAACGTTGGAAGATGTGCTCCAGATAACGCCGATTCTGGTAACTTGAGCTCCGCCATTATTTGTGATTTTACCACCAAGTTTAAGAAATCCGTCATCATCCAGGCTTATTTCTTTGGTGGTTAATTGTGGAGCGGTCAATTCTTTCACCTCATCACTAGAAGATGAACTGCAGGAAAAAAGGAAAAAGCTTAAAAAGAAAAGAAAATAGGTTTTCATGTCATTATTTTTTTGCGAAAATAATATTTTAAATTTGATTTCAATTATTTTTTATGATATGAATAATCCTATTATTTTTTCAGGCAAAATCCAACAGCATCAAGATATGAATGCTGCTTTTGTAAATTTTCCATTTGATACAATTGAATTATTTGGAAAAAAAGGACAAGTTAAAGTCAAAGTTTTGTTTGATGATAAAGTTGAATATCGGGGAAGCCTTACCAAAATGAAATCCGACTGTCATTTACTCGGCTTAACTCAGGAAATCAGAAAAGAATTGGGCAAAACTTTCGGAGATATCATTAATGTCAAACTTTGGGAAGACAAAGAAGAACGTATCGTCATAATTCCTGATGATGTTCAGCAATTATTGAATCAAAATGAAAAAGCGAAAGAATTATACGAAAAAATGTCTTACACGCACAAAAAAGAATACATCCGCTGGATAGAAGAAGCGAAGAAAGAGGAAACACGCAAACGGCGGAAAATTAAAATGATAGAAATGCTTCTTGAAGGTAAAAAAGGGATTTAAAATAATTTAAATCCCTTTTCTTTTTTATTTGATTTTGCCTAAATGAATCACATTATTCCCTTGAGAAATAAAGAGTGAATCTGGTGTTGTCTCTGCAGAAATGCTGTTTCTCTCGTAAAGTTCACCCATTACTGTAGCTTTTTTGAAATCCAAAACATATTTGACGTTGTTAGCTTCAATCGTTATTGTTTTTGATTTGCCGTTTTCTGTAAATGTAGCTTTTGCACGGCTGCCATCAATGGCTTTGTAAGGATAAGAAACCGAGGATTCTTTTTTTCCGTTAACTTCTTTTTCCATAGATGTGGTCGTTACACTATCTATTTTTCCATTGTTATCAACAATTTCTGTGGTTTTAGAATACGTTTCTGATGTTCTTTTGCTGTCGTTTTTTTTGCAGGAAACTAAAGCTAAAGTCGCTGCAAAGCCTAAAATTAAAGTGTTTGTTTTCATTGGTAAAAGATTTTAAATGGTGGATATTTTTTGTATCAAATTGTTTTCCAAAAACAAAAAATCCCGAAACTAATTTCGGGATTTTATTAATATGTTTTATCGAATTATTTCTTCAAAGTTTTAATTCCCATTTCGAATAACGCAAAACTCAGTAAATCAGCATTTTCACCAATCACTTGTTCCGTGGAACGTCCTGCGCCGTGACCTGCATTCTTCTCGATTCTTAGCAAAATCGGATTGCTGCAAGCTTGTTTATCCTGCAACTCAGCCCCGAATTTGAAAGAATGTGCCGGAACGACTCTATCATCGTGGTCGCTTGTAATAATCATTGCAGACGGATAGCAAGTTCCTGCTTTCACTTGGTGTACAGGCGAATAAGATTTCAGATAGTCGAACATTTCTTTGCTATCTTCTGCAGTTCCGTAATCGTAAGACCAACCTGCTCCTGCAGTAAATTTGTTATATCTCAACATATCCAAAACGCCAACACCAGGGAAAGCTACTTTTGCCAAATCAGGTCGCATCGTCATTGTCGCACCAACCAAAAGCCCACCATTGGAACGGCCAGAAAGCGCCATAAATTCCTTCGAAGTATAATCTTTCGACTGCAAGTATTCTCCGGCAGCAATGAAATCTTCAAACACATTTTTCTTTTGCTGTTTCGTTCCTGCATCGTGCCATTTCTTTCCGTATTCTCCACCGCCACGGATGTTTGGAACAGCGTAGATTCCGCCATTTTCCATCCAGATGGCATTAACAACAGAAAAAGCGGGCTGAAGACTGATGTTGAAACCTCCGTAAGAATAAAGGATCGTTGGATTTTTACCATCCATCTTAGTTCCTTTTTTATAATTAATCATCATTGGAACTTTGGTCCCGTCTTTTGAAGTATAAAAAACCTGCTCAGAAACGTAATCTTCAGGATTGAATTTTACATTCGGTTTTTGATAAACTTCTGATTTTCCGGAAGCTACATTGTATTTATAAATTGTTCCGGGCGTAATGTAATTCGTGAAAGAATAGTAGATGTCTTTATCATCTTTTTTACCGCCAAAGCCGGAAACAGTTCCTTTTCCAGGTAAAGTGATTTCTCTGACTAATTTTCCTGTCTTATCAAATTGTTTTACAAGACTGATGGCATCTTTCATATATTTTCCGAAAAAGTAGCCTCCAGCTTCGGAAATACTTAAAACATTTTCAGTTTCCGGAATTACGTCTTTCCAATTTTCAGGACTTGGATTTTTGATGCTGACTTTCACCAATTTCATATTTGGAGCATCTTTGTCTGTGAAGATGAAAAGCTCATCGCCTTGCGTATCTACAATATCAGCATTGATGTCAAAACCTTTGTTGATTTGAACGAATTCACTTTCTTTTTTTGTCAAATCTTTGATATACAATTCGTTTCCGTTGGTTGCATTGGCAGCAGAAATAATTAAAAATCTTTCATCTTCAGAAACCTGTGTTCCCAAATATCTTCTTGGCATTTTTTCTCCTCCGAAAACCAGATTATCTTCAGATTGTTTTGTTCCCAATCTATGAAAATAGACTTTATGTTTATCTGTCATTCCCGATAGAACAGTTCCTTCTTTCGGTTTGTCATAGCTTGAATAATAAAAACCAACATCACGTAGCCATGATATTCCACTGAATTTTACATCTACAATAGTTTCATCGATTTGTTTCTTAGTAAAAGCATCTATGATAATGATTTTGTTCCAGTCACTTCCACCTTCTGAGATAGAATATGCAGCAAGATTTCCTTTTTTATTGAATGAAAGATTGGAAAGCGAAGTTGTTCCTTTTTCAGAAAATAAATTTGGGTCCAGGAAAACCTCGATATTTTTAGTTTTAAGACCCGTTCTGTAAATCACAGATTGTGCCTGCAATCCATTGTTTTTGGAGAAATAAGTATAATCGCCTTCTTTGAACGGTGCAGATATTTTTTCATAGTTCCAGATGGTTCTTAGCTGATCTTTGATTTGGTCACGGAAAGGGATTTTTGAAAGGTAATTCTGACTGTAATCTACTTCCTCATCCACCCATTTTTTGGTAGCTTGAGAATCGTTTTCCAGATCGCGGTAAGGATCTGCAACCTGAGTTCCGAAATAATTATCGATTTGACTTCCTTTGATCGCTTTTGGATAATTTGACTTTGACATAGACTGAGCATTGGCACCAACATAGAAAACAACAGCAGCTGTTGCAAAAATTGATTTTACTTTCATTTCTAATTTTTTGATTGTTTTCAAAATTAATAAAAATTCTCAGCATAACTTGACTTAGAAGCTATGAATAGAATCTTAACCGGAATTTTGTTTAGCTCCAGAAATAGATCTTCAAAATAGCTGTTGTGACGGTGGTGCTTTTTCCAAAACAAATCGTCTTTCTGCTGAATCTTCTAAGATGGGTTCTGATGCTGAGATTTTTTCGTTCGATTCCATTGGTTTCATATCTTTTGGTTTTGTGGATTTCTTTCGGAATCAGATATTGGTAATTCTTGAGCTTATCGGTAAATATTTGAATAGCTTTTGCATTTAGGATTGTTTTTACAACAGTGTTCAATGTTCTGCTATTTCTCCTTCCGAGGTAGAAAGTTGCAACCGTTTTTGTTTTTTTATCAATAGCATAAGCCAGCCACATCGGATTGCTTTTCTTTCTGATGAAAAACCTCATTTCGTCCAGTTCGTAAGTTTTTCCGGAAGATAAAACAGGTAATTTGATTTTTCCTGCTATTTCCAAAATTCTTTTGAGCAAGGTTGTAACTGATATTTTTAAGATTCTGGCTGTCGAGCGAATGCCTAAGCCTTCTTTAATAAATTGAACGATTTGAAAATTAATTTCTTTCCTATAGGCATTGTATGAGTAATAATTCAAAAACCTACGGTTGCAATTCTTGCAGAAATATTGTTGTTTTCTGGTCTTTGTCGTTCCATTCTTTATAATTTTTCCGGAATAGCAAAACGGGCAAATTCCTGTATCACTAACTTTGATACATCTGTTATGATCCTCAATCATTTGCAATCTGTTTTTTTTTCAAAAATAAACGAGAGCAGATAATTCCTACTCTCGTTTTTAAATTTTTCAATTATATTTTAATTGATTTTCAATAAGTTAATATTTAAAATCATTGCCATCACTAACTTTGGAACATTACCATAAAATTCAATCCAAACGGATAATAATCATTACCATCTTCCGTGAAAAGATCGCCTGCTCTGTCTCTGCCGTAATTCAAACGTGCATTGCCCAAATGATCCTTGTACTGGTAAATATTACTGAATTAGTTTAAATGTCTTTACATTTTGAACAAATTGAGGATAATTTATGTCTTTTATATTATAAAGCATTATTATGTATTTTCCATTTGTATATATCTTCGAAATCCTTTTTGTATGTTCTTTATAAAGATAATTTTCTTCATATTTTCTTTCTTCCCAATACTCGCCTAAGTTTAAAGCATCATGATAATCAATATCTTTCATTTCCCATTTAGCTGATTCTTTTTCCTCATTTTTATATGGGATATATAGATATATAATTTGTTTATTATCATATTCAAAGAAAAATTCATTACTCTTTCTACTCCAATTTAACATTTTTTTTGGCAAACTTAATTCAAAATGAGTGTTGTAAAATATATGTCCATCAGCTGAAGCATTAATTTTACTAATAAATATTAATTTATTTTCATTAAGCCCATAATTAAATATCATGCTCTCATTATTTATATTATTTTCTGTTTTATCAATATAAGTTGAGCAAGAAGTTATAAATAGAACCACCAATATAGAAATTGAATATTTCATAATTATTTATTTACTTTTTCCATTCCTTTTTTAAACTTTGCATAATCTATAGTTATAATAGAACCTGAACTATTATAAAAACCTACTGTTGGTGTATGATAGTAGGTAGTTGATCCTCCTACTTGACCCGCTGGTTTAGGATTTTCATTCTCGGTCCATCCAAAAATCATTGATGGTTGTGTATCTCCTTTCATATTTTGTGGCTGAAGATCGGTTTCGGGTGACGGTTTCGGAGAACCAACAATTATTACATTCCCCTCACTATCATACTCTAATGGGTGCAAATGAGCATCAGAGGCGGGCTTATCTCCTTTTTCTTTTAAATCTTTTCGTGCTTCACTCCATTGATTATCATCTATTTGTTTTGATTTTTCTCCCGTAACCGTTTTTGATGAATTTCCTTTTTGCCCAAAATAAAAACCTTTTTCAGTTCCTGTTTTATCTGTTTTGCCAAAAGCATATATTTCATCAATTTGTTTTATTTGATCGTTGTTAATCTGGTTAACAACATTTCCATTTGCAATTGCAGCGTCTGTATCAGCTTCTTTCTTACTAGTAGTCAAAACTACTTTTTTATCCGCTTTTCCATCTTCAACATGTTTTGTTTGCTGTCCTAATAAATTATAATAATCAGTAAGAACACCACGCCCATCTGGATCAAAAAATTTAATTGGATTATCAACACCATATGTATAAGTCGACCATCTTCTGTATTGTTCCGCTAAGGGATCCACAACACCCCATCTTCCAATATCCGGCATATAGAAACGTGCGCCGTAGTCATACATCCCCGTCTCCTGCAACTCTTTCCCGTTGTATTTGTAATTCTTATACGTCGCACTAGGATTGAAAACCTGCTGAGCTCCTCCCAAAGGATTAATAAAGTTCAACCCAAACGGATAATAATCATTACCATCTTCCGCGAAAAGATCGCCTCTGTCTCTGCCGTAGTTTAACCTCGCATTGCCCAAATGATCCTTGTACTGGTAAATATACCTAAAATTTTCAAAATCATAAAATCCTTCTGCTGTCGGGAAAAAGTTTGGCTTGGATTCTATTAAATTAATTGGACCGCCCGGATCTTTTATCGGTATGGCTGCCATTTCAAATGATTCTGCCTGACCCGCCACAGACATCTCTTCCGATGCTACTGTCTCACGCAATGCCATCTCAATCTCTTCGGAGTAAGGTGTCGTGTACACAAAGCCGTCCAGGTAAAATTCTTGTGGACTTTAACCTAATTAATTTACATCACTAACTCTGATACATCTATTATGATCCTCAATCATTTAAGATATGTTTTTTCTCCAAAAATAAACGAGAGCAGGTAAATCCTACTCTTGTTTTATAATTATGCATTTGTTATTTTAATTGATTTTCAATAAGTTAACATTCACAATCATTCCCATCACTAACTTTGGAACATTACCGTATTTGTTAAAGGTGGAAATATGTATAAATTGTCCCATTCAAAATCAAAAACTTTGGATAAATCTATATCCGCAGATTTAAAATTTTCCCCAAAATTCTCTTTTGAATATTCAGCAACTTGTTCTGTTGGAGTTTGGTCACAAGCGATACAAACAACTGCCAGACAAATCATTAATAATCTGATTATTTGTTTCATAATATATACAGCTATTCCCTATATAACCAATAATCATCAGAATCTAATTTTATTATTCTATATTTTGATTTTACAGCCTCGATTATATATACTTTTTTATTATTATCACTAAATCCTATACCTATGCCATTATTTTCGTAGATAAATTTTTTAACAATCACATTTTTTTTTGTGAATAAAAATAATTTATTATCATCTGGAACGATTCCACCGTCATAACCAAATCCAATTTCTTTCGTAATAACATCAGGATTTGTTAAGGGTGGGAAAATGTATAAAGTCTCCCATTCAAAATCAAAAACTTTAGATAAATCTATATCCGCAGACTCAAAGTTTTCTCCAAAATTCTCTTTTGAATAATCAACAATTTGTTCTGTTGGTTTTTTGCAACTTACAAAAACCAGAAAAACTATAAATAATTTAATAATTCTTTCCATAATTAAAGTTTAAAATCCAGCTGTCTGACTCATAGCTCTACCATTCTGTGTTTTCTTTGTGTCGTCAAGCTTTTTTTGTTCTGTTCCGGTGTTTCCGTTATTATTTAGTGAGTTTATCGTTTTCACACCTGTGTTGTACTGAGATTCTGTTATCTTTGACCTTGTAATGCTTACATTACCATTCTTATCATTAGAAACAGTCCACATACCATTATTCTTTAGCTCGCCAAGAACCATCGTTGCCAGATCTTTTGTACCGGCATTAGGGTTAGATTCGGCAATACCAATTCCTATATTGTTATTCATTACATCTACAATACTGTCTGCTAAATTTTCAGCACTCTCCCCTTTTCCTTTAAAAGTTTTAGACATATCAACATTTTGGCTAGAAGCTATCCCTATGCCCTCGTGGGCATTACCTGCCTGCAAAGCTGTGGAAGAGCCAAACTCAGATCCAATCATCGCAGACCAGATCCCATGTCTAATGGCATTCTGATCAGCCTTGTTTCCAGAAGCTATTTTACTAGAAAACCGATGGGCTATTCCGGAAATAGATTTGCTGCCTTCGTCTGTACCTATTCGGAAAGCTGCCTGAGGATGGACTGACGCAAACCCCATTGTTGTAGCAAATTTTTTCATACTCGACTTAGCAGACGATAGCTCTTGACCATTTACAACCAAAGCCTCAAGACCTTCAAGCTCTCTTGCATTGACAACTCTATTCTCTGAGAAGTTATAATGAGATTGAAAACTATACTTTTCAGAAAGAGGATCTACATTAAAGAACCTTCCAACATCTGGCATATAGTTTCTCCATTTAAACGAGTAAAAGCCTGTTTCTTGCAACTCTTGTTCCTGAAACTTGTAATTCTTATACGTCGCACTAGGATTAAAAACCTGCTGAGCTCCTCCCAAAGGATTAATAAAATTCAACCCAAACGGATAGTAATCATTTCCATCTTCCGTGAACAATTCGCCATTCACGTCTCTGCCGTAGTTTAACCTCGCATTGCCCAAATGATCCTTGTACTGGTAAATATACCTAAAATTTTCAAAATCATAAAAGCCTTCCGCAGTCGCAAAAAAGTTAGGTTTGGATTCTATCAGATTAATCGGTCCGCCCGGATCCACTATAACCGCTTTCTCTGCCAACTCAAAAGATTCCCTCTGTCCCGATGCTGGAGATAGGCAACTAAAAATTATTGTTTACAAAATTGCCACACGAAAGGATTCGTGCGGCAGCGAGGGATTTTGTAAAGCAAAATGTAGCATTATAAAACAACAAAGCCAACTCAAACGAGTTGGCTTTGGTTATTTTTTGAATATTATTCTTTCTCCTCCTTCTTCATCTTTCCAAACATATAAGTACCAAGGTCGTTTATTTTCCAAGATACCGTTCTCTCCACCTATAAGTAAGTGATATAAAATTTTATCATCACCAATAGAATATGAGTTAAAGTACAATTCTATCTCCCAATAGCCATCTTCTTTTTGTAGTTTCCAAGTTCCCATACCATTAAATAATTTATTGGGGTTCTGAGGTTGGAACAAAAATATACCTGACTTAAGATTCGTTCCAGAAAAAGTATGATCTTTTCTAAAAGTAAAACTTCCCACCTCTTTATTTTTCCAAACACCATATATTTCTTCATCTGCAGGACTCTTATTTGTGCAAGATGCTAAGCATAGGGCAAAGCAAACGGACAAAACAATTTTAATTATATTTTTATAAGTTCTCATTATCTCCATTTTATAGTTTCTTTCCAAGTGAATGTCTGTGTTGTTTTTGATAAAGGACCTTGTTGAAAAGTTTGATTTAAGGGCGTTCCTACATTGTTCTGCCACCAGGTAGTATAGCCTACAACAGGAGGGTGTGTAGCAGATTCTATCGTTGAATTGTTAGATACGTTAAACTGAACGACTGCGGTTCCTGATTGTTTATTGACAGAAACTACTTTATAATGTATTCCATAAGATCCTAAATAAGTCACGGCTAGATTTCCCGTAAGTCCTCCTGTAAGTAGTGTAGAATAATCTCTAAAATACAAAGGAACCCCTTTCAATCCTCCTAATTTATAATTGTTATCCCCTTGTATTAATTGCCCACCAGAGGCAGCAAGCATCTTTTTTATTTTGTCTTTCGTTTCTTGTATATGCTCGTGCTTTTTCAGCATTTCAGTAAAGTCATCACCATCTTTAAAATTATGGTTTCTTGCTCCAGTACCTGTCAACCATTCCCAACCAACTTTCCAGGGACTAGTATTATCTTGCTGTTGCTTTTTATTATTTTTCTTATCGCCATCTCCAGGACCACCATCCGTATTGTTATTGTTATTACCATCGCTATTCCCCCCACCATTTGCATAAGCTAATGCTTCCTCAAAAGAAACCTCTTTGCCATTTATAACATATTGTCCTATTTGTTCATTATATATTGGTGATCTTCCATCAGGATCAATGGCATTAATTGGGTTATTGAAAACGTAGTTATACGGACTGTGGCGAGTCATTTCTTCCGCCAACGGGTCAACAACACCCCATCTTCCGATATCCGGCATATACATCCTTGCGCCATAATCATACATTCCGGTCTCTTGCAACTCTTTACCGTTGTACTTGTAATTCTTATACGTCGCACTAGGATTAAAAACCTGCTGAGCTCCTCCCAAAGGATTAATAAAATTCAATCCAAACGGATAATAATCATTCCCATCTTCTGTAAACAATTCGCCGTTCACATCTCTGCCATAGTTTAACCTCGCATTGCCCAAATGATCCTTGTACTGGTAAATATACCTAAAATTTTCAAAATCATAAAATCCTTCTGCTGTCGGGAAAAAGTTTGGCTTGGATTCTATTAAATTAATTGGACCGCCAGGATCTTTTATCGGTATGGCTGCCATTTCAAATGATTCTGCCTGACCCGCCACAGACATCTCTTCTGATGCTACAGTCTCACGCAATGCCATCTCAATCTCATCGGTATAAGGCGTCGTATAAACAAAACCATCCAGATAGTCCGTCTCTATATTCATCCCGTTGACACGAAAATCCTTGTGCACTTTAACGCCGTCTGCCCTGTAGGTATAAGTCACCGGCTGACCATTCTTGCTTACTATCTCAGGCAGGTTCAGAAAATTATACGTGATATCCTCGGTGATCCCCTTATCCGGCATCGTCAGCATATTGCCATTGGTATCGTAGGTCATTGGCTGGGGAACCGCAATGGCCGGATAACCGCTGCTGTTCTGCGCATTGTCATAAACAGTGGACAGGCGGTTGCTCTTGTTGGCATTGTCATAAACGTAAGTCAGGTTATCTACCAATGTTGCCGTCTGTCCGGTTTTCGGTCTTGCATTACGTTTCAGGGTCTGGATATTGCCGTTGATATCATACGTCAGCTCTTCATTGAAATATTTCGAATCTGACGTGGTCGTACCGTTCAGGTTTTTGTAATACCCTCTCTTCAGCCTGTTCAGGTCATCGTACGTGTATTCGTAACGGCTGGCGTTGTTGGAGGCATATGTCCAGTCGATCTCCGTAATATTCCCGTTGTATTTCTTGATGGCTGTATTAGCAGGATCATTGTATTTGATTTTGTAGGAAAAGAGTTTTCCTGTATCCAGAGCTCCTGCTGTATTCAGGTTGATACCCGTCATCCAGCCACGGATGTTGTAGTTGTATTTGATCTCCTGCAATGCCGGAACTGTAATGCCAAGATTACCGTCGGAGACTGCGCCTACTTTTTTGATTTCTAATCTTCCTAAGGCGTCATAGGTATTATCGGCCAGAAGTTCTTTCTCGGTTTTGCCGACCACCTCGTGGTAATGTTTCAGAAGCCTGTTCTGGTGGTCATAGACAAAGTCTTCTACAATATTGACGGGTGCCTCCCCATCCAGTCTGTTGTGCAGGGTCTGGGTTTTCAGGACTACGCCTGCAAAATCCAACTTAGAGCTTACAACCGTCTTACCTCCCAAATGGTTGAGGCTGGTGGAGCCGATTGCTCTGCCTTTGCTATCATAGAAACTGTAGTTCTTTGTCCAATAGTTGTCATTAATATTCTTTACAAAAGAGGCTAATGGAAGTGATTGGGTAGAGCGTCCTAAATTATCATAGCCTTCCAGAAGGATGGGTTCATTCAGGATTTTATTTTGATCCGGAAATGGGGTTTCATCCGGATAGGTATCGTAATAATTAACTGATAGAACAGTATCAATGCCTACGAACAAAGTATTTGTGTAGTAGATCCGAATTCCACTCATTTCAAATCCTGCTCCATTGCGCTCTTCTGTGATAACGTGATTACCGGCCTGACCTTGCATATTTGCCCTTGTTCCGCCGGTGCCTTCAGAAATAAAACCGGTGTAAGCGACTCTTCCAAATTTATCATACTTGGTAATTAACCACTTAGCTCCATTTTCAGGTTTTCTCATCTCAGAATCCTGGGTCATTATCAAACGGTCTGCCTTATCATAAACCATATATTCCCAGCCTTTGCCGGGAAGCTTCTTTTCTACCAATCTGTTTCTGCCGTCATAATCATATTGATAACAGAGGTTGTCCAGAGTGGGATTAGGAATGGTTTTGGGATTGCTTATCGTCTGGTTGGGATTGGCTTTGAACTCATTCACTGCCAATGGTGAGATCACAAACGCCAGCTGGTTGTATTCATTATAAACATAGTAAGTGTCTACATAGGTAGAGGTTGGCTGGGGTGCAATTCCCTGTGAAATATCGCTGTTGCCTAATACTTTTCTTACCAGTAAAGTCTGTCCTTCACCATTCTTGAACTCATATGTTGTCTTGCCGTCCTCATCCGACACCATATTCTTGTAAAGTGTAGATGCAGGATAATAATTGTTCACAATTAGCTTCTTTGTGTAGAAGGCTCCTCCTCCATCCGGTAATGTTTCGGTGGAGAATTTCAGCACATCTGTTGCACTGTTGGTCTGGTAATCATATGTTACCGGATGATTCTGCCAGTCTGTTCCCGGCTGGATCTGCTGGAAGACCCTGTCCAGCGGGGAATTTTCCAGAACCTTCTCCGCGTATGGCCTGCCTCCGTAAAAGCCTGATCCGCTATTCTCGGTAACTCCGGAATGAATCGCTTTCAAAGATGTTTCTATAGGGATAGGAAGAACATCCAAAACCTGTCTCCCAAATCCGTCATAGATAAAAGGGGTGACCAAATCCTTCGCTGGTGTTCCTCCGCCTTGGATCATAATGCTCTGTTTGGGTCTTCCCAAACCGTCAAAATATGTGACCGTCTCTGAGGTTTTTTGTTCAGGATCATTTGGTGCTGATAAATGGGTCTTGCTGTAAACGTAATTCTCATCTTGGCTCAGCTGGGCATTGTACAGACCCGAGCCTAATACCAAAACCAAGAAACAAATGGTGTTTTGTAAGGTTATTCTCATCGATTTGTAGTTTTTATGGTTTGTAGTGGTATTCGTATTCTTTCAGAACATTGCCTGTCTGACTCTGTTCACGGACTTCCTTCAATCGATTCGCTGTATCGTAAATGTAGATTTGTCTGATACCATTTGGAGGGGTAATGCTTCTCACGCCAATTAACGGGTCATAAGTGTAAGTCGTGATCTGGTAATCTGCCATCAATGGATCTGTTCGGAAAGTATCTAAAGCCGTTAATAGTGCCTGTTCTTTGGGATTACCTGTAACAGTATCATTGCCATCATCATCTGAGGCGGTTACAATCGTATCTATAAGACTTTGAGGAACTTCTCCTGTCTTCCACGCCATCTGAGATGGGTGCTTTGCTCCTACTATTTTGGCAATAGGCTGGGTCTTGTCATAACCCCAGATAATAGCTACAGGAATACCGTCTTTTGTAGTGTACTGGCGCAGATTGCCCTTGTTATCGTATTCATCATAAGTGACCTCGGTTTCAGGGGTTCCTGTTAAAACATTGTAAGACAATGCTAATTTTGGCAACGGATAACCCATCGTCGTATTCACTGCGTCAGAAATACTAGTGGGATATACTGCCTCTGTTTTACTTACCGTCTTACCTTTTTTCTTCGTCTCGGTTATCAAAGGAAGCCCAACCATATTATTACCTCTCAGATACTCGTTGCCTTTTTCGTGAGCATAACTGTAATCTGTTGTCTGATAACTCAAATCTGGGAAAGTGGTCTTCTGACTCGTCAACTGGTAATGATTCGGATTATTGTAAAAGTACTCCGTGGTGGTTAACAATTGGACTCCGTTGGCATAGCTAATAGTTTCAACTTTAGTCTGTTTTCTAAAACCATAATAGTTGTCGTAAAAACCATATGAAATATTTATCAACTGGTCTTCCGAAGGAAAAGGTACATAGGAAAAGTTCTCCCTAAAAAAGAAACTTCTTTTAGTGAAATTCTTTACAAAATCGTATTTGAAGCTTTTTTCTTCTATTCTTTTAAAAGCTCCATCTTTAAACTCATACTTATTTTCATTCAAAACATTTCCCCGATAGATCTGTCCATAATTTGACATTGCAACCCCTGTATAAAATGGAGGCTTCAAAAAATTAGGATCATTATCATCCACATAAGAATAAGTTGTTTCCTTGGCATTATATCCATCAATAATTTCTGTGACATCAGAATAGAACATTCCCGTATTCCTGCTGTTGAAATCATTGTATAGTGGATTTTCATATACTCTGTATATATCCATAATAGTAAATCTTGGTGTAGGGGAATTAGCTTGGCAATTGGCACTGTATTCTCCTTTTTCAATGTGGGTCTTATCGGCAGCAAAATTTACCATAGAACTAATTGGGTCATTAAGCTTTGTGAGGGGATTATAATAATATTTCTTCGTATATTTTTGTCCAAGAGTGTCATTTTCTTCAACTCTACTTACACGACTTCCTCCAACATAAGACGGTACAACTTTAATCTTTTCTCCAAAATTATACAGAATCTCTAATTGAACATTAATAGCTGTAAATCTAGCATCCAATGTAAAATATATTTGATACTCTTCATTAGGTTTGGTAGGAAAACTATAGTCTAACCTCTGCAACACATCAGTAATTATAGTTTCTTCGTGTACCCACGCCTGTCCTTGTTTTTTCCTTATTTCTATTTTATATACATCATGAAAATCACCACTCTCCGAATTACATTGATAATAACCTCCACCACTTGTAAATCTTACAGAAGTACCATTAGAAGTAAAATAAAAATACTTTTCAGTTATATTAATATTTTCACATGGTTTTTTGTCAAGTTCTAATGTTGGTGATAATGTTGGTATATATTCTTTGATTGTCTTCATCGAATAATTAGGTTCGTAAAATACCTCAGAAAAACCACCTGTAGGATAGCTGATTTTCTTAAGATTACCTATCGGAGCATTCTCAGGCTTTACTTCTTTGTTGGCACTGATTAGATTTGAAGGAATAAGATTAGTGAAAAAATTAAGTGTTTCAGAGTTGCTAGGAAAAGGAGAGCTGTTGTTTGAAGAATTATAATAATTATAGTAATCTGTATTCAAACTAAATCTCGCAGGAATCTTATCTATATCATAATATTCAAAACCGTATTTATCCCTTATATTGTTTAGATTGGTCAAAGATTTTATAAAATGTCTATTTGTAGTAGCCGTTTCTGCAGAAGATATATTATAATAAGTTGCAGGCGGGGATTTTTGAATATCGTAATATTCTATCTCATATTCTTTAATGACACTGAGGTTCTTATCTTTTAGAGAAACTCCTGTCAATAATTTTCCAGTACCTCCCGGAAGGTCATTTCTAAATTTCCCATAACTAAAAAATATTTTTTTCACATTTGTTTCTATAGATTTGATTCTGGGAGTAAATGCAGTAGTTTGAGATTTTGATTTTATAACATCATCAAATACATTATGATATTCAGTAGGGCTAAAACATATCTGCTTAATGCTAAAGCTGGCAGATGCTGATGATAAATAATTTATTTGTTCAATATCATATTGGAAATTTATTTCTTCTTTTTTGACATTGATGATCTTTCTTAGATACCATCCCGTTATTGAAGATTTATCACGTCCAGGAGCAACAAAATTAGTTCTTTCAACATATTGATCATCTCCTCCAAAATAATATTCATTCCCTTGAGAATCTGTTAATTTTATCTCTAACTTTTTTCCATACGTAGATATTGCTGTACCAATCTGATATACTTGTATTTTGACATTTTCCGAACTTTCTGAGAAAACGTTCAGATTTTCATCTATATAAAAGGAGCCCGACAACCCGTTGGATATATTGAAATTGAACCAGTCATATTCCGTATCATAAACATTTCCTGGGGCTGCAGCTTGTCTGATATTGTACAGGTCTGCTGTTGCATCCACCTCTGTAGGATACCATCTAGTATTATTCCCTTCATCGGCCTCATCTTTAACGACTCTCGAAACAACGCCTCCAAAGTTCAATTGCCAAGACATACCAAGACTTCCCCCAATATCATCCACTTTTACATCACTTCTATATCCCAAAGATATGTTCAGACCCAAATTATCATCAATGCTAAACAATGGTATGGTATGATGAAATTTTCCATCTGAGCTTCCATTATAGTTAACCCTGCTTAGTGCAAATGTTTGATGTGTTGGAGGTGTTATATTTGGAATTGGCGATTCATTATTAATACTGCCTGATTGCGCAGTTATTACAACAAATCCAAAAATTAAAAATAATAATTGTAATTTTCTCATTGTGTTACTCTTTCACGATTTTAGTAGTTAGCTTTTTGTTCTGTTGTGTTGGGATACTCGCCTTGATGATGTAAACACCCTGAGGCAATCTACTCGTATCAACCTTCGTAATCTTATTCCTTGTGTTCAGTTGCTGGATGACCTTCCCCGTCATATCATAAAGATAGATATCAGCCTGATCGAAGTCCAGCCCAATCTCCACATAACAATACTCCTTCACAGGATTCGGATAAATCTGGATATCCTTATTCTCCATCAGATCTTCAACATCGCTGTCTAATAGTTTAACTATCTTCCAGTTCTCCTTGCCTAATTCCTCAGCACTCGTGCCTGCCAAGACGTAAGATCCATCTCTGTTCAGGATTGCGCTTGTAAGTCTTTCTTCTTTTTTCTTTTCTCTTCCCTCAACATATTTCCGCCACACTTCCTTACCATTTCTATCAATATAAAGCATCCAGAATGTTTCATCATTGCTCTGAACTTTGCCTTCACTCTGCGTATAACCGCCAATCAAAAAGCCTTTCGTAGTTGGCTGCTGGTTGTCGGTTGATGGGTTTTTAATTGTGTTTAATGACATCAAAACATCTCTGTTCTTGAAGTTGTATGATTTCTGCCACTCCTCATTTCCATCCAGATCCAAGGCCAAAATCCAAAGGTCTGTTCCTTCTTCCAGTTTGGCTCTCTTGTTTCCCGAAGTCTCCGATCTGCTCTCGCCTCCAATAATATAGCCTGAATCCGTCAATGCCATTGTCCGGATATGGTCATCCTCACTCCCTCCAAAATTCTTTTCCCATTGGACTGCTCCGTTCTTGTCAAGCTTTACGATCCAATAATCCCCTTCACCAAAATTGTCGGTAGTTTTGGGTTGATAGTTGATTGTTATTTCAGGAACTGATGAATTTTGTGCTGGAGAGTTTGATGGATTCTGAGTCGGGGTAACTGTCATGCCGAGCGGAGTCGAAGCTTTTTCATTCTTAATTCTTAACTCTTCATTACTCACGGTATTGCTTCTCGAATAGATTCCCATCAATACGCCGCCATCTGTCGTAGGAATCACTTTCTCAACCTCATCCAAT
>JASCOV010000040.1 GCA_029960045.1 Flavobacteriaceae bacterium PS02293
ATTTAGTGAAAAGAGTTCGACTCTCTTATATATTACTGTTTTACAAGATTGATTTAAAAGTTACGGATAGAGCCAAAAACAATATCTGTTCATCAATTGAGTAAGAAGATAAAAGATCATTGACATTTACGATAAGAACATCACAAAGAGAAAACCGAGTGCAATTGAGCACTTGAGTTTATAAAAATACCGTTTAGCAGCAATGCTAAGCAAAAAATACTGAACTAATTAATAATTAGGAAAGAAATCGTTAAG
>JASCOV010000041.1 GCA_029960045.1 Flavobacteriaceae bacterium PS02293
AGCGCCTGCCTTGCACGCAGGAGGTCAAGGGTTCGACTCCCTTATTCTCCACCAAGTTACAGAAATGTAACAAGAATAGAAGATTATACATTTACGAAGACAAGATTTATGGACGATTGGGTCCGAGGCTATAATAATGAATGCATTATTTAGTGAAAAGAGTTCGACTCTCTTATATATTACTGTTTTACAAGATTGATTTAAAAGTTACGGATAGAGCCAAAAACAATATCTGTTCATCAATTGAGTAAGAAG
>JASCOV010000042.1 GCA_029960045.1 Flavobacteriaceae bacterium PS02293
GTCAGCTTCGGGATGCAGAATTTTGGCAATTTTCGCGGTGGTCTCGTTGATTTCAAATCCTGTAATTTTAGAATTTACAGATAATTCGTGAGTAGCATAAATGAAATTTCCAGTTCCAACACTTGGTGGAAAAGACGGTCAAATTGACCACCTAATTTCGGAGTAAATTGACCACTGATTTCGGAGCAAAGTGACCACCACTTTCCGGTTCAAAATGACCACCTGTTATCTGGGTTATATTTGAGATAAAAA
>JASCOV010000043.1 GCA_029960045.1 Flavobacteriaceae bacterium PS02293
AGCAAGGAATCCCAGGCTTATAATGAGTTTTTTCATTGGTTGTTTTTAATGATTACGAAAATAACAATATTTTAACAATCTTTCGAATGTTTTTCTAAGTAATTTATTATGTTAAATAGATTTCATTCAATCTTTACTTCTATTTAACATAATAATGTAATAATTAAAAATTCAACTGTCCATCATTCGAACGAGCATCGAACAAGCATCGAAGAAAGAATACAGAA
>JASCOV010000044.1 GCA_029960045.1 Flavobacteriaceae bacterium PS02293
ACTTTGTAATCAAATAAACTGATATCCAACTCTTCAATGTCCTGCTTCAACTGAGCCTGCTCATAGGGCGTAAGCGGTCTATCCTTTGGTGTCACTCCGGTAATCGTTCCGCTCGCCCCGCCATAATGACCGCCAATGAACCAAACGTCCAAAACCCAATTGTCTCGCCTGCCTAACAACCATTGTGCTCCTAGCATTAATCCCAAATTATTAGAATTCGTTTTG
>JASCOV010000004.1 GCA_029960045.1 Flavobacteriaceae bacterium PS02293
TTTTTATCTCAAATATAACCCAGATAACAGGTGGTCATTTTGAACCGGAAAGTGGTGGTCACTTTGCTCCGAAATCAGTGGTCAATTTACTCCGAAATTAGGTGGTCAATTTGACCGTCTTTTCCACTCCAACCTACTACTTAGGAATTCGTTTTCCTTTTCAAGTGAGAGAGGTGTAATTAGAAATTATTGTATTGCTTAACTAATGATAAACAATATAGGTTGGCTTATAGGAATTGGAATAAGTAAGATTATATGATATTTACATAAAAATCGAATCAAGATTTAGATTGTCGTTTTTAAGCCTTTCAATAAAAAGTGAAGGTGTAATGCCTGTTTCTTTTTTGAAAGCAATTACAAAAACCTGTGAAGATGTATAGCCACATTCCTCAGCGAGATAACTGATTTTATATTCCCGATATTTTATGTCGTGATACAATTTTTGAACAATATAATTAATTCTTAAACTATTGATGTAACCATTGAAATTATTATTTCTATGAATACGAATAATTTCTGAGAGATATTTTGGATTAGTATTCAGCTGGTGAGATAAGGATGTGAGGCTGATATCTTTTTTTAGGAATTTTTCTGAGTCTTCAAAAGTTATCAGTTTTTTTAATATTTTTTTTTCGGTATCATTGGAAATTGATACTTTGCTATGAGGGCGGTGATCATTGCCAAAAATGCTTATTTGATTTTCTTTAATTTTGTTATTTTCTTCCTCATTCTTCAGTTTTTCAAGCAGCAAGTTATAGTTTGCTTTTATTTTTGTATCTCTTCTGTAAAAGAATACCCATATTCCTATGACAATCATAGTCACAAAAATCCCAACGATGATTAGCATGGCTTTTAAGTTTTTGTAATGATTATGGTTTGATGTTTCTACAGATTTTGTGATTTGATTTCTTGATTCTTCTACAATTGATTTCTTATCAATTCTATTGATACTGTCATTAAGATTAGAATATAGCTTTAGATATTGGTTCTGCATAGAGATATTTTTCTGGGAATCGTAAGAGTCTTTCAGTTCTTTGTAGATGATCAGACGCATTCTGGGATTGTTCTTATGTTTCTCAATCTGCAAAGCTTTTTCAAAAAAATCAGTACTTTTTTTATAATCTTTTTTTCTGCTGTAAAAAACGCCCAATGCTTTATAAATATCAAAATCAGATGGTTCAAAATACTTCGGAGCGGTTTTTGAAAATTCTAATACTTTTTCAAAATAAGGCTCTGCTTTATCCAGATTTGTTGGTTGCAGAATATAAGTATGTAATATCCCCATATTCATATAGCCAGTCATTAGAAGATTGTAGTAGTTTGTTTTTTGTATATCCGTCAATTTATCCGCAGGAGTACTTTTTATAACTTCAAGGCTTTGTTGTAAATAGTAAGAAATAGAATCATTGGATTTTTCATCCCCTTCATACATTCCTGCGAAATTGGCATATACTGTACTTAGCTGTAAATGCTTCTCGACTTCATCAGTTTCTTTGTTTGCATAAACTACAGATTTGTGAAGATTTTCTCTTGCCTCTTTATAAAGGTTTAATATTGCAGAAGCTTGTCCTCTGTAAAGATAGACAGAACTCAGGGCTTCGTAATTTTTTAATTTTAAAGCATTAGTTTCCGCAATATTGCTGAATTTCAAAGAAAGGGTAGTGTGGCCATTTGAAACATAATATTTTTGCAATTCCAGCAATCCTTTTAATACTCCTTTTGTATAATTTTTGTCTTTAGAGTACAGATATAGTTTTTTTATTTCATTAATGTTGTCGGATTTAACATTATTATACTTTTCCAAAATCTGTGATTCTGTAAAATTAAAAGCCTGTGATTTGCTATATTGAAATATGATCAATAAGCTTAATAAAGCAAAATTCTTTTTAAGATTCATCGTTGTGTGGCTTTTAGTTGGGGGTTGAAAATTTCAATATCGACTAATGAGTTTTTTCAAACCAGTTTGTCGTGTTAAATATTTTTTCAAAAGTAAAAATTCGAATCCCTACATGCGAATTAAGAAAAACATATTTTCGGTTATTATTCTTTGTATTAATTTATTTAATTGCTTGATTTTCAGTTATTTTTAATTGTAAAACGTACTTATTTCTGGGTGTTGAAAATGATCTGTTTTGAGTAGAAATTGAGTATATTTTTATTGTATTATTTCGGTATTTATTCTATACTTTAATTGTACTATTCTATCAGTTACTATAATATTGCGCAACGAAAATCACTTTATAATTAGGTGATATTGAAAAGCACAACAGATAAAAAAAACACAAATGATGAATTTTTCCTCTTTTTCTGAAAGAGCAATTGACTATTGTATCCTATCAAGAGTCAACTGTTAATATGACATCCAGTCTTGGTTTGTAAAATCTACAATGTCAGCCCAATTTTTTCGAAAGTATTTAGCTTTTTAGTACACACAGTTACTTGGCTATTTTCTACAACCTTATCGAAGAATTCTACTTGATTTAATGAAAAAAAAACACAATAAGTAATGAAAAGATTTTTTACACTTAATTTATTCCGGCAATTTCATCGAAAAGATCGTGATCTCACGAAATTACGATTACTGCTATTCTCAATTTTATTCTTTGCAGCCGTACCGAAAGTTCAGGCACAATGCAGTCCGGTCTGCAACGGCAATTACGGCATGAACTCCAACAACGATGCCGCCACTATTGAGTACGACAATATAATAGCAGGTATCAACAATTGCATAATTAAGGAGTCGGATGGTACATTTAAGGTGTTTGGTTCGCGAATGGCTGATAACATAGAGCATGCACTCAGCCCTTTAGTAGTCAATAGCACCAATTTCCCCGGCATACAAGGCACAGCCTTAAAAGTAGCTTCCGGAGGTTCTAATGCTTATGCAGATGTTAGCCAAGCCGTGGTGCTTACAACAACTGGCCTATATGGCTGGGGGGTCCCAGGTTACTTAGTTTATAATTCTATACAGAGTAGTACTGCTTCTGGACCTCTAACCATAGAGGGTAGCAATGCTTACAAACTGCCACCGGGGGTAGAGCCAAGTAACGTTAAATCCTTATTTGGCGCATATGCCACCTTGGGATTATTAACCTGTGACGGACAGGTTTGGATTCTAACACAATTGCCTGTTGCAGCAGGAGCAGGATTGTCGGCTTACAATAATGTTTGGAACCGTGTAACCACTACAGCGCCTGGAAACCCAACATTAGACCATGTCGTGGCATTAAGGGGTAGTGATTTCGGTTTTATGGCTTTATGTGCTGACGGCTCACTATGGACTTGGGGATATAGTACTTATTTAGGAGATGGCACGGCTGTGGCCAACCGAAGCAGGGCAGAGAAAATGACACTGCCCAATGCTTCAGGTACCATCAAAATGATAGGTATGTCATCGTTTTCGTATTATGTTTTATATACCGATGGTAATTTATACGCCTTGGGAAATAATGAATCCAGACAATTGGGCGACTGGACAACCACCGAAAGAACTGCCTGGGTACAACCACGATATACTTCGGGCGGGCAAGTTATGAATAATATCCACTGGATTTCCCCTTCAGAGAATAATGGCGGAGGAACCCCAGGCGAATACTCGTCAATTAATGTGCTCACAAATACTGGACAACTATTTAACTGGGGAGCAAATTACAGGAGTGCGCTTCGGGGAAATGGTATCAACTGGGAAAGTGTTAATCCGGGAAGTCCTACTGCAGATCGAATGTTGGCAGTAGAATCAGGATATGCAGGAACTTATGTTATTAAGCAATGTAGTCAAAACTTTGGTTTTGCGGGTAATAGTGCTAATGGCAGTATGGGTAATGGCTCTAGTGGAGGAATAATAGCGCCTTATAGCTATAACACAGCGCCGGTAAACATTTGCGGTGCCAATGCTATATCAACGGCAGGTGCTCCTGTGTTCAATGCAGGTTTGCCTACTGCTAGGTGTAGTGGTGCCGGTACGGTAACCTACACAGCCACAACTTCTGGTAGCGGCGGTATTACTTACAGCCTGTCGCCTGCCGCCGCAGGTACTATCACTTCTACAGGTACGGTTACCTACAACGCTGGCTGGTCGGGAACTGTCGTTATAACAGCTACTGCCAATGGTGGCTGTGGTACGCCGGAGACTGCTACGCATACTGTAACGGTGGCGCCAACTCCGGGAGTACCCGTATTCACCGGCTTGCCTACGGTTAGGTGTAGTGGTGCCGGCACAGTAACCTATGCTGCTACATCTTCCAATGCAGACAGTATAACATATAGTATTTCCAATACAGGTACAGGAACACAGCCGACCATCAACCCTGCAACAGGTGAGGTGACCTATCCTGCCAACTGGAGCGGGAACTCTACGATCACCGCAACAGCAACTGGATGCTCGACAACTACTTCCTCTACGTACAGTGTGAATACAAATGCAGTCCAGGCAATAGCAGATGCAGCTACAGGACCTGCTGCCACACCATTGCTCATCAATGTTTTGGCAAATGACCTTTGTAATCCCGACATCAATACCGTAAGTATCATTACACCACCCACGAATGGGATTGTGCAAATTGGCGCAGGAGGCGTGGTGACCTATTTACCAAATGGTAATTTTTCCGGAACAGATACATTCGTATATCAGGTTTGTAAAGGTGGCGCATGCAGCCAGGCTACGGTAACTGTTAATATTACCGAAAAGTTTGATGATGTATGTATTACCGCCAGCTTACCCAAAACATACTACTTGCCATTCCCGGAAAATGCAGATCTTAAAAAATCTTTGATACACGCAGGAAGCGTTAATTCAAACAATACCACCAATGCAAGAAGAATTATAAGTATTAGAGCCAATTATACCGGTACGATTATCTATTATGACCATTGGGAAGATGGCTATGAACCTACTGCTGGAAGCCGTACACAAACATCAACCGAAGTTTGGGGAGACGGGAACACCGCCAATGGTGTTGCCCCCGGCTATCCAACAGATGTGTTTCCGGAAGGGGCAATCCTGACAATAGATCAAAATAACCCATACAGAACCAGCGACGGTTTGACTTCTACCATAACCCCAATATACTATGATGGTAGAGACAAGATATACTCTACCAAGCTGCTGACCCTTACTAAGGTTACAGGTAGTGATGCCACTTTTGAAGTACAGAGTACCAAAGGTAATGTGATAGATGTCAGCAAATTTGGACGTCTGTTTGTAGTTCCTTTTGGGGAAGATATCAGCACTCTTGCGAACCCAACTATTACTACCTCATCATTCAGATACACTTCTTTGTTTGTAAGGGCAGCAGAGAACGGTACTATAGTACAGCTTGATTACAATCACGATGGAGTAGTAGATGTTACATCTCCCACGCTGTCCGAAGGAATGGTGTGGTTTTATGAAGGGCAGGCCCCTGCTTCGCCTACTTCTGTAGGTAATACCACCAACGATACAAACAAGGCTATAGATATAAAATCCGGAGCGATACTTACAAGTAACAAACCAGTGGGTGTAGATCTTGTTTTTGGAGGTATAGATAATTATGGAACCAGAAATATTCCACTGTTACCGGGAGATTATTACGGAAGTACCTATTACTCTCCGGTGCATACTACTAATACGGTTGCGCCTGTGTATGCTGTTTTCTCAAACATCCTGGCAGAACCTATTACAATAAACTGGAAAAATGGTTTGGGTGATAGCGGATCGATCATTATTCCGGCTAAAGGATATACCTCTCTGCACATGGACAAAGCAAGCGCTTATAAATTCCAAAGTGCCAATGGAAAAAGCTACACGGCGGTCACCATTATTGATGCTGATAGTTCTGGTCTCGATTACGATTGAGCATTTAATATGATCCCGGAAAATCAGTTGAAGAACTATGCTACAACAGCTTGGGCTCCTGGCTTGGCCAGTAATGGAACCGCTAACCCGATTTGGGTGACGCCTACGAAAGGTGCTACTGTGTATGTAAAATACAGCGGAAGTGTCATTGCCGGAACCACCGGTTCGATAAGCCCTTGCGGATTGAGATACGATATCGCCTACCCATTGTCTGAACTCCAATCTCAGAGAATTGGCATCAATGGTGGTAACGGTGGTATGTCCATTTATACTTGTGACGGGACTCCTATCGCCGCTGTATATGTGGAAGATGCTTCAATAGCTGCTACAGGCGGAACTGGTACACTGGATGTAGGATTTACCCTAGACCCTCAGTGTGTGGATTTTGCGATATTTGCCAATGATGACACATCACAAACCTATCCTAACGTCCCTGTTATCATAAAAGTTTTGGACAATGATATAGGAAGAACGGCTCCAAACACTCTTACAATAGTATCTCAGCCGTCAAACGGAACTGTGGTAACCAATCCGGACGGAACGGTAACGTACACACCCAACCCGGGATTCTCTGGCGTAGATACTTTTAATTATAATATTTGCAACTCAGACAGATCATTGTGCAGCACTGCGGTGGTAACTGTAAGTGTGGGATGTCTTGATTTGGAACTGAAACACGTCCTTACCGGTAAAATATTCAATGATACAAACAAGAACGGTATTTATGAAAACGGAGAAGGAGGCGTTGCCCATACGGTCAATCTCTATCTGGATACTAATGAAAACGGAATACTAGATCCGGGAGAGAGCACCCCGGCACAATCTGTCACCACAGATAATACGGGTGCATACGTCTTCGAACGTCCTACTCCTACACCAGTTGTTCAGGCTTCCCACGATTTCTCTACAGCTAGTTATGCCGGAGGAACTGGATGGTCTACAAACTGGACAGAAACCGGTGACGGGACAACATCTCCTACAGCTGGTAACATTCAGATTGTAGCTGGTGAGCTTCGTTTTACAGGTGATACTGCTGTATCAATCAGCAGATCCGTTACTGCACCTGTCAACAATGCACAATTGTCATTTAGCTTCAAAACCGCAAATCTGGATGGTCTTCCGTCTGAAAAGCTGGAAATAGAAGTGGCGAGAACCGCTGCCGGAACTTATTTGTCTCTTGGAACATTGAGTAGTATCACAGGATTTACAAACGGGACAAAGGTTTATAACATTCCACCTGCAGCAGTAGGTGCGGGTATGACCATCCGTTTCAGATCTTCAGGGATTAATGGCGATTTCTTTTATATAGATAACGTCACTATACAGTCTATTCCTACCGTGAAGTATATTGTTCAAATGGCAGAACCATTGCCAGCCAATACTATGCAGACCCTGCCTGTATTGCCACAGAAAGGTTATGCTCTGGGACTTAGCGGATATGGTACCACTTGTAACAACAACTTTGGACTTTACCTGTGTACTACAGGAGGCACAACCCCTTCTGTTAATTCATCTGTATCCAACCTGTGTCCTGTTGCGACTGTGAACCTAAACACACAAGCATATACAGGGGCTATTCCTGTAGGGACGACTTTGGTCTGGTTTACGAATCCAGACCATACCGGTACGGCTTATGCAACACCTACAGCCGCAACAGCAGGTACATATTATGCTTTCTATCATAATGCAATAGGCGATTGTTACTCGCCGGCTTCTGTTGCTGTTACAGTAACAATTAACCCTTGCGAGCCTTGTACCTCTGCAGATCTGGTATCTGTTAATTTAAATACAGGCTTTTCTGTTCCTGCAGCTCCACCGGGCTCGGTTAAAGAATGGCATACATCTGCTACGCCATCTGCTTCTACTTTAATTAGCAGTGGTACAGTAATGGCGACCAGCACGCCTACCAACTACTGGGTATTCTACCATGACACGACTAACAACTGCTATAGCCCGGGGACTAAAGTGGTAGTGGTTTCCAATGCTTGTTGTAACTATCCGACAGTAGATCTTACAGCACTATCGCAAAGCTCTGCACCAGCTGGGGCA
Source organism: Flavobacteriaceae bacterium PS02293 (assembly GCA_029960045.1). Taxonomy (GTDB): domain Bacteria; phylum Bacteroidota; class Bacteroidia; order Flavobacteriales; family Weeksellaceae; genus Epilithonimonas. Next base: position 7,883 of record JASCOV010000004.1, read on the forward strand.
CAACTGGTTTGGTACTATACAAACAACCATGCGGGCAACAGGGTCAACAATCCTACTGCTGTAGGATCGGGAACTTATTTCCCATTCTTCTTTGATCCGGCTAACAACTGTTATTCTCCAGCAGGAACACCAGTATTGGTGGCATTGGATGAAGATTGTGATACAGCAGTATGCTACAAGCCGGGGGCTACCACTGGTGGTGATACACTGGATACCAAAGTAGGGATCTCTGCTCTAGGAAGAGCGGGTGTAGAACAAGGCGATAACTGGCCTATGGCGCGTAAAGGCGGGCACATTGCGCTGGAATCCAAAACCAAAGCCTTTGTACCAAACCGTGTAGCATTCTCGGATGCAGACAACAACCCTGCTACACCGGATGTGCCAGTAGGCATAAGCGAGGCCAACTTTGTAGAAGGAATGATGGTGTATGATACCACTAATAAATGTCTGAAAATATACACGCTGAAAGACGGAGACGCTGCGATGGCTTGGCATTGTATGACGACACAGGCATGCCCAGACTAGATAAACAAAATGCTTCGGCAAACTCAGGATGATAAAACAAACTGTCATCCTGAGCGAAGTCGAAGAAAAGATGAATCTTAGATCAATAAAAAATATTAAAATAAATAATACAATACAGATATGAAAAATAAAACAATACATTTTCTAAATAGCTCATATAGTAGAACCAAAGCACTGATATTTGGTGCAATACTGTTAAGTACAATAAATCTGGTGCAAGCACAATGTACCATCGGTAATACGTACATACCAGTCAATGTTCCTACAGTGGTAAATGGAGTAACGGTAAGCAGAACCGCTACTGGTAATATAGATAACCAGCCGAGTCTACTTACCCAAACTAATAATTGTAGTAACAGTAGATCAATAGCTGCAGGTACCATATACGTACTTAGAACAGATAATGCAGCGGCACAGGGAAATACCGCAACTGTTACTTTTACTTTTGATAAACCCGTTAACAATGTGATCATACGTTCAACACAGATGCATGCTGAATATTCTCCAGCTGAAAGCATGACTATTACAGCCAATAACGGTACTGTGTCCACGACAAGTATATATACATGTTTAGTTGCAAAATCTGGGAATACTTATACTAGTACTAATCCTTACATGTTTCAATATGGAGGAGATGCAGTGGTACAGATCACTTCTACCCAGCCCTATACGTCAATCACAATATCTGCATCATCTTATGTGACAGCCTCTGCTGGAAATGGCGGGTTCTATATTGATGTATGTCGAGATTCTATCACAGAATCTTGTACAGCAGGTACCACCGCACCTCCTATGAATGCCACAACACTAAGTAATGTATGTTCTGCTACAACGGTAAACCTTAACAGCTTGCATAGTGGGACAGCTCCAATAGGGAGCAACATTGTATGGTTTGATAACAACACACATACAGGGACAGCAATAGCAAACCCTACTGCTGTAACGGCTTCGGGGACGTATTATGCATTCTATTACAACAGTGCAGTGGGAGGATGTTATAGCCCAGTAAGTAATCCTGTAACTGTAAACATCATTAATTGTTGCGCTGCAGGTATCAACCCTCCTGTTGTTAATGGAACTGGTAATTAAGAACTTATGACTGTGAACCAGTCATCCTAAGCTTGATACTGTCATCCTGAGCTTGCCGAAGGATCTAAGGGGTGTGAAAGTAAAAGATGTTTCGACTGCACTTCGTTTCGCTCAACATGACAGGGGGATTCTAAGTTTGACACTGTCATCCTGAGCTTGTCGAAGGATCTCACAGTAACAAAGAGGAAAGATGCTTCCTTCGTCAGCATGACAGTTTCACAAGCTCAACAATGACAAATGGATGTCTTGAAAAAGTAGGGTTGTACTGTCCTCCTGAGCTTGCCGAAGGATCTCAAGAGAGTGAAAGCAAAGATGTTTCGACTACACTTCGTTTCGCTCAACATGACAGATAGACCCTAAGTTTGACACTGTCATCCTGAGCCTGCCGAAGGATCTCATAGTAACAAAGAGGAAAGATGCTTCCTTCGTCAGCATGACAGTTGCACAAGCTCAACAGGACAAATGAATGTCTTGAAAAAGTAGGGTTGTACTGTCCTCCTGAGCTTGCCGAAGGATCTCAAGAGAGAGAAAGCAAAGATGTTTCGACTGCACTTCGTTTCGCTCAACATGACAGATAGACCCTAAGTTTGACACTGTCATCCTGAGCCTGTCGAAGGATCTCATAGTAACAAAGAGGAGAGATGCTTCCTTCGTCAGCATGACAGTTGCACAAGCTCAACATGACAAATGAATGTCTTGAAAAAGTAGGGTTGTACTGTCATCCTGAGCTTGTCGAAGGACCTCACAGTAACAAAGAGGAGAGATGCTTCCTTCGTTAGCATGACAGTTTCACAAGCTCAACAATGACGAATGGATGTCTTGAAAGAGTAGGGTTACACTGTCATCCTGAGCTTGCCGAAGGATCTCACAGTTACAATGAGGAAAGATGCTTCCTTCGTCAGCATGACAGTTGCACAAGCTCAACATAACAAGTGCCATAATTCGAAAGGCTATAATGAACAAAGTAATGTTGAAGGATTTATTAAAAAGGTAATCAAGATATGTACAAAACAAAAGGAACACATAACTATTATGTTTATATCCTTACCAATAAATACAAAACTGTTTTGTATATAGGGATAACAAACAATCTAAAAGAAAGATTGTTTTGGCATAGAAATCCAGAAATCAATAGTCTGCATTTCACACATATATATAACTGTTATTATCTGATTTATTATGAACATTTTCTAGATGTAGATATAGCAATTAAAAGAGAAAAACAGCTAAAAGGCTGGAGGAGAGAAAAGAAAGAAATATTAATCAAAGGGTTCAACCCAGAATGGAGATCATTAAATAACGAGATATAAAAGAGATGCTTCCTTCGTCAGCATGACAATGGCAGCAGGAATAATAAATATATTGAAAGAGTAAAAAAGACACTATCATCCTAAGCTTATACTGTCATCCTGAGTTTGGCACTGTCATCCTTTAGTTTGACCCTGTCATCCTGAGCTTGCCGAAGGATCTTAAGAGAGTGAAAGCAAAGATGTTTCGACTGCACTTCGTTTCGCTCAACCTGACAAGAGGGATCCTAAGTTTGACACTGTTGTTCTTGAGTTTGATACTGTCATCCTGAGCTTGTTGAAGGATCTAAGGGAGTGAAAGCAAAGATGTTTCGACTACACTTTGTTTCGCTCAACATGACAGATAGACCCTAAGTTTGACACTGTCATCCTTGAGTTTGATACTGTCATCCTGAGCCTGCCGAAGGATCTCATAGTAACAAAGAGGAGAGATGCTTCCTTCGTCAGCATGACAGTTGCACAAGCTCAACATGACAAATGAATGTCTTGAAAGAGTAGGGTTGCACTGTCATCCTGAGCTTGTCGAAGGACCTCAAGAGAGAGAAAGCAAGGATGTTTCGACTGCACTTCGTTTCGCTCAACATGACAGATAGACCCTAAGTTTGACACTGTCATCCTGAGCCTGCCGAAGGATCTCATAGTAACAAAGTGGAGAGATGCTTCCTCCGTCAGCATGACAGTTGCACAAGCTCAATATGACAAACGGATGTCTTGAAAGAGTAGGTTACACTGTCATCCTGAGCTTGCCGAAGGATCTCATAGTAACAAAGAGGAAAGATGCTTCCTTCGTCAGCATGACAGTTGCACAAGCTCAACATGACAAATGAATGTCTTGAAAGAGTAGGGTTGCACTGTCATCCTGAGCTTGCCGAAGGATCTCAAGAGAGTGAGAGCAAGGATGTTTCGACTGCACTTCGTTTCGCTCAACATGACAGATAGAACCTAAGTTTGACACTGTCATCCTGAGCCTGTCGAAGGATCTCACAGTAACAAAGAGGAGAGGTGCTTCCTTCGTCAGCATGACAGTGATACAAGTTCAGTAGGGCGACGGAAAAAAAGCAGGCTAAAAGCTTCTTCAGAGGTTTGGTATAGCAACTGAAAAAATGAAATTAAAAACACACATCACAATAAAATGAAAAATATTCTATTAGCTTTAATAAGCATAACAACAATCACAGTGAAGTCCCAAGTGGCAATAGGTAAAACTTCGGTGACTAATACATCTGTCTCTCTGGAGTTCACAGATGCCGAGAAAAAAGGAATCATCCTGCCTTATGTAGAAGATAAGTCTGCTATTGCAGAGAATGGTTCTGTCATCTTTGATAATGCGGATCATAAAGTGAAATACCTAAAAGACAACAGCTGGTTTGATCTCTCGATAGATACCACTGGTAAGTCTGATATGACTATCCAACAAGATAAAACGGAGCTTACTACTTCCAAAACAGGAATCGGAACCAACAGTGGGACAGATTCTACCAACGGTATTCTGGTACTTACAGATGCAGATAAAGCTATGATACTGCCAAGGGTGGCTAGCCCACATCTTAATATCATCAATCCGGCATCCGGAATGATGGCTTATGATACCACAAAAAAACAACTGGCTGTATATAACGGGACTGTCTGGTCTTTTTGGAAACCTTAATTCAACATTATTACAAGCGCTTTTAGTCAATCATAATCTTCTTTTGTTGAGGATGATTATAGAAATACATGAGTATAAGTTCATTAATAAAAAAGAAAAATACCAATCACTTAAAAAACGAATATTTAGTTGTTAAAATCCGAAGAGGGTTTTTTCATAGGAGGAAATTAGAATAGCAACTTTGGAGCTGGAGACAGAATGGTATGATTTTTTAGGGTGTATACTCAGCATCTTATATTATTTGCCCCACCAGCGTCTTTAAATCAAGAGAAGATTTACAATTCGGCTTTACCTCAATTTCGTAAAAATATTTATACTAAAGAGGTTATTGATTTCATATTAGAACAAATAAACAGCAACGAAAAAACAAAATCACAAATCATAGCAGAATATAGAATACCAAAAACAACACTACACAAATGGATAGAAAAATACCAAGGTTAAGGCCAGACTACAAGCGCATCTATAAGGATATTATCGATAAAAAAAATCCGGATAAAAAAAAGGAATGTAAAAATCTACTTAGTAAAGATGAATTGTCCGTTTTTGATATATTAGAGTTGAATAGACGAATCTTTGAAAACGGTTTACAAGATATTGAAATTGAAAATCAAAAATTCTGATCATACAAAGAATCAGATATTTTACAAATCCTAGACTATCAATATAAAAATAATTTGAATAACAGTCAAGTAGCCAATTATTTCAATACAAGTAGAAATACGATTGCAAAATGGAGGAAGATCTTCAAGTTCGATAATTTACCGATCAAAATTTAAATTTATAATTGAAATTCCTTATTCTGTTATATTAAAATAAATATGGTATAACAGAAGTGAAACTCCGTACAGGAAAAATCCAAATTATAAACAGATGAACTTAAGATTCAAAGATTTTTGTTTTTATAATATCATTTCATCAGCAAAAACTTTCCATTGGATTTTTGACATTCCGAACATTCCGCCGACTGCAATCATAAGATTTCTGATTTTCCCAGTGAAATTGGTATTCATATTAGGAGTTTCATTCCTGCCGTATATTCCTATTTTAATATATTTTGATCCTCTCGAAATTCTAAAAGTGGAAGAAGAATTTTGTGAATAGAAATGTGCAATATGATTACTATTGCTTTTCGGAACTAAAGTTGGTTCACAGATCATTGTGGTACTTTCTATTTCTCCTGCGGTTAGATAGTGATTACTTATTTTTATAATTTTCACCCAATCATAACCTTTCGATTCAGGATTTCCAGGTCCGGGAATATTAATTCTAATCAGATCATTTTCTTTGGGGATTCTATTAATATGATTTCCAAATGAATCATAAAGTTTAAATTCCGCAGACTTTTCTTTGCAGAATTCTTTCCATTGATTAATATCTAAAAATCTTGTTTTTAAAATTTCAAAATTCTGATGAGTCGTTTCTGTAGATTCAAAAAATCGTTTGCTTTCGGTGTCGTGAAAGCTCCCTTTTTTCTGTTCTGGAATGCCGATGATTACTTTTGGTTTCATTTAGTTTTTTCAGATTAATAAAGTTTTTAATAAAAATAAATTCCGGAATTACCGGAATTTATTCTATTGTTTTTATTTAGCCTTGGAATTGAGATTTGTATCCGCAATACTTGTGAGTAATTCGTCACATTTCTTTTCTTCTTCCAAAGTTTCCAATAAGTTTTTGAGACATTTTTTCTCTTTAAGAACTTTTGCAAATGCAGCTAATGTTCCGTAAGTCGCAATCTCATAATGTTCTACTTTTTGAGAAGCTGCAATAATTCCTGCATCTCTCACTGCGCCTGGCTGTGTTTCTTCTATAATGCTTGTTCCTTCGTCTAAAAGACCTTGCATTGCATCACATTTTTTTGCCTGAGCTTTTTTGCCAATCGCTTTGAAACAGTCTTCTAATCTGGCAACATGATTTTTAGTCTGAGCAAGATGATCGCTGATTGCGGCTTTCAGTTTTGCATCTGTTGCATTTTTATGCATTTTCGGAAGAGCCTTCGTGAGCGCTTTTTCTGCCCAATAGATGTCTTTCAAACTATCTTCGAAAAGATCTTTTAATTCTTTTGCTGCATCTTTTTTTGCAGGTGTTTTTCTGGCTGTTGCGGTTTTCGAAGTTGTAGATTTTGCAGGCGTTCTTTTAGAAACTGTTGCCTTTTTGGTTGTTGTAGCTTTAGTTGCCATAATAATATTTTTGTTTGGTTTGTGGTTTCTTACTTTCAACATATATGCCAAGATTAATTTTATTAATTATTTGAATTTTAATTAATTACGAAATATGGTCAACCTGCTTATTGGAAGACTTTATCATATTTTGAAATTTGAATTTTTTATAAATAATAAATCTCACACTATAATAATATTGAAAATTTTAAGTTCTAAATGAATGTGGAATCGTTATACAAAATGCTTTATAGTTATCAATTCTTAAATGGATAACTCAATGAAATTAACATAAGTTTACCAAAATAGTGTCTTCCAATTAATTATCTTACCTTTGCGTTATTATTTATAATTGTGAAGCTGCTGAATTATCGTAATGATTCAATTGCCATTCGTTTCACATTATTTTTTTTGCTGTAATGATGGCTTGCAGCATTTTATCTCTCAAACTATATGAATGCACTAGCATTGGATTTACCTACGGATTCTTATACAGAATTCCTTAACCGTTTCAAAACTTCACTTTCATCTCTTTTTCAAAAAGAAAATATAGATGAGTTAAGTCTTTCGCGAGGACTACCTCCGAATGTCTGGAAAGAAATTTTCAATTTGAAGCCGTTATCCGTTGCTATTCCAAAAGAATTTGGAGGTAGAGGCGTGAAGGTGAAAGAATGTCTTGGGATTCTGTCCGCTGCATCATATGAATCATTACCATTGTCTTTGACATTCGGGATTAATATTGCGCTTTTTCTTGAGCCTTTGGCAAAATATGGAAACAATATTATAAAAGGAGATATCTTCAAACATTTTCTGGATTACGGTGCAATGGGTGGTTTGATGATTACCGAGCCGGAATACGGAAGTGATGCACTTAGTATGCGTACTCAGAATCAATTGATTGATAATGAGTATCACGTAAAAGGTACAAAACACTGGCAAGGTCTTACAGGTCTGGCAAATTATTGGTTAATCACTTCCAGAAATGCAAATGCAGAAGGCAATCTTGGAAGAGATGTTGATTTCTTCATTGCCAATACACACAAGCCAAATCAAAATATAGAAGTTTTAGAATATTATGACAACGCGGGATTGTATATGATTCCTTACGGTCTTAATAAAGTGGATATCAAAGTTCCGGAAGAAAATAAATTAATTCCGGAATCTACAGGTCTTAAATTAATGCTTGATGTTCTTCACAGAAGCAGATTCCAGTTTCCCGGAATGGGAATGGGATTCCTGAAAAGAATGATGGACGAGGCGACCACACATTGCAAAGAAAGAATCGTTGGAGCTTCTAATCTTTTTTCTTTGGACCAGGTTCAGTTTCAATTAGCAAAAATGCAATCTTTCTTCACGCTTTGTTCTGCAATGTGTGCTAAGAGTTGTAAAGTGAGTGGAATAGATCATGATGTTTCCGGAAGCGGTGTGCACGCAAATAGTATGAAGGCTTTGGTAACAGATATGATGCAGGAATCTGCACAAATGCTGGTTCAGCTTTCTGGCGGAAAAGGTTACAGATTGAGCCACATTGGTGGACGTGGAATTATGGATAGTCGTCCTTTCCAAATCTTTGAAGGTTCAAATGAGATGCTTTACACGCAAATTTCAGAAGGAATTTTAAAGGATATGAAGAAGAAAAAAACGGAGAACTTCGGAGAATACCTTTCTATTAATGAATTGACCAGCAATGCTGTAAAACTTTATAAAAAGGAATTTGATTTTACAATCGGTGGTCCAATTTCTCAGAGAAAAATGATTGACCTTGGGAAAGTAGTTGCGAGAGTCGTGACAGTAAATGACCTTTTGGAATTGAATAACGAAGGCTTCAGTCAGCAATTGACAGATAATTCTATCGAAATGGTAAGACAGGAGATTGTAATGCTTTTAGCTTCTCTTCAGCATCATAAAGACATCAGTGCATTATGTGATATTGGCGACAATACAGATTGGATGGCATTTGCATAATCGAATATAAAAAAGTTAAAGACCTCAAGGCTAATCGTTTTGAGGTCTTTTTTTATTGATGAATTTTCAATAATATTTAAAATTAATATTAAATTGAAAATCAAATATTTAAAAATGTGAAAGTTTCATAAATTTGTTGTATATTTGCATTATAATTTATAAAAAGAGGTGTCTGCCTTGCTTTTTCTGTTACAGTTTAGAATACCAATTTTTCTCTCCCCAGTTTTCGCTTACAGTACCAATTTTAAATTTTAATTGTGAAATTAAAATCTTTTGTTGACCTCGATTTTTAAATTATAACCAAATAGTTCCCGTGGAAAAGGAATTATCATCACAATAAAATATTAATATAATACTTAAATAATTTATGGCAGATTCTTTCTCCAAAAAAGAAAATTTCAAGAAAAAAATCGCAAAACAAAAAGAAAAGGCTATTCGTCGTGAAGAGCGCAAGTCCAATAATGACAAAGGTAAAGAAACAGAATTTATGTATGTGGATGCATACGGAAGATTGACTTCTACACCGCCAGAAGAAAGATTGGAAGTAAACTTGGATGATATCCAACTAGGTGCAGCGCCTATCGAAGCCGAAGAAGCTGTGAAGACAGGAATTGTAACATTCTTTAGCGAGAAAGGTTACGGTTTTATTACAGAGGATGGTAACAAGGAAAACGTTTTCTTCCATAGCAACAACTGTGTGCACTTGGTGAAAAAAGGAAACAAAGTATCTTTCGAAAAAGAAAGGTCGCCAAAAGGTTACTCCGCTATCAACATTCAACTTATCAAATAGATAATAATAACAACAATTTTTTAATTACATTACAATGCAAGAAGGCACAGTAAAATTTTTCAACGAAACAAAAGGTTTCGGATTTATTTCTCCATCAGCTGGAGGAGACGACATCTTTGTACATTCATCAGGTTTAGTTAGCAGAAACATTCGTGAGAATGACAAAGTAACTTTTGAAGTACAAAAAGGACAAAAAGGATTAAACGCAGTTAATGTAAAACTTGCGTAAGCATAAAAGTTTTTCCTATGAAAATGGTAAGCTCCGAAGTGATTCGGAGCTTATTTTTTTGGCTCTATTTTGGATTGATGACAAGTATGGACGAAAACTTACTCGGAATTATCGCAGGTATCCTGACATCGGTCGCAATGATGCCACAACTTATCAAAGTCATTAGAGAAAAAAACGTAGAAGACATTTCGGTCGTGATGTTGCTGGTCTTGATTTCCGGACTTTCACTGTGGGTTTGGTACGGAATCCTGAAAGATGAGTTGCCAATTATCTTATCAAATGGTTTTTCAATTTTGGTAAATCTAACTTTACTGATATGCTGTTTTATCTTCAAAAAGAAAAACTAAATCTCATAAATCTCAGCATCCGTAAAAACATAGAATCTTCCGCCTTTTGGGAGATTTTTTGTATCCAAGCCAGTGAACTCACTGAAAGCAGGAAGTAATAATTGATTTTCCGAAACCACAAAACAAGGCAGTTTTATTTTTTTAACCATAGAATTAATAATAAATCCCGGATGAATGTGACCAGTAATCTGAAATTTCATTTGCTCTTTTTCAAAAGCGTGGATGAAAGTAAAACCATCAATTTCCAAAGATTTTGATTTGGAATTCAGACATAATTTTGATTCTAATTTTTTTGAAATTCTGTCGTGATTTCCTTCAATTAGACAAAACTCTAAATCAGGATATTGATTTCTCCAAGTACAGAATTCATCCACATCAGAATTATCTCCTGCGTGAAGCAAATCACCGACAACAATGAATTTTTCAGGCTGAAAATATTCAATCAGAATAGATAATCGCTCCAAATCATTTTTCATAATCTGATTTGCCAACGCAATTCCATTTTTACGGAAGTGAGCCGTTTTACCAATGTGCAAATCTGATAAAATCAAAGCTTTCTCTTTCTTCCAAAACAGTGCCCGCTGATTGGTCAAAGTGAAAATTTCGTTTTGAATGGTTATATTTTTTGTTACTATTTTCATATTTGATGTAAAACTTTAGCATTGCAATTGTCATTCTGACGAAGGAAGAATCTCAGATGTTAGATAGATTCTTCACTGCACTTCGTTTCGTTCAGAATGACAAAGCATTATAAAATTACTTACCTTTCTTCGCCTGCTGAATCAACTTCTGAATTCTCGCATCCAGATTCTCACTCGTCAAAGTCTGTCGCAAACTGTCTACTTTTATCGGAAAACTCAACGGTGTAAAAGCATTCGCAAACTTCAGGATAATTTTCGATTTTTCAATCCGTTTAAAAGCTTCCACCAATCTTTGTTCCTGTAATTGCATATTGAAAACTTCGGTATAAGCCTGTCTCACAAGAAAATGATTCGGGTCATAATCTTCCAGAACTTTGAAAATTAAACCTGCCGAACTTTGAAGCGATTTATTAGAACGTTGCTGTCCCGGAAAATTTTGTACAACCATTCCCGAAATCACCGCAATATCTCTGAATTTTCTTCGAGCCATTTCCGCAGCATTAATACTGGAAATCACATCGGTCATCAGATTTTCTCTTGTCAGAATTTTATTTAAATTGTCTTCATTCAACGGAATTTCTTTATCACTAAATAATTCAAAACCATAATCATTCATCGCCATTGAAAAGGAAATGGGAGAGAGTTTTGAAATTCGGTATGCAATCAGCGCAGCCATCACTTCGTGAACCAGTCGACCTTCAAAAGGATACATAAAAAGATGATAACCTTCTCTGTTTTTGATTAATTCCACCAAAAATTCATCTTCCTTTGGAATGTGCGACCGCTCTTCCTGATTCACCAAAAGCGGATGAAGAAACTTCAGTTCTTTTTCAGAAGCTTTCGGATTTAATGCTCCGGAAAGTTTTTCTCTGAGAAAATGCCCGAGGTTTGAACTCAACGGCAATCTTCCGCCCAAATAACTTGGCGCCAAAGCTTTTCCCTTTGATAATCGCACATAGACGGTCATATCTTTTACCATTGCGACTTCCAAAACCCGACCTGCCAAGATGAATTTCTCCTCTTTCTTTAATTTCGAAATAAAATATTCCTCGACCATTCCGATATAACCACCGGAAATAAATTTCACTTTCAGCATCGCATCGCTCACAATCGCGCCCATATTCATCCGGTGAAGCATCGCAATCCTGCGTGAAGTGACTTTGTGCAAACCGTCTTCCATCACAACCACTTTATGGTATTCTTCGTAGTTTTTCAACGCACTTCCGCCAATCGTGAGAAAATCGATGATGGCTTTCCATTCTTCGTCCCTGATTTCCTGAAACGTATAAATCTGTTTGATTCTTTCGTAAGTTTCATCGGGATAAAATCCGTCGCCAATCGCCAAAGTCATCAGAAACTGAACCAAAACATCGAAGCACAAAACCTGCGGTTCACGAGGCTCAATCACATTCTGTTTGACGGCTTCTTTCAAGGCAGAAACCTCGATTAATTCTAAGGAATGGGTCGGAACACAATAGATTTTCGAAGTTTCAAAAGGGGAGTGACCGCTTCGTCCGGCGCGCTGTAAAAACCTTGCAACACCTTTCGCAGAACCGATTTGAATCACCGTATCAACAGGCTTAAAATCAATTCCCAAATCTAAGGATGAAGTGGAAACAACGGCTTTTAGTTTACCATTACTCAAATTTTCTTCAATCCAAATTCTCAGATGCGCATCAATCGAACTATGATGAATAGCGATTTGTCCGGCAAAATCTGGATAAGCTTCAAGCAAAAGTTGATACCACATTTCACTCTGACTTCGAGTATTTGTAAAAACAATCGTCGATTTTGAATTGAGAATAATCGGGACAACTTTATCTGCCAATTTATGACCGAGATGTCCTGCCCAAGGCAAAATTTCCACTTCATCCGGAAAAACCGAAAGGATATCGATTTTCTTTTTCTCTTTGGCTGTGATTTTTGTCTTTTTGATGTTGTAAGGAATCAAAACTTCCATCGCTTCATCCAGATTTCCAATCGTTGCCGAGATGCCCCAAATCTTCATTTTCGGAACATATTTTCTGAGCTGGGAAATTCCAAGCTCAACCAAAACTCCACGCTTTGAACCCAACAATTCGTGCCATTCATCAATGACAATACATTGCAAGTCCTTGAAAAAACGCTGATGATTTTTTTGACCGAGAAGCAAATGTAAACTTTCGGGAGTCGCCACAAGGATTTCGGGCATATTTTTGACCTGTTGCTGACGAACTTTCGGGTCTGTATCGCCATTTCTCACACCGACTGCCCAATCCAGACCAATCTCGTCAATCGCCTCCTGCATTGCTTTGGCGATATCTTTGGAAAGCGAACGAAGTGGTGTAATCCAAATCATTTTCAGTCCGCTTTTGTACTTTTCGGGATGATTCAGAAAGTCTGAAATCAAAGCTAAAAAAACGGAATAAGTTTTACCAAAACCAGTCGGCGCAACAACCATTCCGCTATAACCATTCCCGAATTTCTGCCAAGTATCAACCTGAAATTTGAAAGGAGAAATCGATTTTTCCATCATCCAGTTTTGAATGATTTTAAAGCCTTCTGTATTTTCAAATTGGTTCAAATAAATATATTTTATAAATTACAAAATCTTCGACTCCGCTCAGACTGACATCGCTAAAAACATTTAGTATTAGAATTGTCACGCTGAGCGGAGTCGAAGCGCTATTGTATCAATTTTTTAATCTCTTCAATATGATCAATTTCATCCACCGTTTTATCTTTTCGCCATCTTAAAATCCTTGGAAAACGCAATGCAACACCACTTTTGTGACGGTTACTAAAGCCGATTCCTTCAAACGCAATTTCGAAAACCAATTCAGGTTTTACAGTTCGAACAGGACCAAATTTCTCTATCGCATTTTTGTTAACAAACTTGCTGACTTCCATTATTTCTTTGTCGGTCAATCCGGAATAAGCTTTAGCAATTGTGACTAATTTATCTTCGTTTTTCACAGCAAAAGTATAATCGGTGTAATATGCGCTCCGTCTTCCGCTTCCTTTTTGGGCATAAATCAGAACAGCGTCAATCGTCAACGGATTGATTTTCCATTTCCACCAATCACCTTTTTTTCTGCCGGAATGATAGTGAGAATTTTTCTGTTTCAGCATCAGACCTTCACTGTTGATTTCTCTTGAATTTTCTCTGATTTGATTTAAATCTTCCCAATTTTCAAAATCAATAGCTTGAGAAATTTTGATATTTTCGGGATTTTCATTTAATAATAATTCTTCCAGCATTGCACGTCTTGCAGAGATTGGTTTTTCCCGCAAATCTGTTCCTTCCAATTCCAACAAATCATACGCAAAAACCTGAATCGGAATTTCAGAAAGCATTTTCTTGGTTAAAGTCTTTCTGTTCAAACGTTTTTGTAATTCATTAAAATTTAAAACTTTATCGTCTTTTACTGCGAGAATTTCGCCATCAATTACAAAATTTCCCTTCATTTTTTGAACAACTTCTTTAATTTCAGGAAACTGTTCGGTAATCAATTCTTCTCCACGAGACCAAATGAAAACTTCATCATTTCTTCGGATAATTTGCCCACGAATTCCGTCCCATTTGTATTCAATCAGCCATTCATCGGGAGTTCCGAGTTCTTCCAAATCTTTTTCGAGCGCATAAGCCAAACAAAAAGGGTAGGGTTTTGAATTATCAGGATTGATATTTTCTGCAGAAATCAGCTCTTTGAAAGACACTTCGTCAGGTTGCCATTTTCCCATCAAACTGTGCATCAGTGTACTCGCTTCCTGTCCGGAAAATTTTGTCAAAGCATTAATCAAAGTTTTATCTGAAACGCCGATTCTGAAACTTCCACCCAATAATTTATTGAAAATCAATCGTTCCGTGTAATCCAAACCGTTCCAAGAATTCAAAACGAATTCTTTCTTTTCTGCGTCAGATTTATTTTTTAAACCGACAATTTCATTCATCCATTCAGACAAAGATTTCTCGATTTTTTCGGTCGGTGGCGGAAGAATCAATGACAACGTTTCGCCTAAATCTCCCACCGAAGAATAACTTTCCTGAAACAGCCAAAAAGGCAATTGTGTAATCTCCAACGCCCATTCTTTCATATAATTAGTGTTCACGTTACGCTTCGGTCTTTTGCCTGTAAATAAAGCGATAAACCAAAGTTTGTCATCATCCGGTGCACGTTCCAGATAATCGATGATTGCATCAATTTTAGCATTGGTTTTATTGGTGCTTTCGAGAGCGTTGATGAGTTCTGCGAAATTTTTCATACGTCAGAATTTTCGATGGTTTCTTTTTCAGTTACCTCTTCATCATCGTCTCCGTAAAGTGTTTCCACGACGTCAGATTTAATTCCGATTTCGTTTAAATATTTCGAAAAAACTTCGGTCTGTCCGTGAGTGACGTGAACAATTTCTGCTTCCGTTGCTTTCACAGCTTCCAGCAAACCTTTCCAATCTGCGTGGTCGCTCATCGGAAAACCGGCATCCATACTTCGCCATCTTCTGGCACCCCGAACCTGCATCCAGCCAGAACAAATCGCTGTCGCCGCATCGGGAATTTTCTTGATGACATTACTATCCACCAAAGCTGGCGGAACAATGACAATATCGCCGGCAACGTGTTTGATGCTTTCTCTGAAATCGGGAACTTCATAATCGGGAAGTACAATTCCGACTTCTTCAAAGGCTTTGTTTAATTTTCCAATCGAGTAGTGAACGTGGATTTTTCCCATTCCTTCAACGGCTTTCATAATCCGCTGTGCTTTACCCAAAGAATATCCGATAAAAACGGAAGTTTTTTGATTTTCCTGATTTCTAAGAACCCAATTCTGCAATCTCTTATTTAAATCCGGAACTTCGAGCCAATTGTAAATGGGAAGTCCAAATGTACTTTCTGTAACAAATTCGTTGCATTTTACCAACTCAAAAGGCGTACTCAAACCATCATCTTGAACTTTATAATCTCCAGAAACTACACTTACATAACCTTTATATTCCAACCGAATCTGCGCCGAACCGATAATGTGACCTGCAGGATGAAGCGAAAGTTTGACACCGTTGATATTGAGAACTTCGCCATATTGCAAAGTCTGGCACTCGATATCTTCAGCAATTCTCTTCTTTAAAATCGGTTTTGTGAAATGATGACAAAGGTATTTTTTCATTCCCCAACGGGCGTGGTCGGCGTGACCGTGCGTAATGACCGCCAAATCAACCGGTCGCCACGGGTCAATGTAAAATTTTCCTTGCGGACAATAAATGCCTTTGTTTGTGAATGTGATGAGTTTCAAGAGAATAATAATTGGTTATTTCTGAATATTCAAAAAACTGACCAAATTATTTTAAATTCAGACTTTTCTGCAAATCACTCCAAGCTCCGCCGTTATAAACTTTTTTGAAACCTTTTTCTTTTAAAATATGTTCGACTTTTACGCTTCTTAAACCGTGGGAACAAACTGTGATGTAGGTTTTATTTTTGTCAAGTTCAATATATCTTTCTCTGATTTCGCCTAAAGAAATATTTTGTGAACCTGAAATATGTCCGGTTTTAAACTCTTTTTCTGTTCTTACATCGAGAATGATGGCGCCGTTTTTAATTAATTTATCTAAACCATCGTCTAAAGTCTGATATTTATAAACTCTGTAAACAACGTAAATCAATAGGATTACGCCACAGAAAATCAAGAAATTCTTCATAGTTTACTCAGGATTTTTTTGTCAATATAAAATGTTCCAAACGGGATAATACACGCCAAAAGTACTTTCCAGGTTACATCTTTGAATTTCCAGTTTTGTTCAACACCAACACTTAAGGTATTGAATAAAAACAGCAGAAATAATGAACCGTGAATAGGTCCCATCATTTTTACCAAAGCTGGATTATCAAATCCGTATTTCATTGGAACGGCGATGAATATTAAGGTTAATAATGAAATTCCTTCAAGAATCGCGATGATTCTCAAACGTCCGATTTTAGTTTTAAATAAATTTATCATAATTATCTGAAATAAGGTCTGTTAGCAAGCGGAGAAAATGGCCAGGGAATCGCAATAAAAATTAGGAGTAACGCTATTGAAAAGTAAATCAGCATTGTCTTGAACTTTTCTTTATCAGTCGTTTTTCTCCTGGAAATGGCTGAACCAATTGTGATTAAAATAATGGAAAACAACATCAGAAAAATGTGAATCAATCCGAAAAACAGAAGATCAAAAGATTCTTTGGCTTCATTGAAATGAGTCCAAAAATATTTGATGATCGGACTTTGAGAATACAGTGTAATTCCCAAAACCAATTGAATATGAGCAATTGTTGCCGTCCAATGTCTTACTGAATTATCTGTTTTTGTAAATTCTTTTTGTTGAAAATAGCCTTTGCAAGCTCTGAAAATAGAGTAGAGTAAACTCAATAAAACCAGCCAACGAACAATGGAATGTAGAAATGTAAGCGTTTGAAACATCATCAATTATTTTGATGAAGCAAAAGTAAATAAAAAACATACTAATTAGTATGTTTTTAGTGGAAAAATTATTTAAGCGTTTCAAAATAAGACTTAAGTCCCTTTAAATAAATAAGATACATCGATTTTGAATTTTCTAATTTTCCTAAATTTCTAACACCCCAATAACCCGACATCACAAAAACAGCCACTTCTTTAGCAGAAACACCAGTTTTGATAATTCCATTTTCTTTTGCTTTTTCAATCGCATCAATCATTGTTTTTTCCCAATCTAAGGAAAGCGTATTTAATGCTTTTGTAAATTCAACATTCCACGGAGCCATTTCTTGAGTGAAATTGGAGGCCGGACAACCGTATTCTATCTTTAAATCTTCATTTTCCATCAGTAAATAATGCAGTAAATTGTAAATCGTGTCCAGCGGATTCCCGTCATTTTCAAAAGATTTGATAAAATTATTTTTGAAGTTGGGAATCATCAACTCGTTCAGAATCGCCAAACCCATTTCATCTTTCGTTTTAAAATGATAATAGAAAGCGCCCTTGGTTACTTGGGTTGTCGCAATGATTTCGTCCACACTTGTAGTTTGATAGCCATTTTTGTAAATTAAATCAAATGCTTTCTGAAGAATATTCAAACGGGTTTCCTGAGACTTTTTCATAAAATACTAATCGGTTTGTTTTACAAAGGAACAAATATTATTTGTCTTGAAAACAAGTTTTAATTTCAAAAAAATCTCCAGCAAAATTTTACTGGAGATTTTATATGATTTAAATTTTTGATTTTAAATCGTTGCGGTTCCTTCAACTCCGTCAGAATTATCGGTTTTACTTCCGCTGATTGCAGCTGCTGCAAAACTCAAAAGACTTACTAATTTTCCGGCTTTTGTATCCCAATAATAAGTTTCTTTTGGTTCCACTCGGATGATGGATACATTGGGGTCATCTTTTCCGTCGAACCAAGCATTTGCCATTGGCGACCATTTGTCTTCAATCGTGGATTTGTCCTTGTAGATGGAAGCTTCGCCGTAAACCGAAAGATATTCTGAGTCATTGTTGTTCATAAAGAAAAGCTGAACACGTCTGTCTTCCTTGATTTCAAAATTCTTGTTGCTAGTCGCACTGCTGATGAACCATAGGTTACCGCTGTCATCAGTTTCCTGCAAGCCCATTGGTCGGGAGTTTACTGGTAATCTGTCGAGTTCTGTACAGAACATACAGATTTTAGCTTTTTCCGACAATTCCTTGATTTTTTTAATTGCTTCTAGGTGTGTGAGATTTTGTGTTGACATAATATTTTATTTTTGATGATTTGTAAATTTTCTAAATAATTACAAATAATGTGCTATTTGTGAATTAATGAAAATTGAACAAAATATTCGATGCTAAAAACTCCAAAACATTTGTATATTTGTTTCAAGCTTTAGGGGTATTCTGAAAAGAATTGAGAGAGTCCCTTTGAACCTGATACGACTCACATCGACGTAGGGAAAAGCAGGAATCCATCTTTTGATGTTTTCTTTCTTATTCTATTTGTTTTCCTAAAGCTATTTTAAATCAAAAAGTCAATGGAAAACAACCTTTGGAGTTACATTCAATCCGTAAAAAATCAATCGCCACTTGTTCATAATATTACCAATTTTGTGGTTATGAATAACACTGCCAATGCACTTCTGGCAGTCGGAGCTTCACCGATTATGGCTCACGCAAAATCTGAAATCAAAGAAATGGTCGCCATTTCAAATGCTGTGGTTATCAATATCGGAACACTCGATGAATATTGGTCTGAATCAATGTTGATTACTGCAGAAGAAGCTCATCGCACAAATAAAACTTGGATTCTTGACCCAGTTGGAGCAGGTGCGACTTCTTTCAGAGATGAGGTTTTGGCTAAGCTTTTACAACTCAAACCAAATATTATCAGAGGAAATGCCTCGGAAATCATCGCTTTAGCTAAAGCCAATAAAACTGCAACAAAAGGAGTTGACAGTACTGTAGAAAGCAATGAAGCAATTAATGCCGCAAAATATCTTGTTGAAAACTATCAATCTGTGGTCTGTATTTCGGGCGCAACGGATATTATTATTGATGATAAAGAAACTTATTTTATTGAAAATGGACATCCGTTAATGACTAAAGTAACAGGTTTGGGTTGTTCGGCTTCAGCTATTGTTGGAGCTTTTGCTGCAATTTCTGAAAATAAAACTGAATCTACCGTTGCCGCAATGTCTCTTTTAGGAATTGCCGGAGAATTGGCAGAAAAGATTTCAAACGGACCAGGAAGTCTTCAAATGAATATTTTAGATAAGCTTTACAATATTTCTGAACAGGAATTTTCTGAAAACGTAAAAGTTTCTAAGAAATGAGTTTGATTCATTCTTTTCCTTATCAGTTATATCTTGTCATTTCTGAAGCTGATTGCAAAGGAAAAAACTTTTTGAATGTTGCTGAACAATCAATTTTGGGTGGAGTAGACATCATCCAATTACGGGAGAAAAACTCTTCTGACCAAGATTTTCTGGAAAAAGCAATTCGTCTGAAAGAAATTACTGAAAAATATGGAATTCCTTTAATCGTTAATGATAATATTTTTGTAGCCAAAGAAGTTGACGCTTTTGGAATTCACGTTGGTAATAATGATACTCAGCCAACTGTTCTGAGAGAAAATTCATTTCAAAATAAGATGATTGGATATTCGATTGAGTATTTGGAGCAACTTGAAAATCAAGAAACGATTATTTCGGATTATTTAGGAATCAGTCCGGTTTTCAGAACAGATACTAAAACCGATACTGTTACAGAATGGGGATTGGAAGGTTTAATGAAAATCAGAAAACTGACAGGAAAACCTTTGGTTGCTATCGGAAATGTCAATTTAAAAAATGCCAGAGCTGTGATGGATGCGGGAGCGAATTGTATCGCCGTAGTTTCAGAAATATGCAGTGCCGAAAATCCTCAAAAAGCAGCTTTTAATTTAAAAAACGAAATCTTAAAATGACAAAATACAAATATCCATCAGTTCTCACGATTGCAGGTTTTGACGGAAGTGGAGGTGCAGGAATTCAGGCTGATATAAAAACGATTTCAGCTTTGGGATGTTATGCAACTTCGGTTTTAACGGCTTTGCCTGTGCAGAATACGATGGGCGTTCGAAATATTTTTCCGATTCCTGTTCAGGCAGTTTCAGAACAGATTGAATCAATTTTAGACGACATTTTTCCTGATGCCATCAAAATCGGAATGGTTCACACGCCAGAATTGGTTGAAACCATTGTGAAAACTTTGGCTAAATATAAAAAAGTACCGATAGTTTTTGACCCTGTAATGGTTGCAACAAGCGGACATCGGCTGATTGAGGAAGAAACCATTCAGACAATTATCAAAAAACTATTCCCTATTTCAGATATTATCACACCTAATATGGATGAAGCTTCTATTTTAGCCAATATGGAAGTGAAAACGTTAGACGATATGAAAATTGCCGGAGAAAACATCAAAAAGTTAGGTTGTAAGCATATTTTACTTAAAGGTGGTCATCAAACAACCAAAAAGATAACCTCTTTATTTTATAGTTATAATGATGATTTTCGAACTTTTGAATCTTTAAAATTAAATACAAAAAATACCCACGGTTCGGGTTGTACATTATCATCAGCGATTGCTTCTTTTATTGCACAAGGAAAATCTATGGATAAAGCTGTGGCTTTTGCTCAAAACTATGTTTCGAAAGCCATTTATCACGGTAGTGATGTCCAAACCGGAAAAGGAAACGGCCCTCTGAATCACTTTTTTAATCCTCAAAAATTGATAAAAAATGAATTGGTCTGAAAACGCTTGGAAATCAATTGAAAATATTTACAACGACATCATTGAAATGCCTTTTATTAAGGAATTATCCGATGGAACTTTAGATAAAAAGAAATTTCAGTTTTATATTGCTCAGGATTCTTTGTATCTGGAACATTTTGGAAGAACTCTAGCTTTAATAGGCAGTAAAGCGCATCAGATTGAAGACGCTTTGGCATATATGAGATTTGCCGAAAATGCTATTGTTGTGGAAAACGCTTTGCACGAATCTTATTTTAAAGAATTTGAGATTTCAGACAAAGGGATTTTAGAACCTGTCTGTCATCATTACATTCATTTTTTGAGAAGTACAGCAGCTTTTGAACCTGTTGAAGTGGCTTTGGCAGCGACTTTACCTTGTTTCTGGATTTATAAGGAAGTCGGAGACTATATTTTTAATCTTGAAAAAACTTCAGAAAATCCTTACCAAAGCTGGATAGAAACTTACGGCGGAGAAGATTTTGCCGTTGCCGTTAAAGCTGCCATCGAGATTTGCAACAAAGCCGCCGAAAACACAACTCCCGAAATAAGAACCCGAATGAATGAAGCTTTTATCACAGCTTCCAAACTGGAGTTTCAATTTTGGCAGGCTGCGTATGATTTGAAAGTTTGGAAATAAAATTAAATATAAAAAGAAAGGCTGTTTCAGAAGTGAAGCAGCCTTTTCATTATTTATCAATCAATTCAAATTCCTATACTCATTCGGGCTCACCCCAACCTTCTGCTTAAACAACCTTGTAAAATGCTGAGGATATTTGAATCCCAAATCATAAGCCACTTGACTAATCGATTTTTCAACATCAAAAATCCGTTCTTTCGCAATATCAATCAACTTTTGCTGAATATATTCCTGAGCAGATTTTCCCGTTTCTTTCTTCACCAAATCACCAAAATAATTCGGAGACAGACTCAGCTCATCCGCGCAATAACTTACCGACGGAAAACCAATATTCTGAGGTTTGTCAGAAGAAAAATAATCATTCAGCAAAACTTCAAAACGTTCCAGAACACCTTTGTTAACATTATCTCGAGTAATAAATTGACGGTCATAAAAACGGTCGCAATAGTTCAGAAACAACTCGATATTCGAAGTAATTAACTTCTTGCTGTGCTTATCAATAGTTTGTCGTAACTCAAATTCAATATTCGCAAAACAATCCAGCACAACCTGCCTTTCCTTCTCAGAAAGATGCAAAGCTTCGTTCATCTGATACGAAAAAAATCCATAATCCTGAATAATTTTCCCCAGCGAAGTTCCGTGAATCAAATCTGGATGAAAAATCAAAACGTGACCTTGAGGCTGATAATTAGACGTCTCATATTCCACATTCCAAGCCTGTCCGGGACCCACAAAAACCAGCGTTCCTTCCTGATAATCGTAATAATCACGACCGTAGCGGATGTCTCCACAAACCACATCTTTCAGGAAAATTCCATATACACCAAAATTCATTTTTACCGTCGTTCCGGCTTTCCATTGGCGTGGCGGACATTTCGACAAATCCAAAATACTTACCAGCGGATGCGTCGTTTCCGCACCACAAGACGTGTTGTAATCGCTCACACTGTTAAAAAATAGGGTTTCATTCATCGCACAATCATTTTACAAAGCAAAATTAAACAATCTAACCCGCTAATCATCATTCCTTTACGCTAATCAGTAATAATGGTAAGAGAATCCGTAATCCGTATCATTTTTAGGTGTTTCTTGATGATAATTTGGGCGTATCCCTTTGTATTTTTGCCTGTCATTCTGAGCCTGTCGAAGAATCTTTCAACAAGGCAAAAAATGCAAACGGGTCGGGCTATCCGCTATATCTTTTTTGTTATTGCGAACGAAGTGGGGCAATCAATAGAACTTTTCAGCAATCGCAATAACAAAAAAGGATGCCGCTACTATCCCTTACGCAAAAAGCCCGCTCAACAACTCGTCGAACGGGCTTTTTTATAAATTTTAGCCTGATTTTTAAAACTTAAATCAACTCAGAATAAGATTTTATTTCTCACAAATTACTTCAATTTGACAAATGAAAATTAAAAATTTGCTCAATCTGTAAAATCAGTGAGAAAAAATCCATCAATTAGATTTTAAAACCTCCGGAAACCTCAATTCTCTGGGCATTAATCCATTTAGAATCATCCGAACAAAGGAATGCAACCACACTTCCGATATCATCCGGCAAACCAACTCTTCCCAAAGCTGTTTCAGAAGAGATATGATTGTTTAAGTCTGCAACATCACGCACAACTCCGCCACCGAAATCAGTTTCAATCGCACCCGGAGCAATAGAATTCACTCGGATTTTTCTGCTTCCCAATTCCAAAGCCTGATATCTTGACAAAGAATCGATTGCCGCTTTCATCGCACCATAAGCGGAATATCCAGCAAATGAGAATCTTGCCAATCCAGAAGAAGTGTTTACAACACTGCTTCCGTCATTCAATAATGATAATAATTTTTGAGTTAAGAAATAAGGACCTTTGAAATGGATGTTCGTCATTGAATCCAAAATTTCTTCAGTCGTCGTTTCAAAACTTTGATTGATTCCTATTCCGGCGTTGTTGACCAAAGCATCCAATTTTGCAGAAGCAAACTGAGTATCCAAAACATTTTTCACTTCAGTTGCAAACTGGTCAAAACCTGCAGTGGTGGAAATATCCAAAGGTAAAGCAAACGCTTTTTGTCCGATGCTTTCGATTTCTTTTACCACTTCATCTGCAAACTCTTTTTTTGTTTGATAAGTCAAGATGACATCGAAACCTCTTTTTGCCAATTGTAAAGCTGAATCTTTACCCAATCCACGGCTTCCGCCTGTTACTAATGCTATTTTACTTGCCATTTTTTTATTGTTTTATTTAATGGTACAAAGTTGGAAAATTAGCAAATCAGTGTGTTTGTATAAATCAAATGAATGTTTGTGAAAATCAAACAATCGATAATTCTCGGTAATGTTGTGGCGATTGCTTGCTGTGTTTCTTGAAGAAGTTAGAAAAATGAGCAACTTCTTCAAAACCCAATGTGAAAGCGATTTCCGAAACATTCCATTGCGTTTGGGTCAATAATATTTTAGCTTCTTGAAAAATTCGGCTTCCGATGATTTCGCCGGTTGTTTTTCCGGTTGTTTCTTTCAAAACTCTGTTGAGATGATTCACGTGAACGCCTAATATTCCTGCAAAATCTGCCGGAGTCTTTAGTTGTAACAATTGGCTGATATTTTCAATTGGAAATTGTCTTTCTAATAGTTCAATGAACAAGGTTGTGGTTCTGGAAGCAGCAGTTTTGTTATTTTCGACGGGTAAAATCGGTTGTAATTTCTGACCAAAATGTATCAATTCCATCACATAATTTCTCAGCAAATCATATTTATAAACATAATCAGACTTGATTTCTTCGTGCATTTTCAAAAATATTGCTTCGAATTGATGAAACTGTTCTGTCGAGATTTGAAAGATAAAATCGCTCTGAGGCGAGAAAACCGGAAGAAGGTCGAGTTCCAATCCAATCTTCGAAGTTGGTAAGAAATCTTTGGTGAAAACACAAAAATGCCCCGATTGCTCCGTGCATTGATGTGTGTAATTGTAAGGGATTTTCGGAGAAGCAAAAAGAACGGCGCAATCTTCAATCTCAATGGTTTTATCAGCGTATTCCACTTTATTCTTGCCGTTTATGAGACTTATTTTATAATAAGTTCTCCTGTTGTAGGGCATTTCGGTCTTCGATTTGCAGGTTCTGTAGATTTCAGAAATATCAAAAACATTGAAATGACCAATATCCTTATTGATGTTTTCAGTAAGGAATTGATTGATGTCTGGACAAGTGTCTCCCAAAATATCCTGATAAAATTCTTTGATGGTAATCGAACTCATTTTGCTTGTAAAAATCAAAGATACGAGATAATTATTTTAATTGAAAGACTTCCTTAATTTGAATATTCTAATTCCTGAAAATTGTAACAAAAAACTCCGCATTTTTTTAGTAATTTAGCTCATCTTAAAGTTCTGGATTTCCTTTATTAAATGGACTTATTGACTTTAAATAAGCATCAAAAAAATCTGAACTCATCTAAATATCAACTTCGAAAAAAATAATGCAGGAACTTAGAAATCAATACATCTTCAAAAACATCAACTTCTCAGGTTTTTCGATTTTTGATATTCAAAAGTATTGCTCAGAGAGGATTGATATTGACAGGGAAAATTTAAAAGATATTCAGCCTTATTTTATTGAAATCAATGCAGGTGTGTTTTATAAGCCTTTATCTAATATTGATTTTCCCAGCGTTGCGGTCAATTTTATTGGTAGTTCGCTTATTTTAGAATGTCCGTGTAATGCTCCAAAAACAAAAATGTGCAGACATCAAGCTCAGGTTTTGTACACGATTATTGAACGACAGGATTTACGAATTTTCTTTGATGAAAAGCTTCGACGAAAGAAATTGGAAGACTTTGCAAAAGATTATGGTTTAGAAAATGAACCTAATCTTGATGAATATTTTCAATTGGAACACATTCACAATTCTTTAAAAATCGAGCCTAGAATTAAAGAATTAATTAAGCTCAATTCTGACGAACTGCAGCAGAAATTACTGCCAAAAAAAAACAATCATTTTCACGAAATCAAAGTTCAGAATCCGTCAAAAAAAATGTTTTTGGTCATTAAAAAAAATAAATATTACGACCGATTTGGCATTGAACTTTTTGAAGCAGAAACCACACAATCCGGAAAAATTAAAAATCCAATAACGGCGATTGACCCTTCAAATCTGATTTGGAAAGCCGAAACCATCGATGAAGCAAAATTCTATACGGCTGTTTTGAAATTTGAGAATAATCAAACCGACGAAAAGAATGATGCCGACCTCGAAGCTTTAAAAATGATGGTGAAAAATCCATTACGATTGCCAACATTTTATCACGACAAAGATATTTCAGAGAATGTTTCCGCAAAATCCATCGTTTCGGTTGATTTAAAATCATTGAATTTGGATATTGAACTTTCTGTTTTCAAAAAAGAACCTTTCTTCGAAATCACGGGCGGACTTTGGCTAAATGACGTTTTGCAGTCGTTTAAAAATATTAAAATTCAGTTTAATTATTTCCTTTTTCACGACAAAACTTTGCATCTGGTGACCAATCTTGATATGCTTCGGGTATTGGAGTTTTTTAAATCGAACAGAGAAATTTTGCTGGTTCATTCATCCAAATTTGAGGAATTTAAACAAAACATTCTGGCCAATTTAGAAAAGCAAATCAAGATTAGCTACGCCTACATACAACCCGCTACCCAAAAGCAATTAGCTGAGAAATCCTTTGACGAAAAGGTCGAAAAAATCATTTATTTAGCAGACCAGAATGAGTATATTTCGATAACGCCGGTGATGAAATATGGCAATGTGGAAATTCCTGTTTTTTCGAGGAAACAGATATTTGATACCGACCAAAACGGCAATATTTTTCAGGTAGAAAGAGACGACAAAGAAGAGATAAAGTTTACGGCGACCATTATGCAGCAGCATTCGGAATTTGCCGAACAAATCGAGCAATACGAATATTTTTATCTGCACAAAGAGAAGTTTCTGGACGAAAATTGGTTTTTAGAAGCTTTTGAAAAATGGCGGAATGAAGGCATTGTTATTTTAGGTTTTAATGAATTAAAAAAGAACAAGCTCAACGCCAACAAAGCTGTCGTTTCCATAGTTGTTGTCAGCGGAATCAATTGGTTTAATACAGAAATTGATGTGAAATTCGGAAATCAAAAAGCATCACTGAAACAGTTGCATAAATCTATCCGAAACAAAAGCAAATTTGTACAATTAGACGATGGAACGAACGGAATTTTGCCCGAAGAATGGATGAAAAAACTCAACCTTTATTTCGATTCCGGAGAGATTTATGATGAACTTTTGAGATTGCCTAAAAGCAATTTTTCTGAAATTAAAAACCTCTTTGATGAGAACGTTTTAAGCAAAGAAGTCAGTGAAGAAATCGAAACGTACAACAAAGCGTTATCTGAAAATCAAAACATTCCCGAGACCGAAGTTCCTGCAGAATTGAATGCAACGCTTCGGGATTATCAAAAACAAGGACTCGACTGGCTGAATTATCTCGACGATTTCAATTTTGGAAGTTGTCTTGCCGACGATATGGGACTCGGAAAAACGCTTCAAATCATAGCATTCATCCTTTCTCAAAATAAAAAGCATTCCCAAAATACCAATCTAGTGGTGGTGCCGACTTCCTTGCTTTTCAATTGGCAGGCTGAAGTAGAAAAATTTGCGCCTTCAATTAAAATTTTGACGCATTACGGTGCCAACAGAATTAAAAATACCCTTCATTTTGCAGGTCACGAAATTGTGCTTACCACTTACGGAATGCTGCTTTCCGATATTCAATTTTTGAAGGATTTTCATTTTAATTATGTCTTTTTAGACGAATCTCAAGCCATCAAAAATCCAAATTCTGAACGCTACAGAGCTGCAAGATTGTTGAAATCGAGAAATAAAGTCGTCTTAACAGGAACTCCGATTGAAAATAATACGTTCGATATCTATGGGCAACTTTCCTTTGCCATTCCTGGATTGCTGGGAAGTAAACAATATTTCAGAGATATTTATTCCATCCCGATTGATAAATTTGAAAATACAAAACGGGCGACAGATTTACAGCAAAAAATAAAACCTTTTATCCTAAGAAGAACCAAAAAACAGGTTGCAAAAGAACTTCCCGACAAAACGGAAATGGTTATTTATTGCGAAATGGGAGAGGAGCAAAGGCGGATTTATAATGCTTACGAAAAGGAATTGCGGGAATATATTTCGGCAAAAGACGAGCACGAAATCGCCAAAAACAGTATGCACGTTTTGACGGGATTGACGAAGCTCAGACAAATCTGCGATTCTCCGGCACTATTAAAAGACGAAGAACAATTTGGCGACAGTTCGGCAAAAATTGAAGTTCTGATGGAGCAGATTGAAAACAAATCTTCTCAACACAAGATTTTGGTTTTTTCACAGTTTGTTTCAATGCTTGATTTGATAAAAGAAGAACTTCAAAAAAGGAATATCCAGTTTGAATATCTTACCGGACAGACAAAAAAAAGAGCCGAAAAAGTCAATAAATTTCAGGAAAATGAACAAGTTCGTGTGTTTTTAATCAGCCTAAAAGCCGGTGGGACAGGTTTGAATTTAACAGAAGCCGATTACGTCTACCTCGTTGACCCGTGGTGGAATCCCGCCGTGGAAAATCAGGCCATCGACCGCTGTTACCGCATCGGACAAAAGAAAAACGTCATTGCCGTACGGTTGATTTGTCCCAACACGGTTGAAGAAAAAATTATGAAACTTCAGCAATCAAAAAAAGAATTAGCGAACGATTTAATTACGACAGACAATTCGGTTTTCAAAAAATTATCGAAGCAGGATTTGATGGAAATGTTGTAAGAATTTATTTTTTATGGCAGCTTTTGACTGCGTCGAATAGCGATTTTAAATTATTTTATGGCAGCTTTTCCGCCTTCCGTTCCCGCTTTTTTGCAAATTTTCCAAAGCTTTCCCATCGCTTAAATTTGCAAAAAGAGCTCCACTCAAGTCGGGCTGCGAGATTCGGTTTCAAAAGATATTCTCTCTATTTCGGTTGTTTTATTATTCATCACATTCATTTTTAAACAAAGCATAAACATCTAATCTGTAAAAATGGTAAGAGAAGCAGTAATTCGTATAACAAATGCTTTCAACAATCATCGGACATTTGTAATGTGAAAAATAGATAATTTGAACATCTTACTTTTTACATTGTACATAATACTTAATACAAAAAATATGAAAACAAGAACTTTAGGACAAAATTTAGAAGTTTCCGAATTAGGATTAGGTTGTATGGGATTGACTTTCGGTTATGGTCCTGCTACCAGTGAAGCCGATGCAATCGCATTAATTCAAAAAGCATACGATTTAGGAATCACATTTTTCGATACGGCAGAAGCTTACAGTCAAGGTTTGAATGAGCAATTTCTTGGAAAAGCCGTAAAATCTTTCAGAGATAAAGTGGTTTTGGCTACGAAATTCGGATTTCCAGATGGTGATGCTACAAAAGGTGTTGACAGTCGTCCGGAAAGAATTCGTCAAGTTGTAGAAAACTCTTTAAAATATCTTCAAACTGATGTTATCGATTTGTTGTATCAACACAGAGTTGACCCGAATGTGCCAATGGAAGATGTTGCAGGAACAGTGAAAGATTTGATTGCTGAAGGAAAAGTAAAACATTTCGGAATGAGCGAAGCCGGTGTGGAAAGCATTAGAAAAGCACACGCAGTTTTGCCTGTAACGGCACTTCAAAGCGAATATTCGATGTTTTGGCGTGAACCGGAAAATGAAATTTTACCATTGTTAGAAGAATTAAATATTGGTTTTGTTCCATTCAGTCCGCTTGGGAAAGGCTTTTTGACGGGAGCAATCAATGCTGAGACAAAATTTGATGCAAATGATTTCAGAAATATTGTTCCAAGATTTTCCGAAGAAAACAGAAAAGCCAATCAGGAGTTGGTTGATTTGGTAAAAGCGGTTGCTATTGAAAATAACGCTTCATCGGCGCAGGTTGCTTTGAGTTGGTTGTTGGCTCAGAAATCTTACATCGCTCCGATTCCTGGGACGACAAAAATTCATCGTTTGGAAGAAAATGTTGGCGCTGTGAATGTTCATTTGAATGAAGAAGAATTAAACAGAATCAATTTGGCTTTAAAACAAATTCAGATTGTTGGCGAGCGTTATCCGGCTTCTTTGCAAGCGAGAGTTGGGAAATAGTTGCTCAATCAATTTAAAAAATAGTAGTGTGAATCTGCGGAGAAAATGTTTTCCGCAGATTTTTATTTAAAAGTAAAATAAATCTAATTAATTATGAAAAAAGTATTGATAATCGGCGCTTCGGGAAGTTTGGCGCAATATGTAATTGAAGCTTCTAAAAATTTAGATAACATAGAACTTACTTTATTTTTAAGAAACAGAAACAGAATTTCAACAGAACTTTCAGAAGGTTGCAAAATTATTGAAGGCGACGCTTTGAATTTTGATGATATTAAAAATGCAGTAGCCAATCAGGATATTGTTTATGTAAATCTTGAAGGAAATCTCGAATTGATGTCCAAAAATATCGTAAAAGCAATGCAGGAAGAAGGCGTGAAAAGAATCATCGCTATCAGTTCAATCGGAATTTACGACCAGCCTTTGAAACCCGTTTTGGTTCCTTACAGAAAATTGGCAGATGTGATTGAATATTCAGGTTTAGATTATACGATTTTAAGACCAGATTGGTTTACGAATGCTGATGAAATTGATTATACTTTAACCAAAAAAGGTACGCCTGAAACGGGTTCTGCAATTTCCAGAAAAAGTATTGCTGATTTTGTTTCTAAATTGCTGATTTACCCGAATCTTTATATCAATGAAAATTTAGGAATCAGTAAACCATAATAAAAGGCTGAAGTTCAAACTTTAGCCTTATTTTACAAATCTAAGGTGTTGATTTTAAACGATTTTCAAAGATTGAATTAACCCGTCTTCAAATTCGTAATGATAAGTCAATGTAATCGGACTTCCGGGAAATGTTCCGGAAACTTCAGTTTTCAATGTATGTTCAGTTTCGGAATATTCAAGAGGTTTCATTGTTGCCTGATATTCTTTATTGGCTTTTTCTATCCAATTTTCAATTTCTTTTCTTCCGTTGTGCGTTTTTCCTTCGTCAAAAACTACGGCTGTTTCGGTAAAACACGTTGCGTAAGAAGCGCTGTCAAAATTGTTTTGTGTTTCAATTAATTTGGTAACTACTGTTGGTAAATTCATTTTTTATATTTTTAAGATTATTAAATGGTCGGAACTGTTCCTCCATCAATTATATATTCTGTCCCTGTCAAATAATTGGCTCTTGGTGAAACCAAAAATCCTACGAGTTCGGCAACATCTTCTGGCTCAGCAGGTTTTCCAAACGGTATTCCTCCCAATGCATTCATAACACTTTGCTGTGCTTCTTCTACAGTACTGTTTGCATTTCTCGCAATCTCATCCAAAAAGGCTTTCGAAGCTGTTGTATTAATCCATCCTGGCGAAACAGTCAGCACGCGGACACCTTTAGGCGAAACTTCATTAGATAAACTTTTACTATAGTTTCTCAACCCTGCTTTTGCAGATGCATACGGCAAAGTAGAGTCGTACAAAGGCAATTTCCCTTGGATGGAAGCAATGTGAATAATTACACCATTTTTTCGTTCAATCATTTGCGGTAAAAATCCTCTGTCTAATCTTACAGGAGCCAGCAAATTAGCCTGTAAAGTCGATTCCCAATCTTCATCAGACAATACGCTAAATCCACCTGCAGGTGTTGACGAAGAACCAAGGTTGTTCACAAGAATATCCAACCTCCCGTAAGTCGATAACACTTCGTCGATTACTTTTTGCGTTCCTTCTGCTTTACTTAAATCTGCCGAAATGAAATATAGTTTTTCGTTGGTTGCTTCAGGCGCATTTCTCGCGGTAATAATTACGGTTGCGCCAGCTTGTAAAAGCCTTTCTGCTATTGCTTTTCCTGCTCCTTTTGTTCCACCAGTTACTAAGGCAATTTTGCCAGATAATTCGTTGTTGAAATTAAATTGTTCCATTTTTAATAATTATTTATAGGGCAAAATTGAAGCATAAAAACAGTTTAGACAAGTACGGAATTACGATTCGGATAGGGATAAATTTTTCCCCTATTGTACAATTTGGAACATAGGTTTACATTTGTCTTATGTATGAAAGAAAGATTTTACCAAACCTGAATTGTGGGTTAGATTTGATTGGCGAAGTGCTTTATGGAAAATGGAAAATCCGTTTACTGTGGTTTATCAACCAAGGACATCAACGCCCGAGTGAACTTCAGCGAAAAATTCCCGATGCGACAAGACGAGTTTTAAATATTCAATTGAAAGAATTGGAAGACCACGAATTGATTACCAAGAAAATTTATCCTGTTGTACCACCAAAAGTGGAGTACAGTTTAACGGAATTTGGAGAAACCTTAATTCCCGTAATTTCTACATTGGGAAATTGGGGCGATAAAAATGAAGAACGTTTAAGGTCGGTTATTTTGAGGGGATTGAATTCTGAGAATCAGTAGTTTGATTTTTAAAATAAAGGAATGGTTTAACCGAATTTGTATTTTAATAAAAAATTGAGAAATTAGTCAAAGAGAAACGTTTTTATATCTTTGTTTCAATGAAAATTTTTAAAAATTTCACTTCTTATAACGAATACATCGGTACAACAAAACCGCTGGACAACGATATTGACATTGGTTATTACGACCCGCCGAATATGCTATTGAAGTCGGAACCTGTTGCGGTAGATTTTTACAGGATTTCTTTTAAAATTAATCTTAAAAATAAAAATACGCCAGACAAAAAACCAATTACTGCTGTGTTTTTTAACAGTCCGGAAATGATTGTCAATGAAGGTTGGGATGTAGAACCGACTTACACCGGAATGTACCTTCAGCTTTCCAAAAAAGTGATTGAGGAAAACAGATTTCTCTTCAAAACTTATCTGGATTACGGACAGCACGAAGCTTTGTATTTGACGAATGAAGAAGTGGCGGAGATTTCTGCGGTTTTTCAATTAATGCTTAAATATTATGAAAGTGAAAAACGACATTTTGGAGTGTTGATTTCTTACGTTAATGTTGTGATTTCTTTGGTAGAAGCGTTTTACAAAAGACAATTTTCTACCGACCCGAAACAATATAACAGAGTGGTCACAGATTTTCAACAAAGTTTGATTGAATATTATAATCAGCCTGTAAAGCAACTTCCGAATGTTCAGTATTTTGCAGATAAATTAGGATTAACAGCCAATTATTTAGGCGATATTATCAAACATTTTACCCAAAAATCTGCATTAGAAAACATTCACGAATTTGTCATTAAAAAAGCCAAAGAATTATTGAAGCAAAACATAGAAATGAATACCACTGAAATTGCTTACGAACTAGGCTTCGAGTATCCCAATTACTTTTCAAAATTCTTCAAAAAGCAAGTGGGAATGAGTCCTAAAGAATATAGACAACAATCGAATAAAGAATAATAAAGTGCAACTTTACCCACAACATTAAATATGGCAAAATTAATATTAGATACTAGTACTTGGTTAGACCTAGCTAAACCAAGAATTGAAGAAGTTTTAATCGAACTTGAAGAACAAGTTAAAAATGGAATTACTGTGCTCTTGACTTGTGATATAATAGTTGATGAATGGGAAAGGAATAAACCTCGTGTACTTCAAGATGTAATTGCTAGTATTCGTAATCACGCAAAAAGTGCTATGAAAATGGCAGAGCTTCTTCCTGATAGTGACAAAGAAGAACTTAAAAAAATTATTGAAAAATACACTAAGGTTCAATCTGACCAAGAAATACTTGCAGAAGTATTTTTCAACAGAGTGGAAAAATTAATAAAAGGTTCTGAAATATTTAAAATTGAAGACAAACTTAAATTAGATATGGCAAATCGAGCTCTCATTAAACAAGCACCGTTTCATAATAGTAAAAACAATATGGCTGATGCTCTACTTTATTTTGGAGCTGTTGAACACGTTATAAAAGAAAATCAAATTGCTACAGACTTAATTTTTGTTACATCAAATTACAAAGAATTTAGTGACCCAAGCGATTTGACTAAAATTCATCCAGACCTAGAAAAGTGGAATGTACACTTTTCAAATAATCTTGCTCAAGCTCTTAAAATGCGAAAGGATGCAATAGATTTAATGGATGAATATCACGAGCATCAGTTTTGGAATTGGATTGAGATGGAGGCGGAAATTGCTAGAGGAAAATAAACGTAATAGCTAACAACAGTTTGATAAAATATTGAGTTCAGCACTAAAATTGAATACTGTTCTTCAATGAATCCTTTATATAAAACAAAATAATTAGGCTTTGATTTTCGGCTCTTTGCCAAGTTGAGAAAAGTACAACGT
This sequence comes from Flavobacteriaceae bacterium PS02293, assembly GCA_029960045.1. GTDB lineage: Bacteria > Bacteroidota > Bacteroidia > Flavobacteriales > Weeksellaceae > Epilithonimonas. The sequence continues at coordinate 41,857 of JASCOV010000004.1, forward strand.
CTTCGAAAGAAGGCGTTTTTTGTTATCCGTAATTTGTTTCTTTTTTATTGGTAATCTGTCTCCGTCGGTTTTTCCAATCGCTTTTACTTTTGTATTGTCATTAAATATTCAATCAATGAAAGCAAAAAATATCATTTCTCTATTTCTAATTTTAATTTCATTCGGAATAAAATTAAACGCCCAAAAAACATCTTCAAAAGAAATTCCCAAACAGAAAACGGTTTTATTGATTAACACCCATTTGACTTATGTCGGTTGGTCTGAAGGCAAATTGAACGCTTCATTTTATAACAAAGCCAAAGAATTTTTTATTTCTAAAAACTATAAAGTTATGGAAACAAAAGTGGAAGATGGTTACAATCCCGATGAAGAAGTCGAGAAACATTTGCAGGCAGATATTGTGATTCTGCAAACTCCTGTCAATTGGGAAAACACGCCGTGGATTTATAAAAAATATGTGGATGAAGTTTTTAACAGTGCTTTAAAAAGCAAAAAAATCCTTTCCGGAGACGGACGTTCGGCAGAAGAAGGTTCAAAACAATACGGAATGGGCGGAAAAATGCAAGGCAAAAAGTTTATGATTTGTGCCACTTGGAACGCACCGGAAGAAAGTTTTAACGATAAAAATCAATATTTATTTAAAGGAAAAAGTGCTGATGATGCTTTGTTTAATGTAGGCGCCAATTATTTGTTTACGGGTTTTGAAGTCGTTGCCGGATATTACTGCTACGATGTTTATCACAACAAACATATCAAAGAAGATTTGGAAAATTATCCAAAATATTTACAGAAAGTATTTAAAATCAAGTAAAAATATTCAATAGAAATTACAATGAATTCAACTAAAAAAGTACTCTTAATTAATACCCATTTAAACTATCCCAATTGGTCGGAAGGCCTTCTGAATGATGCTTTCAACCAAAAAGCCAAAGCATTTTTTCTGGAAAAAGGGTTTGAAGTTTTAGAAACAAAAGTAGAAGACGGTTACAATGCCGATGAAGAAGTTGAAAAACATATCGAAGCCGAGATTATCATTTTGCAAACGCCGATTAATTGGTTTGGCGCACCTTGGATTTATAAAAAATATGTCGACGAGGTTTTCAATAGTGGATTACACAGTGCAAAATTTCTTTCCGGAGATGGCAGAACAAGAGAAGATGCAACCAGACAATATGGGACGGGCGGAAAAATGCAAGGCAAAAAGTTTATGGTTTGCGCTACTTGGAACGCTCCAAAAGCCAGTTTCGATGACCCAAATCAGGTTTTATTTGAAGGCAGAAGTACGGCAGATGTTCTCATCCAAATTACCAGCAATTATCGTTTTTGCGGTGCAGAAATCGTTGCTGATTATAATTGTTTTGACATTTTTAAAGACGGAGATATTGCCGGAGATTTAGAAAATTATCCGAAACATTTGGAAGATGTTTTTGAAGTTTAAATTAAAAAGCTGAAGCGAAAACTTCAGCTTTTTTAATCCTTTATTAATGTTTCAATATTAAAAAATATAAAAAACACTTAGTTGTCCCACACCATTTTTAAAATCAGATTTTATAGCATCGGAATTGAATTTCCCAACATCCATAAATCCCTGATAATACCTTGCTCCAATTCCTAATCCTTTCACTGGACCAGCTTTGAACTGATAACCCAAACCTCCAACAACGCCCGCATCTACTTTGTCTGCAAAATCTCCGAAGCTTGTGTTTTTCGCATCTTCAATCAGCATATTGGCTTGTGCGCCGGCTTCAAAATACAATCCGATTCCCGAATGATATTTTACGACAATAGGAACTGAAAGGTAAGAAAGTTTCAAATCTTCTTTTGTTCCAAATAAGTTGTCTTTAATTTTTGCACCTTGAGTCGAATACAAAAAATCTTCCTGAATAGACCAGTTTTCCGTCAGTTTAAAATTGACAATCAATCCGCCGTGAAATCCTGCTAATCCTTCCGTGTCAAAATTGGTACCTGTAAAGTTGCTGTAATTTCCGCCCACTTTTACCCCGAATGAAAGTCTTTGGAATATTCCTCCAAAACTTTGTGCAGATAAAATCTGTGTTGTAGCCAACATCAATCCTGCTAAAAATAATTTTTTCATTTTTTTAAATAGTTAATTATGATGCAAAAGTATTTTGAATTGCTATTTTCCGAAAGTCCAAAAAGTAGTTTAAATTGGTCAAAAAGTCGAATTTTGTTACTATTTTTGTCTTTTTAAACAAATAAATTAGATGTTTAAGCCAGTGTTGCCTTTTTCTTTGGACGAAAACAGTTTTGATAATATTTATAATAAAGATTATATTTTACTTGATAAACCTGTTATCGGCGTTCTGGATTATCCCGTAAAATTAGATGTCACGGTAGGCATCATTTGTATTAAAGGAAAGATAAAAGGCAGTTCGAATATGCGCGAGTTTGAAGCAAATGCATCTTGTTTGGCTGTTCTTTTATCGGAACATACGGTGATGATAGATGAGATAAGTGACGATTTTTCGGGGAAGTTTATTATTATGTCAAGAAAATTTGCCGAAAGTCTTAATGTGGAAGAACGGATTCCTGTTTTTATTTCCCTAAACGAAAATCCCTGTGTTCCTTTAGACCAAGAAGAATTGGTAAGTCTGGAAGATTATTTCAAAATGTGTCAGAAGACTTTGAAACAAATCCATAATCCTTTTGTAATAAGGATTATCCAACATCTTACAAAGGCGCATTTTTATGCTTTTGCCCATAATCTTCATCATATCGAGAAACATCATAAAAACGGAAAAAAGCCAAGACAGGAAGAAGTCGTACAAAAGTTTCTGGATGATTTGCAGACCTATTTTAAAACTGAACGAAGTATAGAATTTTATGCCGATAGATTATGTATTACGCCAAAATATCTGTCTAAAGTTATAAAAGACAACAACGGTATGTCTGCCAAAAAATGGATTGATGATTATGTAATTTGGGAAACAAAAGCATTGCTGAAATCTACCAATATGACCGTACAACAGATTAGTGATGAGCTTAATTTTCCTTCTCAATCATTTTTCGGAAAGTATTTTAAACGTTTGGTGGGTTTGTCTCCTTTAGAATATCGGAAGACTTAATAATTTTATTTAAACTGATTTTACTCTTTTAAATTTTTCAATTCTAATCTCAGAAATCAAAGTCGCAATCAAAATCAAACTTCCACCAATCAAGAGACGCCAAGTCAGATTTTCATTTAGGATAAAAAACGAAGCGATGGAAGCAAAAACAGGTTCGAAAAGATAAATAATCGCCACTTTTTCTGCGCTGATGTATTTCTGCGCAATGTTTGAAACCGAATACATATAAGCTGTTGAAAGTAACGAACAAAACAAAACGCCAATCCAAAAATTGTTATTTTCCGGAAACCAATTCGCAGAACTATCAAACAAGGATATCACAAACATCAAAACTCCTGAAGTTGTAAACATCGGAACCAGAGTCTGAATAATATTGTTTTTCCCCGCAAAATGCTCAACTTTTATCAGATAATATGAAAATCCAACCGTTCCGATTAAGATGTACACATCGCCGATACTGATTGAAAAATTCTTGGTTATTGAAATGATTCCCAAACCGACTAAAGCTAAAATTGCTGAAAACCAAATCTTCGGCTCAATCACGCTTTTGTAGAAAATAATTTTTAAAATCGGAATAATCACAACGCACATTCCAGCAACAAAAGCACATTGTGAAGCAGAAGTATGTTTCACAATTCCTAAAGTCTGAAAATGAATTCCAAAAGTTAACGGAATTGCCAATCCGATTCCAGCTTTTACGGATTTCAGATTGATGTTTTTCAGTTGTTTATGGAAAATTAAACCTATCGAAATTGACGCAAAAAAGAATCTGTAAAATAAAAATGTAGATTGCGAAATATTTCCGATGGACATTTTGGTTACAGGAAACGAAATTCCCCAAAACGCTGTTCCGAGAATCAAAAGAAATAGATAAAAATTTTTCTTTTCCATAATTTTATGAATTGATTTTTAATTCGATTTTATTATTAAATTTGAATAACTAATGATTAATTTGCATTAATGGACATTCAGCAACTCAAATATTTTCTGGCTTTGGCAAAAGAGCTTCATTTCTGGAACACTTCTGCGAAAATGAACATCACGCAATCTGCTCTGAGCCGACAAATTCAGTCTTTGGAGAATGAATTGGGCGTTCAGTTGTTTTATCGTGACAAACGAAACGTAAAACTCACGCCTGCAGGAAAATTCTTACAGGAAAAATGGGGAAATGAACTTAATCAAATGGAATCTTTTCATCAGCTCGCCCGACAAATCCATCTCGGAGAATCCGGAACCATAAGAATTGCGCATCCCGATTCTATCTCGTCTTCGGTTTTGCCTGAATTTGTGAAAAAAGTTTCTTCGGCCTTTCCCAATCTCAATCTTGAATTGTTTCAACTGACGAACGAAGCGCAGGAAGATTATCTTAAAAATTACAAAATAGATTTGGCTTTTTCCCGTGATGTGAACACCTCTTCAACGATTAACGAGAAAAAATTAGGATACGAAAATCTTTCATTTGTAGTTCCCGAAAATCATCATTTCAAATTGTTATCAGACATTTCGGAAGAGACTTTGAAGGACCAAAAATTCCTTATGACGACCGGAGATTACAGCAGTAGTTACAATTTGCTCGTTCAGGAGGTCATTCATTCTTACAATATTAAGCTTGATAATTATATCCGATGCGAGTTTGGTTCTACGATTATTTCCTTGATTAGAAATGGATTGGGGATTTCCATTTTGCCACATTCTTATCAGCTTCATCAGAATGCAGGAATCCGTTTTATTCCGCTTCCTTTCGTGACCGATTTGTACATTCAATGGCGAAAAGATGACCCAAATCCGATTCTCAAAAATATTCTGGAATTGGTTTAAAACTGTTTAATTTTTCAAATTCAGTTTCATCATAATATCAGTTTGCTCTTCATTTCCGAGTCTGAAAATATGTTTGTCAAATTCCACAAAACCATTTTTCTGATAAAACTTAATCGCTCTTTGATTATTTTCCCAAACGCCCAACCAAACGTAATCTACATTTTTCTGAGACGCAATTTCAATCGCTTTTTCGTAAAGAATCTGTCCGACTTTGTTCCCGTGAAAATCTTTTGAAACATAAATCCTTTCAATTTCAAGAGCATTGTCACTTTTGATTTCGGTTTGTGACGAGCCAATATTGAGTTTTAAATATCCGATAACTTCGTCATTCAGTTTAGCGAAATAGAATTCAGAATTTTCATCAGTCAGTTCAGATTTTAGCTTTTCTATTGTAAAACTGGTTTCCAGATATTCATTCATACTTTCTTCAGTATTGTTCTCGGAAAAAGTTTCAGAGAAAGTTTTTCTTCCGATTTCCTGAAGTTGTAATATCTCGTTTTCGGTAATTTTTGTTACAATGATTTCCATAGCTCTTTTTTGAACCTTTATTTTACAACTGCAAAAATATAAGAATGAGTAATGCGATAAAATGCTATTTTATGATTAATTGATTTGATTTTTGCATTAATATATTCCAATCAAACAAAAAGCTGAATTGATTCATTCAGCTTAGTTATATTTAAATTGTTTGCAGATATTTCTACTTTTTCAAATCCAATTCCATCTGAATATTAGCTCTCTGATAAGGAGTCGGTCGCCCCGAAATTTTAACAAATCCCAATTTATAATACAGATTAATCGCAGGTTTCAGAATCGTATTGCTTTCCAGATACAACTTTGAAGCACCCAATTCTTTCGCCGAATTGATAATCGCCTGACCCAAAAGCCAGCCGATATGTTTTCCTTGAGCTTTCGGAGAAACCGCCATTTTAGCCATTTCAAAATCGTAATCTTTGTCATTCATTTTTATCAAAGCGCAGACGCCCAAAGGTTCGTCTTTGTAGAGTGCGACAAGAATTTTTCCGCCTTTGTCTAGAATATATTCCTGCGGATTGTCCAGAGATTTATAATCCGTTTCTTCCATTTCAAAATAATTCGAAATCCATTCTGCATTCAAATTTCTGAAAGCCGATTGATATTTCGGTTCGTATTCCACGATTTCCACATCTTTGCTTTCACGCAGTTTTTTCTGTTCCTGAACACGTTTCAACAAAGACTTTTGTTCCAACAAAAATTCCCATTCCGCAACCGCTTCCCAAAGATTGTAAGTAGCTTCAGCCAAAAGATTTTCAACAGCCAAATCAATATCAACACATTGTTCCTGCAACATTTTTTCGGCTAAAACTTTTCCTTCGTCCGTTAATCCGACAACATTTCTGCGTTTGTCACTAGATTTCAGTTTGTCATTTACCAAACCAGCTTTTGTCATTTCTTTGATAATTTTGGTCACAGAAGGTTGTGAATGTCCGATTTCTTTGGCGATTTCCGTAATCGTATTTTCCTCAGTTTCCGAAAGCACAAAGAAAACAGGAAACCATTTTGGAGAGAATTTCTCAACATTGTACATTTCATAAATCTTGGTTGCATCATCTGTAAATCGACTTGTCAACAAACGTAATCTGCTTCCCAAAGCCATTTTTCCTGTTCTTTCAAATATATTCATAATTAATTACATAACTGATTATGTAAATATAAAAATTAATTTGATTTGAAACCAAATTTTATTTAATTCTAAAAATTAAAACTGATAAATAAATTGAAATCAGTAATAATGGTAAGCAATGCAGTAATTCATCTAAGTCATTAATAATCATTTCTAAAGAAATTTGTCTCAAATAGTATTCAACAAAATTTGATAGTTATGAAAAATATTTTAAGTCTCAGTTTTCTGTTCATTGTAGCGTTGGCGTTTTCTCAAACCAAATCAAAAGGTTTCGCCGTCCATTCAACCGACGGAAAATTCCAACCTTACGAATTCAACCGTCACGCAGTCGGCGACAATGAAATCAAAATTGACATTCTCTACGCCGGAATCTGCCACAGCGATGTGCATCACGTTCGTGGCGATTGGGGAAAAGAAGAATATCCAATGGTTCCGGGCCACGAGATTGCCGGAAAAGTTTCGGCAGTCGGAAAAAACGTCACCAAATTCAAAGTTGGAGATTATGCAGGAGTCGGTTGCCTCGTCAATTCTTGCGGTCACTGCGAATATTGCAAAGCTGGACTCGAGCAATATTGCAAAGAAGCGGTTTTAACATATCACGACCACGACCAGTTTCATAACAACGAGACCACGCAAGGCGGATATTCCAACAACATCGTTCTTACCGAAAAATTCGCCATCAAAATCCCTAAAAACGCCGACCTCAAAAAGGTTGCGCCACTCCTTTGTGCAGGCATTACGACCTATTCGCCAATCCATTATGCAGGCGTGAAAAAGGGCAACAAAGTTGGCGTTGCAGGTTTCGGTGGGTTGGGACATATGGCGGTTCAGTATCTCGTGAAATTGGGCGCTGAAGTCACTGTTTTCGACATCACAGAAGACAAACGTGCCGATGCAAAACGTTTCGGAGCGGTAAAATATGTCAACGTCAACAATCCCGAAGATTTGAAAGATTTAGACAACAAACTCAGTTTTGTCATCAGCACAATTCCTGCAAATTATGACCCGAATTTATATTTAAAAATGCTCAATATCAATGGACAAATGGCAATTGTAGGACTTCCGCCTTTCGAAAAAATGCCGATTATTCCAATCGATAAACTGATTTGGCAAGGAAATAGAAAAGTCTTCGGTTCGCAGATTGGTGGCATTCCGGAAACTCAGGAAATGCTGGATTATTCTGTGGCGAACAATATTTATCCCGAAGTAGAAATCATTCCTGCAACCGCAAATTCGATAGAAAATGCTTACCAAAAAGTTCTCGACGGAAAAGTGAAATTCCGTTACGTCATCGATATGCAGACAATGAAATAATATTTGGGCGTATCCCTTTGCATTTTTGCCAGCAGTTTTCGTCTTCGAAAGAAATTTTCAGCAAGGCAAAAATGCAAACGGGTCGGGCTATCCGCTATATCTTTTTTGTCATTGCGAACGAAGTTAGGTAATCAGTAGAACTTTTCAGCAACCGCAATAACAAAAAAGGATATCGCTTCTATCCCTTACGTAAGTTACGTCAAATAAAGAAAATTTTGTAAAAATTTGAACAACAAACTCTTATAAGCGATAGCGCCTTTGTGAACCTAAAACAGTTAGAATTACAAAATCTTCGTGCGCTTCGTGTTCAAATTTTCAACAGGTCAAACCATCAAAAATCGATTTTATGAAAAAAATATCAAACATATCAAGTCTATTATTCCTCATCATTTTCAATACAGTTTCAGCTCAGAAAAATCTCGTCATCAAAGAACAGGGAACATTTTCAGCAGGCGGAACAATCATTAAAAGCGAAGGAACTTTCGACCCTTTAAAACCTTGGAATGTTCCTCAAGGCGGACAAACCAGACACGGCGACCACGCTGATGTTTTTTATCAAATTCCGGTAAAATCAAAAAAATGTCCGATGGTTTTTCTTCACGGTTACGGACAATCAAAACGAAGTTGGCAAACCACAGCAGACGGAAGAGAAGGATTTTCAGATATGTTTCTGAGAAAAGGTTTTCCTGTTTATCTAGTTGACCAGCCTGGTCGTGGCGATGCCGGACAAACCTCAAAACCTGCTCAGATTTCAGCAACTCCCGATGACCAGACTTGGTTTACGCAATTCAGAATCGGCTTGTATCCTGATTTTAATGAAGGGGTTCAGTTTCCGAAAGATTCGGTTTCGCTCAATAATTTTTTCAGAATGATGACGCCAAATACTGGAAACGTCGATGAAACCACAATCGTCAATGCAATGTCCGCAGTTTTCGATAAAACAGGAGACGGAATTTTATTTACACATTCAGCAAGCGGAACAATCGGCTGGAAAACGGCAATTAAAAACAAACATATCAAAGCGGTTGTCTCTTACGAACCTGGCGGATTTGTTTTCCCTGAAGGCGAAGTTCCCGAAGGAAATCGTGGTGGAGCAGGAATTCCGATGGATGATTTTATGAAGCTCACGAAAATTCCGATTGTCGTTTATTTTGGAGATTTCATTCCGAAAGAAGAAACCAATGCTTCATCACTCAATTTTTGGAGAACGGTTTTGATAACCGCAAAACAATGGGCAAAAGTTGTCAATGCTCACGGCGGAGACGTCACAATTGTACATCTTCCTGAAATCGGAATTAAAGGAAATACGCATTTTCCAATGTCAGATTTGAATAGTAAAGATGTTGCGGAAGAACTCACAAAATGGCTGAAGGAAAAGAAATTAGATAAATAAAATTTCGTGGCTAATAATTATTCTCGCAGATTTTACAGATTCGGCAGATTTTAAATTTGTTATCAGCTCAATCGGCTTAATCAGTGAGAGTTAAAAATCAAACCTCGTTTAAATCCTGATTTCAATTTTAAAGAGTTGTCATTTTGAGCGAAACGAAGTGAAGTCGAAAAATCACAAAAGATTCTTCATTTCATAATGCTTCGCAAAATTCCATTCAGAATGACAAAAGAGCTTTTAAATAAAATTTAACTAGTTTATAAAAAATAATTAATGAAAAATTTAAAACAATACAGCTTTCTATTCTGCATCATTTTATCAATGTTTTCATCTTGTTCAAAAGCTCAGGAAAATTCATCAGAAAATGAAACTTCAAACAACAAAAAAGTGCTGATTGTCTATCTCTCCAGAACAAAAAACACCAAAACTGTCGCAGAAATGATTCATCAAAACATCGGCGGAAACTTAGTTGAGTTGGAACTTGAAAACCCTTATCCCGAAAATTACAAACAAATCGTAGAACAGGTTGCCAAAGAAAATGAAACCAATTTTCTTCCAAAACTGAAAACCAAAATCGAAAATATTCAGGATTACGACACGATTTTCATCGGGTATCCAACTTGGGGAATGCAATTGCCTCCGCCAATGAAGAGCTTTTTAAAACAATATGATTTAAGCGGAAAAACAATCATTCCATTCAATACAAATGCTGGTTACGGACTCGGAAATTCTTTAGAAACCATCAAAGAAATGTCTCAAAACAGTAAAATTTTAAAAGAATTCTCGACCAAAGGCGGAAAAGAAAAAGACGGAATTCTCTTCGTAATGGAAGGCGAAAAAGAAGTTCAGGTAAAAGATGAAGTGAAAAAATGGCTGAAAAGTCTTGGTCTAATTAATTAAAAAAATCCCAATGAAATATTTAATAACGATACTATCAATAATCACATTTAATCAAACTTTAAAATCACAAAAAGTGACATATAAGTATAAAGACAATCCGTTCACATTGGTTTACGATGGCGCGATTGTCAAAAATGAAAAAGGGAAAGTCAACATTCATCCGGTAACTTACAAACTCAATGGAATCGATATTTCAGCAAACGTTTACACACCGGCAAATTACGACGAATCAAAAAAATATCCCGCCATTGTCGTGGCGCATCCAAACGGCGGAATCAAGGAACAAACGGCAGGATTATATGCGCAAAATTTGACGGAAAACGGTTTCATCACAATCGCTTTTGATGCCACTTATCAGGGCGCAAGTGGAGGCGAACCTCGTCACACAGATAAACCTGCGAATAGAGTAGAAGACATCCGCGGAGCCGGAGATTTTATTGCGAATTTCAAAGGCGTAGATGCCGATAGAATTGGCGTTTTCGGGATTTGTGGCGGTGGCGGTTATACTTTGAAAGCGTCGCAATCGGATAAAAGATTTAAAGCTGTGGCGACTTTGAGTATGTTTAATTCCGGCGAAGTCAGACGAAATGGATTTCAAAATTCTCAGCTCAAAACCATTCAGGAAAGATTAAAACAAGCTTCCGAAGCTCGTTCAAAACAATCTAATGGAGAAATTATTTACAGCGGTGTCGCAACCATTACGGATGACGAAATTGCCAAAACTTCCACCGATTTGTACCGCGAAGGTTACCTTTATTATTACCGAACTAATGCACATCCGAACTCCACATTCCTTTATCCGACGAGCAATTTGATGGATTTGATGACTTGGGATGCGACCGACCAAATCGAGCTTATCAATCAACCGCTTTTGATGATTGTCGGAAGCAAAGCTGATACAAAATATATGACCGACGAAGCCTTTCCGAAAGCCATAAATGCCAAATCAAAAGAATTATTCATCATCGATGGCGCAACGCATATCCAAACCTATTGGAAACCTGAATATGTTAAGCAAACCGTCACAAAATTGGTTGAGTTTTTCGGAAAAAATTTATAAATTGGGGAAAATGAAAATGTAGATGAACTTCAAACAACAATCCGCAATAGCAGCGGTAAAACTAATAAAACCAAACCAAATTGTCGGCCTCGGAGCGGGAAGTACAATTGCGTATCTCGTTCAAGAATTAGCAAAAGACAGCAAAACCGAAACGCTCAGTTTTGTATCATCAAGTCAGGAAACGACCGAATTATTACTTCAATTGGGAATGAAAGTTTTAAATGCTGAAAATATCAGTTCAATCGACGTTTATTTTGACGGATGCGATTTTCTCGACAAAGATTTGAATGCACTGAAAAGCGGTGGCGGAATCCATACAGATGAGAAAATTTTGGCTTCGATGGCGAAAGAATTTATTCTGTTGGGCGATACTCAAAAGTACATTCAACAATTTGATAAAAACTGTTCGTTTACAATAGAAGTTGTTACGGATTCCATTGGTTTTGTCATTGAAAAACTTCAGAATCAATTTGATATTGAAAGTGTTACAATCAGAAAAGATTCAAATCAGGAAAAGATATTAACGAAAAGATTCGGAGCGCTTTTAGATGTGAAATTCCATACTTTTCCAGAATTTGAAATCCTCAATAACATCAAATTATGGGCAGGAATCATCGAACATTCTTTATTCTATAAACTGGCAACTCAGGCAATTCTTTGTGGTTCGGAAGGAACAATTCATTTAACCCAACCGAAAGTATAGATTAATTTTTGGTTGGAGGTATAAGGGATTTTTCACAACTTTCTGCTTGAATAGTTTAGACAAATGTGGAGGATTTTTAAAACCTAATTCGTGGGCTATTTCGCTTATGGATTGAGTTAAATCTGAAACTTTTGTTTTTACAATATTGATAATTGTATTCTGAATATATTCGTGAGCTGTCTTTCCAGTTTCATTTTTATTGGTCTACAAATTCCTCGCCCCATTTATGCAAATCCATTATGATGGGTTTCAACATCATTCCTTTATGATTCAGAGAATATTCTACAGTTGGAGGAACGGTTGCAAAGGCTTCACGTTTCACAATTCTGTTTTCCTCTAATTTTTTCAGTTCCTTCACCAGCATTCTTGTATTGATGTTGGGAATCGTGCGTTCTAATTCACTGAAACGTTTCTTCCCGTCGAATAAAGTATAGATGATAGGAATCGACCATTTGCCTCCTACAATGTCTAAAACATCTTTCAGAGAACACTTGAATTCAATATTTTTATTTTTTTTAACTGCCATAACCGTTGATTTTGCTTAATGCTTTACATTTTGTTACTACTGTACAAATGTGTAACTACTTGCAAAAGTAAAGTAATGTATCTAAATTTGCAATAGCATTTAAACAAAAAAGATAATGTTACACAAAATAAGCAACACCAAATTTACCGGTCACGGTCCTATTAAAATACTATATCCTGGTTTGGAAATTTCAAAAGAAGATACCGGCATTGGAAGCATCGGACGAATTGACCATCCCGAAATCTACGGAAATACAGTCATTAAAATGCATCCGCATATCAATGATGAAATTCTTTCTTATTTCAGAACCGGAACTGCTGAACACAGCGATTCTGAAGGTTTTGTAAAGACGATTGGTAAGAAAACATTAATGCTAATGAAGGCTGGAAAAATGTTTCAGCACGAAGAGAAAATTTTTGGTGATAAAGAACCGATGGAAGGCTTACAAATCTTCATTCGTCCGGGCGAAAGGGATTTGAAACCGGAAGTTGTTTTTCTTGAACTGGATGAAATTCACAGTGAAAATAAATGGAGATTACTTGCTTCACCAGACGCGGAAACTACATTTCAGTTCAGTAGCCAGACGTGGTTGTACGATGCCAAATTATCAGAAGAAAACATACTTTCCCTTCCTGAGTCAGCAAAAGAAAGGTTAACAATGTTGCTGTATGTTTTTAAAGGAAATGTAATCGTCAATTCAGATTTAAATTTAGAAAAAAAGGACAGCCTTTTCATTAAAGATGAAAATATCACGATTAAAGCAAATCAGGATTCTGAATTGGTTTTGTTTGTAACAGACGAAAATGCGGAAGTTTTTAAAGGAGGAATGTACAGCGGAAACAAATTATAAATTAAATTATTAAATAAAAATATGAGACAGTCAGAAGAAATACAATTAGGAAATATTACCCTGAAAAATAAAATGGTAATGGCGCCGATGACCCGAAGCAGAGCCGATGAAAATGAAGTTGTTAGTGATTTAACGGTATTGTATTACGAGCAAAGAGCGAGCGCAGGCTTGATTATTTCGGAAGGAATCAATATTTCTGAGCAGGCTTTGGGAAGTCCCTATACGCCTGGAATTTACACTCAAGAACAAATCGAAGCGTGGAAAAAAGTGACCCAAGCAGTTCACGAAAAAGGCGGTGCCATTTACGCTCAACTTTGGCATACAGGTCGTGTTGGCCATTCTTCTGTGAGAAACGGAGAACTTCCCGTTGCTCCATCTGCTATCGCAATTGAAGGGCAAAAACATTTCACAGGAACCGGAATGGAAGATTACGAAACGCCAAGAGCTTTGGAAACGGAGGAAGTAAAACAAATCGTTCAGGATTACAGACAAGCCGCTGTCAACGCTATTGAAGCAGGTTTTGACGGTGTAGAACTTCACGCTGCATTTGGATATTTGCCGAATCAGTTTTTAGCGGAAAGCTCAAACCAAAGAACCGATGAATATGGCGGAAACCTTGAAAATCAAAACCGTTTTGTTTTGGAAATAATGCAGGAAATAACCGATGCAATAGGAGCGGACAAAGCCGGAATTAAATTATCGCCGACAATCCCGTACAACAGCATTATTCACAACCAACCTACAGAGCAATTTTCTGAATTGATTAAGGAATTAAACAAACTTCCTTTGGCATATATTCAGTTAATGAATCCGCTTTTCCCGATTGATGAATTGACGCATTATCCAAAAGATGTGATGGAAACTTTCGGAAAACTTTCTACAAACAAAGTAATCGCAAATGGCGGTTACAACAAAGAATCCGGCGAAGCTGAACTTGAAAAAGGTATTGCGGAAATGATTTCATATGGAACTTTGTTTTTAGCAAATCCGGATTTACCAAAACGTTTTGAGCAAAATGCGGAATTAAACGAAGCTGACAAAGCTACAATGTACGGTGGAGGCGAGAAAGGTTACACAGATTATCCTTTTTTAAGCTAAAATATTTGAAATAAATTTTTAAAGTCGGAATGAAAATTTCGGCTTTTTTATTATCCAATTTTAAAAAATAATGCTCCGTCATTTTGGATACAACCAAACTCATTTTGGCAACATTTCGCTTGGCGCTTCTGCGGACATTTGTATTATAAAATTTAAACAAAATTTACAATGCAAAAAACAATTTTTATTACAGGCGCATCATCAGGTTTAGGAAAAGCGACAGCCAAATTATTTCAGTCCAAAGGCTGGAATGTTATCGCAACAATGCGAAATCCACAAAACGAAACCGAACTTTCCGAACTGGAAAATGTAACCTTGCTTCCATTGGATGTTACGAACTTGGAACAGATTCAGGAAACTGTAAAAACGGCGATTGAACTTCATACAATTGATGTGGTTTTTAACAACGCAGGTTATGGCTTGATTGGTGCTCTGGAAGCGTTGACAGACGAGCAAATCGTAAAACAATTAGACACCAATCTGTTGGGCGTAATTCGTGTGACACAGGCTTTCATTCCTTATTTCAGAAAAAACAGAAACGGATTGTTCATTACCACGACATCGATTGGCGGATTGCTGACTTTCCCTCTGGATTCGCTTTATCACGCTACAAAATGGGCTTTGGAAGGCTGGAGCGAAAGTATGTCGTTTGAACTGGCTTTGCATAGTGTTGGTATCAAAACCATTGCGCCGGGCGGAATTAAAACTAATTTTGCAGGAGAATCTTTAGCCGTTGCCAATCATCCCGCTTACGAAGACGGAATGCAAAAATTATTTGAATTGATGAATCCAGATAACTTCGAACCTGTAGAATGGATTGCGGATGTGGTTTACGAAGCGGCGACAGATGGGAAAAATCAATTGCGCTATGTGACGGGAGAATTTGCCAATCAGTTGTACAACCGTCGTTTGGAAATCGGTTCCGAAGCTTCGGTTGAGGAAATGAAACAGATGGTTTTTGGAGATTTAATTAATAAAAAATTAAGAAATGAATAATCCGATAAAAGTAGATTCCATCTCTCAGCTTCACGAGATGCTGGGTTTTGGGAAGCCGGTTCATCCGTTGATTAGCATTACTCAAAATGCCAATATGGTTGTGGAAGATGAATTTCTGAATCAGCATTTTCTCTTCAATTTCTACAAAATATCATTCAAGAAAACCTTGAAAGGGAAAATGGGTTACGGGCAAAGTTATTATGATTTTGACGAAGGCGGAATGATTTTTACGGCTCCAAATCAGTTGCTTTCTACAAGTTCGGACGATATCCAATATGAAGGTTTGACGCTGTTGATTCATTCTGATTTTTTGAGGAATTATTCTTTGGCAACCCGAATTAAAAGCTTTGGATTTTTCTCTTATTCGGCGAATGAAGCTTTGTTTTTATCGGACAAAGAAAAGCAGACGATTTTTTCGGTTTTTGATAATATAAAGGAAGAACTGAATAACACGATTGACGATTTCAGTCAGGATGTCATCATTTCACACATCGAGGTTTTACTCAATTACAGCAACCGTTTTTACAAGCGACAATTCATCACAAGAAAAGCTGTGAATAATGATTTGCTTTCGAAAATTGAAGAACTTTTAAATGTCTACTTTGAAAAAGAACAGGGTTTGAATAAAGGTTTGCCGACAGTAGATTATTTGGCGACCGAACTCAGTCTTTCGCCACGATATCTGAGCGATATGCTTCGTTCTTTAACGGGGCAAAATGCACAGCAACTCATCCACGAAAAACTCATCGAAAAAGCAAAAGATTATCTCACCACAACTCAGCTTTCTGTTGCGGAAATCGCTTATCAACTGGGTTTTGAGCATCCGCAGTCTTTCAATAAATTATTTAAGAACAAGACCAATCAAACGCCTGTGCAATTCAAACAAGGTTTTTATCATAACTAATTTTAAAATGAATATAGAAACGTTTATCAAAGATTGGATTGCAATCAGCAACAGTTACAACACCGAAAAATATCTTGAATTTTATCTGAAAGATGTAGTTTTAGACGACCCTTCAGTTGGAAGAAAGTTCATTGGTCACGACGGAATCAAAGATTATTTTGTGAGTTATTTTATTGGTTATAAAACTCAGACTGAATTTAGGAAAATGGAAATCAAGGAAAACTCAGCTTATTTAGAAGTGGAATTTACAGGAGAATTTCCGGAAGGTAAAATTGGCGGAAGCTTTGAATTTACTTTTAAAGATGATAAGATTGAGTTTATCAAAGCAGATTTGATTCATTAAAATAGTTGAGCCTCTCAGAAAGATAAAATGAGCTTCTCAGAAAACAGAATTGGTTTTTTAAGACATAATTTTGTAATTTAAAATCATAAAAATTCAGCGGATGCAAATTCAGGAAAACGAAAATTACACAACGCTAAGTTACTCAGGAATATTTTTGTCCTGCTTTGCTGAAGAAAGTACAAAGTGCATTCATTCCACGCCAGAGCACGTCTTGGTCTATCTTTATTCAGGCGAACAAGTGATTGAAGACCGAGACAAAACAATCGTTTTGAAAGCTGGAGAATGTGCATTTGTTCGCAGAGACCACCGCTTGAAAATGTATAAAAATGGCGAAGGCGAAAATCTCTACAAAGGAATTTCTTTGACTTTCAGACGAAATATTCTGCGTGATTTTTACAGTAAAATGAACAAAACCGAGATTCCGCAGAGTGTGAAAATATCAGATTCTAATGTTTTTAAAATAGAACCAGATACGGCAATTACAAGTCTTTTTCTTTCGCTCACACCATATTTCGACAGCAATGTAAAACCCACAGAAAGTATCACGGAACTGAAATTATTGGAAGGCATTTACGCTTTACTCAACACAAAAGAAGATTTTTATCCAATTCTTTTCGATTTTGCCGAACCTTGGAAAGTCGATATTCTGGAATTTCTGAATGATAATTATATGGACGATTTGTCGATGGAGCAGATTGCATCGTTTACAGGAAGAAGTTTGGCGACATTTAAAAGAGATTTTAAGAAAATCAGCAATCTTACGCCACAAAAATGGCTGATTAAAAAACGCCTAGAAATGGCTTACACCAAGCTAAAAGAAGAAAATAGAAAAGTGCACGATGTCTATTTTGAAGTCGGTTTCAAAAATCCGTCACATTTTTCTACAGCTTTCAAAAAACAATATGGTTTTTCGCCGACGGAAGTTTGATAATTTCTGCAATTTTAGATTTTCTGCTCATCAAAATCTACTTAAATTTTACGTTTAAACTAAAAAAGTAAATAAATTTTAAAACTAAAATTTATTTATCGTAATATTGCGATGTTAAAATGAAAGTATGGGAGCAACCAAAACCGAAAACTTCAGCGAATCACAAAATCAGATTGCAACCTTGGCAAAAGCATTGGGGCATCCTGCAAGAATTGCTATTATAGAATATCTGATGAAAGTAAATGAATGTATTTGCGGTGATATCGTAAATGAACTTCCATTGGCACAGCCTACGGTTTCTCAGCATTTAAAAGAACTTAAAAATGCAGGAATCATTAAAGGAAATATAGAAGGGAATTCTATTTGCTACTGCATCGATGAAAAAGCATTTGAAGTTTTAAACACTTACTTTTTAAAGGTGATTAAAACCGTTGCTAAAGAGAAATGTTGCTAAACATTTTTTTTGAATCATTGTATCGTAATATTGCAATTAAACAATTTAAATAATATGAATTTATCTCAAATCAAACAGATTTTACCCACATTGGAAAATGTAGAGTTTCAATTGGAAAACGGAACTTTTGTACCAGAACATTTTCACGTTACAGAAGTAGGAATGATTACAAAAAACTTTATCGATTGTGGTGGTATTATCAGAAATGAAAAAGCAGTCAACTTTCAGCTTTGGAATGCCAATGATTTTGAACATCGATTGAAACCCAATAAATTACTGAATATTATTCAACTTTCAGAAGACAAATTGGGAATTGAAGATTGTGAAATTGAAGTGGAATTTCAGAGCGATACAATCGGCAAATATGATTTGGATTTTAATGGTAAAACATTTCTGCTGAGAAATAAAACCACAGCTTGTTTAGCAGAAGAAGCTTGCGGAATTCCATCACAAAAGCAGAAACTAAGTCTGTCGGATTTGACAGAAAATACTTCTTCCTGTAATCCTAACTCAGGATGTTGCTAATGATGAAAGAGATATTTATCAAATATAAGAAACCTATTATTATCACCATATCTCTTATTGTATTGCAAGTTCTTTTTGGCTTTGACCCAAAATTTTGCATCATCAATTTGATTTGGCTATTCGTATAAATTATGACAAAAAAAATATTAGTGCTTTGCACAGGAAATAGTTGCAGAAGTCAGATTGCAGAAGGATATTTGAGATATTTTGCAAAGCAAAAAGCAGAAATTTACAGCGCAGGAGTAGAAACACACGGAGTAAATCCGAAAGCAGTCGCTACAATGTCTGAAGACGGAATTGATATCTCCAAACACAGTTCAAACAATGTAGAAGAATACAGAAACATAGATTTTGATTTGGTAATCACAGTTTGTGACAATGCCAAAGAACGGTGCCCATTCTTTCCAACCAAGCAGAAAAATTTCATTACAATTTTCCGGATCCCTCAAAAGCAACTGGGACGGAAGAGGAAATCAAAGAAGAATTTAGAAAAGTAAGAAACTTGATAAAAGAATACTGTTTACAATTTGTCAAGGAAAATTTATAAAAACTGAGCTTCTCAGCAAACGAATTTGAGCCTCGCAGAAACTTCTCTGCGAGGCTTTCCTATTAATTTTGTAATCAGAAATCGAGATTATGCAAGATGATATTTTTACAAGATTAAGGAATGGCGAAATGGTTTTACCCGATGATTCTCAGATTCATCTTTTGCGGGAAACTTCTTTCCAAACCAGAGAATTGCTATTTCAAATGAACAATTCCAAAAAACGTAGAAGAGATTCAAAATTATTTAAATCAAATCACGGGCGAAGAAAATAATTCAGTGGCGATTTTCACTCCGATTTACATCAATTATGGAAAGAATTTAAAAATCGGAAAAAACGTTTTCATCAATTTTGACTGTACTTTTCTAGATTTAGGTGGAATCACGATTGAAGACGATGTTCTCATCGGTCCGAAAGTCAGTCTGGTTACAGAAAATCATCCTTTAAATCCCGAACATAGAAAAGGTTTAATCTGCAAACCGATTCTCATCAAAAGAAATGTTTGGATTGGCGCCAACGCAACCATTTTAGCGGGAGTTACGATTGGTGAAAATGCCGTTGTCGCAGGTGGAGCAGTGGTTTCAAAAGATGTTCCCGATAATACGGTTGTAGGCGGAGTTCCTGCGAAAATCATTAAACAAATTTAAATAGATAATAATGAAAAAGTTGACTTTAATAATTGCTTCATTTCTGATGATTTCAGGAATTACGGCTCAAACCAAACAAAATTCAAAGAAAATGAATACAACAGAACATTATACTTTTCAACTTAGTGATAAAGTTACCAGACAAAAAGTAAGCTTCAAAAACCGTTATGGAATCACAATTTCGGGCGATTTATATTTTCCAAAAAATGCAGGAAACAACTTATCAGCAATTGCGATTAGTGGACCATTTGGAGCCGTGAAAGAGCAATCTTCCGGTTTGTATGCGAATCAAATGGCGGAACGTGGTTTTGTGGCTTTGGCTTTCGACCCTTCTTACACTGGAGAAAGTGGAGGAGAACCAAGAAACATTGCTTCATCAGATATCAATACTGAAGATTTCAGTGGTGCAGTTGATTTTCTTGGACTTCAGAAAAATGTCGATAGAAACAAAATCGGAATTATCGGAATCTGTGGTTTCGGAGGTTTTGCTTTGAATGCAACTGCGGTTGACAAACGTATAAAAGCAGTTGTTACGACGAGTATGTACGATATTCCGAGAAATGCTTCAAACGATTATTACGACAAGAGAACTCCTGAAGAACGCACAAAAATTTTGACAGAAATGAGCCTTCAACGCTGGAAAGATGCCGAAAGCGGAAAGACAGCATATTCACCAAATGGTTTAGCGCAAACCAACGAGCAATCGCCACAATTTGTGAAAGAATATTATGATTATTACAAAACGCCGAGAGGTTTTCACGAGCGTTCTATCAATTCTAATGCAGGTTGGAGTTTGACGAATGGCTTTTCAATAATGAATCTACCTATTTTGGCTTATATCAAAGAGATTTCTCCAAGACCAATGTTGCTGATTGCAGGTGAAAATGCACACTCAAGATATTTCAGCGAAGATATTTACAAATCAGCTTCGGAACCGAAAGAATTAATGATTATTCCAAATGCGGTTCACGTGGATTTGTATGATAAATTGGATAAAATTCCATTTGCTAAGATTGAGGATTTCTTTAAAATGAATTTGAAATAAAGCTATCATCAAAACTTACCTTCAAGCGATTTGTAGGTAAGTTTTTTTATTCAATCAGTAAAAATGGTAAGCAATTCCGTAATCGATATAACAATGATTTGATGGAATGGACAGAACTTTGTTTAACAATAAGAAGTCATCAAAATGAAATATTTTTTAACAATAATTCTTTTTGTGTTTGGGCAGTTTGCTTTCGCACAAAAGACAAAAAATCAAAATAAAATGAATAAACAAATTCCTAAAATAAGTGATTTTCCGACAGGCGATGAAAACACAGGTTTTGCTCAATATTTTACAGGTAAATCTTATCTGGCACCACTGACGAGCAATAAAAATTTAAATGTTCCACTTTCAAATGTCACGTTTGAACCGAGTTGCAGAAACAATTGGCACAGTCACACTGGCGGACAATTGTTAATTGTCGTTGGTGGCGAAGGTTTGTATCAGGAAAGAGGAAAATCTGCCCGTCATCTCAAAGCTGGCGATATTGTAGAAATTGCTCCGAATGTTGAGCATTGGCACGGCGCAACTGCGAATAGTTGGTTTTCGCATTTAGCAACGACAGGAAATCCTCAAACTAATCAAAATACTTGGCTTGAAGCGGTTTCGGATGAAGAATATGCTGAAGCTAACAAAAAATAATTTTCTATGATGAGCAAAAACAAGTTTCTTCAATGGATAATTCTTTTTGTTCTCACATTAAGTTTTACAAAAATGAATGCACAGCAAAATACAGCAACTCAAAATTTAAGTGCTAAAGAACAAAGTCTGGTAAAGATTTCTTCATTAACGGCAGTTGGAAATCTGGAAAATCTGAAAGTTCAGTTGAATGCAGGTTTAGATTCGGGTTTGACAATCAACGAAATCAAAGAAGCTTTGGTGCAATTGTACGCCTACTGCGGTTTTCCGAGAAGTTTGAATGCTATTAATACCTTTAAAACAGTTTTGGATGAAAGAAAAGCTAAAGGAATTAATGATGTTGAAGGCAAAAAAATAATCGTTGAAAATAATGTTGAAGACAAATACGAGCAAGGCAGAAAAACTTTAGAAAAACTTTCAAAAACCCCACAATCGAAGCCTGCAAAAGGTTTTGGAGAATTTGCTCCAAGAATTGATGCTTTTCTGAAAGAACATTTATTTGCCGATATTTTTGTGAGCGATGTTCTGACTTATCAGCAAAGAGAATTGGTTACGATTTCAGCTTTGGCTTCGTTAAATGGAGTAGAAGGACAGTTGCAATCGCATATCGGAATTGGAAAAAATACTGGAATTACGGATAGTCAATTAGAACAATTAGCAGATTTAATACAGAAATCTGTCAGTAAAACGCAAGCCAATACAGTTCGGAAAATCATTGGAAAACCGCTTGTTGCGATTATTGAAAATGATATGATGATTCGCATCTCGGAAATAGAAATTATTCCTGAATTTTTGTATGAATACAAATCAATTCTCAAAGAAGAAGCTTCCGCATCGGTAAAATTAGAAAAAGGCGTAATTGCAATTTTTCCAATGTTTCAGCAGAAAAATCCGACTCAAATCAGAATTGTAGAAATGTACGCGGATAAAGAAGCGTATCAATCCCATTTGCAGACACCACATTTTTTGAAGTACAAAACATCGACTTTAAAAATGGTAAAATCATTAAATCTAGTCGATATGGAAAGTCTTGACAAAGAAACAATGTCATTAATATTTCAAAAAATAAAATAAAAATATGAGTACAAAAGTAAAAGCTTACGGAACATCTTCTACCGAAAATCCATTGGAAGAAATAACCATCGAAAGAAGAACCGTCCAGGCGCACGATGTAGAATTCGAGATTTTATATTGTGGAATTTGCCATTCGGATTTACATCAGATAAAAGGTGATTTTGGTGCATTTCCTCCACCAATAGTTCCGGGACACGAAATGGTTGGACGAGTGACTGCGGTTGGGAATCACGTTACAAAATTTAAAATTGGAGATTTGGCAGCAGTTGGTTGTATCGTGGACAGCTGTGGACACTGTGAATATTGCGAAGATGGAATTGAACAATTCTGTGATGAAGGCGTGACTTTTTCTTTCAATAGTGAGGATAAAATTTCCGGCGGACATACTTTTGGAGGATTTTCTAAAACTTATGTTTGCAATGAGAAATATGTTCTGAAAATGCCTGCTTTCGAAGATTTGGCTTCAGCTGCACCTTTGCTTTGTGCAGGGATTACGGTTTATTCTCCTTTGAAACATTGGGGCGCTGGTCCGAGTAAGAAAGTGGGTGTTTTGGGAATTGGCGGATTGGGACATTTGGCGATTAAGATTGCAAAAGCAATGGGTGCAGAGGTTGTAGTTTTCACGACTTCTCCAAACAAAGTGGAAGATGCCAAAAGATTAGGTGCAGACGAAGCGGTTTTGTCTTCTGATGCTGAAGCAATGGCAAAATATTCCCGTCAGTTACATTTCATCATCGATACAGTTTCTGCAAAACACGATGTGAATGTTTATCTTAATCTGCTTCGTCACGACGGAACAGTTGTATTGGTCGGATTACCGCCGGAACCGTTAGAAATAGGTGCTTTCAATGTGATAATGGGAAGAAGAAGCTTTGCTGGCTCCAATATTGGCGGAATTGCTGAAACTCAGGAAATGTTGGATTTCTGTTTCGAACATAACATCACAGCGGAAAGTGAAATCATTCCGATTGATTATGTAAACACAGCTTTTGAACGTCTGGAAAAAGGCGATGTGAAATACCGATTCGTGATTGATATGGCAAGTTTGTAAAAAAAATGAGAGAATATTGATTTGAAGGCACTCAGAGATTTAACTTTGAGTGCTTTTTTGTATCAATTAATCATAATCATTTATTAAAATTAAATATGGAGAAATCTCAACAAGAATGGACACGGAAAAAATTTATTAGAACCGTAAGTGGAGCTGGAGCAATGATGATGTTGAGCCCATTATTATCTTGGACAGTGCAGGAAATCGACCCGAGAGTTGCCGCAATCGTCAAGCGAACAATCGGAATCGATACACACAATCACATCGATGTGCCTTTAAACTTCAATGAATTGCCCGGACCAAATGTAGATTTACTTAGCGAATTCAAAAAATCTGGTTTATCGGCTATCAGTATGACTTTCGCAGTAGATTATCAACAATTGAAAAATCCTGATGATGGTTATAACAGATTTATTACAGGTCTGGATGCACTGGACAAAATTTTGGAACTGAATGGCCTGAAACGTTCATTGAATTTTAATGATTTAAAATCTTTTCACAAAACTCAGAAACCAACCGTGATTCAATCTGTGGAAGGCGGACATTTTCTGGAAGGGAAATTAGAAAGGTAGGAAATTGCTTACAAAAGAGGACTTCGACAGCTCGGATTATTGCACGATAACGATGCTTCAGTTCCTTTGGGCGATGTTTATACCAACAAACCACAATTCGGAGGATTGACGACTTTCGGTTCTGAAATCGTCAAAGAATGCGACCGTTTGGGAATTCTAATTGACCTTGCCCACGCCAATAATCAAACGATTGATATGGCTTTGAAAATCACCAAAAAACCAATTCTGATTTCTCACACTGGACTTGATACTCAATTGGGAACTAATGAATTTATGGCAAAAATGATGAAGCCGAGATTAATTAGTAAAGAACAAGCGAAAATTGTTGCAGATGCAGGCGGTGTTATCGGAGTCTGGACGCATTTGGCAGACACACCTTTGGATTTTGCGAAGAATATTCGAGCAATGGTAGATGTAATTGGTGTTGACCACGTTGCAATTGGTACCGATACGAAACTGACCCCAGCTTATCATTCTCCCAATGAAAGTTTTGGACAAAGGCCAAATCAGAAACCAAATGATAATCAGGATAAAAAAGAGGAAAAGAAAGATTTTGATGGTGGCAAAAAAGGTGAAAGAGTAGGCGAAGGTACAAATCTAGCTTGGAAAGACCAGAAAGAAGGTTTCTATTATGCAGTTGTAGATGCAATGCTGAAAACCGGATTCTCGGAAACTGAAATCGGAAAGATAGGAGGAGGAAATTTCTGTCGAATTTTTGATGAAGCTACAAAA
Organism: Flavobacteriaceae bacterium PS02293; assembly: GCA_029960045.1. Lineage (GTDB taxonomy): Bacteria > Bacteroidota > Bacteroidia > Flavobacteriales > Weeksellaceae > Epilithonimonas. The sequence continues at coordinate 66,720 of JASCOV010000004.1, forward strand.
GGACATTCGTGATTTTTAGAACAATTTGATATAAATTCAAAATAGTGATGAGGTTTCTTATCACTATTTTTTTTGTTTTAGAGTTAAATTAATAATTGATAATCAATGTTTTAAATTTAATATTCGTCAAATAGGCAACATCAGTTTTTTCTAAATCTATTTTATATATCTTTGCGCCAATCTGGTGAGCTGTAAAAAGCGCTTAATAGGGAATCCGGTGAAAATCCGGAGCAGACCCGCTACTGTAAGCTTCACACAAAGGTTTTTGAAAATTATATCCACTGTCCGCCTTGGCGAATGGGAAGGATTTCAAAAATGAAGTAAGTCAGGAGACCTGCCAGAAGTTATTAATATTTGACGCTTTCGTGGAATAAAGCTTAGTCAACAATGATTTTGTGCAGCATAAACTGTGCATTATCCTTGCTTTCTTACATCCATTAGCGTCATCATTATTCGATATGAGCTAATGGTGACACGATTTACTTCCCGGTTTTATAAAACTGCTGTTGCGATATTGGTGACAGCTTCTTCGCTATGTTTTTCCCAATCAAAAAAAGATTCGGTTAAGGAAACTGAGATTCAAAAAGTCAATGTTTATAAAAAGAATTTCAAAGAGATTCTTCCGGCTCAGACACTTTCTGGAGAACAATTGGAAAGACTCAACAGTCAATCTGTTGCTGATGCATTGCGATATTTTTCAGGTGTTCAAATCAAAGATTACGGCGGAATTGGCGGGCTCAAAACCATCAATATCAGAAGTATGGGAAGCCAGCACGTTGGTGTTTTCTATGACGGAATTGAATTAGGAAATGCGCAAAACGGATTGGTTGACTTAGGTAGATTTTCTTTGGATGATATCGAAGAAATATCTCTTTACAACGGACAGAAATCTGAAATTTTCCAGCCTGCAAAAGATTTTGGTTCGTCAGGTTCAATTTATCTTCAACCTAAAACACCGAGTTTTAAATTTAATAAAAAAACAAATCTCGTTCTGAGGTTGAAGAACAGTTCTATCGATTTGTTCAATCCTTCTTTCCGATTGGAACAGAAAATTTCGGATAAGGTTTCGGCGAGTTTCAGTTCAGAATTTTGGCAAAGTGATGGCATTTATCGTTTTCGATATCATAAGAAATATCCTGATGGCGAAACAGCTTATGACACGATTGCAAAACGTTTTGATTCTGATATCAAAGCCAAACGCTTCGAAACCAGTCTTCACGGAAACCTGAATAACGGAAGCTGGAACATCCGAGGTTACGGATATCTATCCAATCGTGGAATTCCCGGAGCGATTGTTAATAATAGATTTGGAGCCAGAGGACAAAGGATGATTGATAAAAATTATTTTGTTCAGGCCAATTTCAGAAAGAAACTGTTTCCAAAATTAGAAACACAATTCAAAGGTAAGTTTGCCTATGATTACACAAATTATATTGATACTGTTTCATCCATAAAAATCAAAAATCAATATATCCAGCGAGAGGTTTATTTGTCTTCATCTAATATTTATTCCATTACACCGAAGTGGGATTTCAGTGCCAATTTTGATTTTCAATATAATAATCTGGATGCTTTTGGAACGGGGATTTATAACTTTTCTTTTCCGACTCGTTACACTTCATTGGCAGCTTTTGCAACAACTTATGAGTTAAATCGGTTCAAATTTTTAGGAAGTTTACTAGGAACTTTCGTTCACGAAGAAGTGGAAATGAATGCCAAATCTCCTGATAAAAATGAATGGACACCGGCTGCTTTTTTGAGTTATCAAATTTCTAATGACTTTACGCTGAGAGCATTTTACAAAAGAATGTTCAGAATGCCGACTTTCAACGATTTGTATTACACCAATATCGGAAATACGTTTCTAAAACCTGAATTCACGAATCAATATAACGTTGGTTTCACTTATCAGAAGTTTTATAAAAATCAAATCTTCCAATCTTTCTATGCAAAAGTTGATACTTATTTCAACAAAGTTCAGGACAAAATCATCGCTGCGCCTAACGGAAGTATGTTTCGCTGGACGATGTACAATTTGGGAGAAGTTGAGATTATCGGAACGGATGTTAACCTGCAAGCGGAATTACAATTTGGAAATGTAAAAATCAAACCGTTGCTGAGTTATACTTATCAGAGTGCCAGAGATTTTTCTGATAGAACAGACCCTTATTTTGGAGACCAGATTCCTTACACGCCTTGGCATTCGGGAACTTTTACGCTGATGTCGGATTACAAAGATTGGTCGTTCAATTACAGTTTTATGTATGTCGGTGAACGTTATGATGTTAGCCAGAATAATATTGCGTTCAACTACATCCAGCCTTGGTACACACACGATTTATCGATTCAGAAAAAATTGAATTGGAAAAACTATCAGTTCAAAGCAAGCTTGGAAGTGAATAATATTTTCAATCAATTCTATGAAGTGGTTTTGAGTTATCCAATGCCGGGACGAAATTTTAAACTCATTGTAAGTTTCACATTATGAGAAAACTAAATCTATTTTTTACAGCTTTCATATTAATTACTTTAATCTCTTGCAGAACGGACGATATCATCATTCGTGAAGAAGTTGAAGAAGGTCTTGCTCAACCGGAAAATACCGCTATCAAAGGGTTTTATCTTTTGAATGAAGGCAATATGGGAACGAACAAGGCGACTTTGGATTTCTTCGATTATACGACTGGAACTTATCACAGAAATATCTATTCCGAGATTAACCCCAATGTTGTAAAAGAATTGGGCGATGTTGGTAACGACATCAAAATCTATGGAAGCAAGATGTACGCTGTCATTAATGTTTCTAATAAAATCGAAGTTCTGGAAGCTAAAACGGCAAAACGAATCAAAACCATCAATCTGGAAAACTGCAGATATGTAACTTTCAAAGACGGGAAAGTTTATGCTTCAAGTTACGCTGGTCCGGTTGTTCTTGACCCCAATGCACCACTTGGAAAAGTCGCTGAGATTGACACAATTTCGCTTTCCATAAAACGTGAAGTTATCGTTGGTTATCAGCCGGAAGAAATGCAAGTCATTGGAAATAATCTTTATGTTGCCAATTCCGGCGGTTATCGATTTCCAAATTATGACAAAACCGTTTCAGTCGTTGATTTGAACACATTTACCGAGACAAAAAAAATCGATGTTGCGATTAATCTCCATCACATTGCAAAGGATGATGACGGCGATTTGTATGTGAGTTCCAGAGGCGATTATTACAACGTTCCGTCCAGTTTATTTTTGGTCGACTCCAAAACCGGAACTGTGAAAAAAGACTTTCACATTGCGGTCAGCGAAATGACGATTGTGAATGGCAAACTCTATTATTACGGCAACGAATTCAATTATAACACCCATTCCTATACCAAATCTTTCGGAATCATCGATGTCAAAACTGAGCAAATCATCTCCAACAAAATCATCGACCAAGAATATGTGGATGCCATCAAAACACCTTACGGAATTGCTGTCAATCCAATCACAGAAGATATTTATATGACCGATGCAAGAAATTATGTTTCCACTGGATTTGTCTATTGCTTTGATAAAAATGGAAAATTCAAATGGAAAACCGAAGGCGGAAATATCCCTGCGCACTTCGTTTTTCTCTATAAGTAGCTATGAAATATGTATTTAGAGATATAACACAATATTGTCATTCCGTAGGAAACCTAACGAAGTGGTTCGACGAAGTCAATCTAAACTGTCGAGATTTCTACGGAATGACAAACAATCTTAATAAAATGAAATCAATAAATATGAAAAATAAATACTTAAAACTTACTTTTCTCCTATTCATTCTTGCAGGAATAATTGCCTGTAAAAATGATGACGACGAAAATACCTTTAGTCTTGCTGATTCTTACTCGGTTGACCGTTTCAAAATTTTGAATATTCCGACAAATATTTCAGGAACTTTCACTTGGAAAATTAATGATTCTTTGATTTCAGAAAATTCAACTTTGGATTTCATCAGTCCTTATGCGAAAACTTATCCTTTGACTTTGAAGGTTGAAAGTAATGGGACGACAACAACTTACACTTCAAAAATAATTGTCAACAAAGAATCTGTTTCTTACAGTAAATACATTTCGAATGTCTTTGATTTCCGTCCTGCTGTTGGACAATTTATGAATGAAATTCCGGAATATATTGCCGGAAATACATCGGAGCAGATGATTCAGAAAGCGAAACAATCTTTGGTTGGTTCTAATTCTACAATGATTTCTTTGGGCGGATTTGGTGGTTATGTCACATTCGGTTTCGACCACACTATTCCGAATATGAACGGTAAAGATTTTAAGATTTTGGGTAATGCTTTTTGGGGCGATTTGTCTCAGGAAGAACGCGCTGGCTCTTGCGAACCAGGAATTATTTTAGTGGCTTATGACAAAAATAAAAACGGAAAACCTGACGAAGACGAATGGTACGAGATTGCAGGAAGCGAATATTTCAAGAATACAACAGTAAAAAATTACACCATTAATTACTTCAAACCAAATGAAAGCAAACCGCCAGTTCCCGGAAACGAATATTGGGAAAATGACGTAGAATATATCAAATGGACAGACAATCTGGGAAATACAGGTTACAAATCCAAAAACGTTTTCCATATCCAAAGCTATTATCCATTATGGATTAAGGATGCTTCTTATCAATTCACCGGAACTAAACTCGCCAACAATTATTATGACCAAAGTGGAAGCGGAACTTATTGGGTTGGGAAATCTTATGCCTTCGGATATGCAGACAACGCGCCGAATAATGACGAAGCTTCCAACATAGATATTTCCTGGGCGGTTGACAAGAACGGCAATTACGTCAAACTTCCCGGAATCGATTTTGTGAAAGTTTATACGGGAATCAATCAGGAAGCTGGCTGGCTGGGTGAAGTTTCTACAGAAGTGGCCGGCGCTTACGATTTACATTTAAAATAAACTAAGATTCATTGTCATTCTGAACATAACAAAGTGGAGTGAAGAATCTTCTGAGATGTTTAGGAAAAACAATCTAGATTCCTCGTTCCTCGGAATGACATTATCACTTATTAGTAAATAAAATTCAACAATAAAAATTATTTAAATCAATTAAAAATGAAAAAGTTTTATCTTTTGACATTGCTGTTGTTCTTTGCATTTTTTACCAATGCACAAGTCACAGTTCAGGGAGTTCCGAGAAATGACCTCAAAACGAATTCCATCAAAAAAACTCAATCCAAAAAAGCAGATTTCACAATGGATGATATCGTCTATTGGGTGGGAACAGGTTCTAACAAAGCAGCTTTCGTCGTTCAATGGAACGATGCTAAGAATCCCGATGCTCTGGTTTGGGGTTTCAAATGGGATGGAAACGCAACCGGCGAAGATATGCTGAAAGCCATTGCAAAGGCTGATAAAAGATTCTATTCTTTGCTGTATTATTCAGGTCCAAGTTTAGGAACTGCGATTGGCGGAATCGGTTTTGACCTTGATGCAAAAGGAACTGTTGGTCTTTACAATAATGGCAATACAACGTATCCTCTTTATCCATTGGACGGTGTTGTGAATACTTCAGCTTATGATTTTGATAATTATACGGCAATTGATGCGAATGACCATTGGCAGGCAGGCTGGATGAGCAAAGGTTATTGGTCTTATTGGGTGAAAGACCCGACAGATTCAGATTTTGGATATTCTGGTTGGGGAGCTAGCAGTAGAGTTTTGGAAAATGGTTCTTGGGATGTTTGGAATTACAATCCAAACTTTGACTCGCCAGATATTTCTTCAACTTTGACGCCAGTTTCAGCTTATTCAGCTCAAGCGGATTTTACCAAAGGTTATTTTATGGTAAATGAAGATTGGTTCGGACATACCAATGGTTCAGTGAATTTTGTAGGAGACAACAACCAAATCTATTACAGAGTTTACAGTGAAAAAAATAACAATCAGGCTTTCGGTGCTACAACTCAGTTTGGAACAATCTACGGAGACAAGTTCTATTTCATTTCCAAACAAGCGGCTGACGGCGGAGATACACAATACACACCAGGCGGAAGATTGGTTGTTGCAAATGCCACAACGATGGAGAAAATCAAAGGCTTTGACAACATCGGTGGAGGAGACGGACGTTCTTTTGTTGGTGTAACTGATAAATTAGGTTACATTGGTGCTTCGAATGGAATTTATACTTTTGATATCGAAAATCTACAGGTTGGAACTTTGATTACAGGAACTGGTGGAGGAAGCCAATATGCGGGACAAATCGGAAATATGGTGAGAACGTCACAATATGTTTTTGCTGTAAAACAATCTACAGGTATTTTAATCATCGACCCGAAAACCAATACTCTGGTTCAGACGATTTCCGGAGCTTTCCATTCAGTGGTTCAGGCGAAGGACGGAAGTGTTTGGGCGATTCAAAATCAGAAGTTGATTAACATCAATCCAACAACTTTTGCAACTACTGAATATGCACTTTCTACTGCAACTCAATATTTAGGTTCTTGGGGCGCTTGGAACGCAGGAAGTTTCACTTACAGTAACCAGCAGAATGCGTTGTACTGGATGAACTCGGTGAATGCTTTTACATCTGGGACTAAGGTTATCAAGTTTGATGTAACCACAAAAACACTTGATGGTAATTTTATCACAATTCCTGGTCAGGAAGGAACTTACAAGCAGATTCCTTATGGCGCGGCGTTGAGAGTTAATCCTGTTTCTGACGAATTAATCCTTAATGCAACAGAAAGTGGTTATGGTGCACATTATCAGAAAAACTGGATTCATACTTACAGCAATACCGGCGCTTTGTTGAATACTAAAACTTTGAACGATTATTACTGGTTTCCTGCGGTGACCGTATTTCCAGATAATACTTTGCCTGTTGTAAGTTCTGCTTTCCCTTCAGAACTCAATCCAAGTGGAATTACAAAGATTGACCTGAAAACGATTGTGACTGATGCGGATAATCTATCGGTTTCTATTTTGAAATCAATCAAATCTAATAGTAATACGAATGCAATTTTGGCAGAAATCAATTCTGATGAAGAGTTGGTTCTAACGCCTCAAAATGCAGGTACGGCAAACATCGTTGTTAGTTTTAATTCTAATGGAAAAGTGGTTGACAAAACTTTAACGGTTATCTCATCATCTTTAGCTGTAAATGATAATATTAAAAAAATCAATCTGAGTATCTATCCAAATCCAACAACTGATGTCTTGAATATCAAAACTCAGGATAAGATTGTTGAGGTTTCTGTATACGATGTTACAGGAAAAGCGATTAATACTAAGCTGATTGATGGAAAAATCAATGTTTCCCAAGTATTAAAAGGAAATTATATCTTAAGAATTACGACCGATAAAGCAGTTTATCAAGAGAAATTCATTAAGAAATAATATTGATTAACTCAGTTGTTAAAAACCTTTAGAGAAATCTAAAGGTTTTTTATTTGAATAATTCCAAAATCTCATCAACAGTCACTTTTCCGAAATAATCTGTGATATTAATTTTAGAAAGAATTTGGTTTAAATTATCACTCTCGTGTTTTTCATTAATTAGTAAATCTTCTAATTCCTCAATCGGTTTGGAAGCGAAAAAATCTCCAAATATTTTAGCTTTTTTAATAATTCCTTTTTCAACGTCTAAATGAATTTCTATAAATCCCGCTGGAATTTTAGTGGCTTTTTTGAAGTTGTAATTTGGCGAAAACCCGAAATTCCAATCCCAGGTTTCATATCTTTCCTTGGCTAATTTCTCGATTTCCTGAATATCTTGATCTGTAAGGTTATAAACTTTTCCGGCAAAATCTTTTAGGATTTCATCTATCAATTTTTGTTTCAGTACTTCTATCGTTGCTCCGGTTGGTAGAAAATCAATAAGGTTGGTAACTCGTTGACGATTGGATTTTGTAGCCTTATCGATGAATTTTAAAGGATTGATCTTCAAAGCGTCACTCAAAACACTCATTTCAGAATTAAATAGAATCGTTCCGTGCTGAATCATTTTTCCGCCTTTTGCCAATTTTGCATTCCCACTGAATTTCTTTCCATCCACTAAAAGGTCATTTCGTCCTTCCAAATTAGCATTGATATTCCAATCCTTTAAGATCTTAATTATAGGGCTTGTAAACTCTCCAAAATCCAAAAAATCATTGGTTCCCAGAAGTGTATGAAATGAAAAATTAAGATTGCCCAGATCGTGATAGACTGCACCGCCACCAGACAATCTCCTTACCACTTTGATATTGTTGTCGTTCACATAATCCAGATTGATTTCTGCTAGTGTATTCTGAAATTTCCCAACAATAATGGATGGTGCATTGATGTAGAGAAGGAAAATATCTTCGGTCGGGAATTTAGTCAAAAGGAATTCTTCGGAAGCAATATTGAAAAAAGCATTGTGAGAAGGGGAGTCTATAATGAGCATATCGTTCTATTTTCTAACAAAATTACTGAGTTTTTTGTATTAAAATATATTGATTTTTTTCAGCCTTTTTGGTAATTGAATCTATTATTTATTACTATAATTATCCTTTGTTAATTATTGGGTGTTGTTTTAAGTATTTGAATATTAGTGTTTTGTTGGAATAGGGTATCTGTTGGGACTCTTGTTTTTCTTGTTTGGGGATTCTAATTTGTTCCTTTGCCAACCTGAACATAGAGAATCTCTTTTTCAGAAATAGCAATGAAGGCAAGAACACACATTTTGAAAAACATTACACCAAACATTTTTTTTGATAAGAGAAAAGTGTTTGCGTTTTTGTTTTTTATTATGATTCATTTTGTTTCTGCAAATGTTTCTGTCCCAAATATTATAATTTTAATTGAGGAAGAAAAATCAAGTGTTCTATCAGATGTTATTATTGCTGAAAAAACTGATAGTATTTCGCCTGACAAAAATATTTATATAACATCCGGAACAACGATTATTGATTTGGATAATTCGGTTGATGGAAAAGTTGTAATTGTAGAATCTCAGGTTTATCATTCTAAAAGTAAGCGCACTGTAAAAAAGGCAACTCCTGAAAAAGTTGTAAAGACAGTTGATAATAAAAAATATGTCAATCAATATTCTGAAAAAGTTGTTGCATATTTTTATCCATCTTCACAGAAGAATTTGCATTATTCTATAAACAAATCATATGCAAAAGCTGTTGTGCCTTCGCAGGTTTCTCATTCCAAAATTTTCTTCAAATCTTTTAATATTATTGATTTTCCGGCTAACGTTGATTTGATTAAAATTAAAAACTACAGCTTTTACAATCAAACTCTTACAATAGAATTTTCGAATTCACTTTCCGGAAGAGCTCCTCCGGTTTCAGCCTAAAAATATTATCACGAACACAAATTTATTTATCAATTTCTTTCCTTGAATCAAAGGAAGGCAGCAATTGTTTTGCTCAATTTTAAAATTCATAAAATGAAAAATTATATTTATTTATTAATATTTTCCTTATTTTTAATAGAATCAACTTCCCTGAATGCACAGGCATATTGCACACAACCATCAAGCTATCGTTACACGTCTAATGCAAATGGAGCTTGGGGAAGTGTTTGGGCAATTAATTCGTCTGCTACCAATTATACTTATCTAATTACTCATAGAGTGACTTACAGTTCGGATTTAAAACCAAATTCAGGCTCTGTGATAGTAATCAAAAATGGTGGAGAACTGGTTTTGAATCAGATGCAGACAGATAATCCTAGCGTTACCATTATTTTGGATGGCGGAAAATTAACTATTACTCAAAACTTACAATTAAAAAATAGCGGCGACAGAATCTGTGCTACAAACGGAAGTTGTATAACTATCGGCGAAGATTTTCAGTCTTTATCAGGTTCACAAATGTACTTTGCCAACTCCGGATTGAAAGTAGGAGAGAATTTGCAAACCAATTCTACAGTTACAGGAACTAATTACAAAATCTGGGTAAGAGAAAATTTCCAAAATACCAGTGGATGGGGATCATCAGGAGTGAGTGCTTGGTATGCAGGTGGATCTAATCCAAGTGGAAGTAGCTGGCCATCAGAATCATCTTCATCTATGGATCCTTGTATTTGTACGCCGCCACCAACTCCAACGATTTCAGGGAATTCATCATTTTGTTCTGGAGGAAATGTTGTTTTGACATCGTCGGCTTCTTCTGGAAATCAATGGTATGTAGGAGGAAGTTTAATTTCGGGAGCAACGGGCTCAACTTATACAGCAACAACAGCAGGAAATTATACAGTTACAGTTACTACTAATGGCTGCTCATCTACATCTGCAGTGAAAGCTGTTGCGATGACTGTATGTTGTCAATCTGGTACAACTGCACCTGTAATAAATTCTGCTACAAATTTTACAGTTGTAAATTCTGCTTATAATATTCCTTGTGGTTCTACAACAGCAAATTTGAGTGGCTTAACGGCGTCTAATAAACCTTCGCCATCAACCGTAACTTTGACCTGGCATACAGCAACACCAGCAACAACTGCCAACAAAATTACAAACATCACAGCGTTAACAGGAACTACAAAATATTATGCTGCTTTCTTTGATTCGGTTAATAATTGTTATTCATCAACAAAAGAAATAGTAGTCTATGCACCAATTTGCGCGACAGATGACAATTATATTACCACGCCAATCACTCACGGAGTAGGAGGAACATTACCCAATATTTTTGCTAATGATACTTATAATGGTTCTGTTGTTTCATTACCATTATCAACAGTAGGTTTCAAAGAAGTTTTATGGGTGAATATGTATGCGCAGGTAAGTACAACCAACGGAACATTATACATTACACCAATAACGCCGCCTGGGATTTATACTTATACATACAGTATCACGGACAAAGATACAGATGGAATAGAGGATAGTAATATTAGTTATGCAACTGTAACTTTCAGAGTTGTGCCGGATTCTGATGGCGATGGTATTAATGATGAGCTAGATGTGGATGATGATAATGATGGAATTCTGGATACAGCAGAATGTAGCAATACCATTACAGATATGGCAAATGCTTTTTCTAGCGGAAGATTATTAAATATTGCGCCATCGGATTTCGGATTGGTTGTGAATGCTAAAAACCAAGATGTAACTAGAGATCTCAGTAGTAAATTTGGCTATCCTGCCAATTCAGGAGCAGTCATTATTTCACTTAAAAATGCTTCTGTACATCCAAGCGCAGATGCCTGGTGGACGAAAAACGGACAGCAGCCTTCTGTCTGGAATGTAACCGGAACTATGAGTGCATTTTTTCTGATGTCCCAAAATACAGAATATTACGGTAATGACAGTAAAACCATTCATATTTATGATGCCCAACCGGTAATCCCAATTACACTTCCAGGAATGGTCAACCAGACTGCTGTGCCAGGACAATGGAGTATTATAGATACATCAACCCAAAAAACTCTTACAGATCTTAACAGCAATACATCTAATAATGAATACGGAAACTGGCGATTTGCCAATATGAACTTTGGATCAAAAATATTTGGATTCTCAACCACTACAGCATTTGCAGATCCTACTTATGCAGTGAGTATTTACTTGGAATGTGATACGGATAATGACGGAGTTCCAAACCGTTTAGATCTTGATTCTGATGCCGATGGTTGTGCGGATGCTTTTGAAGGTGGTGCAGATATTAGTATTTCACAATTAGTTACAGCTGGCGGATCAGTTTATGGAGGAAGTACAACTGTTGATAAGAATCTTTGTGCGAGCTCAAGCTGTGTAAGTCCAAGTGGAACTAATATCGGATTGCCCCAGTTTTCAACGCTTCCGTCAGGATATAGCAATACAACAGGACAGACTGTGGGCGATTCTCAAAATGCAGCTATCAAAGGTTGTTATTGTACGCAACCGCCATCTGCAGGAACTTCGCAAGCTACAAAAGTGGGAATCTCGGTTCAGCAAAAACAAGCGGCTTGGCCGGAAAACATTCCGAACGGACATATTGCATTGGAATCCAAAGAAAAAGGATTTGTAATTACGCGAGTTCCGCACGTGAGTTTTGTTCCTCAAGCTACAGATTCTATCGCCAATCCATTTGCCGGAATGTTGGTTTATGATATTCAGGATGCTTGTGTGAAGCTTTATAACGGTATCAATTGGAATTGCATCAAGAGAAGTTGTAATGATACCAGTAATTAATAAAAACCTTAAACCGATGAAAAAAATAATATTTACAGCTCTCCTGAGCTTAGTGATGATGAATGTAAAAGCGCAGGTAGCAATTGGAAAGACAAGTATTACTAATACAAGTGTCATCCTTGAATTTGACAATGCTTTAACTAACAAAAAAGGAATTATCCTTTCTGCAGTAGAAAATCTTACGAAAGCATTGAGTACAGATCCTTCAACAAACAACGGTACTTTTCTCTTCGATAGAAATGATGATAAAGTTAAGATGTACGAAAATAATATCTGGGTCAGCCTGAGTGATTCCGGCAGCGAAGCGAAAATTACACCTAATACTTCCGCGGAAAATACTGGCAATCAAGGTGTAATCATTGGTTCAGCGACCAGTAATGCAAAAGGTGTTTTGGTTTTGGAGTCTGCTAACAAAGCGATGGTTTTGCCTTGGATTCAACATCCGAATGTGAATGTGAAAGATCCTTATCCCGGGATGATCTGTTACGATACAGCAAGCAGAACTTTAGCGGTATTTGATGGCTCTGTATGGAATTATTGGAAGTAGTTTTTTTGTGTTTACTTTCAGTCGGTCCTCAGAATTTTTATAGTTCTGGGGATTTTTTTATATCAATGTATATTGTCTGATCATTGTATTAATATTTTATTTAAATGAACTTATTGTATTTTAAAATCTTAATTTTGTTTACGATCACAAAACCAAATACTTACCTGTCTAAATCTTATGATAGGCTTAATCAAATTAAAAAAGCCAATTGTAAGGATTGGATAAAACTCTACAGTGGAATTAGTAATTGTCAGAAGCTATGTTCAAAAATCTATTAGTCATGTTACTTTTCCTGCCTGTTTTTCTTTTTTCGCAACATTCAAAAGCGGAGATAGATTCTTTAAAGGCTAAGGTTTTCCAGCTTAGAAAGGATGGAAAGCTGAAAGACGCGTTTGTATTATCAAAAAGATTTTTGCAGGAGAACGAAAATTCTTTAGAAAAAAAAGATTTGGTCAGTATTTATATCCAGACAGGTAATATTCTTTCTAATCTATCAAGGATTAAAGAGAGTTTTTCATATCTGGAGCTAGCTTTGAAAGAAAACGAAGAACTTCAGGATAAAATATTAGAATCAAGGATCTATGGAGAATATGGGCGGAATTATAAAGAATTAGGTTTTCATCAAAAAGCTACTGAATATTATACAAAAGGGATAGATCTTTTAAAGCATAATACAAAACCCAAGAATCTTCAATTACAATATTTATATAGTATTAGAGGGGTAATTTATGAAGAGCACGGACGATTGGATTTTTTATATAAAGACCTTCATAGTGCATTTCAATTTTATCCGGATACTTATTCCGCATCGCGACTTGCAAAATATTTTATTGTTCATAAAAAGAATCTCGACTCTGCAAAATATTATTTAAAGAAAGGTGATGAATTATTTGAAAGTGACAAAACTCCGATTTTTCAAAAATCTGTTTTATTAAGAATATATGGAAGATTATATTTTGAGGAAAAAGATTATGACAAAGCAATATCTTGTTATAAAGAATCTCTACTGATATCACAAACGTTAAATAAACCTATTGATATAAGAGATACCAACAAGTTACTTTATAAAGTTTATAAGGCAATTAATGATGATAAAAGAGCAAATCAAAGCCTGGAAAAATATACCAATATAAATGACAGTTTATCTTTTGAGCATAAAAAAATCCAAGAAACGCCAATAAAGCATATTTTGAAAGATAAAGAACAGGAAGTTACAAAAAAGGAAGAAAACTATCTTTTCCTAATTATCTTCATTTTCATCATTACTGCTCTTATTATTTGTTTCGTTTTAAAAAGAATCTCGAAATCCAATAATAGACAAAGACAAGAGATTATTTTAAAAAACGAAGAACAAACTCAAGAATTAAAACTAAAAGTCAACGAGTCTTTTGAGGAGGTTATCCAATTAGCAAAAACCAATAGTCCTGAGTTTTGGGGCAGATTTCAGGAAGTTTATCCCAATTTCCGAAGTCAAATATTGAATTTGAATCCGGAACTAAAACCTTCAGAACTTATTTTGTGCGCTTATATTTATCTTGGATTTACGACCAAAGATATTGCTGATTATACCTTCAAAGCTGTGAAGACCATCAAGAACAACAAGTATAATCTGAGAAAACGACTAAGTATTCCAACCGAAAATGATTTCACGATTTGGATGAGAGATTTCATTAAATAACTTCATTTTTATTGATAAAAATAAGACTAAGGTACTTCTTGGGACTCTGTTTTTTTTATTAATCCAATGATCTTTATTTCTTTTGTTGAGGTATTAATTTTAACAAAGAAATATGGCAGAATCAGATTCCTCAGACCAAATTCTGAATTTCAAAAATATTCACATCGGCAATTTGATAAAACAAAGAGTAACCGAATGTGAATTTGATTATAATAGAATCTGCAACTTCATGAAATGTTCGGAAGCCGAACTGAATGAGATGTACTTTCAAAAAAGCCTCAATTCCGAAATTTTATTAAAATGGAGCAAGTTATTGTCCTATGATTTTTTTAGAATTTATTCCCAGCATTTGATTTTCTATTCGCCTCCATCCAAAGTTTCCCGAGATCAAATGTCAAAACAATCTGAACTGCCAACATTCAGAAAAAGCATTTATACGCAAGAAGTAATAGATTTTATATTGGAACAATTTACATCCAAAGTGATGACCAGAAATCAGATTATGGAACATTACGATATTCCTAGAACCACTTTATATAAATGGATTGACAAACACAAATCCAAAACCAACCGATGAAACCAAATTATAAAAACATCTATACCCACATCCTTCTGAAAAAGTTTCCTCATAAACAGCAAAGTTGTCTTTCAATATTAAATAAAACAGACCTCTCAGATTTGGATGTGATAGAGCTTAATAAAATGATTTTCGGGCAGAAAAGTCAGGAAACAGAACGTCAAAATCAGAAATACAGGTCTTATAATAAAACAACAATTCTGGAAATACTGGATTACAAAAAAAAGAATAATCTAAATGATTCACAATTGGCAGATCACTTTAATTTAAGTCGTAACACAGTTTCCAAATGGAAGAAGATGTTCGCAATCTAATATTAAATTTAAAAAATAGATTCCTCCGTTGCTGTGGTAAATAATTCCAAAAACTTCATTCCTCTGTAAGAATTTCCTTTCGGATTCAGTTTTGGACTCCAGACTGTGATGACGTATCTGCCGGGAAATAATGCTGTAATTCCACCTCCAACACCACTTTTTCCGGGAAGTCCAACCCGGAAAGAAAACTCGCCGGATTCATCGTAGAAACCACAAGTTTGCATAATTGCATTTACTCTTTTGGTTTGGCTTTTTGTCAGGATCTCTTTGTTGTCGGATATTTTTTTGCCGCCATTTGCAAGAAAAGTAAAAGCATTGCACAATTCCAAACTGGTCATTTCCACAGAACAGATCAGGCTGTAGAGATTTAGAACTTCTTCGGGATTATTTTTGATATTTCCAAATGACTTGATGAAGTTACAAAGTGCAGCATTTCGGAATCCTATTTTCAGTTCACTTTTCGCAACAGTTTCAGAATAATTAATAGTTTCAGAATCTGTAAGATATCTTACAAAGGCCAAAAATTCTTTCTTTGGATCTTCAAAAAGATCAATCAAAATATCAGAAATTACAAGAGCGCCGGCATTCAGAAAAGGATTTCTCGGAATACCGTTATCAGATTCCAACTGAACCAAAGAATTAAAGGGATTTCCCGAAGGTTCTACATCTACTCGTTCCCAAATCTTTTCATCAATATTTTTATAAACAAGGCAGAGTAGGAGAACTTTGGAAATACTTTGAATAGAAAATTTGGTTTGAGAATCGCCGTAACTGTAATTTTCTTCATTAATGAGCTTGATAGAAACCGCAAACTGATTAGGATCAACATTGGCAAGTTCCGGAATGTAAGACGCCACTTCTCCAGGATTTTCTTCAGTTTTAATCTGATGAAAAATAGTCTCGATGATGTTTTGATAATGCTGATTCATTTTCTAAATTAAGGTTTCCAAATGTATGAATTTGAATAACTCGTCATCATTTTTTTTTACATTGAATTTTAGATCTAACTTCTAACTTCTAACTTCTAACATCCAACATCTAATTTCTAATATCTAAATAAAAAAAAGAGCACTCTCTTGTGAGAAATGCCCTTTAAATAAAAACCTTAAAAATTCAAAAATTATAATGATACCCCACGTTTCCAAGGGATAAACACATCTTGTTTCAGTTGGTCTGCTTTCGTTTCTACGTTTCCGCTTGCCAATTCGATAATATAATCTACTATTTCTTCACCCACTTCCTGGATACTTTTTTCGCCCGTAATTACAGTTCCTGCATTAACATCGATGATGTCCGACATTCTTTCTTTGGTGGTTGTATTAGAAGAAATTTTCACAACCGGTGCGATTGGATTTCCCATTGGATTTCCTAAACCTGTTGTAAACAAAACGACTGTTGCTCCGGCTCCTACCAATCCTGTTGTACATTCGGCATCGTTTCCTGGCGTGTTCAATAGATTTAGACCTGGTTTTGAAATGTATTCGCCGTAATCCAAAACGTCTACAATTGGTGCTGTTCCTCCTTTTTTAGAAGCTCCTGCAGATTTCATAGCATCTGTAATCAAGCCGTCTTTGATATTTCCCGGTGAAGGATTCATGTCAAATCCAGAACCTGCATCCACAACAGATTTTTCAAAAGCTTTCATTAATGATAAAAACTTATCAGCTTTTTCTTCATCTACACATCGGTTCATCAATTCCTGCTCTACACCGCATAATTCCGGAAATTCCGCCAAAATCGTTTTTCCACCCAATGCCGCAAAAATATCCGAAACAATTCCTAAAGACGGATTCGCTGATATTCCAGAAAACCCATCAGAACCACCACATTCCAAACCAATGCTCAGCTTTGAAACCGGAGCAGGTTTACGTTCGATTTTGTTGGCTCTTTTTATCGCTTCAAAAGAATCTTTGATAACCATTTGGAACATCTTATCTGTCGTTCCGATTTTCTGTTGTTCAAAGATTAGAATCTCTTTATCGCTGTTCGGGCTCATTTCCTTCAAAGCATTTTGAAAAATATCAACCTGAAGATTTTGACAACCAAGGCTCAAAACTGTTGCACCAGCCACATTCGGATTATTCACATAACCTGCAAGCAATTTTGCCAATAGTTCCGAATCTTGACGGATTCCGCCACAACCACCTTGATGATTGATGAATTTCACTTCGATGTTGTCCAGAAGATTTTCATTTCTGGAATTATCTTCCACTTCTTCCACGCTTTTTTCTTCAATCAGAGAGCGTAAGAAATTCTTGTAAGAAACTTCTTTTTTCGGTAACAATTCGTTTTCGAAAATATCTTTCAGCTTCTCAATATTCTTGTTTTCACAAAACACCAATGGAAAAAATAACCAGACATTTTTGGTTCCCACTTGTCCGTCAGAACGATGATAACCATTGAAGGTTTTATCCTTCCATTTATCCACATTGGGCGGAGTCCAACCTAAATCTCCTGTCTTTTTAAAAACCTCTTCACTCTCGTGTTTTACGTTTTCAGTCGTGATAACTTCGCCTTTTTTGATGGTTTGATTCGCTTTTCCAACGATTACGCCATACATAATGATATGGTCACCATTCTCAAAATCTTCTCCAGCGAATTTATGTTTTGCTTTCGTATCTTTCAGAACCGTGTAATCCGCACCGTCAAGATGTACGATTTCTCCGGCAGGCAAATCCATCAGCGCAACAATTACGTTGTCATTTGGATTGACTTTTAATACTTTCTTTTGCATAATTTTCAGATTATAACTTTATTCTCAATAATAATTTGGGCAGCTATTTCCGCCTTCCGCTCCCAATCTTTTTTGCAGACGATTTCAGTTTAAATAGAAATTGAGTACAAGCAAAAAAGGATTTCCGCTCAAGTCGGGCTGCGAGTGATTCAACATTTAATTATTGAACCAAAAATTACTGAATGAAACTTTTATACCCTTCCTCAATTCCATTGGAATCGATTGCACGCAAAGCTTTCGTAACAGATTCAGTTAGTCCATTGATTTGAGTCAAATCTGTATCCCAGAAACTTACTTCTGACAAAGCATTTTTTGCCACTTCACCAAGGTCGTTAGTTGACCAGATTTCTTTGAATTTTTCCAAAACTGGTGCGTCATCGCTTACAGGAAGTTGTTTTCCATCAAATTCACCTTGATAAAATCTAATCAACGCTGCTAATGCAAAAGTCAAATTAGTTGGTAATTCGTTCTTGATTTCAACATATTTCAACAAGCTTGGCAACACTCTCACTTTGAACTTCGAAACCGAATTTAAAGCAATACTGGAAAGCAAATGTTTCAAGAACGGGTTTCTGAATCTGTCAAAAACTTCATCCGAAAAAGCTGTTAATTCTTCTGCTGATAAATCCAGAGTAGGGTTGATTTCGTTATAAACTGTTTCGGAAATCCATTTTCCTGCAAAGTCTGCATCAATTGCTTCTTTCACAGTTTCTTTTCCGTCAAGGATAGAAAACGCCAACATAGCTGTGTGAGCACCGTTAAGGATTCTAACTTTTCTGGTTCTGTAAGGCGTGATGTCATCCACAACCAAAACTTGGTCATCAATTTTATCAAACGGAATCAATGCTTTCAGTTTATCATCACCTTCAATTACCCAAAGTAAGAACGCTTCACAAACCACCATTAGATTATCATCATAATCCAATTTCGCTTCGTATTCATCTTTTTCTTCTCTTGGATAACCCGGAACGATTCTGTCCACTAAAGTATTATGGAAATAGTTACTGTTTTCTATCCAATTAGAAAATTCTGAACCTAGATTCCAAAGCAAAGCATATTTTAGAATATATTTCTTCAATGTCAAAGCATTGTTTTCAATCAATTCGCAAGGAATGATGTGAAGACCTTTTTCAGAATCTCCATTAAAATGCTTGAATCTCTCGTAAAGAAAAGCAGTCACTTTCGCAGGGAAATTCTTATGAGGACCTGAAGCTAAAGAAGTTTCAGACTCATCAAAAGCAATTCCTGCTTCTGTTGTATTAGATAAAATGAATTGTAAATCTTCGCCTTTAGCAAGCTCAAGATATTCAGAATAATTATCATAAGGACTGAATGAACGCTGAATCGCAGAAATCACTCTCTGGTCATCCACGATTTGTCCTTTTTTTACACCTCTTACAAAAAGTGTGTAAAGATTATCCTGCTCTTCCAACATATCAACAAGACCACCAACAGTCGGCTGTACAACAGCTACACCAGCATTGAAGCCAGCTTCTTTGTTCATCTTGTCGATAAGATAATCTACAAATGCACGAAGGAAATTACCTTCCCCGAACTGTAAAAATTTGATTGGAAGTTTCTCAGTCGAACCTGAGTTTTCACGGTTAAGTTTTTGTTTAGTTTGATATTCCATTTCTTTATTCTTTAAATTTTTAATTAACCTTGTCAAGGTTTTCTTTTTAATACTAACTTTTGTTTTGAACACTAAGCTCACAAAGTTTTTATTTAATTCTAATGTTTTTAAGTTCACAGAGCCGCTTCGCTTAAATAAGCATTTTATCCGTTGAATCACTCGCAGCCCGACTTGAACGGAAATCCTTTTTTGCGTTGACTAAAAGTTCTTATTTAAACTGAAATCGTCTGCAAAAAAGATTGGGAGTGGAAGGCGGAAATAGCTGCCCAAATATTTCTTGTTTTATAAATCTGTTACTGGTTTGTAAACCGGCACAAGCGATTTCATTACTGTCCAGCCAATTAAATAAACCACTGCACAGATTGAAAATATAATGAAGTAACCAGCTTCTTCCCCTTTGAAACCCATAAACTCCATCTGAGTCTGTCCTGCAAAATCGAACAATACTCCAGAACCTTTGTTGATAATCAATGAACCGATTCCACCTGCCATTCCACCAATTCCTGTGATGGTTGCGATGGCTTTTTTCGGAAACATATCGCCAACAGTTGACATAATGTTAGCTGACCAAGCCTGATGACCAGCACCTGCAATCCCGATAATGATAACCGGTAACCAGAAAGAGTAACTTCCTAAAGGTTGTGCAATCAATGCCAGTAGTGGGAAAAATGCAAAAATTAACATTGCTTTCATTCTTCCTGCGTATGGGTCCATTCCTTTTTTATTGATGAAATAAGAAGGCAACCAACCTCCAATAATCGATAATAAAGTAATTGTATAAAGGACGAATATTGCAGCTTGACCAACACCGTCATTAGATTTGATTCCATAAACCGAGCTTAGATAAGCCGGAGTCCAGAACATATAGAACCACCAAACACCGTCTGTCATAAACTTCCCGAAAGCAAACGCCCAAGTTTGTTTGTATTTGAAACATTGTGCGAATGATACTTTGCTATCCTTGTTCAAATCCTCTTCCAGACCGTTATCTTGTTGAATATATTCTAATTCGGCAGGATTACATCTCTTATTTTTTTCTGGTTTTTTATAAAGGAAAACCCAGAATCCCATCCATACAAATCCTAAGATTCCGATAATGATGAATGACATTTCCCAACCATAGCTTTCGGCAATTCTTGGAATAATTAATGGAGCAGATAAAGCACCAACAGCAGCACCCGCATTGAAGATACTTGTTGCCAAAGCTCTGTCTTTCTTAGGGAAATACTCCGCTGTAGTTTTGATAGCAGCAGGGAAGTTTCCAGCTTCTCCAACAGCCAATACAAAACGCGCAAAGATGAATAGCATTACACTCGTACTTCCTACTAATGCAACATTATCTACAGTTTTGATAATTTCTTTTGATTCTTCGAAACCGACAAACCAATGTCCTGTCAAAATCCCTGATGCTGCAATTCCGCAATATGCGTGTAAACAAGCACCAATAGACCAAACACCGATTGCCCAAAGGAAACCTTTCTTAGTGTCCATAAAATCCACAAACTTCCCAGCGAACAGCATACTTACTGCATAGAAAATGGAGAATAATGCAGTAATATTTCCGTAATCATTATTATTCCAATGAAATTCTGGCTGGATGAAATCCTTCCAAGTCAATGATAGAACCTGTCTGTCCAAATAATTGATACTTGTAGCAACGAAAAGCAAACCGCAAATGGTCCATCTGTAATTGCTTGGCTTAGAAGTTATGGTTTGATTCATTTTTGAATGATTAGGTTTGGTTGTGTTTTTATTTTAAGAAGCTTTTATAGATTGGATGATTTCCAATACTTTTTTAGTTTCGTTTTCAATGGTTGTGTAATCTTGAGAAGCCATCAGTTCTTTACTGACTAATTTGCTTCCCATTCCAACTGCGGAAACGCCTGCTTTGAACCAGCTTTCTATGTTTTCTTTGGTTGTGTCAACGCCTCCTGTCGGCATAAATTTTAGATTTGGGAACACGTCTTTAATTGCGGACATAAATCCAGTTCCTAAAGCATTTCCAGGGAATAATTTAACGAAAGTTACACCGGCATTTTCAGCTTCTATGATTTCTGTTGGTGTCATACAACCTGGGCTGTAAAGCAAATGTTTTGAAATCAAAAATTCTGCAACTTCTGTTACAAATCCGGGACTGATGAAAAAATCAGCGCCAACTTTGTAATAATCTTCTGCTTGTTTTTGATTCTTAATTGTTCCAATTCCAAGCAGCATATCCGGCATTTCTGCATTTCGGATTTCTACCATTTTTGTGAAATTGCTTAATGCATATTCTCCTCGGCTTGTGTATTCCACCGCTCGGATTCCTGCTCTGTAAAGCGATTTCAGTATTTCTAAAGTTACTGTTTCATCGGCATTATAGTACAAAGGCAAAATCCCTTGCTTGATAATGGCGTTCGTAACTAATTGAATCTTTGTCATTTTTTTTAAATTTTTACTTTAAAAACTATTTTTCTAATGAAGTCATTTCCAATCATTGGTGCGTGGACATCATTTGGATAAAAAATAGCAAACTGATTTTCGTTTAATTGGAAAAACATATCCGGATTATCATTGTAAAAAAGAACATCTTTTTCTGTATTGTATTCTCCGATTGGGTTTGTGCACTTTTGCCTTGATTTCCAACCAATATTTTCTATTCCCTTCAGACAAATTTGAATATCAATATTTTGATTATGACATTCGAATCTGGAAAGACTTTCTTCTTTTGTTTTGGCCATTTCATCAAAAACAATCATTCGAAGACCTTCTTCAATCTCTGTAACTCCAACTTCTAAAGAATCTAAATTCTTGTCTTTTAAATAGTCGAAAGCTTTTTCAAATAATGGATTGAGCAAAGAATATTGAGAAGCATTTTCTAATGTATCTATAATCATTTTTTTCTAAATTATCTTTTAATTCTTCCTCCTGAATTGCCGTTCATTACTTCCAGAATATCATTGGCACTACTCAAATTAATATCACCTAGAATTGTATGTTTGATGGCGCAGGCTGCGTTGGCAAACTTCAAAGCTTTCTCATCATCGAAGTTGATTAAACCATAAATCAAACCTGCTGCAAAAGCGTCTCCTGTTCCGATTCTGTCCACAACGGGATTCACTTCCAGACTTTCGGTTTCAAAATATTGTCCGTTAACCAAAGCTCTTCCCTGAGTTGCTTGATTACTTGCCGTAACACCAATTCTGGTTTTATCAAATACTTTTTTGATAGAAGGAATTTCTTTCATTAATGTTTCAGCAGCTTCGATAAAACTGTCTTTATCATAACCGAAAGATGTTCCTAAGATTTCATTAATTTCGTTCACACCACCGATGAAAATCGTAGAGTAGGAGATAAGTTCCTTAAGAACCGCAAATCCTTCTTTTCCATATTTCCAAAGATTGGAACGATAAGCAGGGTCAGCTGTGATTTCGATTCCTTTTGAATAGGCTAATTGTAAACCTTGCTTCAAAGTTTCGTAAGCACCTTCCGAAATTCCGGGAGAAATTCCTGTCCAGTGGAAATATTCCGCGCCTTCAAGAGCCTTTTCCCAATCAACTTGTTCCGGTTTGATGTTGGCAAAAGACCCATTTAATCTATTATAAGAAATTCGGCTTGCACGCATCGCAGAACCAACTTCCAAGAAATATAAACCAATTGGATGTTCTGTTCTGTTGACGAATTGTGTATCAATTCCGTAACTTTTCATTGTTGCAATGGCTGATTCTCCGATGAAACAATCGGAAACGTTTGTGATGTGTCTGGTCTCGCATCCCATAATTGCCAAAGATGCACCGACATTCATTTCTGTTCCTCCGAAGAAGAATTCCATTTCACGGCTTTGTCTCAACATTTTGCTGTCGGACGGAGACAATCTCATCAATACTTCGCCAAAGGTTACAACTTTGCTCATTAATCTAGTTTTATTTTTATGGTTGTCATTCCGAGGAACGAGGAATCTCTAGATTCTTCACTCCATTTCATTTCGTTCTGAATGACAGTTTATCAATTTTTACTTTATAAAATCTTCTCTAAACGGACTAAAAACATCTACCAAAATCCCGTCTTCCAGACATTCGACGCCGTGAAGAACATTTGACGGAACGAAGAACGAATCGCCTTTTTTCAAAATTGAAATATCTTCTCCTATATTGACTTCAAATTTTCCTTCTGCAACATAGGTTACCTGAATATGAGGATGTTTGTGTTTGTATCCAATTCCGCCTTTTTTGAAACGGACATTCACCATCATTACAGATTCGTCGTAGCCTACAATTTGGCGGTCGATGTATTCATCGATTTTCTCCCATTCTGTTGAATCGGATTTGTAATATATTTTAGATGTTTGTTTTGTTTCCATTTTATTTTGAACACAAAGTGCACAAAGATTTTTTATTTAATTCTAATGTTTTTAGGTTCACAAAGCCACTTCGCTTAACTAAGCTTTTTATCCGTTGAATCGCTCGCAGCCCGACTTGAGCGGAAATCCTTTTTTGCTTGTACTTAAGTTCTATTTAAACTGAAATCGTCTGCAAAAAAGATTGGGAGCCCTTCGACAAGCTCAGGATAAACTACAGGCGGATTAAGCTGCCCTAATTATTTCTGAAATCCTTCGAGAGCCTTAGGATGACAATATTAAAAGTTGAAATATTCTTTAGCGTTAAAATAACAAATATCTGCCACAACTTTTCCAACTAAATCCAAATCCTCAGGAAGTTCGCCAGACTCGATTTCGTTTCCTAAAAGGTTACACAACACACGTCTGAAATACTCGTGTCTTGGGAACGAAAGGAAGCTTCGGGAATCGGTCAACATCCCAACAAATGTGCTGATGAGTCCCATATTGGAAAGTGCATTCATCTGTTTTTCCATTCCGTCTTTTTGGTCCAAAAACCACCAGCCAGAACCGAATTGTACTTTTCCTTTTACTGAACCGTCGTTGAAATTCCCAATCATTGTTGCCATAATCTCGTTATCGGCTGGATTCAGATTGTAGATGATTGTTTTAGTCAATTTATCCTTAGAATCCAATGTATTTAGGAATCTTGAAAGGTTCGCAGCCTGACTGAAATCGCCGATGGAATCCCAACCTGTGTCTGGTCCAAGAACTTTCAACATTCTTGCATTATTGTTTCTCAACGCACCCAAGTGATATTGCTGAACCCAGCCAAATGAATGGTAAGTCTCGCCCAAAAACAACAAAATCGCTGTTTTGAATTGCTCAATCTGATGTGGCGTCAAGGTTTCTCCTTTTCTTTTGGTTTCAAAAATTGATTTGATTTCTGAATCTGTGAACGTTTCAAAAGAAATGTTATTCAATCCGTGGTCACACAATCTGCATCCGTTGGCGTGAAAGTATTCAATCCTTTTGATGAGCGCATCCTGTACATCCTTGTAAGATTGGATTTCGATGCCTGCGGATTCGCCTAATTTATCGATGTAAGAATTATAATCTTCGTTATCAATCAAAATCGCTTTGTCAGGACGAAAAGCTGTACTAACTGTGATTCCGATGTTGTTTTCTTTGATTGTTTTATGATATTCTAAAGTATCAATCGGGTCTTCTGTGGTACAAACTGTTTCCACATTTCTCATTTTCAGCAATCCGTGAACTGATTTCTCTGGTGTTTGAAGCTGAGCCGATACATTTTCATAAACTGCGTCAGCGTTTTTTTCGCTCAACAAATCGTAAACGTCGAAATATCTCGCTAATTCCAAATGTGTCCAATGGAACAGAGGATTTCTCAAAGTGTTCGGAACTGTTTTTGCCCAAGCTGCGAATTTTTCTTTGTCAGAAGCGTCTCCGGTAATGAATTTTTCGTTCACACCCATTGTTCTCATCGCTCTCCATTTGTAATGGTCGCCACCAATCCAAACCTGAGTAATATTCTCAAACTGACGGTTTTCTGCAATCTCTTTTGGAGGCAAGTGGTTATGATAATCGATAATCGGTTGGTTTTCAGCAAATCTGAAATACAACTCTTCAGCGAATTTATTTTTTAATAGAAATGTATCTGTGATAAATGGTTTTGTAAGTGTACTCATTTTTAATTATTAATGATAAATTATTAATTATGAATGTTTATTCGTTTGAAGGTTTTCCGATGGTTGCTAAAATTCCGCCGTCAACATAAATGATTTGTCCATTGATGAACTGACTTGCTTCGGAAGCCAAGAAAATTGCTGTTCCTGCCAAATCTTCAGGATTTCCCCAACGACCTTCCGGTGTTCTGCTGATAATGAACTCGTTGAAAGGATTTCCGTCCACTCTGATTGGTTCTGTCTGAGAAGTTGCAAAATATCCAGGACCGATTCCGTTCACTTGGATGTTATATTTTGCCCATTCGGTTGCCAAATTTTTAGTCAGCATTTTCAATCCGCCTTTTGCCGAAGCGTAAGCCACAACATTGTCACGACCTAATTCGCTCATCATAGAACAGATATTGATGATTTTACCGGATTTTCTGGCAATCATACTTTTTGCAACTAACTGGGACATAATGAAAGGTCCAGTTAAATCCACATCAATTACTTTTCGGAAATCTGAAACTTCCATTTCTAGAGCTGGAATTCTTTTGATGATTCCGGCATTATTAATAAGGATATCGATTTGTTTGTGATTGGCTTCGATTTCAGCTACTTTTTCGGCAGCGATTTTCTCGTCAGTCACATCAAAAATGTAACCTGTCGCTTTGTATCCTTTTGACTGGTAATAAGCAATTGCTTCTTCCAATTTGGATGGAGTAGTGCTGGTTACCACCAATTCTGCTCCTGCCGAAGCCAAACCTTCAGCCATTGCCAAGCCTAGACCGTGTGTTCCACCGGTTACAAGAGCTACTTTTCCAGTTAAGTCAAATAAATTTTTCATTTTTTACTTTAATTCGTCAGTTTTTACAGCATCCATATCTCCGTAATCCATATTTTCTCCCGCCATTCCCCAGATAAATGTATAATTGGAAGTCCCAACACCAGAGTGAATTGACCATTCCGGAGAAATCACAGCATCTCTGTTTTTAAGGAAAATATGTCTTGTTTCCTGAGGCTGCCCCATAAAATGTGAAATCGATTGTCCTTCTTCCAAGTCGAAATAGAAATAAGCTTCCATTCTTCTGGTGTGCGTGTGGGAAGGCATTGTATTCCAAACGCTTCCTTCGTGCAATTCGGTCATTCCCATTTGGAGTTGGCAAGTTTCCAAAACGCTGTTTACTAATAACTTATTGATAGTTCTTCTATTCGCATATTTGGAATCTCCTAATTCTACGATTTCGGCTTCAATTTTTGTAACTTTTTTTGTTGGATAAGAATGATGAGCCGGTGCAGAATTGATATAAAAATAGGCTTGTTCTCCATCAATGCTTTCAAAAGTTACCTCTTTGTTTCCTTTTCCTATATATAAGGCTTCCTTATTATTAAGTTCGTAAACTGTTCCGTCAACCGTTACTTTTCCTTTTCCACCAACATTGATGATTCCGATTTCTCTTCTGTCAAGAAAGTTTTCAGCTTTTAATTCATCTATTGTTTCAAGATTTAGGGCTTTGTCAGTAGGCATTGCTCCGCCAACAATTAATCTATCGTACATTGTATAGACTAATTTGATTTGTCCTGCTTGAAATAAATCGTTGATTAGAAATTCTTCTCTAAGTTTTTCTGTTGTGTAATTTTTGGCATCGTTTGGATGATGCGCATATCTGAATTCTGAATGAGTCATTTTTAGTCTATATAATATGAACAAATAATGAACGCTGTGTAATCGATTGCATTGATAATTGCACTTTTTGGCACAGCAAATAATTTTTGTAAATATAAATATAAATTTCAACTGAGAAACAAAAATTTAATTTAAATTTTAATTTATTGATTTTCAATTAATTAAATTGATTTTATGTAATAAATATGATCGAATAAGAGATTTTTATATTGATTTTTTTCACCCATAAATCTAAAATATGTGCAATATTAAACAAATTGTTGCTCAAATATTAAATATCCTTTAAAAGTGAATGATTATATTGTTAAATAATTGATAATCAGTATTTTATAGTTGTTATTGTGATTTTGATTGTAACTTTGAATGATTTATTCAAAAAACAGTTTTTAGAACAAAAAAATCTGAATTTCGCCAAATTTGGGATTGTTAAGTTAATTTTTGGTTAATTAAAATGACCATAATTTGTTGTTTTAATGATTTTAATCAGTAAGTTTAGATGTTAAAAAATGTTAATTCATAAAATTGTTAGTTATGAATTTTAATTTTAAAATTATTTCAAATTATTGAAAATCAATTAATTGTATATATTGTCTCAAATTTGTTTATCTGTATGTTACATTAATATTAATAAAATATTTATTTTTTTTATTTGCTAATTGAAAAATAATCTTAGTTTAGTCGAGTTAAGAAATAGTTAAAAAAATAAGTGCAATCGATTGCATTTTTTAAGACAAACTTTTGATACTATATATAAGTAAAAAAAATATTACTAATTATAAAACTAAAAAATATCTATGAGTGGTTTAAAACTAGGTATTCAAAGTGCTTTTATTAAAACGACGATCGCATCTGTCTTTTTATTACCGGCATTTGGACTGGCTCAAGAGCTGATCAAGGTTTCCGGAAAGATTACTTCCGACCAGAATAAGCCTGTACAGAATGTAGAAATTACGGTAAGAAATTCGAAGTTTTCTACAATGACCAACAAGGCTGGACAGTATGAGCTGAACGTACCTAAAAATGCAACGCTTGTGATTCGTTCAAAAGGATTCGAAGAGCAAGAGGTTGAAGTGAATGGGAAAACTGTTATCAATGTTGTTCTTGCAAAATTTGATTCTAACAAGGAAAAAAACATTGACGAAGTTGTCTTAGTAGGATATACGACTGTTTCCAAAAAAGATGTTACCAACTCTATTGCATCTGTAAAAGGAGATCAGTTGAATGACATGCCTGTAAACAGTGCAGCGGAAGCTATACAAGGAAGAATGGCAGGTGTACAGGTAACTTTTGGAGAAGGTTCTCCTGGATCTGATCCAGAAATCAAGGTAAGAGGTGGAACTTCTATCACTCAGGATAATGCGCCACTTTATATTGTTGACGGAATCCAGATGGATAATGCATTGTCATTAATCTCTCCAAAAGAAATAGAATCTATCGAAGTTCTAAAAGACGCATCATCTACTTCTATCTATGGAGCTAGAGGTGCAAATGGTGTTGTTTTGATCACTACAAAAAGTGGTAGAAAAAATGCTAAAACTACTGTAAATTATAACGGATACACTGGTGTAAGATCTATTGCGAAAAAATTGGATGTAATGAGTCCTTATGATTTTGTACAGTATCAATATGAGCTTTACAACAAAGATGGCTATGCAGATTTACAGGAGAAATTTGTAAAACTATATGGTGCATATGATAATATAGGTC
Source organism: Flavobacteriaceae bacterium PS02293 (assembly GCA_029960045.1). GTDB lineage: Bacteria > Bacteroidota > Bacteroidia > Flavobacteriales > Weeksellaceae > Epilithonimonas. Next base: position 95,729 of record JASCOV010000004.1, read on the forward strand.
AATACAAAACTATAGAAACAAGAGACTGGCAGGAAGAAGTTTTCGGAAAAGAAGCATTCAACTTTACTCATAACTTGAATATCTCCGGAGGTAATTCTAATTCGGCTTTCACATTGTCATTAAATCATGTTGAGGAAGATGGGATTATGATTAATTCAGGCTATAAAAGAAATATGGCCAACTTCAAGTATGATTTTGATATCAGCAAAAAATTGAAAGTTGGAATTACGGCAAGATACAGCCAGACTTTTATCAACGGAGCTGGAACTACAACGGCAGGTTCACAAAGTACAAACAGACTTAGAAATGTGATTCGATACAGACCTTTTGAAAATGGAATAAATTCAGGAGATGGTTCTGATGAATTTGATACAGATGATTTTGCAGCTACAAACTTGGTAAATCCGGTATTGCTCGCTAACAATGAGATCAAATATAATAATACAGATAACTTATTCTTAAACGGAGTTATTACATATAATATTTTTAAAGATTTAACTTTCAAAAGTACAATTGGATATGTACAGAATGATCAGGAACTTCAACAATTCTCTGGTCCAAAAACATACCTGTCAAGAATAAATTCTGATATGTCCGTTGCACAATTGACAAACACGCAAACCAGAAGAATAACCAATACCAATACCCTTGCTTACAAGAAAAAAATTGGTAATCACAAAATGGATTTCCTATTAGGTCAAGAAATTGTACAAACAGATGGTGATAAGTTGGATATGACAATAAGATGGTTGCCTACCTCTTTGAGTCCAGCTCAGGCTTTTGCAAACATTCAATTAGCAATGCCACCAGCAGGGATGATCCAAGATGCGCCCGCAACCAGTTTAACAGTTGGTAGATTGGCTTCTTTCTTTGCAAGAGCAAATTACATTTATGATAACAAATATATCGCAACAGTTTCTGTAAGAAGAGATGGATCCAACTCTTTTGGCCCGGCTAACAGATGGGCAAATTTCCCATCGGTATCATTGGCTTGGAAAATTGGTGAAGAAAACTTCCTGAAGGATTCCAATATGGTAAACGATTTGAAACTTCGTATCGGTTATGGGCAGTCTGGTAATGATAGAATTGCTCCGTTTTTATATGATACATTCTACATACCTTCAAGTACTTATGGATATACAGGTGGTGTAGGAATCATTACAGGATCTGCACCTGGAAATATTATGGCAAACCCGAATATCAAATGGGAAGCTACAGTTTCTAAAAATGCAGGTTTAGACTTCACAATCTTTAATAAAAAAGTATATGGTGCTATAGATGCTTACATTACAGATACAAAAGATTTGTTGTTATTAGCTAAAATCCCTCAGACTTCTGGTTATGAATATCAGTATCAGAACTCAGGGAAAACTCAGAATAAAGGTTTGGAATTCAGTTTGGGAGCAATCATTGTTGGTAATGAAAACTTCACTTGGAAAACAGATTTCAACGTGGCGGCAAACAAAAATACAATCAAAAGTTTAGGTTCACTTACGCAATCCGGAACGGATTATTATTTGGTTCCTTCAGGATGGGTTAATAACTTATTTGATTTCAAAATACAGGTAAATCAGCCAGTTGGGATGTTCTACGGCTATGTAACAGAAGGCAGATATGAGATCAGCGATTTTGATTTTAATGCAGCTAACAATACATACAAATTGAAAACCGGCATAGCAAGCAGTGGTTCTGTAGCTTTAGGTAACAAATTGCCACAACCGGGAGATCTTAAATTGAAAGATTTGAACGGTGATGGTATAATTGATAACAAAGATCAAACAGATCTTGGAAATGCTCAACCTAAATTCTATGGAGGTTTCAACCAAACTTTCAAATATAAGAATTTTGATATGAGTTTGTTCTTCAACTTCTCTGTTGGAAACAAAGTTTATAATGCTAATAAAATAGAGTTCACAACCAAATATCAATACACAGATCAAAACATGTTGGGCGATATGGCCAACAGATGGAGATGGTTCAATGATGCTGGAGAGAAAGTAACAGACCCGACAGCATTGGCAGCACTTAATGCTGGTACAACAATGTGGACACCAACAGGCGGTAACTATTTCTTACATTCGTATGCAATAGAGGACGGATCATTCTTGAGATTGAATAACGTAACAGTTGGATATTCATTAAACAAAGATGCGCTTAAAGCCATTGGTATTACTAATTTAAGATTATATGCTACGGCAAATAATGTATTTACAATTACCGGTTATTCAGGATATGATCCAGAGGTAAGTACTAGAAAAAGTACACTTACTCCTGCTGTAGATTATGCAGCATTTCCACGAAGCAGATTTTTCTTAACTGGTGTTGATATAACTTTTTAATTCGAAAAAATGAAAAAACATAGACTTTTAATTGCAATATTAAGTTGTACACTTACTTTATCTACAGTTACTTCTTGTGATAATTTCTTAGATGCAGAAAATATTTCTAACTCTAACGAAGAACAACAATTCGACAGTACAGCAGATACCTTCACAGCATTGATTGGTGTTTACAACCAGATTATTGGTGATGATGGATACGGGCAGAGAATCAGTTTATATTTTCCTCAGTCAGGAGATGATTTCAAAACGTCCGGAGATTACAACTGTAATGATAGAAGAGGACTAAGTACTTATGGTGCTTGTACTTCCAACCCGGATCTTAACAAGCCTTTCCTAAAATTATATTCTGGTATAGAAAGAGCAAATCTTGTTATCAAGAATATCCCATTATCAAAGGTAATGCAGTCAGGTTCTGATTCTGAGAAAAAGCTGATGAACCGTTACTTGGGAGAAGCTTACACTTTGAGAGCTCAGTTTTATTTTGATTTGATCAAAAACTGGGGAGATGTTCCAATGCAATTGGTTCCTTCATCTGACTTGGAAACAGTTTATCTTCCAAAAACAGATAGAGATGTAATCTATGAGCAAATGATTGCTGACCTTGCAACTGCATCTGCTTTGGTTCCTTGGAGATCAGAAGCTGGGACTAGTAACACAAGAATTACAAAAGCGGCTGTGAAAGGACTTAGAGCAAGAATTGCTTTAGCTAGAGCTGGTTATTCTTTGAGGAGAGACCCAAGAATTATGGCTAAGGGTTCTAATTCTCAGGCTTATTATCAGATTGCTTATGACGAGTGTAAATCGATCATCAACGAAGGACAACACGGATTGAACGGAAGCTTCGAAGCAGTTTTCAGAGCTTTGCACGAAAATACAGAAGATGCAGCACACGAAGTTATTTTCGCGGTCGGCGCTTTTGGAGGTAATGCAGCAACAGACAGTAAAATCGGTTACTACAACGGTATGAGACACGATGATGCCTCTAACTGGAAAAGTAGTGGTGGAATCAACGCGATTGCAACTTATTTCTATGAGTTCGGAAAATATGATGTCAGAAGAGATATTACTGTAGCTTCTATGCAAATTAATGCTACAAATCAGGCAATCCTTTCAACAGGTGTTTTATGTACAGATGGAAAATTCAGAAAATCCTGGACCAGTGTTACAGGAACTGCACAAAACCTTGCTATCGACTGGCCAATGCTAAGATACTCTGATATTCTATTAATGTTTGCAGAAGCTGATAACGAATTGAATGGTTCACCGTCAGCAGAAGCTGTAAATGCAGTGAAACAAGTAAGAGATCGTGCTTACGTAGGTAATTTAGGACAGGCAGGAACTATCCCAACTGATAAAACAGGATTCTTTAATTATATCGTTCACGAGAGATTATTGGAATTTGGTGGAGAAGGTCTTAGAAAATATGATCTGATCCGTTGGAATCTTTTGGCTACAAAAATTGCTGAAACCAAACAGAAACTTTCAGATTTATTGAATGGAACTGGACAATATGCAACAGTACCTTCTTATTTATATTACAAAGCTTCGCCTTACGACAAAACAAAAACAGCGCAGGCAGCACTTCAAGCAGTGGATATTTATGTTCAGCCAGGTACTACAAGAGAAGATGTTTATTATACGCAATCAGCGGCAACAACGCCAACTGGTTACACAAGACTGAACTGGAGAGCAGCTATGACAGCTACTTATATCAACGATCCAGCCAAAGGTTATGCTCAATATTTTGAAGCAAACAGAAAGGAATTGTTCCCGATTTACGATGATATCATCTTATCGAACTATAATCTGAAGCAAGATTACGGTTACTAGGAAACATTCCTTTTATCACTTGAATTTTTAAGTTTTTATATTTTTAATTTTTTTTGAAGATTCACTCTATCAGAGTTTTATACTCTGGTAGAGCTGATTCTAAGGCCTTTGTCGGCTTTATTCAAAAAAATATTTCGCACTATTATTTAAAATTAGTTAATGAAAATAGGTTCGTAGAAGAAAACACTAATTATAATAATCAACATTTATTAGACCTTACAACTAACACAATTAACTCAATTAAAATAAATTCTAGATGAATAAAATTAAATTACTTTATGTGCTCCTACTGCTTGCATTCACGCAGGTATCAGGACAATCCGTTACTTTCAACGATGCGAAAGGTTGGGTAGAAACTGCCTTTGCAAAATGGCAGCCGGTGGCAAACGCCGGAAGATATAATGTTTACTATTCCGGAGAAGGTGTAGTAAATAAACAAGTTGACGATTATTTGATTCGTAGTTACGGATCATATTTTAGAGCTGATGTTTTAGGACTGAAAGCTGGAAATTATACAATTACTGTAAAACCAGTAGTTTTAGGAGTCGAAGGTGTGGGTGCTACAACTAGTACTTTGACAGTTCTTCCTCAAGACAGAACAGGTTTCGCATTTCACGGAGGAAGAGTTCCCGGAGGTTATAAAGCTGACGGAACACCAAAAGATAATGCGATCATTTTGTACATCACTCAGAAGTCCAAAGATTCTGTTCCATTCAATGTTATTACCAAAGCTAATGGCGGAACAACTGCTTATGTAGGATTTCAAAACATCTTATCCGGAATCAAAAAAGGATACGATACAAGACCTTATATTTTCCGTTTGGTAGGTAACATTACAGATGCTACAACGATGGAAAATGGAGATTTTGTTGTAGAAAATGATAACAATGCAAACAGCTATATTACTGTAGAAGGTGTTGGGGACGATGCAACTGCAAATGGCTGGGGAATCCGTGTGAAAAACGGAACTAATGTTGAAATCAGTAATCTTGGTTTTATGAACTGCGATAGTGGAGAAGGAGATAACATCGGTATGCAGCAGAATAATTCTTATATTTGGGTTCATAACAACGATTTGTTCTACGGAAACGCTGGTAGCGATGCAGATCAGATCAAAGGAGATGGAGCTCTTGATAATAAAGGAAGCTCTTATAATACTTTTTCTTATAACCATTTCTGGGACAACGGAAAAGCCAGTTTGTTAGGATTAAGTGAGAATACAACTGTTGGTTTATACATCTCTTACCACCATAATTGGTTTGACCATTCAGATTCCAGACATCCAAGAGTAAGATTCTATTCTGCTCACGTTTACAACAATTATTTTGACGGTATTGCAAAATACGGTTCTGGTTCTACAGAAGGTTCTTCTTTATTCTTAGAAGGTAACTATTTCCGTAATGCAAAAAATCCAATGATGATCTCTTTGCAGGGAACAGATGTATGGAATCCTTCTACACAACAGAATGATCCTGCAAACCAAGGGACTTTCTCTGGAGAAGATGGTGGAATGATCAAGGCTTTTAATAATACAATTGATTTTGATATTGCAACCAACTCTATGCGTTTTGTAGCTTATGCAGATCCAAATCCTTTATATAACATCGCAGGAAAAATCAGTTCTTTGACAGATTTTGATGCTTACTTGGCAACAACTCGTGGAGAAACTGTTCCAGCAACTGTTAAATCAAAAGTAGGCGCAAAAACTTACAATAACTTTGATACAGATGCTACGCTTTATATCAAAAACTTGGTTGTTCAAGATCCAGCAGCGGCAAGAGACAAAGTGAAAATGTACTCTGGTAGAGTAGAAGGTGGCGATTTCAAATGGGTTTTCAACAATGCAGTAGATGACAAATCTTATGCAGTTATTACCGGACTGAAATCCCAACTGACAAACTACGGAACCAATATGGTTTTCATCCAGGCAGAAGGTACAAGCCAGACTTTGGTAAATACTTCAGCTAACAAAGATCAAACAGTTGCTACAGGAACTACAATCAGCTCAATCGTATTTACTTGGGGTGGAGATGCAACAGACGTTACAGTTACAGGTTTACCTGCAAACGGACTTACAGTTGCAAAAGATGCATCGGCTAAAACACTTACTGTGACTGGAACACCATCTGCAACTACTGCTTACACAGTTACAACAGTTGGTGCTAATGGAACTGCAGCTTCTATCAGCGGAACTGTAACAGTTGGATCTACGCCTCCTCCAGTATCTGGTGGTGAAATCCACAACTTCACAACTTCTGGTAAAGTAAGTACTTTCTATACAATCACAGGTAATATGAACTCTACAGACGGTTCTACAACTTATGACGGATTGACATTAACAAAACGTCTAAAAATGGAATCTGCTACAAGTATTAATTATACGACAACTCAGACTTCAACATTGACATTAGTTTTCGATAATGATTTTGTGAAAGCGGTTAAATTCGACGGAACTAATTACACAGCAACAAATGGTGTTGTAACAATTCCAAATGTTGCAGCTGGAGCGCACAGTATTACAAAAGGTGATACAACCAACTTGTTCTACATCAAAACTGCTTATGCAACGATGGCAACAAGTGACATCAATAAGTCTCAGGTAAGTTTGTATCCAAATCCGGTCTCTGATTATTTACATATCACTACTGCTGGTCAAAAAGTATTAAGCGTAAAAGTTTACAACTTTGCAGGCAGTCTTGTTAAAAATAATGCAGTAATCAACAATGATTCGGTTGACTTGAGAAGTTTGAACACTGGTAATTACATCATCTCTATCGTAACAGATAAAGGGACAGTTACCAAAAAAATTATCAAAAAATAACCTTACATAGACTAATGTCAATCTGAAGTTTCAGATCACATTATTTAATTGTTAAATCATACAGGTTTTCATCCCGCATGGGGTGGAAACTTGTATATTTAAAAAAGATCAGTAAAAAATGAAGCAGTCCAAAATCAAAAAGTTTTTATTGTTTTTTTCTTTTATTCTCGTTTTGATTAGTATTAATTCTTTCAGCGTTATTGATGATAATTTTGAAAAAATTTATACAGTCGCAAAAGACGGAACAGGAGATTTCCAAACAGTACAAGATGCAATTAATGCAGTTGAAAACGGACTTCAAAGCACTACTAAAATCTTTATTAAAAAAGGAACTTACAGAGAAAAAATCACAGTTCCAGCTACCAAAGGTCCAATCACGTTCGAAGGCGAAAATCTTAAAGAAACTATTATCATTAATGATGATTTCGCTTCCAAGAAAAATGCTGAAGGCAAAGAATTTGGAACTACAGGATCTTCTACAATTTTTATTTTTTCTAATGATTTTTCAGCTAAGAATATCACATTTCAAAATGACGCAGGAAAAGTCGGACAAGCAGTTGCTGTTTTAATTACCGGCGACCGTGCAATTTTTGAGAACTGCAGGTTTCTGGGTTTTCAGGATACACTTTATCTCAAAGGCGAGCAAGATGTTGCATCAGCAAAAAAAGAAGTCCGTCATTATTTTAAAAATTGTTATATCGAGGGAACAACGGATTTCATCTTCGGAGCAGCAACAGCGGTTTTCCAGAATTGTGAAATTTTTGCTAAAGAATTAGCAACGTATCTTACGGCAGCTTCAACACCGGAAAGCAAGAAATTCGGTTTTGTTTTCATCGATTGCAAAATCTCGGGCGATGCAAAATCCCAATCTGTTTACCTAGGAAGACCTTGGCGGCCATTTGCCAAAACAGTTTTCATTAATACCGAAATCAACAATGTTATAAAACCCGAAGGCTGGCACAATTGGAACAAACCCGATGCAGAGAAAACAACTTTCTACGGTGAATTCAATTCTAAAGGAATCGGATCAAATTCTGAGAAAAGAGTTGCTTGGTCTCATCAATTATCAAAAAAAGAAGCTAAAGAATATTCCATCAAAAACATTCTCTCAGGAAATGACAACTGGAATTTTAAAATAAAAAAATAAGAAAAATGAAATTTCAAACACTTAAAATATTATCTATCGCAGCTTTTGTATCAGGAATGTTTCTTTCTTGTGCTCAAACAAAAACTGCGACCACTTCAAAAGCAACAACTGAAACTTCAGCAGGAAAAACAATTCCTACAAACCTAAAATGGTACGAAAGAATGATGCTTTCCGAAATGAAACGTTTCCCTGATGCTTGGATGCTCGATTTCCACAAAACGCCAAAATGGAGCTACCCAAACGGATTGGTTTTAAAAGGTGCAGAAGAAGTCTATAAAAAAACGGGTAAAAAAGAATATTTCGATTACATCAAAGGTTATGCGGAAGAGATGGTAAATCCGAATGGATCTATCAAAACTTATGAACTCAGCAAATACAATATCGATATGTTGAACTCTGGAAACGTCTTGTTGTATCTGTATTCCGTTGATAAAAAAGAGAATTATCTTAAGGCATTACAATTATTAAGATCTCAATTGAATGATCATCCAAGAACTTCCGAAGGTGGCTTTTGGCACAAAAAAATCTACCCAAGCCAAATGTGGCTGGACGGATTGTATATGGGTGAACCTTTTTACGCAAACTACACACAGATGTTCGACAAAGGCGATGCAGCAACGAAAGCTTACGATGATATCGTCAACCAATTCGATTTAATTCAAAAACATTTGAAAGATTCAAAAACCGGATTGTTGTACCACGGCTGGGACGAAAGCAAACAGCAGGCTTGGGCAAACAAACAAACCGGACTTTCTCCCAATTTCTGGGGAAGAGCGATGGGTTGGTACGGAATGGCAATCGTAGATGTTCTAGATTTTCTACCGCAGAATCATCCTGGAAGAGCCAGATTGATTTCTTATCTCAATTCATATTCCGAAGCATTGGTAAAAGTTCAGGATTCGAAAACCGGACTTTGGTATCAGGTTTTGGACAAAGGCGGCGAAAAAGGAAATTATCTCGAAGCTTCAGGATCATCTATGTTCGTTTACACTTTCGCAAAAGGAGCGAGAAAAGGTTATTTGCCAACTTCTTACAAAGCAATTGCAAAGAAAGGCTACGATGGAATTATCAAAAATCTGATCTCTGTAGAAAAGGATGGAACTGTTAATCTAAATCAAAATTGTGCTGTCGCAGGTTTAGGCGGAACACCTTACAGAAGCGGAACTTACGACTATTATGTGAACGAAGAAATCCGTTCCAACGATCCAAAAGGAACCGGACCATTCATCCTCGCAAGTTTGGAATTAGAAAAGTAAGCAAAACGTAATATTGTCATTCCGTAGGAATCTCTGCAGCTAAGTTTAGATTCCTACGGAATGACAAAGTTTAAGTTTTTCTTTGATGAGTTTGAAGTTTACACTGAGCCTGTCGAAGTGCCTTTGCGAATCTTAAAATATTTTCAATAAGTTCAAAAAATCTTAGCGCACTTTGCGTTCAAAAATTATATTAAATTTTGAAAATCAACAAAAAACATATCATCCTTTCATTGTTTGCTTTGTCAATCAATCAATTGGATGCGCAAAAAACAAAGCCTTACGTTTCCGAAGTTTGGGTTTCAGATTTGGGAAACGGAACTTATAAGAATCCTGTGTTATACTCTGATTATTCAGATCCTGATGCAATTCGGGTTGGAGATGATTATTTTATGACGGCTTCCAGCTTCAACGAAACACCAGGTTTACCGATTCTTCATTCAAAGGATATGATCAATTGGAAACTGGTCAATTATGCCATTACAGATTTGATTCCAAAAGAAACTTACAACGTTCCGCAAAGAGGAAACGGCGTTTGGGCGCCAAGCATCCGTTTTCATAATAGCGAATATTTCATCTATTGGGGCGATCCGGATTTCGGCGTTTTTATGGTGAAAACGAAAGATCCTTTTGGTAAATGGGAAGAACCTGTTTTGGTAATGGAAGGCAAAGGCTTGATAGACACTTGTCCACTTTGGGACGACGACGGAAATGCTTATCTCGTCCACGGTTGGGCAGGAAGCAGAGCCGGAGTCAAGAGTATTTTGACCATCAATAAAATGAATCCTGAAGGAACAAAAGTTCTGGACAAAGGCGTTCACATCTTCGATGGCCACGATGCACATCCAACGGTTGAAGGTCCAAAATTTTATAAAAGAAACGGCTATTATTACATTTTTGCGCCTGCTGGCGGCGTTGCAACCGGTTGGCAATTGGTTTTGAGATCAAAGAATATTTATGGACCTTATGAAGAAAAAATAGTTCTGGAACAAGGCAAATCAACAATCAATGGTCCACATCAAGGTGCTTGGGTTGATACGCCGAAAGGTCAGGATTGGTTTTACCATTTTCAGGATGTAGATGCTGGCGGAAGACTCGTTCATTTGCAACCGATGAAGTGGGAAAAAGATTGGCCTGTAATGGGAATCGATACAGATAAAAACGGAATAGGAGAACCAGTTCTGACTTATAAAAAACCGGAAGTTGGAAAAATATTTCCAATAGAAACACCAGCAGAATCAGACGAATTTAATGATGATAAAATTGGTTTGCAGTGGCAGTGGAGCGCCAATGAAAACATCGTCTGGTCAGCTAAAATTCCCGGAAAAGATTATTTAAGATTATTCTCGATTAAAACGCCTGAAGGTGCAAAAAACCTTTGGAACGTTCCGAACTTATTAACTCAGAAATTTCCTGCACCAAACTTCGTTGCGTCAACCAAAGTGAAATTATTTCCTGAAGATGCGAAAGAAGGCAAAGTTGCCGGACTTTTGGTAATGGGAACAGATCACGCTTCTCTTGTGATTACCAACAAACCTGATGGTTGTTATCTTCAATTGAGAAAAGCACCTAAAGCTGAAAAAGGCGGCGAAGAAAAAATTCTTAATGAAATCAAATTAAAATCAAACGAAGTTTACCTGAAAGTGGATGTCAAAGAACCCAACGGAATTTGCACATTCAGCTACAGCGAAAACGGGAAAAGTTTTGAAAATATCGGAGAGCCATTTCAGGCAAAACCAGGAAAATGGATTGGCGCAAAAGTCGGAATCTATTCTGTGAGCGATCCAAAAGTTTCAAGAGGCGGTTACGCAGATTTTGACTTTTTTAGGATTACAAAAAAATAAATCGAATAAATTATTAATATTAAAATGAAATTATCTTTTAAAAATATTTCATCCGCATTTTTTGTTGCAGCATCGTTGCTGATGACGGCGCAAACGGAGCAGGATAATCAAAAAGAAAGAACTGTAACACCTTCCAAAGATAAAACCACGACCAACATTTTTCTGGCTGGTGACTCTACATTGACAGATTATTCTTTGGAAAGCAACTATCAGGAAAAACGTTATCCACAGCAAGGCTGGGGTGGTGTTTTTCAGGAATTTTTTGTGGCGGACAGTCTTAAAACTTTGAAAACTCCGGCTCTTGCAAAAAATGTTTTGGTAGTTGACAAAGCAAAAGGTGGAAGAAGTACCAGAACTTTTTTTCAGGAAGGAAGATGGCGGTATATTTTTGAAAATCTGAAACCAAAAGACTGGGTTCTGATTCAGTTTGGTCACAACGACGAATCTGAGAAAAAAGTAGATCGCTATGTAGATATTCCGGGTTACAAAGAATATTTGAGATTGTATATTCATCAGGTTCGTGAGAAAGGTGCAACACCAATTTTGGTGACACCGGTTTCCAGAAATTATCCTTGGAAAGATGGCGTTTTGGGCGACAGTCACGTAGATTATGCCAAAGCAATGATAGAATTGGCGCAAGAACAAAAGGTAGATTTGATAGATCTCAACAGACTTTCACGGGAATTTTTAACCAAAAAAGGAAAGGATTTTGTGACCACCACTTACTTTATGAATCTTCCCGAGGGCAAATATCCCGCTTATCCAAACGGACAAAAAGACGATACACATTTCCAGCCAGAAGGTGCAAAAGCAATGGCACAGATTGTTTATGATGAATTCAAAAAAATTGTGACTAAGAAATAAAATTTGGGCAGCTATTTCCGCCTTCCGCTCCCAAACCTAACGAAGTGGTTCGACGAAGTCAATCTTTTTTGCAGAAGGTTTCCAGTTCAATAGAAATTGATGGCACGCAAAAAAGGATTTCCGCTCAATTCGGGCTGCGCTTCGCAAAGTTGAAACATTTGTTTTCAAAATAAAAGAAGGCATAAAAATTCAATATTTTAAATATATAAATATCCAGAATCTCGGTTCTGAAAATCAAAATAAGTATAATGAAGAAATCGATTAAATTATTAGCGTTAGGCTTAGCGACATTATTTTCAGCAAACAGCTTTGCGCAGTTGCAGACAGCTGATCTTTACAAAAATGTAGAATTCAAAATGCCAACTGTGGCTGAGACTTCTTTTCCCGCAACTTCGCTGAGCATCAAAGATTTTGGTGCAATCGCAGGCGGAAATGTAAAAAATACTGAAGCTTTCAAAAAAGCAATCGCAAGCATTAGTCAAAAAGGAGGTGGAAAAGTCATCGTTCCAAGAGGAATCTGGATGACTGGCCCGATTGTTTTGCAAAGTAATATCAATCTTCATTTGGAAGATGGTGCGATGATCATTTTCAGCAGAGATTTTGCGGATTATCCTTTGGTGGATGTCAGTTTCGAAGGTCTTAACACAACCCGTTGCCAGTCTCCGATTTCTGCAAAAGGCGCAACCAACATCGCCATCACAGGAAATGGTGTAATCGACGGAAGCGGCGACGCTTGGAGATACGTTAAAAAAGGAAAAATGACGGACGGACAATGGAAAGAATTGCTTTCAAAAGGTGGCGTTTTGTCTGATGATAAAAAAACATGGTTCCCGACAGAAAGTTCTAAAAGAGGTTTTACAAGCACCGCTAACTTCAATATTCCTGAAAAATTAACAACAAGAGAAGATCTTGAAAAAGTAAAAGATTTCCTTCGTCCGGTAATGGTAAGTTTGGTAAGCTGTGACAAAGTTTTGCTTGATGGTCCAACGTTCCAGAATTCTCCGGCTTGGAATCTTCATCCATTAATGTCAAGCAATTTAATTTTAAGAAATCTGAATGTGAGAAATCCTTGGTATTCTCAAAACGGAGACGGATTGGATTTGGAATCTTGCAAAAATGTTTTGATTTATAACAATACTTTCGATGTTGGTGATGACGCAATCTGCATCAAATCCGGAAAAGATAAAGACGGAAGAGACAGAGGTGTTCCGACAGAAAATGTCATCATCAAAAACAATACAGTTTACCACGCACACGGCGGAATCGTTATCGGAAGTGAAATGTCTGGCGGTGTGAAAAATCTTCACGCTTCAGATTGTACTTTTATCGGAACAGACATCGGACTTCGTTTCAAAACGACGAGAGGCAGAGGTGGTGTTGTGGAAAATATCTGGATGAGTAATATTGATATGATCAATATTCCAGCCCAAGTAATTGGTTTTAATATGTTCTACGAAGGAAATTCGCCAATCATCGAAGAAGATCAAAGTGCAGACGACGAAAAAAGAGTCGAAAAACAAATTCCTGTGACAGATGAAACACCGGTTTTCAGAAATGTATTTTTCAAAAATATTAATGCAACAAGTTCTTACGAAGCTTTATCATTAAACGGATTGTCTGAAATGAACCTTAAAAATATCGTGATAGAAGATTCTTATTTCGATACCAAAAAAGCTTTAACAATCGTAGATGCAGACGGAATTACACTTAAAAATGTAAAACTGAAATACAGCGAGGGAACTGGCGCAACAGTTTATAACAGCAAAAATATCGATCTTTCAGGACTGACTTTGGAATCTGCTAACAAGCCGACCATCAAAGTTTTAGGAAATAAAACATCAGCAGTAAAACTACCTAAAACCGTTGCAAAAGAGCAAATTACGATTGGTAAAGATGTTGCCAAAAATGCTGTTAAATAATCATTTTAATATGGGTTTTCACAAACTATATTTTCTTATTTTTTTCTTATTTGGAGCTAAATCTGCATTCGGACAAATATCGCGTCCGAATGCGACTCCTTATACAAACGAAGCCACCTTCGAAAAACTGAAGAAAAAATATCCTTTCATCACACCACTTGACAGACCAACTCCATCAAATATCGGAATCGATAAAGATGTGGAATACGGAAATGTCAACGGTGTTTCTTTGAAAGCAGATATCTATTATCCGCTTGATAAATCCAAAAAGCATTCAGGAATTGCTATGGTTCACGGCGGCGGTTGGATTTCCGGTAGTAAGGAAAACGAAAAATATATGGCTCAGGAACTGGCTTCCAAAGGCTATGTTGCAATTGCAATTGGTTATAGATTGTCTGATGTTGCCAAATATCCGGCAGCCATTGAGGATGTTGAAAATGCCATTAAATTTTTAATTAAAAACAAAAAAAATTACGCCTTAGATCCTAAAAAAGTAGCAATTTATGGAGAATCGGCAGGAGCACAAATCGCCACTTTGGTTGGTGTAAAATCTAAAGGTCAATTGAAAGCGATTATCAATGTTGACGGCGTTGTATCTTTCATTCATCCGGAATCCGGAAAGGAAGGCACTTACGATGCATTTTGGCTCGGCTATTCTCATCAGGACAATCCGAAAATCTGGGCAGACGCTTCGCCTTTGGAATTTGTGGATAAGAATACGCCACCATCGATTTTTATTAATAGTTCTCAGACTCGCTTTCATGCAGGAAGAGATGATATGATGGCGAAATTAAAAGTTTATAATATTCCGACAGAAGTTCATGAGATCAAGGATACGCCGCATTCTTTCTGGTCGGCGGAACCTTGGTTTACAGAGACTTTGGATTTGACGATTCAGTTTTTGGATAAAACTTTAAAATAGATTTTATGAAGAAGTTTCTTTTGATATTAATGATTTTCTTTGGTCAGTTTTTGTTGGCTCAAAATGCTCCTTATATCACAATAACGGTTGCGCAGGACGAGAGCGGACAATTTACTTCTATTCAGAAAGCTATTAATTCAGTTCGGGATTTAGGTCCCAGCGAAGCTTTGATTAAAATTAAATCCGGAATTTATAATGAGAAAATTGTCATTCCTTCTTCAAAACATTTGATTACAATAGAAGGAGAAGACAAAGAAAATACGATCATTACAAACGATGATTTTTCCGGAAAACTGAATCCATTAACCAATGAAAAACTCACAACTTTTGATTCTTATACTTTTTTGGTTGCTGGTGATGGTGTGAAAATTTCAAATATTACGATTCAAAATACACATTGTGAAAAAGGTCAGGCGGTTTCTCTTCACGTGGAAGGCGATCGGTTTGTGATGAAAGATTCTAAAATTTTGGGTTGTCAGGATACGCTTTATGCAGCCGCAGACAACAGCCGTCAGTATTATGAGAATTGTTACATCGAAGGAACTACGGATTTTATTTTCGGTCAGGCAACGGCGGTTTTTCAAAATTGTGAAATCAAAAGTCTTACTGATTCTTACATTACTGCAGCTGCAACGAGTAAGGAAAGTGAGTTTGGATTTGTCTTTTTTGATTGTCATTTGACGGCGAAAGAAAGCGTTTCAAAAGTTTTTCTCGGCAGACCTTGGCGTCCGTTTGCAAACACAGTTTTCATTAATACAACGATGGAAAATCATATTTTACCCGAAGGTTGGAATCCTTGGAAAGGTGATAAAATGTTTCCGGATAAAGAAAAAACTGCTTTCTACGCTGAGTTTGAAAGTAAAGGAGAAGGCGCAAATTCTGACAAAAGAGTAGAGTGGTCTCATCGGCTTTCCAAGAAAGATTTGAAGAAATATACGATTAAAAATATCTTCAAAAAATCGGATAATTGGATTCCTGATTTTAATTAATTAAAATATTGACAATGTATAAAAAGTAGATTCCGAACTCATTTTTTGATAATTTAAATACAAATCTTGATTCTTTTTGGATCAGGATTTTTTTTATTTTATATAAATTTTACTTTTTGAGTCCTTTTTTGGGAATTTAAATGCAATCGATTGCTCAAATTTTTGTCTCAAAATGATGATTTTGTTCTTCAAATTTTTGACTTTAAAAAAATATATTTAAACGATTATTTAGTTGTAATTGACTCTTAATAAAGGAAAATTTAATCAAATGTTAACTAAAATTAATATTCTTTGATAAAATATTTTAGAAAAATATTGTGCGAATTGGAAATAATTTTATATTAGAACCGTCGATTTATACTATAGAATTGTGTAATCGATTGCATAAAAATTATTAAAACAACTAAATAAATTAATTTATCATGAAAAAACTATTATTCTCTTTAATGTTTGCAGGGGTCTCTGCTGTTTCTTTAAATGCTCAAGTCTGGGATATCGCAGACACATCCAAATTTCCGGCGTCCATTCCGGTTCCCACAACTGTTGATGATGTGATAAAATTTAATGGTGTATCTGGTTCTGCTGCTTTTGCAGCAACTAGTAATTCTGTTACTATTGGTGATTTTACTGCTACCAGACGTTTTCAGTTTGGCGGAAATAGCTATAATGGTTCTACAAGTCCAGCAGTAGGAACTACGGCATTACCAACAAAAAAATGGGTAGAAGTTGTAGTTCCAAGCACTTATACTCTTAAAATATGGGGTAGAGGTGGAGGAGCAAGAAATATTCTTGTATCGGATAACACAGGTTTGGTTCTTAGTTCTACGGCCTTTGCTGGTAATAGTACTTCAGATGTTGCTGTTATTACATATACCAATACAGGGTCTTCGCCTTATCTTATTGTTTCTTCGGGAGTTGGAGATAATTACATCTATAAAATTGAGGTTGTAAGCCCGACATTAGCCGTTGGTAATTTCAAATCTGGTTTAAAAGCAAATGCATTCTCAAGTGGTAACAAGATTTATGTTTCTAATTTGGAATCTAAAAAAACAGACATCAGCGTTTATAACGCCAATGGAGCTCTTGTAAAATCTTTGAAATCTTCTGCTGATACAAGCTTCGAAATCAATGGTAGAGGCGTTTATATCGTAAACCTTAAATCAGAAGCTGGGGAAAAATCAGTTAAAGTTCTTTTGAAATAAACAAAAACTAAGTAGTAAATATTTTCATAATTTTTTTTCAAAAAACCCTGCAGACATTGTTTGCAGGGTTTTTGATTTTTGTTTGAATTTGATCTTTAAAGAAATCATAAAACAATCATATTATGTTTCAGAATGAAGCATTGTTGATTTGATTTTAATATAAAATTATATTTGCAATTAAGGTTTTTTTTGAAAATCCAAATTTTGAACAAATTGCCTCTGATTTTAGTAAATTTTAGACAACCGATTGCACTGATTTTTGTCATAAAATTTATGTTTTTCAATGTGTTATTTTAATTTTTTAAATAATTCCAGTGTTGTGAAAGTATTATTAATAAAGGGTTTTGTTGCTTTATTAAAAAAAATTAACATTAAATTAAAAAAAAATATCTTGGAATTGAATAATAATTTTATATTAGAACCGTGGAATTAATACGCATAATTGTGTAATCGATTGCATAGAAAATATTATAACAATTAACTTAAATTATTTTATCATGAAAAAATCATTACTTCTTTTAGCTTTTTCAGTAGTAGCGTCTGTTAACTCTTTCAAAGCTCAAACCACTTGGGATTTCTCTGGTGCTGCTTGGCCAGTTATCGCTGGTGAAACTACAGCTGTAGTAAAAAATAACCTAGGACTTGTTCCAGGACCAGCAACTGTTGTAAACTTTGCACAAATAGAAGCTAATACAGCTACTTTCTCAGATGGTTATTCTGCAACAAAACGTTTCAAATTGAACGGAGGAGGTTATACTTCTACAGGAGTTAATACTACGCCAACGCAACGTCACATTATTTACAAAACAAATGGTAACTCTTCAGTAACAATCTGGTATAAAAACGGAGGTGCTGGAGACCGTACATTGTATATCGGAACGGGTACTGCTATACTTGCATCAAAAACCTATTCTAACTCTTCAGACGGAATCATCTACACTTATGATTACGTAGGTCCTGCTAGAGACTTGTATATCTACGGAGATCAATCTCTAAATATCTACAAAATAACTGCTACAAATGTTGGAACTGTAACTTTGGGTGTGAATGACGTGAGAAAAGATATGAAAGCAAGCGTTTACACTAGCGGAAGCAAAGTATATGTTTCTAATCTTGAATCAAAAAATACTCAAGTAAATGTTTTCAATGCAAACGGATCTCTAGTTAAATCTTTGACAACTTCTTCTGATGCAAACTTCGATGTTAATACTAAAGGTTTTTATATCGTAAATCTTAAATCTGAAGCAGGTGAAAAATCTGTGAAAGTTGTAGTAAGATAAGATCGTTCTTAGGAAAGACTTAAATCAATAAAAATTTATAATAATTAAATTTTTCATTAATCAAGGTTTAATGAAGCTTGCTTTCATTAAACCTTTTTTTTACCCAATTTTAAATTTAACATAATGTTATTTGGTTGTTAATCATTTTGTTATGTTTTGTTTATGGGTTTTTATAATCTGAATTTTTTAAAATATTTTAATGAATAAGACATCATGAAAAAGATACTTTTATTAGCTTTCTTAATAGTAGCTACGAGCTTTCAAGTCAAAGCACAATGTCCTGTCTCTGGATGGGCTTCAACCAACGGAGTTACAGGAGGAGGAACAGCAACACCAACTGTTGTTACAACTTATGCTGAATTAAGAACAGCAGTGAATAGCACGGCTGTTAAAGTCATTCACGTTTCCGGACAAATTACTTTTCCTGCTGCTGGTCGTCTTACACTTAACAATCAAATAGGAAAATCTATCATAGGTCTAGCCGGAGCAAGATTGATTTCTGTAGATCTTACAGCTGGTGGTTCAGGGATTTTATACGTGAAAAACAGTTCCAATATCATTATCAAAAATATCACGTTCGAAGGTCCGGGAGCTTACGATGTAGATGGTAATGATAATATGACAATCGATAATTGTACAAGTGTTTGGGTAGATCATTGCACGTTCCAGGATGCCTTGGATGGTAATCTTGATATCAAAAATGCTTCAGATCTTATCACAGTAACCTGGACAAAATTTGAATACCTGAAAGCTCCAATTCCAGGAGGTTCCGGAGGTAGCAATGATCACAGGTTTTCAAATCTTTTCGGATCCGGAGATGATGCTACACAAGATGAAGGAAAGCTGAGAATCACAATGCAATATTGCTGGTGGGGACCTGGCGTAAGAGAAAGAATGCCAAGAGTAAGATATGGGAAAGTACATTTATTGAATAATTATTTTAACAGTTCTGTGAGTAACTATTGCATCTACGCAGGTTACAAAGCTGATCTTTTGATAGAAAGAAATTATTTCGAAAATGTTAAAAATCCTATCAGATTGGAAACCGGAAATTTCACTGCGGCTCAATCTGTGGATAATACATTCTCTGGCGCTAGTGGAACTATGGTAGGTTCCGGAACAGCTTTTACACCACCTTATACCATTAATAAAATTGCTTCTCAGGATGTAAAACAAACTGTAATGGCAGGTGCTGGAGCAGTGCTTTTACAACCAACTGATTGTCTTTTTTTGGCAACGGGCGAAGTAAACTCCAAAAATAATTCAGCATCATTATTTTACCCAAATCCTGCTTCTGAACAAATTTCTCTAAAAGTTTTTTCTAAAGATAATAATAAGCCGGTTCAGATTTCTGTAACTGATTTCTCTGGAAAGTCTGAAGGTGTTGTTTATAACGGAACTTTAAGTAAAGGAGAAAATACAATTAATGCTATTTCAATTAAAAAACTAAGCAAAGGCGTGAAATTATTTCTGGTAAAAACCGATGATGATTCTTACACGCAAAAAGTAATTGTAAAATAAATTTTATGATTAAAAATCATTTCTCGAACTATTAATCAAATTTACCAATGAAAAAAAATCTGATTTTACCAGTTGCACTTTTAGGTGCAGTGATGATCTTCGGAATAGGAAAGGGTTTTTCCGCATTCTCGGATACATCAAATGATAATGTGAAGGCTTCTTTTCCTAATGAGAAAATAAAAGAAGTATCAAATAAAATTATTACAAAAAAATCAAATGCTTTTGAAGCCACTCCTGCTTCTGTAAACTGGCCATTGATTGCGGATGTTACCACAAAATCTTTGGAAGGAAATCTGGAATCTGTACTAAGTTTTCCAACGGCAACTTTTAAATCAGAAATCGCTACAAAAATTGATTTTACAGACCCTTTCAACTCAACATTTGATTCTAATATTGATTTTTTTGAGTACACAGGTACCAATACAAATAGTTGGTCTGCAACATCTACGATAGATGAAAATAAATATGTGCAGATTGCTGTGACTGCTACAAATAATGGAACATTTACTATTAATAATGTTTCTGCTTTAGTAGGTTCAGCTGGAACTAGCTCTATGTATTATCAGGTTTTGTACAGCCTTAATTCAGATTTTTCTTCACCAAATGTGATTCAAGGTGAAAAGGTCGTGGCAAGATACAATGCTGAGGTTTTGAGCCTGACACTTTCTACGCCGGTTGTAATTACAGGAAGTAAAACTTTTTATCTTAGATTTTATCCATACATAAAAGCGGCTACTACTGGAAAACAATTTGGTCTTAGAAATGTGAAAGTCTCTGGAACAATGGAAGGCGCAGTTGCTAATCCTGCAACGGTTTCTACGACTGCTATTTCGTCTATTTCAACAACAACTGCAACAACTGGCGGAACTATTTCCAGTAATGGTGGTGGCGCTGTAACAGCAAGTGGCGTTGTTTGGAGTACCAGTCAGGATCCAACAATTGCAGATTCTAAAACTACTGAAAATGTTACATCTGGCTCTTATGTAAGTTCTTTGACCGGATTATTATCAAACACAACTTATTATGTTCGTGCTTATGCAACCAATTCTGCAGGAACGTCTTATGGTAGTCAAGTTAACTTTACAACATTAGCAAGCATCGTTGCTCCAACTGTGAGTACAACTTCTCAATCTCAGGTGACCAATAAATCATTTGTAGTTTCAGGAAATGTGACAGACTGGGGAGGCGTAGAAGTTACAGATAGAGGAATTGTATGGTCAAAAACCAATAATGTTCCAAGTTTAGAAAACGCAACCAAAGTTTCTACAGGAAATGGATTAGGAGCTTTCTCTTCTTATGTTTTCGGAGCAGATCCTTCTACTGTTTATTATGTAAGAACTTTTGCAACCAATTCTGCAGGAACATCTTACGGAAGTGTAGCAACTGTAGCAACCAAAGCGACAGATCCAGATGTCATCAAAACTATTGCTAAAGATGGCTCGGGAGATTATACAACTGTTCAAGCAGCTTTCACTGCAGTTCCTGATAATTATACAGGACGATGGATTCTTCATATCAAACCAGGGATTTACACGGAAAGACCAACTCTTTTGGCTGCAAAATCAAATGTATTCTTGATTGGTGATAATGCAAATACAACAATTATTACAAATAATGTGGCTGCAGGTGATATCAATCCAGAAACAAGTTCTGCTTACGGAACATCACTTTCTCAGACAATGGCAATTTTCGGGAACGATTTTACAGCTTCCAAAATTACAATTGCTAATACTTTTGTAAATTCAAACGCTAATGCAGCAATCAATTCTGCTACACAAGCTGTTGCTTTGAAAACGCAAGGTGACCGTCAGGCTTTTTATGATTGTAGAATCCTTGGTTATCAGGATACTTATTTAGGCAATAGTATTGGTAGAGCTTATTTCAAAAACTCTTATATAGAAGGTAATGTAGATTTTATCTTTGGGCGTCAGACTGTAGTTTTTGATCAATGTACAACTTATATCAACCGTAATAATAGTGTTGTTACAGCACCATCTACAGAATCTGCTACCAAATTTGGTTTTGTGTTTTTGGATTGTAATTTAACGGTTCCTGCTGCTGGTACTCAAGATTTCAACGGAACAGTTATCAGTAATTTCCATTTCGGAAGAGCTTGGCAGAATACACCGAAATCAGCTTTCATCAGAACTGCAACTCCAGCGATGCTGAATGCAACTGGCTGGACAACACCAATCAACGGAGCACTTCCTGTCACTTTTGTTGAATATGGAAATACAGGAGAAGGCGCAACACCAGAACGTTTGGCTCAGAGAGCAAATGGTGGAGTTGTGCTTACAGAAGCTCAATCTCAAGTTTATACAGTTGCTAATGTTTTCAAAAAAGAAACAGATCCCACATTCTTGTTTGACTGGATGCCGGAATCATCAGTAAATATTGATTTTTCAACTTTAGCAGTTAATAATATCAAAGATGCAAAACTGAGTGTTTATCCAAACCCATTTACAGATCAGGTAACAATCGCTTTTGATTTGAAAACAAGTTCTGACGTGAATGTTGCGATTTATGATACAAACGGAAGAGTTGTTAAAACCATTCAGAAATCCAATCAAAAATCTGGACTTAATAATTTAACCATCCAGACTAAAGAATTGAAAACCGGAATCTATTTTTATAGTTTGAAAACAAATTCTGGACAAATGAATGGTAAATTAATCAAGAAATAGTAATTAATTTTCATAATGAGAAGCCAATTTCATTTCGGTGGATTGGCTTTTTTCCTTATTGATTTTTAATTATTTATGATAAAAAGGAAAGATGTATTTAGACATAAACCAAATGTTTTAAGAATAAGTTAAAATTTTGAGGGAGGAAGAAGTTAATACTTGCTTTTTTACAACTTTAACTCATAAAAGTGACCATAACAGGGATTATTTTATATATTTACATCAACACAACTGAATCTTCACAAAAGAATACATGACAAAGAAAAACACCACAATATATGACATCTCCAAAAAACTGAATGTGAGTGTGGCGACTGTTTCCAGAGCGCTGAACAATCATCCCAGAATAAGCCAGGCAACCAAAGAATTGGTCATGACTACGGCAAAGGAAATGGATTATAAGCAGAACAATCTCGCAAAAGCACTCAAAAGCGGGGAGACCAAAACGGTGGGCGTAATTGTTCCATATATCAACACGAACTTTTTCTCGTCAGTGATTCGCGGGATCGAGGAGGAGTTATCTCCGCATGGTTACCGCGTGATCATTTGTCAAAGCCACGACGATGCAAGTGTCGAGAAAAAACAGCTGAACACTTTGCTTCATACTCAAGTTGATTGTATCTTTATTTCAATCTCGAAAAATACAGTTGATACAGAATATCTCAAAAAAGTAGTTAGCACAACCAATACACCGATCATCTTTTTTGATAGAAAGAAAGATGTTCCAGGTATCAGCACGATTACGATTGATGATCACAAAGGAGCTTATCAGGCTACTGAGCATCTCATCAATGAAGGTTACAAAAATATTTATCACTTCTCAGGAGATCAGAATCTGGAAATCTATCAAAACAGATTAAAAGGTTATATCAGTGCATTACAGGATTATAAATTACCAGTCATTCAGGATAATATCATCAATACAGGAAGCTCTATAGAAGAAGGAATCCACGCTATGAAAAGTGTCTGGAAACGTAAGATAAAACCTGACGCTATTTTTTCAGCGTCGGATTTTACAGCTTTGGGTGTCTGCAAAGAAATCAAAAACCTGAAACTTAGAATTCCGGAAGATATCGGCGTGATTGGATTCAGTAATGAGCCTTTTACCCAATTTATGGAACTGTCAATAAGTTCGGTAGATCAAACACCTGTGATGATGGGAAAAGTTTCTGGTAATGTTTTTCTGGATAGCATCAAAGATAATTTCTCGGGTATTACGATAGAAAAGAAGTTGGTGCTCACGCCAATGCTCTGTGTGAGGCAATCATCTTCAAGAAACAAATAAGCAAATCCCGCCAAATCATTTTGGTGGGATTTTTTTTGAATTTATAGACAACAATTACAAAATTTTATTCAAATACTCTTGTAATCTACAATTGTTAGATTTAGATAACGGGACGAACGAAATCCACATTCCAGGCATTATGGTTCAAAGGATTTTCCAAGGCGAGAATTATGAGAAGAGGATAGAGCAGAGGACTGTTATAAAAATTTAGACTCAAATTTCTCCACTTTCTTGTTAGATGTGGTTTTTGATTTTTTCATATTCAGTTTTCCTTAATAGATATTTGTCTTTGTAATTTAATGAAAAATAACTATCGCTTTCGTTTTTACATAATTCCTTTTCAAACATATAATTATGTTCTTCAAAAAACTCTACTGCTTTTTTATTTTCATCTTCTATTAATAAAAAATCGAAAATTTTGTTGAAATTTCCTTCATTTACATCTTTTGTTAATTCAATTATTCCATTACTTAAACTATTATATTTTTCAAAATAAGGAAAACTTGAATTCTCAATATTGTAAAGGATTTCATTTACTAGTTTTTCATTATCAAATTCAGCCAAATTATACCAAATTTCGTCTGCGAAGTTCAATGTCCAATTATCAAATCCAAAAAATAGATTCCCACAAATTACATTTTCTGGACTTTTTTCAGATAGATTGTAATATTTTTTTTCCCATTTATAATATTCTGGAGAATGAATTGTAATATAAATCTGAAATTCTACAATTGAAATTCCATCATTGTGACGATTACTATAAAATGAAATGTGATTTTCAAAAAAACCGTTTTTTCTTTTGAATTGCTTTTGTGATTTTGAAAATTTAAAATTATGTTTTTCTAAAAAAGGATTTAAAAAATCTTCTAAAATTTTTAAAATTCTTTCGTTAGGCTTAAGCTCGGAAAAGTATAATTTCATTAATAAATTAGTTTTAACAAAAATGTATATAGAACTAAATATACATAATTACAACTAAAAA
Source organism: Flavobacteriaceae bacterium PS02293 (assembly GCA_029960045.1). Classification (GTDB taxonomy): domain Bacteria; phylum Bacteroidota; class Bacteroidia; order Flavobacteriales; family Weeksellaceae; genus Epilithonimonas. Next base: position 120,614 of record JASCOV010000004.1, read on the forward strand.
ATAGTTATTCAATATTGTTATTAAATTAAGCTTCAACTTTTTCTCTCCCCAATCTGCTGTCTCCACATCGCATAATATAAGCCTTTTTCGGCAATTAGATTTTCGTGAGAACCCATTTCTATGACTTGTCCGCGTTCCAAAACATAGATTCTGTCGGCGTGCATAATTGTGCTTAATCTATGCGCGATGAGAACTGTGATTTGTTCTTTTTGTTCAGAAATATCTTTGATAGTCGTTGTGATTTCCTCTTCCGTGATGCTGTCCAAAGCAGAGGTGGCTTCATCAAAAATCAATAGATGTGGTTTTCTTAACAAAGCTCTTGCAATGGCAATTCTTTGTTTTTCGCCACCACTTAATTTCAATCCACCTTCGCCAATCACGGTTTCAATTCCTTTTTCTGCTCTTTCAAGTAATCCGGTGCAACTTGCTTTTTTCAAAGCAATTTGAATATCTTCTTCAGTAGCATCTGGATTTACAAAGAGAAGATTTTCGCGTATTGTTCCTGCGAAAAGTTGCGTGTCTTGAGTCACAAACCCAATTTGATTTCTCAGTTCATCAAAATCAAATTCTTTTCCATTGATTTCATTATAAAAAATGTTCCCTTCCTGAGCGCGATAAAGTCCAACAAGAAGTTTTACCAACGTACTTTTTCCTGAACCACTTGGCCCAACAAACGCAATCGTTTCGCCATTTTTGACATCAAATGAAATATTATTCAAAGCTTTGTATTGCGCCGACTGATGCTTAAAAGAAACGTGCTTGAATTCCAGTTCCTCGATTGCACCAATTTGTTTTGGTGTCAAAGGTTTTTCTTCGACTGGTTTTTTTATCAGATTATCGAAGTTTTTCAAGGACGCTTCCGCTTCACGATAAGAAATAATGATGTTTCCAATCTCCTGCATCGGACCGAAAATAAAGAAGCCATAGAACATCAATGACAAATATTGTCCAGGCGTAACAATGTTTCTGAAAATCAAATATAAAAGCGTCAGCGTAATCAATTGCTGAAGAAAATTAACCATCGTTCCTTGGATGAAACTTAAAGAACGGATGCTTTTTACTTTCTTCAATTCAAGTCCGAGGATTTTGTAAGTGTTGTTATTCAGTCGTTTAACTTCTTGTTTGGTTAGTCCTAAACTTTTTACAATCTCGATATTCCTTAAACTTTCTGTTGTGCTTCCAGCTAAACTTGTGGTTTCGGTCACAATTGTTTTCTGAATATTTTTAATTCTTTTACTTAATAAATTCGTGATAAAAGCAATGAGAAAGATTCCAACGACATAAACCGGCATAATAGACCAATGCAAACGAATCGCATAAACGGAAACGAAAATAATACTTACCAAAATCCCAAAGAAAATATTGATAAAATTGGTAATAAATTTCACCGAATCTTCTCTTACCTTAGTCAGAATCGATAAAGTTTCGCCACTTCTTTGGTCTTCAAATTCCTGATAAGGCAACGCCATCGAATGTTGCAAACCGTCCGTAAAAATATTCGCCCCAAATTTCTGAGTAATCACACTCACCACATAATCCTGAAAAGCTTTGGCAATTCTGCTTATCATCGCAGTTCCTATCAATAAACCAAGAAAATAGAAAGCACCGTGGAAAATATCATTCCCGTAAAGAAATTGATTTAAGTTACGGGGAATCAGTTTGTCTTTATCAAAAAAATTGGGATGTGTTACCAATTGGTCGAGAATATTTCCTGTAATAGCGGGCGCAAATAAAGAAAAAACCTGATTGATAGTTGCTAAAAGCAATGATGTGATAAGCAACCATTTGTGAGGCTTCAGATAATGTAATAATGTCTTCATAATAATTCTGCAAAAATACTGATATAAATCTGATTGACTTAGAAATAATATAGATTACGATGATAGCGTTTCTGTATGAAAGGGAAATTATTTATATTGCAGTACAAGATATTATTATGCTTACAAAAGAACAAATTGCACAAAGAATTTCCAAAGAAGTAAAAGATGGAATGTATGTCAACCTCGGAATCGGTATTCCAACATTGGTTGCAAACTACGTCCCAGACAATCTTTCTGTGGAATTTCAAAGTGAAAATGGCGTTCTCGGAATGGGACCTTTCCCGTTCGAAGGTGAAGAAGATGCAGACCTTATCAATGCTGGAAAACAAACCATCACGATTCTTCCAGGCGGTTCTTTTTTTGATTCGGCTTTCAGTTTTGGGATGATAAGAAGTCAAAAAGTGGATTTGACAATCCTTGGTGCAATGGAAGTTTCCGAGAACGGCGATATTGCCAACTGGAAAATCCCTGAAAAAATGGTAAAAGGAATGGGGGGCGCAATGGATTTGGTTGCATCGGCAGAAAATATCATCGTCGCAATGATGCACGTGAACAAAGCTGGAGAATCCAAAATCCTGAAAAATTGTACATTACCTTTGACAGGTGTAAACTGTGTTAAAAAAGTAGTGACGGAATTAGCTGTTTTGGAAGTGACCGACAAAGGTTTCAAACTTCTGGAAAGAGCTCCAGGAATTTCTGTAGAAGATATTGTGAAAGCTACGGAAGCAGATTTGATTATCGAAAGTGAGATTCCTGAAATGCAGTTTTAAAATTACAGAAGTGATATGAAATATATTTTTTCATTTTTTTCAATTTTACTACTTATTTCTTGTGACCCTGGGTATTCGTACATAATCAATAATAATTCAGAAAAAGATATATACGTTTTTACAAAACCTAATTACAAAAATTTTCATTATCATCCTAAGCTTGATTCAATATCATATGATTCGATATTAATTAAATCAAAAGATAATTTTACTATTTATTCTCATATTGGATGGGGTGGTAACGAGGAAAGTTTTCCGTATCAGAAAATTATTATTAAACAAAACAAAGATTCTGCAGTTTTCAAAAATAAAACAGAAATAAACTCAAAGTTTAATCTTAATAGAAAAAAGAAACTATTTTATACTACTTATACAATCGAGGTTAATTAGTAAAAAGACCTACCGATTAGTAGATTAAATAAAAAGTCGCAAAGTTCTCACTTTACGACTTTTGTTTTTAGTATTTTAAAATCTAATAGCCTGTTTCTAAAATCTACTACCTAAATCTATTTTTTAACCGCTCCAAAAACCTTCTCCAAGAGTGATGTAGTTCTCAATGCAGAATTATTTCTGATTCCGGTTTCTTTCTCGGCCACCATTTTGAAGACGCCGTTTATTGTTTCAGTTGTTACATATTCGTTAAGGTCTGTTGTTACAGCCTGTCCTGTGAATGTATTGTACTTTGAAATGATGTTTTTCCAGACCGTATCTGCACCGACTTTGCTTAATGAAGCCTGGACTTTTGGTTGGAAAGCCGTAAATAATTGTGTCTGAGTTTTAGTCTGCAGATAATTGGTTGCAGCGTTATTACTTCCCAAAAGAATATTTTTTGCATCAGTAATTGTCATTGATGTAATAGCGTTTGTAAAAATCGGTGTTGCTTCTGTTACCGCATCTTCTGCAGCTCTGTTAAGTAGTTTTACGCCTTGGTCTGCCAAACTTCCCATACCTAAACCGCGAAGAGTAGTCTCAATTTTTCTCAATTTTTCCGGCATTAGAATTTTCACGGCTTCATTTTTTAGGAAACCATCTGTGACACCTAATTTTTGTACACCTTCTTTTACACCAAGGTTTAAAGCTTCTTTCAATCCGGATGAGATCTGTGTTGAAGTCAGATTCCCAAGGTTGATATTGGAATTTGAATTAGTTGTTGTGGTTGTAGTAGATGTGTTAGTCGAATTCTGTGTTTTTGGATTGCTTAAATCAACACCTGTTTTATCTTTTACTGCTTTTAAAAGGTCACCAAACTGTGCCTGAGCAGAGATTGAAAATAATAAGCCGGCAGCTAAGAAAATCGTTCTTTTCATTATTTATAATTTTATACAAAATTAGATGATTTAAATAAAGCAATGTTAAATTCCCCATCTAAATAAAATAGTTTAACATTAAGTTAAGACTGATTTCTCAAGATCACATCATACAAATCCTGTCTTCTATCAGTCAAAGTTTTCACAGCGCCGTTGTAATGAAGTTCTTTTAGTAAATTCAAATCTACGTCCACAATGATCGTCATCTCAGTATTTGGTGTAGCTTCTCCCTTTATTGCATTGGACGGAAAAGCAAAATCAGAAGGCGTAAAAACCGTCGCCTGACCGTACTGAATATCCATATTATTTACACCAGGCAAGTTCCCAACACAACCTGCAATGGCAACATAACATTCGTTTTCGATGGCTCTTGCAGCGGCACAATGGCGGACGCGAGTGTAAGCATTCTGAGTATCTGTGAGGTACGGAACGAAAAGAATCTTCATTCCTTGGTCTGCCAATAATCTAGGCAATTCTGGAAATTCCACATCATAGCAGATGATGACACCAATTTTTCCGCAGTCTGTATCGAAGACTTTGATCTCGTTTCCGCCCGTCATTCCATAATATTTCTTTTCGTTTGGTGTGATATGGATTTTTCTGTATTCATCAATTTTTCCATCTCTGTGAAGCAGATAACTCACGTTGAACAGTTTTCCATCTTCAAAGATTGGCATACTTCCGGAAATAATGTTGACATTGTAACTGATTGCCATTTCCGATATTTTTTCTTTAATTTCTTCCGTCAGTTCAGACAATTTTTCCATTGATTCCCTTTCGTTCAAATGATTGAAAGGTGCGAGTAGAGGCGTATTGAACAACTCGGGAAACAAACAAAAATCTGATTGGTAACCTGCCACAGCATCTACAAAAAATTCAACCTGTTTGTAAAATTCCTCAATATCTTTCAGAGGACGCATTTGCCATTGGATAAGCCCAAGACGGATGACACTGTCCTGCATCGTGTTTTTCTTAGCGGTATAATAGATATTATTCCATTGCAAAAGAACAGCGTATTCTTCGGATTCTTTGTCTCCTTTCAAGTAACCTTTTAGGATTTTAACCGGAGAGAAATTATTCCCGATTTGAAAACTTAAAACCGGATCAAAAATCTCTTTATTCCTAACTTTTGTAATGTATTCTCGTGGTGATAATTCTGAACTATAAAGATGGAAATTAGGTATTCTTCCGCCGACTATAATTGATTTTAAATTAAGGATCTCGCAAAGTTCTTTTCTCGCATCATACAATCTTCGGCCTAACCTCAACGCTCTGAAATCGGGATCCACAAAAACTTCGATGCCGTAGAGTACATTTCCGATATTGCTGTGCGTGTTGAACGTTTCGTTTCCGGTAATCTCGTTATAGGTATGCTGATCGCCGTAAAGTTCATAATTAACTACAATAGATAATGCCGCAGCAGCCAATTTTCCATCCACGATGATGCAAATCTGTCCTTCTGCAAAAATAGAAGTTAGTTTTTGGATGTTCCGTTTGCTCCAGACATTGTCATCAATCTCGGGATACGCTTTTTGCATAGCTTCTGCCAGTTCATCATAATCATCGATGGTTAATTTTCTAATTTCTACCTGCATTATTGATACTTTTCTATTAATATTTGTTTTAATACTTCCATTCCTTTCGTAGCTGAGGATTTTATATAATTATCATCTCGGGTGTAGGAATTTGGATTCTCAAGATTTGGATCGATGACGAAAACTTCACAATGACTTGGAACATATCGCACGACAGAAGCCGCCGGATAAACCTGCATAGATGTTCCAATGACCAAAAACAAATCAGCTTTTGAAGCAATTTCAATAGCCCTATCCATCTCCGGAACCATCTCGCCAAACCAGACAATGTGCGGACGAAGTTGCGAACCGTCTGTATGAAGATTGCCTAAATGAATGTCATCTTCCCAGTCTAATATTTCATCTTCATTATCAACTGATCTTGCTTTCCTAAGTTCGCCGTGTAAATGAATGATTTTTGTAGAACCGCCCCGCTCGTGCAAATCGTCCACATTCTGTGTAATGATATGAACATCGAAATAATCCTCCAATTCTGCAAGCAATTTGTGAGCCGTATTGGGTTCTACGTCTTTCAGTTGCTTCCTTCTGGCATTGTAAAAATCTAAAACTAACTTCGGATTTTTAGCAAAACCTTCGGGTGAAGCAACATCTTCAACTCTATGGTTTTCCCATAGTCCGTTTGAATCTCTAAAAGTTTTGATACCACTTTCTGCAGAAATTCCTGCGCCGGAAAGGATTACCAGTTTTTTCATTTATTTCAAAATTTTCTTTAAATATAATGAATTTTCAATGGCAGAAGTTCCCCAAGTATTGTTGAACATAATGTAAAATTCCTTACCAGTTTCTTTGATTTTAGCAGCAAGGTCTTTCAAAAATTCTTCTGAGTAAGGTGATTTGTAAAGTGTTGGTTTTCCGTGAAGTCGGTAATAGCCGATTTTAGAATTGGTAACAATGATGTCTTCCTGCAGATTTCCGGGAAAGCTGGTTCCGCTGAAGATCCAGTTGTGGTCTTCGAACATTTTAAAAATATCATCATTCCACCAAGAAATATGGCGGAATTCTACAACTATTAAATGATGATTAGGTATATTTTCCTTAAGCCAATTTAAATTTTCCGGTGTGTTGTGGAATGACGGTGGGAACTGGAATAAAAATCCAGCCAACTTTTTTCCTAGGTGCGTTTGGATATGAGTACAGAATTCTAATATATCTTCTCGCTTATTTATAAAAGGTTTCTGATGTGAGATTGTTTTTGGAATTTTGATAAAGAATTTGAAATCATCCGGTGTTTCATCTACCCATTTTTGAAGTGTTTTTGCTGTTGGTTTTCTGTAAAACGTGCTGTTAATTTCCACAATATCAAAAGTCTGCGAATAGAGTTTCAGAAAATCCTTGTTCTGAGAATCTGCAGGATAAAGCGAACCTTTCCAGTCCGCATTGTAAAACCCGGAACAGCCGATATGGTATTTTGTATTTGAAGTTTTCATTTTATCTATTGATTAATTTCTGTGCCAATCAGCATTTAATCAGGTTATTAAAGTTAATATGATATTTATCATACCGAATTAGTATGATATAAATTTGGATACATAAAACATTTGCCCCTACTTTTGCAGAGTGATTACGAATTGCTGTCATACTTATTAAGAAAGACCGAGGGAACTGACCTATTGACGTCTTAACAACCTGCCGAAAGGAAAGGTGTTGCATTCAGCCTTTGAAAAAAGGAAAGATAAGTTTAAAAGTTTTTATTATTGGACCAAACACATCCTTATATAACTTCTTCTAGACTTGTCTGGGGGAAGTTTTTTTATTTATAAAACGTAAAATTTAGAATATATGAACAAAGTAACTATTATTAATTCAAGGAAAGGAATTGCGCTCACAGCGGCGGTTATTTTCTTTTCTGGGATTTCATTTGCACAAGCTCAGGAAACAAAACCTGTCAAAGATTCAACAGCCAACGAACAGATTGAGGAAGTCGTTTTGGTAGGATCCAGGAGTGGCGGAAGATCAAAAGCAGACAGTCCGGTTCCGGTGGATGTTTTCAACCTTAAAGATATTCAACAGAGCTTGCCACAAACCAATATCAATCAAATTCTTAATACGATTGCACCATCTTTTACTTCAACCATTCAGACCAATGCAGATGGATCAGATCATTCAGATCCTGCACAGCTGAGAGGTTTGGGACCAGATCAGACTTTGGTTTTGATTAATGGAAAAAGAAGACATACTTCAGCATTAGTCAATGTAAACGGAGCGCCTGGTAGAGGAACAGTTGGGACGGATCTTAACGCTATTCCAGCTTTTGCACTCTCCAGAATTGAGGTTTTAAGAGACGGTGCTTCTGCACAATATGGTTCTGATGCGATTGCAGGTGTGATGAATCTTCAACTAAAAAGAGATACAGGAAAGCTTACAGGACAACTTAACTATGGCGGTTATCTGACCAAAGCAGCCAACGACCACACCGGAAATTATGATGGTCAGCAGTATCAATTGGATTTGAACTACGGAAATAAAATAGGAACTAAAGGTGGTTTTTATAACGTAACCTGGTCTTCCCAATTCCGTGATCCAACCAGAAGAGCAGGAACAGAAAGCGGAAGTATTTATAACGCATACAACGCCATCGAGAAAAGAGCGGCAGAAAATGGCGTGAATCTTTCTTCATATTTCAGTAATATCAATAATCTGAAAGGAACTGCAGGAGAGCAGGATTTTGTGAATTTGATCCATCAGTATTCTCAAGGGGTAAGTTACTTTGATTCTACACTTCAATCTAATATTCAGGGAGCATCAACAATTACGGCATTGCAAGGTTTGTTGGGAGCTAATGTAACTGATAATGAATTAGCTTATAGAGGACAAACCAGAAAAGATTTTAACCAACAAGTCGGGCAATCCAAACTAAATAACCATCAGTTATTTTTGAATGCAGAAATACCATTGAATGATAATTGGAAAGCTTACACTTTCGGAGGTTATTCTATCAGAGATGGTGCATCTGGCGGTTTTTACAGAAGACCAAACCAGGCCAGAACATTTACAGGGTTGAACATTGATGGTTATTTACCGGAGATTCATACTAAGATTCAGGATGCTTCATTATCAGCAGGAATCAAAGGGAAATGGGACGGTTGGAATGTAGATTTCAGCAACACTTTCGGGCAAAATAGTTTTGATTATACGATTGAAAATACCGGAAATACAAGTTTAAGATTCAATTCTCCTAATTCATTCAAAGCTGGTGGATTGCAGTTTTTGCAGAATACAATTAATTTAGATTTCAGCAAATCATTTAATTGGTTAGAAGGTGTAAATGTGGCTTTCGGAGCAGAACAACGTCATGAGAATTTCAAAATCACTCCAGGAGAAGAAGCGTCTTACACAGCTTATGATGTAAATGGAAACATAAGAACGGGAACTTCTGTTAATCCTACTGACTTCTTTGGAGCAACCTTGGCAGGAAGTTCTCAGGTTTTTTCAGGATTCCGAGATGATAATAAAGTTAATAAAAATAGAAATTCTTATGCTGCCTATGCAGACGTAGAATTCAATTTTACCAATTGGCTATTGGTAGATGCAGCAGTTCGTTATGAGGATTATTCTGATTTTGGTTCGACATTCAATTATAAATTAGCTTCCAGAATCAAATTGACCGATGATCTTAATTTCCGTTTTGCAGGTTCTACAGGATTCCGAGCACCTTCGATTCATCAGATCTATTATAATACAACATCTACATTGTTCACATCGCTTCCCGGAAGTACTGGACCACAATTGGTAGAAGTTGGAACTTTCAGTAATGATTCTCCGGTTGCAAAAGGCTTGGGAATTAATAAACTAAAGCAAGAGACATCTAAATCCATAAGTACAGGTTTCACTTACAAAATTCCTGCTTTGAATTTGAATATTACAGCGGATGCTTATTTCATTAGAATAGATGACAGAATTGCTTTGACTGATCAATTTGCCAGACCTACAGATGCACAGATATTAGCAAACCCAAACTTACAGGCAGTAAGAGATGAATTGGATAAAGCCAATGTAAATGCAGCTCAGTTTTTCGCTAACTCTATTGATACAGAAACCAGAGGTTTGGATGTGGTAATCAGCCATACACTAGCGAAAGAGAGTTTCAAATTCACAAATGATTTTGCGATTAATTTCAATAAAACCCACAAAGTAGGCGATATTCACGCATCTGATTTATTGGAAAATGCCAATTTGGCAAATACTTATTTTGGTGAGAAATCAAGAGTTTATCTGGAGGATTCTGTTCCAAAAGTAAAAGCAAGTTTGTCTCACAATTTGAGATGGAACGACTTTAACTTCTACCTGAGAAATACCTATTACGGAAAAGTTTATGGTGCAGATAGCGTTGATTTGAATGGTGATGGGGTTGCATTATTAAATGAGCATCAATTGATTTCCGATAAAATTGTAACAGATTTATCAATCGGTTATGATATTTCCAAAAACTTTAACCTGACTATTGGGACGAATAATTTGTTTGATATCTATCCAACAAAAAATGTGACAGCTTCTACGAACAATGATCAGTTTATCTACTCAAGATCTACATCTCAGTTCGGACAGAATGGTAGATATGTGTTCAGTAAGCTGACCGTATCTTTTTAATTAGACGATTTTTTAAGGTTTTATATTTGTTTTGAAATGGCATCGGGGTTTTTCCTCGATGTCATTTTGTTTTAAATCTTACATACAAAAAAGTCGCAAAACATAATGATTGCTTTGCGACTTTTTATAAAGACAAAAGTGCTTCGACTCCGCTAAGACTGACATTGCTAGTGCTATTCATTTTACGTTGACAATGTCAGTCTGAGCGGAGTCGAAGACTTTTTCAAATCAAATATCCAACTTAGCATTATTCAATCTCAAAGAATTCAGAATAACAGAAACGGAACTGAAGCTCATTGCCGCTGCTGCAATCATTGGACTCAGTAGAATTCCAAAGAAAGGGTACAGCAGTCCAGCTGCTAATGGAATTCCCAGAACATTATAAATGAATGCGAAGAATAGGTTTTCTTTGATATTTCTAAGTAATTTTTCACTTAATATTTTCGCTTTTGCAACACCGAGAATATCGCCTCTCAGTAAAGTTATTTCTGCACTTTCTATCGCTACATCTGTTCCGGTTCCCATTGCGATCCCAATATTTGATTGTGCTAAAGCCGGTGCATCATTGATGCCGTCACCTGTCATAGCTACGATTTTTCCTTTGCTCTGAAGCTTTTTAACTTCATTCATTTTATCTTCAGGAAGACAATTGGCTTTGAAGTTTTTGATGCCGAGTTCTTCTGCCACTGCTTTTGCTGTATTTTCATTGTCGCCGGTCATCATTATAACTTCGATATTTTGACTTTGAAGAAATTGAATCGCCTGTTTTGAAGTTGTTTTAATCTGGTCTGAAAAACTTAAAAATCCTAAAACTTTTCCTGCTTTTGCGAGATAAGAAATGGTTTTTGCTTCGTTCTGTTTTGAGGTGACTTTTTGTTTTAATGCTTCAGGAATTTCAATATTAAAATGTTTTAATAAAGATTCATTTCCTAAAAGAATTTCTTCCTTATTAATCATTCCTTTCACGCCTTTTCCTGAGATATTTTCAAAGTTTTCTATTTTATCAAAATTGTCATTATTTCCTGAATCAAAAGTCTTTTTAAATTCATTCAAAACTGCATTCGACAACGGATGTTCAGAGTTTTGATTTAATGAAGCTGCGAGTATTAAGATCTCATTTTTGTCAGAATTTTCAAAAGTTTCGATATTGTCCAGACTCGGTTTACCTTCTGTTAAAGTTCCTGTTTTATCAGTGATCAGGACGTTGATTTTGTGCATTTCTTCAAGCGCTTCTGCATTCTTGATTAAGATTCCGTTTTGTGCACCTTTTCCGATTCCGACCATCAGACTCATCGGCGTTGCTAATCCTAAAGCACACGGACAAGCGACAATCAGAACCGCGACAGCATTTACAAAAGCATAAATCAGCTTATTCTCGCTTCCGAAAATATTCCATAAAATAAAAGTCAGAACTGAAACTGCAATCACTGTTGGAACAAATATCTTCGAAACTTTATCTGCCAGTTTTTGAATTGGCGCTTTGGTTCTACTTGCATCGTTGACCATTTTGATAATCTTGGAAAGTAAAGTTTCGTCGCCTACTTTTTCGGTTATCATTAGGAAAGATCCGTTGCCGTTGATGGTTCCGGAGGTTACTTTGTCTCCTTGTTTTTTCTCGACGGGAATTGGTTCTCCAGTAATCATCGATTCATCAATGTTAGAATTTCCTTCTGTTATTTTACCGTCAACAGGGATTATTTCGCCAGGTTTTACTCTTAGAATATCATTGACTTTAATTTCTGATAATGGAACTTTCTTCTCGCTTCCATTAATGATTAAATTGGCAGTTTCTGGTGAAAGATTCATCAAGGCTTCGATTGCCTTTCCTGTTTTCTGATGTGCTCTTGCTTCCAGCATTTGTCCCATTATTACCAAAGTCAAAATCACACAAACCGACTCAAAGTAGAGCGGAACAGAATCGCCATGGGATAATTCGTGAGGTAAGATATTTGGAAATATCAACGCAACCAAACTGAAAATTAATGCAGCTGCAACACCTAAAGCAATCAATGAAAACATATTAAGATTCCAAGTCTTAAATGAAATCCAGCCACGTTTCAGGATAAACCAGCCTGCATAAAAGATGACAGGAATGGATAATATTAATTCTAAAATGCCCTGGATCTGATGAGAAAATGACCAGTTAATCCACATTCCGCCCATTGATAAGATGAAAACAGGAACCGATAATGCTAAAGAAATCCAGAATTTTCTTTGTAAGATTTGATACGTTTTGTCTTCGTGCTTTTCTCCTTTTACTGGAATCTGAACCAGATCCATTCCGCAAACAGGACAACCGACATTAGAGTCATAGACTTTGTCGCCCTCGCAAAACATGGGACAATAATATTTTCCGGCATTCCCTTCGGCTACGCTCAGGGAACGGGAGTGCTCATCAGCTACATTTAGTGTTACATTGCTATCGACCAGTTCCTGAGTAATTTCCTCCAAATGCATATGGCAAACAGGACAACCGGAATCAGATTCGTAAGTTTTGTCGCTTTCGCAGAACATTGGGCAAAAATAGTCACCTATTTTATCTTTAAAACTTTTCGGAATATTGGTTTTGGAATAGGTTTGAGGTTTGTTTCTGTGATCTTCTCTTTCCTCAATAGGAACCAGATACATATTGCATACCGGACATCGCCCTTGCTTGAAATAGAGTTTTTCGCCTTCACATTCCATCGGACAATAATAGACGGAACTTGGAGAGATTTTTTGGCTTGGATGAAGGTTGTTATGATGATTATGGTTTTCCATTTTATAGTATTTACAATTACAAATTTCTGAAAAATAGAATAGACGCTGTTGTAAATAAATGGAAAGATGTTATACATCATGTTTTTAAAGATGAAAGCTATTTCTTTTTAATAAATACAGGTTTATAGTCAAAAATAAAGCCTTTAGAATTCTAAAGGCTTTTATTGATAAAGGTCAATTTAGTTACTTAACTCTTGAATCTTTTCTTTTATTTCAGAATATATTTTTTCAGTAAAAGATGTTTTTGTGCTCAATTCTTTCCCGTAACGGATGATAGCTCCAGCAAACAATTCCAGTTCGTTGTTTTGTTTTTTAACATTAATGTCAAGTTGTAGAGACGTTGGAGTTTCGGGTGGGAAAGTAGATGCTTTTTCGAATGTTTTATCAATAATATCATTTGGCAAAAGGATATTTTTTTTATCAGCAATGGCTTTTACTTCATTCATTATTTGGGTGGCTGCCTGCTGCTGAGCTGTGTCATTGCAAACCATTCCGATAGAAGAATTATACTTTGCTGTTACCAATCCGAAACTTGCTACAAAAAAGAATTTGGTCCAGATGTCTGTAAATGAATTTTCTTTAAAATCAAAGTCAATTCCGCTGTTTTTCATTAGCTGTATGATCCACTCTACATCCTCAGAGTTATGGGCAGGATCTTTCCCGAATATCATTTTTCCGGCTTTGCCTTTATGCTCCACAATTCCTTTTTCCTTGATATGAGAAGCAACATAAACGCAAGCCGGCAAAATTGTAATCTCAGGAATGATTTTTCTAATTCGGTCATAGATATCAACACCGTTCATCAGCGGCAACAGAATAGTTTTTGGATTGATAATCTGTTTCAGTTGTGTACATACATTTTCCAGATCATATTCTTTTACACAGATCAAAATCAAATCAGGATTTTTGATGTCAGAAATATTTTGGACTATTTCGCTAGGTTTTGTGATGCTGTTTGGATGTTCTGGGGAAAGAAGTGTTAAGCCTTTTGCTTTTACGATATCGTAAGTCTGGGCTCTTGCTACAAACGCAATGTCAAACTTATTTTCGCTCTCATTATACTGGTTGATTTTGAATCCAAAGTAACCGCCAACACCACCAAGTCCTATGATGGTTATATTTTTCTTTTCCATTAATGATTTTATGTTAATTGATTTTACGCAAATTTGAGAAAAATTGGAAAAACTTGGTCATAAATAAGTTGAAAGATGTTATTTGTGAAGAAGTGTTTTTATTTTAAATTATTTAACAGATTTATCATCAGATAAAATTCAAAACCCTTCAGAAAAAATTTTGAAGGGTTTTGATTAAAATTAAAGATTGAAATTTTTATTTTCTTGGCTTCAAAGAAAAGTTATCTAGGTAAACTGCCTGATGTACACCGTTTAGCAAAACTTTCAAACCTAGATGTGCATCTTTTTTTAAAGTCACATTGATCACTTTTTTCTCTTTTGTGATTTCTTGAGGTTTAACAATCGAAACAAAAGATTTTGGGTCAGATGCTTTTCCAACTGAGAAAATCTCCAATGAAGTTTCTCCACCGTTATCTGTAATATCCAGGTTCAATGTATAGTTTCCTGCTTTGATGGTAGGCGTAATGAGATACATATTTTCTTTAGGATCTGTCATCGAGTAGAAGATGATTTTTTTATCGCTGGCATACAGCATTGCTTTTCCTTTTTGAACTGTCCAACATTTGTCAATGTCTTTCCACGTGTCAAAATTTTCTGTAAGTGTAGAGACTGTTTTACATTGTGCATTGGCAGTTACAAGTCCGCCTAAAGCTAGTATAGTTCCGAATATTAGTTTTCTCATTTTTTTTGATTAAATTTAATGAGGTAAAAATAGTTAAAAAAGATTGTGCTGCAAAGTTATTTTTAATGAATCTAAATAACTTTGTAATCTATCATATTTTTGAATATAATATCTTAATCTCACTTAAGAAGACTTAGCTCAATCAAATTATTGTCTTTGGCAAGTCTTTCCAACGCCTCATTATTCATTTCTCTAATGATTTCGGCAGATGTTCTGAATTTTCCTTCCGAATCTCTTTGATCAGGAATTCTATCAACCAAATCTGCGGTAGGATTTTGACGGTAATTTTTAAATTTTTTGACGAATTGATTATAATTCACTTCAAATTGTTGATAAACATTTAAGTCGGGATATGCGAAGCCTTCCTGATTAGATTTGATTCCTTTCAACTCGAAAATGTGATTTTGATTGCTGTCCTCAATCCTCAAAATCAAACCGGGTAAGCCTTTGAATTTATAAGGCCCGTCTTGGATCGGGATTTCTTTTGTAAACCAAGCTGTCCATTTTCTGCCTCCAAATTCGGTAGTGGCTTTCTGTACGTCATAATTCAGAATTTTCGAGAATTCGTTCGTTAATTTCCAATCAAATTGGATGTCATATTTTATTTTGTATCTGTCCAACATCAAAAATGTGATGTAAACAATCTGATTAGAACCAGGGTACTTTATAACCCTATCAGTCACTGTTTCTTTGTCTGAAGCTGGAGCAAATATTCCTTTTTTGATAGCAACCAACATCGTAGAATCTATCGAGTATCGTTCAGAACTGTAATATTCTGATCTGTCTTTTTGGATATTCAATACCATTATTTCTGTTCGAACATCTTTTTTGTTGGTTGAATCGGGAACGAATTTGTATTCGTAGAGAAATTGATTGTTTTGCCCGAAAATAAAATTGGATAAAAAAAGAAGAATTAAAAAGTAAATGTTTTTCATTGTCAGAAGTTTTGTAATGGTAAATATAGCCAGTTTCATTACAATTTTTCTATACAAAAATTTATAAACTTTGTTAAATATAACGTGATTAATTTATTTTTAAAATTAGATTTTTATCCTGTGTTTTATCTGCGTTCGATGCATTTTTTGGTGCTGTTGCCCATCGTGTTTTGTTGATTACAAACTTGAAAAGATATTCTTTTCCGCTTTCAAATTGGGATTTTGGAATTTCGAGTTCAAAAATGTTATTGTCTTTTCTAATCATTTGGAATGATTTATTTTCAGGATTCCAATCATTGAATGAACCAGCAATTGAAATGCTTTTTACCAGATTTTCATCTAATTTTTTGTCGTGCTGATAACTGAAGATTACTTTGTCATTGGTTAATCTATAACCGTAAATGCTTTTGTTTTGATTATCAATCAGTAAATTATTGGCAATATCAAATATAGCGTTGCCTATAATCTCGCCGGTTTCCGGTCCGCTGATATTGACAATTAAACATACACCCAGATTTTGCTCCGGAAATACAGAAAACATGACTTGATTGCCATAAGCACCACCGTGTTTGGAGGCATATTTCCCAAACTCAGATACGTACATATTGTCCCAAAAATAGCCGTACCAATTTTGATCGCTGTTTTTGATGTTTCGTTGTGATTCTTGCACCGTCTTGTTTTGATTTTCCAATTCAAATTTGAGGAATTTCATCAGATCTCCCATTGTCGATTTTGTCTGAAGGCCAGATGAACCCCAAAGTGGACTACTGAAATTAGGCATCAAAATGTGGTTGGTATTATAGCCGTTTGCTAACTTTTCTTTGGAGTCCAGTGCAAATTTTGTCTGGTTCATTTTCAGCTTTGACCAAAGATTTTCCTTTAATATTTTTTCAAAAGGTTTTCCATAAACATTCTCGAGCATCAATCCGGTCAACTCAAGACTTGGGTTGCTGTAAAGATATTTTGTTCCAGGTAATGTGTCCAGTTTTACAGTCCTCAGGTCACGCAAAAAATCGGATTTAGTATAATTTTTAGTCAATTCTACCAATTTGAATGTCGTGTTGTCATCAAAAGTTTTCATAATCTGTCTGTCATCCGGTAAAACACTTGGAATTGCAGATTCATAAGAAATTAGATCTTTGATAGTGATTGGTTTGCCACTGTATTCCAAATTTGGATAATCCTCTTTCAGAAATTTTCTGATATCATCATCCAGATTCACTTTCTTTTCCAAAACAGCTTGAGCCAGCAGAAATCCGGTCATTACTTTTGTAACGGATGCTATTTCGAAATAGGTATTGTTGTTTGCTATATTACCTTTTCCTTTGTCAATTTCACCATAATGTTTGGTGTAGATTTTTCCGTCTTTTACGATTCCGACAGAGACAGAATATGCTTTTGAATTTTTAAGCAATGTTTCTGCATTCTGGTCAATTACAGAATATATAAGTTGGTCAGAATTGTTTTTGGTTTGCCCAAAAGTTGTTGTAATTGTGAATGCAAATAGTAACAGGAATAATTTATTCATTTTGTTGAAAGATATTTTCTAATGCTATTATGACAACTTAGAAAATGGTTTTGTTACATCCAAATTCCAATAAACAGATTCGAAAAATAAATATTCGGAACTTTTGAACTATTATTTTATTTAGCTTCTTTAATTCTAAAAATCTCCTTCGCATTGAAAACTACCACAGCCAAAAAAATCAAAGCATAAGAGAAAATCTGCAAAGTTCCCAAAGGCTCGTGATAGACAACGCCAGCCAGAACGAAAGCAATAATTGGATTGATGTTTAGGATCATCCCGACTTTTGAAGAAGCGATTCCGGAAAGTGCAAATAGATTCAGTAGCAGAGGAACAATGGTGTACATCACAGCGATAATTTCTACGTAAAAATAGAATTTGAAATCTGTAATGAGACTTCCTGAATAAATTGGGAAAAATGGTAACAAAATTAAAGCTGATAAAAGTATATGGAAGTTGAGAATCAAAAACTTATCAAACTGCTTATTCTTATTCTGGCTCACGAGATAAGCTGCATAAGTAAAACCAATAAGACTGCTGTAAAACATATCAATCAAATTGGCATAAGACAACAAAATACATCCTACGAGACTTAGAAAAACCGATAACCATTGAAGTTTTGTCAGCTTATCTTTCAATAAAAAGTAAGCAAGAATTGTAGTGATAATGGGACAAACTAAATATGCCACAGATGTTGCTCGCACACTCACGTGATTCATTACATAGATAAATGAAAACCAGTTTGCCGTAAGCAAAATACTGCTACCAATATTCAAAATTATCAACTCTCTCTTGTTTTTTTTCGGTATCGATTTGAAATAGCTGATGTTTTCTTTTAAAGTTTTTCTCTTAAACAGCACAGAAACTACCGTCATAATTACCGCACAACTGAAAACCCGATAAAACAGAATATCAGACGAAGCAAAATCGTGAAGCGGTTTCAAAACCAAACTGAATGTGCCCCAAAGCGTGAAAGCCAAAATGGCTGCGAGATAATATTTTAGATTGTTCAAGTGGTTGTTTCTTTTGGAATCAATTGCAAAAGTAGAGAACTTTCATTTGAAATCTTTTATAAAAATCAACAATTTATCTATTCAATAATTCCGATTTTATTATCAATGCAATTAATGAAAATACTATTCTTCAGAAATATCTTATTTCCCAACATTCCAGTCATTCCGGAGAATTTCATCAATGAAAATTGAGCGTTTGAAAAACCTTCTACATAAGTCACTTGTTTTACAGGAATTAATTGGTTTTTGAATTTGATTTTCTCGTTACAATCAGCTGTGTAAGTTGTCAGAACATCATTCCAAGATTTTGCTTTTTCGATTTTTACTTTAGAACGTTTCGATTTTAAGATTTGCCATTCTTCTTTGTAAGTCAGCAATTCGTAAGCGCTGGTTCCGGAATCGTAGAGGAATTTCCGTTCTTTGCCTTTCAGATTTCCATTAATAATAATCTTTCTCTTTTTGAATTTGAAATCGATGAGGTTATTTTGGAAATCTTTCGGTACTTGATTTAGATTGAAAACAACTTGGTTTTCCTTAAAATTAATAATCGTTTTTCTATCTTCCAAAATATCTGCACCAATCGTTCCGATGATTTTTATTGAATCTTTTTCAGTGTCTTTTTTAGTTTTGAAAATTTTAAATTGATTTGATGATACCACAGTACTTCCAATTAAAAAAGAAGTTTTTGCACGATCATTACTGACCTTGATTTCCTTAATGTCTTTTATCGAATTAGAATAAAACTGCGTGTAAGGCGAACCAGTATCAAATTACAGATAGTAAGTTTCCGAATTTCCGGAAAAGTGAATCGGAAGGAGCAAAACATTTTTGTCATTCCCTAGCCAAGTGATTGGGATATTTCCGCTTTCGTTTTTGACGGTTAAATAATTTTCTTCGGGCGTAAATTTTCGATCAAAATAAATGTATCCGCCAACCAAAATTAAAATTAATAAAGTCAAGAATCCAAATGCAATTTTCTTAAATAGTTTCATTGTCAAAATTTTTCAGCAAGATTCGGTTTTTGAAGTCGAATTTTTAATGAAAATGATATGACAATTTTACGTCAGTTTTATGACTTTAATTATAAGAAGTTGTTTTTCAGTTGAATACTGAGTTTGTTGTTTTGGTTAAGACTGATTCCATTTTTGATGACTACGAATAGTTTTATCAAGACAAATAGAATTAATGGAACTAAAAAAAGAGGGAATTGAATTAATAATCCGTGTTGAATGAAAGGACTTAATATCAATAAAATAGATGTGAAAAATGCAAGAAGGATCTGAATACAAATAATGTTTTTTCCTAATTCTCGGTTAGCTAAATCCTGAGTTTTATAAGTCAAAATCGCAGGAAAAATAATCCCACCAAACGGAATAATCAATCCTGATAATGCAGAAAGATTAATCAATTTTGCTCTGTTAAAATTTGAATTTTCTTCATTTGCTGAAAACAGAGTTTTGGGTTCGGTTTCCAAAGCTTTGGCAATAGCTTTTAAAGTAAAACCTTTTGGAATATTTCCAGATTCAATTCTTTGGATTGTTCTTAACGAAAGTCCGGATTTTTCCGCTAACTCGGTTTGGGTTAGGTTTTTTTGCTCGCGAAGGGTTTTGGCTTTGGTTTGCAATTGATTACGGTTTTTATTACTAAACTTCTGTAAGATTTTTTATAATTTGATTTATTGTATTCAAAGCATTAGTTGATGTTTCTCTTACAATTAATTTGTTCTTTTTATTTTTTATTAAGTCTGTAAAATTATTATCTTCTGTATTAATGTCTATGATATATCCTCCATATTTTAAGGTAGTTTCTGCAATTGAAAGAGGAAGATTGGTTGCGCCCGAAGTCCCAATTATAAAAAGAATCCCTGAATTTTTTGCAACTTTTAAAGAGCTGAATTTTTTATTTGTTCTTTCATCATAATATTCATCAAACCACAGAATATTGGGTCTCATCCAGCTTCCACATTCTTCACATTTCAAAAGTTCAATTTCTTCAATCGATAAATCTTCATCAATATTTTTACCTAAGATTTTATCAGGTAATTCTTTTATTGATTTACAATTGTTTGAACATTTTATTTCTCTATTATTTCCGTGAATTTCGTAGATGTTTTTAGTTCCTGCTTTTCTATGAAGATTATCAATGTTTTGGGTTATTAATTGAAATCTATTTTGCAAATTATTTTCAATTTCTACCAGTAATTTATGACTTTCATTTGGTTCTGCTTTTTCAAACATTTTCTTCCTGAAAAGAGAATATTGCCAAACTTCTTCTTGATGCTGACTAAAGTATTTGAAAGTTCCGAATTCTTCAGGCTTGTGAAATTCGGTTCCTTTTACCCAAATTCCATCAATTCCACGGTAAGTTGGAATTCCGCTTTCTGAGGAAATTCCAGCACCTGTCAGAAAAGTAAAATTATTCCTTTTCGATTTATGATAAACTTTATTAATAATACTTTTTAATTCTTCTTTCATTACCATCATTTGGTTATGATTAAACCTTATCCAAAGCAATCCTCTTTTTCTCCTTAGCATTCAAAAACTGAGTAGGAGAGAAGCCTGTAATTTTTTTAAACTGATTGGAAAGATGCTGAACACTTTTGTAACCTAATTTCTGAGAAATTTCTGTCAGATTGAATTCTTTGTAAAGCAACAATTCTTTTACTTTTTCAATCTTTTGAAGAATGAAATATTGCTCAAGTGTCACATTTTCGTTCTGTGAAAAAAGCTTGGAAATAGCGCTGTAATCTTTGTTTAATTCAGAACTTAAAAACTCAGAAATTATAAAGTCGTCGCTTATATCTTCTTCCGAAGTTTTCTGAATGATGAGGTTTTTGATTTTCTCAATCTGTTTTTTAGAAGAATCTTCAAGAATCTCGAATCCTGTAGATTTTAATTTGGAATCAAGTTGTTCTAAATCTTTCTCAGAAATCTCATTTTTGGTTTCTACTTCTCCGAGATTAATATTAGAAACTTCAATTTTGAGTTCATCAAAAATAGCTTCAACAGCGGAAATACAACGGTTGCAAACCATATTTTTGATAGAGATTTTCATAAATCAAATTTACTGAAAATCCTGCAATGAAAAAAGCACCACAAAACTGTGATGCTTTCTTAATAGTTATTTTAAACTGATTATTGGATAATCAATTTTGTATTTGATCTTTTACCTTCAGATTGTTGTGTAATGATGTAAACGCCGGATTGCAAATTGGTACTGATCTCGTTCTTTCCTTTAACAACAAGAGAAGAATGAACCACTTTCCCACTAAGATCCTGAATCACGATATTTCCTGAAGTTTCAGTTTCCAAAAAGAAATGATTTTTACTTGGGTTTGGATAGATTTTCATTGATGATTTTGAAACATCAGAAACGGCTAAAGATTCTCCGCAGTTATATGGTTTAAAAGTAACCGTATTGGGATTCACACTTCCGATTACCGCTTGTACCATTGTATCATTGGAAATTTCATCCTCTCTCCAGCAGTTTCCAATAGCTGTTACAACATTGGCTGTGTTGTTGTAAAAAGCGACAGTATTTCCTGCATTGATATTATTTTTGAATACATTATTTCCAAAATCATTGGCTGTTCCAAGATCTATTACGGCATTACTTAGAATTGTAATTCCCCAAAGGTTTCCTCGGATCTGGTTATTTCTTACAATCACTTTTTGAGTTCCTGTCAGAGAGATTCCGCTTCCTCCCGCATTTGGAAGGTTTTCAGTATTATTATTTTCGATAATGTTATTTCTGATGATTCCGCTACTTCCTGCACCTTGATGGGTAATTCCGTAACGGTTATCTTTCACAGTATTTCCTTGAATACGGAATCTGTTAACTCCTCCAAGTAAACCTGAAACGGATATTCCACCAGATTTTGTAATAGCTCTGTTCCCAATGATATTATTATTCAAAACTCTGGTAGAATCTACACCTGCAGGTCCCATGTTGATTTGTGGATAATTCCCGTTGTCTGTATTGTTACCATAAAAATAATTATTAGTGATATCAATAGAAACAGCTCCAGATGCGCCAGAATTAATTCCCGCTCTTGAATTTTCTAAGAACTGAGAATTTTTCACAACGTGTCCAGATCCCTGAAATATTGCTAAAGCTGCACTGCTGGCAAGATTGGTAGATCCGGAATTGTTATTTTTATACAGAATACAGTTGTCCATCAGGAATCCATTTGCAGTAAGTACACGCACGCCGCCTCCATATTCTATTCTGGTATTTTTCATTTCTGCAAAAGAACCTTCCTCAAAACGAATTCCTCTGTAAGGACTTCCAATTGTGCTTGCTGTAATTGTGAAATTGCCCGCTGTGGTTTTATACTCGCCAAAAACATAAATAGCAACTCCTGAATTCACTTTTAGAGTTGCGTCTTCACTAATTAGTAATTTATCCGTTGCAGAGATAGTCAGGTCTGCGGTCAAAGTATATTCTAATCCATTTTTCACCAAGACTGTAGGTGCAGCTGCAGATAAACTTGTTAAGGTATAACTGGTTCCGTTATTCGGACTTGTGAACTGAGCATTAATAAAAGCGCAACTCATCAGTAATAAAAATGTAAATTTCTTCATAAGACTTAATTTTTTTTAAGGATCAAATTTATTAATGTATTTTGTGTTTAACATAATATATTTGTAAAAAATTCAATTATGTTTTCAGATCTTATTGCAGGAACGATGCGCTGGGGCGTTTGGGGAGCTAATCATTCCGAAAGAAAAGTGCGGGAATTAATAGAAGTTTGCCTTGAAGAAGGTATATCGACTTTTGATCACGCAGATATTTACGGAGGCCATACAACGGAGAAATTGTTCGGTAACGCCTGGAAA
The DNA here is from genome assembly GCA_029960045.1 of Flavobacteriaceae bacterium PS02293. Taxonomy (GTDB): domain Bacteria; phylum Bacteroidota; class Bacteroidia; order Flavobacteriales; family Weeksellaceae; genus Epilithonimonas. The sequence continues at coordinate 143,579 of JASCOV010000004.1, forward strand.
GATATGAATATGGACAGGGAGAAAATCCAATTGATTTCCAAATGCGGAATCGTGATGAATTCTGGCAAAAAACCATCTTCACTCAAATATTATAATTACGATAGAGATTATATTTTTAATTGTGTTAATGAAAGTCTGGCGAATCTAAAAACCGACTATCTGGATGTTTTGCTTTTACACCGCCCATCACCATTATTGAATCCCGAAGAGATTGCACAGGTTTTTCAGACTTTAAAATATGAAGGAAAAGTAAGGGAATTCGGAGTCAGTAATTTTTCGGTTTCTCAGTTTGAATTATTAGATCAATATTTTCCTTTAGTTACAAATCAAATTGAGGTTTCAGTTAATCAACTGGATTCTTTCTATGATGGAACTTTGGACTTATTGATGAAGAAAAATTTACGACCAATGGCGTGGTCTGTCATGGGGAATTATTTCTCAGAAAAAACAGACCAGAATATTGTTATTTCTAATGTTTTGAAGAAATTATGTGAGAAATATAATGCAGAAGAAAATCAAATTCTATTAGCCTTCATCTTAAAACATCCATCACAAATAATTCCAGTAATTGGCTCATCAAAAGCAGAAACAATCAGGAATTTAAAAGCTTCATTATTGATTGATTTGGAAGCAATAGATTGGTTCAAAATCCTTGAAGCAAGCAGAGGAAAAGAGGTAGATTGATTAAATTTAAATTCTTTTGAAATTTAATTAGAAAGTTTCTAATTATTCGAAAATAATTGTAAATTGCACCAAATTATATTTGAAATCAATAATCTTCTTTTTGTTGTTTTTCCTTATATAATATTAAAAAACAACAGTTAACTTAATTTTTTTTTAAAATGAACATTTTTGTTTCAAACATCAATTACGCAACTAAGGATTTTCAGTTGCAAGAATTATTCGAAGAATTTGGAGAAGTAACTTCTGCAAAAATTATCACTGACCGTGACACTGGGAGATCAAAAGGATTTGGTTTCGTGGAAATGGGAGACGAGGAAGGAAAACAAGCATTAGATGCTTTAAATCAGAAAGAATTTAACGGTAAAATACTAAATGTTACCGAGGCTAGACCAAGAGAAGAGAAACCAAGAAGATCTTTCGATAACAACCGTGGAGGTGGTTACGGAGGAGGTAACAACCGTGGAGGTGGTTACGGTGGTGGAGAAAACCGTGGAGGCGGTGGAGGCGGCCGTTGGTAATATCCCTTACAAAAAATATAAGCGATCTATTTTTAGATCGCTTTTTTTATGCTTGAAGTTCAAATTATTTATTTTTCTTTTTATCTTTCTTCTTTTTATCTTTCTTCTTAGGCTTTTTTTCGCCAGTAATTTCCTTGATAAAGTCCTGAATGTGATTTTTTTCGCTATTTTCTTTGTTTGAAATCCTCTTACTTTTTTCATTAGAAAATTCGTCAAAGTCTTGTGATGAGAGATACTTTTCATCAATCAAAACTTTCAGTAATTCATTTCCGGAATTGTCAAAATAATTTTCGATAAAACGCTTTAATACAAATTTTTTATATTCATCAAAACCAATCGATGGCGAGTAGAGGTAGATTCTGCCTTGCTTTTCTGTTGTCAGATAATGTTTTTCAACGAGGATTTTCAGGAATGTGGAAACTGTGTTTTGATGAGGTTTTGGTTCTGGAAAAATGTCCATCAGCTCTCTGAAATAGATTTGACCTTTGTTCCAGATCAATTGCATTATTTCTTCCTCGGAATGAGTTAAAGTTTGTAACATCATAAAAATAAATATTTTAGAAGATAGTAGATTTTACCATTACAAGATAAATTAAAGATACAAAAATTGCAATTGCAGCACCGGAAAGCACCTCTTTTGATGTGTGTCGTTTCAGAATGATTCTTGTAATTCCTATTAATATCGATAAAAGAAACCAAAAGATTCCAATCATAGGTTCTATTGTAAAAAACAAAGCCGCAACATAAATATTGAGACTCGTATGCATAGAACTTTTAATGAAAAAATTACTGATCTGCATTAATATTAATAAAATACAAAGCATAAAAATCGCCCAATCCATTTCCTTATGAAGATAAAAATCTACAGCTAAAAATATGACGGTTGCAATAATGATAAAGATGTAAAGCGAATGACGCTGCTTGCGGTTCGAAACATCCATATTGGTATAATTTCCATTTTTAACATTTCGGTAAATCCAAAGTGCAACAGGAATTATTAACAAAAGTAGTATTGGCAAGAACTTTCCCGATGCTTGTTCCCAAGTATAGTTCTTATAACTATAATAAAAAAAGTAAATAACCAGAGAAACCAACGGATTGAAGAAGTTCGAAATGACTTTCGATAAGTTGAGAATAAGAGGGTTTTTGATTTCCATTCAAAAAAATTTCGAGTTCAATATACAACATTTATCATTTTCTGCAAAGTCGCCAATTTTAATTAAATTCAATGATAATGCAATCGATTGCGCAATTTTTTATATTAAATTACTGTAATGATTTCATTCCTCAAAAAAATATGATAATATGCATACAATAAAGAAAGATTTTTTTTCTTATTTTTGCTACATATTTCGAAATTACAATGAAAGAATTTTCAAAAGAAGTCTACCTTAAATGGTATGAAGAAATGACGATGTGGAGAAGGTTTGAAGACAAATGCCGTTCTCTTTATCTTAAACAAAAAATCAGAGGTTTCTTACACCTTTATAACGGTCAGGAAGCCATTCCAGCAGGTTTTACCCACGCAATGGACCTTTCCAAAGACAGTATGATCACGGCATACAGATGCCACATCCATCCAATGGCGATGGGCGTTGACCCAAAAAGAATTATGGCAGAACTTTGTGGAAAAGCGACAGGAACATCTCAAGGTATGGGAGGTTCTATGCACATTTTCAGCAAAGAACACCGTTTTTATGGTGGCCATGGAATCGTTGGAGGTCAGATTCCTTTGGGAGCAGGTATTGCTTTTGGAGACAAATATTTTGACAGAAAAGCGGTAAACATCTGTTTTATGGGAGATGGTGCTGTACGTCAAGGTGCTTTACACGAAACTTTTAATATGGCAATGAACTGGAAACTTCCTGTAGTATTCGTTTGTGAAAACAACGGTTACGCAATGGGAACTTCTGTGAAAAGAACGGCCAACCACGAAGATATTTATAAATTGGGATTAGGATACGAGATGCCTTGTCTTCCTGTAGATGCGATGGATCCTGAGAAAGTAGCTGAGGCTGCTTACGAAGCTATCGAAAGAGCAAGAAGAGGAGACGGACCAACTTTCATCGAGGCTAGAACTTACCGTTACAGAGGTCACTCTATGTCAGATGCTGAACCTTACAGATCAAAAGACGAAGTGGCACAATACAAATTGGAAGATCCAATCGAAATTGTGAAACACAGAATTTTTGAGAACAAATGGGCGACTCAGGAAGAATTGGATGCTTTGGAAGAAAAATCAAGAGCTTTCGTAGAAGAGTGTGTTGAGTTTATGGAAGAATCTCCGTATCCAGACGCTTCTAAACTTTACGATTATGTATATTCCACTCCGGATTATCCATTCATCAACAAATTAGAAAATAATTAATTTTATAAAAAAATTATGGCAGAAGTAATTACGATGCCCCGCTTGTCGGATACGATGACGGAAGGCAAAGTTTCAAAATGGCACAAAAAAGTTGGTGACACTGTAAAAGAAGGTGATATTCTTGCAGAGATCGAAACAGATAAAGCAGTTCAGGATTTCGAATCCGAGATCAACGGAACACTTTTATTCGTAGGAGTAGAAGAAGATAACGCGGCGCCAGTAGATTCTATTTTGGCAATCATCGGTAAAGAAGGAGAAGATATTTCTTCTTTGACTAATGGCGGAGGTGCAAAACCGGAAGCTGCTGCTGAAAGCAAATCTGAAGAAGAATCAAAAACTCAGGGCGAATCTACATCTGTAGAAACTGCTGACGAAGGCTCATCTTCTGATATTCCGGAAGGTGTGGAGGTGATTACAATGCCTCGTCTTTCTGATACAATGACCGAAGGTAAAGTTGCTAAATGGCAAAAGAACGTTGGTGACACTGTAAAAGAAGGTGACATCCTTGCGGAGATCGAAACCGACAAAGCTGTTCAGGATTTTGAATCTGAAGTGAACGGAACTTTATTATACCAAGGTGTTGCTGAAGGTGATGCTGCGGAAGTAGATAAAATTTTAGCAATCATCGGCCCTGCAGGAACTGATGTTTCTGGCGTAGTTTCCGGTGGTGGTAAAAAAGCAGCTGCTCCAAAAGCGGAAGCTAAAACCGAGACTAAATCTGAAGATAAAAAAGAGGAAGCGCCAGTAGCTGCATCTTCTACAGGCGAAAGAATTGCAATTTCTCCTTTGGCTAAAAAAATTGCTGAAGATAAAGGTGTAGATTTCTCAGCCATCAAAGGTTCTGGTGAGAACGGAAGAATCGTGAAAAAAGATGTTGAAAATTATCAGCCGTCTGCTCAACCTGCAGCTGCAACTTCAGCTCCAAAAGCGGTTTCTGCTCAGCCAAGTGTAGCATTCACACCAGGAGAAGATTCTGAAACTGTGAATTCTCAAATGAGAAACATCATCGCTAAGAGATTGGGCGAAAGTAAATTTACTGCGCCACATTATTATCTGACTGTTGAAATCAACATGGATAAAGCCATCGAAGCGAGAAAAGAAATGAACGCTGTGCCAGACACCAAAGTATCTTTCAATGATATGGTGATCAAAGCGGTTGCAGTAGCACTTAGAAAACATCCACAGGTGAATTCTTCTTGGGCAGGTGACAAGATCATCCACCACGGGAATATCAACGTTGGGGTAGCAGTAGCTGTTCCGGACGGATTGGTAGTACCGGTATTGAAGAATACAGACTTTATGTCTTACAACGACATCTCTGCATCTGTAAAAGATATGGCTGGAAGAGCGAAGACAAAAGCGCTTAAAGCTAACGAAATGGAAGGTTCTACTTTCTCTGTTTCAAATCTTGGAATGTTCGGAATCGAAACGTTTACATCGATTATCAATCAACCGAATTCTGCAATTTTATCTGTAGGAGCAATCGTTGAGAAACCAATCGTGAAAAATGGACAGATCGTTGTTGGAAACACAATGAAATTATCATTGGCTTGTGACCACAGAGTAATTGATGGAGCAACAGGAGCTCAGTTCTTGCAAACATTGAGAACCTATCTGGAAAGCCCATTGACGCTTTTATTAGGATAAAAACTTGTTCGAAATATTTTATAAAACCTTTCAATTCTGTTGAAAGGTTTTTTTTGTTTTGTTTATGAAATTTAATTTTTAGAAATTGATCTGTGATCTTATTTAATCATTTGAATTAAATTGAAGCCAGATTGTTTAGAGAAAAAAACAACTTGTGGTTGGCTTAAATGAGTTGTTTAGAGAAAAACACAACTTGTATTTGGTTTAATTGGGTTGTTTAGAGAAAAACACAACTTGTGGTTGGCTTAAATGAGTTGTTTAGAGAAAAACACAATTTGCATTTGGTTTAAACATAATGTCTGAAAAAAATATAAGTTTATGGATTAAATTTCTACTGATAACAAAAGCTGGGTAAGGGATGATAGCGGTTATCCTTTTTGTCGTTGGATTAATAATCAATTTGGGTGGGAAATGTTCCTGACAAAAAGATAATAGCGGACAGCCCGACCCGCTTATTTTTGCTGAACTGGAAATGTTCCTTGAAAATGTGAAATCGTATAAGCAAAAACAAAGGGTTACGCCCAAAAAATTATTATTTGAATTTGGTATTTGATTATATTTGTGGCGTGAAAAAGCTAGGGTTATTATTCATTTTTGTAGGTGTTTTTGTCTTTGCGCAAGATCATCTTTCGGGTTTCAATATGATGTCTTTTACTTATAAAGCTTCTCCGAAATGGATGGCTTATGTAGAACTGCAAACAAGAGCCAGACGAGATTATACAGTGATTGATTATTACGAAACGAAAGGTGGAGTTGGCTATAATATCACAAAAAATAATCAGGTTTTTGTAGGTCTTGGTCGTTATGGAACTTACGAAAAGATGAAGATTTCTCAGGAAGAATTCAGGATGTGGCTGCAATATACTTTTACGCAAAGGCTTGGTAAACTGAAATTAGATCACAGGGGTAGGGCGGAGCAACGGTATTTCTACGCCAGCCAAACGGGCGAACACACAAAGGCAAACCGTTTCCGATACAGACTGAGCGCGACTTTGCCAATTAATAAAGATAAAATTCAGGAAGAGACATTTTTTGTAAATGCTTTTGAGGAGATATTCCTTGGACCTGTAGATCCGAACTTCAAACGTAACAGGACTTTCGCAGGTTTTGGCTATCAGTTCAATCACAGTTTATCTGTGACTTCGGGCTATATGTTTCAGCGGGAATTTGCTGCCAAAGGGAATGATAATTTTCACTTTTTGTATTTCGCTCTCAATTTTACAATTGATGGGACGGATGAAGAGAAAGATATTGTGATCCCGATGGTGGATTAAAAAAAAATATTGAACCACATAGGAACATAGGTACATTGTAGAAAGAAAAGGGTCAAATAAGATATGATTATTTATTTGATCCTTTTTTATATAGTTTTAGCTATGTGTCTATGTGGTTAAATTCTAATATTTCTCTATCAGATAAAGATAAGCTTTCAGATATTTATTGAAACGTTTCAGATCTTTTTCTTCCAGTAATTCTGAACATCTTGTGAGATCCATATTGTCTCTCAGATCATTTAGTTTTACAGCAATTGCCAAAGGACTTTTCTCGATCCTTGCCACAAAAGCATCGTAATCGATGTGTTCTTCTTCACGTTTTGTAAGACTTTCCACTGCTTCCAGAATATAATCGGGGAAACCTTTTTCTTTCAGATATTCCAAAGAATATTCTGGATGATCTTCTACAACATCGTGCAGAACGCCAACAATCTTTTCGTCGATGGTTTTTCCGGCGTTCATTACTCGGAAAACGTGACCTAAGTAAGGTGCATCGTATTTATCGGTTTGTTTTTTGTGTGCTTTGGTTGCTATTTTTATGGCTTTGTAGAGTAGTTCGTGTGTGGACATTTTTTATTTCTTCTTCTTTAGTTTTATAGAATCTTTAGGCTTTTCAATTTTATATTGTTGAGATTTTGCTTGTTGAAGCTCAGAATATTGCTCGGTAGGTTTTTTATTAAGCATTTTGTATTTTGAAGCTTTTGACGAATCTACATTTTTATAAAATTTATCGGTAGAATTATTTTCTAGCTCCAATGATTTTGCAGTGTCTGCTTTGAGATGTGGTTTTACTAAATCATTTTTGGACTTTGGCTTTTCTAATTTCTTTTCTTGTGAATAAGCAAAGCTATATGCAAAAATACCAATTAAGAGTATCAGTTTTTTCATTTGTTCAAATTTTAAAATGAAATTACAAAAAGAAAATGAAAAGCTGGTGTGAAAAATTTCAATTTTTTACACCAGCTTTATAAATTAATCCCAATCCATAAATTCCTCATAAACAAAATATGAAATCGCAATATACAAAGTATATTTCAGGATTTTCTTAACTATTTTGTAGCTTCCAAAAAGAAGCGGATTATAAATAGATTTGTCGAAAGGTTTGTTTGTTGATTTTTCCATTTTTTTAATTTTTAATTGTGGTTGAATTTGATTAAAATGCTTTTATGATTTGTTGTTTCCAGTCGTCAATGATTTCAGAATTTGCCTTGTCAGCCTTGTCAAAGAAGAAGTGCTGATTGATTTCGAATCCACAATAACTGAAAATACCTTTGTCAGATGTTAAAGAAAGGGCTTTGTCCATTCCGATGCTTTCATACTCAGCTCTGGATTTTCCGTGAGTGTTGATAATGGTTGCCTGTTTACCTGTAAGCAATCCTTTTTGTACGCCCTGGTCATAACGATACGCAAAACCATAACTGAAAACGCGGTCTATAAATCCTTTCATAACAGCAGGCATTCCTGTCCACCAGATTGGGTAGATAAATGTAATATGGTCTGCCCAAGAAATGTAATTTTGTTCCTGTATTACATCGTTCGTGACTCTTCCCATTCGCTGTCCTTCCATATCCTCCAACGAAAGGATTGGATTGAAATTAAGTTGATTCAAATCGCGGACAACAACTTCGTGTCCGTTATCCCATAAAAATTCAACAAGTGTCTGTTTGAATTGGCTGTTTATGCTATTTGGATTGGGGTGAGCATAAATGATTAAATGTTTCATTGTCCTATTTTTTTATTTTGATAGGACAAAAGTAGAGTAGTGTAACTTGCTAAAATTGTAAGAAAACGAAATCGCCAGTTGCTATGTTTATTTGGCAAACATTAAAATTCTTATTCTTCTTTTGGATTGCAGATATCCTGTTGGAATCTGAGGTATTTTTTAGGACTTAGATTGATGTAGTATTTAAAGTCATGAATCAATTGGCTTTGGTCGTAATAGCCACACTCATTAACTATTTCGAACCAATCAATTTTTTTTGACATTGAAACTGAATCCTGAATAAGTCTGATAGATTTTACAAAACGCGAATAGCGATTGATTTCTTTGGAAGTATAACCCAAATGCTTTTTTTGATTGAGTTGTATGTTTCTTTCAGTTTGATTTTGTTGGCTTGCGATTGATTTGATTGGATTTAAGTTTTCATCCGTAAAGTTTATCAGTTTCTCTACGATGTTATTTCTCTGTTTCAAATAAGGTTTGCAAAAGTCAAGAAGATAGTTGATTTGGTTTTCAGTACTTTTTATTTTATTAAGTTCCGTCCACAAAAGGGTAAAACAATTTTTTTCTAACAAATCATCTGGATTAATAGGAAAATGTTCAGCAATAGATGTACTTCCGAAGAAGCGAAAAAAAGCATCGTCTTTGAAATTGGCGACCAGAATCTCTGAATTGGGAGGTAAAGAATATTCGAAAGATTGTTTTATCGGTCCCAAAACAATACATCTGTCAATTTCAATACTAGTGTTGTTTTTTGAATGAAGTATTGACTTTGTACCAAAATCAAATATCAAAATTGTCTGAAAAGGTGGGAGCAATGTTCTGGTAATGATTTCATCTGTGTTGTTTTCTGCGAAGTAAAAATGAGTGAAAATGTCTTCATAGTCTGTGGAAACAGCTATTCTGAAATTTCTATATTTTTCTTCATTTTCTGACATTCTATTTCAAATTCCTAATAAAATCATATTCAAAAATAATCAAAACAAATAAAAAAGCACCAAGTAATCTTGGCGCTTTTTGTATCAAATTTATTTAAATTATCTCCCTTTCAACTCATCAAACAATCTCTCCAAAGAACCAAGGTCAGAGATCAAAACTTCTCTAGCTTTCGCACCATTGAAACCGCCAACTACGCCAGCTGCTTCCAACTGATCCATAATTCTTCCGGCTCTGTTATATCCCAATTTCAATTGCCTTTGAAGCATTGATGTTGAACCTTGTTGGGTTGAAATAACGATTCTTGCCGCATCTTCAAAAAGCTGATCTTTCTCGTTCGGGTCAAACGCTCCAACTGTAGAAGTTCCTTCCTCACTGGAATATTCTGGAAGAAGATAAGCGTCCGGATATCCTTTTTGCTCACCAACGAACTCAGCAATTCTCTCCACTTCCGGCGTATCTACAAAGGCACATTGCAAACGTATCAAGTCGTTTCCGTTGAAATAAAGCATATCACCACGTCCAACCAATTGTTCCGCTCCCGGCGAATCCAAAATCGTCTTAGAATCGACTCCTGAAATTACTCGGAATGCAATCCTCGCTGGGAAATTCGCTTTGATCATACCTGTGATTACGTTTACAGAAGGTCTTTGTGTTGCAACAATCAAGTGGATTCCAATTGCTCTTGCCAGCTGAGCCAGACGTGCAATAGGATGTTCAACTTCTTTACCTGCAGTCATAATCAAATCTGCAAATTCATCGATTACCAAAACGATGTAAGGCAAATAGCGGTGTCCATTTTCAGGATTCAGTTTTCTTTGGGCAAATTTGGCGTTGTATTCCTTGAGGTTTTTACAGAAAGCATTTTTCAAAAGATCATAACGCTGATCCATTTCGATACAAAGTGAATTCAGCGTATTAATAACCTTGGCATTGTCTGTGATGATTGCATCATCTGTGTCAGGCAATTTTGCCAAATAATGTCTTTCGATTTTTGAATATAATGACAATTCTACTTTCTTCGGGTCTACCATTACGAATTTCAATTCGCTCGGGTGTTTCTTATATATTAATGAAGTAAGAATTGCATTGATCCCAACTGATTTTCCTTGTCCTGTAGATCCTGCCATTAAAAGGTGAGGCATTTTTGCAAGATCGGCAACGAAAACTTCATTAGAAATAGTCTTTCCAAAAACGATTGGCAAATCCATATCTGCCGTTTGGAATTTCGGCGAAGCCACCACAGATCTCATAGAAACCATTGTTGGATTTTTTCTTGGAACCTCAATTCCGATTGTTCCTTTTCCTGGCATTGGCGCAATGATTCTTATTCCCAATGCAGAAAGATTCAAGGCAATATCATCTTGAAGTTTTTTAATTGCTGACACTCGGATTCCTGCTTCCGGAACGATTTCGTAAAGTGTAACCGTTGGTCCTATCGTTGCTTTGATTTCAGAAATTCCAACATTGAAGGTTTTCAATAAGCCAACAATTCGGTTTTTATTTTCTTCAAGTTCTTCGTGGTTGATGGTGATTTCTTCGTTTCCATAATCCTTAAGCAAATCAATTGAAGGCATTTGGAATTTAGCCAAATCTAATTTATGATCGTACAAACCGTGTTTGCTTACAAGGTCATCAGATTTTTGCTGCTCAGCATTCGGAACATAAACTTCCTCTTTTTTAACTTCTATATTAAGAGTGATGTCATCAGCAGGTTTAGCAACTGGAATATCTAAAATTGGTTTCTCAACAACAGGTTTTTGAATCGGAGTTTCAGTTGATAAAATAATTTCTGGTTGAGTCTCTTTAATTTCTTCAACAAAAGTCGTTTTATTAGGCGTTTTGATAGGCTCAAAATCCTGAGTCACTTTGATGTTGCTGAAATCATTGTCGGTTTTTATAGTTGTTTCATTAACCGCTAATTTTTCAGGTTGAATCTCATTTTCTAATTCTTCATCAGCTTCAAATTCCTCATCAGAATCTGGCATCAGACCTTTCAGTTTTCCGAATGTATTGTCGTTAATATCATTCAGTTTATTCTTAATAGAACTCGGTCTCAGATTGAATTCCAAAACAAAATATAATGCAAAACTTACCAAAAGTACCATCCAAAGCCCAACAGAACCGATGTAAGATTTCAGATAATCCATAATCTGATAACCGTAAACACCGCCCAAAACGCCTTCGCCACCTGTAACTGCACCAAAGAAAATAGGAACCCAGCAAATGAAAAACAAACTATGAGAAATCGTCTTCCAAGGTTTGAAATAAGTCTTTTTGAAAATTAAAGTTCCAAAAACCAAAAACAAAAATGCCACAACAAATGCTGCAACACCAATACTTTCGAAGATGAAAAGATTTCCCAGCCAATCGCCAATCTTACCAAAAATGTTGGATGAGACAACGGTTTTGTCCGACATTGTTCCGGCTTGGCTTTGGTCGGCTTTCCAGTTCATTAGATATGAAACGAAAGAAAGCGTCAAAACGACTGATAATACTATGAAAGTAATACCCGAAATGATTCTTGGTTTGGAGATAATCTTGCTTGTGGTACTTGTGTTTATTTCTTCTTTACTCATTTTAAAAATCGACAATAGATGCAAATTTAATGTTTTTTATCAGTCATATAAATTGTTAAGAGATATTTTTAAATTATTTAAATTGAGATAGATTTTAGCATTCTAATTTTCAGTTAAAAACCCCTTATTAAGAACGTTTCAAAATAACGCTTCCAGCTTCCAAAGTGACAAAAAACAGTTTTTTTTGATGCCTTTGTGGTTTATCATCCTTATTTTTGTGAACTATAAATTTCAGAATGAAACCGCCACTGATTAAGCTTGTAATAAATGCCGATGATCATTTGGCTATAGCATTATGACAAATAAAAAATATATAGATATCTACATATGAAAAAGATTCAGGATATTCTTATTTCTACGCGAACGATGGCCCTTCTGCTGCTTGTTTTTGCAATTTCTATGGCCGTTGCCACATTTATCGAAAATGATTACGGAACACCAACTGCGAAAGCCTTGATTTACGAAGCCAAATGGTTTGAAGCCGTAATGTTTCTATTGATTTTAAACTTCATTGGAAACATTGGACGTTACAGACTTTTCAGAAGAGAGAAATGGCCAATTTTGGTATTTCACTTGGCTTTTATTTTAATCTTTATCGGGGGTGCAATTACACGTTACGTGAGTTTTGAAGGGACAATGCACATCCGCGAAGGCGAAACGAATAACGAAATCGTAACCGACAAACATTTCTTCAAAATCAAAATCGAGGAAAAAGGAGAACAGCAGAATTACCACGATGTTCCTTATCTAATGTCGCCGCTTCATCACGATTTTCAGGCAACTTATGATTTCTTAGGTAAAGAAAAAATCGTTGTGAAGGCTGTAGATTATATTCAAAGAAAAAAAGACAGTTTGGTTGTTGGAGCTGGAAAAGAATATCTGCATTTGGTCTCTACAAGTGATATGGGCGGTCGTCAGAATATTTATTTAGGCGAAGGCGATGTTCAGAATATCAATGGAACTTTGGTAAGTTACAATAGAACTGCAATTGAAGGTGCAGTTGAATTCCAGAAGAAAGACGGTCAGATTTTCATCAAAACACCTGTTGACGCAGCCTTTATGACAATGGCAACGAAGGCGACAGGAACAACTACAAAAAATGAATTTCAACCTTTAGTTCTTAGAAGTCTTTACACAATCGATCAATTAAAATTAGTAATTCCGGAAGGAACGAAAAATGGAAAATTGGTTTCTTATGAAGGCGACAAACAAAAAGACAAAGACGTTCCGGATCTTCTGAGAGTGGAAGTTGCAGGACCAAAAACAAAACAACTGGTGGATCTTGTAGTAGAAAAAGGAAATCCAAATAATTACAAACAAATCAAAGTTGATGGTTTGGATATAATGTTAGGTTTCGGACCAAAGATTTATTTCACACAACCTTTTGCATTAAAATTAGAAAAATTTGTGATGGAAACTTATCCCGGAAGTTCTTCGCCATCGGCTTATGAATCTCACGTGAAAATAGTGGACGAAGGCAAAGAAACGCCTTACAATATTTATATGAATCACGTTCTTGATTATAAAGGTTACAAATTTTTTCAGGCCAGTTTTGACCCGGACAGAAAAGGAACTGTTCTTTCTGTGAATCACGATTTCTGGGGAACTTTGATCAGTTACATCGGATATGCATTCTTGTTTACTGGGATGTTCGTGACGATGTTTTGGAAAGGCTCAAGATTCTGGAGTCTGAACCAAATGCTGAAAACCATCAGCAGGAAAAAAGCAAAGGTTGCTATTTTAATACTACTAGGTTTAGGGCTCAATGCTCAGGAAATTGATATGCACGGAAAAGACGGAAGCCACGAAGGCCATTCCCATTCCGAAGCTGCGCCAACATCGCCTAACAAAAATCCTGCTGTCATTGATGCAGATGCGATGGTGAAAAACATTGAGATCAGTAAAGAACACGCAGATAAATTTGCTTATTTATTAGTTCAAAATTATGAAGGTCGTATTGTTCCGGCTAACACACAGGCGCTTGATATTTTACATAAATTAACTTCACGTTCCAATTTCCAGAATTTGGATGCTAATCAATGGTTTTTGGCTGCTACGATAGACCCAATGTTTTGGGCGCAAGTCAATATCATCAAAATTGAAACTGCAGGAAAAGTAGGAAAAGACCTTCGGGCTAAAACCAAAGCTACAGAAGAAGGTTTTACGAGTTTGATCAAATTATTTCCTGCCGACAAAAACGGAAATCTTCGTTTCGTTTTGGAAGATGATTTTAATGAGGCGTTTAGAAAAAAGGCCTCTGAAAGAACAAGATATGATGAAGCGGTTATCAAACTGAACGACAAAGTTCAGATTCTTAATGGGATTATGTCTTACCAATATTTCCGAACAGTTCCTGTGAAGAATGACTCAAATCACACCTGGAGTTCTGTAATGACACCGACTTTTGAACCGGATGAAAATGCGCAGGCGGTTTTAGGTCCCTATTTGTCGAGCGTCCTTTTGGCAACGCAAGGCGGAAGTTGGGCAAAAGCGGATGCGGAGCTATTGAAAGTAGAAGCATATCAACAGAAATGGGGGAAAAATGTAGTGCCTTCTGAAAACAAAGTTAAGCTTGAGGTTTTATTAAATACTTTAGATATCAACTTCAAATTGTTGATTTTCTACACGATCATCGGTGGTTTACTTTTAGTTTTAGGTTTCATAGCATTGTTCAAGCCTACCAAGATTCTTAATAATATTATAAAAGCATTGATTTATATCGGTGCAGTTGGTTATATTTTCCATTTCTTAGGACTGGTGGGGAGATGGTATATTTCCGGACACGCGCCTTGGAGTAATGGCTATGAGGCTATTATCTTCATCTCCTGGGTTGGGATTACGGCAGGATATGCTTTGTACAGAAACTCAAACACTTTGATTCCGGCAGCTGGATTCTTAGTTGCGGTAATTATGATGGGATTTGCGCACGGTGGTTCTGCGTTGGATCCGCAGATTACACCACTGGTTCCGGTTCTGAAATCTTACTGGCTTGTAGTTCACGTAGCAATTATCACTTCGAGCTATGGATTCTTCTCTTTATCGATGCTGATTGCAATGATTTCATTGATTTTCTACATCATCGCTAACAAAGACACATTCAAAAGACATAATGATACAACACTGAAAGAATTGGCAATCGTAAGCGAAATGTCTCTTAATATTGGATTATTAGCTTTAACGATCGGAAACTTCTTAGGAGGAATCTGGGCAAACGAATCCTGGGGACGCTACTGGAGCTGGGATCCGAAGGAAACATGGGCTTTCATCTCGATTATGATTTATGCATTTGTGATTCACATGAGATTGGTTCCGGGATTGAGAGGAAGATATACATTCCACGTTGTAACGATGTTTGCTTTCTGCTCAATGGTAATGACGTATTTTGGAGTGAATTACTATTTGTCAGGTTTGCATTCTTACGCAAAAGGAGATCCAATTCCGCTTCCACTTTGGGTTTACATAAGTATTGGATATATGATAGTATTGGCTGTTGCTGCTTGGTTCAAATACAAAAAACTGCACAGTGATCTTCAGATCAAAAAAGATGAAAGAACACAGGTTGAGCCTTAACCAATAAAACTAAGTTTAAAAAATAAAAAGAGCAATTCAAATTTTGAATTGCTTTTTTTATTTACTGTAAGAATTTCTTGATATAAACATCTCTTTGATTTTCAGAAATTTCCAAAATATTATGAATGTAATTATCCATCGAACCATACTTTTTATCAATCTCATCAAAAGCTGATTGTAAATAATCACGTTCTATCCAACCTGTCTTTCCGATGACGCCAATATCCATTTTTGGATAAATGAAATGAAGATTATTAGCGAGATTCAGCCTCTTGTTGATTACTTTTTTTCTCAGATCATTAGATAAAAGATACTCCTCAAAAATAACAGAATCATCAAACTTCAAAATCTTTAAAATTAATGCTGTTATCATTCCGGTTCTGTCTTTTCCGGCTGTACAATGATAGAGTATAGGTTGTTCAGAATCCAAAATTTCTGTAACAATTGTCTTAATGACTTGGGGATTTTTGGAGACGTAATCTCTGTAAAACTGCATCATTCTATCGTTTGCATCATCTTTATTGAATTTACCTTTTAATACCAGCTTTTTTGCATCTTTTAATTCTCCATTTTCATCTTCGAAGGCAGGATAATTTTTATAAATAATATGATTAGGTAAATGGTCTGCTTCTTTTGTGATTTCTTGTTTGGCTCTAAGGTCGATAACTTTCTTAATTTTAAGCTTTTCGAACTCATCAAAAGATCTTGATTTTAATTGATGAAGATTCCCACTTCTATAAATCAAACTGTCTTTCAAGATTTTCCCTTCATGATTCTTGAGGTTACCTAAAAATCTGAAATTATTAACTTTCTTAATTTCTATTTGATTCTTATTGTTAAGATCAGAGAATTGAGGCTGGGAAATAATATGGTTTTTGCAAGATAAAATCAAAAAAAAAGTCATCAATAAGCCAAAATTTTTCATTTTAGAATTATATGTATTGTTTTTAGTATTACCTAAAGATAGACTATTTTATTTTTAAATCATCTGAATTTCAATTAAGGAAAATTTTATAAATGTTAAAATAATATAAATTTTATATTTTAAAAAAAACATTAAAATTATAAACTTCGTATTTGTATAATTATTTATTAATTTAAAATGTATTTTATTATTAATATATTTTTAATTTAAATTCATTTTTAAATGTTTATTGTTGTTTAATATGTATTTTTTTATTTAAAAAGTTAATGTTTAGTTTTGTGCCACACAAATGATTTATCATGCAAAACTATATACAGAACTTATACTTTTTAGGTAGTTTTCTCTTTTCTATTCAATTTTTTTCACAAGTAGGGATTGGGACGACTAAGCCTAATGCAATATTAGATATCAATGGAGATGTTGCTTTACGGAATGAACTAAGTTTAGGTGGAACCGATGCAATTAAAGGAAATCCAGGTGAAGCTAATCAAGCATTGGTGTCTCAAGGCGAAGGTTTACCGCCTACTTGGAAATACATAAGAGCACCTTTTATAGAAGACGGAACCTATAAACTTACCAATACTTATCTTAGTGAGTCTGAAATAGGAATCAGTGATTTCTCATCTGGTATCCAAGGTGATGAAGTTAATACAAGCTCCATTGGAGATATGATCGACAGTAAATGGAAAAAAATACCAAATCTTACCACGCAAGTTGAAGTGAAATTTTCTGAAAACAAACTGGTTTATCAGGTTCAAACCGGTGTAGAGATCGTTGGTTCTACTGCCGGAAGTGCAGTGAAATTTTTATGTGGAATCTTTAAGGATAACAAATTGGTCGCCTTACGTCCGGATAAAATTACTACAGCCTACAGCAATACGCCAACACAATATATGTTTACCCTAAACTATAGTGAAGAAAATAGTCCCATCGGGATTTACAATATGGACGTTGCCTGTAGAAAAATAAATACAGCTAATATTAATAATTATTTTATGATAGGTTCTAATATTCCAACATATCAATCTGGTACTGTAACTGTTGCTAATACAAGTTCAAATAGTTTTGCTTTGAAATCTTTCTTTAAAATTGATATTACACAATTAATAATTTTTGCTCCGTAATATGAAAAATACAATCAATTTTCTACTGCTGTTGTGGGTTTATACATTACAAGGGCAAGTTGGTATTATGACATCTAAACCTCAATCTGTGCTTGATGTGAATGGGGATTTTAATAAAAAAGGTAAGCTTTTTTTGGATAATAATAATATACTGTCACCAGGCAAGACGGGGCAGATTTTGATTTCCCGAGGTGCTGGAACAGCTCCGACCTGGAAAGCTTTGAAAATCCCGGATTATGAACCTTTCAAGTATTATCTAATTTTCAATGATTCATTTAGGGATTTCAATACATCTTCTAATAATACTGGACAAGGAATTTCATTATCTACTGCAACTTCACCTGCTACTATAAGCGCAGATCTGGTAAAAGGAGCAGATATTACAAATCTGATCAACAATAAAGGATTCAAAGAGATTACTAAACTTTCAAATCCTTTTATTGTGAATAGTACAGAAAGTAAAGTTTATTTTCAATTTGAAACCGTAGTTCAAGAAAATAATACAACTACAATAGGCTCTAATCAAATGTATGCATGTGGTATTTTTGTAGATGATAAACTACAGAGCGCAAGACTCAATACTTTATTTACTTCTACTACTGCGGAAAGCACATTTTTGACACATAATCAAATAGGTGGAGCATCTAATCTTGCAAAAGGACAACATACTGCAAGAGTTGCTTGCACAAGATATACGACAGATGATAATATTGTATTGGGTATAGGTGTTCCTTCCACAACCGCTGTCAATAATGTAAACAATTTTATGACACAAGCTTCACTAAAGATTGATGTCTATGAAGTTCCGCAAAATTTCACCGATATATTTTAAAGCAAATGAAATTATTCTATACATATATATTCTTGATTATTAATTCTTTGTGCTATTCTCAAGTAGGGATTAAAACTTTGACGCCCGAGAAAACTTTGGATGTGAATGGCGGTCTTAATATTAGAAAAGAATTGAGGCTAAATGGTGATGAGACAAATAAAGGTTCAGCTGGAACAGATGGTCAAATCTTCAGTGTTACAGGAACTACATTGCTTTCTGATGAGTATAAAACGATTAAGATTGCAGATGGTACAGGAAGTTTGACTTATACATACCTTAATACAACAACGGATAGAACGGGTGTTAAGTTTTCTGCAACAGGATCTACAAACCCTTATCTCCTTAATTCGGCTTTTACAACTTCTACAGGAACAACTATTGCTAACTGGGCTAGATTAAGTGGCAATACAGATACTTTCAGTATTACAGATACGACAAAAAAATCTAAAGCTATTTTATCTTTTCAGACCAATGCACAAATTGCAAGAAGTGCTCCGAGCGGTAATTATTCGGGAAGTTTTGCTTGTGGAATATTCGTAAAAAAAGGTTCAGGAGCCGAAGAGTTAAAAGCAGTAAGATCAGACGTTGTAAGAGGAGTGAGTGGATCTTATAAAATATTAAATCTTAATGTTACGCTTGATAATTTGGATCCGGGAGTTTATACTGTTTCTGCTGCCTGTAGTAATAGAAATCTTGGTTCTGGCAATACTTTGGTTAATCTAGGAGTTGGGACGCCGGTGGATGCCACGTTTATGAATCAGGATATGTCACAATCAACAATGACAGTAACTGTGTTACAGCCTTATTAATTATTAATCAATTCTTATAAAAAAGCAGCATAATGTAAATTATGCTGCTTTTTTATTTTTATTAAAATGAATTATTGCTTCACGATTTTCTGTGTCGAGGATTTTCCATCAGCAAAATCTATTTTCAGAATATAAACACCGGAAGGTAATTTAGAAACATTAACCTTAGAAGTAGAATCTTCCAATAATTGTTTTCCGTCTGTTCCAAAAACTGTCACTTTTGATATTTTAGAAGTGGTATTGATATTCACAAAATCTCTCGTAGGATTTGGATAAACTGAAACTTTTGCTATAGAAGTTTCTTCCGTTCCCAATGCCCGTATTACAGTTGAAAAGATTGGGCCTCTCCAAATACTGTTTAGATCACTTGTACATTTAGATTTCACATACATCTCGTAAAGCCAGTTGATGGTTAAGTCATTTCTGGAATCTGCAGGCGTATTGCTTATTTGATGTGTTTCTTCATACGCATTTGTATAAACTGATTTTCTACTCCAGATGGTTTCCCAATTTGTGGAATTTCCATTTTCTTTCCAAGCAATATTTACAGTTGGGCCAGCTTGATTTGTTATTTTAAAATCACTTGGCTCCGCACAGATTACTTGTCCGCTTGTGCTGTTTTGTAAATACATAGAAATAGGGAAGTAGCCTTGTTGAGCTTGGAAAACTGCTGTAGGTACATCAAGTTTGATAGTGTGAGTTCCAGCAGAAAGATTTCCTAAATTCACTTCACGATTTGGGATTGCATCTCCAGGACACCAGTTATTCCAAGAAACCCAGCCTCTTAATGTTTTTGCTGTAGTTCCATAGATTCCATTGCCTTGTGTATTGTATTGTCTATAATCTTCACAGTTTTTTCCGCCAGGTTCATATTCATACACCAACTGATTGTCAAGATAAACATAATGAACTCTTCTTACGTACTCTTCTCCTCCTGTATTAGAGCCGTGGTTCGAAGTTGTCAAATGTAAAACAGCATTCTGAACTGCTTGATCCAATGTGAAAGTGACCAGTCTTGTGGTTTGTCCGGGAACGTCCGTTGCGTTATAGTTGTTCAGATCTTTGCGATAGGAAAGGGGTAATAGAAAATTCTGTGATGGAATAGTTGTTCCACTTGTTACGAACTCTAAGTTTCCTCGGAAAACATCTGTTCTGTCTGCGCAGCCTGCAACTTGTGTATTCGCTGCTGCTGAATAACCATCCGCACGGAACTCAATCCAAAAATCATAAGTTGCTGACAAGGCAGTATCGTGCAAAATATTAGAAATGTTATCAACTTTGTAGCTATAAGGAACTTCCGTTGGCGAAACGTTTTTATTCATAAAAGGCGTGATGAAACGTCCGATTTCAATACGTTTAATATCTGCTTGATTAAAAGTGTAGGTTGTACTTCCTTTAGGAACAAGAACCAAATTGACTCCTGCAATTCTGTCATAATTATCACAAGCTGCTATTAGCTTGATATTCATAGTAACGTTGCTTCCGATAGATGCAATTTCTGAGGTAGTCAATTTTCTGGAAATAATATCCTGCTCATAAGCGTGAAGCCTGATTGCTCCGGCAGGAATTTGGGAAAATGCTTCCGGTGGCATCGTTTGACCTTCACCAAGATAATGATACATACTGTAAAACGGAACGTCATTAAAAACTGAAACGTTTTGAGCCAATAAAAAGGAATTAGTGAAAAGTCCTGCGATTGCAAAAAATAGTGTTTTCTTCATACTTAGATTTATAATTCTCACAAATTTAACAAAATGTTTATTAATAAAGGTCTTTTGGTGTGATATATCTAATAATTAGTTTTAATAATTAATGATTGATTAATGTTGAGTTTAGGTTGGTAATTTGAGGTAAAAAAGCTATCTTTAAGAAAAATAACAAATTATGTATTTAGTTGGTATAATTATCTTTTTTGGACTGATTGTCCTTTTCGCATCATTTTTCACTGTCAAGCAGGAAACTGCGGCGCTTGTAGAACGTTTGGGGAAATTTCATTCTGCCAGACATGCAGGTTTGCATTTGAAAATTCCCTTCATTGATCAGATTTCCAAAAGAATGAATCTTCGTATTCAGCAATTGGATGTTATGATTGATACCAAAACGCTTGATAATGTTTTTGTTAAGATGAAAATTTCTGTGCAGTTTCAGGTTATCAGAACTCAGGTTGCTGATGCTTTTTATAGATTGGAAAGTCCACACGATCAGATTACTTCTTACGTTTTTGATGTTGTAAGAGCGGAAGTTCCGAAATTGAAGTTAGATGATGTATTCCTTAAAAAAGATGATATTGCAGTTGCTGTAAAAGCTGAACTTCAGGAAGCAATGCAGAGTTATGGTTACGATATAATCAAAGCTTTGGTAACAGATATTGATCCTGATGATCAGGTAAAACACGCAATGAACAGAATCAACGCTGCTGAACGCGAAAAAACTGCTGCTGAATATGAATCCGAAGCACAAAGAATTAGAATTGTAGCGGTTGCAAAAGCAGAAGCAGAATCTAAAAAACTTCAGGGACAAGGTATTGCAGATCAAAGAAGAGAAATTGCAAAAGGTCTTGAGGAATCTGTAAAAATGCTAAATGCAGCTGGAATTAGCGCTCACGAAGCTTCAGCTTTGATTGTTGTAACTCAACATTACGATACTTTACATTCTATCGGTGCTAATAACAGGTCCAACTTAGTTTTGTTGCCTAATTCGCCGACAGCAGCAAGTTCACTGTTAAATGATTTGGTAACGTCTATGGCTGTTTCCAAGAAAATTGAAGATACAAATTAATATAATTTTGAAAACGAATATTTAAAAAAAAGCCCGACTATTCGGGCTTTTTTTATGTCTCATCAGTTTTGAATCCAATTGTTCTTACTGGTTTTTCTTTGGCCTTATAACTGTCAAGTTCTTTTTTTAAACCTTCGATTCTGACTGCAAAACGGTCATAAGAATTAGCAGTAGCTTCCATTACGAATTGTTGAACATTATTCAGGTAATCATTCGTTAGTTTATATGCAGACTCTTTGAAAGAAGCTTCCAGAATGGTCTGATTTATTGTTATATTTTCTGTTCTGTTTTTCAAATAAGAACTTCTGATTCTCTTTTTCAGACTTTGGGTAAAGTCGACAATCATTGTGTTGGAGAAAACTTTCATTTTTTCGGCGGTCAGCATCCAGAAGGGGATTTTGTCAGCTTTGTTTTCTTGCAGGATTTTTAATAAGGTTGCATTTTCGTTCAGATTTTTTGTCATATTGAAAAGCAGCATTTCCGCGCGTTCCTGCAAATTTGGTGGGAAGATTGGAATCAGGACATCAAATCTTCCGGGCGCAATAATTTCTGTTTCAATTCCTGCCAATTCTTTTGCAGAACCAATCATTAGAAGGTTTTCCTTCTCAAATTTTTCTATGTTTTGAAAAATACAATCTTTAACTTCCTCGTTGTCATTATTTATGATTTGGTTTTCTTTTCTTTGAGCCATTATTTCATCAAAATTTTCAAGGAAAAGGATAACGTTGTTTTTTTTGAGCATTTCGGAAAGATAGCTGTCAAAATTTGTTTTGTTATCATTTTCAGTAGTCGATTTTAGTCTGGATTTCAGAATCTCCAAAAATTCAAAATCAATCATCTCTGCAATCTTTCTCGCCCAGAAGATTTTACCGCTTCCCGGAGGTCCGTAGACTATTAATCCGGCAGCTTTCTGAATGCCCCAGTTTTTTGATTGTTCAGGATTGATAAATGGTTCCAGCATATCATAAATGTAGAAAAACAAATCTCTGTAACCAATGAAATCTCTTTGCTTCAGTTCGGTTTGGTTGCCGAAATAATTGTAAATAAACTGATAATTTCCGCCAAGTTGATTGTCAATTCCAAATGTCGAGACAGAAGATTTGAAAATGCCATTATCGTAAATATTTGGCAATTTGTTTTGGATAACCTGTTCAACTTTTTGTGTCGGCTGATGGATTTTTTCAGCAATCTGTTTTACACTTTTTTCTTCGTTCAGGTCTTTATCATATTTTTTCAGGAATTCCTGATTTTCTGTAGCAAAAGTTTCGAAATTTTGTGTAATATTAAGATTCGGAGAAAGACAGTCGGATATTTCAAGATCAAAATCCTGAATGAATTGTCGAATGCTTTCTTCGGAAACATCTAGTTTTTTGGAAATTTCTGTGATGCTGTAGATCATTTTTTAAATGTTTTTAATTATTTAACAAAAACTATACAAATTAGAGTAACAATTTATCCAATAATAAGACTTTTATACAAAATATTTATATGGGAAAAATTCTGGAAGTCAAAAACTTAACCAAAAAATTCAAGCAAATTGCTGTGAATAATATTTCCTTCGATGTAGAGAAAGGAAATGTTTATGGTCTTTTGGGGCCAAACGGAAGCGGAAAATCTACAACATTCGGGATGCTGCTTTCGACAATCAATCCAACTTCCGGAAACTGGAAATGGTTCGGAAAAGAAGGAACAGATACGGATACTTTAAAAAAAATCGGAGCAATTATCGAGCAACCCAATTTTTATCCTTATCTAAGTGCTCAAAAGAATCTGGAAATTGTAGCGACAATTAAAGGTGTTTCTTATCAAAGAATCGATCAGGTTTTGGAAACCGTCAATCTTTTGGCCAGGAAAAAAGATGCTTTCTCAACTTACTCTCTTGGGATGAAACAACGTCTGGCAATTGCTTCTGCATTATTAGCAAACCCAGAAGTTTTGATTCTTGATGAACCTACAAATGGTCTGGATCCGGAAGGAATTATTCAAATTCGAGATATTATTAATTCAATTGCAAAATCCGGAACTACGATTATCGTTGCAAGTCATCTTTTGGATGAGATTGAGAAAATTTGCAGTCACGTAATTGTTCTAAAACAAGGGACAGCAATCTATTCCGGTTCTGTAGATGCAATGAGTAATACAAAAGGTTTCTTTGAATTGAAATCAGATGATGCAAACGCACTGATTTCAGCTTTAAATAGTTTAAACATATTCTCGAGCGTTAAGGAAAAAGAACATTTGATTATTGCGCAGATTTCAGAAGAGATTTCGGCTTCAGAACTTAATAAAAAACTATTCGAAAAAGGGATTTTCTTGTCTCATCTGCAAAAGAAAAAAGAAAGCCTCGAAACCCAATTCCTTGAACTTGTAAAACAATCCAACTCATGATTAGATTATTAAAATTAGAATATCTTAAGAATCTGAATTACAAACCATTCAAGATTTTTGCAATTTTGTACTTCATTGTTTTGATTGCATTGCTGTTTATTGGATTAGTGGATTTCGATCTTTTCGGAAATAAGATTAACCTTAAGGAGCAAGGAATGTACAATTTTCCAAGTGTTTGGAATTTCACAACCTACATTGTTGGACTGTTGAAAATTTTCCTTGGTTGTATTATTGTTTTTTCTATCTGTCAGGAATTTAGCAATAGGATGTTCAAGCAAAATCTAATTGATGGACTGAGTAGGGAAGAATTCATTTTTTCGAAACTTTTGACGATTTTGCTTTTAACAGGCTTTTCTACATTGGTTGTTTTTGTTTTGGCTTTTGTCTTAGGTAAAAGTTATTCTGATACGCAGGAAAGTGATTTGATATTTAAAGAAATCTATTTCATTTTTAATTACTTTTTAAAATTATTTAGTTTCTTTTCACTTTTGATGTTTTTGTCTATTCTTTTTAGAAAGTCGATTTTTGTCTTTCTTGGATTTTTCATGTTTTGGTTCGTAGAGAAAATTTTAATAGGCGTAGAATCATTTGGAGTAATGCGTAATATCGATGAATTACAACGGGCTAAAATTTTGAACACGAAGATTTTTTATACGGATTATCTGCCTTTAGAAAGTATGTCTAATTTGATCCCAAATCCATTGGTAAGAACCAATATGGCAAAGCTGCTGGGGATGCAATTCAAATTTGAATATCCTGTGGAAAGTGTAATAGCTTGTTTAGTTTGGACAGCTGTTTTTATTGCTGGAAGTTATTACATTCTTAAGAAAAAAGATTGGTAAAATAACTTTAAGTAAATATTTTAAAACATTATAATTAAGTAATATATGATTTTTATTTAAAGTTAAATTTAACTAAATGTTTGAATTGAAAAATTAAAATTTAAAATCACTGAATGTATTTTCAGTGGTTTTATTATGTTAAATTGATCTTTAAAGTGTTAAAAAATGCTGTATTTAAAGGCTTTTTTGAGTCTTATTTTTAACCCAACTTTAACTTTTAAAGTGTTGATTTTAACAATAAAACGGATAATTTTGTATCGATGAATATTAAGTTTACTTTAGTCCTGATTTTTATGATTATTTCTTCGCAATTCCTTGTTGCGCAGAAAAGTTATAATGCGTTGGTTTACGAAGGTAATAAGAAATTCGATGCCAAAGAGTATGACGCCTCATCAAGTAAATATCTGGAAGCGATTGCCGAAAAGAACAGCAATTATACGGCTCATTACAACCTCGGAAATGCGCTTTATAAAAGCAAAAAATATGAAGAGGCTACTGCAGAATACGAGAAAGCTGCAAAATATACCAAAAGTAAATACGAAAAAGCTGCCGCTCTTTACAATATGGGCAACGTCTCAATCCAATCCAATAATCCTGAAAAAGCAGCTGACTATTACAAACAGGCTTTAAAGCAAGATCCTTACAACGAGTCTATTCGTAAGAATTATGAGATTGCAATGCTGAAGGACAAGGAGAAAAAAGACAAGCAAAAACAAAAGGAGAACAAAGGAAAAGGCGGCGACAAAGATCAGAAAGGTAAAGATGATTCTGATAAAGGCGATCAAAAAAAGAATCAGCAGGACGGAAAAGGCGATAATCAAAAAGGTAATGACCAAGGAAAGCCAAATCAGCCTAAGAAAGAAGAAAATAAAATACCGGAAGAAGCAGAAAGAGAAATCCTGAAAGACATAGAAAATAGGGAAAAAGAAACTGCAAGAAGAATTTTAAACAAAAAATCCAACTCTATGCCGCAAAGCAATGAGAAGGATTGGTAAATGATAAGAAAAAATTTATACATATTATTCCTTTTAGCATCGGGCTTTTCCCTTGCTCAGGTTAACCTTTATTCAGAGGTTAATACGCAGGATTCCCGTGTCAATACACCAATTACATTTACTGTAGTTTTGGAGATTTTTGGTGAAGATCTTGTACAGGAAACGCCAATTAAGCTTCCTGATCTTACTAAGTTCGAATACGCTGTTTCTTCTGAACAGAATACTGTAATAGATCCAGTAAAAAAAATCAGAATAAATGAAATGGTTTATCAGTTTTTACTAAGTCCAAAACAGGCTGGAAATGTAAGAATTGGATCTGCTCTTGTGAAAATCAATGGGAAAATTTATAAAACAGAACCTATTGATATTTTTGTAAAAGAAGCTGAGAAAAAACCTCTGGCAACCAACAATCCTGCTAAGAATATGTATCTCAATATGCAGCTGGAAGAACGAGAAGTTTACAAAGATGAACCTGTTGTAGTAGTTTTGAAAGCTTTCTCCAGAAATATTTCAAATTTCCGACATCTGGAACCCGCCAAATTTGAACCTGCCAGAAATCTTGCAATCCGTTCTATTGCTAACTTTGACGAATCGATAGAAGATTCTGAAAATAACTACTCTTCCCAGATTATTGGGATGTTTGTAATTGTACCAAAAGTTGCAGGCATAATGGATGTTCCTGCGATGGAAGTTCCTTTTACAAATCACAAAAATGTTTTGATTTCCAACAAAGCGAAACTTACTGTCAAAAAATTACCAGAAGGTGCACCAGAAAATTTCAATAACGCAGTTGGAAAGTATGATGTAAAAATCGAAATGGTTGACAAAGGAAAAGAGAATTTTGAGATCAATAAAGCTTTCAATATTTCTGTTAAAGTATCTGGCTGTGGCAATCTTTCACCGTCCATTGTTCCGAAAATTCTGCCTTCTCCTGATTATGAAATTTTTGAACCTAAGATTGTTAATAATTCTACACCAACAATCAAAGGAATTGAAGGTGAGGTAGAAGCGCAATACGTGATCATTCCTAAAAAAAGAGGCGATTTGAAAATCACAACAGAAGATTTTTCTTATTTCGATCCGAAAGAAGAAAAGTATGTGGAAGTTGGATCTAAATTTTTGGCACTCAATGCCGTAAATGCACAAGATATTGCTAATGCTAAAACGACTTTGCAAAAAGTAAATGAATATACCAATACCGTTTTGGAAAAAGTGGATTCTCCAGTAATGAGCACTCAAAAACTGAAGGTAAAAGAACATAAAAAAATCAGTTGGCTTGTGATTTTTGGAAACCTCTTCATTGTTGGAGTTGGTGCAATGATATTTCTTTATTTTAATAAAAAAATTAAGGATAAGAAAAGAGAAGATCTTGACAAGAAAAAGATTGCATCACAACCAATTGTTACGATTGCAGAAACCGAAGCGATGTTGAAAAATAATGTTTCATTTGATGTTGATTCCCATTTCAATTATTTACAGAAGATGATTGATGAAGGTAATGCTTCTAAGTTTTTTGAAGGATTTGAAGATCTGAAATCTGATGCTGACCAATATTGCAAAACCAAATATTCATCTGATTTCAAAGATTATCTGAAACTTAATTTTGGGCAAAGCGAGTCTGAAAAATTCAATCAATTGATTTCCAAAGTTAATATCGAAAAGTACTCACCATACTCAACCAAAGAGAATCAAACGGAAATTTTGAAAGAAATAGAAGAAGTCTATAATAAGCTTTAGAGAATTGTCAAAAATAATTCATATTTTTGCGAAATCTTTAAAATTAAAGTTATGGAATTTTTAGAAGAGTTTTCAATCAAAGAAACAATGACCGCTTTTATGGTTTTGTTTGCTGTAATTGATATTTTGGGATCGGTTCCGATCATTGTTTCGTTACGTCAAAAATTCGGAAAGATTGAGTCTGAAAAAGCTGCAATTGTTGCAGGATTATTGATGATTTCGTTTCTTTTTATTGGGAATAATATTCTGAAATTCATTGGAGTAGATGTCAATTCTTTTGCAATTGCAGGAGCTTTTGTAATCTTCATCATCGCAATAGAAATGATTTTGGGAATCGAAATTCATAAAACAAATCAGCCTCAAGCTGCATCTATTGTTCCGATTGCATTTCCATTAATTGCAGGAGCCGGAACTTTGACCACAACGCTTTCATTAAGAGCAGAATATCACGATATCAACATTATTTGTGGAATTGTCCTAAATACTATTTTGGTTTATGCTGTTTTGAGATTAGCACCTTGGATAGAGAAAAAACTAGGCGAAGGATCATTGCAGGTTTTGCAAAAAGTTTTCGGAATTATCCTTTTGGCTATCTCTATTAAATTATTTACCGCTAACTTTGCACAGTTATTTCAGAACTATATTCATTTTTAAAATTTCATCAGAATGAAAACATTTTATAAAGTATTCCTTGTCGTTTTTATCTTCTCAATTGCAGTAAGTTTTTATGCGCTGGATTGGCAGGCAGGATTTATGGACGATGAGAATACGAAATTCATATTTTCTATTGCGGCCGGAATCTTAGGAATCATTGTCGTTTACATTCTCCATCTGTGGAGCAAACTGGCAGAGAAAAAATAAAAAAACGCTTCAGATTTCTGAAGCGTTTTTTGTTTGTGGAAACTTATAAATTAGTTTTCTACTTTTTCAAGTAAGATAAAATTTGATCAGAACCATCGAATATTTCCTCAACCACTCCTTTTTCGTTGATCAGATACATTACAGGATAACCGGAAATTCCGTATTCTTTTTCGATGTCTTTGCGGTTGACTATTGTAGGATAATTAGTTTTATACTTTTGATAATATTTTTTGGCAGTTTCTAAAGAATTGGATTCCAGAAAAGTAATGAGCTTAATATTCTTATCAAATGTCAGATTTGATTGACTCATAAATTCTGTAACACTTTTCGAAGCACCACAATTGGTAGAAGAAAAGAGTAGAAGTGTTTTATTTTTGGGGATATTCTTGAACGATATTTTATTATTATTATTCAAATCATTTCCTTCAAAAATTGGTGCTTTTATATTTTTTGCTAATGGTTTTAAAGTTTCAATTCTTTCAAAATATTTCAGAGCAAATTTTTCCGGAATCTTAACTTCTAATTCCTTCTTCGAATCATTAAAAACATAATCATCAAATTTGTAGGTAATCGTCTGTCCAAGCTTGTTATCAACATAACTTTTTCTTTCGAACTGGGAAATAGTGTTTTCCTGAGAAATATAAATATGGAATTCGACTGTAATTCTTTTTCCTTCATATTCAAGTTTATCTTGTATCACAGAATAATGTGAGAGTTTTTGTCCTCCAATTGTAGCTTCATCTACATATTTCCAATCATAGGATAACAGAGAAACTGGACCATATTGTTTTAATCTTGAAGACTCAAGTGCTTCTTTTTGGTTTATTTTTTCCTCATATCTGTAATATGATTTTTCATCATTACGAACTTCTGTGAAAATCTCATCCTTATAAAATTGCTCTTTATTTCCACTTTTACTTGAGAATTCGAAATCACTTTTTTCTGGATAATAGATCGAATACAATGTTGTCCAACTGCTAACTTCATCTGTGTCAGGATTTGGATAAAATGCAGTTTCTTTGTAGGTTATGGAATTAGCTTTATTATATTTTTCTCTGGTTTTTTGTAGTTGGTCATTATTTCCGTAAAATATAAAATGAAGCAGAGAAAAGAGTAGAAGTTTGGTCATTTGTTATTAGTTTTTAAAATAATTTACTTGAATCTATGTTCAAATTTTCAGAAGATGATCTCTCAAAACCTCAATACTTCTTTTATTAATTTTATGTTGAGTATGAACATTATCCCATTGCGAAAGGATTTCTTCCACGATATCGTCTTCACACTCATATTTATCCTCGTCATCAAACATCACGGATGTAGCAAAATGAATCAATTCTTCTTTACTTACTTCATCTGAAAGAAATCTATCACAGATTTTTATTAATTCTTTTCGGGTAATAATCATATTTTAGCTTCAAAACTGATTCAAAGGTAAAGGTTTTAAATTTTACTCAAACTTCACCAAATATTTCAGCTTCAAATCATAATCAAATAAAATTTCGACATACTTAATATTTTCGCTTTCAATCCTGTAAAAGAATGTGTAATCCTTGTCTTTCATTTCAAACGGAATATATTCTTGCTTATCAAATGTTTTTTGATTGAAGATTCTTTCCCCTTTTTTATTAGTAGAATAGATTTTAGGATTACGCTTTAAATTAGTGTTGATTTGAAGTTTTTTAAATTCCTTGGAATATCTGAACTTGAAAATAATAGAATCATTCAATTTTGCTTTAATGATACCTTGTTTCGGACTTTCTATCTCGATGTAAGGTATAATGCTGTTTTCAATGTAAGGTTGGTTTTTATAATCATCTTTTCGGATATCAAAATTTAAAACTTTCTCAGGTTTTTTCGGAAAGTGATCGATTGTAAATTTTTCAGTTGGTGTAAACCAGTAGAAATCATTTTTCTTCTTAACGAAATTTGTAAGTTTTCTATTCTTGTCACTTTCGCAATATCCCGAAGCCCACGTTGGATCTACAAAATAAGTTTTGTCATCAATGATAACGGCATTCCAGGCGTGATCCAGAATTCCTGTGTTTCCAACGTGACTGGATTTGGTCTTTACATAACCATCGATATTTATACAAGTTATTTTTGCAATGTCACACATTCTTTTGAAAAGCGTTGAGTAGCCAGAACAAACGCCTTTTTTCTTTCGTATAACTTTTTCAACAAGTTTATTTTCGAATTCTTTCCTTTTTATGGCGCAATCATCTTTGCTTTTACATTTGAAAGTAACTTTCTGTTTTCCTTTATTGAATAATTTGTAATCGTAACTAATATTCTCTGTAATCCAGGAATAAATGGCTCTCGTTTTATCAACATTATTTTTCTGATTATTTGTTAAATCAAAAACTAACTGATTTAAATCGCCCTTATATTTAGTTTTAATTGCAATGCTATCGATCATTTGAAAACTGTTCTGTCCAAATGAGATTGCGAAAAAGAATAATATTATTAATTGAAGGGTTTTCTTACCTGTCATAAAGCCTCTCATACAGATCATTAAAACGCTCTTTAACAATTTTTCTCTTCAATTTTAAAGTAGGAGTCAACAAGCCATTGTTTTCTGTCCAAACTTCCGGTGTCAATTCAATTTTTTTGACTTGTTCCCATTTACCGAGATGTGCATTTATTTTTTCAATTTCTTTTTGGATTTCGTCTTTCAGTTCTTTGGAATTGGCGATTTCTTCAGGCGATGTTCCGATATTGATTTTATTTTTCGAAGCCCAGCTTTTTGCAAATTCAAAATCCGGCTGAACAAGTGCAGTCGGCATTTTTTCACCATCTCCAACCACCATAATTTGTTCAATGAATTGCGAGGCTTTGGCCAAATTTTCAATCACTTGCGGCGCAACATATTTACCGCCGGAAGTTTTGAACATTTCTTTCTTTCTATCGGTAATGAAAAGGAAATTGTCTCCGTCCAGCATTCCGATATCGCCGGTTTTGAAATAGCCGTCATCCGTAAAAGCTTCTTTGGTTTTTTCTTCGTCTTTGTAATAACCTTGCGTCACAGTCGGACCTTTAACAGTGATTTCGCCGTCTTCCTGAATCTTTACATCAATATTTTCAATTGGTCTTCCAACGGAACCAATTTTTGTGTGACCAAAACTGTTAACGGCAATTACAGGTGAGGTTTCCGTCAATCCATAACCTTCCAAAATCGGAATTCCGGCGGCGTGAAACATCGTATTCAATCGTTTTGATAGAGCTGCAGAACCGGAAACCAAAGTTATAAGATTTCCGCCCAAACCTTCTCTCCATTTGCTGAAAACCAATTTATCCGCAATGATATGTGAAAGCGATTTTGAAGTCCCTAATTTATATTTTTCAGCTACTTTCAAAGACCAAAGGAATATTTTAGCTTTGATTCCGCCGGATTCTGTCCCTCTTTTGTTGATCGCATCGAAGACTTTTTCTATCATTCGGGGAACTACGGTCAAATATTGAGGTTTTACTTCCTTCAGATTTTCACTCAATTTATCATTACTTTCAGCAAAATAGATAGAAATTCCATTGGTTGTAAACAGGTAAAGAATCATTCTTTCGTAAACATGACAAAGCGGAAGGAAACTCAAAGCTCTGTTTTTCGAATCTTTATGGGGAACTCTGTCTTCGCAGCCAAGAACATCAGAAACGATATTTTTGTGCGTTAGCATTACGCCTTTTGGTCTACCGGTTGTTCCGGAAGTGTAAATAATAGAAGCCAATTCATCCTCAGAAATTGAATTTTTAAGATTTTCAACTTCATTCTGATTGTCATTTTCTTTCCCAAGTTCAAATAATTCCTTCCAATTTTTTGCACTGGAAACTTCATCAAATGTAAAAATTTCCTTCAAATCCGGAAGTTGATCTTTTATTGAATTGATTTTTTCAAACAGTTTTTCATCAGAAACGATACAAACTTTAGAATCAGAATTTTCTAGATTATAAATGCAGTCCTCACTTGAAATGGAAGGGTAAATTGGAACTGTAACCAATCCGATTTGCAAAGCTGCTTGGTCAAAAAAACACCATTCTACACGGTTGGTAGATGTGATAAGTGCAATTTTATCACCTTTTTTAAGTCCATATTTCAAAAGAGCTCGTGAAAGCTGATTCGTAATATCGATATATTTATCCGTTGAGACTTTTTCCCATTTCCCATTTCTCTTGTCACAGACAAAATCATCTTTCTCGAAATTAGCTTTCGAATAATAAGGAATATCGAAAATTCTTTTTACTTCCATTAATAATTTGTTTTGAACTATCGTCTAAAGCAAATATAAATAAATAAGAAGCTACCGACTGTTAATAATTGCATAAAAAAAGCTATCCAGAGGATAGCTTTCAGTTATATTTATCAATGTTTTATTTTTTTGTTAAATATTCCATCGCCTTTTCAATAAAGGTATCTTTTCCATTTTTTATATCTTCAATAGTATCTTCAACGATTATGTCTGGTTTAACACCAATGGTATGAAATATTGAACCATCAGAATTTCGCACTTTTTGTCCGGTAAAAGAATATGACATTCCATTTAACAACGAAACATCATTTCTTCCTCCATTTGCTCCTGCAGTTGCCCTTCCGACTATTGTGACATAATTATTTCCCCTCAGAAACTGAGGAATAGATTCTTGAAAGCTTGCGTTGCCTTCATAAACTAATAAGACAATTTTTGCATTTAATTCTTGATTTTTTTTGATATCCCAGCCACTGTAATCTGTATAAGTAATATTTTCGTAAAAAGGATTTTGAATCTTCGGCGTAATAATGAATTTAACATTCTTTCTATCATAAAAATAAGTGTTACCTAAGACTGTCCAACTATTTTCTCTTCTTTTTGGGTAGCCTCTCAAATCAATAATTATCTTTTTGAAGGTTTTCATCTTTCCCAAATTTTGGTTAAGCACAGATTGTGTCAGGTTTTGTAAATTAATATAGAGGATACTGTCTGATAATTCTTTAATTTCGTCTTTGTTGTCCTTGTTGAAAAAATCAGGATTTTTATATGTAAGAACATCTCTTTTTACATCAACTTTTTTTCCATTTTCAAGAGTGAACGAAATCATTGAGTTTTCTTTCCCTTTTAAGATTTCTCCCAAAGCGTTGTGTGTTGTATATTGTTCTGAACCTGAAAAGTAGTTCTTAAGACTGTCAATTATTTTGTTTGGTTTTTCATTATTGATAGATGATATTATGGTACCTTTTTTTAGATTATCAATAGGTAATAATAAATCACTTATAACAAGCTTCTGAGTGTTTTTAAGATATTTTAATTTTATTAATGGAGAATATGAATTGGTCTGAAAGTATTTTGGATATGAAATAGACATATGACCATCTTTAAAATAATGAGAAAATTTTCTTAGAGTGAAAAAGTTTTCTTCTTGCGTTTTATTTTTATAAGTATTCTCAATGCCTTCTTTCAATATTTTGTCCCAATCCAAAGTTATTTCATCTTGATAAGGATAGAAATGTCTTAATCCACACCACATAATAATTAAGTTGGAAATGGCATTGTGATTATCAAATGCTTTAGGTTTGAGATTAGCGTATTTTTCAATATTTCCAACAGGTAGTGTCTGTCCGTTTTTTTCATAAACAATAAGTGGGATATTTATTTTAAAATTGTTTGCGAGTTGCAGGTTATAAATATCTATAGGAGCCGAAACATTATCCAGTCTAATTTTTATACTGTCCTGTATGTTTCTTTTTCTTTTATAGAAGTCACTCTTACTCCCACTGGCAAGTCCAAAATTAATCCAATAAACAGGTTTTGTATTTTTTTTATCCCAGTCAAACTTTTCATTTTCAAAAGTAATAGAAGGTGCAATAGGAAGGAAAAGTTCTTTTATTTTGGATTCAAATTCTTTTTGGTTATTGGTCTTCAAAACTTCTTCAACAGCGTAGACAGTAAACAAATCCCAATTAAGTTTAGCTGACTCATTACTTGGATGGAAATACCTCACTACGCCATAAATTTTTGTCAAATCTTCGAGCTTCTGTATTTCAATTTTTGTTTGTCCAAATAATAAATTTGATAATATGACAAACATCGAAAAGATTTTTATTTTCATAATTTTGTTTTTAGAATTCCAAATAAAAAACAAAATAAGAAAGAATGAAATTTTTCAATAATAATATTTTCGTAAATTTTATTCCGAAATGTTAATTTTTAATAATTTATTTTTAACAAAAATTCATAAAAAAAAGCTATCCAGAGGATAGCTTTCAGTTATTCGTACATTCTGTCGTAGAGATCTTGGAATTCTGCTTTTATAGCTTTTCTTTTCAGTTTAAGTGTTGGCGTCAAAAGTCCATCATCAATTGTCCAGACTTTCGGTGTCAATTCAATTTTTTTGATCTGTTCCCATTTGCCTAGATGTTGGTTCATATTTTCGATTTCCTTTTCGATTCTGGATTTTACTGCAGGATTTGCAGCAATTTCTTTATGTGAATCGGAGATTTTTACATTGTGCAGCTCTGCCCAGTTTTTAGCAAAAGCAAAATCCGGTTGAACCAATGCACAAGGCATTTTTTCGCCATCACCTACAACCATAATTTGCTCTATGAATTTTGAAGCTTTCGCAAGATTCTCAATAACCTGTGGCGCAATGAATTTCCCACCCGATGTTTTGAACATTTCTTTTTTTCTATCGGTAATAAACAGGAAATTATCCTCGTCTAAAATTCCAATATCGCCTGTTTTAAAATAGCCATCGCTTGTAAAAGCTTCTTTTGTTTTCTCCTCATCCTGATAATAACCTTCAAAAATTGAAGGTCCTTTTACAACAATTTCACCATCAGATTCGATTCTTACTTTTACATTTTCCAGAGGAATTCCTACGGATCCGGCTTTCACTTTTCCGAAACTATTTACAGAAATTACAGGAGACGTTTCTGTTAATCCATAACCTTCAAGAATTGGGATTCCGGCGGCGTGAAACATCACATTCAGTCGTTTTGATAAGGCGGCAGATCCGGAAACCAATGTGATGAGATTTCCACCAAGACCTTCTCTCCATTTTTTGAAAACCAATTTATCAGCAATAGTATGCATAAAAGTTTTCGATTGTCCGATCTCATATTTCTCGGCAATTCCAAGTGACCAAAGGAAAATTTTTGATTTTAGTCCACCTGCAGCAGTTCCTTTATTATAGATAGAATCATAAACTTTTTCCACCAATCTTGGAACAACCGTCATATATTGCGGCTTTACTTCTTTTACGTTCTCACCAATTTTCTCGATGCTCTCTGCAAAATAAATTGAAATTCCATTACTTAAATATAAATAGAAGATCATCCTTTCGAAAACGTGACAGATTGGAAGAAAACTAAGTGCTTTCAGTTCCTTATAATCCAGACTCTTATCTTTCGGGATTCTCGGTGTGCTTGCAAGAACGTTTGCTACAAGATTATTATGAGTCAAAGGAACACCTTTCGGTTTTCCAGTTGTTCCGGAGGTATAAATGATGGTTGCAATGTCTTCAGGATTAATAGCTTTGGCAAGGTCGTCCACTTCATCTTGAGTCAGATCATTTTCGCCAAGGTCTAGGATCTCATTCCAATTCGGAGCACCATCAATATCATCAAATGTAAAAACACCAACCAGTGAAGGAATCTGAGTTTTTGCATTCGTTAGTTTTTTATAAAGGTCTTTATCGGAAACAAAACAGTACTTAATCTCTGAATTATTAAAGATATAAATATAATCTTCCTCAGAAATAGTTGGATAAACAGGAACGGTTACAACGCCAATTTGGGAAATTCCAAGGTCCATAATAGCCCATTCTGTTCTGTTATTGGAAGTTACAAGTCCAATTTTATCGCCAGGTTTGATACCCAATTTCAAAAGTCCACGGGATATTTTATTCCCTTGATTGACAAATTCCATTGTAGAAGTTTTTATCCAGTTTCCATTTTTTTTGGTCACGAGAGTGTCTTCTTTGGGGAATTTTTCCAACGCCAGCGCAGAAAAATCAAATATTCTTTTAACGTTCATAAAATATCGTTGTTAATATTAAATTAAAATTGAGTTTACATTATCGTAAATATAATTTTTTTTTCTCAGATAACAAAATGACGTATTTTCCTTTGATTTTTTGTCAAAAAGTTTATATTTACGAACGAAAAATATAATAAAAAACTTATGGATTTCAATCTTACAGAAGAGCAACAAATGATTCAACAAGCCGCAAGAGATTTTGCTCACGCAGAACTTTTGCAAGGCGTTATCGAAAGAGATAATGAACAGAAATTTCCTTACGATGCCGTGAAAAAAATGGGCGAGATGGGGTTTTTGGGAATGATGGTAGATCCAAAATACGGCGGAGCAGGTTTAGATAGTATTTCTTATGTTTTAGCAATGGAAGAAATTGCAAAGATTGATGCTTCTGCAGCCGTTGTAATGTCTGTGAACAACTCTTTGGTTTGCGCAGGAATAGAAAAATTTGCCAGCGAAGAACAAAAAATGAAATACCTAAAACCACTTGCAAGCGGAGAAGTAATCGGTGCTTTTGCATTATCTGAGCCAGAAGCCGGATCTGATGCAACTTCACAATCAACAACTGCAGAAGATAAAGGTGATTATTATTTGTTAAACGGAACCAAAAACTGGATTACAAATGGTGGAAATGCAACTTATTATGTTGTGATTGCACAGACGCATCCAGACAAAAAACACAAAGGAATCAACGCTTTTATTGTAGAAAAAGGATGGGAAGGTTTTCAGGTTGGAAAAAAAGAAGATAAATTGGGAATCCGTGGAAGTGACACACATTCTTTGATGTTCACGGACGTAAAAGTTCCGAAGGAAAATAGAATTGGAGAAGACGGTTTCGGATTTGCATTTGCGATGGCAGTTTTGAATGGCGGTAGAATTGGGATTGCTTCTCAGGCTCTAGGAATTGCTTCCGGTGCTTACGAATTGTCTTTGAAATATGCCAAAGAAAGAAAATCTTTTGGAACAGAAATCATCAATCATCAGGCGATTGCTTTCAAATTAGCAGATATGCACGTAAGTATTATGGCGGCGAGAATGTTGATTTATAAAGCGGCTGCTGAAAAAGACGAAGGTAAAGACATCTCAGAAAGTGGTGCAATGGCAAAACTATATGCGTCCCAAGTGGCAATGGATACAACGATAGAGGCGGTTCAAATCCACGGTGGATATGGTTATGTGAAAGAATATCACGTGGAAAGAATGATGCGTGATGCAAAAATTACCCAGATTTACGAAGGAACTTCCGAAATTCAAAAGATTGTGATTTCCAGAGCGATATCAAAAAAATAACTAACTTTGGTTATATAAAAAACACAGCACTATGAAATATCTTTGGATGACTTTAGCCGTAATTTTTTTATTTCTAGGCGTTTTTGTCTGGTGGAAATATTATTTTGTATTCGGAGAAGGCGTTAAGTCAGGTTATCTTAATTATGCTGTGAACAAAGGAAATGTGTTCAAAACTTATGAAGGAAAACTGATTCAGGAAGGTTTTGGGGCTGCAAAACCTGGTGCGCCAATTGGAAGCAATCAATTCGAATTTTCTATTGAAAACGATTCGGTTTTTAAACAACTTGAAATGAACAGCGGAAAATATTTCGACCTTCATTACAAAGAATATCACGGAACTTTGCCTTGGCGCGGAAACACAGTTTACGTTGTTGACAAAGTTCTCAATATGAAATAAATAATTAAACCTTTCTTTTTTGGAAAGGTTTTTTTGTAAATTATAATTCAAAACAATTTTGAATTTTTAAATTTGCTTTTGTTATTTAAATAAATGTCGGAATTAAAGAAAATCAGGGAAAAACAAAATCTAACTCAGGAAGAATTGGCGGAAAAGTCAGGGCTTTCTGTGAGAACGATTCAACGCATCGAAGCTGGAACAGAACCGAAAGGCTACACGTTGAAAACTTTGGCTTCCAGTCTTGATGTTTTGGAAAGTGATTTGTTAATTCCAAATATTCCGATAGAACCAAGTATTGAAGAACCTATTTTAGAAACAGAAGATGAAGCGATTGAAAATCTCAGTTTAATCAAAATAATCAACCTTTCTTCCCTTCCGTTATGTTGGTTTCCAATTGCTAATGTTCTGCCTCCTTTGTTGATAATGTTGATTTCAAAACAAAAATCTCCAATCATCAAACAGATTATTTCGCTTCAGGTTATTTTGGCAATTGTTGCTCCAATTATCTTTATGTTGGTTGTTATTTTAAAGCTCGGAAAAGAGTCTGTAATGGTAACAATTATCGCATTAATCTTAGCTGATATTTATATCATTCTTAGAAACGCTTATCAATTAGATAAAAATAATAGCCTTTATTATAAATTGAATTTCAGTATTTTATAATCCTGTCAGGAATTTGTCGGGTTATTGTCGGGCTGTTTTTTTGAATTGAAATCAATTAATTCTGAATCTTTGTCAAAAATTAAAATAATGACAAAACAACTCGGAATTATCTTTCTGATTCTCTTTTTTTCTATCGGAAATCTTAATGCTCAAATCGATAAAAATTCTCCATTATTTCTTGAACTTAAAAAGCAAGACAGCATTTTCTTTGAACGTGGATTCAATAATTGTGATATCGCTTATTTGGAAAAAACTGTTACTGATAATCTGAAATTCTATCACGATAATGGTGGTTTCCAAGACAAAAAATTATTCTTAGAAAGAACGAAACAAAACATCTGCGGAAATCCAAACCAGAAGCCTATCCGAAAAGTTATTGAAAGTAGCCTCGAAGTTTTTCCTTTATACAACAATGGTGAATTATACGGAGCGATACAAACTGGGGAACATCAATTTTTTATTCGGGAAAAAGGCAAGGAAGATGCTATCGGAGGTCAGGCGAAATTTACGACGGTTTGGACAAAGAAAGATGGAAATTGGATGATGAGCGATGTTTTGAGTTATGACCACGGCAACCCAAAGTCTGAGGTTGTGGATAATATCGAACAATTGCTGAAAGATAATCATATCCCGACTTTGGGATTAGGCGTAATCGAAGATGGAAAATTGACACAAATAAAAGTTTATGGAACATTGAATGGTAAAACTTCCGCATCTTATAATAGTCTTTTCAATGTCGCTTCTTTGACCAAACCTGTAACGGCAATGACAGTTTTACGTTTGGTAAGTCTTGGTAAGTGGAATCTTGATGAACCACTTTACAAATATTGGACAGACCCAGATATTGCGAAAGATGCTAGAAATAAAAAATTAACAACACGATTAATATTAAGCCATCAGACAGGTTTTCCCAATTGGCGTTGGATGAACAAAGACAATAAATTGAATTTTGAATTTGACCCTGGAACAAAATATCAATATTCAGGGGAAGGATTCGAATATCTTAGAAAAGCCATTGAGAATAAATTCCATAAAAGCCTTGAAGAATTAGCCAAAGAATTTGTTTTTCAACCATTGGGAATGAACGATACGAGCTACATTTGGAATGAAAAAAAAGATGCTGACAGAATTGTTATTGGTTACGATAAAGATGGAAAAGCTTATGATATTGTAAAGAATAAAACAGCAAGCGCAGCCGATGATTTGACAACTTCTGTCGAAGATTATAGTAAATTTTTAATCGCTATAATGAACAATGAATTACTATCAAATTCAGTTTTTGAAGCGATGAAAACCAATCAAGTACAAACAAAAAAGGATAAGTATTTCGGTCTTGGATTTGAAATCTATGATTTGGGAAATAACGAAATCGCTTTGTCGCACGGAGGTTCCGACAAAGGCGTAAACACTATAGTTTTTCTTCTGCCAAAAACAAAACAAGGCCTTGTGATTTTTACGAATGTTGATGATGGATATAACGTGTATCGACCTTTAATCAAAAAATATCTTGGAAGCAAAGGAGATAAAATCATTGATATCGAAACGAAATAGTACAAATCTAAAATTAACGACAACGAATAATGTTAAGAAGAATTCTTTCAGCAACCATATTCATTTTTGCCATTCAATTAGGATTTGCACAATCATTCGATAAAATTAAGCTTGACGATTACTTGAATGAATTAGCAAAAAGCAATCAATTTATGGGAAGTGTGGCGATTTTACAAAATAATAATGTCATCTATACGAACTCTACAGGATTTTCAAATGTGGAACAACAGCAAAAGCCTAACAATAAAACAACCTATGGAATCGGTTCGATATCTAAAGTTTTTACAAGCGTGTTGGTTTTACAAGCTATTGAGGAAAACAAATTGACCTTGTCAACAAAACTTAGTGAATATTTTCCCTCTATCAAAAATTCGGATAAAATAACAATTGGTAATTTGCTAAATCATAGAAGCGGTATCCATAATTTCACAAATGACAAGGATTTTCTTGAATGGAATACTCGAAAAAAATCTGAATCTGAGATGATTCAAATTATTACAAAAGGCGGTAGTGATTTCGAACCTAACAGCAAAGCTGATTATAGTAATTCCAATTATATTTTACTGAGTTACATTTTGGAAAAGATTTACAGCCAATCTTATTCTGATATTTTGCACGGAAAAATTGTAAAGAAACTCGGCTTAAGAAATACTTATTTCGGAAACAAAATGAATGATACTAATGAAAGCTATTCTTACAAATTTAATGGAAATTGGATAAAACAAGCGCAGACAAATCCGTCTATACCTTTAGGAGCGGGAGCTATTTTTTCTACACCAACTGATTTAACAAAATTTGCAAGTGCTTTATTCAACGGGAAAATCATTTCAAAAGAGAGTTTGAAATCAATGATTATGATGAATGATAATTTTGGATACGGAATTTTTGAAATACCCTATGAAGAAAAAATTGGATATGGTCACAGAGGTGGAATAGATGGATTTAATTCAGTTCTTACATATTTTCCAAAAGACAAAGTTTCGATTGCCATATTATCTAATGGTAATAACTATGATATTGATAAAGTGTTATTTACCATTGAAAATTTTGTTTTTGAATAATCTCTCATTTCTAATTAAAACGAAAATTTCATTATATAATAATTACAGTTAATAAAAATTTAACTGTAATTATTTTTGTTACAATTAAAATTATTTATAAATTTGTACCATTATGAGCAACACAAGATTTGCAACCGCAATCCATATTATGACACTTCTTGCGAAAGACCCGCAGGAATGGCTGACGTCTGATTGGCTGGCAGGAAGCATTAATATCAATCCTGTGATTGTTCGTAAAGAATTGGGTAATCTGAAAAAAACAGGTCTTGTAGAAAGCAAACAAGGAAAAGATGGAGGCGTAAGAATTGGTAAAAATGCTGACGAAATCAATGTTGCAGAGATTTATGAAGCCATAAAAAACTCAGAAGTTCTCGGCAAGAAAAACCAAAATCCAAATCCACTTTGTAGCGTTGGGAGAGATATTAATAAAAATCTAAATCTTTTATTCGAAGAGACAGACGATTTGGTCTATCAATTTCTAAAGAACAAAAAACTATCAGATTTTACCAATCAATTCGAGTAAAAAAATTTAGTATAAAATGTAACAAGATATATTACAATTAATTTAAAAATTTAATTATGAGCAAAAAAGTAGCAGTAATCGGAGCAACAGGCTTCGTAGGAAAACAAGTAGTAAACGAACTAGCGAACAGAGGTTATGAAGTGAACGCCATCGCAAGAGACAGTTCAAAAGTGGAGGTGAAGGACAATGTAAACGCTATTAGCGCAGATGTGAATAATGTAGATGAATTAGCAAAAGCTCTTGAAGGAAACGATGCCGTTATCAACACTTTCAACGCAGGTTGGACAAACCCAAATCTTTACAATGACTTTTTAAACGGTTCCAAAAACATCGAAAGCGCAGTTGAAAAATCTGGTGTTAAAAGATTTATCACAGTTGGTGGAGCAGGAAGTCTGTTCGTCGATGGAAATCAATTGGTAGATGGTTCGGATTTCCCTGCTGACATCAAGCCAGGCGCAACTGCAGCTAGAGATTATCTGAATGAAATCAAGAAAAACGAAACTTTGGACTGGACATTTTTCTCTCCGGCAATTGAGATGCATCCGGGAACGGCTGGCGTAAGAGTCGGAACTTACAGAACAGCTTTGGAAAATCCGGTTTTCAATGAAGAGGGAAGAAGCATTCTTTCTGTAGAAGACGTTGCCGTAGCTTTGGTAGATGAATTAGAGCAGAATAACTTCGTGAAACAACGTTTTACTGCTGCTTATTAATAATATTATTTGGACAGCTTTTCCGCCTTCCACTCCCAATCTTTTTTGCGGAAAATTTCCCTTCAATTGAACTTGATTACACGCAAAAAAGGATTTCCGTTCAAGTCGGGCTGCGGCGATTCAGTTCCAAATTTTGCTTTGGCAATTCAATATAAAACAAAAACCTTTCAACAATTGCTGAAAGGTTTTTCTAGTTTTTATTTATGTCACGCTGAGCGGAGTCGAAGCGCTTATTTCTCGTAAACCAAATATCCAAAAGATTCAAGACTTACATCAGAACCTTTTATCAACTCAGACTTGCTCTTTGTAAACACATTCTTGAAACTTCCCACAGAATTATCATCTTCCAATTTGAAATTGACAGGATCTTTTGTGGTATTAATCAAAACCAAAACTTCACGTTCTCCATTTTTTCTGAGGTAAGCAAGGATTTTGTCATTTGCTGTGGTGTTTACCCAAAAAGTAGTTACTGCAGGGTCACCACCTCGAAGCGCAGGATTTTCCGATTTCAAAGCAAACAACGTTTTGTAGAAATCTTCCAGTTCATATTTGCCTGTCCACGGGATTGGATCTTTCTCAAAGAATTCCAATCGTTTGGTTTTCATTGGTAATTCTTGTCCGTTGTAGAGTAGCGGAACACCATTCCAAGTTGCTGAGAAAACCGCCAATGCCGGTGCGAAATCGCCATATTTTTCATATTCCGTTCCGTTCCAGGAGTTTTCGTCGTGGTTGCTTGTGAACCAAGCTCTCATTGAGTTGTCTCCGATTTTTGAATATTGCTCCAAAAGATTCTTCAAATCCGAAAGTGGAAGATGTTTTTGATAGAAATCTTGAGACAAATGCATCCATTTCCAGCTGTAACTTGCATCAAAAACTTTTCCATACTCAGGAGCTTCTAACTCATCAAACTCGCCTAAAAAGAAAAGAGGTTTCAGTTTTTCCACTTCCGGTCTTGCCTGCTGCCAGAAATCGACTTCTACCCAGCTTGCAAGGTCGCAACGGAATCCATCGATGTTGGTTTCTTTTACCCAGTATTTCATAGCGTCTATCATTGCCAGACGCATTTCTTTATTAGAATAATCCAATTCGATAATATCATCCATTCCGCTGGCTTTGTGGAAACTTCCGTCGGCATCTTTCAGATAATATTCAGGGTGTGATTTTGTCCAGACGTGATCCCAGCCTGTGTGATTTGCGACCCAGTCAATAATCACTTTGAATCCCATTTTGTGCGCTTCATCCACCAGATGTTTGAAGTTTTCCAAAGTTCCGAACTCAGGATTGATGGTTGTATAATCGTAAGCTGCATATTGGCTTCCCAGACTTCCTTTTTTGTTGAGCTGTGCAATTGGCGTGATTGGCATAAACCAAAGCGTTTCTATACCCATTTTTTTCAGTCTTGGAAGTTCTTTTTCGAAAGCAGCAAAAGTTCCTTCTTGTGTATATTGTCTTACATTAACTTCGTAGATGTTGGTAGTTCGTTTCCAATCTTGTGGGTTTTCCATAGTTTGATTCTGGGTTTTACAGGATAATAATATTGCGGCAAGCGCCGGAAGAAGAATCAGCTTTTTCATTCTAAAATTGTTTCTCTTGAGGTTGTGAATTCTTGTTGTCTATTCTGTAAATGTAATAAAAATAAAAAAGCTCGAGAAGTGTGGGCTTGTTAATGTTTTATAAAACTTAATTCTTAAGTAACGACAGATTATTTCGATTATTCTTGTGAGGCTAAATTTTAGGAAAACTTTAATATTAATTAAATCATAAAGGTATCATTGTTGCATAATGAAGCAATGAAACATTAATACAAAATCATGTCAAATTTTAAAGGAAAAATAATCATAGTTACTGGTGCAGCAATGGGTTTAGGATATGCAGCTGCGGAATCATTGGCATCAAAAGGTGCAGATCTTACATTAGTAGATTATAATGAAGAAGCTTTGGATAAAGCTAAAACGGAATTAAAATCAAAATATCCGGAAAGTAAATTTCTAACCGTAAAAGCAGACGTTTCTGTAGAGGAACAAGTGAAAAATTATGTGGATGAAACAATTAAGGAATTCGGGAAAGTAGATGGTCTTTATAATAATGCAGGCATCGAAGGAAAGCAAGCTCCATTGGTAGATTACGATATTGAAGTTTTCAAAAAA
Organism: Flavobacteriaceae bacterium PS02293; assembly: GCA_029960045.1. Classification (GTDB taxonomy): domain Bacteria; phylum Bacteroidota; class Bacteroidia; order Flavobacteriales; family Weeksellaceae; genus Epilithonimonas. Next base: position 188,505 of record JASCOV010000004.1, read on the forward strand.
GTAATTGATATTAATCTACTGGGTGTTTACTACGGAATGAAATATATTATTCCTGAACTTCAGAAAAATGGCGGTGGAAGAATTGTGAATGTAGCTTCTGTCGGTGGAATAAGAGGTGTAGCAAATCAAACGGCTTATGTGGCAACAAAACATGCAGTGGCTGGAATGACGAAAAACGCCGCTTTGGAATACGGAAAGTATAATATCCTTACCAATGCCATTGCGCCTGGAGCAATTTTGACACCAATGGTTGCAGAAGCTTTTAATCAAGTGAATCCAGCAGATCCAAAAGCCGCTGAAGCAGAATATGCATCACGAAATCCTACCAGAAAACTCGGAGACCCGAAAGATGTTGGGAATTTGGTTGCCTATCTTTTAAGCGATGAAAATGGATATGTTTCCGGTCAAGTCATAGCTATTGATGGGGGAGAATCTAATATGTACGGGAATCCATAAGAGAATATTAAGTTTTTAGTTTAGTTTTTAGTTAGTGAAAAATGCCTGCAGAAATGCGGGCATTTTTTTGTTTTAAGACTACTTGCACATTTTTTGTTTATCATTTACGAATCTCTATCCGTAAAAATAATTCAATGAAAAATTTCATTCTAATTTCCAGCCTGTTTCTGATTGTCTCCTGCAAAAAAGATAATGAAGAGGAGGCTTCTGTTAATTCAAACGCTATCAGTTCAAAGGTAAAATCACATTCACTTAGTTTAGAAAGAGATTTAAAGTCCATCAATGGCATTAAACAGGAATATGCTTTGGTCAATGCGCAATTAATTGAAAAGAAATTAGATTCTGTAAGCTTTAAATATGAATGCGAGGAAACTTCAGGAAATGTGGTTTATTATTCTGAGAAAGGAAAGTTGAAAGTGATTAAACATTTTCAGGCAGACAGTCATTTTTCTTCAAACGAAAATTATTTTGTGAATGATGGGAAGCCTTATTTTATATTCAAAGATGATACAGTCTGGAGTTTTGATGGCGGAACTCCCGAAAAACCTGTAACAAAAGATAATGTGACTGAACAGCGATTTTATATTGTAAATAATCAAATAATCCAGTGTCTTGAGAAAAAATATACTTTGAAATCCAATTCTTCCGAGAATCCAAAATCTGAAAATATTCCGAGTAAGGAGATGAAGAATTGCTCAATTGCGGAATTGCAGAAGAGTTTTGAATTGTTGATGAAGAATAAGGATAGGAGAGATGGTGGGAAGTGTCTTTAGATTTTGAATAAAAAAAGCCCGAAAAAATTCGGGCTTTAAAATATATTTTAGAAAGAATCTTAATCTTCATCGTCTTCTTCGAAAACGTCGTTGTAGCCATCTTCTTCCTCGTCATCGTTGAAATCATCATCATCCTCGTCGGCAAAACTACTTGCTTTGAACTCAGATTCGAAATCTCCAAAATCATCATCCAACAGAGGCATTGCAGAATTTTTACTTTTTCCGGTGGAAGAACCGGTTTTGCTTGGCGCTTTCAATGGAGCGTTTCCAAATCGGTAAACCGTAGTCGGATAGTTGATCGCTACTTTTTCGTCAACGATTTCCAAAAGCTCACAGAAGAAATCCCAAAGCTCTATGAACCCGTACTGGAATCTCATTTTCTCTCCAACAGCAGGGAAACCTTCCGGCAGATAGATGTCAGACATTATTTCGCCATCGCCATCATCACTCATATCTTCCAAAGGAATTGCACGGCCTTCATTCCATTCATCATCAGAAAAATAAAAAGAAGACAACTCTTCGCCTGGCAAACTGAACGCACTTTTGATACCCAACTGCAGATTCCAAAGTGTTTGTTTTTCTTTCACTTCGATGTCTCGGAAGATCGTATCCTTTGCGTCTAGAATTACTCTTATCTTATAAACCATTGTTGTTTTACTTTAACTTTATTAGCTTGATTAATGTTGCAAATATAAAACAAATGAAATTCCATAAAAATTTCTAGTAAATTTTTTTTCAAAAAAATTTTTTATAAATTCAGCGATTTGGAAGCTGCAAATTAATCTGCAAAATTGGCTTTCGTTTTCTTAATCTTTTCTAATGATGATTTTGCCAGTTTGAATTTGAATTTGGTTCCGGAAAGATAAACGCTTTCTACGATTATTGTCTGTTTATGAGCTTCCAAGATGTGTTTTACAATGGCCAAACCAAGTCCGGATCCACCTTCTTTTCTATTTCGGCTGGACTCTACACGGTAAAAACGTTCGAAAATTCTAGGTAGATTTTCCGGTTTTATTCCCATTCCGTTGTCTTCTACAGAGATGTGGATACTTTTTGTACCTTCTCTTGTGGAAACTATGATTTGCGCTTCTTCACGGTTAGCATATTTCACTGCATTTGAGATCAAATTAATCAAAACCTGAGAAATTTTCTGTTTGTCTCCAAAAACGAATAATTGTGACTGAGTTGTCTGTAATTGCATCGTCATAGATTGTCTTTCGGCTTCCATTTCCAAAAGATCAAATATTTCCTGAATCAAATGGTTGATGTCAAACGTGCTGAATTTCAGATTAATTTGGCCAGATTCGAAACGATTGATCATATCCAGATCTTTCACGATGTTGAGTAACCGCTCTACAGAGCTGTCAATTCTTTGAAGATATTTGTCCCGAATGCTGAGATCTTCCACACCGCCATCACGCAAAGTTTCAATATATCCCTGAATAGAAAATAATGGTGTTTTGAGCTCGTGAGAAACATTTCCAATGTATTCTTTACGATAGTCTTCCATCTCCTTCATCAGATCCATTTCGGCATTTTTCTGATTCATCTCGTGCATCTTTTCTCCAAGTTCTTTGAAGCCGAGATCTGTATCGTAATCGTGGATGATATCTTCCGGAAGGATATTCGTAATCCTTCTAATCTGATTTTTACTATAAAAACTGAACAAAAATTCCAGAACGAAATAATTAAGCACAAATAAAAACCAAAGTGTAAAGACCAGAAAATAATTGAAATCTCTGGTTTTGAAATAAATGTCGTCAGTATAAAACTCAAACATCAAAACCACACCACCAACTACAGCCACCAATAAAAATGATGCTGCAACAGATATCCAATTGATCTTTACCGAATTCCTAAATCTCATTTCAAAAAAAAGATTTTCTTTTCAGAAAACCTTAAACTACTAATTTATAACCTATTCCTTTGAGTGTCTGGATGGTGTTTATCCCCAGTTTCTCTCGTAATCTACGAATATGAACGTCAATTGTTCTTTCTCCAACAATCACGTCATTTCCCCAAACTCTTTCCAAAATCTCTTCTCTTTTGAAAACTTTCTCTGTGTTGGAAGCCAAAAGATAAAGCAAATCGAATTCTTTCTTTGGAAGTAAAAACTCTTCTTTCGCTTTTGAAACTTTGAAGTTGTCTTTGTCAATGATCAGATCACCGATTTCGATATAATTCGAATTTTCATTGGAATTAGCGCCTAATTGTAAAAGAGCTGCAACTTTGGAAATCAAAACTTTTGGTTTGATCAATTTGACAATATAATCATTTGCTCCAGCTTGATAACCAGCTAATTGGGAAAATTCTTCGCTTCTTGCAGATAAAAATACAATCAGCGTTTTTTGAAGTTCCTTAATTTTTCTAAGGTCTTGACAGGTTTCGATACCATCTTTTTCCGGCATCATAACGTCTAATAAAATTAAATCTGGCAAAATCTCTTTTGCTTTTGCGATTCCTTCATTTCCGTTTCCTGCCGTGAAAACCTGGTAGCCTTCTTTTTCCAAATTATAAGAGATGATTTCCAGGATGTCCTGTTCATCATCAATTAAAAGGATTTTTTTACGATTCATTTCGATTTATTAATATGTCAAAATTAAAAAAATTTGAACTCTATATCACTAAATGTTTAAAGTTCACACAAATTTAACATTTACAAAACAAAAATGTTACGTTTTCAAATATTTTTTCACATCAATAATTATATCTTTTTATAAAGTAGAATCGTTTCCTTTTTTGAGGAAATTAAGTTAAATTTGCACCTCACGTTCAGATTATGGAAGAAGAAGAAAAAAAATCACTCAATTTTATAGAACAAATCATAGAAGATGATATCGAAAATGGCTTGGATGCGTCTAAGCTGCGTTTCAGATTTCCGCCTGAACCAAACGGTTATCTTCATATTGGTCATACAAAAGCAATCTGTATCAACTTCGGTTTGGGACAGAAATATAATGCGCCTGTCAACCTTCGTTTCGATGATACAAATCCTGCAAAAGAAGAGCAGGAATTTGTAGATTCTATCAAAACTGATATCCAATGGTTAGGTTTCCAATATGATCAGGAATTATATACTTCTGATTATTTTGAGCAACTTTACAATTGGGCTGTAGAGCTTATCAAACAAGGAAAAGCTTATGTTGATGAGCAATCTTCGGAAGATATTACGGCTCAGAGAAAAACACCTTTTGAAGTTGGAGTAGAATCGCCTTTCCGTAATCGCCCGACTGAAGAAAGTCTTGAGCTTTTTGAGAAAATGAAAAACGGAGAATTCGACAAAGGTGCAATGAGTTTGCGTGCAAAGATCGATATGGCTTCCCCGAATATGAATATGCGTGACCCTGTGATGTACAGAATCTTAAAAGAACCGCATCACAGAACAGGAGAAAAATGGAAGATCTATCCTATGTACGATTGGGCTCACGGAGAATCTGATTATATCGAGCAAATTTCACATTCATTATGTTCACTGGAATTCGAAAACCACCGTCCGCTGTACGAATGGTATTTGGATCAAGTGTATGATAACGAAAGTGTTGCACCAAAGCAGAGAGAATTTGCAAGGATGAACGTTTCTTATATGGTAACTTCCAAAAGGAAACTCCAAAGATTGGTAGAAGAAGGTGTAACAACAGGTTGGGACGATCCGAGAATGCCGACTATTTCGGGATTAAGAAGAAAAGGATATACACCTACTTCAATCAAAAATTTTATTGAGAAAGTTGGTGTTGCAAAACGAGAGAACTTGATTGATATTCAGTTATTGGAATTTTGCGTGAGAGAAGATCTTAACAAGGTTTCAACTCGAGTAATGGCGGTTGTAAATCCAGTAAAATTAATCATCGAAAATTATCCTGAAGATAAAGAAGAATGGCTGGAAACTGAAAATAATCCTGAGGATGAAAACGCAGGAACAAGACAAGTGCCTTTTTCCAGAGAAATCTACATCGAAAGAGAAGATTTCAAAGAAGAAGCGGATAAGAAATTTTTCCGATTGAAACTGGACGGAGAAGTTCGTTTGAAAGCAGGATATATCATTAAAGCTGAACGTGTTGAGAAAGATGCTGATGGCGAAATCACTACAATCTATGCAACTTATGATGAAGATTCAAAATCTGGAAGCGGAACTGAGGCAAGCCTTAGAAAAGTGAAAGGAACACTTCATTGGGTTTCTGCAAAACACGCTTTGCCAATAGAAATCAGAACTTACGAGAGATTGTTCACAACAGAACAACCGGATGCTGAGAAAGAAGTTGATTTTATCCAATTCATCAATCCTGAATCCTTAAATGTAACACACGGATTTGCTGAACCGAGTTTGAAAGATGCAACTTTGGAAGACCATTTCCAATTCCAAAGAATTGGATATTATAAAAAAGACAGAGACTCTTCTGATGAGATTTTGGTCTTCAACAGAACTGTGACTTTGAAGGATGGTTATAAACCTTAATTAACGATTTAAGTTTCAATATTTTTTGAATTATAATGTATCGAAATAAATTGTAAATTTGATTAAACAAAGGAAGTACGAATGACAGTAATTATAGATAAAAATAATTCCAAAAATGTTTCAAAAATCCTCAAAGAAAAGCTTCAAAAAAGCAATTCCAAAGGAAATCTGGCTAATCATTTTGGGAAATTGAAAAGAGATATTGACGGTCTGAAATATCAAATTGCAATAAGAGAAGATGAAGATTGATTTTATTGCGGATACAAATTTTCTGATTTATATTCACGAAGGAAACAAAATACTAGAACCTTTTTTACAATATAATTTTGGTATTTCTTTTATCTCTGAAATTGAACTGCTCGGCTATAACGGAATAACAAAATCAGAAGAAATTAAATTGAAACAACTCATTAGTGACTGTTTTGAAATTGAATTGAATTCTAAAATTAAAGAGAAAACAATTGAGTTGAGAAGGAAATACTCCATTAAAGTACCAGATGCCATTATTGCTGCGAGTTCTTTAGTTTATGGAATTCCTATTGTAACAGCTGATAAAGGCTTTTCAAAAATTCAGGAATTGGATTTGATATTAATTGAAATCTAAAATAAAATATTATTAAATTGAAAATCAGTCATTTGGCTGATTTTTTTTGTTTTGATGTAACAGAGTTCTTCTTTGATTTGTCTAATTTCAAGAATAACCTTTACTATGAAAACTAAATTTTGCATTCTCGGATTGATTCTATTTTTCGGACAGATCTATGCTCAGAAAACAATTGCGTCTGATAGCATTTCCAGAAAAAAACTGCAGGCCGTTAAAAAGGATCAGACATTAAAAATAGATGGAATCTTGGATGATGAAATCTGGAAAAATATTCCTGTTGCGACCAATTTTGTAGAAAGACAGCCCAACAACGGGAAACCACAGCCGGACAGTCTGAAAACCGAAGTCAAGTTTCTCTATGATGATACCGGCTTATACATAGCTGCACAAATGTATGACCCCGAACCTTCAAAAATTTTAAAGGAATTAACGGAAAGAGATAATATTTCTAATGACGATTTTTTCGGGATTATTATTAACGGATATAATGATCATCAGCAAAGCTTAGAATTTATAGTCACAGCAGCTGGTGTCCAAATCGATGGAAAACTGACAACCGAGAATGAGGATATGTCTTGGAATGCGGTTTGGTACAGCGCAGTGAAAATCAACGAAAAAGGCTGGGCAGTAGAAATGAAAATTCCTTTCTTTGAACTTCGTTTTCCTAAAAAAGATGCTCAGGAATTTGGTCTTAATATGATTAGGAAAATAAAGAGAACCAACACGATGTACGACTGGAACCACGTGGACAATCAAAAAGGAAATTATACTTTATATGACGGAACTCTCAATGGTGTCGAAAATGTGAAAACACCTACAAGACTTTCTTTCACGCCTTATTTTTCCACTTACGTCAATAGTTTTGATGGCAAAACGGAAATGAATGTGAACGGTGGAATGGATTTGAAATACGGAATTAATGACGCTTTCACCTTCGATATGACATTGGTTCCGGATTTTGGGCAGGCTAATTTTGATAATTCAATATTAAATTTAACACCATTTGAACAGCAATTTTCAGAACAACGATCGTTTTTTATGGAAGGGACAGAACTTTTCAGCAAAGGCGATATGTTCTATTCCAGAAGGGTAGGAGGCGAACCGTCAATCTATCCAACTGTTGGCGAAAATGAAACCGTAACGGAATATCCGGGAAAAGTGAAATTATTCAATGCTTTTAAAATTTCGGGAAGAACCAAGAAAGGTCTGGGAATCGGAATTTTCAATGGTGTAACGGAAAAAATGGAAGCTACAATTCAGAATAATGAAACCGGCGCAACCAGAAAAGAAACTGTAGAACCTTGGACCAATTATAATGTTTTGGTTTTTGACCAGAGATTCGGTGGCAATTCATCCGTGACTTTTGTGAATACAAGTACAATGAGAATGGGCGATTTCCGTGATGCCAACGCAACAGGATTGCTTTGGAATATTGCCAATAAAAAGAATACTTATAACTATTTCGGTAATTTCAAAGGAAGCTGGGTAAGAGATGGAGATACCAAATTTGGGAACAGAGGAAACCTCGGAATTGGAAAATATTCAGGTAAAAACCGTTTTGAAGTCATTGGAAATTACGTCAACAAAAATTGGGATATCAATGACCTTGGATTTTCAACGAAGACCAATTATGCATCCTATTCAACTTGGTATGGTTACAGGATTTTGCAGCCGACTAAGAACTTTAATAATATCTTTCTGAATTTCAATATGAATTATGACCATCGTTTGGAACCATTTCTTTACAGCACTTTGAGATTCAATCATAACAATCAATTCACGACCAAGAATTTTCAGAATTTCGGAGGTGGAATCGAGTTCACGCCACTTGGGGAAAATGACATTTATGAGCCGAGAACATTCGGAAGACATTTAAAAGTTCCGGGCTATTTTGACAGCTGGATTTGGTTCGAAAGTGACAGCCGAAAAAAGCTTCAATACAATATCAATATTGATTATTACGCTTACGATGAAAAAGGTAGAAATAAAGTGATTCCATCATTATATCTTCGTTATCGAGCTTCCGATAAACTGAATTTAATTTGGCAATCCAATCCGGTTTTTAGTAATAATGAGATTGGTTTTGCGGGTAAAGATGGCGATCAGATTTATATGGGAAGAAGACAGCGAAATACTTATGAAAATGCCATTACAGGGCAATATACTTTTAATAATAAAATGGCTCTGTCATTAGCTTTCCGTCATTATTTTTCTGATGTCACTTACAAACAATTTTATAGCCTAAATAACGATGGAAGTCTTAACGAGAATACAACCTACAATCCAAATCTTGCCGGAACTTACAATTCCTGGAATGTGGATTTGCGCTATTCCTGGTGGTTTGCGCCTGGAAGTCAGCTGACTTTGCTTTACAGAAATGCAACCAGCAATTATTTGGAAACATCCAGAATGCGATTCAAAAATAATTTCGATCAGCTTTTTGATGCGCCGATGATTAATAATATTTCGTTAAGAATTACTTATTTCCTCGATTATAACAGAGTTAAGAATTGGTTTTAATATAGATTTAAAAATAATTTGGGCAGCTTTATCCGCCTTCCACTCCCAATCTTTTTTGCAGGACGATTTCAGTTCAATAGAAACTGAGTACAAGCAAAAAAGGATTTCCGTTCAAGTCGGGCTGCAGATTCAAAATAAAACCCATTTCAGCAATTTGAAATGGGTTTTGTATGCAGATGATAATTAGTAATTCATCATTTATAATTATAAAACGTCTCTTATTTCTTCATTCTTTTTAAAAGTCGCAGTTGCAAAAGGACAAAGCGGAATGATTTTCAGATTGTTTTCTCTTGCAAATTCTACAGCTTTATAGACCAACTCTTTTCCAACGCCCTTTCCATTGAATTCAGGTTCAACTTCTGTATGATCGATGATGAATTTGTCATCTCCAGCCCAAGAATAAGTCATTAGTCCGGCTTTTTTACCGTCAAAAGTAGCAACGAATTCGCCTTTTGTTTCTCTGTTATTTTGTTTTACTTCCAGCATTTTATTAGATTTTAGTAAGTACTTCTATATTATTTGTCAATATTTTATGAATAGGACAAGCGTCTGCGATTTTGAAAAGTTTGTCTTTCATTTCTTCGCTTACCTCAGTGTTTCCAAAATCTATGATTCTGCAAAACTGAGTATTTTTTGTCTGAGGAAAATTCTCAAGATCTACTTCTACATTAATTGTAGGTATGTCCCAGCCTTTTCTGTCGATATACATTCTTAAGGTTGCAGCTGTACAGCTTGCCAAAGAAGTAGCAAGTACTTCAAAAGGATTGAAGCCTTTGTTTCCACCGCCTTTGTTTACAGGTTCATCTGTAATCAGTTTATTTTCTCCTGCAATAACTTCCGTGTAATACTTTTCGGTTCCAAGAGTTGCTTTTACTTTTACAATCATTTTAAGAATTTAATTTATAAGTCAAAGCACCAGACGGGCAATGTTCAATTTGATTTTTCAATTCTTCAGCAGTTGCATTTTCTGCTTTGATCCAAGGTCTGTCTTTTGGATTGTAAACTTTCGGAAGCATTTTCACACAGACTGCAGCATGAATACAGGTTTTTGGCTTCCATAGAATTGTGATTTCGCCAGCGTTATATTCGTGAGTTTCCATTAGATCTGATTTTTGAAGTTTTCAATTTTTGAATTAATTGTCTTTAATAATTCCGGTTCTACAATTCCATTTTCTAAATCAAAATTTTCATAAAACTTAGGAAGAGAAAAAGTCTCTTTGATATCAGCTCCAAATTGCGGAAAGAATTTGGATGCTTCTGCCATTACATTTCCACCACCGTAACCGCCTGGTGAAGTTGTCATCAGAAACATTGGCTTGGCCTGAAAAACTTTGACATTGATTCTGGAAGCCCAGTCAAAAATATTTTTGAAAGCGGCGCTGTAAGATCGGTTGTTTTCTGCTAAAGAACAAATGATGATATCAGATTCTTCTATGTTTTTAAGGAATTTATGAGCTTCTTCCGGAAAGCCTTTTTTCTCAAGATCTACCGAGAAAACGGGCATTAGATAATCATTAAGATCAATCAGATTGATGTCTTCATTCGGAAAACTTTTAAGAACAAATTTTACCAATTCTTTATTAATGGAAGTGGAAGAATTGCTTCCTGCAAATGCAAATATTTTCATAGTTTGATTTTATACTTATGATTTTATAGTTTATCGTAAGCACCAAATTTCTCATCCACAATTGTTTTCCATTCCGGATGTTTTTTGATGAATGCAAAAACGTAAGGACAGAATGGTAATAGCTTTTTACCACTTTCTTTGATGAATTCCAATGTTTTTTCTACAACCGCAGCCGCAGCGCCTGTTCCTGTCAATTCTGGTTCAGCTTCTGTATGTACCAAAGCTATTTGGTTATCTGTTTCTCCGAAATTAATAAAAGCAAAATAACCATTGATTTCTATTTCAAAACGTTTTTTGGAGTCGTTTTTTACAAGCGGAATAGATTCGAATTCTGTTTTCATATTTTATTTTTTTAAAGTTAGCAATTATTTATTTTTCAAAATTAGAAAAAGTGTGAACGCTGGAAATTGATGTAGGATATTTTCGTTTGATGATGAATTTTAAACAAAAAAATCCTGTGAAAAAATCACAGGATCTGGAAAGGTTAAGTTTCCTTATGGATAAATTGATTTTGGCTTAGTCTTTAAAATATGAATTTTAAACTCTTATTTCTGATTGATTATTAATATAATGTTTCACTTTTGAAACGTGAAGAAGCTATAAATTCTGATATTTTTCTAAATTTCTCATTTTGATTTTCCGGAAGCCTTCCAAGTCTGTAATAGAAATTACGAATGCCTTTTCTTGATATAATACTTATCACGAGAATATAATTGATAACACCTTTTTCTGCTTTTAAGGAAATAACTTTTTGTATTGGTACTTCCAAAACTGGCTGATGAACTTTGGAAAGAGGATGTCTGTATTTTATTGTAAAAATGTGTTCTGAGGCTTCCATAGAAAATATCTTTAATGTTATGATCCTCCATAAAGAAAATGCAAAAACGACTAAAAATAAACTATATAAAAGTATAGGAGAGATGGCAAATATTTTTTTTGCCACTATAAGAAACATGATATCCAATAAAATAATAAAGAAAAATAGATACAGCGATATTGCAACTTCTTTTCGGTTATTTATTTTCATTTTGTTGTTTGTGTTTTTAAATATCTAAATTACAAAGTTTTACAACCCTGTAATCTGATTTTATTTGTGTTTTTAATTTTTTGATGATTGTAAATCATCTTTTGTGTTTTTAGAATTTTGTTTTTTTAAGTATCTTTTACAGAGTCCCAAGACTCTGTAAATTTGATACTTATTTCATCTTTTTGTGTTTTTTAAATGTCTTTGGCTTGTGTTTTTTGCCCTTTTGCATCTTTTAAGATGCTTGTTCATCATTGTGTTTTTGGAACTTTTATTTGTGTTTTTGCCCTTTTTTGCATCGCTTACTCCATTTTTCAACTTTGTAATTTGAAGCTTGATCCCTCATTTGTGATTTTAGAATCTTTTTTTGTTTGTGTTTTTGCCCTTTTTTGCTTCTTTTTACATCATTTCACAATTTTGTAATTTGAAGCTTGATTCCTCATTTGTGATTTTAGAATCTTTTTTTGTTTGTGTTTTTGCCCTTTTTTGCTTCTTTTTACATCATTTCACAATTTTGTAATTTGAAGCTTGATTCCTCATTTGTGATTTTAGAATCTTTTTTTGTTTGTGTTTTTGCCCTTTTAAGCATCTCTTACATTATTTTAAAATTTTGTAGTTTGATACCTAATTCATCATTTGTTTTTTTAAGATATTCGATTATTACGGTTTCATCATTTACGTTTTCAGAATCCAGATTTAAATTTTGTTTTTCTTGTGTTTTTATATTGTCGATTATCTTGGTACAAAAATACCAACATCCTCAATATGATTGTTTTAAATGATTTAGATATATATCGCTGAGCTTGTAGATATTTATCTACAAAAAAGGCTGATTTTTGAAAATCAGCCTTAGTTATTGGGGTAATATAGTTTTTATGAGAATAATTAATAATGATCTTTCATCAGCTCTACAAGCTCTACAATGTTTTCGATATGAAGTTTGTCGAATATTCTCTTCTTGAGTGTACTTACCGTATTTTGTTTGATATCCAGTTTGTTAGCGATTTCTAAGTTTCCTAAACCTTCTGCGTACATCTCTGCAATTTCTAATTCTCGTTCTGTTAATGAGAAAAGAGGATTGATCAGTTTACGGTTTCGGAAAGAATTTACCAGTAATGCTTGAGTTGTAGGAGAAATATATTCTCCTTCATCTATCATTTTTAAAATAGCTTTTTTGACATCTTCTTCTTCGCTCAGCTTGCTCAGGAAACCGTTTGCACCTGCATTGATGAACTTTAGAGATTGCGTGTTTTCATCAATTCCGGAAAATATCAGGATTTTGATTTCAGGTCTTATAGTTTTAATTTCTGATAAAATTGACAAACTGTTTCCATCCGGAAAATGGGCATCTATGATAGCGATGTCTACTGGATTTGCTTTTACAGCTTCCAATACCTTATTTAGAGTAGATGCGTGGATGATTTCACATTCCAAATCCATATCTTCTAAAAGAAATACAATGCCATGCCTTATAAGACTATGGTCGTCTGCCAGTAAAAAAGTTATCGATTTATCTAATTGACTCATTTATTAATTTTCAAATTAATAGAGAAACTTACAGTTGTTCCTTCATTTAGTTCACTATCTACAGCTATTTTTCCGGAATATAACTCTACAATTTCTTTACAAAGACTAAGTCCCAAACCAGCACCCAGATTTTCTACATCTTCTGATAAAACACCTTGATAATAAGGCTCAAATATTTTTTCTAGATCGGATTTAGAAATTCCAGCACCTGTATCAATGATTGCTGTTGTTAATACAACTGTATTTTCATCTAAATATTTTGCAGAAGTGTTTACTGTGATTTGTCCATTTTCTGTAAACTTGTTGGCGTTCCCAAGAATATTCATAAAGATCTGATTGATCTTTGTACAATCTGAATAAACAAGAATATTAGGATCAATATTTTTATTAATAACAAACTTATTATTTCTTGTTTCTATATAAGGTTCAATTGCGGTTAATATAGATGTGATCTCGTTATTAAGATTAAAAACAGTTGGAATCAATTTATTTTCAACTTGTTGATTTTTGGTGTATTCCAGAATCTGATTGGCTTGCATTAATAAAGTATCATTAGTAAAACTGATAGATTTCAAATATTCTTTTATAGATTCGTCGGTTGTTTTTTTATTAATTCTTTTGATGAAAATTCCAATAATTTTCAACGGTGATCTCAGTTCGTGACTCAACATTCCGAGAATTCTATTCTTGAAATTAAGATTTTCATTAATCTTTTTGTTGGCAGAATTAAGCCTTTTTTCATAAATAAAAGCAATCCTTGTAAAATACATAATCAAGATCGAAACAATGAACATCAAAACCATTGCGCCCAAAACCAAATAAGTTCTGATTTTGTTGCTGGCAGAATTTTGTTTTGCAAGTTCTTTTTCCAATTCTACTTTAGAATCTCTGATGGCAAATTCATAAATATTCATCAAGTCATTGCTGTAAATCAACATGTTATTAAAAGTTTTATAGAACTTTCCATTGTTGTTTTTATTTTTGGTAACGTTGACTTGGATTTTCTGAACTTCTTTAGAATAATGATTGTTGATGGATCTCATCAGACTATCCAACTCTGATTTCATTCTGGAAGCATCTGTCGTTTTTCCATTCTTTAAAGTTATAACGGTGCTTTCCTTTTGTACATTTACTTTTCCTGCAATTGCGTCTCCCAAACGTCCAAAAAGACCCTTTTTCTCAATTGTATCTGCAAAAGTTTGTTGTTGAATGTCAAATTTTTCAAAATCATAATTGAAATCCATTTTTTTGAATTTAGGAAGCTCATCACGTATCTTGAAAGTTGATTTTGTTGAAAATTGAAAAGTAGAATCTACTAGCAATTTTAGTTTTTTAAGTTCAGCAGTATCTTTTTTCTGAGTCGTCAGTATTGTTTTTAATCTTGGATTTCTGTCTTTATAACGATTGATACTATCTAGATTTTGACTTAGTTTATTAACGGATTGAAAATAAGATTCCAAGAATTTCTTATCATCAGTTATCAGATATTTTTGAAAATAATCCTGAGAAGTGATAAGCTCTTTTCTGGAATTATCTGTAAGATTTTCTAACGAGTGAACATCTTTTAATTGATTTTCTATAAAGGAAAGATTCTTCCGGTTTACAAATTCATTATAAAAAAATGCAGCAATTATTAATTGGATCAATAAAATACAGATGATGAGGAAATAATGAACAATTTTTCTTAATCTAAAACTCAGCGAGCGTGAAGAATTGTTTTTTGATTTCATATATGTGGTTTTTAGTTTTTTTGAATCTATGCATTAAATAAACAATATTCATAAAATACAAATTTAAACAATATCATAAAAGTATTAACTTATTAGTGCTTTTTTTTAATAGGTAATAGAACTTTGGAATATTATTTATATAAGATTTCTCATAAAAATAAGAAAAAAAATCCTGTGAATAGATATTTCACAGGATTTTAATATATTTTAATAAAAATGATTACAAACTCTTAAATTGTTGTAACATTCTTACATCATTTTCAAAGAACATTCTGATGTCGCTCATTTGATAAAGAAGCATTACAATTCTTTCTATTCCCATTCCGAAAGCATATCCAGAGAATTTATCAGAATCAATATTGACATTTTTAAGAACAGCAGGGTCAACCATTCCACAACCCATAATTTCTAACCAACCCGTTCCTTTTGTGATTCTGTAATCTGTTTCCGAATTCAGTCCCCAATAAACGTCCACTTCGGCACTAGGCTCTGTGAAAGGGAAATAAGAAGGTCTCATTCTGATTTTTGATTTTCCAAAAAGTTCTGTTGTAAAGAACTGAATGGTTTGTTTCAAATCTGCAAAACTTACATTCTCATCTATGTATAAACCTTCAATTTGATGGAAAATACAGTGCGAACGGGAAGAAACTGCTTCATTACGGAAAACTCTTCCAGGAGACAAGATTCTCATTGGCGGTTCGTTATTTTCCATATGTCGGATTTGTACAGAAGACGTATGTGTTCTCAACAAAACATCTGGATTTTGCTCGATGAAAAACGTATCCTGCATATCTCTTGCCGGATGATATTCTGGTAAGTTTAATGCAGTAAAGTTATGCCAGTCATCTTCAATCTCGGGTCCGTCTGCAACAGCAAAACCGATAGATTTGAAGATATCAATGATTTTATTTTTAACAAGATTAATTGGATGGCGAGAACCCAATTCCAAAGGAAAAGCAGGTCTGGTAAGGTCTTCTTTTTCAAGAATTATTTTACTTTCCGGAGAAGATTTTAGTTCCTCCAGTTTCTCGTTTACAGAATTTCTTAAGATGTTGATTTTCTGTCCAAAATCTTTCTTCTGCTCATTAGGGATTTGTTTCAATGATTCGTAGAAATCGTTCATAATTCCTTTTTTTCCATTGAATTTTAGTCGAAACTGTTCTATCTCATCCTTTGCAGAAGATTGGAAATTTTGTACTTCCAACAGCAGGTCATCAATTTTCTCTAGCATTATTCTTTATAAAAATAGACTGCAAAAATACGATTTTTAAAATAAAAAATCTGCCTTTGTTGGCGGCAGATTTTAATTTTTTAAATCTTGAGTCTTATGCCTTGTCTCTTGATTCTTTATATTTATTTCTTTTCAATCGCTTTGACTTTCATCTGAACGTTGATTTCATTCTTGATTAAACCTTCCGCAACAGGCATTTGAAATTTGATTCCAAACTCGTCTCTGTTGATGTCTTTCGGTTCTGTTGCGATGCTCAATTCGCCATCTTTCAATTTTACGTTAGCATTGAAAGTTGCAGGTTTTGTAATCCCTTTCAAAGTTAGATTTCCATCAAGAATTGTGTTGTAATCTCCACCGGCAGGTGCTTCAGATATTTTAGTGATTTCAAAAGAAGCAGTCGGGAATTTTTCTGTGTCGAAGAAGTCGGCGCTTTTAAGATGTCCAATCAGTTTTCCGTTTCCATCTTCTTCCTTCAAATCTTCATTGATAATAGAATTCATATCGATGACAAATTGCCCGCTTTCAAGCTTATTATCTTTTACAGTAACTTCTCCGCTTTCAAACTTCAAAGTTCCGATATGACTTGTGTTATCAGATTTTACAACTTTAAAACCTTTCCATTCCGCTTTACTGTTCAGGGTGTCAACAACGTATATTTGGCCTTCATTTTTTGTCAATACCTCATTACTTTCACTCGTTACAGGTTTGTCTTTTCCACAAGAGATGACCAAAACCGAAGCAGAAATTATGAATAATGCGGATATCAAAGTTGTCTTTTTCATATCAAGAGATTTTTCAGAATAGAAATGGAATAGCATTGCAATTTCACTTCAAATATTTTAAATTATTAGTTACTTTTCCGTACTTTGCTAAAGTAATAAAATTATTACGAGTTTAAAATCTTATTTTTAAAAATGTTGCTAGAAGTTAAGAATCTGTATTTCAATTATCAGGCCGATAAAACCTTGTTTCAAAATCTTAATCTGAATGTAGATGAAGGTCAAATTATTGCTTTGGCTGGCGAAAGTGGCTGTGGAAAATCAACATTGTTGAGTCTCATTTATGGTTTGATGGATTGGCAGAGTGGAGAAATTATCTTCGAAGGACAAAAGCTTTTCGGACCAAAAGGAAATCTTGTTCCCGGCGAAGCACAGATGAAATTTGTAGCACAAAATTATGATTTGATGCCTTATGGAACGGTTTACGATAACGTTGGAAAATATATTTCTAACATCAATTTAAAATCAAAAAAAGAGAAAGTAGAAGAATTATTGGATGTTGTTGGACTTACAGAATATGCTAAAGTAATTCCTAAAAATCTAAGTGGTGGACAACAACAACGTGTAGCAATTGCCAGAGCTTTGGCTATTCTTCCAAAGATGCTTTTGCTGGATGAACCTTTTAGTAATTTGGATTTTTCCCGCAAATTTGAATTGAGAGATAAGCTTTTCAATTATGTAAGACAAAATAATATGAGCCTTTTGATTTCGACGCATAATCTGGAAGAAGTTTTGCCTTGGGCAGACAAAATTGTGGTTTTGCAACAAGGAAGATTGATTCAAAATGATTCGCCGAAAGAAACTTACGAAAATCCTTACAATGATTATGTCGCAAAGCTTTTAGGCGAAGTCAATATTTTTTCGGACGAAGAAAAAGCTCAATTCAATCTTTCCAAGAAACATTATTTTCCACATCAAATAAAAGTTGCTGAAAATGGAGTAGAGGCAACTGTTTTGGAAAGTCTTTTCGCTGGTTCACATTACAGAAATAAACTTAAAATTAATGACAAATCGATTGTGATTTACACTCCAAATTCTATCTCAGGAAAAGTCTTTTTGGAGTTTTAAGTATAATTGTTGATAAAATATGGATAACTTATACATTTTCAGTTTGTTGAATTATGAAAATTTTCTAATTTTGCTAAACGAAAGTATATAGGAAATTTTTGGTTAATTCTCTTTCTGCCCCTAAAGTCCGAAATTAGCATTCGCAATCAAAGTCTTTGAAAGTTTACCCTGCCAAAATTTTCCTTTTTTTGTTTAATATCTAAAAGGCTTCGACTCCGCTCAGCCTTACATCTAGTATTAAACTTGTCACACTGAGCGGAGTCGAAGTGTTTTTTATCTATTTTCTACTAAGCCTTCTTTACAAACTCAGACTTCAAAGCCATAGAACCAAAACCATCAATTTTACAATCAATATTATGGTCGCTATCAGGTCTTAGTCTGATATTTTTAACTTTGGTTCCTGCTTTTACAGGTTTTGGAGCTCCTTTTACAGGCAAATCTTTGATGACAATTACAGAATCTCCATCTTGTAATTCTTTCCCAAGAGAATCAAAAATTTTACCTTCTGTAGAAACTTCCGTAGGATCCCACTCGTAGAAACACTGAGAACAAACTTGCAGATTGTCTTGTTCGTAAGTGAATTCGGATTGACATTTTGGGCAAAGAATTGTATCACTCATAGTTTTTAATTTGAAATGCAAAGGTAACATTAATACATATAATCTGAAATGAGATAATTCATAAGGTATAAAATTCAACATTAATCATTTATAATTCATCATTAATTTTTAGATTTGTGCGCAACTAAAATAAATCTTCTATATAAAATGAAAAAAACCGCTTTATACGATAAACACGTTTCTTTAGGCGCGAAAATCGTTCCGTTCGCAGGATTCGAAATGCCTGTTCAATATTCAGGAATCAATGAAGAACATTTTGCTGTCCGCGAAAAAGCGGGAATTTTTGATGTGTCTCATATGGGACAGTTTTTCATCGAAGGTCCTTCTGCAAAAGACTTGTTACAGTTTGTAACTTCTAACAATGTTGATGCTCTTGAAAATGGAAAAGCACAATATTCTTGTCTTCCGAACGCAACTGGCGGAATTGTAGATGATTTGATTGTTTATAAAATCGAAGACGAAAAATATTTTGTGGTTGTAAACGCTTCAAATATTGATAAAGACTGGAATCACATTGCAAAATACAATGAGAAATTCGGAGCAAAAATGACGAATGCTTCTGATGAGATGTCATTAATCGCAATTCAAGGTCCAAAAGCGACTGAGATTCTTCAGAAACTAACGGAGACAGATTTGTCAGCAATTCCATATTATCATTTCACAATTGGTTCTGTTGCTGGTTTTTCTGATGTGATTATTTCCAATACAGGTTATACAGGAAGTGGCGGATTCGAAATTTATTTTGATAACAAATATGCAGAACAGCTTTGGGATGCTTTATCAGAGGCTGGGAAAGAATTTGGATTGATTCCTTGCGGATTGGCTTCCAGAGATACTTTGAGATTGGAAAAAGGGTTCTGTCTTTATGGAAACGATATCGATGACACCACATCTCCACTTGAAGCCGGATTGGGTTGGATTACGAAATTTGATAAAGATTTTGTGAATAAAGCATTCTTGGAAAATCAAAAAACTGAAGGTGTTTCCAAAAAATTAGTCGGTTTCGAAATGCAGGAAAAAGCGATTCCTAGACACGATTATGAAGTGGTTGATGCAGAAGGAAATATCATCGGAAAAGTAACTTCCGGAACAATGTCTCCAATGAAAAAAATAGGATTGGGACTAGCTTACGTTGACAAACCTAACTTCAAATTAGGGTCAGAAATCTTCATCAGAATCAGAAACAAAGATATTCCTGCGAAAGTGGTGAAATTACCTTTTGTTTAAATTAAAATCTAAATTGATTATCATATAAGCGACTATTTTGGTCGCTTTTTTGTTTCTGATATTTTTATTAAATGCAAAAAAATAATTTGTTATGAAATTAAATAAACTAAGTCTTGTTCTGATTTTTTCTGGAGTTTTATTTCTTCAAGCTGTTGAGAAAAATGAAATCACTTTGAATCCAGTAGCCAATTCGATGAAATATTCAGCACTTTATCAGGAAATGCCTGCAACGATTAAGAGTTTTCTGGCTAAATATTATCCAAAAGCAACAGTTGTAAAATACGAAACAAAATCAACAGTCGTCGGCAAAAAATATGAAGTAAAACTGAACAACGGTGCGGAAATCGATTTTGATAAAAATGGAAACTGGGAAGAAATCAGTGATAAGCAAGGTGTTCCAGCAGCTTTGATTCCTGCAAAAATCAAAACTTATCTCGACCAAAAATACAAAGGCGTAAAAGTAGAAAGCATTGATAAAGAACGAAACAAAATCAAAGTTGATTTACAAAATGACATCGATTTGGAATTCGATAAAAATGGGAAGTTTTTGAGAATTGAGTAAAATAGAAAAGCGTTCAAATTTTGAACGCTTTTTTTTCTAAAATCTAATTTCTAGATTCTAACTTCTATTTAAGATACTTAGTAATACTCTCACTCATTGGATTGGTTTTGCTTTCAAAACTGTCAATGATGTTACCTTTTTCATCTAAAAGAATTTTGGTAAAGTTCCAACCGATTGTCGTGTTTTTAACGCCATTCTCTTTTTTGTCGGTTAAGAATTTGTAGATAGGAGCGATGTCATCTCCTTTTACAGACACTTTTCCAGCCATTGGGAATTGAACTCCATAATTTCTTTGGCAGAACGTTGCAATCTCGTGATTGGCTCCAGGTTCTTGTCCTCCGAAATTGTTCGCTGGAAAACCTACAACAACCAATTTGTTTTTATAAGCTTCATAAAGTTTTTCCAAATCTGCATATTGAGGTGTGAATCCGCACTCGGAAGCAGTGTTGACAACCAATATTTTTTTGCCTTTGAATTTAGAAAAATCAATAGTAGAGCCATCCAAAGCCTCAACTTTGAAACTGTGAATCGATTTTGCCTGTGCCTTATTTTTTGAAAACCCGAATAATGATAGCATAATGATGAATAAATATTTCATATAAAGTTATTTAAATTTTTTTTAAGATTATATGCAATCGCCAGTTGGTCAATATTTCTTTTGAAGATTGTAAACAGCGATTTCATAAAGATAATTTAAAAATCAAATTTAAAACAAGTTTGGGAATAAGCGATGTTAAATTAAACTAAATCTGTCTATCAAAAACATTCAGAAATTAATACCTTTAAACCATTAGAAATCAATAATGAACAGAAAAGATTTTATAAGCTTGTCCGGATTGGGATTTTTAGGTTTATATGCTTGCGGAACTTCAAATCTTATGAATAACAGAAAACCTTTGGCCATACAACTTTACACGATTCGGAATGCCATTTCTGAGAACTCGGAAAAATCCTTGGAACGATTGGCAGAATTAGGTTTTAAACAACTTGAAATTTACGGGTATGATGGAAAATTCTTTGGGAAATCGAGAACAGAATTTCAATCGATTCTCAAAAATGTTGGTTTGGAAGTTATCAGTTCTCATCATACAACGGGAATTATTCATAACGATAAAGGAACTTTACTTAATGATTGGGAAAAGTCTGTGGAAGATTTACATTTCATTGGTTCAAAATATATGGTTTGTTCTTATCTTTTTGAGGAAGAAAGAACATTGGAAAACTATAAAAAACTTCCAGAATTACTCAATAAATCGGGCGAAATAACCAATCAATCAGGAATCGATTTTGCTTATCACAACCACGATTTTGAGTTTGAAAAATTCGAAAACAAAACGGTTTATGATTTCATTTTAGAGAATACGGATTCTGATTTGGTTAAAATGGAATTGGACCTTTATTGGATTTCAAAAGCGGGATTCAATCCATTGGATTATTTTGAAAAATACCCGAGAAGATTTCCTTTGTGGCATGTCAAAGATATGAAAGCCAAAACTGAAGATTTTGCCGAGATAGGAAATGGAACAATTGATTTTAAAACCATTTTCGAAGCCAAAGAAAAAGCTGGTCTCAAATATTGGTTTCTGGAACAGGATTCCAGTGAAAAAGATATTTTCGAAAGCATAAAAATCAGTAAAAACTATATTGATAATCATTCTTATTTCAAAACAAAATAGCTGAGCGAAAGCGCCTTTGTGTGTCTCAAAAATATTTTCAATAATTATAAAAAAAATCTTTGCGCCCTGTGCGTTTAAATTCCTCAAAAATACATTCTCTTAACAAAGTTTTATGATTTGTAAAATAAATCCCTTTTCTTTGCCGTTCATTTCTTTATGACCAAAATCTATGAGCATTTACAGTAAGCTTGCTGAGAATCTACAATATATTTCCCCGTCTTATTACAAAAGCAGATTTTTCAAGAAACTGAAAGGTCTTACTGCTCAAAATCTTTTGCAAAGAAAAGTAGAGCCTGAGTTTCTTTGGATTAAGGAAGTTTTGGCAAAAGATTCTGTTTTTATGGATGTTGGAGCCAATGTTGGTGCTTATATTTTTACTTTGGAAAGTCATCTAAAGCCAGAAAATATCTTTGCTTTCGAACCTAATCAGCAATTGTTCAAAAGACTGAAACGATTATTTCCAAAAGTCAATTTGTTTTCTGTGGCTTTGTCTGATATTTCCACGATTGCTGAATTCAAAATTCCAGTTATTAATGGCGAAAGAGTTCATACCAGAGGAACTTTGCAGACTTCTATCAAAGAAAAAAATGAAGAGAAAACGATTCTTCAGAAAGTAGAAGTTAAACCTTTGGATGAATTAAATCTCAATCTAAAAAAACTCGATTTTATCAAAATTGATGTGGAAGGAAATGAGATGCAAACTTTGCGAGGTGCTAGAAAAACAATCGAAAAATTCAAACCAATTTTAATGGTTGAGATGGAACAGCGCCATCATCAGGAAAATCTTTGGACGTTGATTTCCGAGATTGCAGATTGGGGTTATTCGGTAAATTATTTGGATAGAGAAACTTTACAACCGAAAATCTTGACAGAAGAATTCCTGGCTCAACAGAATCCGGATAATGTTAAGAATTACAAAGATTACATTAATAATATAATATTTTTGCCAAGATCTGAGGTTATGGAAATTTAATTTTGAATGGCTTCGAGAGCCTCAGCCTGACAAGAAAAACTAAAAACTATTTAACCAACAATAATCAATTAACAACCAATCTATGAGCGTCGTAGCAAGACAAGGTGTAAAATATTCGATAATCGGTTATCTCGGCTTTTTGCTGGGAACTTTTGCGTCTATTTTCATTTTTCCTTACGATATGGAGTTTTATGGAAAGCTCCGTTACATCTTGCCAACAGCCGAAATTATGGTTCCGATTGTAGTCTTTGGACTGAGTTTTTCCAATGTCAAATTCTTTAGCAAAGTCAATGCAGATGGAAAACATCACAATATGTTGTCTTTGTCTTTGCTGGCAGTTATTATTAATTTTTTGATATTCTTAGGAGGTTATTTTTTAATTAATTTTTTATTTCCAGGATTACAAAAATCAAAATTGTGGGAAATGAAACTCCTGATTCTGCCAATGGTTTTAGTCTTAGCTTTATCCTCGGTTTTTAATAAATTTTTGACCAATTACAAAAGAATAGTTGTTCCTAATATCTTTGAGAATTTCATTCCTAAAATCGCTAATATTGGTGCATTCTGCCTGTTTTTCTTTTTAGGCGTTGCGGATAAAATGGCTTATGGATTTTTCTTTTTGATGTTTGTGATTTCGCTTGTTGGTTACGGTTATTATACTAACAGATTGGAGAAAATCAAACCTGATTTTGGACTGGATTATTTCAAAAAAGATAACTTTTACCGCGAGATTTTTACTTACAGTTTATTCGGGTTTTTAGGAAATATCGGAAATTATATTGCGATTAATATTGATAACTTGATGATTGGAGAATTCATCAATTTTCACGAAAACGGAATTTACAGTAATATCTACGCCATTATTTCATTGATTACAGTTCCTCAAATGGGACTTTTTAATATTTCTGCACCTATCATTAATAAAGAATTAGCTTCCGGAAATCACGAAGAATTAGACCGGTTTCATAAGAAAACATCGCTTAGTTTGTTTTTCCTCGGCTTGGTTTTGTTCTGTTGTATTGTTGTAGGATTTCCATATTTGGCAGATTTTATGAAGAACGGAGAAGATTTGCGTTCTTCTGAGCCTGTGGTTTGGGTTCTTGGATTTGCGATGTTGTTCGATTTAGCGACAGGTTTTAATGGGCATATTATTTCACTTTCCAAATATTACAAGTTCAATATCGTGGTGATGTTAATTTTGGCAGTTTTGACCATCACAACAAATATGATTTTCCTAAAACATACCGATTTGGGAATCTTAGGAATTGCGATTGCTTACGCGATTTCTCTGTCGTTATTTAATATCATCAAAATCGTTTTCAATTATATCAAATTCAAAGTTTTTCCTTTGGGAATTGAGATGATTTATGCAATGATTTTAGGCTGTATTTCTATCAATGTTGCCATTTTTCTTCCGGATTTCAAACTGAATATTCTTAATCTATTCTACAAACCTGCAGTGGTTTTGGTATTGCTTTTCATCGGGAATTATTTCTTGAAAATCTATCCGTTGGATAAGTTTCTTAATAAGGCTTTTATTAAGAGCTTGTTTAAGTTTTAATCGAGATTAATCATATCTCGGGAAAATCAGAATCTCCTGTTTTTTATTGATTTTAGTAGAAATTCTGGTTTCTTTTAAACAAGTTCCTTTTTCGTCCTTCTCAATGCAATTAATTGATAATTCGTCAATGAGTTTGTTATCTTTTCCCGTAATCACAATCTTGGATAGTTCATTATTTGAATAATGAAATTGTTTGGTATTGAAAGTCTCAAAATTATCTACGATTTTATCAATATTACCATTTTTGTTGTAGTGATAGATGCTTTCGTTCTGTTTGTATTGCTTTTTGGTGTAGCAACTGATTCGTTCACGTTGATTGGGTTTCCAGCGGGTTTTGCAGTAATAAGTATCTTTATTGGGATAACGCTCTACAGTAAACCACAATTTCTTTTCCGTTTCCTGCAAAAGATTTCCGTTGGAATCAAACGTTTTCGAATATTTAATACGACCATTCTTTGTAAAAGTTATTTCCTTTTTATGAAGAAGTATTTTCTGATTATTTGAAGTGTCATAGACTTCTTCATTCGCTGATTTTATACCTTCGGGAAGTAGATTGGCGTTGGTGTACTTTTTTGTAGCACAAGATGTTAATGCTAATGATAGAAATGAAAAATATAAAACTCTCATAATCGTGATTTTAAAATTTGGAGCAAAATTCTTTCCAATGAATTCAATTTTCAAAATGATTACTAATATTTCATTTTTTTGATTAATTCTATAACAATAATTTTAATACTAATTAACAAAATGTTATTTGTTGCGTAACGATTAATTTCGTTATCTTGGTAAGATACTAATCAACTATGATGAGGTTGAAAAGATTTAAGAAATAAGTTTTTAAAACATTTATAATTTATCATCCATAATTTATAATTCAAACCTATGTCGGTTCAGCCCTATTCTTTATTTTCCGATTTTGATATTTACCTTTTCCGTTCGGGAAAACATACGAAGCTTTACGAAAAGTTCGGCTCACACAAAGTTGAAGTTGATGGCGTTTCCGGCGTTTATTTTGCAGTTTGGGCGCCTAATGCAACCGAAGTTTCCGTAATGGGGAATTTCAACAATTGGGATTCTTTTTCGCATCATTTGGCAGGTCGTTGGGACCAATCTGGAATTTGGGAAGGTTTCATTCCTGATTTGGATTTTGGAGAAGTTTACAAATACGGAATCCGAACAACAGAAGGGATTTTGTTGGAAAAAGCCGACCCTTATGCGCTTTGTTTTGAGAATGCAACGCAGGCAGGTTCTGCAGTTTGCACAACTTGGTACGAATGGCAGGACAAAGATTGGATGGAAAAACGCTGGCGATACAACAGTTTGGAAGCTCCAATTTCCGTTTACGAAATGCATCTCGGTTCGTGGATGCGCGACCCAGCAAATCCAGACAGGTTTTTAAGCTACGGCGAAATAGCTGATAAATTAGTTCCATATCTCAAAGCAATGAATTTTACACACGTAGAATTTATGCCCGTTATGGAATATCCTTACGACCCGAGTTGGGGTTATCAGATCACAGGCTTTTATGCATCGACTTCAAGATTCGGAGGACCGCAGGAATTGATGCACTTGATTTCTGAACTTCATAAAAATAATATAGGCGTTTTTCTGGATTGGGTACCTTCCCATTTCCCGGGCGATGCCAATGGTTTACACTTTTTCGATGGCTCTTTTCTTTACGAACACGAAGATCCGAGAAAAGGTTTTCATCCCGATTGGAAGTCTTATATTTTCAATTACGGAAGACCGGAAGTCAAATCTTTTTTAATATCAAATGCCATTTTTTGGCTAGACAGATACCACGCAGATGGACTTCGAGTAGATGCAGTAACATCAATGCTTCATCTGGATTATTCCAGAAACGAAGGCGAATGGGAACCAAATATCTACGGAACCAATGTCAATCTGGAAGCTAAACAATTCCTTCAGGATTTTAATATCGCTGTTTATGGCGAATTTCCCGATGTACAAACAATAGCCGAAGAAAGCTCTGACTTTCCAAGACTCACAAAACCAGTACACGAAGACGGAATTGGTTTCGGAATGAAATGGATGATGGGCTGGATGCACGATACACTGGATTATTTCAAAGAAGACCCAATTGCGAGAAAATACCATCATAATAAGATTACTTTTACAAGCGTGTATATGTATAATGAGAATTATATGATGCCGCTTTCTCACGACGAAGTGGTTCACGGAAAAAGCAGTCTGATCTATAAAATGCCTGGTGACGAATGGCAGAAATTTGCGAATCTCCGTGCGATGTATGTCTATATGTTCACAAATCCAGGCGCGAAATTACTATTTATGGGTGACGAAATTGCCCAAACCAACGAATGGAATTTCACAACGTCTCTCGATTGGCATCTGCTGGAATATCCTATTCATATGAATCTTCAGGAGTTTGTAAGAGATCTTAACTTACTTTACAAATCACATCCGGCTTTGTACGAACAACAGTTTTCGCCAAACGGTTATGAATGGATTAATGCAGATGATACCGATAATTCGATCTTTATTTATCTTAGAAAAAGTAAGGAAAACAAAGAAATACTAATGACAGTTCTTAATCTTACACCCAACAGTTTTGATTATAGAATCGGAGTTGAAAAAGATACAAAATGGGAAGTAATCCTCAATTCTGATGATAGAAAATACAGCGGAAGTGGAGTACAAGCAGTCATTTCGCAGGAATTGAACGAAGGTTGGGATAATCAGGATAATTCAATTATTCTAAGGTTGCCGCCTTTGTCAGGTTTGGTTTTGAAACAAAATAAAATTGTGAAGCCGAAATCTAAAACTAAGAATTTTATCAAAAAGAAAAATAATAACTAAGAGAAGACAAATGAAAATATTTCACCTTTCTATGGAATGTTATCCCGTTGCAAAAGTCGGTGGACTGGCAGATGTAGTGGGAGCTTTGCCAAAATATCAGAATCAAATGGGCTTGGATGCGAGTGTGATAATGCCTTGGTATAACAAACCATTTTTCTATAACCACGAGTTCGAAGTGGTGTTTGATGGTTTTATTCATCAGTCGTTTCATATGTATCAGGTTCAGATTTTTAAGGAGAAAAGCAATGTGCTTGGATTTGACCTTTATTTGGTTAAAATTCCGGGACTTTTGGATAGAGAAAGTGTATATGGATATTGGGATGAGAGTCAGCAGTTTATTGCTTTCCAGCACGCAGTTTTACACTGGCTGAGTGCAATGCAGATTCGTCCGGATGTTTTTCATTGTCACGATTATCACACAGGGTTAGTTCCTTTTATGATTGATAATTGTTATGAATTTCAATTTCTGAAAGGTGTTAAAACTATCGGAACTATTCATAATGGTGAATATCAGGGAAGTATGGATTGGAAAATGTCCAGTTTCCTTCCTCACTTCGAAGGTTGGAAATCCGGACTTCTCGACTGGAATGGAAGAATCAATCCAATGGCAGCAATGATCAAAACTTCAAATGCTTTCAATGCGGTTTCTGGAGGTTATTTGGAAGAATTGTTTTACAGCTTCCAAGGCTTAGAACCATTGATGAATCAAGAAAGACAAAAAGCATTTGGAATTATCAACGGAATTGATACCGAAGTTTGGGATCCTCAGACCGATGATATGCTGAAATTTAATTATAATAAAGACTACGCAGAAGAAGGAAAATGGGAAAACAAAAAAGTGATCTGTGCAGAATACGGACTCAATCCTAATCTTCCACTATTCGGATTTATAGGTCGTTTTGCAGGAGAAAAAGGTGCTGATCTTTTACCGGAAATCATTGAAAAAAGTATTCAGGAAACTAATGGTGCTTTGAATATCATTGTTTTAGGCTCAGGAAATCAAGAAATTGAGAATAAGCTGAAAGAATTGCAATACAAATTCAATGTCAATTTTGCGATAGATTTAGGTTACAAAGAATATCTTTCTCATCAGATTTATGCTTCATCCGATTTCTTACTGATGCCAAGTAGAGTAGAACCTTGCGGACTCAATCAAATGTATTCTATGAGATATGGGACGATTCCAATTGTAAGATATACAGGTGGTTTGCGGGATACAGTTCAGGATATTTCGACTGGAGGAAGCGGACTTAATTTTACCAATGCTGGTGCAGAAGATGCCGTTCACGCCATCAAAAGAGCTTTACATATTTACAGTCAAAAAGATTTGATGAAAGGATTAATTTACAATAATATGTCTTTCGATTTCTCTTGGGAAAAGTCAGCTAAGAATTATGAAAATCTTTATAATTATTAATAAATTTCTATTCACATTGGCTTAATATTGGTAAAGAATGAGTAACTTTAATCAAATAACAAAATCATAAAATAACCAAAACGCATTTATGAAAGAAAGTGTAATCTCCATTGTTTTAGGAGGCGGAAGAGGAAGCCGACTGTTCCCATTAACAAATACAAGATCAAAACCAGCGGTTCCAATTGCAGGAAAATATCGTTTAGTTGATATTCCAATTTCGAACTGTCTTAATTCAGGACTTAACAGGATTTTAGTTTTAAC
Source organism: Flavobacteriaceae bacterium PS02293 (assembly GCA_029960045.1). Classification (GTDB taxonomy): domain Bacteria; phylum Bacteroidota; class Bacteroidia; order Flavobacteriales; family Weeksellaceae; genus Epilithonimonas. Next base: position 217,432 of record JASCOV010000004.1, read on the forward strand.
GCAGTTCAATTCTGCATCGCTTAATTCGCACATCAAAAACTCTTATCACTTTGATATTTTCAGCAAAGGATTTGTAGATATTTTGGCTGCGGAACAAAATGTTGAAAACGAAAATTGGTATCAAGGAACAGCAGATGCGGTTCGCCAAACGATGAAACACCTTGAAAAATATGAGTATGAATATATTCTAATTCTTTCCGGAGATCAGCTTTATCAGATGGATTTTCAGGAAATGATAAACTTTCATAAAGAGCAAGGTGGCGATATTACTATTGCAACCATTCCTGTAAATGCAAAAGATGCAACAGGATTTGGAATTATGAAAGCTGATGAAGAAAGCAATATCACATCATTTACGGAGAAACCAAATTACGATGTTTTAGGAGATTGGAAATCCGAAGTAAGTGACGAAAGTAAATCTCAAGGTAAAGAATATCTTGCATCGATGGGAATTTATGTCTTCACCAAAAATGTTTTGAGAAAACTCTTTTCAGAGCACGAAGGTGATGATTTCGGTAAAGATTTCATTCCGGCTGCTATTGGAAATTACAGTGTTTTAAGTTATCAATACGATGGCTATTGGACAGATATCGGGACTATTGAGTCTTTTTACGAAGCTAATTTGGATCTTGCTCAGGATCTTCCTCAATTCAATTTGTTTAGTTCAAATCCTATTTATACAAGAGCGAGAATGCTTCCCCCGTCGAAAATCAATGGTTCTTATGTAAGTAAAACTATTATTGGAGATGGATGTATCATTTTAGCAGATAAGATAGAAAACTGTATCATTGGCAACAGAACTAGGATAGATCGTGGATCTACAATTGTTAATTCTTATGTGATGGGAGCAGATTATTACCAGACTGCTCAGCAAGTTGCTCAGAATGAAGCCGATGGAATCACCAGTATGGGAATTGGGAAATACTGTTATATTGACAAAGCCATTCTTGACAAAAACTGTTACATAGGAAATAATGTAAGGATTATCGGCGGGAAACATCATCCCGACGGAGATTACGATACACACTCTATAAAAGAAGGAATTGTGGTTGTAAAGAAAAATGCAGTTATACCTGATGGAACAAATATTATGTAATATTAATATATAATTACAGAACCCTTCGCAAAGAAGGGTTTTGTTTTTTTAATTTTGGCAAATAATTTGTCTTACAAGATTTATAAATAACTTTAATGAAGAATATTTTTTTATTTGTTGGTATTTTCATTTTTTCTGCACTTTCTGCACAGTTTGATAATATTAATGCTGGGGAAACTATCAGTTTTAGGATTCATTACGGGTTTATAACAGCTGGTAACGCAACTTTATCAACCACCAAAACTTCTTTTAAAGGCCAGCCTGCTTTTTATGTAAAAGGAGTTGGAAAAACTAGTGGAGCAGCAAAGGCATTTTTCAAAGTTGAAGACGTTTACGAAAGTTACATTAGTGAAAACAAAGAACCGCTTTTCTATGTAAGAAATGTATCTGAAGGAAGTTACACACAGCATCTTCAAAGTACTTTCAACACAAATACCAATACGTTGGTGTTGGTTGATAAAAAACATACAGACAGACCGGCGAAAACTGTAAAAGTTCCAAATGACGTTCAGGATATTCTATCTTGTTTCTATTATTTGAGAAGTGTAGATAATTTAAAAGTTGGGAGTGTTCTCAAAATGAGTGTTTGGATAGATGACGAATTATTCCCTTTTCAGCTGAAAGTGGTTGGAACTGAGAATGTCTCTACAAAATTTGGTAAGATTAATTGTCTTAAAATTATTCCGTCTGTCATCAGCGGTCGGGTTTTCAAGGATAAAGAAGGTGTTACAATGTGGGTTACAAATGATCAAAATAGATTACCGGTTTTGATCAAAGCAGAACTCGCAGTCGGATCATTAAAAGCCAGTATTGACAATTTTACCAATGTCAAGTATCCTATGAAATTTGAAAAATAAATGTATTGAAAATCACTCTATTATGAGTGATTTTTTGTTTTGTGAAAAAGATATTGCCTTATGACAAGTTGATAATTCAGGAAGAATTCTAACTTTGAAATAAACAATTCAAAACAAACAAAAATGCAAAAACTGACAGTTACTACAGAAATCAATAAACCACTCGATGACGTTTGGAACTTCTTCAATAATCCGGAACATATTGTGAATTGGAATTTTGCCCACGAAAGCTGGGAGTGTCCATCTGCAAAAAACGATTTGAAAACAGGAGGCAAGTTAGAAGTTAGAATGCAGGCAAAAGACGGAAGTTTCGGTTTCGATCTGGTTGGAATTTATGATGAGGTTACAGAGAATGAATTTATCAGATATCATCTTGAAGACGACAGAAACGTTGAAATTATCTTTGAAAAATTATCTGACAATAAAACCAAGGTCACAGAAAACTTCGATCCGGAAAATCAACATCCATTAGAATTTCAGAAAGAAGGTTGGCAGGCAATTTTAGATAATTTCAAAACATATTCCGAAAGTATTTAACAGAGATTTTATTAATCTAATATCTAAAGTCTAATCTCTAACATCTCAATTATGAACAACGATATTTTCCCCTGCATTTGGTTCAACCAAAACGGGAGCGAGGCCGCGAAATTTTATACATCAGTTTTCAAAAATTCAAAGATTACAATTGATACTTCTATGGTTATCAACATAGAGATCGAAGGTCAAAAATTAATGTTTCTGAGTGTTGGTCCACAATTTAAGCCTAACCAAACATTGTCTTTGATGTTAAACTGTGATTCTCACGAAGAAGTAGAAAGCTGTTATCAAAAACTTTCCGAAAACGGAAAAGTAATGATGGAATTGGATTCTTACCCTTGGAGCGAAAAATACGCTTGGGTTGAAGATCAGTATGGCATTTCTTGGCAACTTTATTATAAGCAGGAAAAAACTGAACAAAAATTTGCTCCTACAATGATGTTCACTGGAAATAATGCCGGAAAATGTAGAGAAGCAATCAATTTTTACACAGAAATATTCCCAAATTCTACCATTGAAAATATAATGGAATATCCAGAAGGACAAGGCGAAGCAAAAGGAAATATTGCTCACGCTCAATTTGTTATCAATGATTACAAAATGAAAGCAATGGACAGTTCTCATAATCACAACGCTCAGTTTTCAGAAGGAACTTCTATGGTTGTAATGACAAATAATCAGGAAGAAACAGATTTTTACTGGAACAAATTAACCGAAGATGGAGAAGAAAGTATGTGTGGTTGGCTGAAGGATAAATTTGGATTCAGCTGGCAAATCACACCAAAACGTTTGATCGAATTAACAAACAATGGTAATCCTGAAACTTCCAAAAAAGCCTTCGACGCCATGTTGAAAATGAAAAAAATCATCATCAAAGATATCGAGGACGCCATAAATTCTTAAAATCAAAAAGTTATGGAAACATTAAAGTATCAAACAGAAATCAATGCATCTGCAGAAAAAGTCTGGGATGTTTTATGGAATGAAAATACCTATTCCAAATGGACCTATTTCTTCAGTCCGGATTCCAATATGACAACAGATTGGCAAGTTGGCGGTAAAACTTATTTTACAGATTCCAGCAAAAAGAACGGAATGGTAAGCACAATCGAAAGAATCGAAGAGCCAAAACATTTGGTGTTCAAACATTTGGGAGAAATGGCTGATGGCGTGGAAGATATTACCAGCGACAAAGTGAAAGCCTGGAACGGGAGTTTGGAAGCTTATTATCTTGAAGAACACAACGGAAAAACCACGCTAAAAGTAGAAGTAGATTCCAATGAGGACTTCAAAGATATGTTTGACAACGGATTCAAAAAAGGTCTTGAAATCATCAAAGAATTATCGGAAAGTAATTAATCAATTATCAAAAATACATAAACTATGGCAACAGTCAATCCTTACCTTACATTCCACGGGCAGTGCGAAGAAGCTTTCAAATTTTATGAATCTGCATTCGGTTCCAAAGTTCCTTTTTGGGGACGATTTGGCGAAATGCCACCAATGGAAGGAATGCCACCTTTGGCAGACGAGTACAAAAATCACATTATGCACGTCTCACTTCCCATTTCCAAAGAAACAACCTTGATGGGCAGCGATTCTCTTCCAGGAATGGGCGAGTACAAAAACGGAAACGACTTTTCAGTTTCCATCAACACGGATTCCAGAGAAGAAGCTTTGAATCTTTTTACAAAACTTTCCGAAGGTGGCAAGGTGACGATGGAACTTCAGGATACATTTTGGGGCGTTTATTTCGGGATGTGGGAAGACAAATTCGGAATCCAATGGATGGTAAATTACGACGATCCGGAGAAAGTTCAGGCTCATTAATATTAACATTTTTTAGGTAGCTATTTCCGCCTTCGGTTATCAATCATAACTCATAATTTATCATTTATAATTCATCATTAAAAAAAAGACTTATGCCAAAATTAAATCCTTACCTCAATTTTGATGGGACAGCAGAAGAAGCTTTCAAATTTTATCAATCTGTTTTCGGCGGCGAATTCATTGGTGGAGTAATGAAAATGGGAAATGCACCCGGAACAGAAAACCTCTCGGAAGAAGACAAAAACCGAGTCATGCACATCGCTTTGCCAATCGGTAAAGATTTACTAATGGCTTCGGACATCGTTCCGTCTATGGGACAAAAACTGAACCAGGGAAATGGAAATTACATTTCGATTTTCCCGGACAGCAGAGAAGAAGCAGACAGGATTTTCAACGCATTATCTGCAAACGGCGAAGTAGAAATGCCAATGGAAGACCAGTTTTGGGGCGATTATTTTGGAAGCTTCAAGGATAAATTCGGTGTTTACTGGATGGTAAACTTTAGTAAGGATTCCGGCTACGAAGGATAAAATAAGTTTATGGAAAAGCTAACAGCAAAAGCAACTATCGGAATTCAGAAACCGGTTTCAGAAGTTTTTGAAGCCATTGTGAATCCGGAAATAATGCAGAATTATTTCATTTCCAAAGGTTCCGGAAAGATGGAAATTGCTAAAGAAATATTTTGGTCATTTCCTGAGTTTGAAGGCACTTATCCGTTGACAGTGAAAGAGATAATCCTAAATGAAAAGATTGTTTTTATCTGGGATCCAAAGTCAATTGTTACGATAGAATTACAGAAACTTTCCGAAAACGATACCATTGTAAAAGTATCAGAAGAAGGCCACGAAATGGATGAAAAAGGCGTCAAGTGGGCAATCGGACAAACAGAAGGTTGGGCTAATTTCCTCGCCTGTATGAAAGCCTGGCTGGAATATGGAATCCATCTCAGGAAAGGTGCTTTCGATTTTATGAAAACCAATTAAAATAACTTAAGCTTTGCAATCGCAAAGCTTAAGTTATTTTATTTTTTCAATTATTGGTTCTTCCTGACTTGCAATATTGATGATGTGATTGAGTGTTATAATTTTATAGTGAAGGAATTTTCCAGAATAATCGTCTGTTGCAAAAGTTTCGCATTTTAAAAAGTTTAGAAAATTAGATTTATCGTAAATTCTAATTTTTTCACCTGTGTAAGTTTTACTCAAATCATTAGTGTCAAAGCTTTCATTAATTACAGAGTAAGCAATATAATACGGGAAATATATTTTATAAATGTTTTCATTATCATTTATGGCTTCTCTAGCTAAACCAAGAATTACATTACCAATCATTAGCTCTTTTGCATCATCTAATTTTAAGACTGCAATTTCTAAATGCAGAGAATTTTCTTCTGGTTCAAAAATATTAGTTAAAAGTAAATTTTTTTGTTTGTCCAATTCTTCGAAATAATTCATATGACCAAAAGGTTTTTTCTTTAAAAACTAAGTTAATTAAAATTGGTTTAAAATATACGATTCAATGACAAATCTTCCAACTATGCGAAGCGCGCCCCGGCTTGAACGGAGCTCTTTTTTGTTATTGCGATTGACAAATTTTTCAACAGATTACATCGCTTCTTTCGCAATGACAAAAAAAGCGGGAGTGGAAGACGGATAAAGGCGCCCAAAAAAATATTTAAGGTAAACAAAGTCACATTGCGTCTTCCTAAATGTAAATCGTAAAATTTTAAAAATAATGAAAAAAGGAATTTTAGCGATCGCAGGTTTAGCCGGCATCGCAATTATCGCAAAAAAAGCACAAAAAAGAAAAGCATTCGTAAGAGGAATTTTTGACGAATATGATGTGAAGGAAAGAACACCATTCGGATTCGCAGACAGAATCAGAACGATGAATGACGAGGAGTACAACTCACTGAAAGATAAAGTGAGAACACAATTCGGACACGGATGTTGCAAACGCAGAAGTGCTGAAGCGGAGTAATTTTCAGGAAATTAAATTAAATTGTTAGAAAAAACGGGAAGTTATGCTTTCCGTTTTTTGTTTTTAAACCAGCGAAATCGTTAAATTTGTTTTGTGAAGGACTATTACTACTTTCTCGGGATTCCTCAAAATGCTTCTGCGGAAGACATCAAAAAAGCCTATCGGAAATTGTCCTTGAAATACCATCCGGACAAGAATGAGAATGATGACTATTTCTCCGACCGTTTCAAAGAAGTGAAGGAAGCTTACGAAACGCTCACCAATCCTGAGAGAAAAATAATCTACGACCAGAATCTTGGCAGTCAGCAAAGGAATGTGAAAAGTATTCTACCTCCGAAAATCAAGAACTTCTCGGCGAGTAAAATCCGTGCGCAGAAAAATGAAGAGATTACTATCTACTGGAATACTTACGATGCAGATCTTGTGAAAATTGTCCCTTTCGGATTAGAAAAACCGAATGGCGAACGGACAATCAGAATTAAGGAATTTGATTCTCATGGAAAATTCCAGATTCTGCTCCATGCGACGAATACTGTTCTTCACAAGACGATTGTTCAAGGAATTACAATTACGGAAATTTCCGATTCGGAACTAAACTCTGATAATGAAAATCCTAATCTGAATAATTCTGGAAACTTTCCAAAACCTCAAAAAAAAGAAACCAAATCTAAAAGACTGGTTTCTTTAATTATATTTTTAATATTGATTACTATAATACTCTGGATGAAGTTTAGCTGATTTTTGCACGACCAGGACACTTTTTGCAGCGTTTTCCTTTCTTGAATTTCTTACAACAACTTTTCTTGTCACAATATATTTCTTCGGTATTTCTAAATGCTGGTGCAAGCGGTGCAATTCTAAAAGCGATAACTGGCTGATTCATATCTGCAAATATAAAGTAATTTAGACTAAATACAAATAGAAAACTGGAATTTTCTTTTATTGTCTTCGAGAACCTCAGACTGACAAATTCGAATTGTCATGCTGAGGTTCTCGAAGCATTTGGAAAATATAGTTGAGGCTCTCGAAGACTATTTAAGATAAGGCGCCATTATTTTTGTCCAAAGTTGGTAACCTTCGGGTTTCATATGAAGCATATCGTCCAGAAAAATGTCTGTTCTTACTTTGCCATTTGCGTCATTCATAACCTTTGTGATATCAATATAATTGGTTCGTTTTTGAGTTTTAAGATAAGACTCTATTAATTGATTGACCTCTGTTACGATCGGCCAGAACTTTTCGCGGCTTGGTGAATATTTGATAGAGACATAAGCAACTGGAACTTTGGGATATTTTGCTCTTATTTTTCCGAAGAATATTTTGAATCTTTCAAAAACTTCATTTGCAGTCGGATTTTCCATTGCAACATCATTTTCTCCGCAGTAGATGATAATCTGCTTTGGTTTATAAGGATTGAGAAGTTCATTAGCATAATTATTCAAATCTAATAATCTTGATCCTCCAAAAGCTCTGTTTACAATGGTTTTCCCAGGAAAATAATCACTTACATCTGTCCATTTCGTGAAAGACGAACTTCCTACCAGGAGAATCGGTTTCTTCGGAATGCCGTTTTGCTGATCCAGTTTTTTAAATTCCTGAATTTCTTTCCAGTATGGTTTTTCCTGAGCGAAGAATAGGAGGGAGTTGAGAATGAGTGTGAAGAATAAAAATTTGAATAATCGATTAGGTCTCATTATATAAAGGTTTTGAGATTTCAAGGTACAAAAAAACAGCTGCCAAAAGCAACTGTTTCCTTAGTTTTATAATTTATTAAGAGTATTATTCAACAATAAATTTAGTATTCAGTTCACCGGTTTTCAGAATATAAATTCCTTTTGGTAAATTTTTAAGTGTGATTGTGTTTCCGTTTTGGAAAGGATTTTCGATCGTTTGTACGTTTTGTCCAACCATATTGTAAATCATCGCTTTGTTGAATTTCTTAAGATCTTTATCTCCTGTTACAACAATTGTGTTTCCTTTTACAGGATTTGGAGCAATCGTAAGATTTTTAGAGAAAGAAGCATCATCAACTGCTAACGGTGCAGCGCCCCAAATTGTAGTAATCCATTCAGGATGATCGATGTATGGATTTCTGTTTCCTTGATAAGCATAAACAGCATTATTTCTATCTATTTCTTTTTGAGAAACTGGATCCTGCTGGTTCCATTTCAATAACATTGCTAAGAAAGGTTCTGCAAAAACTTTGGTTTTAGTTCCGTCATACATATCATATACGAAAGTCTGGATATTATTCTCATAACGTGTTGCGAAATAGAAATAGATCCTTGCAATATCGCCTTTGAACTCGTTGATTGGTTCGAAAACTGTTCCCCCGTAACCATTCAGTTTACTTGATCCTAATTTAGATCCATTTTTTGAAGTCCAGCTTGCGGTACCAACTTCTCCATAAGGCCAGTTGCTTCTTTTTCCGTTTACATAGCCATCTGTCGGCAACAAGTGGTGATAATCATTATGCATTGGTGTTTTATCATCAAACGTTGATTTTGGAATCGTATGTTCTCTGTTGTAGCAAGAAGCTTCTCCACTATAGCTTCCACATTGGTTTGTTACAATTGTGTATTTGTAAGGGTCTGCACCAGTTGGATTTTCGGAATAGACATCCAAAACGCTGTTGTCATTTTCATAGTATTTGTCTCTGTCAGAAGAAGCAAATACAGCCCAGTTATAACCTTTGTCTTGATGCCCAGAGGTGATGATCTGACTTACTTTGGTTTTCAATGCAAAGCCAGTAAGTCCGGTAGTTCCGTCGTAATAGCCTGTTGGACCTTGAGAGAATCCTAAAGTGGAAATCGTAAGTCCTAAAAGGAAAGTTATTTTTTTCATTAAAATTAATTAGGGCGGCTAAGGTATTAATTATTATGAAAAGTAAAGTATTTAGTTCTTAACAATATAGATTGAAAATTAATGTTAAATAAATAATTTTATTTGATAATAAATTAAAAGTAGAGTATTATGATTGTAAAATAAAAAAAAGACAGAAAATAATTCCTGTCTTTTGAGTATAATAAATTTAAGTTAACTATTCAATAATGAACTTAGTGTTTAATTCTCCTGTTTTCAGGATGTAAACACCTTTTGGTAGATTGTTAAGTGTAATTGTGCTTCCGTTTTGGAAAGGATTTTCAATCGTTTGAACGTTTTGCCCAACCATATTGTAGATCATTGCTTTGTTGAATTTCTTCAGATCTTTGTCTCCTGTTACATTGATTACATTTCCTTTTACAGGATTTGGAGCAATACTAAGGTTTTTAGAAAAAGAAGCATCATCTACAGCAAGCGGTGCAGCGCCCCAAATAGCAGTTACCCATTCTGGGTGATCGATGAATGGATTTCTATTGTTCTGATAAGCGTAAGCAGCATTGTTTCTAATAATTTCTCTATCAGAAACCGGATCTTGCTGATTCCATTGTAACATAAGATTTAATTCCCATGTTGTAAGTCCTTGATTCACATTGCTTGTATTAAGAATATTTCCGCTGGAGAAACCAGATAATCTTGTCTGATATCTTGTTACGAAATACAATAATACTCTTGCAACATCACCTTTGAATTCATTGATTGGTTCAAAAACAGTTCCTGAATATCCAGAAGATGTATTCGGTCCAACTTTAGAACCATTTTTAGAAGTGTAAGAAGGGTTTGATACTTTTCCATACGGATAATTACTTCTCATTCCGTTTACTTTACCATCTGTTGGCAAAATATGCTGGATGTCAGAAACCATTGGACTGGCTTCGTTGAAAAGACTTTGAGGGATAGAGTGTTCTCTGTTGTAACAATCGCCTTCTACTGAGTAGTTTCCGCATTTCTTTACACCGTGCTGGTAATTGTAAGGATCTGTTCCTGTTGGATTTTCGGAGTAGATGTCCAGAACGCTGCCGTCATTCTCATAGAATTTGTCAGTATCCGTTGTCGGATATCCGTTGTAAAGATTATCATAACTTTTGGTTTGGTAACCTGCAGTAATGATTTCTCCAAGCTTGGTTTTCAATGCAAATCCGGTAAGTCCGGTTGCTGCACTGTAATAGTTTGCTGGTTCTTGGGCATTTGCAAACCCAAAAATTCCAACAAATAAAATTAGGATAGATTTTTTCATTTCAAAAAATTAGGCCGTAAAGTTAAGATTAAATTCGTTTGATTTTTCATCATTAATTTTTTTAAGTAAAATTTAAGATGAAATAATATTTTGTTAATATTCCTTGAGTCAGTTTATTAACGCTATTTTAAGTAATAGATTTAATTACTTTTCGATAAGGTATCTTTTATTAATCTTAGAAAATAAGAAAGAAATGATGATTCCAAAAAATAAAGCAACTCCAGAAACTACAAGATAATTGAGCACTTCAATTTTAACAGGAAAAGCCAAACTTTCACTTGCCTTGAAAAATCCTGTTTGAATCTGAGTGAAACAAATCACAGAACCAATTAAGAGTCCGCATAAAACGCCAAAGAAAACAATCAATAATCCTGTGAAGAAATAAGTTAATCTTAAATCTTTTTTACTGAATCCTAATGCAATCAATGCTTTTGCCTGCTCTTTTTTATCAAGCTGAAGAATTGTAATCGCACCAGCCAAATTAAAAGTTGTAATGAAAATTACCAATCCGAAAATCAAATAGATCATCAGTTTTTCTGTATTGATCATTTTCCAGAATGCTGCATTTTCCTCAGATTTTGTGTTGACGGTAATCTTATCTCCAAACTCTTTCATTAGATTTGACTTTACCAATTCTGAATTTGCAGGATTTTTAAGCTTAATGACAATCTGATAACAAGCCGATTTTGGAAGTCCCAAAAGTTCCTGAGCCAAATCTATCGGAGCAATAATGTAATTGTCAAGTTGATCGTTTCCCGGAAAAATCCCACTCACGTAAATGTCTTTTTTGTTAAAAATATCATTCTTCTGCTGGATAATTCCTTTCCCAGGTTTAGGCATCAAAATCGTTGCAAAATCCTGACTTGAGTTTACCGGAAGAGACAATCTGTTGTCCAGTCCATTCTCCATAATAACTTCATTATTATATTTGAAATCCGGATATTTCCCGTAGAAAATACTTTCGTTGATAGGATTTACAGAAGTGTAAGCAGAATCTACACCACGCAGATAAGCAATCTCGCCATTGTCTTTGTAACCGAGATAGACTTTTTCTTCAATCACTTTGGAAAAATTGGTAATGTCGGAATTGCTTCGCAGTGATTTATTTATTTTATCAATATCAGGAAGAACTTTTCCTGTTTTGCTTTTTATTGTAAGATCCGCATGCAGATTTGCAATCATATCTTTGTTCAGTTCTTCCAAACCGGAAAAAACTGAAATAATAATGAACATTGCCGCCACAGCTGCTACCATTGCAAAAGCCGCCAACCACGTGATAAACGTAACCGCTGTGCTTCCTTTTTTAGAAATCAGGTATCGCGATGCTATGTAAAAAGCATTTTTCAAACTCGTGAAAAATTAAAGAATTGGATTGTCGCCTTCGCCTTTCAATTCTTTTTCGATGCGTTCTACATCGTCCAGACTTGTGTCTATATAAAAGGCTAATTGAGGGATAATACGCACTTGTTTAGACATTTTCTGTCCAATATAATTACGATAAAAAGAATTATTGGTGTTGATTTCCTTCATAATTGGTTTACGCAATTCTGCAGGAAAAATACTGAGATATATTTTTGCGATACTGAGATCCGGTGTTACTTTCACGTCAGAAACCGAAACCATAAAGCTCTGTTTGCTTTCTGATGCCTGTTTGCGGAATATTTCCGCCATATCTTCCTGAATGATCTGCGCTACTTTTCGTTGTCTGTTACTTTCCATAAATGTTGCAAATTTAGTGTTTTTGTTTTGATTTACATTTAAGCATAAACAGCTTTCAGAATTTATATTGATTTGGGCAGCTTTATCCGTCTTCCGCTCCCAATCTTTTTGCCTTCGCTTTTCCAGCCTCAAAAAAGGATTTCCGCTCAAGCCGGGCTGCGACAGCTCAGTGTTTCAAAATAATTTTTTAATTCAATAACCAAATCAGTGAAGCCTTAAGCTCTCGTTTCCAGTAACTTTCGGAATGTGTTCCGTCTTCATCTATTTTAACAATGATATTTTTTTCCGGAACAGATTTTTTCAATAATAATTTATCAACACTTTCTATTTCAGGAACCATCGTTTCGTCTTCATTTTTCCCTGCCACAAAATAGAATTTAGAATTTTTGAGATTATTTTTATTGATATTCAAATATTGATTCAAATCCTTAGAAACAAACCAAAATGCCGGACTGAAAATCCCAGCTTTTCCAAAAACATTCGGATATTTTGCAGAAACATAAAGCGAAATCAATCCACCCATAGAACTTCCAAGAATGATAGTTTTCGAAGCCTGCTTTTCGGTTCTGTAAGTTTTATCAATATAAGGTTTCAATGTTTTTGCAAGAAATTCTACATAAAGATCGCCTTCGCCTGTTGTCTTGTATTTTTCATTATTCCAAGGCGAATATTCAGCTAATCGTTTTTCTCCGCCATTATCTATTCCTATTACAATTGCAGATTTTCCGGTTTCTTTAAAGATTTCATTTAAAGTCTCATCTACACTCCATTCTCCCGAAAAACTCGTAAAATCATCGAATAGATTTTGCCCGTCGTGCATATAAACAACCGGATATTTTTTCTTAGAATTTTCATAGTCAGGTGGGAGATAAATCCAGATTTTTCTAGTCGTTTTAAGTTGAGGAATATTGAATTTCTCACTCAAAATTTTTACATTAGAAGTTGTTGTATGTTTTTTTTCTTTCGAAGAACTCCAGCCTTGGATTTGTAATTCTACAGTTTGTCCTTTTTCGGTATTTTCTAAAATTCGGTTTGAAATAGAGTTTCCTTTCTCATCAGTTTCAGACAAATCCCAACTTCCTCGCGTGATCTTATATTCGATTTTTTGAGTTTGAGAAGGAATTATTAATGTGTAAATGCCTTCCGAATTTTTCTTGAATTCAAAATCAGAATTGTCAGCTTTCCAGTTATTAAGATTTGAAGCTAAAAAGAATCTAGAATTCTGCTTTGTATTTTGCGGAATATGAGTGATTTTGAACGTGATTTGCGCATTCATTATTGCAATTGCCAGAATAGAAATGATTGAAAATAATCTTCTGAAAATAAAGCAATTAATCTTCATAGGTCGTATGGGATTTAATAAAATCTACGGTTTTCTTTGAGACATCTTTGGCTTCATTCAGAGTGATGTTTCCAAAGGTATGTTTTGCATTTTCCACCGTGTGTAACTGATGTGGAATTTTGTTTTTCTTCAGCGCTTCTTCCAATTGTTGTGACTGTGCGTAATTTACTACAGTATCTTCGGTTCCGTGAAAAATTAATGTTGGGACAGTAGATTTGGAAATGTAAGAAATAGGTGAGAATTCTGCGGATTTCTTAACGACTTCTGCCTTGTTGGTATTAATATCAAAACCGGTTAATTGTGTTATTTTTTCTTGTCTGGTTTTAAATCGTGTAGGCGAATAAACTTTGAAGAAATCTAATAAGAGTGTGTTTGCTTCAGTTTTAAAAAGCTCATTAAGGTCTGTTGGCCCGTAGAAATCGACCACATATTTCAAATTCGGATATATTAATTCTGAATTATTTTTTGTAATGTCTTGGTTGTAAGCTGTTAATAAAGCAATGTGTGCACCTGCGGAACCGCCCCAGATTCCCATGTTTTTGGTGTCCAGATTATACTTTTCAGCATTTTCCTGTATCCATTTTAAAGCATCTTTTGTGTCCTGTAATGGTTTTTCAAGATGTGTTTCTTTATTTAGTAAGGTGTAATTGATGCTGATAACCGTAAAATGATTTTCAAGTAATTCTTGCAGGATATATTCTCTGAAATTCTTCCTGATCATAGTTTTGTCACCTTTGTCCCAAGCACCACCGTGAATGTAAACTACGACTGGAGATTTTCCTTTCCTTGGTACTTTTGGCTGATAAATATCCAGCTTCAGAGAATTATTTTTATACTCGATATCGTTATAGAAATTGAAATTAAGCTTAGGTTCAGGTAAATTAATATCAGATTTTATTTTTTTAGAACTGACTTTGTAGCTTAAAATACTCAAGATAATCAGAGAAAAAACGAGTATGATTTTATAGGTAGTTTTCATCTAAAGGCTTATGGAATCTCAAATATATATAAATTAAAACGCAATATTATGTTAAATCTTACTTTATGAAAAATTTAAGGTTCAATTTTAAATTTAATCTTTCAAGGTTTTGTAAATTTGAAACTCTTTTTTAACCTTTCTTTTCTATTTAGGAAGAAATATTTAATTAAAATAAAATTTAGAAATGACAACAAAATACGAACAGATTCCAAGTTCATTATTCGTAAAAAACAGAAAGAAATTTGCTGATTCATTATTACCAAAATCTTTAGCAGTTTTTAATTCCAATGATATCTATCCAATAAGTGCAGATTCTACAATGCCTTTCCAACAGCATCGTGATATTTTTTATCTGAGTGGAGTAGATCAGGAAGAAAGTATTTTGGTGATTTTTCCTGATGCTTATCTTGAAGAAAATCGTGAGATATTATTTTTAAGAGAAACCAACGATCATATTGCAGTTTGGGAAGGCGAAAAACTGAATAAAGAACAGGCTTTTGAAACTTCCGGAATCAAAACAGTTTACTGGTTAACAGATTTTGATAAAGTTTTCAAAAACCTAATGTATGAAGCTGAAAATGTTTATCTTAATAAAAATGAACATTACAGAAATAGTGTTGAAACTGAGCTGAGAGAAGATCGTTTCATCAAAAAAGTACAAGCTGATTTTCCGATGCACAATTACAAAAGAAGCAATCCAATTCTTCAGCGTTTGAGAAGCATCAAAGAACCGGAAGAATTAGCATTGATTCAAAATGCCTGTAATATCACGGAAAAAGGAATCAGAAGACTGTTAAGTTTTATCAAACCAAATGTTTGGGAATACGAAATTGAAGCGGAACTGATTCACGAATTTGTAAAAAACAGAAGTAAAGGGTTTGCTTATACGCCAATCATTGCAAGTGGAAATAGTGCCAATGTTCTTCATTATATCGCAAACAATCAGCAATGTAAAGATGGCGATGTAATTCTTCTGGATGTTGGTGCAGAATATGCAAATTATTCAAGTGATTTAACTCGTACAATTCCTGTAAATGGAAGATATTCTGACAGACAAAAAGAAATTTATAACTCGGTTTTGAGATGTAAAGTGGAAGCAGAACAGCGTCTTGTTGCAGGAAATAACTGGTACAGATTCCATAAAGAAATGGGCGAGGTTTACACTGCAGAATTGTTGCAATTAGGATTAATTGATAAAGCTGATGTGCAGAATGAAGATCCAAAATGGCCTGCATATAAAAAGTTTATGATGCACGGAACTTCTCATCATATGGGATTGGATACGCATGATTATGGAATTCTTACTGATGATTTTGTAGAAAATATGGTTTTCACAAATGAACCAGGATTTTATATTCCGGCAGAAGGTTTTGGAGTTAGAATTGAGGACGATTATGTGATTCAATCTTCCGGAACACCATTCAATTTGATGGCAAATATTCCGATTACCGTTGAAGAAATTGAAGACTTGATGAATTCTTAGATTAGAAATTAGAGTTTAGATGTTAGAATTTAGAATAATTCAGCATTGAAAATTTCACATAAAAAAATCCCGATCATTTAATTATTGATCGGGATTTTAGTTTTATTAAATCTGATTATTTCTTAAAGAATTCCATCAGATCCATATAATTTTTCTGATTCACGCCGTGTCCCGCCATATATTCTCGGAAAGAAAAATAAGCGCTCAGGTCGTATAATAATTCTGCTCCTTTTTTTGCCCATTCCAATGGAATTGCGGCATCGTCTGTTCCATGCGAAATGAAGAATCTCAAATGCTCCAGTTTTTTCTTGTCTTTTACAATATTCTTCAATAATCTGTCTTCCGGAAAAGTACTTAACAGAGCTACTTTAGAAAACAATTCAGGATAATGCAAAGCCAACGAATAACCAATCATTCCACCTTGGCTGAAACCGCAAAGATGCGTTTTGTTATTCGTCAGTCCATAATGGTTTGAGACTTTCATAATGTTCTCCAAAACCTGTTTTACAGCTTCTTCAGCTTGAGGTTCATCGAGGAAATTCTCTTCATTCATAAAATCAATATCAAACCAGGCATATCCGCCATTGTTTGCATCTCTCGGCGCGCGAAAACTTACAACCAACCAATCTTCTGGCAAAGTCGGAACAAAACTAAAAAGATCTTGCTCATTGCTTCCATAACCGTGAATAAGAAATAAAACGGGCGTTTCCGGCGTAATATTTTGAGGTTCTCTTACGAGATATTGTAAGTCCATATGATATAATTTATTTGGGCAGCTTTTCCGCCTTCCGTTCCCAATCTTTTTTGCCTAGGCTTTTCCATCTGCAAAAAAAGGATTTCCACTCAAGTCGGGCTGCTGTGATTCGTGGTTTGTAATTCTCTGTTTAATTTACAGAAACGATGAAATAATTCTTTTTTCCTTTTTGAATGAGTAAGAATTTTCCATCTATCAAGTCACTTTCAGAAACAGAATAATCTTCACCAACCTTAGTTTTATTAATAGAAATCGAGTTCCCTGCAAGTTCTCTTTTAGCTTCACCTTTAGATTTAAGAAAACCTGTTTTTTCAGAAATCAAATCAACGATATTAGTTCCAATTGCTTCTGATTTTGACAATTCTTTTTGAGGAACGCCATCAAAAACCTGAAGGAATAATTCCTGATTCAAGCTGATTAAATCTTCCGCTGTAGATTGTCCAAAAAGAATGTTGGAAGCTTTTACCGCTTTATCGTATTCTTCTTTTCCGTGAACCCAGATTGTAACTTCTTCTGCAAGTTTCTTTTGAAGTTTTCTTTCGTGAGCGACAGTTTTATGTTCATCAATCAAAGCTTCGATTTCTTCTTTTGGAAGGAAAGTGTAGAATTTGATAAATCTTTCTGCGTCTGTATCAGTTGCATTCAACCAGAATTGGTAGAATTTGTAAGGCGAGGTTTTCTTTGCATCAAGCCAGTAATTCTCTCCACTTTCTGATTTCCCGAATTTGGATCCGTCAGCTTTAGTAATTAATGGAACGGTTAAAGCAAATGCTTCGCCTCTTGCCTTTCTACGAATCAATTCTGTTCCGGTTGTTATGTTTCCCCATTGATCAGAGCCGCCCATTTGAAGCTTCACGCCTTCGTTTTGGTACAGGTGAAGGTAATCATAACCTTGTAAAAGTTGGTAAGTGAATTCTGTAAAACTCATTCCGTCAACACCGGAATCTCCGGAGAAACGTTTTTTCACAGAATCTTTCGCCATCATATAATTCACAGTGATGTGTTTTCCAATATTCTTTGCAAAATCAAGGAAAGTGAAATTCTTCATCCAATCGTAATTGTTGACAAGAATTGCTTTGTTATCACCATCACCATCAAATTCCAGAAATCTTGATAATTGATTTTTAAGACAATCTACATAATAGAGTAGAGTCTCTTCACTAAGGAGGTTTCTTTCGGCAGATTTCCCTGAAGGATCGCCAATCATTCCCGTAGCACCACCAACCAAAGCAATCGGCTGATGACCGTGCTGTTGGAAATGTGCCAAAATTTTGATTTGAATAAGACTTCCGATATGCAAAGAATCTGCTGTAGGATCAAATCCGATATAGGCTTTCGTCAATTCCTTATCAAGTTGTTCTTCCGTTCCCGGCGTCATATCAGAAAAAAGTCCGCGCCATTTCAGTTCTTCTATAAATGCATTCATTGTCTTAAAAAATTTCGTGCAAAGATAAGGATTACAAGTTGTAATTGATTTGTCGTTTTTTAAATTAATACCTATATATTTAAATTATTGTTTTCATATCATTATTTGTTTATGTTTAATAATAAAATGATAAATATCATAGTAATAATGATTTAATATGACTTTAATTAATTGATTGTTTAATTTTTCATAAGTTTGTAAGGCGTAATAAATGTAAAGAATCAAAATCCTAAAAACAATTTTGATAAATGAATCGGATTTTAACAACTAAGTTATTTTTTTTATTAACTATTTTTTCTAATAGTTTTTTTTATTCTCAACTAAGACCTACCGCTATTTTTGGAGATTACAATAATTATTGGACTTCTCAAAATAACACAGCTACTTATGTTACAGCTCAGGATACCAATAATTTGTTAGGGCTTACTGTTGGAGGGCTTACATATGCAACTGGTGTCAACAATGCAAGGTTGACCGCTAACGGAGTAAGTTATGTGAATGAGAACTATAGAGCATTTCCTACTTCCTTTAATACTCTCAATACAAGCCAGAATTTTCTTATTGGAATACCACGATATGTGAATGGAGTACTGCAGAATCAGACCAATACTCCCTCTCTTAGTTGTGATACGTCATTAGGATATTATTTAAGAGATGGGCTTAATGGTTTAGATCTGAGTACTGCAGTTTTCAATATTCCGAAGCAAGATTTGACATTTTATGTGAATGTACTGGCAGATATTAATCCAAGCTGTATTAGTGATGATATTCCTGATATCATTGTAACCCAAGTGGGAGAACCAAGTACAACTTTTGATGTTTTTAAATTTACGGATGCTTCCGGAAATACCATCGGTGTGCAGAAAGATGTCAATTTTTCTACTGTCACACCTTCTGGAAAAGCACTTTGGAGTTTCTATTATGCAGGTAATTGCCCGCATGGTTACAATACAGGGAGTGGATTCTCCGGAACTACAAGAGATATCCGGGTTTTAACTTTTAAATTGAGTGATTTTGGGATTACATTGTCCAATTATACCAATGCTGTAAAGTTTGTGCAGGTTTTGTCTGGAGATAGTGATGTTGCTTTCTCCGCTTACAGTACAAATTCTCTTTCTCTATATTGTTTGGAAAACGGCATAACCTCAGGAACGCCTTTAGATACAAAAACAGGCATTACTTCTCTTGGGCGCGCAGGTTCGGAAGCATCTAATGATAATTGGCCAATGGTAAGAAAAGGTGGTTATTTAGCATTGGAATCCACGAAAAAGCCATTTGTTATTACAAGAACTTCCACAGCTAATCTTACGAATATTACAAATCCTGTTGAAGGAATGATGGTTTATGATACTACAGAAAACTGCTTGAAGGTGTATGTAAATTCCACAATTGGTTGGAAATGCTATAATAAAAAAACCTGCCCATAATGAAAAAGATATTTTCGGTTTTAATACTTTTAATTTTAAAATCCAGTTTATTAGCTCAGGTCATCTTTGGAGATGCAATAGGAACAGCTTCAGACAAAACATCTGTTTTGATGGAATTTGCAAATCTAGGGAACCGAGGGCTTATACTTCCTTATGTTACGGATAAGACAGCTATCACAACGCCCGGGAGTATCATTTTGGATGCAAGTACACCTACAGCTGCGAAAGTAAAATACTATACCGGAACAACCTGGGTGGATCTAAGTGTACAGCCAAGCAACGTTTCCTCTTATTTGACAATACAACCAGTTGCAAAAGAGAATACTGGTGCAAAAACAGTAATTGGAAGTAATACTTCTACTGCTGATGGAATCTTGGTTTTAGAATCCGAAACGAAAGCAATGGTTTTACCAATTACATCGTCTTATCAGAATATTATCAATCCTGCTCCGGGAACCATGACTTTGATTAATAACGGGGGTATAAAAACCCTGGCTGTTTATAATGGTGAACAATGGAGTTTTTGGGGATTTTAAATTTATGTTGTTGTCAATTAATTAATGTAAATAGCCAAAATCAGATTGCAATTAAAGTCGAATAAAAGCTAAGCTTGCTTTATAAAAAAGCGGCTCAGAATTTCTGAACCGCTTTTTATAAAACTAGTCATCAAGTGATATTATCTTGAAACTAATTATCTGCTATAATAATTGATTTGCATTTCCTTCGGATATTTCACCTCGTAAGAGAAATTGATTTTTTCTGATACTCCGCTTGCTATTTTTCTGTTCCAAAGTATACTTCCGGTTTTTTCGTCCAAACTTCCGTTTCCGATTTCTAAAGCTTTCACAGAAATTTTGGAATTCTCGCTGATTGGTAATTGATCCAGAATTTCCAATTCAATATTTTCTTTGGTGTTGTTTCTGATGCTAATCTGGAAAGATTCTGTTTCCCATTTGTTGGAATTGAAGGTTTTATGAGACGTTTTGTCTTCCAGTTTTATTCTTTTCACTATAATTCTTTCGTCTACACCCAAAGAAATTGGAAATTCATCTTTTAAATAATTGGCTGTAATATTGGTTTTTCCAATGTAGTTGTCTTCAAAATAAATATTAGCTTCTCCCGAAATGAGGTTGAGATTTTGCCAGTTTTTAACAAAAGCCATTAGGAAAACCTGATTGTTCAACTTCGGAACGCTGTGGTATTTGTAAGTAGCTTCCACTTGTTTTTTATCAAGAATGACGTATTGTTCTTTTTCCTGACTCACAATTGTTTGGTTATAATTCAATTCATACAGTACATTCATCTGACTGTCAGAAACTGTTGCTGTTGGAATTTGACTTGAAATATCATCGCGCAACTGAAAAGAATTGGATATTTCCGCAGCAGAAGATTTGGCTTTTTGTACATAACCTTTTTTATCATTTTCAGAACTATAAGGTGTGTATTCTGCAACATAAAGTGGTGACAAAATCGGTCTGTTTTGATTGTAAGACGGTTTGTAAGTGGAAACAAATAGCTTGACATTGTTCCAGTCTTGTCCCGTTTTTTGGTAAATTTTCCCTTTATAAACAATCTCCAAAGGTTTTTTGGTTGATACCGCTCGCAAATCGTAAGACGGAACCCAGCCTGCATTGGCAACAATATAACTGATTCCAAGATTGAGATTCATTTCATTGTCAGCAAGGATTTCCAGCAAAAGCTCTTTTGTGTTTTGATTTTTATGGGTTTGCTCTTCAGAAAATTGTTTGTCGATTTTGGCAATACTTTCATCAATGACAGATTTTTGTTCATCCAATAAAAAGATCTGATTATCAATCTCAAGCATTCTTTTTCTATAAAATTCGGTTAGCTTTATAAGTTGTTCTTGCGGCGTAGATTTGTCATTTGTAGAAACTTTTAGATTGTCATTAATGATTTTTTGCTCACCAGCTAGATTTTTGATTTGAATTTCCAAAAGATTCACCTGTCTTTGACGTTTCTTTTTTTCGTCATTTAATTTCTTTTCGCCATCAGATAATTCCTCGTTTTTCAGAAAATTATTTTGAGGTGTTATGGAAAGAAGAGTTGTATTTTTCTCCAGATTTATTTTGTAAGTATTCTCATTCAGATCATTTGGAAGATTGATGATCTTCACTGTGTTTCTTCCTTTTTTAAGACTCACATTGGTGCTTCCAAAAACTTTTGCACCTTGTAGAAAAACGGTTGCTTGTTTTACATCGATTTCTTTTTTTATTTCCTGAGATTTCAAAAATGAAAAAGAGAACATTAATATTAAAAAATAGGGTTTCATAAGTTTGTTATTTATTGATTTCTAAAGTAAAATTAGCCGAAAGGAAAAGTCAAATTTTTCAGACTTGGTGAATAGCAGTTTTCACTTGGTGAATTGATTTTATTTAGGAATATTCAAATTTTTTAAATCACCATTTGATGTAATAATTACATATTCTTTAGTGTTTTGTTTTTTATTAATGGTCATTTTCACCTCGTACATTACCTGAATTACAGGCTCCAAAATCACAGGATTAATAACAAAATCAAATTCCCTATCGAATATCGGTTGATAATAAATTGTATTACTTTTCGAAGCTTGATTTACATTTTCAGAACGCTTAATATCAAGAGAATTGCTGTTATAAGCTTCATAGGATTTATACATTTCCACAGGAAGTTTGATCATAAAACCATCAGAAAATGTTTTTTCATCATTAATGAAAGTCTGCCCGGAAATCCCTTCATAACTCTTCATTTTTTCTGAAAGCAATGCTTTTGCTTTGGTAGAAATTTCCTTTTTCACTGTATCAAGAGTCGTGGAATAATAATCTACACGAACCAAATCATAAATCTCGTTTTGAGAAAGAATTTTCACAAAGTCATTCAGTTGCTCCGGATTTGAAAACTTGATGTGTATATTTTTTTTAATTTCACAACCTTTAGGAATTTCGTTGTAAGTTCTTTTGCTAAATATTTTTTTCTCCGAAATATAATCGTAAACGGGCACAAACGAAATCATATCCGTGAACACTTCCACATTTTTTTGAATCTTAATTTCTTTTAGAGATTGCGATATTCTTTCATCAATAATCTGGCTGGCTTCTGCTTGGTTTTTCCCCGTTTGTGTAAGACTGAAAATCGCTACATATTGGTCTGCTTTCACATTTGCCAGTCCTTTGACGCTAATAGATATTTCTCCATTTCTTGGAGGATTTATATTGATTGAATTTTGTGAAAAATCACTAATGGTTCTGTAATTAATATTCCCGGAAGCTTGCCCAAAAATCATTAAATTAAAAGAAGATAAGATGGTTATAAAAATTGTTTTTTTCATAATGATTAATTTTAAATTATACTGCAAACTTACTCGTCATCTAATCCTTAAAAACCTTAACTTGGTGAATCCCGGTTTTCACTTGGTGAATCGTTTTTTGCTGTTTATATATATGTTTATCTTTGTTTTATGAAAAAGATTCAGTTTCTTTTGTTTGCTTTGATGATGATTTTTGGGAACAGATTGTATTCTCAGGCTAATAATTCTGTCACCAAAGAAGTACAGGCAGAAACAGCCAATCTGAAAAAAGCGTTTGATAGTAAAAATGAAGCCGCAAAAGCAGATTCTTATTACAATATTGGTGAAGCTTACTATAACGACGGCAATTTTTCTAAGAGTGAAGAATATCTCACCAAATCAAAAAATATTTACGAAAAACTCAATGATAAACAGAATCTTGAGAAAGTGACACGAAAATTGGCTCAGTCGCAGGAAAATCAAAATAAACTAAAATCAGCCGTCAAAAATTACGAAACAGCATCCAACATTGGCTATACCAAAAAAAGTAAAGCTCTGAATAGTAATGATGTTTCACGATTAAATTCCTCATCTGCTGAAAAGAAATCTGAAGCCATACAAAACAATATCGATATCAGCTTAAAAGGAAAAGAAAACGATGATCTGGCAACAAGTTACACCCAAATGGCAGACGTCAATGTGCAGCAAAACAACATTCCAAAAGCAGCAGAAAATCTGAATAATGCTTATGAGATTGCCAAAGATCAAGCACCACAACAAGCCCTGGGAATCAACAAAAAGCTAGCGGAAATTTATGCTGATAAAAAAGATTACGATAAAGCGATTGAAACCAAAAAGAAAGCTTTGAAGGAAGATTTTGTAGAAACAAATTCTCAGGAAAAAGTAACTCAAATTCAAGAACTGGCAGATATTTATCTTCAAAAAAATGATAAACAGGAAGCGATTAATTTATTCAGAAATGCCTATCAGATTTCCATAGAAAAGGGTCATACTTTGGAAGCTCAGAAAAGTGTAGGAAAGTTGGATAGCCTTTATAAAACCTCTGGGAATATAGATTTATCCATTAAATTATATCGGGATTTTCTTTGGAAATTACCTCATCTTGTAAAAAATGACCGCAGTTTGATAGATGCAAAAATTCTTGAAGAAACGGAAAGCAAAATCTCTCAACTGGAAAAGGAAAAAGAACTGAAAGATGAACTTATCAGAAAGAAAAACATCTTTAATTATAGCTTAATTGCTGCTTTATTTTTATTATTAATTTTAGTTGGATTTATATTTTGGACTTTGAAAAAAGTTCAGGTTAAGAGCAAAAAAATCGCTTTACAATCGCTTCGGAGAGAGATGAATCCTCATTTTATCTTTAATAGTTTGAATTCTGTCAACCAGTTTATTGCCACTAATAATGAGTTAGAAGCCAATCAATATCTGGCCAAATTTTCAAAATTAATGCGTGGCGTGATGGAAAATTCTGCAGAAGATTTTATTCCTTTTCATCAGGAATTGGATTTGCTTCAAAACTATTTATCTTTAGAAAAAACACGTTTTACGGATAAATTTGACTTTGAAATTACAGTTGATGAAAATTTGAATCAACAAAATCTTCAAATTCCCGGAATGATGATTCAGCCGTTTTTGGAAAATGCAATTTGGCATGGATTGCGATACAGAAAGGAAAAGGGATTTTTGAAAGTTAATTTCGAAACTAAAAATGATTACCTAAAAATCACGATAGAAGACAACGGAATCGGAATCGAAGAAAGTAAAAAACAAAAAACTGATCACCAAAAAAACAGAGAAGGACGCGGAATGAAAAATACGCTGGAACGTATTCGGCTTTTGAATGATTTGTATAAAAAAAATATCACTTGCTCCATAAATGATTCCGAAAATGGAGTTTTGGTAGAGATAAATATGCACGATAAAAAATGAAAATCAGATCAATTTTAGTAGATGACGAGAAAATTGCAAGAGATGTTCTAAGGAATTATCTTTCCAAATATTGTCCGCAAGTTGAGATTCTGGGTGAAGCAGAAAATATTAAAGAAGCTGTTCCGATGATTGCAGAATTGCAGCCGCAATTGGTTTTTTTGGATGTAGAAATGCCCTTTGGAAATGCTTTTGATGTCTTGGAAGCAACGAAAGAATACACTTACGAAACGATTTTTATCACTGCATTTTCCGAATATTCTCTGCAGGCATTAAACAAATCCGCAAGTTATTATATTTTAAAACCAATTGATATTCAGGAGCTTATTTTAGCTGTCAATAAAGTATCGGAAAGTTTAGAAAACAAAGAAGAGCTGAATCGCAATAAAATTCTTTTGGAAAATCTGAAGCTAAAACCAGAAAAACAACAGTTGATTTTACCGACTTTGCAAGGATTCGATGTCGTGAAAACTGAAGATATTGTTAGGTTACAAGCGGACGGAAATTTCACACAGGTTTATTTGAATAACAATACAAAAAAAATGGTCTGTCGTTTTCTGAAACATTTTGATGATTTGCTGGAACATCCTTTTGTGAGGGTTCATCGGTCGCACATTATCAATA
Source organism: Flavobacteriaceae bacterium PS02293 (assembly GCA_029960045.1). GTDB lineage: Bacteria > Bacteroidota > Bacteroidia > Flavobacteriales > Weeksellaceae > Epilithonimonas. The sequence continues at coordinate 242,836 of JASCOV010000004.1, forward strand.
CTAATTTTGTGAAATCTTATCATAAAAGTGGAACTGCAACACTTTCTGATAATACAGAAATTGAAGTCTCCGGAAGTTTCAAAGATCAATTTTTGAAGGTTTTTTCATAATAAAAATATAGAAGCAGAATTTCTGCTTCTATAAAATTAATTAAAAATCAGATTTTTGTAAAGTTCCTGCGCTGGTTTTACATTTTCATCTGTCAGATTGTGGCTGTCATTAAGATTAATTTGGCCAATGTATTTTGCTCCTGTGTATTTTATAGAACCGCTAATTGGTGTCAAATAATCATCAACGGTAAAACCTTTTTCTCCATTTTGCAGGTAAGATTCTTTAACACCTCCAGTTGTAGTTGCGATCCCGAATTCCTTTTCTACTAGTGCTGTTCCATTCGGTCCATAAGCCCAGCCATATGAAAAAACTTCGTCTATCCAGGTTTTTAAAAATCCAGGTGCATTGAACCAATAAGTCGGAAACTGGAAAATGATTCTTGAATGTTCTGAGATAAGTTCCTGTTCTTTTGCTATATCAATTTTCCCATCTGGATAAGCTTCATAGATATTATGAACAATTACATTTTCCTCGATGGAAATGTTTTCTAATAATGCCTTGTTGGCATTGGACGCAGTGAAATTTGGGTGCGCCAAAATAATTAATACGTTACTCATTTTAGTATATTTTATAAAGTTACTCTCTTTTGGAGAGCAAAAGTATTATCTTTGTCACATCAAAACAAGAACGCACTTGTCGGGAATTAAGTAACTTATAAGTAATTAATGCTGAAAATGAACGAATTAGAAATTGAAAAAAGTAAATATTTTAATAACGGAAGTTGCCCGATAAGATTGGTTCTGGACAGAATCGGGGAAAAATGGTCTATTTTAATTTTATTAATTCTTAAAGAAAATGAAGTTTTGAGATTCAATGAAATCAATAAACTGATAGGCGATATTTCTCAGAAAATGCTTGCCCAAACTTTGAAATCTTTGGAAACAGATGGTCTTATCAGTAGAAAAGTTTATCCTGTTGTTCCTCCAAAAGTAGAATATCGATTGACGGAATTAGGAGAAGATTTTTATCCGTTAATTGCCAATATTACAGAATGGGCAAAGACAAATCTGTACGAAATTTTAGAAAATAGAAAAAAATCTGTTAATTAAACTCATTAAAATTTTCCCAAATATTATTTTTGTAAAATGAATCAAGATACAATCTGTGCATTGGCCACAGCAAACGGAATAGGCGCTATTGGAATCATCAGAGTTTCTGGAGAACAGTCTTTTGAAATCGTGAATAAAATCTTTGAAGGTAAAAATCTTGAAAAAGCAGATTCTCATACGGTTCACTATGGTTTTATCAAAGAAGAAAATGAAGTGATAGATGAGGTGATGGTCTCTATTTTTCAAGCTCCGAAAACCTTCACTACAGAAAATTCTGTGGAGATTTCCTTTCACGGGTCACCTTATATTGCTAAAAGAATTCTGGAAGTTTTGATTAAAAATGGAGCAAGAATGGCAAAAGCCGGCGAATTCACGATGCGTGCTTTTATGAACGGAAGGATAGATCTTTCTCAGGCAGAATCTATTGCCGATCTAATCGCATCTGATAACGAAGCATCCAGAAAAGTAGCCCTTAATCAGCTGAAAGGCGGTATTTCTCAGGAAATCTCAATTCTTAGAGGAGATTTATTGAATTTCACTTCATTGATAGAACTTGAACTTGATTTCGCAGAAGAGGATGTGGAATTTGCTGACAGAACCGCCTTGAATCAATTACTTAACAAAATTGAAGTTAAATTGACTTCTTTAATTGACAGTTTCCAATATGGAAATGCCATCAAAAATGGAACTGCAGTCGCTATCATCGGAAAACCAAACGCCGGAAAATCTACTTTACTAAACGCTTTACTGAAAGAAGAAAGAGCAATCGTAAGTAATATTGCAGGTACAACAAGAGATACAATTGAGGAAATCCTGCACATAAAAGGTAATGCTTTCCGATTAATAGATACAGCAGGATTACGTGAAACGGTTGACGAGATAGAAGCAATTGGAGTTAAAAAAGCCAAAGAAAAAGTAGATTCTGCTGACGTTTTAATTTATTTAGCTGATGCTTCAACGGAAGATTTTTCGGAAGATTTTGAAATCTTGAAGCCATTGGTAAGAAACGATCTAAAAGTCATTATCTGTGCTACAAAAATAGATGAAGTTTTGCCTACAAAATATGATCTTGTAGAATCAGCTTTCCGAAAAGAGATCACTTCTGATTTCGATTTTATTAAAATTTCGGCTGTGGAAAATCAGAATATTCATGATCTTAAAAATGAATTGTCATCTTTTGTAGAGCATTTAAAATCTGAAGAAAATAATGTGATTATTACGAATCAACGCCATTTTGAAGCTTTGAAGAAATCTTTGGATTCTGTGGAAAGAGTGGAAAAGGCTGTCACTTCCCAAATTACTACTGAACTTCTTGCTTATGAATTGAGAAATGCTTTGGAATATCTGGGGGAAATATCTGGGGAGTTTAGCAATGATGAGGTGCTGGGAAATATTTTTTCTAAGTTTTGTATCGGGAAGTAATCGTACAAATTCATTCAAACTAGAATAAATTAAATAGTAAATTATTTTTTTTATTGTTTTCTGTTGGTTAAAAAAGAAAAGAAATCGGATAAGAATCATAGTGCTTATTTTTGATATCATCCATAAGGCTGAGCTTTATTTTGTGTCAAATTTATGCTGTGGTTGGCTAAACGAAGATATGAAGTAGGTGGACGTTACCGGGCTTCAATAGGTGCTAATTATTGAAAAATAGGTTTGCAAAACAAAGACTAAACCCAAAATTTAATCTTGCGGGTCTTTCTTTTTGGAGTGGTAAAATTATATCTTTACGGCGTAACACACCTCAATGCAAATATCATCATTTAAACTTGCAGCTTCCATTGCGGCAGTTTGTTTTAGCACCATTGTTTTAGCACAGCAGAATTATTCGGTAAGCGGTACAATTAAAGATCAAAGAAATGGCGAATTACTCATTGGCGTTGCTGTGAAGGTTGCCGAAGATCCAACAATTTCGATCAATGCTAATGAATATGGATTTTACTCACTTTCTCTTCCAAAAGGTTCATATACGTTGATGATTTCCAATTCAGGCTTCAAGGATTTTCAGCAAATTCTCAATGTTGAAGAGAACCTGAAACTCAATATTGAATTAAGTCAGGAAGATGAGGAAAAGACCTCAACAATTGATGAAATGGTGATTTCTGCTGTAAAAAAGGACAAGAATCTTTCCACGGCACAAATGGGAACAGAAACTTTGAGCATTAAACAAATTGAAAAACTACCTGTTCTTTTTGGCGAAAAAGATGTGATGAAAACGATTCAGCTTTTACCAGGGATCAAAAGTAATGGTGAAGGAAGCAGTGGCTTCAGTGTGAGAGGAGGAGCGAGTGATCAGAATTTGATTCTTTTGGATGAAGCACCGGTTTATAACGCTTCGCATTTACTTGGGTTTTTCAGTACATTTAATAGTGACGCGTTGAAAGATGCTAGTATTATTAAAGGAAATAGTCCGGCTCAATATGGCGGTCGATTGTCTTCTGTTTTGGATGTGAAAATGAAAGACGGAAACAATAAAGATTACAATGTGACGGGTGGGATCGGTTTAATCAGCAGTCGATTGAGTGTAGAAGGGCCAATTCAAAAGGGAAAATCCTCTTTTATCGTTTCCGGAAGACGAACTTACGCAGATATCTTTTTAAAAACAACTGATGATTTTAAGGACAGCAAACTCTATTTTTACGATTTGAATTTAAAGGCCAATTATCAGATCAATGATAATAACCGATTATATTTATCTGGATATTTCGGGAGAGATGTTCTTGGTTTGGGCGATACTTTTGCAACCGATTGGGGAAATACCACCGCAACATTACGCTGGAACAGTATTATTACCAGCAAATTATTTTCGAATACTTCATTCATTTACAGCAATTATAATTACAACGTCAGTTTGAGTAGTAATAACAATACTTTCGGACTTGATTCTAAAATTGAAGATTGGAATTTTAAGCAGGATTTCACTTGGTTTGCGGGTAACAGACATTCAGTACGGTTTGGATTACAATCCATTTACCATACGATTTCGCCTAGTAGTGCATCTGGAACAAGTGTGAGCAGTTTTCCTAGAAATCCGAGATATTCATGGGAAAATGCTTTTTACGTCAATGATGATTTTAAAATAATAGAAAAATTGATGATTAACTACGGATTGCGACTTTCAATGTTCAGTGTTTTGGGTGGTGATACTTTTAATACTTATGAAAACGGAAATGTTATTAATTCTGAATTTTTGGAAAAAGGAAAATTCGGGAAAACTTATGTTAATCTTGAACCGAGAATTACAGCAAATTACAGAATTAATGAAGTGAGTAGTGTGAAAGGTGGCTATTCCAGAAACACGCAGAATTTACATTTATTAAGCACGAGCGGAAGCGGAAATCCTACCGATCAGTGGATTGGTAGTAGTTACACGGTGAAACCTGAAATTTCTGACCAAATTAGCGCAGGATACAGCCGGAATTTCAGTAACAATAATTATGAAGTGAATGCTGAGATTTATTACAAATCAATGCAAAATCAAATCGATTATAAAAATGGGGCGCAGATTACGTTCGACACTGCTGCTGATGTAGAAAGTGAACTGTTGTTTGGGAAAGGTAGAGCATACGGATTGGAATTGATTGCTAAAAAGAAAAGCGGAAAACTAACCGGCTGGATTTCTTATACTTTATCAAAAACAGAAAGAAAAATCAACGGAATTAATGATAATGAATGGTACAACGCAAGACAAGACAAAACCCACGATCTTTCTATTGTAGCCACTTACGAGCTGAATTCAAAATGGTCTCTCTCCGGATTATTCCTTTACAGCACGGGGAATGCCGTCACTTTCCCAACCGGAAAATATGAACTGAACGAACAAACCATTTTCCAATACAGCAACCGAAATGCTGACAGAATGCCTGCTTATCACAGAATGGATTTAAGCGCAACTTATGAGCCTGTCTCCAAAAAACGATTCAAAGGTTCTTGGTCGTTTGGGATTTATAATGTTTACGGAAGAGAAAATGCTTATACTATTAATTTTGAAGATAATCCAAATAATCCAGAAACGACTAGAGCGATGCAGACTTCTTTGTTCCGTTGGGTTCCGAACATTACTTATAATTTCAAATTTTAATTTCCAATTATGAAAAATATATTATTAATCATACTGTCCTTTTTTCTAATCATCTCTTGTGAAAAAGAAATCGATCTCAATCTGGAAGACCAAAGTGGAAAAATAGTGGTAGAAGGAAATATCACAGACCAAGCCGGACCATATTTTGTCAGAATTACAAAATCAGTAGCTTTTACCCAGAACAATCAATATCCAGCAATAGAGAATGCACAAGTTATTTTGAGTGATGATAAGGGACAAACGGAGATCTTGAAATATATTGGAAATGGATTGTATGAAGCTGCTACTTTCCAAGGACAGTCCGGACGGATTTACACATTGAAAATTTTGGCTGAAGGTAAAGAGTATATTGCCCAAAGTATGATGCCTGAATCCGTTGATTTTGAAGGTTTAGAACAAGATTCTTTTCTGGTAGCCGGAGAAACCAGTTACACACTTTTACCCATTTTTACAGATCCGCCGGCATTGGGAAACCGTTATCTTTTCAGCTATTTTGTTAATGATCGTTCTAAGAGGAATTTCTTAGAATTTTCAGATAATGTCAACAACGGATTACCAAACCAAAGACCATTATTACTTCCAAATGATGATGAGGATGACAGTGTAAAAGTAAAAGTTGGGGATGTGATTACAGTGGAGATGCAATGCATTGATGACAAGGTATATACTTTTTATTCTGCATTACTACAGCTCTCCGGTGGAAGTGGATTTGGAGGTGGAGTGACACCAACGAACCCGCCGAGTAATATCAGTAATGGTGCTTTAGGCTATTTCTCAGCACATACTGTTCAAGTGAAAACAACGGTTATTGAATAGAGTTTCCAGCATATAATCTCTTTTAGGTATCTGAAGATATTTTCTGCTTTTTCGGTTTGAATTGCAGATTTTACAATTTGTATTTTGTTATGGTTAAATAAGTGCGATTTACAATTATTTTTGAAAACTGCTGCGCACATGTTTCCCTGAAAACAATAAGATTCTATTTCAGTAGTTGTATCATTCCATCGATAAGGATCGCCTTATCTCTATTTTATTGTGGGTATTCTTTTTCGAGTTTCTTATCTAGCAAAAAAGGAATAAAGGGGAGAACAGAAGCTAGTAGATAGATTGCAATTCTAATCAATCCCCAATGGTATTTTATGGACGCAATTACAAGAAATACAAAAAATACTAGAAACAAAATCCCGTGAATCCATCCAAAATATTTAACAGCATCCGGAATATTTAGAAAATACTTTAATGGCATTGCGATGAAGAGCAAAATCAAATAAGAGACGCCTTCTATCAAAGCTGTTTTTCTGTATAAATTGATCATTTTATTATTTAGGATTTCGTATTTTTTGAATCTGTTTACAATGATAATTGATTTCAATGGAATAAGCAACATAACAGATTTACTTAGAGTCTGTTCAAATTCTTAATTTTACATTTACAGACTTGTCGTTTTGAGCGAAGCTAAGTGAAGTCGAAAAATCTTAAATATCTTAATTTCAAAAGATTATTCATTTCAGAATGCTTCGCAAAACTCCATTGAGAAATCGAGGATTAAACAAAGTTAATGACAAAAAGAACTTTTAAATAATATTTAAACGGTTCTTAATATTGCAAATATCCTATAAGCTTTCAGTTTCGACGGATATTTTAATTTCGAAGTTTGATTCTGAAAAGAAAATAATTATATATTGAGTTCTTTTTTTTTGATATAGCAAACCCTTTCAAAAATCATTGAAAGGGTTTTGCATTTAAGAAAATAAGACTTGATTTATGATGTCATTTAGCAATCACTTTAAAATTATTATTCAAATTTTCTCCCGAAACATTAAGAATATAAGTTCCAGACACTTTTTTGTTAGCAATATTTAGATTGAAAAGGCCTTTTGTAGTGGATGTGATTTTCTCTTTAAGAATAATTTTTCCGCTCATATCACTTAATGTTGCTGTCAGATTGGATTTTTCAAAGTTAGGAAGTTGAATGAAAATATGGTCTTTCACAGGGTTTGGATAAATAATACCTTTATTTTTCGAACTAAATTTATCAATATCCAATGTCGCCTGACTGTATAAAGCACTCACTTCCGAAGCTGACAATGCATAATTGAACATTTTCAATTCATCAAATGCACCTTTATACGGAGCGGGAGCCGTACTTGCTTTGAATTCAAGTTCTCCAATATTCCCAATGATAAGATCACTCGCTTCGCCAATACCTGTAACAGCGGTTTCATCGCCTTCAGAAATAAGAACTCCATCTGTGTAAATTCTCATTTTGTGAGCCACCACATCTCTCATAATGACAACATTTACCCATTGATCTGTAAAATATTTGGCGATTGTAGAAGTAATTTCTTTTTTCGTTACATCATCATCTATGGCAAAACGCAACTGCCCACCTTTGATTTCGACATTGAAACGTTTTCCGGTTGCACCAGTCGTATTGTTTTTAGTGAACGAACCTTTGCATAATACATAAAGACTTGTTGCAGATGAAGCTGGGATCATACTTGCCGGCGCTTTCATCCAAAAAGAAACAGTAAAAGAATTTTTATCAAATCTGATGTGATCCTGGTCCGGAATACTCGTGATGTACATACTACTTGGCGAAGTTGCCAGATTAATTGCATTATTTTCTTTTCCAACTACTCTTACGTTTGAATTATCATAGGCTACATCCAAGATTCCGTCATTTTCATAATCTGTAATATCAGCAATTTTTTCTCCTTCCGACGCATATTCTTTAAATGGCCAATGTCCAACAAGAGTAGGTGTCAAAGCTTTGAAACTCCAAACATCGCCTGTTGCAACACCTTTTGCGTTAGAAGCATCTATTCTCCAATAATAAGTAGTTGCCGGACTCAAGCTAGTCATTTGGTAAGATGGAGTAGCACTATAAGCAATGTCTGCCATTTTAATTAAATTTGAAGTATTGGTTCCAAAATAAACAGCATAAGAGGTAGTATTAGAGCTGCCTGTCCATTTCAAAAGCAGATTTCCGTTGGTCAATTCTACATTATTATTCCCTGTAGATGGAGTGGGAGTTGTTGCTTTTGTAGGAGCAGATGGAATTGGTGGTGTAGTAACAGATGCAACAGTGGTATAAACTGAAGATTCTGTAGAATTAATGGCTTTAACCCGATAATAATATTGAGTATTAGGTGTCAAACCAGTTTCATTATAACTTGTTATGTTCGCAGCAAGTGTTGCAAGTTCTGTAAAAGTAGTTCCATTTGTAGAACGTTCTAAGATATAATTGGTTTCATTATCGGCATTATCATTCCAATTAACTGTGAAAGAGCTTGCAGCAGGAACTTCTGTTGAAATCACATCAGTGAAATTAACATTGGTGGGAGGGATAATAAAATCCGTTGGAGTTTGACTTGTTAAACCATTAATGTAAACTTCAATATTCAAATAAGGTGCGTTGGTTGTACTGACTAACAGAGCATCATTTACATTTTTATCCAGTCCATTCGCATCTTCCCAAGCATCTGGCATTCCGTCATTATCAGTATCCAAAGGAGCTGGCGCACCATAAACGTGTCCTGCGCCACCATTTGTGAAACCGAATTTTGTAGTTAAATCAGACTGAACATAAACATAAGTTGCAGTTGTTCCTTTAGAAGCCAAATCAGAAACCATAAGATTCTCAACTTGATCACGTCTCGGATAAGAGGCTCCAACGTTCAGAATTGCTTTGTCAAAGGCTTGTTGAGCTGTCAGAGTTGTATTTTTCATTGGATAATCATACGGCTCCGACTTAATAGTCGAAATATCTCCCGTTGGATAACCTGATAGATCTGTTGGAACCAAAGTTCCGTCCAAAATGCCATTTCTATTATTATCAAAATAATTTCCCGACCCGTATAAAGAGAAATTATCATTTCCTCTGTTGAAGGGAGTTGTAAGCGTAGTTTGAGTATTTGGACCACCAATAAAATAATTATTAATGATATTCACATCAGAACTTCCTGCAGAATCGCCGCCCATAATGTAAGCATCGCCGGATTCTGCGTGTCCATAGGTGTTTCCGTAATTTCCCCAGTTATAAACTACATTATTTACAAACTCGTTAATGCCTTTTATTTTATTATTTCGGGTTTTGTTGCAGATGTATAAATTTCCGATGAGACTTATTTTACCTCCAGAAGGTTGCATCAATCCGCCGGCAGAATGATTATGTCGATGCAAACCTTGACCAATAATAGAGTTTTGAATCGTTATATTATCCGGACTTTCGCCTTTGTTATCCCAATTGATGGAGAAAACTTCGTCCGTTCCCCAAGTAAATGACATATGATCCAAAATAATATTAGCACCATTCGAAAGTCCTGATGTATCCTGCCCTTGAGTCGTATTTCCATAACGGATACGAACGTAACGAGCAATTGTATTACTTGCACCTGTAAATGTTACTTTCGCACCTAAAAGTACAATTCCTTCTCCAGTTGCGGTTTGACCTGCAATAGTTGTGTTTTTTGCTATTACAATTTGAGAAAGTGTATTAATAATTCCACCCACCTTGAATATTACAAATCTTCCTTCCTGACTCACTGCATCCCGAAAAGAGAAGGGTCCGCTGTCATTCAAATTGGTTACAAGATAAATCTGAGGATTTGCTGAACCTCTTGCGCCTGTAGTATATCTTCCAAAGCCGGTAGCTTCCGGAAAAGCTAAGGTTTGAGCATTCAAGGCAACAGTCGTTGACATTAATCCGCAAAACATAAAAATTTTCAGCGATTGATTAATAGGTAATTTTCTATTCTTCATAAAATTATTGTTAATTGATTATTAATAATTTGAGATGAGGGAAAATTAGAAACAAACCAAAAGATGAGTGTCCTGCTCCGTCTTGTTTTTAATTTCTATAAATCAACGGATTACAAAATTTAGCTTTGTTCTTAATTAAAATTAATTATTAAAAAAATGTAAAAGCTTTATAGTTAAAGGTTATGTTAGGATATTTTTAAAGAATATTAGATTTGATTTTTTTCTAAATTAAATTTCTAAACAAGAATATGATTAACATGCAAGTGCAGGATACTGCAAGTGGTCAAAGTGTTTATTTTTATAAAATCGAAATGAAGCTTCTATTAGCTTTAATTAAAATTATAAATTCGAAATTTAGAGCCAAAATTTAATTATGAAATTTCAAAGCAACTTTATATTATCCTTGATCGTTTTTTTTATATTTTCATCAAATGTAAAAAGCCAAGATCTTTGGCCAGATGGTACTAAAATCGAAAAATGGTTTAAAGAAAACAAACCTACAGATATCAACAAATTAGGCAAAAAATATTTGATTACAGATTTTGGGGTGAAGAATGATAGTACAATTCTTCAGACAAAACAAGTTCAAAATATTATCGATGAGGCTTCAAAAAATGGAGGTGTAATCATTGTACCAAAAGGAACATTTCTCATCAGTTCGCTTTTCTTTAAACAAGGAACACACTTGTATTTAGAAAACGGAGCGAAATTAAAAGGAAGCGATGACATCAACGATTTTCCGGTGGTGATAACAAGAATGGAAGGTCAAACTGTAAAATATTTTCCGGCTTTAATTAACGCCGATGGATTAGACGGCTTCACGATTTCCGGAAAAGGAACGCTTGACGGAAATGGATTAAGATTCTGGAAATCATTCTGGAAAAGACGCGAATGGAATCCTAAATGTACTAATATGGACGAGATGAGACCAAGAATTATCTACGTGTCAAACTCGAAAAATATTCAGATTGAAGGAATTACTGTGAAAAATTCGCCGTTCTGGAGTACACATTATTACAAGTCTCAATTCGTAAAATTATTAAACTTAACGATTTTAGCACCAAAAGAGCCTGTAAAAGCGCCAAGTACAGACGCAATTGACATTGATGCCTGTTCAAATTTCCTGGTGAAGAACTGTTATATGTCGGTGAATGACGATGCCATTGCTTTAAAAGGCGGAAAAGGTCCAAAAGCAGATGTTGACCCAAATAACGGAGAAAACAGAAACATCATCATCGAAGACAATACCTTCGGATTCTGTCATTCTGCGCTCACTTGCGGAAGCGAATCGATTCACAACTATAACATCATTTTCAGGAATTCTACGGTGAAAGATGCCTCAAGATTATTACACTTGAAAATGCGTCCGGACACGCCTCAACATTATGAGTACATCACTTTAGATAACATTAAAGGAAATGTAAAAACTTTCATTTACGCAAAAGGATGGAACCAATTTTTTGATTTAAAAGGTGAAGAAAGACCGAAAAAAGGATTGGCAAATAATATTACCATCAAAAATATAGATTTAAGTTGTGAGACAGCGTTTTCTATTGAAAAATCGGATTTGTTTGATTTAAAAGATTTCACTTTTGAAAATTTCAAAATCAAAGCTTTAAAACCCGAAATGGAAAATTTAAGTAACATTCAAAACTTAAAGCAAACCAAAGTCAATGTTACGAAAGTAGCTTCTCTTACACAATCTTACGATAAAAAAGACGACTCCGACATTGCGGCAAAATAATGAGTTTTTCTTCCAAAATATTCGCTTTTTTATGTGTCTGTTCACAGCTTTTGTTTTCTCAGTCTAAAGAAATTCAATTCTTAACTGGGAAAGATGCTGAACACACCAAAGAATGGGATTTTTGGATAAATGCAGGAAGAAAATCGGGGAGTTGGAGCAAAATAAACGTGCCTTCTCATTGGGAACAACAAGGTTTCGGTTCTTACAATTACGGTCGAGATTATGTTACGTATGGTAAAAACTTCAAATTTCACGACGAAACGGGTTTGTACAAACACAAATTTACAGTTCCCAATTCTTGGAAAGGAAAAAGTGTCAATATTGTTTTCGAAGGTTCAATGACCGACACGGAAGTGAAAATCAACGGAAAATTAGCTGGAGCAATTCATCAGGGCGCTTTTTACGAATTTAAATATGATATTTCAGATAAAATAGAATTCGGAAAAGAAAATATTCTCGAAGTAAAAGTTTCAAAAATGTCCGCAGATAAATCCGTCAATAATGCAGAACGTCTCGCCGATTATTGGATTTTAGGCGGAATTTTCCGACCTGTTTATTTAGAAGCCAATCCTAAAGAACATATTGCATCAACTTCTATTGAAGCCAAAGCCGATGGAACTTTTCGGTCAAATATTTATTTAAATGAAATTAATTCTGCTAACAATATAAAAGTAGAGTTATTTGATGTTAAAAATAATCTGGTTGGCGAATCTCAGGTTCAAATTCAAAAAGGTGATACTTTAAAGCAGATTCAGTTTTCCATTAAAAATCCAAAACTTTGGACAGCCGAAACACCGAATTTGTACAAAGCAAAATTTACTTTAAATAAAAACAAAAAAAACATTTTCCAAACCGAAGAGAAATTCGGTTTCAGAACCATAGAAATACGAAAAGGCGACGGAATTTTCATCAACGGAACGAAGGTGAAAATGAAAGGAATTAACCGTCACGTTTGGTGGCCTGAAACGGGTAGAGCTGTCACGGAAAATATCGATTTGATGGATGTTCGGCTCATCAAAGAAATGAATATGAACGCCGTTCGTTGTTCACATTATCCACCAAATAAATTGTTTTTAAAGATTTGCGATTCGCTCGGTTTATATGTTTTGGATGAATTAGCGGGTTGGCAAAAAAAATACAGCACGGAAGTTGGAAAAAAGCTTGTAAAAGAAATGGTGACGAGAGATACAAATCATCCTTCCATCATTTTTTGGAGCAACGGAAATGAAGGCGGACATAATTTTGATTTGGATGCAGAATTTGCAAAATACGACTTGTCAAATCGTCCTGTGATTCACGCACATCACAAACCTGGAAATGCTTTCAACGGAATCGACTGCAATCATTACGAAGATTATTACAGCACAAAAAATATCCTTGAAGGCGAAAATATTTATATGCCGACAGAGTTTTTGCATGCACAAGACGACGGCGGTGGCGGAACTTCTCTAGCCGATTATTGGGAACTTCACTGGAATTTCAAAAAAGGTGCGGGCGGTTTTTTGTGGGCTTTTGTAGATGAAGGTTTGGTGCGAACAGATTTCAACAATCAGATTGATGTGAACGCAATTAACGCTCCCGACGGAGTTTTAGGACCGCATCGTGAAAAAGAAGGAAGTTTTTATGCCATTCGTGAAATTTACAGTCCGGTAAAAATTGATTTGAAAGCGTTACCTAATGATTTTAATGGAATCATTCCTGTGGAAAATCGTTACCATTTTACGAATTTAAAAGAATGTCAGTTTGAATGGAAATTGATTAAGTTTAAAACACCATTTTCTTCCGAATCTGGTTTTGATTTGATTAAAACAGGAAAAGCAGAATCTCCAAATATTCAACCTACAGAAAAAGGAAATATCAATCTAAATCTTCCTTCAAACTGGAAAGAAAATGAAGCTTTATTATTAACTGCAACCGATATTTTTGGGAAAGAAATTTACACTTGGACTTGGAAATTGAAGTCTAATGAAGGAATTTCAAAACAGTTTTCGAAATCTTTAACGAAAGAATTTCCGGTTTCAGTTATCGAAAATGATTCAATATTTATTTTAAAATCTGACGAAAAAGAATTTACAATCGGAAAAAAAGATGGTTTATTAAAATCAGTTATTGTTGACAAAAAAGGCAAAAAAATGACCTTCAAAAACGGCCCTGTCTTCGTGAACGGAACAATTGAACTATCATCTATAAAATCCTTTGCAGAAGAACAAAATCAACTGGTTGAAGTCAATTATAAAAACGGAAATAAAATTATTTGGAAACTCAATCCAAACGGGATTTTAGAATTAAATTATGAATATTCTTTGTCCGGAGATTACCAGTTTTCAGGCGTAAGTTTCGATTATCCTGAAAATTATGTTATCAATGCAAAATGGCTCGGAAAAGGCCCTTATCACGTTTGGAAAAACCGTTTGCAGGGACAGACCTACAATGTTTGGCAGAATTTAAAAAATTCAACGAGAACCGGACAATCGCCTTGGATTTATCCTGAATTTAAAGGCTATTTTGATGATGTTTCGTGGTTGCAATTGGATACAGCCGAAGGAAAAATAACAATCGCAACAAAAGAAGAAAAAATGTTCGTCAGACTTTTCGATTTTTACGGAATTTACGGAGCAGAAGTTTATCCGAAATTGCCGAGCGGAAATATTTCGTTTTTAGATGCAATCCCGCCTTTGGGCACTGTTTTGGCGTTTAACATTAACGATAAAACCGAATCTTTAGGATTAGAAAGCGAACCGAATCATTTAAATGGAACATTCAAAAGAATATTATATTTCTATTTCGGATTGCCGGATTTGGGAGATGAAAATAAACAGTTTACAATGCCAAAAGAAAATATTTTAACGGATTAATAATGAAAAATAGAATAGGATTTTTAATGTTTTTTATCTGTTCGTTGATGTTTGCTCAACAAACAACTTTCAAATTTGATTTTGGTGGAAACAGAGTGGAAAAAGGTTTTATTCCTATTACATCAACTTCAAAATTTGACAAGAAAATCGGTTATGGATTTATGGATATTTCTGGTTTGAAATCTATTGACAACGGCGGAAATGCTTTGATTGGAGATTTCATCACAAGCGACAAACCTTTCTATTTTTCGGTGGCAATTCCTGAAGGAAATTATGATATTAAACTGAATTTAGGCGATACAAAAGGAACTTCGGAAACAACAGTCCGTGTAGAAAACCGTCGATTAATGTTGAATGATATCAAAACAAAACTGGGCGAAATTGTCGAAAAACAAATTTCAGTTCACGTTAAAGACAGCATTATTAGAAATCAAAACGGCGAAAAAATCGGAATTGTAAAATTGAAACCAAGAGAAACAAAATATTTACATTGGGACAATTTGTTGACAATTGAATTTAATGATAAAGCTCCGAAAGTATGCTCGGTAATTATCGAACCTAATAAAACGGCGAAAACAATTTATTTAACAGGAGATTCGACCGTTGTTGATGCACAATATGAACCGTGGGCTTCTTGGGGACAGATGTTACCATATTTTTTTGTTCCAAATGAAGTTGTGATTGCCAATTATGCTGAAAGTGGAGAAACTTTAAAAGCCTTCGAAGACCGTTACCGAATCGATAAAATCTGGAATAAATTGAAAACTGGAGATTATCTCTTCATCCAATTTGGGCACAATGACCAAAAAGCAGGAAACAGCACAAAATCCGGTTATAGAAAAAGATTAAAAGAATGGATTCAAAAGGCAAAACAATTGGGTGCAATTCCGGTTTTGGTGACTTCGATGAATCGTCGAGTTTTTGATGAAAACAATAAAATTGTTAATACGTTGGATGACTTTCCTGATGCGATGCGAGAAATTGCAAAAGAAGAAAAAGTGGATTTAATCGATTTGAATGCATTAAGTAAAACATTGTTCGAAGCAATGGATCCGGAAAAAGCAAAAAAAGCATTTGTTCATTATCCCGCAAACGCTTATCCAAATCAACCAAATGCTTTGGCAGACGATACACATTTCAATCCTTACGGAGCTTATGAATTGGCGAAATGTGTCGTAAAATCAATAGATGACCAAAATTTACCTTTGAAGAAATATATTTCAAAAAATTATAAAAATTTTAACCCCAATAAACCCGATGATGTCGAAAAATTCCATTGGCCGGAATCTGTTTTTATGGAATCTTTAAAACCCGATGGAAATTAAAAATCTTTGATTTTTAAAGCTAATGTGTTCTTCTCAAAAGTCGAATTATAAACTTAAAATAACTAAAGTGTCAAAAACTTTTGTGCCTTTTGACTCCGTCGAATCTGCGATTTGTGGTTAATTAAACAGTAAAAAATGAAAATTAAAAATATACTCAAACTCAGTGTTCTCTGTTTTGCCTTCGGAAATCTTTCCGCACAAAATCCGTGGCCAAAAGCGACCAACACCGCTCAACCTTGGACGCGTTGGTGGTGGATGGGAAGTGCCGTTGACGAAAAAGGTTTGGACAAGCAATTGACAACTCTTTCCAATGCAGGTTTCGGTGGAGTTGAAATAGTCCCGATTTACGGAGCTAAAGGGTTTGAGAACAAATACATCAATTACCTTTCTCCCGAATGGATGAAAATGTTGCAATTCACAACAGATAAAGCGAAAAGTCTGAAAATGGGCGTTGATATGGCAGTCGGAACAGGCTGGCCAATTGGCGGGCCGCAAGTTGATGAAAATGATGCTGCGACAAAAATGATTGTTCAGACTTATGATATTCAACCGAATGAAAAATTTTCTGAGAAGATTGTTTTAAAAGACGAAAAACAGAAGAATTTAAAAACCACAAAACTTGATATCGTTACCGCTTATAATGAAAAAAACGAAGTGATAGCTTTAACCGATAAAGTTGCAAACGACGGTTCTCTTAATTGGAAACCAACTTCTGGAAAATGGAAAATCTACGCAGTTTTTATTGGTAAAACTTTACAAAAAGTAAAACGTGCCGCTCCGGGTGGCGATGGCTACACTTTAGACAATTTTTCTCCCGATGCGACAAAGGATTATTTGAAAACTTTTGATAAGGCGTTTGGAAATTCAAACTATGGAATCCGTTCGTTTTTCAATGACAGTTATGAAGTTTACGGTGCAGATTGGACTGCGGCTTTTAAAGAAGAATTTAAGAAAAGAAGAGGTTACGATGTAAGTCAGTACATCAAATATTTGGTAAGCGATGAAGAAAGCGAATTGGCGGGAAGAATAAAATCAGATTACCGTGAAACGATGAGCGAACTGATATTGCATAATTTCACGGATAATTTCACGAATTGGGCACATTCCAAAAACTCCAAAAACACCAATCAGGCGCACGGTTCGCCGGGGAATTTATTGGATTTATATGCTGCAGTTGATATTCCTGAATCTGAAACTTTTGGAAGTACAAAATTTGATATTCAAGGGTTAAGAAGAAATCTGGAAGACATCAATACAAAAGAAGTTCCCGACATTAATATGCTGAAATTTGCTTCTTCGGCGGCAAATATTACCGGAAAACCTTTGATTTCCAACGAATCTTTTACTTGGCTGACAGAACATTTCAAAACATCTTGGTCACAGGTAAAACCAGAAGCCGAACAGATTTTCCTGTCTGGAATCAATCATATTTTTTATCACGGAACGACTTACACACCAGCTGATGTTCAGTTTCCGGGCTGGTTGTTTTATGCTTCGACGAATTTTGTTCCCGAAAACAGTTTGTGGCCAAATATTAAAGGCTTAAATTCTTACATCGAAAGAACACAATCTGTTTTACAAAGTGGAAAATCGGATAATGAAATCCTGATGTACTGGCCGGTTTACGACCAATGGGCGAGTCCGAAAGGAAAGGATATGGCGTTCAAAATTCATAATATTGAAAAGTGGCTGCATCCGACAGTTTTTTATGAAAATCTTGAGAAATTAGGAAAATCAGGGTATTCTCTTGATATGATTTCGGATAAAATGATTGGTGAAGCGAAATTTGAAAATCAAAATATTCAGGTTTCAAAAAATGGCGGCTCTTATAAAGTTTTAATTATTCCTCAACTGAATTATTTCTCCGAATCCACGTTAAAAAATATTTTAAACTTAGCTCAAAATGGTGCTTCTGTGATTTTCCAAAATGAGCCAAAAGATGTTCAGGGATTTTTTGAATTTGAAAAAAGAAGAAACGAATTACAATCTTTATGGACTAAAATTCCTTTTCAGCAAGACGGAAATTTAAAATCAGCAACATTCGGAAAAGGAAAAATTGTGTTGACTTCTGATGTTGAAAAAGCTTTAGAATATTTAAAAATCGAAAGAGAAAAACTGACTGATACTGGATTGAAATTCGTTATAAGAAAGTTCGATGGAGGGAAATATTATTACATTGTCAATCATACTTCGAAAGAAATTAATCAAAATATTCCGTTGAACTTTATCGGAAAACAAGTGGCGCTGATGAATCCTGAGAACGGTGATTTTGGACTTGCCGAAGCACAGAATAATTCAGTAAAAGTTCAATTGAAATCAGGGGAATCTTTAATTATAAAAGCTTCAGAAACTCCGGATAATTCGATTTCAAAATGGAAATATGTTGAGAAAACTGATGCTCCGATTGTTTTAAACCAACCTTGGCAACTGACTTTTAAAGAAGGTGGTCCTGAACTTCCGAAATCAAAAACATTAGACCAACTTCAACCTTGGACGAATTTCACAGAAGATGTTTCATCACAGAGTTTTTCAGGAACTGGAGTTTACACGACTTCATTTAAATTAAATAAAAAAGCCGACGATTTTGTGCTGAAATTCGACAAATTGTATGAAAGTGCAAAAATCATCATCAACGGACAAGACGCAGGAATTGTCTGGAGTCTTCCGTTTGAAATCAATGTCGGAAAATATTTGAAAAAAGGGAAAAATACCATTCAGATTGAGGTTTCAAACCTGATGGCAAACCGAATCCGTTATATGGACCAAAATAAAATCCAGTGGCGAAATTACCACGAAATTAATTTTGTAAACATAGATTACAAACCGTTCGACGCTTCCAACTGGAAAGTACAACCTTCAGGTTTGGATGGCGAAATTCAATTAATTCCAGTGTTTTATTCAAAATAAATTAAAAAATGAAATATTATTTGTTGAAAGAATTGCAAAAATAATTTTATCGAAGATAAAATCTTTGCGCCTTAAAAAAGTATTTTTCTCATTAACTTGCGTCTTTGTGAAAAACCAACAAATAATTTAAAATAAATAGATATGAAGCAGAATATCGTAAAAATATTAGCATTAGGAACGCTCCTTACATTCGGATTTTCCAATGCTCAAAACAAGCCGAAAGTTGTTTTAGACAACTTTTTCAACAACGAAAAAAAGGAAAACAAAGAAACCAAAGTCCTTGAATCTTGGCACTACACGTGGAACGACACTTCCAACGGCGGATTTTCTTTGCTTGGCGAAATCTTCCAAAAACAAGACGCAGAAATCAGTACTTTGACGACCGCTCCTTCCAAAAAAGATTTGAAAAAAGCCAACATCTACATCATCGTTGATGCCGATATCGACAAAGAAGCTTACGGAGGAAAAGCCAATCTTATCGACGCCAATTCAATCAAAAACCTTACAGAATGGGTGAAAAAAGGCGGTGTTTTGGTTTTGATGAGCAACGACAATGGCAATTCTGAATTTGAGCATTTCAACAAATTGGCGGGAGAATTCGGGATTCATTTCAATGATGACAGTTACAACCGCGTTCAGAAAAGAGAATTTGAGCAGGGAAAAGTGATGGTTCCGGCTGGAAATGAGATTTTCTCCGAGCAAAAATTATATATGAAAGAAGTAAGCACGATTGATGTAAAATCGCCTGCCAAAGCCATTTTGACGGCAGAAGGCAAGAACATCGGAGCGATTGCAAAAATCGGAAAAGGAACCGTTTTCGCATTGGGCGACCCGTGGTGCTATAACGAATATATCGACGGCAAGAAACTTCCGGCAGATTTTACTAATTATCAAGGAACTGAAGAATGGGTAAAGTGGCTGCTGAAGCAGGTTTCTAAAAAATAAACCAATCTGTGCAATCGATTGAAGTTGTGTGATTATAATTATTTGGGCAGCTTTTTCCGCCCTCCGTTCCCGCTTTTTTGTCTCCGCTTTGCTGCGACAAAAAGAGCTCCACTCAGGTCGGGCTGCGAATGATTCAAAGTTTAAAATGTTGTTATTATAGCATTTGTCATTCTGAACGAAATGAAATGGAGTGAAGAATCTCAACTAACCTAATGAGATTCTTCCTTCGTCAGAATGACATACTAAAGAACTTGTTTATAAAAGCATTTAGCCAAACATAAAAATAATTAGATATTGATATAGATTTATGAAAATTAAATACATCTTCATTACATCCGCCATTTTTCTTTCGCAAACATTCTTTGCCCAAAGACAAATGGAATACCTGAAAAGAGGAATCATTGCAATTCCTGCAGAATCAGGCGTTTTTGTGAGTTGGCGATTGCTGGGAACGGAAGCTCAGAATACCCATTTCGATTTATACCGCACAGAAAATAATCAGACCAAAAAGCTGAATGAAAAACCATTGCTCAACGAAACTAATTTTTTAGATAAAACTGCTGACAAAGGAAAAAATTACACCTATTTCGTAAAATCAAATACACAACATCAAGACGTTGACCAAGATTTTGCAAAATACACTGCGAATCAAAAACCTTATTTTTCGATTCCACTGAAAACACCAGATGGTTACACTCCTAATGACGCTTCAGTTGCTGATTTAGATGGTGATGGAGAATACGAAATCATTCTTCATCAAACAGGAAGGTCGCACGACAACAGTCAGAAAGGAGAAACAGACCCGCCGATTATTCAGGCTTATAAATTGAATGGACAGTTTTTGTGGGAAATTAATTTAGGCAAAAATATTAGGGAAGGAGCACATTACACGCAGTTTTTGGTTTACGATTTAGACCAAGACGGAAAAGCGGAAATCGTAATGAAAACCGCCGATGGAAGCAAAGACGGAAAAGGAAAATATATTGGTGATCCAACAAAAAATTACGTCAATGAAAACGGAATGATTCTTTCCGGACCAGAATTTCTGACGGTTTTTGACGGACAAACAGGATCGGAAATTAATACCGTAAATTATCAAGTTCCAAGATTTGCAGGAAGTTTGAATCCGACCAATGAAGAAATGACTGAAACTTGGGGTGATGCCAAAGGAAACCGTATCGACCGATTTTTGGGAGGAGTTGCTTATTTAGACGGAAAAACACCAAGTATTGTTATGTCGAGAGGGTATTACACCAGAACTGCGATTGCAGCTTGGGATTTTAAAGACAGAAAACTTAATCTTCGCTGGCTTTTTGATACAGAAAGTTCAGAAGAAAACAAACAATATCGAGGACAGGGAAATCATAATCTGAGCATTGCCGATGTCGATAATGACGGAAAAGACGAAATTGTTTACGGAGCAATGACTGTTGATGATGACGGAAAAGTATTGAACAGTACAGGTTACGGTCACGGCGATGCTTTGCACGTTGGAGATTTAGATCCCTCAAATCCTGGACTGGAAATTTTTGATATTCAGGAGAGGTTTGATGATGCAGGAGCGCATTTCAGAGATGGAAAAACAGGAAAAGTTTTGTGGAAATTACCATCTACAGTTTATAGTGAAGCAAGTAAATTTCAAGGTCCTGGAAGAGGTTTGTCTTTAAATATTGACCCTCGTTATGAAGGTTCAGAATCTTGGGCTGCCGGAGCTGGACTGAAAGGAGTTTACAATACCAAAGGAAAAAAAATAAGCGAGAAAAATCCTCCTGCCAATATGGGGATTTATTGGGACGGTGATTTTTTAAACGAAATTTTAGACGGAACTGTTGTTTCAAAATGGGACTGGAAAAAGGAAAAATCAAACGTCATATTTGATGCTAAAAATTTTCAATGCGAATCAAATAACGGAACGAAGAAAAATCCAGCTTTAGTAGCTGATTTATTTGGAGACTGGCGGGAAGAATTGATTTATAGAACTTCAGATAATCAGGAATTGAGGATTTTCAGTACGACGATTCCGACGAAACACAGATTGTACACCTTGATACATAATCCGCAGTATCGATTGAGTATTGTGTGGCAAAATGTAGGGTATAATCAACCTCCGCATACGGATTATTATTTGGATGAATCGATTAAGGAAATGCCAAAACCAAATGTTAAAACTGTAACTCCCCAAAAATAAAATCATCAATGAAAATAAAATTCATCATTCCAATTGTTGCATTGGTCATTTTGATTGGAGCATCATTTCAGAAACTTCAGGATAAACCTGTTCTTTACATTATTGGCGATTCTACCGTTCAAAATGGCTCGGGAAAAGGCGCAGACTCACTTTGGGGATGGGGAAGTTTTATGTATTTATATTTAAAAACAGATAAAATCGAAATTCAAAATCACGCTAAAGGCGGAAGAAGCAGCAGAACTTTTTTAACGGATGGTCGTTGGGATTCTATTATAAAAACTATTAAAAAAGGTGATTATGTTTTAATGCAATTCGGTCATAATGATGGTGGCGAATTAGCAGATACTCTAAGAGCGAGAGGTACAATTAAAGGGATTGGAGATGAATCTCAAGATATTTATAATCCAATCAGAAAAGTAAATGAAACCGTTTATACTTTCGGATATTATATGAGAAAATATGCGAATGAAGCCAAATCTAAAGGTGCAATTCCAATTATTGTTTCGCCAATTCCGAGAAATAAATTTAACGAGAAAGGAAAAATTGACAAAGACCAATATGGAGTTTGGGCTAATGAAGTTGCAGAGCAGACCGGAGCTTATTTTTTAGATTTAAATACTATGGTCATTGAGAAATATGAAAAAATGGGTGCTGAAAAAGTGAAAGCTTTCTTTCCGAAAGACCACACGCATACCAATAAAGAAGGTGCAATCGTAAACGCTGAATTGGTGACAAAAGGAATCAAGGATCTAAAGAAATGTGAACTTAGGAATTATATAAAATAAAAATAAATAATATGCGAAAACTATTAACAGCGAGTTTTTTTGCATTGATCATTGGAGGAATGACTTCGTGCTCAGTACAAAACAAGACTTCTGCAAGTAAGGTAGAACTTCCCAATAAGAAAGAGGTTTTGGAAGTTTCGAGAAGGGCAAATCAATATTTTATGAATAAGTGGCCGGATACAGGCAAAGATATCGTTGGCAAAAAAGTTTGGCCAAGTAATCTTTGGACTCGTGCAGTCTATTATGAAGGATTGATTGCTTTATACAAAGTTGATCCTAAAAAAGAGTATTATGATTATGCTATGTCTTGGGCGAATAATCACAAATGGGATTTGATGCGTGGGACATACACAAGAAATGCAGATCACCAAGCTTGCGGACAAACTTATCTGGATCTTTATGAAATTGATGGAAGAAAAAATCCTGAGAGAATTAAAGCCGTAAAAGCCTCAATGGACAGTATGATCGCAACAAGTAAAGTGGATGACTGGTGGTGGATTGATGCGCTTCAAATGAGTATGCCGATTTTTACAAAGCTTGGAAGAATCACAGGTGAGCAAAAATATTTCGATAAAAATTATGAAATGTATGCCCACACAAAATATAAAGAAGGTGGTAATGGTTTGTACAATTCTGCCGATAAAATCTGGTGGAGAGACAAAAGTTTTATTCCGCCTTACAAAGAGCCGAATGGTGAAGATTGCTACTGGAGCCGTGGAAATGGTTGGGTGGTTGCCGCTTTGGCAAAAACTTTAGAAGATACTCCGAAATCCGATCCTCATTATAATGAATACTTACAGGATTACAAGGATTTGCTTGCGGCTTTGCTTCCAATCCAGAGGGAAGATGGTTTCTGGAATGTGAGTTTGCACGATCCGACTAATTTCGGAGGTAAAGAAATGACAGGAACAGCGCTTTTCGTTTACGGAATGGCTTATGGCGTGAATAAAGGATTGATCGACAGAGAAACATATTTGCCGGTTTTAGTAAAAGCCTGGAACGCGATTGTAAAAGATTCTGTTCAGCCAAATGGATTTTTAGGTTGGGTTCAAGGAACAGGAAAAGAGCCAAAAGATGGACAACCTTTAGCTATTGACAAAGTGCCGGATTTTGAAGATTACGGATTGGGATGTCTCTTACTTGCAGGTAGTGAGGTTTACAAATTGAAGTAAATTAATTTCTTAATATTAATTTAAAAGACTTAATAATGAAAATTGTTAAGTCTTTTTTGTTGAGTTAATTGATGAAAAAATATGCTTAACGAAGGTCTTGAGATTGTTTTTAGGGAAATGAATTTAATTTAAATTGAATTAAAATATACATAACTATCAATAAAATAGTGTTTTAAAAATCTGGATGAGACAATAGAAAAAACCTTATTTTTCAAAAAATTAAGCATGACACTACAAGATGCGCAATCGATTACATCTTTTTAATTTTCAAATTCAAGCAATACGAATATTATGAATGCATTATTAGGAGTTTTATTTCATTTCTTAGGCGGATTTTCTTCGGGAAGTTTTTATTTACCCTACAAAAAAGTAAAAGGCTGGTCTTGGGAAACTTATTGGCTGATTGGAGGTGTTTTTTCCTGGATCATCGTTCCTCCGCTTGCTGCATTTCTCACGATTCCTGGTTTTTGGGAAATCATTCAGAATGAAAGTTCTTCTATTTTAGGACTGACGTTTTTGTTCGGGGCTTTGTGGGGAATCGGCGGTTTTACTTATGGTTTAGGTGTTCGGTATTTGGGTGTTGCATTGGGAAGTAGTATTATTTTGGGACTTTGTATGGTTTTTGGATCATTGGTTCCGTCTATTTATTATGAATTTTCTCCTCAATCAGGAAAGGATAATATTGGATTAATGTTTTCCAGCAGTTGGGGACAGTTTGTTCTCTTAGGACTTTTGGTTTGTGTTATCGGAATTGTCATCAGTGGAAAAGCAGGAATGATGAAAGATAAAGAACTCCAAAGCGAATCTACAGATCCGCACGGTGTACAGGTTAAGACTGAATATAAGTTTGGATTAGGATTAATAGTTTCTATTATCTCAGGTATTTTAAGTGCCTGTTTCAATTTTGGATTGGAAGCAGGAAAGTCTATGGCAATTGTTGCCAATGAAGCTTGGAAATTAGCAAATCCGGATCAGGGCGAATTTCTTTTTCAGAATAATGTCACTTATGTTGTTGTGCTTTGGGGTGGAATGGCGGTCAATCTGATTGGCTGTTTATATTTGGCTTTTAAGAATAAATCTTACACCGATTATACCAAGAAAAATGTACCCACTTTCAAAAATATTCTTTTCTGCGCTTTAGCCGGAACAATGTGGTATCTGCAGTTTTTCTTTTACGGGATGGGAGAGAGTAAGATGGGAAATGGTGCTAGTTCGTGGATTTTGCATATGGCATTTATCATTTTGATAGCCAATCTTTGGGGCGTCATTATTAAGGAATGGAAAGGTGTTTCCAGAAAAACGATTACTACAATTTCTTTAGGAATGTTCGTATTACTTGTATCGATTTTAATTGTAGGCTACGGAAATTCTTTACGATAGTATAATTTTTTCAATATCGGATATATCAAAGCGCTGATTTTTATCAGTGCTTTTTTTCATGTCTTCAAAACAGGCGAATTCATAAAATTAAAATTGCATAATTTGTCTGTTCTTTAACTTATAATCAATTATTAGTCTTTAAAAATAATTAATTATAATGTTGTTTTATTAGTTGTAATTTAATTTTTAGATAACATTAAGTGTAAAAAAATCATTTAAATTAATATTTTGATGATGCAGGATATTGCAGGATGCCTAACTATTTGTAACGATGTAGTATTGTGATAGTAATTTTAACATTAATAAAAATTAATATATGTCAATTATCATATATGATTTTTCAGTACTATTCATCAAGATTGATCAACTTAAATTTTATAGTACTCTTTTCTAACAAATTAATATTAACCCATGAAGAAATCTGTAATATCACTGAGTATTTTACTTAGTACCACTGGTTTTGCCTTTGCTCAGGAAACAAAAACGAATGACAAGGACAGTCTCAAAACAAATAATAAAACTAAAGATATAGAAGAAGTTGTTATCATTGCTTATGGTTCTCAGAAGAAAGGAGAGGTTACCGGTGCTGTGGGCAAAGTCGATACCAAAAGTTTCAAAGACAGACCTATTGCAAGAGTAGATCAAGCTCTTACTGGTCAGATTGCTGGTGTAAAGACACGGGCAACTACCGGAAAACCTGGTGAGCCTATGGAAGTAAGGGTTCGTGGAACTGCTTCTATATCAGCAAATAATTCACCAGTCTATGTGGTCGATGGAATGGTTGTAGATGATATTGCGAATATTGCACCAGATGATGTGCAATCGATTGATGTATTGAAAGATGCTGCTTCTACGGCAATGTATGGGTCAAGAGGATCTAACGGAGTTATCATAGTTACCACCAAAAAAGGAACATCCGGAAAACCTGCTTTCAGTTTTTCTCAATATTATGGTGTACAGACTATCGAGAAAAAACTGGATATTATGACCAGTGCAGAGTGGATTGATTATGTGACGGAAGCAACCAATAAGAAATGGGTAGCTCTTAATCCGGCTCTCAATTCTGCATCTGACAGTTATGATGTAAGAGCGAAGTATTTTAATCTCGCCAATAATTATGATTATAACCTTGCCAATATCAACTATATGATTGACCCGAGATGGGGAACAAATCAAGTTGCAAGTATAGATTGGCAGGATGAATTTTATCGTCCGGCATCCATCCAAAGTTACCAAATAGGAGTGCAGGGAGGCAGTAAGAATGCAAAATATGCGATCTCTGCAGGATATTTTGATCAGGAAGGTTTGGCAATCAACACAGGTTTCAGAAGATTTAATCTGAGTGCGGTTGTTGATATCAATTTGAGTGATAAATGGAAAATAGGAGTTTCATTACGTCCAAGCTACTCACAGAGTTACGGAGAGACAGTTGATGGAAAAGACAATCTTGCCCACAAAATGCTTTCTATGGTTCCGATTGCAGAAAATTCGGCAGGTGTTTATACCAATTTCTGGAAAAATACACGATACAGATGGGCCGGTTCTACACAGAGTCCAATTGGATTGATGGAAAATACAACCAATGATACCAATGAGTTTAGACTATTGTCTAGCTTGTATATGTCTTACGATATTTTGCCAGGTCTTAACTTTAAAATTTCCGGAGGTGCGACCAATAACTTTAATTTAAATAATGGATATATTCCCACTTTTGACTTAATTACAAATATTCCTGGACAGGTAAGTATTGCCAGCCGCAGAACAACCAATTATAATCGCTATTTGGGAGAAGCATTACTAAATTATAAAAAAACTTTCGGAGATCACAGTATTGCTGCCATTGCTGGTTACAGTGCTGAGAATTACAGAGTGACAGCTCAGTATAACAGAAACAAAGGTTTTGCTAATGATGATCTGAAAACCTTTAATTTCACACAGTCGGCATCAGTTCTTAACTCAGAATATACAGCTTCAGAATGGATGTTGGTTTCTATGTTTGGACGTGTGAATTATGACTATCAGAAAAAATATATGTTATCTGCAAGTATCCGCAGAGATGGTTCTTCCAGATTTGGGTGGAACAACCTTTGGGGAACATTCGCAGCATTTGGAGGTGCCTGGAACGTATCTCAGGAGAATTTTCTAAAAGATTCCAGTTGGCTGAGCAATATGAAATTCCGATACAGCTGGGGTGAGAATGGAAATAATTCGATTGGTGAGTATAGAGCGTTTGGAACTTTGGCAGGTGGAAACTATTCATTTGGTGGTGCTTTATCAAATGGCTTGATTCCAAATACAATTCCAAATCCTAATCTGACTTGGGAAAAAACACAATCATCAGATTTCGGATTTGAATTGGGATTATTCAATAGAATAGATTTTACAGCAGATTATTATATCAAGAAAACCAATGACCTTCTTTTACAACAACCAATTCCATCCGTAACTGGTTACAATACAATGTGGAAAAATGTTGGCTCTGTTGAAAATAAAGGTATTGAACTAGATATTAGCACGAAGAATTTTGTTGGTGAATTTAGATGGAATACCTCGGCGAATATTGCATTCAATAATAACAAAGTACTACAATTAGGTACTGATAATGCACCTATTTATACAGGTTTCAGTAATACTACAAATATTATCCAAGTAGGTCAGGAACTCAATGCTTTTTATCTTTATAAGGCAATAGGCATACTCTCAAGTGCAGACATCGCCAATGCAAGTGTTGCCAAAACAAGTGGCGCTATCGCAGGAGATGTAAAATATTTTGATTACAACGGCGATGGCAAAATCGATGACAAAGACCGTCATATCATCGGAGGTCCAACACCCGATTATTATTGGGGTTTAACCAATACATTCTCATATAAAAGCTTCGACCTTTCTGTGTTTTTTCAAGGTCAGCAAGGTGGTTACAGTTATGCGCTCTTAGGACGTGCAATAGATCGCCCTGGGATGGGAACATTGAATAATGCAATGGGTAATTGGGCAAACCGTTGGCAGTCGGATGAAAATCCTGGAGATGGTAAAACACCTAGGTTAGATGGTACTACAGGAAGTCTTTTGGATACGAGATGGCTTTATGATGCAAGTTATATTCAGTTGAAAAATATCACATTAGGTTATAACTTTTCCCCTGATCTAATCAGCAAATTAAGAATTTCCAATCTTAGACTTTATGTGAGTTTGGAGAATGTTTGGAGAAAGGATAATTATTACGGTGGTTATAACCCGGAATCTGTACAGTCAGACGGAACCGATTATGGAGCGTATCCCAATGCCAAAGTTTATATGATGGGACTAAACTTTAACTTCTAAAATTTTAAAAAAAATGAAAACTTATAATACCAAAAGATCCTTTTTACAATTAAACAGCAAGATCATAACAAAGACTTTCCTTATAGGAACATTAATGTTGGGAATGGTAAGCTGTGAAGATGATCTAAGATTGGAACCGGAAAATAATATTACCCAAAACTCTTTTTATACTACAGAATTACAAATCAATCAGGCTTTATCAGGCGTTTATTCTGCAATGATAAACTCTTCATCCAGAGGAGGATATGATGTTAATTTTTATCTCTTGGCATCAGAAGTCAGATCGAATAACTATACGGCACTTTCACAAAACGGAAATAGAGATTATTATGCAATCAACCGTTTTCAGGACACTTCCTCTACTGAAGAAATGGGAATCCTTTGGGATGATGCCTATCAGCTTATCTCTTATGCCAATGTGATCCTGTCAAGAATTGATGCCGTTCCTTTTGCAGATCCGGCAACTAAAGAACAATACCGTTCCGAAACCCGCTTTTTGAGAGCTTATGCTTATTTTGAGTTGATGCGTACTTTTGGAAAAGTGCCGTTGATAGATCATCCTGTAAGTCCGGAAGAAGCTGTAAAAATACAGAGAACAGATTTGGCTACACTATATAGTTTCATCACGTCAGAAATTGAGGCTTCAATAGATGGACTGAAAGATACTTATGATGCTAAAAATAAGGGCAGAATTACCAAGGCAGCAGCTAACGCAATGCTTGGCCGTATCTATCTTACTGGTTCTGGTTATCCTCTTAATAATAGTGCCTATGTGGAAAAAGCTAGAGTTAATCTATTGGCTGTCATTCAAAAGGAAGGTCAATATGTAACTTTTGCACCAACTTATGCAGACTTGTTCAAAAGTGCTAATGATAACAAATACCATCTTTTTGAGATCCAGCATATCAGTGGTGGTTTGTCACAGGGATCTTATTTACCAAGTTATGTTTCTCCTAATTTTGGTGTAAACGATCCATATTATAATCCGCAAAGTAGTTTATACAGCTCAGGCGAATTAGGTGTTTCCCAATCACTTATCAATTCTTATGAGGCTGGAGATCTTAGATTGCCATTAACTATCAAAACATCATTCATTGCACAAAATGGACAGCCGGATAATCAAAACTTTTTTGTGAAATTCCGTGAAAAGGGAATTGTTATTACAAACAGATATGACTGGCCAATTAATTTTCCAATAATCAGGTATGAAGATGTTTTATTAATGTATGCTGAAGTTCTTAATACTCAGGGCAACACACCAGCTGCTGTTCCATTTATCAACAGAATACGTTTGAGAGCTGGTCTTCCTGCGCTTTCCACTTCATTGTCAAGTGCTGATTTTACTACAGCTCTACGTAGAGAACGCAGATCTGAGTTTGCTGGCGAAGGTGTATATTGGCATGATCTTGTACGTTGGAATATCGGAGTAGCTGTTATCAATCAAGCAGCTGCAGCTTTGAATTATAATTATACAATTACTACAAATGATTATCTGTATCAAATTCCACTATCTCAAGTACAAGTGGCTGGATATGAGCAAAATCCATAATCATAATTGATGATAAAATCTTTAAAAAAACGGAGAATAAATTTCATTCTCCGTTTTTTTTGTTTTAAAATTCAAATAAATGAGAAATGTGTATTGAATTAGGTAAATGATGTTAAATAAATAATCGTAATAATCGTGCATAAATTAACAATATTAATAATTAAATTTATTTTTAATTAATTGATTTTCAATACTTAAAACTATTTTGTGTTTTTTTTAACAATTGCAGGATAAGGCAGGATGCGAGAATTTGTGTAAGACTGTACTTTGGTGACATAATAAATTAGTGTAAATAAAATTTAAATAAAAATTAATATATGTCTTTAATAATTAAACACAAGGATGTGAAGAGAATAGTGTTTCCTGCACTATTACTTTCGTCAGGTTTCCTCTGGGGACAAAAGGCAGTAAGTGATACTGCTAAAGTGGCAACTAAAGATATTGACGAAGTCGTTATCATCGGTTACGGATCTGTAAAAAAATCAGATCTTACAGGATCGGTATCTTCAGTTTCTGCAAAAGATTTGGCTGCGACTCCTGCAATGAATGCTTTACAGGCATTACAAGGTAGAGCTGCAGGTCTTAACATCGTAACGGCTGGTGGTGCTCCTGGAGCAGGTGCTAACGTTACTGTCCGTGGTGGTGCATCTATCACGCAAGGTACAGAACCGCTTTACATTGTGGATGGTTTCCAGCTAGACAACGCTTTGAACATCATCAATCCTAATGACATCGAAAGTATAGATGTATTGAAAGGTGCTTCTGCAATAGCAATTTATGGTGCACGTGGATCCAACGGTATTATCGTGATTAAAACAAAAAGTGGTAAAAAAGGAAAAACTACGATCAACTATAACTCTTTTATGAGTTTTGACATGCTTTCCAAGAAACTGGATATGGTTTCAAATGCTGAGCAATATGTGAAATACCAATATGAATTGGCTCAATTAGGAGGAAAAGCGGCACAATGGAGTAATGTTTTTGACAATAGTTTGGGTACAGATTCTCCGGGATTTTACACAGGTGTTTTCAACAGAATCAACAACCGTTATGCAACGGCGCCTACTTTGGACTGGCAGGATAAAGTAATTGGAGGTACTGGAATGACTCAAAATCAAAACGTGAATGTTTCGGTTGGCAATGAGAAAACACAGGCCTTCATCAGTTATAACTATAACAAGCAACAAGGTATTCTTGCTAATCACGATGAGACTCGTAACTCATTACGTGCTAATATTAAGTCTGAACTTTATAAAGGTTTAAGAGTAGATTTTGGTTCGATGTTCACTTCCAATTCTGTGAATGGAGGCGGATCATTTGGGGGAATGAAAAAAATACTTCTTCAGCCAATCACTGGAGGAACCAAATTTACTTTGGATCAATTATATAATACACAAACTTATGGCGATTTCTCAGGTTTCGATTCTACTTTCGATACAGAAAATCCCTATATAGAAAATAATGCTTCTACAAGTAATAAACGTTCACGTTCATTTGTTGCTAATGCAGGTATTGAGTTTGATTTCCTTAAAAATTTCACACTCAGAACTTCAGGTCAATATACCTGGAATAGCAGCAAATCTATGGCGTTTTCTGATGAGAACTCCAGATCATTTCTTACAGATCCTGTAAACACTGGAATCAATGGAAGTATAGGTAATAGTGAATCTTACAGTTACCAGATTACCAATACCGTAACATATAATAATACTTTTGCAGACAAGCATAATGTGACTGTCCTTGCGGGTACAGAAACGATATATGGAGCATCTGAAAGCAGCAGTATGTCACTTATTAAATTTCCTCCATTAGTAAATTTTGGACTTGATCAGATTGATAATGCTACGGTAAGAGATAAAAGTGCAGACAGACCAGCTCCTGTAACTATGCTTTCGTACTTTGGACGTGTCAACTATAATTACGACAATCGTTATTTATTAACAGGAACTATACGTTATGATGGAACCTCAAAATTTTATAAAGATAACAGATGGGGCGCTTTTCCTTCTGTAGCTGCAGCTTGGCGTGTATCTCAGGAAAGTTTCTGGAAAAATCATAAGATTAATGACATTGTCAATGATTTGAAGTTCCGTTTTGAATATGGGGAAACTGGAAATAATGATGTTCCAAGCAACTTATGGAGAACCAATGTGGTACTGACTGACTACCCATTGAATAACACAATCGGTAACCCAGCATATGTTACCAGCTCAACTTATGGGAATATCGACCTGCAATGGGAAGCTATGAAAGCAACAAATATTGGGGTGGATTTAGCTTTATTTAATAATAGAGTTAAGCTAACTTCTGAATATTATAAAAATGATGTGACCAACATGTTGCTATTAAGCATACTTCCGGCTCATACAGGTTATTCCAACCAATACCAAAATATTGGGACAATGAGTAATACAGGTTATGAATTCACACTTAACACTGTCAATCTAAAATCTGAGAACTTAAGATGGACAACGGATGCCAATATCGGTTTTAACAAATCTAAAGTAACTTCTCTTGATAGTGGAAGAGACTTCAGAACATTTTCTGTAGGAAGTAACAGAGGTGGCCAGGTAACTTATTATGCCACAGTAGGAGAGCGTTTAGGAGATATGTATGGCTATGTTTATCAAGGCATTTATACTACTGATGACTTTACCCAGGCTACAAACGGTACCCTTACATTGAAACCAGGTGTTGTAAAGCCAGCAACGGGAACGCCTAAACCAGGAGATATGAAATTTGCGGCAGACAATGAAGCGGGAGATCAGTTTACAAGAAAATTGGTAAAAATAGGAAACGGTACACCTGACTTTATTGGAGGTATCAGTAATAATTTTTCTTACAAAGGTTTTGATTTAGCTGTATTTATGAAATTCAGTGTTGGTGGAGATATTTATAATGCTACAAAACAGAGTTTGAGCCCGTATGCACTATATCAAAATGTACCTACAGAATTCGGAAATAATTATTACCATCTTATTGATCCTAATACCGGTCAAGCAACGAATAATTTGGTTCGATTGAAAGAACTTAATCCAAATGAGAGTTCAAACCTTTGGAGTTTAAGTAATACAAATACCGCAAACATCACTTATCCTTCGTCATATTATGTGGAAGATGGGTCTTATTTGAGAATAGCTCAGTTAACACTTGGTTATAGCTTGAATAAAGAATTTTTGCAGAGTATTTCGGTAGCTAATGCTCGTATTTATGTAACAGTTAATAACTTAGCAACCATTACAGGTTACTCTGGCTATGATCCTGAGGTATCAGCAGCAAGTGGTGTTTCAGTAACACCAGGATATGACAGCTCTGCTTATCCACGTTCAAGAAGTTATGTTCTTGGTATCAATTTAACTTTTTAATATTTAGATCATGAAAAATATATTTAATAAACACACATTTATAAAAAGCTTAATAATTGTTCCGTCATTTTTTATCGGAGCATTAAGCATAAATTCATGCAGCAACGATTTTCTGGATCAACCATCAACTACCACTTCTGATACAGAATCTGTATTTCAAAGTTTGGATACTGCAGACATTTATGTTCAAGGTTGTTACAGAGGGATAGTTCCCACAGAGATGTACTATCAGTTAGGAGCCGGAGATACAGTGGTTCACTCTGCGGAAGATGGTACAACAAATAATTCCAAATACAACATTTGTAATTACTTCTATGATGCAAAAACACCTTATACTCTTACTGGCGTATATTCAGTGATGTACGCATCTATAGAGAGAACCAATATTGCTATCAGTGGATTAAGTAAAATGCCGGAAAGTACAAAACGTAATGCTTTAATAGCAGAAGTAAAAGCGCTCCGTGCATTTTGTTACTATAATTTGATTAGAGTTTACGGAGATGTTCCAGCAGTTTGGATTCCATTAGTAGAAGCAGATCCTAATGATCCTAATACTTTATATCCAAAACGTTCTCCTCGTGATGGGATTTACGACCGTATCATTGCAGATATGCAGGAATCTGTAAATGATTTACCTGCAACAGGATCAACAAGCGAACGTTTAACAAGACCTGCAGGTAATGCTTTATTGGCAAGAATTGCTTTGTATGCAGCAGGTTATTCTCTTAGATGGGATCTTAGTACAGGAGCTCCAGGAACAATGTCTCGTCGTAGTGATGCTACAAGAGTAAGAGAGCTTTACCAGATTGCAGATAATGCTGCTGCTGCCGTGATTACTGGCGGTACTGCAAGTTTAGTACAGGCACAGGGCGGTAAAAGTGGATTCGAAGCAATGTGGTTCAACTTCTGTCAGAGAAAATTTGCTGTGAGCAATCCGGAAATGCTTTGGCATATCGCTGAATATGGTCCTAATACAAACTCAGCTTTTGGAGTTTACGCAATGGAAGGTTCCAGAGGCGGTACTTACGGTTCTCGTAAAGCGCTACAATTTATACTTCCAACTTATTATTTATCTTTCAAATCAGGTGACACACGTCGAGACGTTTCTTGTACATCTTACAGTATCTATTTCTTGAATGCTGGAGCAGCAACAGATACTTGGGTTAATACAGGTACTACATATTCTTGTATCTTACCGGGCAAATTCAGAATGGGATGGGGTATTGCACCACAATCAGCAAGTGAACGTAATCTGAATATTCCAATCATCAGATATGCAGATGTTTTATTAATGTATGCTGAAACACAAAATTACTTAAATGGAGGGCCTACCGCAGCAGGAACAGCTGCATTGATGCAGGTAAGAACACGTGCGGGAATTGGAAGTTTAGCAGCACCTACAGGTCAGCAGGCATTTGAGGATGCTCTTGTTCAGGAGCGTAAATGGGAGTTTGCAGGAGAATTCAACCTTCGTACAGATTTGATTAGAATGAACCGTATTGCAACCGAAATATATGCTACAAGACAGGAAATGAAAAACTTATCAGACCGTACTGGTGCATATGCAAATACACCTATCTACCGTCTATATAAATTCCAAAAGAATGCACAAGTTTACGGAGATCCTATTTTACAAGTTCCTTATGTTGATTTGACAAACGCAGCTCAGATCGCTACGGTGCAAGCTGTTCCTACTACCACAGCTGGTTATGCAGCTTATCAGACTTCTTTAAGAGCAATTGCGACAGCAAACGGATTAACGGCAACAACGGATGATAAATTTTATGCCGCTAATATGTTCCAAGCTTATACCAGTACTTTCAATGGTAATGCAAGAAAAGCTGCAGGATTTACTGGTGGATTCAATGCGCTTCAGATTGGAGCAATTATTTACACCAAGCCAACAGGTTCTTTCGAAAATGGAAATAAATATCCGGATTGGATAGAAGGTAATGGTGATGGACTTTTCTATGGATTTGTACCGAATAAAACAGAATTGCTTCCATTTGCGTCTGCATCTGCAGGACATCCGATGGTTGATAATCCTAGCCTGACTCAACTTCCTGGATATTAATACTAAATAAGCATTAATTAAATAAATTTTTCAACTAAACTCAACATGTTTGATACAATTTTTGTAAAAATGTGTTGGGTTTTTATACAACTCATTGTTAATTAAATCTTAAATAATCTATTCATCAGTATAGTACGGGATGCTATAGAAAATTTAACAATTTAATTTTGAGAAAAAATTAAGAAATATCATTAAAAATGGAAAACGTAAAAACATTCAAATACGTAGATTATTTATGGGACGAAGAGAAGGCAGCATCTTTTGGAGATGATCAGGTTGCTTTGTTTTTGTACCGTTCAAACATATTAGGAGCTGATCTTAGAATTACAAATTATGGTGGAGGTAACACCAGTTGTAAAACTATCGAGAAAGATCCATTAACAAATGAAGAAGTAGAAGTAATGTGGGTAAAAGGTTCAGGTGGCGACATCGGAACTTTGACTAGAAAAGGTATAGCTGGATTATACACAGAAAGACTTAGAAACCTGAAAAATGTTTACGGCGGTTTGGCTGACGAAGACAGAATGGTAGGTCTTTTCGATCACTGTATTTTTGATTTGGATAGCAAAGCACCATCTATCGATACGCCACTACACGGACTATTGCCTTTCAAACATATTGATCACCTTCATCCGGATGCTTTGATTGCAGTGGCTGCAGCTAAAGACAGCGAAGCAATTACCAAAGAAATCTGGGGTGACACAATGGGATGGGTACCTTGGCAGCGTCCTGGTTTTGATCTAGGTCTACAATTAGAAAAATGTCTTGCTGACAATCCAGGAATTAGAGGAATAATTTTAGGAAGCCACGGACTTTTCACTTGGGGCGATACATCTTATGAATCTTACATCAACAGTTTGGAAGTGATCGAAATGGCTTCTGAATACATCGCTAAAAAAATAGAAGAAAACGGTCAGGTTTTCGGTGGTCAGAAAGTAGAATCTCTTCCTTCTGATGACCGTAAAAATAAAGCTGCTCAAATTATGCCTTTGTTGCGTGGTTTGGCTTCTTCTGAAAACAGAATGGTTGGCCATTTCACAGACAGCGAGGTTGTTTTGGAATACATCAACAGTAATGATTTGGAAAGATTAGCACCTCTTGGAACTTCTTGCCCGGATCACTTCCTGAGAACTAAAATCCAGCCTTTGGTTTTAACTTTAGATAAAAATGAAGATTTATCTGACTCAAAAGCTGTTCTTGAAAAATTAAACCCACTTTTCGAACAATACAGAAAGGAATACAAAGAATATTACGAAACTTGCAAGCATCCAAACAGTCCTGCAATGCGTGACCCGAATCCGGTAATCATCATTTATCCAGGTGTTGGAATGTTCAGTTTCTCAAAAGATAAGCAGACAACCAGAGTTGCAAATGAATTCTACGTAAACGCAATCAACGTTATGCGTGGTGCAGAAGCCATTTCTCAATACACATCTTTACCAAGACAGGAAGCATTTGACATCGAATATTGGTTATTGGAAGAAGCAAAACTTCAAAGAATGCCGAAAGAAAAACCATTGTCCAGAAAAATTGCTATCGTTACAGGCGCAGGTGGTGGAATAGGACAGGCAATCGCTGACAAAATGGTTGCTGAAGGTGCAGTTGTAGTTTTCACAGATCTGAATCACGAAGCGGCTGAAGCAGTTACAGCAAAATACAGCAAAGATCAGGCAATCGCAGTTCAATGTGATGTAACGAATGAAGACGATATTGCTGATGCTTTCAAAGAAACGGTTTTAGCGTTTGGAGGTGTTGATATTTTGGTTCATTCCGCAGGTTTGGCAATTTCCAAATCTTTGGAAGATACGACTACGAAAGATTGGGATCTTCTTGAAAATGTTTTGGTTAAAGGTCAGTTTCTCATCGCTAAGAACGGAACTGAGATTATGAAAAAACAAAATTTGGGAGGAGATATCGTCAACATTGCCAGTAAAAACGGTCTAGTTGCAGGTCCAAATAACGTAGCTTACGGAACTGCAAAAGCAGCTCAACAACATATGACAAGATTATTGGCGGCAGAATTGGCAGCTGATAAAATCAGAGTGAATGTGGTAAATCCTGACGGCGTAATCGTTGGAAGCAAAATCTGGGAAGGTTCTTGGGCAGAAGGTCGTGCAAAAGCAAACGGAATTTCTGTAGAAGAATTACCTGCATTTTACGCCAAAAGAAATTTATTAAACGAGATTATTCTTCCTGAAGACATTGCAAACGGCGTTTTCGCTTGTGTAGCTATCCTTGATAAAACAACAGGGAATATCATCAATGTAGATGGCGGAATGGCGAACGCATTCCCAAGATAAATTTAATTTTTTAGAAGGTTTTTATTTTAATAAATTGAAGGCTTGCTTCTGGTAAGCTTTCAATTTTAAAATTTTAAGATATAATGATAATAGGAAAAGATATTATTGATCAGTACAACAAAGCAGGCATTGAAAACTTTAATTCAGATTTCGATTTTCTGCAAAACAAACTAACGAGATCAGGAGCAAACGTTTCTGAAATCGTTAACAAAATTGCCGATTTCCAGGTAGCGATTCCGAGTTGGGCTTTGGGCGCAGGTGGGACAAGATTCGGAAGGTTTTCTTACGGTGGTGAACCTGCTGCTTTAGAACAAAAATTAGATGATGTAGGATTGCTTCACGCTTTGACGCATTCTGCCGGAGCGGTTTCTCTACACATTCCCTGGGATATTCCAAGTGATGTAAGTGCTTTGAAAGAAAGTGCAAAATCCCACGGACTTGTTTTTGACGCGATGAATTCCAACACTTTTCAGGATCAGCCTGGCGCGCAAAAATCTTATAAATTCGGTTCTCTGAATTCAGTTAATGAAGATTCCAGAGCTTACGCTGTGGAGCATAACAAAGAAGTGATCAGAATCGGAAAAGAATTAGACTCCAAAAGTTTGACCGTTTGGTTGGCAGACGGTGCAAGTTTTCCAGGACAATTGAACTTTCAAACTGCTTTATCAAACACTGAAAAAAGTTTGAAAGAAATCTACGCCGATATGCCGGAAGACTGGAAATTGTTCATCGAATACAAACCTTACGAACCAAATTTCTACTCCACAACAATTCAGGATTGGGGAACTTCTTTTATGCTTGCGAATGCTTGCGGCGAAAGAGCTTTCACGTTAGTCGATCTTGGTCATCATTTACCAAACACGAATATCGAGCAAATCGTTGCAACATTGATGTACAAAGGTAAATTGGGAGGTTTCCATTTCAACGACAGCAAATATGGCGATGATGATTTGACGGTTGGTTCCATCAAACCTTACGCTTTGTTCTTGATTTTCAATGAACTAGTTTACGGAATCGAAAATAACAAAAACAATCCTTATCCAGCTTGGATGATTGATGCAAGCCATAACATCAAAGATCCGTTGGAAGATTTGCTACAGTCATTGGAAGCTATTTTAATTGCTTATGCTCAGGCACTTTTGGTTGATCAGAAAGCTTTGAAAACAGCACAATTAAACAATGATGTTGTAGGCGCACAGGATATTTTACAAAATACATACAGAACAGATGTTCGTCCGTTGTTACAGGCTGCAAGATTGCAGACTGGCGCAGCATTAGACCCAATCGCAGCTTACAGAAATCTGAAAGTAAGAGAAACTTTGATTTCCGAAAGAGGCTGGGCTAAGGCATCCGGATTGTAAAATCCAATTTTAAATTTGATAATTATAACTTTCATGCGATCTGAAAGTTTTATTATAAACCACTCAATTTTTTTTCATTTAAGGTCAAGTGTTTAGAGCATTAAGTTTCAATAAAGTAAGAAGTAATGATTTTCTTGATATCTAAACACTCCTTTAAATGATCATCAATTTGATAGAATAAGTTTAAATTCAAACCTGAAATCTTGTTCTGTCATCCAACAATTAACTTATTGCAAGAATGTCCAAAAAAAAGGTAACCATCGTATTTGATATTGGAAAAACCAACAAAAAGTTTTTTTTATTTGATAAAAATTACAAGGAAGTCGTAAGGGAATACACAGAATTGCCCTTAACAACAGACGAGGACGGTTATCCAACAGAAGATCTCGTTGCACTTCAAAACTGGATCAAAGATAATTTCAATGCGATTCTTGATGATGAAAATTTCGATGTAAAAGCGATCAATTTTTCCACTTACGGAGCAAGTTTTGTACACTTGGATCACAAGGGAAATGTCCTTACACCTTTATACAATTACACCAAACCAATCGATGAAGATATTCTCGATTTGTTTTACGAAAAACACGGCGATAAACTAAAAATTGCCCGAGAAACTGCATCGCCTCAAGCAGGAATGCTGAATTCAGGTTTACAATTGTTTTGGTTAAAATACAAACATCCGGAAGTTTTCAGTAAAATCCGTTACAGTCTTCATTTACCTCAATATTTATCATATTTATTTACCGGAATTTGTGTTTCAGAATTTACGTCAATTGGCTGTCATACCAATTTGTGGGATTATGACAAAGGCGATTACCACGATTGGGTTTATGAAGAGGAAATCGATGTTTTGATGCCGCCAATAGTTCCAACTTCAGCGAGTATCAATACATCTTACAGAAATAAAAAAATCAAAATCGGAGTCGGAATCCACGACAGTTCTTCGGCATTGCTGCCTTATATTTTAAGCAAGAAAAATCCGTTTTTATTGTTATCAACAGGCACTTGGAGTATTTCTCTAAATCCTTTTAATGATGAAAGTTTGACGGACGAAGATATCGAAAACAATTGCCTGAATTACATGAGAATCGATGGAAAACGTGTCAAAGCTTCCCGTTTTTTTATGGGAAATGAATACCGAATCCAAGTCGAAAAACTTTGCGCTTACTACGGAAAAGAGTATGGCGCGCACAGAGAAGTTGAGTTTGATCAGGAATTATATTTAAATTTAATGAAAAACAAAGCGGTCTATTTCCGTTTTGAAGGAATTATTTTGAAAAGAAAAATGATCACAGAAACCGATCTTAAATCATTTGCAACTTTTGAAGAAGCTTATCATCAATTAATGATAGAATTAATGGATCTTCAGATTCATACGATTAAAAATGCTATCGGAAATTCAGAAATTGACACGATTTATATTGACGGCGGATTTACAGACAATGATGTTTTTATGAAACTAATGTCACATCATTTCCAACATTACAATGTGATGTCAACGCATTCGCCGCTTGGGTCGGCTTTGGGAGCATCGATGGTTATCTCAAACAAGAAAATTGACGAAACATTTCTTCAGCAGCATTATCAGATGAAAGTGCTTCAACCACTAATTCTTAACTTATAAATTTTGTTGGAAGACGGAAGTCAGATGCTGGAAGTTTAAATAATATCAATTATCATTTAGCTTCGAACATCAAACATCCATCGCCCAACATCAAACATCCAACAATTATGTCATTTCCATTTGATACCAATTACGCTTCGCTAGAACTTCTGATTGAAAGAGCAAAAAAAAGAATGCCCCGTTTCGCTTTCGAATATCTGGATGGCGGCTGTAACGAAAATATCAACAGAGACAGAAATACAACAGAATTAAGAGACGTTCTGCTTCGTCCGCAATATCTTCAAGATAATTACCGTGAAGCCAATATGGAAACGGAATTATTTGGTGTTAAATATTCTGCGCCGTTTGGGATTTCTCCGGTTGGTTTGCAAGGTTTGATGTGGCCAAATGCGCCAGAAATTTTAGCAAAAGCTGCTTTCAAACATAATATTCCTTTCATTTTAAGCACCGTTACAACAAGTAGCATCGAAAGAATTGCTGAACTGACAGAAGGAAAAGCTTGGTATCAATTGTATCATCCGAGAGAAGAATGGCTGCGTGACGATATTCTGGAACGTTGCGAAGTTTCCGGCTATGACGTTTTGGTAGTTTTAGCCGACGTTCCCACTTTCGGTTACAGAGCAAAAGAAATCAGAAATGGTCTCGCAATGCCACCTCAACTGAATTTAAGAACGGTTTCTCAAGCAA
The DNA here is from genome assembly GCA_029960045.1 of Flavobacteriaceae bacterium PS02293. GTDB lineage: Bacteria > Bacteroidota > Bacteroidia > Flavobacteriales > Weeksellaceae > Epilithonimonas. The sequence continues at coordinate 284,423 of JASCOV010000004.1, forward strand.
TGGTAAAACCGCAATGGTGTCTGGAAATGCTGAAACACGGCGTTCCAAGCTTTGCCACGATGGATAAATATATGGACAAAAATATGGGCGTAAAACAACTCGGACAGTTCATGAATTCTACTTTTTCGGGGAGACTTAATTCAGACAGAATCAAAGCAATCCGTGACAAATGGAAAGGAAAGTTGGTCATCAAAGGTGTTGCTTCCGACGAAGATGCTGCTGAATCTGTAAGATTAGGATTTGATGGAATGATTATCTCCAATCACGGCGGAAGACAATTGGACGCTGGAGAATCAACGATTTCTGTAGTCAAAGAAATCAGTGAAAAATATAAAGATCAAATCAAAATAATGATGGACAGCGGTGTAAGAACCGGTCCTGATGTTGCCCGTGCATTGAGTTGTGGCGCTGAGTTTACATTTATGGGAAGAACATTTATGTATGCAGTTGGTGCTTTAGGCGAAAAAGGTGGCGATCATATTATTGAAATGCTAAAAATGCAGTTCAGACAAGTGATGGAGCAGCTTTGTTGTAACGAAACTACAGAATTACAAAATTATAGGGTAAAATAATATAGTTGTTTTAATAATTTTATTCTAAAAAGAACGGGTTTTAAAGCTCGTTTTTTTTATTTCGATTTGCGAAAAAGTTCCGAAGGAACGAAATGTTTGTAGAATAAATGATTATCCAATTAAAGAAAGCCCCATAGGAGCGACACTATTACAACGATTCTCTCTCAATAAACTTAAAGACATTATTTACCTGTTCTTTCTTATTTTTCAAAACCATATAAGCTGCAGATTCCGCCATTGCTTTGAAATCTGTTGTGATCACAGTAATTCCCAATAATTCCTTCAAAGGTGTTTCATTGTACGAAATAATGCCGATATCTTCGCCTAATTTCAGATTTTTCTGACGGATTTGCTTTACCAAATTTACCAGATCACGCTCCTGAATTGTGATGAAAATATCTTTGTCCTGCAATTCCATATCTGGGTAGATTTCATCCAGAATTTCATAATCGAATTTGAATTCTTTGCAAAATTTCTCAAAACCACGTACAATTCGGAAAGGGTAGGGATTTATGGATTTATCCGGATAAACCAAAATGATCTTTTCGTATTTCTTGATTTTGTCCAAACCTTCTTTCAAAGCATTATAAATATCCAATGCAAAATCCTGAAAAACAGAACCATATTCTCCCGAAATATTAGGTTTTGTGTTGTCCAACATTACCAATTTATTCTTTGGAATTTTCTCAATCATATCAATCACTTCCTGCGTAGAACTGGTATGTTTGGACTGATCATCGCGGAAATGAGGCATCACCACATAATAGTCAAATCCTCCCAAATTTCGTTTCAAAGCATTGATGAAAAGCGTCTCGTCGCAATGATAAATGTACATTTCGACGTTTCCTTTCGTACCGATGGCGTTTACAAAATAATCATAAATCATCATTTTATAAGTGCTTGGCTTGTTGATCAGAAAGAAAATATTAATGACATCATTCTTATTAATCCTCGAAATATAATAGCCTTTTCCCTTTACAGACTCAATAATTTGCCTTTTTCTGAGTTCCTTGTAAGCTTTTTCAACGGTGTCTCTTGAGAGAAAACAAGCTTCACTAAGTTCATTAATAGAAGGTATTTTTTCTCCAATTTTAATTTCTCCGCCGTCAATTCCATTTAAGATAGAATCTACAATTTGTTTGTACTTTGGAACTCTGGAGTTTTCGTTAATATTGACTTCGAATATTTCTGACATGATTTTAAGTAGGAGATAGTCTTCCTGATTTTAAAAATGATAAGTTTTATGGATTGATTATTAGCTGACAAAAGATACAAAATTTATATCAATCTGTTTTTATTATTTTTAACCTTTAAAATGATTGTGTTTATCGATTTTTTTAATCATCTCTTTAGATTAATTCATAATTCTCAATAGCATTTTTTGCTATGCAGAACGCGATATTTATTAATTCATAAACAATTTTGAATAAAAAAAAGCCTGCCATTTCTGACAGACCTCCTAACTAAAATATGAATATTTTTAAGGCATCTTTTCAAAACCTTCTGCTTTTATTTTCCAGGTTCCATCTTTTGGGAAACCAGGGAATTCACCTGTCGAATTATCCCAACCTTCGAGCATCATTGCAACAGCCGCTAAAGTTCCTCCGTTTCCAGGAAGATAAATTCTCAGACGTTTATCCTGAAAATTATGTCCGTTTTTTAGATAAGTATTGGTTTGAATATTCATAAAAAGTGCATCCAAAGCTTTGTTCGGAAGTCCCAATCTTGCTGCTGTCATTGCAGTCATAGGGAAATCCCAACCCCAAGTGTGACCCCAGTTCCATCTTTCCCAAACGATGTCGAGTGTATTTTTCATTATTTTTTTATCCAATTTAGGAGATTCAGGAACCATTCCCAAGGCGCCTAAAACTGCAGGGTGGTCAGTCATCCATTTTGGAAATGTAAAAGAATCTTTTGCAGATTCTGTGGATAAATAAACACCGTCCTGAACCGGAAGCGGAGCCAATTTCGTAATTACATCATCCCATTTTTTATCTCTCGATTCGCCTAATCTTTCTTTCCATTGTTGAGCAACTTTCAGCGCCCAATCCCAATACGCAACTTCATAAGTTGGATTGTAAGTATCTTTCGCAGGGAAAACCTCCTGTGCAGGAATCACACCTTTCCCAAGGTTATAACGGTTTTTCTCTTTATCATAGGTTGCAAAATCAGCCATAAATTCTGCAGTTGCATACACCAAATCTTTATATTTTTCTAAAACTTTTTTATCCTTATTATGACGGTATAAAAGTTCGGTCATATAAATCAAATGCGGTTGTTCCCAAATCAAAAATGCAGCCACAGAAGACGGACTTTCATTTCCTTCATTGTCTGACATTTTAATCCATCTAACACCTTTATAGCCTTGTCTTTCTGCTAATTTTTTCGCTTTTTCAAACGACCTGAAATAATAATCCAATTGCTTTTCCAAAATTTCCGGTCTTCCCCACAAAGCGTAATGAACACCGTGCCACCAATGCATTTCTGTATGTGGTTTTCCGTACCAACTGTTAAATGTCAAACCTGTTTCCTGTGGCGGATTGCTTCCTCCGCACTGAACTTTGGTTAAATATTCAGACAGAACAATTCTGCGCTCCAATTCATTGGCTCTTTTGTCTGTACTTCCTTCAAAATCAACGGCAGCACCGCTTTCCCAAAAGTTTTTCCAACCGGAAATACTTTCTTTTTCAGCATCAGCAAATAAGCTTTTTGAAGTTTTATTATTTTTCTCTAAAAATTCAACAGTCAATTCTAAATTTTTACTTTTCGAAGAAGGTTCAAAAACGAAATTATGCTTTCCGGATTCACTTAATTTTCCTTCAGTAAAGTATAATTGTGTGAAATAATCGGCACTTTGCAATTTATGTTCAATCAATCCCTGCATTGAGTTCGATGAAATGATTTTTGTTGAATGTTTATCAGCATTTCCGTAAAAAGCCGCTTCATCCAAAAACTGTCCACTCGGATAAGGATATTTTGCGAAAACCTTTAATCTTTTTTGACTGATTAAGTCAGACTCAATTTTAACCCCGATTTTATCTGAATTTTGGAAAGATGCCGTCCAAACCTTTACAGGAGTTCCTTCCAAAGAAAACTCGCTCGTAATAATTCCCGTCCATAAATCAATTTTCTGGTTGATGTTTTGAATATCTGAAACTTGTGCTTTCTGACCATTCTTTTTAATCAGTTCAATTCCAATATTTCCCAATTGCAAACGATGTTGATTCACACGGAAATATTCAACTGCTTTTTTGTTGTGTTCTGGTTCTTTTATCTGAACACTGTATAAAGCCTTTCTTCCGTCATTATTGAAATCGTAAGGTTTTAAAGTTTCCTCAAATTTGAAATTTTCGGTATTCGGAAAACTGTTCCAGCCCCATTCTGACTGAGTTCCCAAAGAAACTCCATTTTTGTAATATTCCGGGAAGGACTGCATTCCGGTAATATCCACCGTGTAGGCAAATTTCCCGTTTCCAACCGTTAAAGTTGATAAAGTATCCGCTTTTACATTGACGATATTATGTCGCTGAACAACTTTTTTACGGTCGATTTTCTGAGCATTCAAGGGTGAAAACCCGATGCAAAAAAGACTTAGATATATTGCAATTTTCTTCATTTTTAAAATTTTTATTTTGTTTTCACGCTTGTCATTCTGAACGAAACGAAGTGCAGTGAAGAATCTCAATTTTCCAATAGATTCCTCGGAATGACAAACCGTCAACTATATTTTATTTATCATTATTTCAAAACCGTCGCACTCATCAATCCAATCACCACATCATTGCTCACTGCAGTTAATTTTATCGATTTTAATTCTTTATTCGCATCAATAGGCAAATCCAGAATCGTTGCAGAACCACCATCAATTTGACGGTCTGTAAATCCCTTAATGCTCGAATATTTACTCAAAGTTCCGCCTTTGTATAATTCTCCCGTTTTCAATTTTACTCTGTATGGAATTTTATCATCAGGAATTTCAAACGCAAAATTATCATCAAACAAATCCTGCTCAATCGGCCACCAATTTGTTGGGTTTTTCAGTTCTAGTTCTGAAGTCGAGCCATCAACATATTGAACGGTAATTGTTCCATTCACAATCTGCGACTGCATCGGATTCGTAGAACCCGCCATCAGAAAATAAATCTTCTTTCCTTTTCCATTCAAAGGAAGTTCAATTGAATCAGGATAATTGTCCCACTGACTTGCAAAGGCAATATTTTTATCTGATTTATCAATTAAAAAAGGAATTCCAAGAAACTCAACTTTGCCATTTTTTCTTTTATTCATCAATCCAATATCATCAATCTGAGCCGTAATTAACGGATAACACCAGTTTCCGATTCCCTGCCACGGAAGTTGCAGAGTAGGGACTTTCAATCTTGGCGAAAGGTATTTTTGGTTAAAAATTTCAGTTACTTTTTCATTGTATTTTGATGCTAATGAAATATTATTAAACTGACCTTGATTTTCAATTTCCCAATCTGTGATTTCAATATTTTGTTTAATTCCGTTGTATTCAAGCTCGATAGAATTGGTTCCTTTACTTAAATAATTTGCAGGAATTTCAATGGTCGTATTTTGATTTTTTTGAATGGTAAAAGTTTTATATAAACTATTAACACTCAGTTTTCCATTAATTGGATTGGATGATTTAGATTGAATCTGCAATTTTTTATTCACCCATTTTGTTTCCAGAGGAAAACGAATGTCAACATTTACAGGTTGCCACCAAGTCGTTCCATTTTGCTCAACTTGTACGAAAAAAGTTCCTTTTCTTTCTTCCTGAATTAAATCAAATTGATTTCCATTTCTGGTTTTAATCAATTCCTGCGGGTCAAGAACATCTTTAATTTTCTTTTTAGAATCAAAATTCAATTGAAGATTTTCAGAAATATAATTCGTAAAATCAGTTTGCTCGCTTTTAATTTCTTCTCCCGAATAATTAATTTCAATCTTAAAATCTTTTCCTTTAGGTGTTTCAAACTGAATTATGGGCTGTAACATAGAATTTGGTTTTACTTTCCAATTCACATTTTTACCATTCACTTTCACCGATTTGATGTTGGAATAATTCACAGGAATCTGCATTTCCAAAGTAACTGGATTTTGATATTTTGAGTTAAATAAATATTCAGTTACTTTGGAAGTTCTTTTAAACTCATAATTCCAATCCGGAAGCTTCAGTTCAGCAGAATTCCAGTCATTTGGGAAACCTGGTTTGATACTAATTTTATTTTCCAGTAAATTCGGATAAACGCCGAAAAGTCCTTCTGTCAAAGTTCTTGAAGCCACGCCAATCGGGTCGGCAAAATCTCGGTACAATTCGCCACGAAATGCATCGTAATGAGAAAGCTGTTCAAAATTCCCAGGACTGATGCCGTAATACATCGATTCGACCAAATTTCCTTTCCAAAGTTGGTACGCATCCTCATTTCTTCCGGCTTGCCAATACGCCAAAGCGGTTTGTAAGTTTTCCGCCAAAGCGACATTGTTAATCGACCAATCGTAAGGTTGCCAATTGGTAGTCGCCAACGTAAAATAGTCTTTATTATCCGCACCTTTTATCGTAATTGGAATTTTCGGGGTGTGATTATTGATGTATTGTAAGTTCTGATAATCCTCAAATTCATTCAAAATAAATGCATCGGAAACGTGATAAATCGACCAGATTCCCGGCTTGTCGTGAACGATTTGATTACCTAAAGCATCTTTATATTCTGAAAAATAACCTTTGTTTTTAATCCAAAGTTCGTTTTTCATTGCCTTTAAAATCGCATCAGCTTCCTGTTCGTAAGGTTGAGGATTTTCACCAATAATTTTCGCCAGCTTTGCCATTTCACGATTGGCTCTGTAATTATACGCTGAAGTGTGCGTCACTTTTCCACCCGAATATTGAAGTGCATCACTCGCCCAAATCGCTGCATAGGCATCATACAAATCGCCACGTTTGAAGTTTCGCTTTTCCCAATCCATATGGCGAACCATTGTCGGCCACATTTTTTTTAGAAATTCTTTGTCTCCGGTGTAATTGAAATGTGAAAACATCTGGTCAAAAAATACCAGATTCATATCGTAATGGTGCGGTTTTGTGTTGTCATTCGGATTTCTGGAAATGTATCCGCTTGAAAAAACCGAAGTTCCCATTTTCTCCGCACTTCTCGCCAAATGAAGCAAAGTATCCATTTCTACAGGCGCAGAATCTGGTTTCAAAACCTGTGAATTGGCGTAACTTTCAAAATGTTCTTTTGCTCTGTCGTGCCAACTTAGTGCGTCAGCTGTGTAAGCTCCTCTCCAGGCATTCAGTCGCATTCTCCACGCAACTGCACCGTGAAGAAAGGTTGGACTTTCCCAAATTCCATCTGCGGCAACAGCTAAATTGGCTCCGAAATTATTCAAATCTGCATCCGGAGTTTTTAATTGAATTCTATTGGTTAAAGTTAAACGAGCTTTTTCAGCTTCATTAAATATGTTTTTTAAATCTTCATCCGAAAAGTTTTTAGCTGATTTTCCTTTCGCAATTTGAATATAAATTGGATTCTTTTGAGAAGAATAGGTAGCGTAAACAATCGGAGATTTATCTATTTTATTTTGAGTAAAAGAAGACAGGTTTTCTAATGTTTCTGCATCAGTCATTTGTAAAAAAGGAACATTTGAAAAGTTCCCGTTTACCATTTGAGCTTCTTTTTTTTTGTTTAAATAATTTAACTGAAATTGGTTCTTTAATGCCTGAAACTGATTATTCAAGCAATATTCTGGTAACAGATAAAATCCGGATTCCGGGTCTGCGCCGATGTCACCGTTTCTACTGAAAGTTGTTCCACTCGCACCGCCATAAATTGCATAGATTTTTGTGGAAGAATCTACATTTGCAATTTCCATTTTTAAAACTAAACCTTCTTCTTTAGCCTGAGCCAAAACCGTCAGTTTTAAAGTTCCGGTACCCAAAATCGGGTCTTTGATTTCATACAGCATCGTTCCCGGTCGGTAACGCGTTTCAATTTTATCAGCCTGAATTAATTTTTTAATTGAATTTCCTTTTTGGATGACAAACTGAAGATTTCCGCCCATTCCGGGAAGATATAATGCGAATTCCGGCAAATCTCCGGCTTCAACTCTCGATGCACGGTTATCTCCATACAAAGCACGGTTGAATCTGTACTTTCCGTTGACCAATAAAAAATCGCCTTTGTCTTCTTTATAATGCAATTCACGTTCTTTATTCTGCCAATGTTTTGATTGGGAAAAAGAAAGAGAGAATGCCGACAAAACCAGAAGTCCGGCGAAAATGGTTTTTCTTCGCATTTTATGGTTTTAACTCGGTTACTTGTTGTCCGTTAACGGTTACATTTTTCAGCGTCACATTTTTCATATAATCTACTTTGTAAGGAATCTGAACGCCCACCATTTTAGCATTAATCATTGTAAAATCTGTTACGGGAGAAGATTCGTAAGCATCAGAAAATACGGCATATTTTCCGCCTTTGTCAACGGTTAAATTTTCAACCCAGATGTTTCTCATCGTCGGAATGTGATTTCCAGGTTTTTCATAATGCATATTGAAACGAACGGCAGCTTCTTTGTAAGCGCCCACTTTTGTATTGTAGAAAAATACGTTTTCGATGATTCCGCCACGGCTTGAGCTGGTTTTAATTCTCAAAGCTCTGTCAAGATTTTTACTGTCCATTACATTTCCAATTGCATAAATATTTTTCGCTCCGCCAGCAATTTCACTTCCGATAACAACTCCGCCGTGACCGTCTTTCATTTCGCAGTTTTCGATAATGTGGTTTTCGGCAGGTCTTCCGATATCTCTTCCGTCTTCGTCTCTTCCGGATTTGATGGCGATACAGTCGTCTCCTGTGTCGAAATATGAATCTTTAATCCAAACATTTTTGCAAGCTTCAGGGTCGAAACCGTCGTTGTTTGGTCCGTGACTGATGACTTTTACTCTTTCAATTAAAACATTCTCGCATAAAACAGGATTCAGATTCCACATTGGAGAATTTTTAACCAAAACATCCGCCATATAAAAGTTTTTTGACTTGTAAGGCTGAACGAAATTCGGTCTCAAATACCATCCGTCACCAAAAATTCTTTCTCTTGCAGGTTTTCTTTCTGCCATATATTCGTGAAGTTTCGCACGGGCAGGATTTTGTCTTCCCGGACGTGATTCGTTATAACCATATTTTGTAGCACCGCACCAAAACCACCAGTTGTCATTGTCTGAATTTCCATCTAAAGTTCCTTTTCCGGTTACTGCGATATTTTCTTCTTCATAAGCATAGATTAGGGATGAATAATTCATACATTCCATACCTTCCCAACGTGTGAAAACGATAGGGTAGTCTTTACTATCCTGGCTGAATAAAATGGTTGAACCGTCGCTCAAATGAAGATTGACATTGGATTCCAGATAAATGGCACCTGTTAAAAAAACGCCGTTTGGAACAACAACTCTTCCGCCTCCTTCTGCGCTGCATTTTTCAATAGCTTTTTTGAAAGCTTCCGTATTTTTTGTTTTTCCATCTCCAACTGCACCGAAATCTGTAATCAGATAATCAACTTTTCTGAATTCCGGTTTTTTGATTTGCTTTTTTAAAGCTTTGATTTCCTTTAAAGGTTGCTTTGCGGAAGTCCACGGTTTGTACTGAGCCGAAATTGAATTCGATATTAGAAATATTAATAAGAGAAGGATATATTTTTTCATGAGATTTAAATTAATGAGTTTTAGGACAATTCCTTTCTATCGCAATCTAAAAGTATTGTGATTAAAAATTGTCCTGCACTGTCGGTTTTGAAAATTATTTAGTGAACAAAGTTTTCAGCCAGTCAGAACAAAGTTTTTTCCAATTGTCTGTGAGTTCAGTTTTATTGGTAATTCCGATTTTATGTTCGCCTTCGGGAAAGATGAATAATGCGCCTTTTACTTTATTTTTTGTCATTGCCTGATAATACAGAAGACTGTTCATCACCGGAACGGTTTTGTCATTTTGAGCATGAAATAGGATTGTGGGCGGTGTTTTTTCCGTCACTCGGTTTTGCATAGAATATTCGCTGATTTTTTCCTGAGAAGCATTTTCGCCAAGCAAACTATTGCGACTTCCAACGTGAGCAAATTCACCCAAATCTATGACAGGTGAAACCAAAATTGCAAAATTTGGAATTGTAGGAATGGTTTCCCAATCTCCTTTTAATTCTGTATAATCTGTAGGAATGTTGCTAACCGATGCAGCCAAATGACCACCAGCAGAAGTTCCTATAACTCCTATCTGGTCGGGAGAAATACCATATTGAGCAGCATTTTTTCTGAGATATTTTATCGCTGCCTGAATATCCTGCAATGGGGCAATTTCTCTCTGCTTTACATCTGGAGAAATTGGTAATCTGTAGTTTAGAACAAAAGCAGAAATTCCTAAAGTATTGAACCATTTTGCTATTTGATAACCTCCCAAATCATAAGTCAGTTTGTAATATCCACCGCCAGGAATGACAATGATAGCCATTTGTTTCCTTTCTTCTTTCGGAGGTAGAAAAGCAAAAAGTTCGGTTTCTTTTATTTGTACGATTCTTCCATCTTTTTCTTCCGTTTTCAGTTGCAAACCTTTAGAATTTGGCATTTGACCTTTTGGCCATAATATTATTTTTTCCTGAGCAGAAGTCAGATTTATAATTAATATCAATAAAATGAATGCGGCTTTTTTCATTGTCATTAAACTAAAATGGTAAATTTATTTGATGTATTTTTCCAATCCTGTTTTCAGGTTTTTCAGAGATTTTGTTGCCAGTTTTGCAACCGTTTCAGCTCCTAATTTTGATAAATGGGTGTCGTCATCTTTTCCTTTTGGATAATATTCAATTTCGCCTTCTTTGAAATGAAGATGTAAAAGTTTTGATTTTTCCGGACCGGCAGAGATTTCCATTTGTTCTGTCAATAACTGCATATCAACGAAAGGAACTTTCATGTCGTCAGCAACCAATCTTACAACCAAAGGATATTCTTTGTGAGTGTCAACTAAAACACCGTTTTCAGTAAAATTTCTTCTGACAATAGATGTCATTAGAATTGGATTAGCGCCTTTTGCTCTTGTTTCATTCACATATCTTTCAAGATTCGCTCTATATTGTGTATAAGGATTGGTGAATTTTGTAGAATCTTTCACTTTCTGATCATTATGACCAAACTGAATTACAACAAAATCGCCTTTCTTCAATTGTTTTTCTACTTTGTCCCAGCGTCCTTCTGTTCGGAAACTTTTGGAACTTCTTCCGTTCATTGCGTGGTTCTGGATTTCGATTCCGGTTGTGAAAAATTGTGAGAGAACTTGTCCCCATCCGTGTTCAGGATTTTTATCTGGATTATCCTTGTTTGCCATCGTAGAATCGCCAATCAGAAATAAAGTTGGTTTTTGTGCAAATATCATTAATGACAAAAACAGAAAGAGCACGCTGAGTTTTTTATTCATATTAAATTTATTTTTAATTAAGAAATAGAATCGAATTATTTTGTTTTTTCAAATTCCAGACTTGCAAGGATGAAAGGTCCTGTTCCTTTAGCATCATTTGAACGGATCTGCTCCTTGACGTAATATTCATAAGAACCATCTCTGTAAGGTTTTCCACCTAAGCCTGCAACTGCACAACATTTATTTAGATTTACGACGCCGTTTTCATCTGTTGTGATTAAGTTTTTAATGATTCCGTCGTAGCCTTTTTGAGCGTAAGTTTTATAAAATTTTGGAAGATAACCGTTGTTGACAGATTTTATGATTGTATAAACAAACATCGATGAAGCTGTTGCTTCTTCATAATTTCCTTTTTCCAAAGGCTTATCCAAAACCTGATACCAAAGTCCCGATTTTTTGTCCTGAACTTTGATAATGGCGTCTGTATAAGATTTTATATAAGAAATTAATTTCGCTCTTCCCGGATGATTTTTAGGCAAATAATCCAACACATCTACCATTGCCATTCCGTACCAGCCCATTGCGCGTCCCCAAAAATTAGGAGATAATCCTGTTTCTTTGTTTGCCCAAGCCTGTTCTTTGCTTTCGTCCCAAGCGTGATAGAGTAGTCCTGTCTTTTTATCTACAAGATGTTTCTGAATCAAATCAAATTGATTAACAATATCATCATAGGCTTTCTCCGCATCAGCACCTTTCGTGAAATCTTTGGTATAGTGGGCGTAGAACGGCTGTCCCATATATAAACCATCCAGCCACATCTGATGCGGATAGATTTTTTTGTGCCAGAAACCGCCTTCCGAAGTTCTTGGCTGTCCATCAATTTGAGAACGAAGCGTTTGTAAAGCCTTCAGATATTTTTCTTTTTTCTCTTTTTGATAAAGATAAAGCAATACATTTCCGCTATTCAGAAGATCGATGTTGTATTTGTCAAGTTCGTACGATTTGATAGTTCCATCTTCATTGACTAATTTTTCTCCAAAACTGCTGACATAATCATAGTATTCTTTTTTGCCCGTTTTTTCATAAAGTATTTCTGCGCCGTCCAAAACAATGGCGGCTGGATAAGTCCATTTTGGGCTTTTACTGAAATCAAGCATCCAGGATTCCGGAAAACGGGTCATTTCTGAAAGTAACATTCTTTCTGACCATTTTAAGTTTGTTGGAATCTTTTTAACGGATTGTTTTGAAGTTTCAGTTTTTGGCTGAGTCGTAACTTGTGATTGTGCAAAATTTAAAAATATTCCTGAACCTAAGGCCGCGAAAGTCAAGAGTTTTATTTTATAATTAATGAGATTCATTATTTTAAATGTTAAGATTTATCGCAATTTAAAATAATTGATAATATAGATTGTCCTGCACTGTCGGGACAATAAGATTCATTAGTTATTTATATAAAATTTGTTGATTTTTGGAATTCTTCTAACTTTATTAATTATACTTTTCAGAAAACCGGAAACCTATTCCGTGAATATTTTCGATTAATATGCTAGGTTCATTTGCAAGTACTTTTCTCAATCTTGAAATGAAAACATCCAGACTTCTTCCCATAAAATAATCATCATTTCCCCAAATTGCTTTCAGTATTTCTTCACGTTTTATGACGATATTTTTGTGGCGGATAAAATAGAAAAGTAATTCAGATTCTCTTTGCGTAAGGGTAATTGTGGTTTCGTTATCTTGTAAAGTATAGTTTTTTTGATCGAAATCATACTTTCCAACTTTATGATATTGCGGAGAAGAATTGGTTTTCTTTGTTCGTTTCAGGAAGACTTCAATCTTCAAAATCAGTTCTTCAATACTAAAAGGTTTTACAAGATAATCGTCCGCTCCAATTCTCAGACCTTTGATTCTGTCTTCTTTCAAAGCTTTTGCAGAGATGAAAATAATGGGAATCTCAGAGTTTTTATCCCGAATATATTGCGCAACATCAAAACCATTGATTTCCGGCATCATAATATCTAAAAGGCAAATGTCAAAATTTTGATTGTCAAATGCTTCCAACGCTGATTTTCCGTCCGAATAATGGCAGATGTCATAGTAATTCTCCAAACTGTCCTGTATCAGAAAAGCTATAGTTTGATCATCTTCTGCGTATAAAATTTTAGATTTTTCCATCATTTAAGCCTTGTTGGAGTTAACGGGAAAAAATATTGTAATCGTAATTCCTTTATCAGTATTATTTTCAACTGATATTTTCCATTGATGTTGCTGAACGATCTTTTTGACATAGAATAATCCAAGTCCGAAACCATTAATTTCATCACTTTTATTTGCACTGACTCTATAAAATTTATCAAAAATATGAGCAATATTTTTAGCAGGAATCCCCATTCCGTTATCTTTAAACTTTAAATATAAACCTTTTGAATCTTTAAATGTTGAAATAATAATATTAGGTTTCGTCTCACAGTATTTTATGGAATTATCCAAAATATTATAAATGATATTCGAAAAATGAAATTCGTCCGCAATGACAGAAATAGTATTATCAATTTCTAAATTGATTTCAAGATCTTCATTCTTTTGCTTTAAGTTGTTTGTAATTTCCTGAATGAAAGGAAGTAATGTGATTTTTTGAAGCTTTAAAGACAATCCTGAAGCGTCATTTTTAGCGATATTTAATATTTTTTCAATATGGTTATTCAGCTTATGGCTTTGATTAATGATGATAGAAGTATAAGTTTTTAGCTTTTCATTGTCCTGAATTGTTGGATATTTATTCAAAGCTTCGGACGCCAAAAGTATTGATGACAAGGGTGTTTTGAACTCATGAGTCATATTATTAATGAAATCACGTTGCAATTCTGAGAATTTTTTTTGTTGAATAATCGTATAAATCGAATAAACATAAACCAGTAAAATGATGATAATGGCGAATGTCAGAAGATACCAAAACTTCAATGAACTCGCCAAATAAGTCGCCTTATCCGGAAAACGGATTGAGAAATAGTAAACAAGATTTTTATACTTAGGAAAATGAACCAGCTTCGTTTCGGAACTTTTTTGTTTAGGCGAGATGTATCTTCCATAGATCATTTTGTCGCTGTGACAGTTGTACAAAGCGTAGACGTAATCTGTATTGATTTGGAAACGTGTAAATTCAGTTTTTAGATAATGTTCAAGTATCGTAGGATCCACTTCATTATTTATGTTGACCACATAATAATCGTTTGCAATATTTTGTACGGGATTTTCTGTGAAAGCAATTTTTCCGTCAGATAATTTTTCTACAACTTCCAGTAAAGCAAGATTTACTTTTTGGTCAAATTTCTGATCTTCAAGATTATAGGCTTGTCGTGTCCACAAGAGCTGAGCTGCCAGAATTCCGATAATAGCAACCAGCCCGAGCGTTATAATGATATTTAGTTTTTTTATTTCCATTTGGTGAAACAATATTATTTAAAAATATCTAAAAGTCTTTGATCATTAACAACTCATTAACAAATGTTTGATAACGGTTAACAATTAATTCCAAATATCATTTTTACATTTGTTTCATCAAAAGATAACAATTACTTTTTTAATCAATTAACTATTAAAATTTAAACACTATGAAAAATTTAAAAATCACAGCACTACTTGCAGTTTTAGCATTTTCTCCATTTTATGCCAACTCATATTCTACAGGAAATCCTGCGGTAGTAAAGGTGGTGGCAGACGCTATTAAATGGAAATCAGAATCTATCGACGTTGGAAATATTCCACAAGGTAAACCAAAAGTAATCAGATTCGAATTTACAAACACGACATCAAAACCAATCGTTATACAAAATGTAGCACCAGCTTGTGGTTGTACAACAGCAGATTATACAAAAACACCAATTCTTCCTGGTAAAAAAGGATTTGTTGAAGCGAGCTACAATGCTGCAAACGCAGGTGCATTTGTGAAAACTGTAAATGTAACAACCAGTGACAGCAAAACGCCTAAAACATTATCTTTCAAAGGTACTGTTGTTGCGTAATTAGTATTTTAAATTGTGAAATGAAGACTGTCTTAACTTTAAGGCAGTCTTTTTTTATTTTATTAAAACCATATTTTAAAATGTTTTTAAAGCATCAGTCCACACTTTTGGTACTTTAATTGATTTTCGTAATTTACAGTCAATCAATAATTTCATATATGAGTGAATTTTACGAGTTCTACAATACTTTAGAAGTTGATAACGGACTTTTGGTTATGTTGATGGTTATGAGCGTGTTCGTAGCCATTTTCCATACGGTTATTATAATGGGACTTTATGAAATCAATCTCAAACCAAAATGGCTTTTCTTCGTCCTTAATCCATTATTGATTTGGCTGGCTTCATTATATGACAGCAGATTGGGAGGATTAATCGCTATTGGACTGTTTCTTTCTGTGTTTGTTTTAGGAATTATCGGAATGATTGTTTCAGCAATTAGAAGCAGTTATCAAAGTTCAAAAGAAGTAGACGCTCGCCGAATAAGAATGGGTAAAACACCGCTTCCTATTTGGAAAAAAATCTTGCTGACGCTTTCCGGATTGTTCTTTTTTGGATTGGTTTTGTCTTTAGGCGTTCCATATTTCATTATTATTGTATTTATAATTTTACCGTTTTTAACTTCATTAAAACCGAATAATAAAAAAAGGTTTTACAAATTTCAAAGAACGCTTCCAACTTCCAATATTCGTTCTGTGGCGATGGGTTTGGCAGAGATTTCCGGAAAAGCAAAGACAATTGAAACCATTATTTCCCGCATAGGCACAAAGCAGTGTATCGGATTTCTTTATACAATAGAAACTGTAAGTACGGACAAAGACGGCAAAGATTCTTACTCAATGGAATCTTCGGAAACTATTTGCAAACCTTTTTATGTTCAGGATAAATCCGGTCAAATCCAAGTCGTTACGGAAGATATTGAATTCATTGATTTTGAAATTGATGAACAATATGAATCCTCGAAGAAGCGATACACGCAATATCTTTTAAAAGATAATATGGAAGTTCTGCTCATTGGTAAGGCTGGTTTGAAAGAAAATAACGAACCAGTTTTTCAAAAAGAAGAGATCAAAGATGTATTTGGAGTTTCGCCTGTTGAAAGTGTGGAAAACTACAACACGATGCGTCCCATTCTGCAATCTGCAGGCTATTTCGTTTATTTTTGGGTCATTCTGATTGCGCTTATTTTTCTGACACCTATTTCACTTAAAAATAATAAGATAGAAATTGGAAAGATCAATCTGGATTTGCCTTTTCAAAATTCAAAACCTGTGAAATCATTAGATGATTTTTATGATAATATCTATGACAGCTACGAAAATAGAGATACAGAACCCGTAGAAAATACTTATCATCAGGAAGCTGACAGTGCAGAAGTAACACAAGCTCCCGAATAAAATTAATTAAAAAAAATAAAAACTATGATACAAATTCTTGCTTACGTCATTATCGGATTAGTCGTTTTAGGACTTTTGAATGTCATTATTTCAACCTACAACAGGCTTGTAATGTTGAATAATAATGTTGATAAATCCTTTGTAAATATCGACGTACTTTTGAAACAAAGAGCAGATGAAATCCCAAATCTGATCAAAGTTGTAAAAGAATCGATGAGGTTTGAAGAATCGATGCTGACGAAACTGACAGAACTTAGAACCAATTTTCTCAATGCCAATTCGCCTGAAGAAAAAATTGAACTTTCTAACCAAATGCAAAATCAGTTAAAATCAATTTTTGCGGTTGCAGAGAATTATCCTGATATCAAAACCAATCAGAATTTTCAATTGCTTCAGAACCGGGTTTCGCAGATAGAAGATGCGATTGCGGACAGAAGAGAATTTTATAATGAAAGCGTGACAATGTACAATATCGGAATTCAGGAATTTCCGAATTTTATCTTAGCAAAACTGATGCTTTACGGAAAAAAACAGCTTTTACAAATTTCAGAACAAGAAAAACAATACGATGGAATTGCCTTTTAATTTTATAGATATACTGCGAAATATAGTGGCGGAACCAGGCATTTTGGTTGCGTTTGCGGCATTTCATCCATTTGCGCTGTTGCTTCTCACTATTCCGCTTTGGATTTTTAAAAAAATGGGAATTTACAAACCTGCTCAGGAATTAGGAATTTTTGGTTTTTCTGTGGCTGTCATAATGATGGTTGGTTGGCTTATGGGATTTGTTTCTCAGATTTTATTAATGTTTATGGGCGTTGCAGGACTCAAGATGTTAATGATTTACTTGTCGATGTATCTTTGCATTACAGCTTTTGTCATTGTGAATGCAACAGGTTTGAAGAAAACATTTGAGAGAGATCAATTAAAAAAGAAATCTGTAACGTAATTTATAATTGATGAAAAAACCAGTAATTATTATTTTAGTTATTTCGGTGCTTACGCTATTGTTTGTTGATAGATGCACAACTATCAATTTGACGACTGCGGATATTTTTCGTCCTTCATCTTACAATCAGTTCAAAGAATTACCAGAGAAACCTCAATCTCAAAACTATGAAATTGTCATAGCAAAAGGTGATTTTCCAATTCTTTATGATCATTTCAAAAATGAATTCTATCTCAGAAATGGTCAAGGTCTGACAAAATATGATGCATTGGGAAATGTCATTATTTCAAATGATTTAAGCAAAGAGAGTTATACATCTATGTTTGATTTTGCCAATTTTGTCCCTTATGTTTTTGCTAAAAATGGCGTGTATGATTATTCTGGAAATAAACTGATTTACAGTAAATTTTCTCAAGTTTTAAATGCTGAAAATGAAATAACAGACAAAGATTTCAAATCTATTTTTGAAACTAATTATCGTAATGCAGATCTGGTGATTTATGATACCAACAGAAATGTTGATTCCGAAAGAGATTGTCAGCCGATGTATTTTAAAATCAATAATGACTGGATTCTTATGTTTTCCCAAAAAGGAGATTATCGTTTTTCTCATCAGGGAAGCAATGATGTTAAGAATGATACAATCGGACAAATTGATTTTCTGGGTTTTCCTGCTAAGTTTGGAGACAAACGATTGATGGTTTTGAAAGATGCTAAAAGCGGTAATTATTCCATCAACCAACTGGGGAAAGAAGATATTAGTGATGATTATTTGAATACTTATTACACCCAGATTCTAAAGGAAAGAAAAATAGATTACAGTACAAATGACGATGTCAAATTACTTTCCCGTAAAAAAGATGATTATTATTTCACGGGAAATCCCTTCAGCCTTCCAAATTGGATTGCGCCATCTTTTATGAATACAGGATTTTTCAGATTGACTTATAATAATGAAAATCTCTATTTTAAAGAAAAAGCTGTGAAAATGAATTCTGATTCCAAAGTCCAGAACGATCTTCACATTTATGAATTACCAAAAAATTACAGATCAAAATCCAGACTTGCATTTTTACATTACAGCTTGAATGTTGGCGGCTATATGAATGACAGTACAGGAGTCGTAGAACCCATTATCAAAAATGCCGGATTATATTTGATTAAACCTAAAAAGTGAATTTATAATGCTTTTTAATTAAAATATTAGCCAAATTCTCAAGTGGCAAAAGAATTGATTAGTCAGTGAATATTCGTGTTAATCTGCATTATTATCATTCATAAAAAGATCGTAAGGCGGGTTCAAAAATTTTTCGTTGTTTTGCAAATTGTAATTTAAAAAGAAGTATGTCGAAGTTTGATGAGATAAGACCATTTTATGATGAGGAAGTGAATGATGCGCTGCTGAGTGTCGCTAAACATCCAATGATGAAGGCTTTGATGAGTTTTACATTTCCTAATAAAGATGAGGATTTTTGGATTAATGAATTCAAAAATGTCCATTCGATCAATGATTTTCAAAGTCGGTTTATATCTCAGACTGTTCTTCAGATTCTCGACAGAAGTTCTGAAGGTTTGACCACTTCGGGATTTGATCAGTTGGATAAAAATACTTCTTATCTCTTTATTTCAAACCACAGAGATATTGTTTTGGATACTTCTTTGTTGAATTTAGCTCTGTTAAATGGCGGTTTCGTGATGACATCGTCTGCTATTGGAGATAATCTTGTCAAGAGGCCTTTTCTTCATATTCTTGCAAAACTGAACCGTAATTTTTTAGTTCAAAGAGGTGTTTCAATCCGTGAACAACTCAATAGTTCCAAGACTTTATCAGAATATATTTTTCAACTGTTGACCCAAGAAAACCGTTCTGTATGGATGGCTCAGCGAGAAGGCCGAACAAAAGACGGGAACGATGCAACGCAGCAAGGCGTTTTAAAAATGCTTGCGATGTCAGCAGGAGAACAATCATTAACGGACTTTTTTAAAACCTTGAAAATAGTTCCTCTTTCCATCTCGTACGAATATGACCCAACTGATGCTTTGAAAATGCCGCAACTGATGGCCAATTCCAGAAATGAAGTCTATGTGAAAGATGATAATGAGGATTTTACAACAATGCTGAGTGGAGTTCTCGGACAAAAAAAACGAATTCATCTCCACGCCGGAAAAGTTCTTGATAATGAGCTGGATAATATTGCCAGTCAACACGATAATAAAAATAAGCAGCTTCAGGCAATCGCTCAGATTATTGATGATTCTATCATTTATAACTACAAACTCTGGCCAACCAAGTATATTGCTTACGATTTGCTTTATAAAACAGATCAGTTTTCCGAACATTACACAGAAGACGAAAAACAACTGTTTGAACGCAGATTAGAAATGCGAATCGACAGTTCTGATGAGGCGATGAAACAGAGTTTTCTGGCGATGTATGCGAATCCTGTGATCAATAAAATGAAACAAACAGAAAATACGTCAGCTTAAATTCTGACTATTTTTTAATTTCGTTCCTTTCTTTAAAATTTAATTTCAAAATAGAGTAGTTTTATAAATAATTGGCAAAGAAATTGTGTAGTCTTTGGTATAACTAAAAAACTTACCGCTATGACTATTTCTTACTATGATTTCAAAAATCTACCAAATGAATCCCAGTGTGACATTGTAATGAACCAAGGTCATCTGATGAACGAAACAATCAAAGACGAACTGAAATTTGTTCTCTACGAGATTTCATCTTTTACTGTCGAGATAGTTTACAACAAAAATAACAATAGAATTGCAGCAATGAATGTCTATCAAAATAAAGCAAATTACGCTAACTAAAAACAGAAAACACTATCAAAATCTGATAGTGTTTTTTATTAAATTTCTAAAATCTTAAAGACGGTTTTGTTCGTCTGTTTTACTTCCTGCTTTTGCTTCTTTCACTTTTTGATTTCCAAAATTATATTTCAGGTTAATCATAAAATATTGTGTTTCCCGTAAGTCTTTAAAATATTGATTTTGATCAGCATATTTTGTCGAAATCGTATTATTATCCGTCCGAAATATATCATTGAAGACCAAACCTGTTTCCAATCGTTTATTGAACATTTTTTTATTAATGATGACATAAGTTTTTTGCGATGAACTGATATCAAAAGAACCTTGTATCGTCTTCGAATTGTAAACATAACCAACATTCAAATCCCATGTTTTTGCTTTGTCCAAAGTGATCTGCGTAGAAAGATTGGCGTTGTAAAAAAACACATCATTCTTGTAAAGAACCTGATCTGTTCCTATGAAATAATTCTCCTGATATTCTCCCATTGCAAAAACATTTAGCTTCCAAAATGGTTTGATTGTGAAATTTCTGGAAAAATTGACGCCCATATTTTTTCCGTGATCGATGTTTGTAAAATTATAGACTGTTTCAAAAGTCTCAGGATTCTGAATTGAGATTTCCATAGACGGATCTTTGATATAACTGAAATAGGTTTCGAAATTCCAATTTTTCACAGTGTAAGTCAAACTCAGATTGTGAATGATGGTTGACTTCAAATTTGCATCACCTTGAAAATAAGAGTAGAGATTATAGTAAGATTTGGACGGATTCAGGAAATCATAATCTGGTCGGTTGATTCTTTTTCCATAAGAAAATCCTAATTGCTGATCTTCTTTCAAATTATACATCACATAAAATGTAGGGAAAACTGAAGTTCTTGTTATGTTATTTTCTACCGTTGGATTGTCAGATTTTGTTTTAATTAAAGTCGTTTCAGAACGTAAACCAGCTTTCAGCTCCCATTTTTTCAATTTATATTCTGAAGAAATGTAAGCTGCAAATATATTTTCTTTATAATCAAAAAGATTGCTTTTCAAAGGATTGTAAGTGATACTTTCCTCAGTTCCATCGAAGAAGTCTAGATCATTTTTGTTATTTACAAAACTGTATTTCAAACCGCTTTCCAAAGTGAATTTTTCCTTTGATAACCGATAATCCAATTGCGTAGAATAAAGCGAAATATTCTGAACATTGTTATTTCCAAATCGGTTATAATTTTCAGGCTGATCCACAAAATCAAGCTGCGTTTGGATATCCTGATTTTCCTTAAACTTTTTCGTACTAAAGTTATTGGTCCAGGTCAGATTCTGATCTCCGAATTTTTTATCAAAAACCAAATATGAATTAAAACTATTGTTGAATTGATTTTTCAAATTAGATGTCAGATAGTTAGATTGAAGCTGATTGGTTTCTGTGTTGTAAATATTGGTCGGAACTTTGTAATGACCATTATTATTTGGCGCATTATAACCATCAAAACCAAACTGAACGGTTGATAAACTATCCAGACTGTATTGCCCGGAAAAATTATAAATATGCTGTTCGTGCGAATGGGTTTTCCTCACCATATCGCTTTCCCAGCGTGTTTTGTCCTGATTGAAAGTTACAACGTCAAAGTTTTTCCGGACATAATCTCCGGTTACAAAATTGTAATTTGCACTCAACTGCCATTTTCCAACATTGTACGATTGCGAAGTTCCAATCATTCCTTTGGCATAAGTCGCCTGATGATATCTCGTAGAAATCCTGCCTTTGTAGCCGGAAAGTACATTCTGTTTCATTTTGATATTGATGATTGCACTTCCTTCCGCTTCATATTTCGCAGGCGGATTTGTGATGACTTCCACAGAAGAAACGTTGTTTCCGTCGGTGTTTTCAAGAAGTTGTTTCAGCTGTTCCTGAGTCATCAATGTTTTTTTATCATTAATGGTTACGATGATTTGAGAATTTCCTCGAACACTCAATTCTTCATTTTTAACCAAGACATTTGGCGTACTTTTCAAAATATCCCAGGCGTTAAGATTTTGAAGCGGTGTATTATCGATATTGAATTCCAATCGGTCGATTTTTCTTTTTAATAAAGGTTTGTTTGCTTTGATTGTTACTGCTTCAATGGTATTTAAAGTATCTTTTTTAAGGATGATATTCAATGATAAATCACTTTCTTCCAGAGTAATTTCATAATCCCGAAAACCGGATTTTTTGATTGTTAATGAAACCGGAAATGTCGTAATTCCTTCAATGGCGAAATTCCCCTTTTCATCAGAATTATAAATATTTTTATTTTCATTAATCTGAATAATACCTTCAGAAATTGGTTCCTGTTTTTCATTTTCGATATGTCCTTTGATGGTTTGACTCCAGATAAAGACTGGAAGTAAAAACAGAATTGCTGCGTATAATTTCATCTAATTAATTTTCTCCAAAATTGAGACAGTTTGTACCTAAGTTTTGTTAATGAAGGGTTAATGGACGGTTAATGGTAGTTTTGAAAGGAATTTGATTGTATTTTTGAAATATGAATCGGAAGAAAAATACCACGATTATTTTGTTCACGTTCAGCCTGATTATTTTGGTTGCGTTGCAGGCGTATTATATTCATAATTCTTATCGGTTAGAAGAAAAAGATTTGAACAGACAAGCAAGAACTATTGCCGACAAAACGCTGGAGACAATGGAAAAATATGAAACCGAAACCAACGAAGAAAAACTAGTAGGCGATTTCGACAGGCTGAAAAAAGGCATTACTATTCAAAAAGAAAAAATCACGCATCCAGAAAGATTGTACAATTCAGAAGCGCTTTACAATCAAAAACTGGAAAAAATCCTCAAAGACAATATTGGAGATTCCGGTTTTGAGATTGCGATGAAAAGCGAAATATATTCGATTTTTGATGAAGTTCAGAAAAAAGAGCTTCTACCAAATAGTCGTTCTCTTGTGTTGTATCAAAGTGTGAAAAAAATGACGAATCCTTTGACAATAAACGAAGGCAAATGGTCCAGTCGCCAAACCAAAGAAAATACAGATCTGAAACTGGATGAGAAAAATTATTACTTGGTAAAATCAAAATCAACTTTTCAATTGTTGAATCTTCAATTTTTAATTTTTAAAAAAATTATTCCTTTAATACTAATCAGTTTTTTGATTGTAGCTTTGATCATTTATTTGTTCAGAAACAGTATCAGAAATCTGAATCTTCAGGAAAAGAAAATTTCTCAGCTTCACACAACTATAGATTCCATCGCTCACGAACTTAATACGCCAATCACAACTTTAAAATTCTCAATCGTACAAACTCCAGATCCTGAGACGAAAGCTTTGCTGGAAAGACAAATCAAACGTCTGGAAAACATCGTAAAATCCATTCATCATTCGGATTCTGAAGATGTTTTGATTGATAAAAATGAAATTGAAACTTACTTTTCAAATATTAAGAAAACATATCATCAAACCAACTTTAATATCAATCTGGATTTAATTGAAAATAACATTCTCCATCAAAACGATTTCACTCAAATGATGGATAATCTGATTGATAACTCTGTAAAATATGGTGCAAAAAACTTAAATATTTCAATCAATAATAATTTTGAAATAGAAGTTTCTGACGACGGAATCGGAATCCCGACAGAAGATCAGAAACATATTTTTGATAAATATTACCGTGTTTCCAGAACGGAAAATATGAATATCAATGGTTTGGGCGTTGGTTTGTTTCTTGTCAAAGCCATTGTAGATAAACGAAAAGGAAAAATCTCTGTAAAGTCAAATCCTGACAAAGGTGTAACTTTTAAAATCCAAATCCCGAATGAAAACTAAAATCCTTTTGGTAGAAGACGATGCAGACTTGGGAATGGTTCTGAAACAATATCTGGAATTCTCAGATTTCGAGGTCAATTGGATCTCAAATCCTGAAGAAATTCTGAAAAATAAAAATACTATTTCAAATTATCAATTGGCAATTCTGGATGTAATGCTTCCATTTATGGACGGTTTTGAATTATCTAGGGAAATTAGAAAAACTTCAAAAATTCCCTTTTTGTTTCTGACTGCAAAAGGCCAAAGTATTGATAAAATTCTGGGTTTGAAACTTGGAGCCGATGATTATATCACAAAACCGTGCGAACCCGAAGAATTGATTTTAAGAATCAAGAACATTCTCAAAAGACAACAGAATCAAGAAACAGAAATTATCAAAATTGGAAATTATTCCTTCATTCCATCTCAGTTTCAACTGAAATTTGAATCTGAAAATATTCAGTTAACAGAGAAAGAATCGGAACTTTTGCTGTTACTTTCCAAAAACAATCAGAAAATCATCAACCGAAAAGAAATTCTCGAAAATCTTTGGGGCGAAAATGATTATTTCCTTGGAAGAAGTCTGGATGTATTTATGACAAGACTCCGGAAATATCTCCAAAAAGATGATAGAGTCAAGTTTGAATCCGTTCGTGGAATCGGTTTTAAAGTGGAGTTTCCAATATAAATTTTAATGATTTTATTGAAAAAGACCTTTCCAAACTGCCCAAATTACCAATAAAGGTAAATTAATAAAGTATTTTAAAATATTAATTGCAGAGATTTTCATAACACCGATATTTCCTTCTACAAAATAGACAGATCTAACATAAAGATCAAAAAAATTCATAACTTTTATTTTCTCAATAATATCAAAGATAGTTCCTAACGGAAAAATTATTGTTAAGAAATTGTTAACTTTATATTGTTTATCAGATCACATATTTTTTGAGTCCTTCCATAATTCCCTGCCAAAGCATATTGAAAAAACTCTTGTCCGGATCTCGTTTTTTCTCGACCACAACGTGTGTGGGTTCGCCTTTGGATTCATCTTTTACAAACCAATTGGCAACGGTTGAAAGTACTTTTCGTTCTTTTCCTTTTTTATTGAGGAAATTCACATACATATCATTGTATTTGAAATAGAATTTGCCTGCGATTCCGGCATTAGTACCATAATAATCAAACTTCAGATAATCGATTTTTCCATCCAGAGTAATATTAAGATAAGGTCTTACAAACAAGTTCACATTATCGGCAGAAAGCTTTTGGATATTACCTTTGATAGTAAATTTATCTTGTAAATCCATTACATCAAATTTCCAAACGATATTAGTTGGTGCGGTTCCGTAAAAAGCAAAATTAGCATCAGCCGTTATCATTGTTGGTCTTCCTTTGATTTTACCATTGTTGACATCATTTATTAAAATTCCGAAATTATCAAATGTCAATTTTCCTGGAATATTACTGTTTTCGGCATTTTCTTCGTAAACCAAAGCTGAGTTTTTGATAACTACAGTTTTTACAAACAACGGCATTTTTACATTTCGAAGTTTCTTGCTAAAAAGAATTCGAGGATCGTGATCGTCCGCAGGCGCCAAATCGTGGTAAATATTACAATTCAAACCATCGATTTCTACTTTACTGATGTCAATCAAAGGATTTCTGAACAAGTCCGAATTCTGATCTGTAATGCCAATACTTTTTACCGAAATTGTATAAAGATCTGTCTCTTTCGCAATCACTTTGCTGAATCCGGTTCGGGAATATTTTGGAATATATTTTAAATCTTTGATGTCCGTTTTGTTTCCGGAATTTTTAAGCTGAGCAATTTTCAGTGTGTAATATTTCCCCGCATCAAGGTCAATTTTTTGAGCATTGATCAATCTTTTACCAATTGTCACAGGTTTGTGATTTTTAAAATCTGCTGTGTTGGAAGACAATTGCTGCAGATTGATGTCAAATTTTCCAATAGACAATTTCTGTTTCCCTTGATTAGTTTGAGTAATTTTTCCATTCGAAATATTAATGAATCCAAGTTTCGCAGCAAAATCGGATAGAGTAGAACCGGATTTTTTTTGTTTTGATTTTTGCTTGTGGTTGGACGAAATAATTTTAATATCAGGTGATTTGATTTCAATTCCATCCATCAGGATATTCAGTTTTTGACCGATATATTTTGTCTGATTGTTTACGATTTTAATCTCATCTGTATTGATGTTAAAAAGATCTTTGTTCGCAGACTTTGCCAAAGCAGAAACCTGAACTTTTTCAAACAGAATATTAGAATCGTGTGAATCAATTTTCTTAATTCTGACAGCCTGAAATTGATTAGCTTTAAAATAAATATTTTCGGCTTCTATATCGTGATTGATAAATCGGAATGGGATTTTTTCTTTAACCGTATTCTTGTCAAAAACAATATCGCTGAGTTTAAAATTAAATTGATCGATTGACGCTGTTTTGTCAAGATCTGCCTGCAAAACCACGATTTTTCCTTTTTCAAAACTGATGTTTTTGAGTCCGATTTTCATATCGATTTCTTTCGGGTTTTTCTCTTTCTCAACAATGTTTTTCCCTGTAGAAGTGACTTTCAGATCCGGATGTTTGAAAATAATATCCGAAACAATCAAAGAATCCTGACTGATGTTAAAATCCTTTGCTAACAGATTTTCTGAATAGAAATCAAAAATATTTTTAGCATTATAATTTTCAGCTTTTTGTAAAGGTTTGAGATGGAATTTCTTAAGTTCAAGCGTTTTGTTGGCAGCCAGAATTTCGTCCGCGTCAACTTCATAAAATTCATTTACACCAATTTTGACGCTTTTTGCATCAATTTTAAATTCCTGAAAAGCAATTGGAATCTTCGAGTTGTTATCACTTTGTTTGATATCTTTCAGTTTGATATTGATATTTTCTCCTACAAAAACGGGCTTTCCATCAGCGTTTTTGATATCAGCAAAAACATTGTCAATCAAGATGTTGTTAATATGAATATCAGTCGCTTTTTTCTGTTTTTTATCTTCTTTCTTTTTAGGAGCTATTCTGATATTAATTTTAGAATCAGTCAAAAGCAATTGATCTGCGTGATAGGATTTATTAAACAAAGCTTTCCAGATAGAAATATCGTGAAGTTCTATTTTTTTCACTGTTCCATTGATTTGTGTGATGGAAAAGTCTTTTGGATTTTTAGTTGAAATTTTAAGCTCATCTGCTGTGAAATCACCTTTTAAAAGACTTAATGAAAAATCTTTTAATTCAATTTTATAAGGCGTTTTATCGTTAACGAGATTTGGAAGTTTCCTCTGAAGATAGAAATCTAAAATAAAGGGAAACGCACCAATCAGAACTAGAAAGCCAATTCCAATTCCCCAAAACCATTTTTTGCGTGTGTTTTTTTTCTCCTGTAATTTTTCGTTCATCAACTAGTTTTTTCTATTTCAAAGCTACACAAAAGATGTTCCAATAAATAGATATATTGCCTTAGTAACGTGATTATTTAACAAATACTATCGGATTTTATAAATTTAAATCATTATTGATGAAATTAATACAAAAAAAATGGCCGGAACTTTTCCGACCATTTCTGTTACCCGAAAGTAACTTTTAACAAAAAATAACTTAAACTTTATTTATTTCCATCCGCCTCCAAGAGCTCTGTAAAGATCAACGATGCTGCTGAGTCTTTGTCTTTTGATAGAAGCCAGATTCAATTCTGCCTGAAGTGAATTTGCTTGTGCTGTAATCACTTCAAGGTAATTCGCCATTCCGCCTCTGTAAAGCAGTTCGGCACTTTTGATTCCGTCTTTCAACGTCGTCACTTGTTCAGAAGCTTTTATTTCCTGAGCTTTTAAACTTTCATTCGAAACTAATGCATCAGACACTTCTCCAACCGCATTCAGAACAGATTGACGGAAAGCCAAAACGTTTTTCTCTCTCTGGATTTTAGCAACAGCTAAATCAGTTTTCAATTGCTTTTTCTGAAAAATAGGCTGCGTAATTCCGCCTAAAACAGAACCAAACAACGATGCCGGAATCTGAAACCAATTGTCAATTTTGAAAGAATTTACACCGCCATTAGCTGTAATCTTCAAAGCCGGATACAAACTTGCCTGAGCAATTCCAACAATAGAATTCGATTCCAATAAAACCAATTCCTGCTGGCGAACATCCGGACGACGGCTTACCATTGCAGCCGGAATTCCTGCCGAGATATTTTGAGGTAAGGATGAATCTGACATTTCAATAGTTCTGCTGATCTTAGTTGGATTTTCGCCGACCAAAATACTTAACGCATTTTCCTGAATGGCGATATTCTGTTCTAATTGCGTGATCAAAAGTTCAGTAGATTCTGTTCTGGCTTTTGCCTGCTGAACGCCCAAAGAAGTCGTTTCGCCACCTTTCCAGATTTTCTCAGTAACATCCAAAGTGTTTCTGCTGAGTTCCAAATTGGATTTTGCAACATTCATTTGTTTGTCTAACATCAAAAGGTTGTAATAACCTTGGGCAATCGCAGCAACAACTTGTGTTTGGATCGCTTTCGAAGCTTCATAAGTTTGAAGATACTGAACCCTGGAAACTTCCTGCTGATTTGTAATTTTCCCCCAAATATCAGCTTCCCAGCCTAAATTAAAGGCTGCATTATAATCCTCAACGTGACTCTGTCCTAAAAATAAATTAAGACTCTGCCCGTTCATACTATTTTTTGAAGGTCTCGAGATCTGTCCCGAAACACCAAAACTGATATCAGGATATTGCAGATATTTTGCCTGATTCAATCGTTCCTGTGAAGAAGCAACTTGTTTCAAAGCGATTTGCAAATCATAATTATTTTTGATTCCTTTTTCAATCAGATTTTGTAAGATCGGGTCTTTGAAGAATTGTCTCCATTCCAGATCTGCAACGCTTGCAGTATCCGCTGTTGCCGTGTACTTGAATGTTTCCGGCAACTCTGGACTTACTTTATCTAAAGCTAATTTTGGCATACAGGAAACCGCACTGGCTACGACTATTGAGGATACCAAAATCTCTTTTATTTTAGTTATAATATTCATTAATTTCTTTTTTAAATGTAATTTAAAGCCGCTTTTTCTTTATTGAGTTTACGTTTCTTTCTGCTAGGCATTTTCTCGTGCAGATATTGGAAAATCACATACATCACCGGAATGATAAAAATTCCAAATACAACACCCGTAAACATCCCACCAACAGTACTGATTCCAATCGAATGGTTTCCTTTTGCAGCAGCACCTTGCGACCAAACCAATGGTAACATTCCAATAATGAAAGCGAATGATGTCATTAAGATTGGTCTTAATCTTAATCTCGAAGCTTGAAGCGCAGATTCAATTAAGGTCTTGCCTGCTTTTCTTCTTTGAACTGCAAATTCTACAATCAGAATCGCATTTTTCGCAAGCAATCCGACGAGCATAATCAGTCCAACCTGAACATAAATATTGTTATCAATTCCAGCCAAACCTGTGAAAGCATAAACTCCGAAAATCCCTGTTGGAATCGTCAAAATGATAGCAAAAGGAAGAATGTAACTTTCGTATTGTGCCGCTAACAAGAAGTACACAAACAAAATACTCAACATAAAGATGAAGGCTGTTTGTCCTCCGGTTTGTCTTTCTTCACGCGTGATTCCAGTCCATTCGTAACCGTAACCTCTTGGTAGCGATTTTTTGGCAGTTTCTTCCACCGCTTTGATCGCATCTCCTGTACTGTAACCTGGTTTTGGTGTTCCGTTGATTGTAACTGCATTAAACAAGTTGTTTCGAGTTACTGTTTCCGGACCAAAACTTCTTTTCAAGGTTACCAAAGTTTTTACAGGAACCATTTCGCTTTGATTATTCTTAACATAGATTCCTTCCAGCGAGTTGGCGTCGGTTCTGTAAGGAATATCTGCCTGAGCCATTACTCTGTAATATTTCCCGAATCTGTTGAAATCCGAAACAAAACTACTTCCGTAATAAATTTGCATTGTCTGCATCAAATCGTTTACAGAAACACCCAACTGATTGGCTTTGTCCGCATCCACCTGAATCGTATATTGAGGATTTCCCGCTGCATAAGTCGTGAATGCAAAGGCAATTTCTGGACGTTTCATCAATTCTCCGATGAAAGCCTGAGTTGTAGTTCCCAATTGTTCAAAAGAACCGTTGGTTTTATCCTGAAGCATAAATTCGAAACCGGAAACGTTACCAAAACCTTGGACTGTAGGGAAGTTGAAGAAGAAAGCACTCGCATCTTTTACCTGAGAAACTTTTCCTGTCAATCCCGCTGCAATCTGATCCGGATCTTTTACTGCACCACGATCTTCGTAATCTTTAAGTTTAATAAAACCGGCAGAGTAGGGCGATGCATTGGCATTACTAATGAAATTCAAACCATCGGAAACCCAAAGGTATTTGGAAACATTTTCCTTTTCTATGATCTTATCAATTTGTTTTGTCGCTTTGTTGGTTCTTTCCAATGAACTTCCCGGAGGCGTGTTGACAGCGTATAAAACGAAACCTTGATCTTCTGTCGGGATAAATCCTGATGGGGCTTTATTAACAAGAAAAATTGTAATAGCGGTGATCAAAACAAGTCCGCCAACGCTTACCCATTTGTTTTTGATTAAGAATTTAAGACTGTAAATATATTTTTTAGTCAGATTATTAAAGCTTGTATTAAAAGCATTGAAAAATCTGGATCCAAATCCTGTTTTTTGATGGTGCTCACCGTGTTCTCCCTGAGGATCATTCAGTAAAAGCGCACATAATGCCGGACTTAATGTTAAGGCATTAATGGCTGAAATCAAAATCGCAATGGCTAAAGTGAAGGCAAATTGTCTGTAAAAAACACCCGCCGGACCTTGCATAAATCCAACCGGAACAAACACCGCTGACATTACCAAAGTGATGGAAATAATCGCTCCTGAAATTTCGCTCATCGATTCTCTGGTGGCCTGATCAACTGGCAATCCTGTATGTTCCATTTTGGAATGGACAGCTTCTACAACCACAATTGCATCATCGACGACAATACCAATGGCGAGAACCAAAGCAAATAAGGTCAACATATTGATGCTGAATCCGAATAAATTCAGGAAGAAAAATGTCCCGATAATCGCAACCGGAA
This sequence comes from Flavobacteriaceae bacterium PS02293, assembly GCA_029960045.1. Classification (GTDB taxonomy): domain Bacteria; phylum Bacteroidota; class Bacteroidia; order Flavobacteriales; family Weeksellaceae; genus Epilithonimonas. The sequence goes on from JASCOV010000004.1 coordinate 315,514, forward strand.
CTGCAATCGCCGGAATCAAAGTTGATCTGAAATCCTGAAGGAAAATATACACAACGATGAAAACAAGAATAAATGCAATCACCAATGTTTCCACAACCTGATGGATAGACGCATCCAAAAAGTCTTTGGAGTTGTACATAATGATCGGTTTCACACCTTTTGGCAATGTTGTTTTGAATTCCTCAACCTGTCTTTCAACTTCCGTTAAGATTTCGTTCGCGTTTGATCCTGCAGTTTGTAAAATCGCAAAACCTGCTACCGGCTTTCCATCAACTCGGTTGGCAGCTGTATAACTGTACGAACCAAATTCTACTCTGGCAACATCTTTTAATCTTAAAAATGAACCGTCGCTATTGGATTTGATGACAATATTTTCGTAGTCTTCGTTTTTGTTTAATTTACCTTTATATTTTAAGATATATTCGTAAGTTTCCGTGCTTCCTTGTCCGAAACGTCCCGGTGCAGCTTCAAGATTACTGTTTTTGACCGCAGCCAAAACTTCCTGAGGCGACAGATTGTTGTCAGCCAAACGGTCTGGTTTCAGCCAGATTCTCATCGAATAATCCTTAGACCCGAAAACCTGAGCCTGTGCTACTCCGGGAATACGCTGAAGCTGTGGAATGATGTTGATCTTCATATAATTCTGAAGAAAAAGTTCGTCATATTGTTTAGGATCATCACTGGTGATTCCCATAAACATAATGAAACTGTTCTGAACTTTCTGAGTCGAAATTCCCGCCTGAACAACCTCTTGCGGAAGCTGGCTCATCGCTTTGGAAACTCTGTTCTGAACGTTTACCGCAGCATTATCAGGATCTGAACCTTGTTTGAAAAAGATACTCAAAGTCATCGATCCGTCGTTACTGGAATTGGATGTCATATAAGTCATATTTTCAACACCATTCACTGCTTCCTCAATTGGATTGGCTACGGAACGGGCAACAACTTCGGCGTTTGCACCGGGATAAGATGCGGTTACCTGAACACTTGGTGGCGCAATATCGGGGAATAATGTGATCGGCAGTTGGAATACCGAAAGCGCTCCCAACAATAATAAGATGATCGAAATAACCGTTGAGAGTACCGGTCTTTCTATGAATTTTTTGAACATAAGAAGTATAGTTTTAGTCTTCTGTTAATATTTGAATTACAAAGGCGTTGCTGTCAATAAGCTGTCAGAAGAAATCATTTTTGGTTTGATAGAAGCGCCGTCTTTTAAGCTGCCCAAGCCTGTAAATACAATCTGGTCACCTTTGGAAAGCCCTTCGGAAATGAAATAATAATTTTCGGTTTTTCCTGAAATCGTAATTGGTTTGCTGGTCACAGTTTTATCTTTTCCAAGAACGTAAACATAGGTTTTATCCTGAATCTCGAAAGTGGATTCTTGCGGAATTACGACTGCATTAGATAACAATTGAGGCATTCTTACTTTTCCTGTGTTTCCGCTTCTCAAGGTTCCGTTTGGATTTGGGAAAGTAGCACGAACTGTGATTGCGCCTGTACTTTTATCGAATTGACCATCGATCATTTTCATTTTTCCTTTTTCGGAATAAGTCGTGTTATCAGCAATGACCAAATCCACCAAAGGCATGTTTCTCATTTTTTCTTCAAGTGTTGCACCTGCATATTTCTTTTGGAAAGCGATAAAGTCAATTTCACTGATGGAGAAATAAGCGTAGATTTCACTAATGTCTGATACGAAAGCCAGTGGAGTAGCGTCGGTTCTGGAGATTAAACTTCCTTTTTTGTAAGGAATTCTTCCAAGATAACCGCTGACAGGCGCTGTGATCGTTGTAAAACCATTAGTGATTCTGGAACCGCTCAAAGAAGCTTTTGCCTGTGCTGCTGTTGCAACTGCTACGGCGTAATTGGCTTTTGCAGTTTTAAGTTGTACGTCAGAAACCACCTTTTCAGCAACCAAAGTCGTCAATCTGTCAACTTCCACTTTCATTTTCTGAATGTTGGCGTTTGCAGCTTGTAAATTGGCGCTTGCCATATTCACTTGTTCACCGTAAGATCTGGAATCAATTTTAAATAAAGGTTGTCCCGCTCTTACGAAAGCACCTTCTTCCACGTAGATTTTGTCCAGATAACCGTCTACCTGAGATCTGATTTCCACATTGTTTTTTCCCTCCAAAGCAGTTGGGAATTCCTGAAAAGTAGAAGTGTTGGAAGTGATTACAGTATAGACTGGCAATTCCGGAGCTGGTGGCGGTGCGCCTGCGCCTTCTGCCGCTTTTGTACAGTTTTGTAAAAGTATGATACTCGATAGAAGTACAATAAATTTTATTTTAGTAATAGTTTTCATTGAAGTTTGAATTATAAATTAAGTTTAGTTAGATATGTTCTTATAAATTTTATAGTTATTTTTCCTAACAGTGTTAATGATTTGTTTAAAAAAATATAACATTCGGCGGTGGTTAGATTTTATTTTCCATAATAGTTTATTTTAATATTGATTTTTGATTAAGTTTAAAATCGTTAGTATAGCTAACGGTGTTAAGATTTTATCACAAAATTTGACTCATTGAATGATTAAAAACTACAATAGTTTTAGATTAATTTAATGTTAATTTTTCTAACAGTGTTAATTAGAAAGTCAAAAAAAAATTACAATGATTTAATAAAAGCAGAAACAGTTTCGTCTAGTGTTGTTTTATTCATTGTAGAAGGAATATCTGCATTTCTCATCATCATAATAGAAATCAATCCGTGAACGGCTGAAAACAAGGCGTGAGAAGAGTGGCAGGCATTATCCGGGTTTGAACCTTTCTTTTTGATGATCTCATAAGTACAATCGTAGAGCATATCCTGAAATGAGGAAAATTCTTCCTTCATCATTCCTTTTCCGCTACATTGCATTCCAAGTCCAAACATCAACTGGTAATATTCTTTATTCTTGAAAGCAAATTTCCAATAAGCGTCAACAATTGCCGTAATCTGATCTTCCGGCGCTTCGTGTTTTTTCTGAGCTTTCAGTAACTCGATGTGTAATTGATGAAAACCATTTAATGAAATTTCGAACAAAATAGCTTCCTTATTCTCAAAATAATCATAAACTACAGGAGCACTGTACTCAATTGCATCTGCAATCTTACGTATAGAAAGTGAAGCCCAGCCTTCTGTCTTAGCCAAAGTAAAAGCCGCATCCAATATATTGGCGCGTGTAGATTCCTTTTCTCTTTGACGACGTTCGTGTAAGCCCATTATTTCAATTTTCTAACAACGTTAGCAAAACTACAACTAAAACTTCTTAAGTACCAAACAAATTTCTTTTTTTAACATTAATTAAAATAAAAATCTATTCGGAAAGTTTATTAGAAGTCAGCCATTTAGGAAATTCTTTTTCAATCAATTTGTCTGCAAAGTCAATGTACCAGCTGTATCCGTATTTTCTTTCGTCTGAGATTTCGTTATAATTTAATTTGACACTGCCATCACGATCTCCGAAAATCGGTGTATTGGTTTTAAGATCATAAAATCTAGCCCAGATCACAGAACCTTCTTCTTTTCCTAAAACTCGGACTTTTTTGCCATTCAGTTCTTTAACTTTATAACTGTAACCATCAATTTTATTTTCTTTAAACCATTTAACTGCGCTTTTAATGGACTTTTCAATTTCTGACGTAACAGTCTGCATCATCAAAAATCTCACAATGCCAATAGATTCTCCAGTCGCTAAAGAAATAGGTTCAAAAGCTCTTGCTTTCGCTGGTTGAAGAGTAATCTCATCATATTGATCTGCCCAGATTGTTGGAACTTTGTTTTGTAAAACCTGATTTTTCAGGATGCATTCGATTCCTTTTTTGAGCGCAGTTTTTGATTTTAATTTTAATTCTGAATTCACCGAATCAAAATCATTTTTACCTTCAACAATATTATAAAGTACTGTCAAAGCGTTGATCATCGCATTATCATTGTAAGTAATTTGCTTTCTGTAAATTGCTTTATTTGGATAATATTGAGGAAATCCGCCGTTCTCATATTGCATTAAAAGAAGATATTTAATTCCTTTTTCGGCGGCTGAGAGATAGGCTGGATTTTTGGTTGCCTTGTAAGCTTTTATCAATATATTAATTTCTCTAGAAGTCGCATTGTTGTCAATAGTTGCGTGTTCATCGCCTGTTGATTTTATTTTTTCTAATAATTTTTGGTCGAGTGGCAATTTGTAATCCACTGCAATCCCATCGTTCAGCTGTTTTCCCCAAGCGCCATTTGGTAACTGATAAATTAAGATCTTTTCGGCTAATGTATCTTTTGTTTGCGCAAAGAAAAATCCTGAAATTACTGCAAAGCTAAAGGCGAAAATTCTTGTTTTCATTTTTATTGATGGTGATATTCTTGTAAAAATATGCAAAATTTCTTGAGAAATTTTATTATTTGTAAATTGTAAGTCGATTATAAATTTGATTTAATTTTTAAAGATAATCCTTTATAGTATGGTATTTGCTATAAAGGATTTTTGTAAACTATTCCGACTTGAAAAAACTCAATAAAAGAAAGATTCTTAAACGTACTTTAATAACCATTATTTCCATATTGGTTTTTTTTGTTTTACTCATATTCAGCCTTCGATTGCCTTTTGTTCAAAATTTTATTAAAGATAAAGCAATCACTTATCTCGAAGGTAAAATCAAAACGAAGGTAAGCTTAGAAAAGATTTACATTGGTTTTCCTAATAGTGTAGTTATTGAAAATCTGCATCTAAAAGGTCAAAAAGTAGATACTCTTTTAGCTGTTAAGAAATTTGATGTCGGGTTAGATATGTGGCAATTGATCCATTCCAAAGCTGATTTGACATCAATAGATTTGGAAGGTGTTCGTGCAAATGTCGTAAGAGATCCAAAAGGCAAATTTAATTTCGATTATATTATTGATGCGTTTGCAACTTCTGAGAAGGAAGAAAGTCCATCAAAACCGTTTATCATTTCTTTAGATAAAATTAAATTAAAGGATATTGGCGTTACTTTCAACGATCAACAGTCTAAGAATGATATCAAGGTTTATTTCAATTCATTCGATACAAGAGTGAAGACTTTTGACCTTCAAAATAACAATTACGCAGTTAATGATATCAATCTTGATGGATTGAAACTAAAACTAAAACAAGATCTGATAGAAGAAGTTTCCAAAAATGTCGAGAAAAAAGTCGATTCGCTGAATCAGCAGAAACCAATGAAATTAGGTCTGAGCGGAATCAAATTGACTAATTTTAATATCGATTATGGAGATGATAATACTAAAACTTTTGCTAAAATTTTATTCAAAGAATTAAGCACGAAAGTAAATAATCTTGACCTTCAAAATAATGCTTACGATGTTGGAAATGTTTATCTGACAGGTGCAAATATCAACGCCAATTTATTTTTACCAGCTTCAAACGCAAATCCGAAAAACGAAAAAGCTTCTGAAACTTCAACATCTTCAACGAAAGAAAAAACGATGAAAGTTCTTCTCGGAAAACTGATTTTTGAAGATGTAAAAGTTGCTTATAACAATACAGCAGTTGCACCAACAAAATCTGGAATGGATTTCAATCATCTTAATTTTGGAAAACTGAATGTTGACGTTCGGGATTTCAAAATGGAAAATAATGGTTTTGTCGGAAGTGTAAAATCAGCAGAAATTCAGGAATCACGAGGTTTGGATATTCAGAAATTCAATACGGATTTTGTTTACTCCGGCAAGGAAGCTTATTTGAAAGACCTTTATCTTCAAACTCCGAAAACGATCTTGAGAGATGAATTAATCCTTAATTATAGTTCAATCGAGCAATTGTCTTCGAATCCAGGCGCTGTAAAAATTTCAGCAAATATCAAAGATTCGAAAATTGGTTTTTCTGATATTTTGAACTTAGTTCCGACTTTAAAAAATACTGCGCCTTTCAACAAATATCCAAACGCAATTCTTTCCGTCAATGCCAATATAAAAGGCTTGGTAAATGATCTTTTGATCAATGATTTGAAAGTTTCTGGTCTTGACCAGTTGCGGGTTTCAGCTTCCGGAAGAATCAAAAATGCGATGAATCCGGATAATCTTTATTATGATTTAAGAATCGGCGAATTGGCTTCATCCGGAAAAATGATTTTCAATCTGGTTCCGAAAGGCACTATTCCGTCCAATATTTCTCTGCCGTCACATTTCAGTATCAAAGGTTTTGCTAAAGGCACGACAAAAGTTGTGAATACGGATCTGAGCTTATATTCCACGCTTGGAAATGCCGATGTTGTTGCACAAGTTGATATGCGAAGAAAAAACCGTGAAATCTTTGATGTAAAAGCTAATCTTCAAAATCTTCAAGTCGGAAAATTGATTCAGAATAAAGAAATTGGCGGAATTACGGCTCAGATTACAGCAAAAGGACAAAGTTTCGATCCGAAAATAATGTCTGCTCAATTAGCTGGCGATGTAAAATCTGCGACTTATAAAGGTTACACCTATCAGAATATGAATCTGAAAGGAAAAATCAATAGAGGCGCTTATGATATTGAATTAAATTCAAAAGATTCGAATGCCAATCTACAATTGACAGCTTCCGGCGTTTATGATGATAAGAATCCGACTGTGAAAGTCAATGGAAATATCAATAAATTAGATTTAAATAAACTCGGTTTTTATAGTTCACCAATGATCTTGGCTGGCGCAATTGACGGTGATTTCAAAAGCCTTGATCCGGATAATTTGAACGGTTATCTGAATCTTAAAAACTTTGCCATTTCTGACACCAAGGAAGTTTATCCAATTCAAGAGATTAATCTGAATGCGCTTTCTACAAAAGATTCTACACAAATTAAATTCAATTCCCAGATTGCGGATGTAGAATTGAATGGAAAATACAAATTGACTCAGATATTCGGCGCTTTGTCGCAGACTGTGAATCAGTATTATCAATTCCAAAAACCTGAAAAGAATTCAAAAATTGATGCTGGACAGTTTTTTACTTTGAATGCAAAAATCAAAAATGATGACTTGATAAGGAAATTTGTTCCTGATCTGAAAAGCTTTGAAACCATTAATATTACAGGAAATTACAATGCCGATTCTCAAAAAATAGAACTCGATGCAAAGATTCCGCAGGTTTTGTATGGAACTAATTCACTTGAAAATACCAATTTAAAAATCACTAATGAAAATCAGGCTTTGCAATATAACCTTGATTTAGCTTCTTTGAAAAGCGAAAGCTTTGCTCTGAATAAAGTTAATGTTAATGGAGATGTTGCGAATAATGTCATCAATTACAATATCACAACGAAAGACGAAAAAGATCAGACACAATTCCTGATTGCCGGAAATGCAAAATCAATGAATGACATTACAGAAATTTCATTGAATCCAAATGGTTTAAAATTAAATTATGGCGATTGGGCGGTTGCAGAAGGAAATAAAATCCAAATTGGAAGTCAGGGAATTTTTGCAGATAATTTCAGGTTGACAAATGCTGGAAGCGAAATTTTGGTTCAATCCGAAAACAGTTCACCAAATAGCCCGCTTAATGTTACTTTAAAAGATTTCAAAATTGAAACGCTTACCGAGATTATCAAAAAAGATTCTTTGCTGGCAAAAGGAACAATTAATGGAACAGCTCAACTGCGTGATCTGAACAAGAAAATGACCTTCACTTCTGATTTAAATGTTTCTGATCTGTTTGTTTATGGAAGTCCGGTTGGAAATCTTACCATTAAAGCCAATAATACATCGGCTGATGTTATTAATGCAGATATTGCACTTTCAGGGAACGAGAATGACGTTAAGATCACAGGGAATTATAATACTTCAGCAAGCAGTTTTGATTTGAATTTGGCAATGAATCAGCTTCAGATGAAAACACTTCAAGGTTTTTCTATGAATGCGATTACGAATACAGAAGGTTATCTTTCCGGCGATTTGAAAATTGCCGGAACCGCAACTGAACCGAAAATTCTCGGCGATGTGAAGATGAATAATGTGGGATTGATGATCGCACAAACCGGAAGTGATTTCAGAAAGATCAACGATAAAATTTCGTTCACGAATAGAGGAATTGAGTTTGATAATTTCAAGATCAATGATAAGGACGGAAATTCGCTTAAAATTGATGGTCAGGTTTTGACGCAGACTTACAGGGATTTTGGATTTAATTTAGACATTAATGCTAAAGATTTTAAAGTCGTAAATTCTGAAAAATCAAACGATGCGATGATGTATGGGATTCTTGCCATTGATGCAGCTTTGAAAGTTCGTGGAAACTTAGACCTTCCAAAAGTTGACGGAAGACTGGCAGTTTCCGATGATACAGATTTTACGTTTGTTTTGCCTCAGTCAAGTCCGTCGTTGCAGGAAAGAAACGGAATCGTGGAATTCATCGACCAAGATCAGATCGCGCTTAACAAAACCATCGTCGCAGATTCTTTGGCTGCTAAAAATAAGATTAAAGGGATGGACGTCAGTGTGAACATCGAAGTAAGCAAAGAAGCTAAGATGTCCATCATCATTGATAAAGCCAATGGTGATTTTGTTAAATTACAAGGTGAAGCGGAACTGACAGGTGGAATTGATCCTTCAGGAAAAACAACTTTGGTTGGTGTTTATCAAGTAGAACAGGGGAGTTATGATATGACCGTGAGTCTTTTGAAACGTAAATTCGATATTCAAAAGGGAAGTACAATAACTTGGAATGGGGAACCAACTACTGCAACGCTTGATATAACGGCAGTTTATAAGACTCAGGCTGCACCGCTGGATTTGGTTGAACAGCAGATCAGTGGAGAAAGTGCTTCAACGCTTAATCAATATAAGCAAAGAATGGAATTCAGTACTTTACTTAAAATGAATGGCGAATTGTTAAAGCCGGTTATCACTTTTGATATTACGACCGATGAGAAGAATAATTCGGTTTCCACGAATGTGAAAGATGTTGTGGATCAAAAACTTGCCCAGCTTAGAACCGATGAAAATGAAATGAATAAGCAGGTTTTTGCTTTACTGTTATTGAATCGTTTCATTGGAGAAAATCCTTTTGAAAGCAATGCAGGGCTTTCGGCAGAAGCTTTGGCAAGGCAGAGCGTAAGCAAAATCCTTTCTCAACAATTGAATAATCTCGCTTCTGGATTGATCAAAGGCGTTGACCTTAATTTAGGTTTAGAGTCGTCTGAGGATTATTCAACCGGAACGAAAAATACACGGACAGACCTGAATGTCGATATCAGTAAAAAATTACTCAATGATCGTCTGAAAGTTTCTGTCGGAAGTAATTTTGGTGTGGAAGGTGATGCTCGTCAGAATGAAAATACAACCAATATCGCTGGTGATGTGACTGTAGATTACAGCCTTTCCAAAGACGGAAGATATATGCTGAGAGCTTATCGTAAGGATGAATATCAGGTAGCTCTGCAGGGTCAGATTGTGGAAACAGGTCTCGGCTTTATCATTACTCTGGATTATGATAAATTCCGTGATATTTTCCAAAAGGCGAAAAGAGAAAGAACTAAAAAAGTAAAAGATAATAACCAAGTAGTAGATTTCAAATAATGAAGCTTAGGATTAATAAACATTTCAAATCTATCATTGCATTGTCCACAATCGCAATAGTTTCATCGTGTAGCAATACCAGGTTTCTGAAAGATGGGCAGATGCTTTACACTGGCACTGAAGTGAAAATCGAAAATGACAGTATTTCAAAAAAAGAAAAGAAGGCTCTGAAAGCAGAACTGGAAGAAAATCTGACGCCAAAACCAAATTCGACTTTCTTGGGATTGCGACCAAAACTTTACGCATATAATATTGCTAAAGAGCCGAAAAAAGAGAAAGGATTCAATTATTGGCTGAAATATAAATTTGGAGAAAAACCAGTTTTACTGGGTGATGTTGATAAAGAATTCAACAAAGATATTTTGGTGAATTATTCTGAGAATAAAGGTTATTTCAATGCGCAGGCAACTTACGATACAGTTTCAAAAAATAAAAAAGCACAGGTTATTTATACGGTTAAACCGGGAAATCAATATTTGATAAGTCAAGTTAAATTTCAGGAAGACTCTACTTTGGTGAATAAAGAGATTCAGAATTTGAAAGATAAATCTTTGCTTAAGGTTGGAAATCCATTTGATTTAAATGTAATAAAAGCCGAAAGAGAAAGAATTGATAATGGTTTGAAGGAAAAAGGATTCTATTATTTTCATCAGGACAATATCATCGTTCAGGCTGACAGCACGGTTTCCAAAAATCACAAAGTGGAACTGAATGTCAAATTAAAAGATCAAACTCCGGATTTGGCAACACAGCAGTTTTCCATTGATAAAGTAGTTGTTTTTCCGAATTATAATATCAGAGATGTAAAAGAAGGAAAATACAGCGTGCCTATGAATACTGATTCTCTTTCCAAATATGCTCACGATGACATTTATGTAATTGATCCCGATCATAAATTCAAACCGAAGATTTTTGATCGTGCTTTGTATTTTAAGAAAGGAGACTTGTACAATCGTGCTGATCATAATTTGACTTTGAGCCGATTGATCAGTTTAGGGGTTTTCAAGTTTGTAAAGAACGAGTTTGTAGTTTCAGATTCTTTGAATCATAAGTTTGATGCTTATTACCTGTTGACGCCAAGACAGATTCAATCTTTAAGATTAGAAACTTTAGCCAGAACCAATTCTGCAAATTATGGAGGAGGAGAAGTTAATCTTAACTGGACACACAGAAATATTTTCCGGGGAGCAGAACAATTGAAAGCTTCAATTTACGGAGCTTTTGATGTACAGATGGGCGGAGCAAAAGATGCCAATAATATCATCAGAGTAGGTGCGAATACTCAGCTTTCTATTCCAAGAATTGTTGCGCCTTTCCGCTTTAATTCTTCCAGCGAGTATGTTCCAAGGACTAATATCAGTCTTGGTTATGAATATCAAAGCCGAACACAGCTATATACACTTCACAACTTCAATGCGTCATTCGGATATGCCTGGAAAGAAAATATCCGAAAAGAACACGACTTGAAAGTCATAGATATTACAATGGTTGCGCCCCAAACGGTGACCGCAAAATATCAAGAACAAATTGATGGTAATGTCGAAAAAGGAATTCCTGCTAATCCGACTTTGGGAAGAGTTGTGGCGAAACAATTAATCTTCGGACCAACTTATACTTATACTTACACTAATACAACTTCGCCAAAAACCAACACTATCTATTATAAGGGAATGTTAGATTTGGCTGGAAATATTACAGGTCTCGTGACTGGAGCCAATGCTAAAGATGGTAAGGAAAAAGAAATTTTCAACGTTCCGTTCAGCCAGTATTTGAAGATGGAGAATGATTTTAGATTTTATCATAAATTCAGTGAGAAGACTAATTTCGCATCTAGAATTATCGCTGGTGTAGCTTATCCATATGGAAATTCTGAATTGATGCCTTATTCCAAACAGTTTTTTGTTGGAGGGAGTAATAGTATCAGGGCTTTCCGTGCAAGAACGCTTGGTCCGGGAAGTTATGATCCAAGAACACAGAATGCAAGTTTTTACTTCGATCAGTCAGGTGATATCAAGTTGGAAATGAATGCAGAATACCGAGCTAACATTTATAAATTCCTAAACGTTGCCGCTTTTGTAGATGCAGGAAATATTTGGTTACTGAATGAAGATGAAACCAGACCTGGCGGAAAGTTTTCAAAAGATTTCCTAAGTGAATTAGCTGTTGGAGCTGGAGTTGGGCTTCGTTTGGATTTTTCAATTCTTATTCTCAGACTGGATTTAGCAATGCCGTTAAGAGTTCCTTATTACGAAAAAGGAGATCGTTGGGTTTTGGATAGAGTGAAGTTTGGAGACAGTTCCTGGAGAAAAGATAATTTGATTTTAAATATTGCGATTGGATATCCGTTTTAAAAAGAGAAAGGATGAACATATTGTTCATCCTTTCTCTTTTTAATATCTCGTATTCTGGATTAATTAAGCCTCAATAAATTCCAAAAGGTCTTTATTGATTGTAGCAGCTTCCGTAGTCGGCATTCCATGAGGAAAACCAGGATACGTTTTTATCGTTCCGTTTTTCAACAATTTAATTGATTTCAGAGCCGCATTTTGGTAAGGCACAATCTGGTCATCTTCACCGTGAAGCACCAAAACCGGAATATCCACATTTTTCAAATCGTCTCTGAAATCAGTCTCAGAAAACGCTTTGATTCCGTCATAATGAGCTACGATTCCGCCCATCATTCCTTGTCTCCACCAGTTTCTCTGTACGCCTTCTTTCACATCTGCGCCTTCTCTGTTGTAGCCGTAGAAAGGGAAAGTCAAATCGATATAAAACTGCTGTCTGTTATTCAAAGTCTGGTCTCTGATGCCATCAAAAACCGACATCGGAACTCCATCAGGATTGCTGTCGCTCGCTACCATAATTGGAGGAACTGCACTGATTAAAACAGCTTTTTTCGCTCTTCCGTTCGCATATTTTGCCACATAACGAATAACTTCGCCACCACCTGTAGAGTGACCGATGTGAACCACATCTTTGAGATCAAGAAATTCTACCAATTCTGCTGCGTCAGAAGCATATTGTTCAATCGTGTGATTATAAATATCCTGACTAGAACGGCCGTGACCTCTTCTGTCGTGCGTTACGACTCTGTAACCTTTTTGCAAAAAGAAAATTACCTGTGCATCCCAATCGTCAGATGATAAAGGCCATCCGTGGTGAAACATCAAAACTGGTCCTTCGCCCTGATCTTTGTAAAAAATTTCTGTTCCGTCTTTTAATTTTAGTGTGCTCATAATTTAATTTTTTAAGTGTTGTGATTAATTTATTTTAATATTTTGTTGTCTTAATTCTTTAGCAAATGTAGGATGGTTCACATCGTTTCTCGTTAATCTAGTTTAATATCGTACATTTTTATGATTTTTATTTTGGGCAGCTTTATCCGCCTTCCGTTCCCAATCTTTTTTGCTCAACGATTTCAGTTAAATAGAAAATGACAGCAAGCAAAAAAGGATTTCCACTCAAGTCGGGCTGCAGATTCGGTATAAAACACGATTTGATTTCAGAAATTAGCTTAAGTGTTCTTATTTAAGTTATGAAAGGAACTTACATTTACTTAAGTGTCAAAAATATTTTGTGCCTTATGTGGTTTAATCACCAGTATTTTCCCTCAAAAGTTCAAACAAATCTTCCGCGCCACCATCGAATTTCTTCCCATTCACAAAGAAAGAAGGTGTTCCGTTCACGCCGCTCATAATTCCGCTTTCAAAATCTGAATCAACCTTGTCTGCCAGTTCAGTACTTTCCAAATCCTTTTCAAATTGAGGAATGTTCAGTTTTAATTGTTCCGCCAGCTTCATCAGTAAGTTCTCATTCAAATCTCTCTGGTTTTCATAAATCGAATCGTGCATTTCCCAGAATTTCCCCTGAAGATTGGCGGCTTCAGCTGCAATGGCCGCCGGTCTTGCATATTGATGCATTTCAGACAATGGAAAGTTTCTGAAAACAAATTTAATTTGACTTCCAAATTCTTTCATCAATTCCTTCAGAACCGGATAAGCAGCGCCACAGTAAGGACATTGATAATCGCCGTATTCAACAATCACAAGGTCGGCTTCTAAGTTGCCTTGTGCGTGGTCAGCTTGACTGACGTTTGGTTTTAGTGACATAATTTATTTTGTGTTAAGGTTTTCTAAAGCGTCTAAAATTCCGTCTGCGCCAGGATTGATGGCGGTAGGAGAAAGGTAACTCCATTCGATGACTCCGTCTTTATTGATGACGAAAAGAGCTCTTTTACATTCACCTTCTTCATCGTCATAAACACCATATTGTTTTGCAATTTCTCCTTTAGCTTCAAAGTCTGCGAGTAAAGGAAAATGTAAATTTCTAGATTGTGAAAATGCCAAATGACACCATTTGCTGTCTACAGAAATTCCGAAAATCTCTGCATCGTATTTCTTGAAAAACTTCAAAGTTTCATTATACAAAGCCATCTGGTCGCTGCAAACCGGACTCCAGTCTGCCGGATAAAAAGCAAGGATGACATTCTTTCCTTTGAATTCTGAGAGTGTAATTTTCTGGTCTGGCGTTGCGTACAAAGTGAAATCTGGAGCAACATCGTTTTTCTGTAACATAATATTAGTTTTTAGCGTTAATTTTTGAAATCAATATTCCGCAAATCATTAGTAGTAATGCCGGAATCATCAAAGTCCATTTTCTAAAATAACACAGTAGGAAGGGAGCGATGAACGCACCGGATAAAAATCCTACCCACAAGAGCAAAAGATGAGTGGCGTTGGATTGATATTCCTTTTTTTCTGCTTTATCTTTCGTCATCGTCAGCATTGCGGTGTTTCTTGCCAAGCTGTTCAAAGTTCCCGTCACGAAGTCTGTATTTACTTTTTGGTTGCCTACAGAAGTCACAATCGTATTCATCATACCCATTGAAAATCCGACGGTTGCAATAGATGATGGATTATTGATATCATAAAAATAAGCAATAATTGAATAGAAAATGAGAATTCCGGAAACTATGTAAAATGTTAATATTTGGTTCTTAATCCTCTTCCATAATGAAAGGCAGGTTCCTGCGTAAATTCCTAATAAAAAACAACTTATGACTGTAATTGAGGTAATAATGATTCCAGATTTACCCGTTGAAATGGCCGCGCCCAGTGAAGTGGTGTTTCCACTCATAAAAGAAACGTACGTTTTCCATTGTATCAAACCAATTGCATCAATATAACCTGCAATCAAAGCTAAAAATATAGCCAATCTCTCTTGCATCTTAATAGAATTAGATGAAACGAAACTGTTTGTTTTGATGGCAGAATGATCCATTATTCAGAGAGATTTAATTCAAATCTTATTTCTCAGGCTGAATGAACACTTTCTCAGTCGGGAATTTCTCAATTTCACCTTCTTTTAAACCAAAATTAGTAGTGACAACATCTTTCGGATTTCCGGCAAGCCATTCGCTTAAGTCAATCGATTCATATTTTCCGCTGTTGAAGCCAATCAGAATTCTGCAAACCGTGTCGCCTGTATTTTTGATGTAATGTCCGGCCCCCATCGGAACATAACCGACATCGCCTGCGCTGAATTGTTCGGTAACAATCGTACTTTCCGCCAAGAAAACCGACATTTCTGCTTGTCCAGAAATAAAATATTGCCATTCGTCCGCATTCGGATGCCAATGCATTTCTCTCAAAGCGCCGGGTTGAAGTTCCAAAACAGAACCTGCCATCGTTTTACTGATTGGGAATTCTTTGCTCGTTACCAATCTCTGTAAACCACCTCCGGGAATGATTCTCGGCTGTTGAGAATGCAACGGATAACGGTGAAGATTGGTCAATTCTATATCAGATTCCTCGAGTCTTGCGGTGGCATTGAAAGACAATTCATCAGGAACAATTCCTGCGGCGAAATACGCTTCTTTTTGTGGTAATGCAGCCACTTCTTCTAAAGTTAAACCTAAATTCTGAGCAACAATTTCAGGGGGAACAGATGAAACAAAATCAGTCACGCTGAACGTGTGGTCTTCAGAAAAATTACCGTTATCGAAAATCAAAATGAAATGACATTCTTCCGTTCCTGTAGCCTGAATCGAGTGACCGTAACCTTTTGGAAAATACCAAACATCTCCGGGTTCGAAATTATCAGTGTAACTTTTTCCATCAGGATGAATAATAGTCGTACGAACCGTTCCCGAAATCACATACGCCCATTCAGCAGCGTTGGCGTGCCAGTGTAATTCTCTCATACTTCCTGGTTGCAACCTCATCGAAACTCCTGCAATACCTATTGAAGCTGGGAAATCTTTTACGGAGGCACCTCTTGTAGTTCCGCCATCGTTCGTGCGAGATTCTTTTTTCTCTAATTCGTATTTGAAACTCAAAGATTCTGTGTTCATAATATTATTTTTTAGTGATTATTAATAAGTGTTTGTCTTTATTTCTATTGTAAAATTACTCCTGAATCAGCGGTTTTTCAGACCTAATTCGGTGAACGGGCAAAATGAGTCGTTGAGTTTTATGAATAATCAGATGATGGTTTTTTTTCAGCTCCATAGGAGCATCCTGTTAATATAATGACATATTAAGTGAGGCGAGTTCCGTAGGAACGACCTGATAATTATGGGCTCACACGTCGCTCTTACAGAGCCTTAATTTATTTGCATCTATTAATCTATTAGCAGATAATCCCGATGGGATTGTTTTTCATTACGGATAACCTATTTTAGATTAAAGTAAATGTATTGCGTACTAAACAGATTGCGGGAAACGAAGCACAAAATATTCTAAACACAAAAAATCACTGGAAAATTCCAATGATTTTAATAAAATAGAACGTGTTAATTTTTTAAAAAGGCTGATTGTATTTTCCAGTCAATACTTTGTTTTCGATGCTTTTTGCGAAGTTTGGCGTTTCTTCGTGGTTGTGAGCGTCGGAAGCGGCTTGTCTTGAAGCGGCTGCGTCAGCAAGATTCACATTGTGTTCTTTCAGGTATTCGAACATTTCAGGAGTTGCCGTTGCGTGAATTTCGTTGGTGTACAATGTCGTGTTATCATCGATTTTAGTGGCTTTCAGTTCCCATAAAACCTGAACTTTTGTACGTCCGCCTTTGGTAATTGAATCTGAGATGGATAACATTCTGCAGTAATCAGGACGATAAACATCCGCAACATAATGCTGAACCATCAAAGCATCTCCGATTGTTTCAACGTTTAAAGAAACCGGTTCGCCATCAAAAGTAGTAGAAATAGCTGCTCCGATGTGCTGCGTTGAGCATCTTTGATATTCTGCATCGGGAAGATTTAATAACCAATCTGCGATGTTAACTTTTTCGATTGGGGCATTGATAATCGCTGTAACTGTAGAGTGAGACAATGCGTTTTCTGGTGTTTGTAGGATTTCCATAATGTTTAAAGTTTAAGTGTTTGTATTTGTTAATTTGATGGTGTAAAGCTACATTCAACAAATTTCAAAATCAATTGGTGTTCGATGAACAGGCGGAAACTGTCGTTAAATGAGAAAAATAAGATTGTAATATTCAGGAGAAAATGCAAATTGTGTTTTAGTTTAAATGAGTTGTTTTGAGAGAATACAAGTTGTGCTTTAGTTTAAACGAGTTGTTTTGAGGAAAAACAAATTGTGTTTTAGTTTAATCAGGTTGTTTAGAAAGAATACAAGTTGTGTTTTAGTTTAAATGAGTTGTTTTGAAGGAAAGTAAAATGTATTTTGGTTTAAACAGCTTGTTCAGAGGAAATACAAGTTGAGTTTGAGTTTAAACAAATTGTTTTTAAGAAAAGCTTCAAACAAAAAAATCCGTCTCAAACAAAATTGAGACGGATTTTATTTTAGAACTAAATTTTAATTATTTGTAAAGCCATTTCCTAATCAACTTAGTATAGTTCGGCATCACCACGTAAATCACCAGAAAAACTAGACAGCCGGTACTGACTAATGTATCAAAATATCGATTGGCAGGAATATCCATTAATCTTAAAGAGGGCAATAACAGCAATTGCATCAAGAGCGATAAAGGATAAATGGCAGACCAGGTCGCCAGATATTGTTTCCAGCGAACCGGAACTTTGTTGTCTGTTTTTTCGCCATAGAACAGAAAATCCAATCCCGATTTGATTTCGTAATTATCTTCTTTTGTGAAAAGCGGATGCGCTTTGTCAATCAGTTTTTTTCTGGTATCAGATTCCATCCAATTTCTAAGATTTTCAATGGTGTCAAATCGAATGATGACGGTGTAAACAAACGTCAGATTTGGAATTGGGCGCACGATTTGCCAGTCGATAAAACCTTTGGCGCTTTTGGAAACGGGCAGAATTTCATCCAGCCATTTTTCATATTCAGCCTGTTTGCCGTCGAGAACGTGATGGGTGATAACGACCGATGCGCCTTGAGTTTCCATAATGCAATGGGTTTTTAATTAATTTAATTATCGATGGATTGCATAAACAATTTAGTTTCAAAGAAAGATTTCAACAAAACATCTTTTACTTCTTCCAAAGCCAGTTGCGAGGCCGGATTTTCCTTGGTTGTTAATTCTAAAATATCTAATTTTTCCTCTAATAAATGAAGCAAACCCATTATCGCCACACTCGATTTTAAATCGTGCGCTCTCAATTTCAGCAATTTAAAATCCTTGTTGTCGTAAGCCAATTTCAATTCCTGCAAATGAGTAGGAACTTTATCTAAAAACTGTTGCGTCAGGGTTCTTTCAAAATCCTTGTCGCCATTGCTGATAGACTTCAAATAGGTAAGGTCGATGAACTCGTAATTAGAAATAATTTCTTCAGCTTTTGCTTCGGTATTTTCGTTTTCTTTCAGTCCGAAATTGGAGATTAATTTGAATAATTCATCTTCCTTTATCGGTTTAGAAATGTATTCGTTCATTCCACGGCTCATACATTTTTCACGTTCGCCCGCCAAAGCGTGTGCAGTCATTGCGATGATTGGCGTGTTCAGTTTCAGTTCTTCACGGATGGTTTGCGTGGCAACATAGCCGTCCATTTGTGGCATTTGGATGTCCATTAAAACCAAATCACAATCGTTATTTCTGAGGAATTCTACGGCTTCCAGACCATTGTTTGCCGTATCAAAATCGATGTTCCATTGGGAAAGGAGATGTTTCATCAGACTTTGATTGATAGCGTTATCATCCACTATTAACACTTTCAAAGGCGCGTTTGTTTTATCTTTAAAATAATCGGTATCAACTTTCGGAACTACATTAAGCTGTTCTTTCGCAATTGTGTAAGGAATATAAAAATGGAAAGTCGTGCCTTTTCCCTGTTCGCTGATGACTTCGATATCACCGTTCTGCAACTGAATCAGACTTTTTACAATCGATAAACCAAGTCCGGTTCCGCCGTAATTTCGGGTTGTAGAATCTTCTCCCTGATTGAATCTTTCAAAGACTTCAATGAGTTTTTCTTTATCAATTCCGATTCCGGTGTCAGAAACTTTAAAGCCGACAACGACTTCATTTTCGGTTTGTTGTTTATTGTAAATTTCGATATTAATAGTTCCCTGATGCGTAAATTTAATGGCATTTCCGATGAGGTTGACCAAAATTTGAGTTAATCTTGTTGCATCGCCATTCAAAGTATCAGGAATGGACGAATCTATTTTACTGGAAATCGTCAATCCTTTTTCTTTGGCTCGTTCTACGAAAAATGTTTCGACAGAATTCACCAATCCATTGATGCTGAATATGCCTTTGGTAATGCGCATCATTCCGGCTTCGATTTTTGATAAGTCCAGAATATCATTGATAATCGCCATCAAATTTTCTCCGGAACGCTGAATGGAAGAAACAAATTCCTTCGAAGTTTCATCCAAAGGTCTTTTCTGTAAAAGGTTGGTAAAGCCCAAAATTCCGCTCAAAGGCGTTCTGATTTCGTGGCTCATATTGGCTAAGAAATTTTCTTTGGTTTGTGCGGCAACCGATGCTTTTTTTTCTGCAACATCCAATTCCTGAATCAATAATCGCTGACGTTTGAACTGACGAAGAATGTGATAACCAACGATTGAACCGCTTAAAATCAAAAGAATCAGAAGGGAAATATCGTACAATCTTGCTTTTTGTCCCATTGCTTCGGTTTCCTTGCTGAGGTCAACCATATGAAGTTTTCGACTTTCGTAGATTTTTGCTGTAATGGAAGTGATTTCGTTGGAAATGTTTCTGGCTCTTGGATTGGCAATGGAAGTGTTGTCATCCATATTTCCGAGTGTGTAGTAACGAAGCAATAATTTGTCTTTCGTCGTTTTCTTTTCCATTGCGAGAACGCTCAATCTATGAATCAATCTTTCTTCAACATTGTCTGAATTGTCTTTTGAAAGGGAATCGAGGAAGTTTTCTATCTGATTGATTTTTTGGTCAATTCCTTCAAGATGAGTCGTGTCATTTGTTGCAATGGAAGCTCGGATTCTGCTTTCAACACCTAAAATATCACGGTCGATTTCACGCAAATGATTGCTCGAACGTAACTCGTTGAGAAGCTTGTTGTTATTTTGAATAAGTTCTTTCGTGTTTTGAGCTGAGTTGATTTGAACGGCTATCAATAGGAGAGAACCCGCAATAAATGCGAGAATGATAAAATAACTGAATCGTTTGTTTCCCATTACTGAGGATATTTTTTTCATAAGTGCTTGTACTTATTTTGAATTATTGAAAACCACTTTAGAATTGTAAAACCACCCCGTCAAAAATTCTTTGAATTTTCGCCACCCCTCCAAAGGAGGGGAATTTTGCGCTCTGATTAGAACGTCGAATTGTCGCAGCCCGACTTGAGCGGAAATCCTTTTTTGCTTTGACTTAATTTCTATTTAAAACTGAAATCGTCTGCAAAAAAGATTGGGAGCGGAAGGCGGATTAAGCTGCCCAAACCTAACAAAGTGGTTCGACGTAGTCAAATCATTAATAGTCAATTAGAAAACATTCATTCTTGTGTTAAGTGCTTTTCTGTAAGCATCTGCAACGGGAATGAATTTTCCGTTTATCATAATTCCGCCGTCTTGAAGCGTGTCTATCTTGCCAATAGAAACTATGTAAGACCGATGAACTCTGATAAAATGGTCTTTCGGGAGACGTTCTTCAGCTGTTTTCATCTTGCCGTGAATGGCAAACATTTTTTCCCTTGTGTAAAACTTCACGTAATCGCCCATTGCCTCCGCATAAAAAATATCATCGAGCTTCAAACGCCTTGTGATATTGGAATCTCTCACGAAAAGGAACTCATCCTTGGTAACTTCTACATCTTCTTTTCGACTGTCAAGAATCGCTTGAGCTTTGCTTACCGCCTGTAAAAATCTCGCAGGCATCACAGGTTTTAGAAGATAATCTGCGATGTTGAGCTCGAAAGCTTCGAGTGCGTATTCTTTATTTGACGTTGTATAAATAATGATGACGTCTTTTCCAGAAAGGTTTTTGGTAAGTTCGATTCCTGTCATTTCCGGCATTTCGATGTCGAGGAAAATCAAGTCTACAGAATTGGACTGCAAGTAGTTGTAAGCCTCAATCGCATTGGAAAACTCATTGATAATCGTGAGATTTGGGACTTGTTTTGCCAAGTGCGCCAAAGTTGTTCTGGCAATATCGTTGTCATCTACGATTAGAGCTTTCATAGGGATAGTTATTTATGGTTCACACAAATATAATTATTCCTTGTCTTATTTCCTTAATTTCTGAAGTATGAACGAATCATCCAAGCCATTTCTTCGTGTGTTTCCATCAATCCTGTGATGAAGTCGCTGGTTCCGTAATCTTTGTATTCTTCGGCAAAAGGTGTGATGTTTCCTCGTAGAAATTCGATGATGCTTTCGTGGTCGCTTAACAAATCTTTCATATAACCGAGTCCGTCGTTGGTTCTGTCGCTGTATTCTGTAAGATGCGTTAATTCCAGATAAGCTTTCATCGTTGCGGGAGCGTAATGTCCGATTTTTCGCATACGTTCTGCAACGCTGTCGATGAGTTCGTCCAATTGTTTGTATTGCTCCTCAAAGAAAATATGGTTGGCGTGGAAGTTATCTCCAGTTACGTTCCAGTGGGCATTTCTGGTTTTGATGTAAAGTAAAGTTTCATCAGCTAATAGTTTTGCCAATTGTTCTGCAACTGCTTCTGTGTTTTGCTCTGTGATTCCGATTTTTGTTTTCATAATAAAAAGATTTAAGTTGTTCTTTTTGATGATGTAAAGTTCGGTCGGAATGTTGCGGAATTGAGAGGTTTTTCGTTGAATGGGCAAAATGGGTCGGTGAATGGGGTTTTACTTGATTGATAATAAATGCTGATTTTATAGTAGGATTATTTATATTCTCTTCCGTTGAATTTTAGATATTTAATACTGTTTTTGTTAATTACTTTTTCTTCACAATTGTCATTGACTAGAAAACTTTTTGTGTACTTTATTTTGCTTTTTATGATGAGGTTTTTAAAACCATTGGATTTATTTTTGTCAATATCAATACTTCCGTTTGTATCTTCAAATTCTCCTGCGCATCTCGTATCCCATTCGCCACTTGATCTATCGATCTGGTAGTTCTTCAGAATGATCTTCATTGCGTTATTCTGAACGATGAACAAAGATAAATCGGTGTTAGAGTAGGGATTCGGATTGCTGCTACCTCTGTAATCCACGCGAATTCCGAATGCTCGGTCTTTTTCATTAAGCTGATAAAGTCCTGTATCAATCGTGATGTCCGAGAGAACCATTGCGTCGGAAGTCCAGGCCTCTTTTTCAATAAATTTGCTGAGGATTTTTCCCGTTGTATTGTCTGCCACCACAATGTAGGCATCAAATACAAAGTAATCATGTCCCTGCTCATCGGTTTCTTTCACGTTGTATTTTGGGATGACTAAGACACTGTTGGAAGTTTTATTAGGCAAAACTTTCGAGCGATAAAGCGGTTCGTGAATATCTTTTTTCTTAAGTTTCAGTTGTGTAAGAACCTTATTTAGCAACACTTCATTTTGCTCTTGCGAATAGGCATTAACAAAGAAAAATAGCAGTAATAGGAAAGCAAATCTTCTTTTCATAATTTGGTTTCAATTTTTTTACTTATAAATTATGATCTTCTACTTCCAAAGTGAAAAGCTCATAAGTTTCAATATTAGGCAAAGTCGTGAGTTTTTTGATGCCTTCTTTTTTGGAAGATTTAGGAAGATCTTTATTGTCATCCCAATTATCGTAGGTCAAAATATATTTTCCTGTACTCAAATTGTAATCGATGCCGGAATAATAGGACGCATCGCCGGTTCTACTTTCTGCGCCAATCAGATAAAATCCGTCGTTTTGGTAGCGGTATTTATGTACAGAACCACCACGAATAAAATCGTGATTGATGATGAGCAAACCTTTCTTGATTTCCAATCCGGAGAAATAGATATTGTTCATACTTTCGCCTGCCACAGCGCCTTTGCTTTCTGCAGCTAACTGATAGTTGCCGTCATTTAGTTTTAAAAGAATCCTAAGAGTTCTACCTGTGCTGTTTTCTTTCTTTAATAATTTTTCTGGCTGATAGACTATCACGAGATCTTCCAGTCCGTCTTTGTTGAGATCGCCCGTGGTGATTGTGTCGGATTTTTGTCCTTTTGGCAGGAAATCTTTCCAGTTTTTGGAGCGTAATTCTCGATAATTGGTTTTGTCTGAAGGCGTGTTTTCTTTTTTAGATTTGGCGACATTGTAATTTTGAAACTGCTTTTCCGCAACTGGTTTGTAAGCTCTTAATTCCTTCAAATATTGATTGTAAACCGTTTCTGAAAGTGAGTTTGTGAGTTCAGATTCTGCAGGTTTGTAATAAATGAAATTTCTTTTGATCGTACTTCCTGAACCATCTTCATAGAGAGAGGTTTGGCTTGTCCAGTTTTTATGATCGTCGTAGGTGTATTTGTACTGGGTAATGTAGGTTTTGCCACTTTCGCCGTCTTCCGTTCTTTTGATACAGTCGCCGTTTTCGTTGTAAGTGTAAAGATTTCTTTGCAGAAATTGATTCGGTAATTGATTGAAGTAACCGTAATGATCGCTTTTCAGCTTTCCGTCGGCATTATAAACATAACGGTGTCCGAAATCTGAAATCTCGTTGGCTTTGTAAATATAACGTTCTTCAATCATTTTATCGTTTTCATACCGATGCCAATAACCTTTTCCGGCGTCATAAACATCAGCACCGTTGTAATGGAAGGTCACTCGGTTTTTAGGTTGGTTTTTCTCTACAAAATCAAAGACGATGTTGTGCTCGTATTGATTGGAAGTGTAATCTTTGCTTTTTTTAATGATGCTGGATGAGCGATTTCTGTCCCAATCAAAAGGCACAAATCCTGCGGGGATATTGTACTTGCTCAAATCCATCTTTTCCTCGGTTGTCTCCAGATAGATTTCGCCGTCATTAAACCATCTGATTTTTTGAACATTCCCAGTGTAATCGTGAATGTAATAGTAATCCCATTTGCCGGATTTGTAATTCCCGCTCAGAAGCGTTTGTCCTGTCTTGTTTTTTTCTTCAATTTCGATGCTTTGTTCCTTGGAATCATCTGTTCTGTACCATTTGGTTAAGGCAGGTTTTTCGTCGGATTTGCTGAGATAGAAATAATCTGTGCTGGATTTGTAAGGCGAAATTTCCTTCAGTTTTCTCTGATTTTGATCGTATTCATAAACGGTTTTCAGTTTTTGTTTTTTATTGCTCTCATTCTCTTTTTCTACCGACATTGTTTTCACCTTTCCTTTGAAAAGAAGCTCCTGATCATAAGCCTGAGCCTTTACAAAGCTTGATAAAACAAGCATTACAAAAATTCCAGTCTTTAAAAATCGTTTGTGTTTTTTCATAATAAAATACTTTTGTTTTCAAACTTAATTGAACTTGAAACCAAATAATTAATAACTCTAAAGTGACTTAAGTGTTAAATCCTACAAAATTTCATTCTTAAAATAATCCGCCGTAAATACATTATTCTGAACTTTCTCCGTATATCTTTTCACCCATTCCGGATAATAGTAAGCCGCCTGCAGAACGTTATTTCTCAAAGTGAATTTTGCAAATGGCTTGCCAATCACAGGCACATTTTTCAATCCAAAAGTTTCAGCGGTGCCATTGTCAAATTTACAGTCCATTTCTCTTGCCCAAATCATCTCGAATTCCGTCGCACTGATTTTGCGGATCGGGTAGAAGTACACACATTGTCCGTGATACTCAAACGCTAGAGTATCATCACCAATATTCAAAGTAACCATTTCATTGCTCCATTTTCCATCAAGTGTTTTGGACGCTGTTGTGGTTTCTTGTTGACTAATGAATTGGATGTCGGTGATTTTCCAGTTGTTATTCTCTTTAGCTAAAATGACTTTTGATAATGGTTCATCTTTTCCGCCATAATTCAGATAAATGTCAACTGAGGCGTTGTTTTCGTCTGTTTGATAAATGTTTTTAATAACGAATTTGTCAGGTGTTTCCTGACTTTTGATCCAATACATATAATACAAATCCGGACAGTAATCATCGAAATCATAGGCGTCTGCAGAATTATAATCATCGTAATATTTTGTTGCCAGAAACCTGGAGCAGGTGGAGAGTCTTTCTTTTTCTTTATTAAGGAATTTCTCCGAGATCGTTCCCAGATTTCTCAGTTTTTTGAAATAAGCAGCGCTGTCCAAAAGTGCTTTTCCATCTTTGTTTTTAACGATTTCATAGTCGCTGTATTCATTTTTAAAATACCAGTCGTAGAAAGAAGATCCAACCTTTTTAATGGTTTCCAGATCATAATGAACCTCTATCTTGGCTGAATCTTTCTTTTCAGACTTTGAAGTTTCAATCGCTTCAGGTTTGTCTTTGCAACAGAAAATTGTGCTTGCAGCAATCATTAATAAAATAAATTGTCTCATAGTGTTTTTTACGGATAGGTTTTATAAATGCTTTTTCAATCGGAAGCAGAAGATATTAATTAAAATTAAAACTAATGAAATCCCGCATACAGCCATAGAAAACATCTGAAAGAATGCCTGCGAAAAAGCACGGCTTTCAGGATCACAATCTATTCTGCTTCCCCAGATGTCAATTCCTTTTTCGCCTTCAAACATCGTGTCATTGCAGGCTGCATATTCAGGGATAATGAGCAATAAATAGATCGATAGAACAGGAATTAAAATGATAATCAGCAGGATATTGATAACTTTTAGGATTTTAAGTTTTTGAAGAACGGTCATATTTTAATACAATTTATTATTTTCAAACGGCACAAAATCCTGAATCTTAGGTAAAGGCTTTACCCTGATCTTCTTCTTCTTTTCCAAAACGGTCACTTCATCGGAACCTAATTGCTGGGATTCTACAGAATAATTGCCATTAGCCAGATCAAACTTAGTTTCTGTAGTCGTATTTTTCCCGTCCCAGATCACATCGAAATAGTATATTAACACAAAATTCCCATTTAGAAATTCAAAACAATGGTCTATCTTTCTTCCGTCACGCTCCGTTAAAATATTGAGTGTCCCATCTTCGATCATCAAATCCGGAATTACATTGCCTGCGTAATTTCCATCCTTATGATATTGCGGTGCTAAGAGTTTTTTTGAAGATGTGATGAGCCTGTATTTCGAATCTTTTTGCTGAAAGAAAATCTCCAGCTGCAAAGGTCTGATAATGTCTGCAGTATCCATTTTGATGACCACTTTGTCTGCTAATCCATCGCCGTTCAGGTCGCCTGTTTCCTCCCTTACCAAAGCTGTGAACTTACTTTGTGAAGTTGGGCTTTGAGCATTTGAAATAAAGGAGATGAGCATTAAATTAATAATCAAAAGTTGTTTCAAAGCAGGAGAAATTGTTCTATTAACCACCATTCTTAATTAATTTTATTAAGTGTTATTCTTATTCGTTTGCATAGATGAAAAGAAAAAATATGATAAAAAATTTTGTTTTATCTTTTGCAATAACTAATCAATTCAAAAACCCACTACCACCAATCCGCACACAACTCTCACTCCCCAAATAAAGTGGATTCCCATGCTTCTCCGACCAGAACCCATCCAAAGTATCCTTATTAATAAAACGATAAACAGCAACACCTTTGTAAATTTGATCATCCCCGCCTTCATAATTAAAATTAATCACCAAGATCTGATCCTTAAAAAAGCCTGTCCCGTTCTGGATATGATCCCCAATCGTCCATCGGGCAATGATACGGTTGTTTTCATCAAGGCTTAAAGTCAATATCCCGTGGTACGAATGCCCTTTCTCTTCCTGATTGCTGCCTTCCACGGCATAACTGCCCGCCAAATCCTGTACTGTCATCTTTCTCTTTTTTAGAAGAAACAAATTTAAAAATCTTTATATTTAAAACCCAACCCCTAATACCTGCCACCTTTAACAAACTTTTATAATTTCCGAAACCCCGCTCGGCATTATATTTTCTTATTTGATGGCATACAACCAAAAAATAAAATATTATGTCAAAGCAAATTGCAATATTAGCAACCCACGGATTTGAAGAAAGCGAACTGAAATCTCCAAAAGAACATCTGGAACAGCAAGGCTGGACTGCACACATCATCAGTCCGGAATCGGGAACGATAAAAGCCTGGGCAGAAAAGGATTGGGGAAAAGAGTATGATGTCGATAAAAGGCTTGATGAGGTTTCGGCTTCTGACTATGATGCTTTGGTGCTTCCTGGCGGCGTAATCAATCCCGATCAGCTGAGAACGAATGAGAAAGCTTTGTCGTTTGTACAGGATTTCTTTAAACAGCATAAGCCAGTTGCAGCGATCTGTCATGGACCTCAGATTCTGATCAATGCTGAAGCGGTGGAAGGCAGAAAGCTGACCTCTGTAAATTCTATCAGCATAGATCTTAAAAATGCCGGCGCAGTTTGGGAAGACAGTGAAGTAGTGGTAGATAATGGATTGGTAACCAGTCGTACACCAAAAGATCTGCCGGCTTTCAATGCGAAAATGGTAGAAGAAATCAATGAGGGGAAACACGAGGATCAGAACTTGTAATGTTTTTCAGTTATTTATATGAAGACCCGGGTTTTTGCCTGGGTCTTTTTTGTGGTATGGCACTATGAATTATGAATTACTTTGATTAAATGACCAGCGTTGATGGCTGTTTGTGATGGATTTGTAAATCTTTATGCAATGCATCTCTCATTTAAATTAAATTAATTACTTTAGCGCCCCCGTTATCTTTTGCTTAACAATAATGAACTATATCGGAATTAAACATAATAAATAATGTATATCTGTGATCAAAAAAGGCCAAATCGTCGAAATACCATCAACATCTGCAATCTACGCAGAAGGTAAGTCCATCTTGTCTTCTAAAAAGGATGAACTGATACAGAAAGCGATCAGAAGAAATTATGATCTGTTTGATGGTTTTCTGGTGGGTGAACATCAGGGTGTTGAGCATTTCAGGCTCGGCCAGAGGAAAGGCATTAATGTCGGCGGGAAAAATGCGCCACTTTACGTGATTGGTATTAATGAATCCACCAATCAGCTTTTTGTTGGAGAAGGCGAGAAGCACCCAGGACTTTGGAATAATGTTATTTCATTTTCTGAAAATCAGATTCAATTGCATAATCCTGATCTGAATATTAATGAATCTGAATCAGGAACCGAAGTCAGCATCCATTCTTCGGTGTCGGATATTGATATCATAGCCACACTTTATTTCTTTGATGGTGTTTTGTATCTGGAATTTGAAGCACCTGTTTCCATCGCTGTTCACGACAATCCATTGGAGATCTACTTCGATGATCATTCTAAAACAACTATTAAAATTAATTAAATAATATCGTATGAAATTAAAATTTTCATTTTTAGCAAGCGTTATTTCCTTCGTCGCTTTTGCACAGTCGGCTCCGGCTTATTACTCCGGAATCAACTTCAACAAAACCAAAAACGAACTGAAAGCTGACCTTGCCACATTAATCACAACTACCCATACGCAGACTATCAGTTATTCTGCAGGATTAGCAGCTCTTTTTAAAACGAGTGATGCAGATTTGGAAAATCCATCCAACATCTTATTAATGTATGGCTCACAGAGTTCTGGCACACATCAAAGAAGCCGTCCTTATACAGGATCTTGGAATCGTGAGCACGTTTATGCAAAATCAAAAGGAACGCCTAATTTGGGAGAATCTGGGCCAGGTTCAGATGGTCACCACCTTCGTCCGGCAGACAATACTTTGAACAGTACAAGAGGAAGTCTTCTTTTTGATGATGGTACTGGAGCAACAGCTTACAAAACTAGTCGTGGTGGCTGGTATCCTGGTGACGAATGGAAAGGTGATGTTGCTAGAATCCTGATGTATATGTATGTGAGATACAACACAAGATGTCTTCCGCTTAATATTACAATGAATCCTTCTACTTATTCTTCAGACTTCCCGGATATTCTCTTGAAATGGAATATTGAAGATCCTGTTTCTGATTTCGAAAGACAAAGAAATAATGTGGTTTATGGTATTCAGCACAACAGAAATCCTTTTATTGACAACGCTTATTTGGCAACAGTAATCTGGGGAGGACCAGCAGCTCAAAACACTTGGCCGGATGTCTTCAACGGAGGGTCATCAACTGATACCGAATTGCCTTCTGCTCCTACAAGCTTAGCGGTTTCAGGAACTACTTCTTCAACAGTTTCTTTAGCTTGGACAGCTTCTACAGATAATATCGGCGTTAGCGCTTATGACATCTATGCAGATAATGCCTTGAAAACTACAGTTTATACAAATAGTGGAACAGTAACTGGATTGGCTTCAGCAACAACTTATTCTTTCTATGTAGTAGCAAGAGATGCAGCAGGAAACAAATCTGTGAATAGCAACACTGTACAAGGAACGACTCAGAATAATGGTGGAACAGGAGAGGGAACTTCTTGTGGAACAGAGGATTTTGAAAATCTACCGGCAACCAACTCTTCTTATACAGATAGAGAATGGTCAAATAAAGGGATTGTTTGGACAGCCACTAATGCTAGAACAGACAAGCAAATTTATATCAGCGGAGATAACAATAGAGCAATCTGTATCAAGCAAGGTAGCTTAAAATCTTCTACTATTTCTGGAGGTATCGGATCTTTGACGGTTAAGACTTTCTTACCTTTCAGTGATTCTGCTGGTAACTACACTTTGAAAGTTAATGGAGTAGCAAAAGGTCAGATTCCTTATTCTAAAACGGCAGGAACTTTCACGGTTAGCAATATAAATGTTACAGGAAATGTAGTAATAGAATTGGTAGATGAGACTAGTAGCAATAGAGTTTCTTTTGACGATTTGTCTTGGACTTGTTTCACAGGATTGGCAACAGAGGAAATTGATGCTCAAAAAGCTAAAATAGCAATCTATCCAAACCCAGTGAAGAACAACGAGTTCTACATCAGCGGAATCGAGAAGAACGAAACTGTAAAAATCTATAGCCTAAATGGTCAATTGGTACAAACTATCGATAAAGTTGAGAACAAAGGTAAAGTGAGCCTTCATAAGCTGTCAAAAGGTGTTTATGTTGTTAAAACTAAAAACCAGTCTTCAAAGATTATCGTTGAATAATTTAGAACTATAATAACTTTAAATAATGAAACCCGGAAGATTTGTCTTTCGGGTTTTTGTTGAAATTACATAATAGTATTAATATATTTTGGGCAGCTTAATCCGTCTTCCGCTCCCAAACCTAACGAAGTGGTTCGACGAAGTCAATCTTTTTGCCATCGCTTTTTCCTTAGCAAAAATGATTTCCGCTCAAACCTAACGAAGTGGTTCATCGATTCAAATAAAGAAAATATAAAACTGAGATAAGCCGGGCTGCTAATATATTGTAGATTAAAGTATTAAATTAACCTGAAGGGTTCAATATCAGTAGCCGTAGGTGAAACCTATGGATAAAAATAATAATGCTAAAAACAAAAGCCTGAGAATTTCTCAAGCTTTTATTATATAATTAAATGATGAATAATTTATTTCAAAGTAAACTTCACTTTAGTTTTGATGTTATCAGAAGAATTTCCAATCAAAGCTTCGAAGTCTCCAGGTTCTGCAACCCAAGCGTGTTTATCAGCATCGAAGAAGCTTAATGCTGCTTTGTCAACAGTGATACTTACTTCTTTCTCTTCGCCGGGATTCAGGAATACTTTTTCAAATCCTTTTAGCTCTTTTGTAGGACGTGGAAGAGAGGATTTCAAATCAGAGATGTAAAGCTGAGCTACTTCTGCACCTGCTTTTTTACCTGTATTTTTCACTGTAAATGTGAAAGTGATTTTATCATCCTGACCAATTGTAGTCCTGTCTGCTTTCGCTTTTCCAAACTCAAACGTCGTATAGCTTAAGCCGTGACCAAAACTGAAAAGAGGTTTGATGTTCTTCGTATCATGCCAACGGTAACCTACAAAAATTCCTTCGTTATAAGTAATGTTAATTGGGTTTTTCTGGTCTTTACCTTTTCCTGCAGCCAGTTCTTCTTTATTTCCAGGATATTCTCCTAACTGATGCGCCGAATTATCTTCAAGTTTCACTGGGAAAGTAAAAGGTAATTTCCCGGAAGGATTTGCATCGCCTGCCAAAACTGCTGCTAATGAATTCCCAGCTTCAGAACCCAAATACCAGGATTCTACAATCGCAGGTACGTCTTTGATCCAAGGCATTGCAACTGCATTACCGGAAACTAAAACCACTGCAAAATTCTTGTTTGCTTTTGCTAAGGCAGCAATTACTTTATCTTGGTCGTAAGGTAGTCCGTAGCTTTTTCTGTCGATTCCTTCCGCATCCTGATAATCCGCTTTGTTTAATCCACCAACGAAGATTACGAAATCTGATTTCTTAGCTAATTCTATCGCTTCATTCAGAATAACATCAGCAGAACGATCGTCTTTCAGGTCCTGTCCGGATTTTACGCCATTGTATTCACCGCCCGGATCGCCTACATAACCTCTGGCGTATTTCACTTCGGTTTGTTTTCCAAAACGGGATTTGATTCCGTCTAAAGGTAATGTTTCGTATTTCGCTTTTAGAGAAGAAGAACCACCGCCAACAGTCATCATTTTGATGGCGTTTTCTCCAATCACTGCGATGGTTTTAACTTTAGAAAGGTCAATTGGTAATACATTGTTCTGATTCTTCAAAAGAACGATTCCTTCTTCTCCCACTTGTTTTGCAACCGCTTTGTGATCCTCAGAAGCCACGTTTCCGAAAGGCTTATTCTTGTTCATTGTGGTCTTGTACGCCAGATTCAGTAATCTTGTTACTTTATCATCTAGTTCTTTTGTGCTTACTTTCCCAGATTTAATCAAATTAAGATAAGGTTGAGCCAGATAATAATTATCATAGGCATTCTTGGTTCCGGCAGAAAGTCCGTTTGTCCAGCTTCCGAATTCCAAATCTAATCCATTATGGATGGCTTGTTCTGTATTATTCACTGCGCCCCAATCGGAGACCACAACACCTTTGTAATTCCATTCGCCTTTCAATATGTCATTCAATAGATATTGGTTCTGGCTGGCATATTGACCTTTATACATATCATAAGCACCCATTATTGTCCACGAATCACCTTCGGTAACAGCCGCTTTGAAAGGTGGCAGATAAAGCTCATACAAAGCGCGGTCATCCACTTTTACATTGCTCGTGTGACGGAACATTTCCTGATTATTTAATGCATAATGCTTAACCGAAGTTGCAACACCATTGGATTGTACACCTTGGATGTAAGGAACCACCATTTTGGAAGTCAGGAAAGGATCTTCTCCCATATATTCGAAGTTTCTTCCGTTAAGTGGCGTTCTGTAGATATTAACACCAGGCCCAAGAAGAATATCTTTTTTTCTGTATCTAGCTTCTTCTCCCAAAGCTTTTCCGTAGTTCCAGGACATTTTTTTGTTCCAGGTTGCGGATAAAGCTGTCAAAGCAGGGTAGGCGATGATGGAATCGTTTGTCCAGCCGGCTTGATCCCATTCGTCCCATTTCACTTCGGCACGTACGCCGTGAGGTCCGTCTGTAGTCCAGAATTCAGGGATACCCAATCTTGGAACACCAGCAGAACTGAACTTTGACTGTGCGTGCAGCATTGCCACTTTTTCTTCCAAAGTCATTCTGGAAAGTGCATCTTTTACCCTTTGATCTACCGGTTTTGACTCGTCAAGATAAATAGGTGTTGTTTTGGTTTGGGCTGTAGAAGCCGTATATGTCAGTGTTAAAAGACTAAGAAAGACAATTTTCTTTAACATAAAATATATTTAGTGGTTGTTCACAAATGTAATAAAATCTTTATTATCTCACTATGGGAAAATAAAGAATTTTGAATTAAATCAAAACTTTGCAGTGTTTTGAATTCTGCAAAAATATAATTTGTTCATATTAAATTCATTTAAATCCAATAAAAAAGACCTGAAATATTCAGGTCTTTATATTTTCTGCTCGTGAAATGTTTCAAATGGCAAGTGAAATAAAACAATTAAGAAATAATTCTAATAGTATCAGGCTCGTTAACATCCAGTTTATCAATTAGTTTCTGAATGTTTTCTAAATCCTTCAAAACTTTTTGATAAGATAATCTTGCATAGTCTGCAAAAGACGCTGTGGTATTCATATCATCTACGCTTTTAAAAACATTAATCTCAGGGTTTTCAACAGTATCATTTTTGTAATGATCAAGACATTCGTCAATTGCTCTTCTTTTTTTCTTACAAATGACTTTATTCCTCAATTTCTGAAGAGAAGAAATCAAATACGGGCTGTCATTATAGGGATTTACAAAATCTGCATTTCCAGATTCTTCTTGATAAATATGGTACGAGTTCTCGTTACTTGGCTTAATAAAATTTTTGTCGAAGATCATAGCAGTGCAGATTTAGAATTATTAATCAATAATGAAGTTTGTTTAAATTTTCATTATCAATTTTAAGACCATAATTTTATTTCGATGATAAATTGATTGTAATAAATACGAATCAGTATCATTTTTATTTTACAAGATCCAAATCCGGTTGAGCATATTTATGAACCTTCATATAAAGTGTAGTTTTGGTCTGGAACACACCTTCTATTTTAGCAATCTTCTGATTGACCAATTGATGGAGTTGCTCATTATTCTTGCTCATAATATCTACTTCGATGTCAAATTCGCCCGCAGTATTAGCAAGAAAACTAACTTCGGGCATTTTCATCAAGGTTTCAATGACATTCGGAATCAGATTCGCAGGACGGACAGAAACCGCAATATTGGCGTAAGCATTGAAACCGACATTCTGTGGATTGATTCTTCCAACAATTTGAATTGTTTTATCTTCTATCAATTTAGTGACACGGGTTCTTACATTGCTGATAGAAACCTTGAGTTTGTCGGCAATTTCTGTAAATGATGCACGTCCGTCTTTTTGAAGTTCTTTCAAAATCAGGTAATCCAGTTCGTCCAGTTTGTTTTCCATTAGAAAATAAATTTTACACAAAACTATAAAATTTCTGCAAATTTTTTTAGAATGATTATAAATTAATGTCAATATTGCAATAATTGAAAATTGTTTATTAGCTTAGCTTTTATTAAAAACATTATTAAATAAATAATAAAAATGTCAAATAAATACGGAAAAGCTAAAAATTACATCAATGGAGCCTTTGTTGATACAATTACAGACCGCTGGTTGGACGTAGAATCGCCGTTGACAGGGGAAGTGATTGCGAAAGTAGCTGTTTCTTCAAAAGAAGATTTGGATAATGCAGTTGCCGCAGCAAAAGAAGCTTTCAAAACCTGGTCAAAAACACCGATTAAAGACAGAGTGCAGGTCTTTTTCAGATATAAAACCTTACTGGAACAAAATATTGTTGAACTCTCTGAACTGATTCAGGAAGAAAACGGAAAAACCCTCGGCGAGTCGAGAGCAGAAATAGAAAAAAGCATAGAACTCACCGAATTTGCAACATCACTTCCACAATTGACGCAAGGCGAAATCCTGGAAGTCAGCAGCGGAGTAGAGTGCAGGACGGAGAAAGTTGCTTTAGGCGTCGTTGCTTCTATTGTTCCTTTTAATTTCCCTTCGATGGTTCCGAATTGGACGATTCCAAATGCATTGGTTTTGGGTAATACAATGATTCTTAAAACCTCAGAACTGGTTCCACTAAGTGCAATGAAAATTGCAGAATTACTGAAACAAGCAGGACTTCCTGACGGAGTTTTCAATATCGTTCACGGCGAAAAAGAAATCGTAGAAGCCATTTGCGACCATCCCAATATCGAAGCCGTTTCGTTCGTAGGTTCTACGAAAGTGGCTAAGATTGTCTATCAACGTTCAACTTCCAATCTCAAGAGATGTCTTGCGCTAGGTGGTGCCAAAAACCACTTATTGGTTTTACCGGACGCCAACCCGGATATGACGGCTGCCAATGTTACGGCTTCGATGTCTGGTTGCGCCGGACAACGTTGTATGGCGGCGTCTGCGATGCTTGCGGTGGGACAGACTGACCATATTGTTGATAAAATAGTTGCTGAAGCAAAGAACGTGATTCCTGGAAAAAATCTAGGTTCCGTCATTTCCAAAGCAGCAAAAGAAAGAATCGAAAATTATATTTCCCAAGCCGAAAAAGACGGTGCTAAAATCCTTTTGGATGGACGCAATTATAAAGTGGAAGGCAAAGAAAATGGCCATTACGTTGGTCCGACGGTTATCGATTTTGTAACGCCAGAGATGTCCGTTGCTACAGAAGAGATTTTCGGACCAGTGGTTTCCATTATCAGAAGCAGGACTCTTGAAGATGCTATCAAAATTGAAAATGCAAATCCTTACGGCAACGCCGCTTCCGTTTTCACGCAAAGTGGTGGTTTGGCAAGATATGTTATGGAGCACGCTTCTGCCGGAATGATTGGTGTCAACATTGGCGTTCCGGTTCCCAGAGAGCCGTTTTCATTCGGAGGTTGGAATGAATCTCGTTTTGGAGTCGGCGATATTACTGGTAAAAGCTCAATAGAATTCTGGACAAAACTCAAAAAAATGACCACCAAATGGAATCCCGAAGCGGGCATCAACTGGATGAGTTAGAATTTGAAAAATAATTTGGGCAGCTTAATCCGCCTTCCGCTCCCAAACCTAACAAAGTGGTTCGACGAAGTCAATCTTTTTTGCAGAAAGTTTCAGTTTAAATAGACTTGAATTACAAGCAAAAAAGGCTTTCCGCTCAAACCTAACGAAGTGGTTCATCGACTTAAATAAAAAAAATAATAAATAGGAGATAAGTCGGGCTGCGGAGATTCAACCTTTTTAGAAATTTAAAACTAAAAAAATGTCAGAAACAGTTACAAATAAAACCAGCAGACAAGAAGTTGTAGATAACAGTCTGAACTACACGATAATGTCCTGGTCCAAACAAAAAGGCATCGACCCTTTTGCCATCGAAAGAGCAGAAGGCGTTTATTTATACGATTACAGCGGGCAGAAGGTCATTGATTTTTCTTCCGGCTTGATGAATTCCAACATCGGTTATGGAGACCAGCGTGTAACAGCTGCAGTTGTAAAACAGATGCAGAAAGTCGCATTTATTTCGCCAAGCTGTGTTTCCAAAGTTCGCGGAGATTTAGGCAAGAAACTAGCCGAAATTTGTCCCGGAGATTTGAATCGTGCATTCTTTACAGTTTGTGGTGCCACTTCTAATGAAAATGCTATTAAGCTGGCAAGACTTTACACGGGTCGTCACAAGATTTTCACAAGATATCAATCCTATCACGGCGCAACCATTGGAGCAATCTCAGCTGGTGGCGACCCAAGAAAAATACCTGTAGATGGGCAGCAAGCTCCCAACTTTATTCATTTTGATTTATCTTATGCGTATCGATACGAATATGGCGAAGAAAATCTTCTCAAGGACTCAATTGCTTCGTTAGAAAGACAAATAGAATATGAAGGACCAAACAATATTGCAGCCATCCTCCTCGAAGGCGAATCCGGAACTTCCGGTTGCTTACAATATCCAAAGGGTTATCTGAAAAAAGTAAGAGAAATCTGTGACAAGCACGGGATTTTATTAATAATGGATGAAGTGATGTCAGGTTTCGGAAGGACTGGGAAATGGTTCGGTTTCCAGAATCACGACATTGTCCCAGATATGATTGTAATGGCGAAAGGTCTTACCTGTGGCTATTTACCGTTAGGCTGTATAATGATTTCTGAGAAAATCGCCAGCAAATATGATGATACCGTTCTTCCATTAGGTCTTACATATTCTGCTCACGCAGTTTCCTGCGCCGCCGCTTTGGAAGTTTTAAAAATCTATGAAGAAGATAATCTGATACAAAGAGCTGCCGAAATGGGAAAATACATAGAGAGCAGAATCGAGGAAATGAAAGCAATTCATCCATCTATCGGAGAGTTCAGAAATACAGGATTGCTAGGCTGTCTGGAATTGGTGAAAAATCGAGAAACCAAAGAACCAATGGCGCCTTTCAATGCAAAACCTGATGAAATGGCCGTGATGAATAAAGTAGCTGCAAAAATCAAAGAATTGGGAATGTACACTTTCGTAAGATGGGGTTATATTTTCATCGCGCCACCATTGATTATTACCAAAGAAGAAGTAGAAGAAGGTCTTGCGATTATTTCTGAGGCACTTAAGATTGCAGACGAAGCGACTTATTAATTTTAAAATAAAAAATGTCCGAAATAAATACATTAACAGAAAATCCAAATCTTTACAACGAAGATTTAGCACCAATTCCCGTAAGCAAAAGAACTTGGGGAACCTGGAACTATGCTTCTTTGTGGATTAGTATGTCGATGTGTATTCCGACTTATATGCTGGCAAGCTCCCTGATAGAAGGCGGAATGAACTGGTGGCAATCGGTTTTGACTATATTTTTAGGAAATCTTATAGTTCTTATTCCAATGATTCTGAACGGACACGCCGGAACTAAATACGGTATTCCTTTTCCTGTGTTTGCAAGAGCAAGTTTTGGAACTACAGGCGCAAATATTCCTGCTTTATTAAGAGCTATTGTTGCCTGTGGATGGTTTGGGATTCAGACCTGGATTGGCGGTGTTTCTCTTTATCAGATTTTGAGAGTTTGGATTTCATCGCTTTCTGAGCCTGCAGTTGTTGGATTTTTTCCGCCGGTTTTAGAACTGATTTGCTTCTTGATTTTCCTGTTAATTAATATGGTTGTGGTTTATTTTGGCGTTGAAAGTATTCGTAAACTTTTAGTTTTCAAAGCGGTGTTTTTGCCTGTTGCGGCTTTTGCATTGTTGTTTTGGGCGATATATTCCACACAGGGTTTAGGCGAAATTCTCAATCAGCCATCGAAGTTTCAAAACACTTCTGAATTCTGGACATTTTTCTTTCCTGCTTTGACGGGAATGGTCGGATTCTGGGCCACATTATCACTTAATATTCCGGACTTTACAAGATATGCCACTTCACAAAAAGCGCAAATCAATGGACAGATGATTGGCTTACCTCCTTCGATGGCGGTTTTTTCTTTCATTGGCGTGGTCGTAACTTCTGCAACGGTCATTATTTATGGAACTACGATTTGGGACCCGGTGATTCTTGCAGGTAAATTTGAAAATAAAATATTAGTAACAGTGGCAATGTTAGCGATTGCAATTTCTACGTTAGCAACCAACATTGCTGCGAATATCGTAAGTCCGGCCAACGATTTTGCGAACCTTAGTCCTCAAAAAATAAGTTTCCGAACTGGCGGTTACATTACCGGAATTATTGGCGTTTTAATTTGTCCGTGGAAACTGATTGCAGACCCATCAGGCTATATTTTCACTTGGCTGGTTGGTTATTCAAGCTTGCTTGGTCCGATTGGCGGGATTATGATTGCGGATTATTATTTTATCAGAAAAAAAGAATTAATTGTAGAAGACCTTTACCAGCAAGGAAAAAGCTATTTCTACAAAAATGGATATAATACGAAAGCTATTATTGCATTGTTGCTCGGAATTTCACCAAATATTCCGGGATTTCTGGCTACAATCAAAGCGATTTCTACGGATTCAATTCCAGGTTGGCTGACCAATCTTTATCATTACGGCTGGTTTGTAGGGTTTTTCATCAGTGCTTTGGTTTATTTCATTTTAATGAAAAACAAAAAATAGAGAATTAGAAAAATCAATTATCATTAATAATTCATCATTTATAATTAAGGTATGAGTATTTTAATCAAAAACGGAAATATTGTAACAGCTTCGGAAAATTTCATCGGCGATATTTTTATCGAGGGAGAAACTATTTCTGCAATCGGAAAGAATCTGAAATATGATGCAGATGAAACCATTGATGCTTCCGGAAAACTGATTTTCCCTGGCGGAATAGACCCGCACGTTCATCTCGATATGCCTTTTATGGGAACTTTTTCCAGCGATTCCTATGAAACAGGAACGCGTGCTGCATTGTTTGGCGGAACTACGATGGTTATTGATTTTATTCTTCAGACTCAAGGAAAATCTCTTCGAAATGCTTTAAACGAATGGAAAGGCAGAAGCGATGGAAATGCTGTCGGCGATTACAGTTTTCATATGGCAGTGACTGATTTTAATGAAAATACAAAACCTGAAATCAAAGAAATTATCGAAGAAGGAATCACATCTTTCAAAACATTTATGGCTTACAAAGGCGCATTGATGGTGGATGACAGACAGATGATTGGCTTGATGGAAGAAGTCAAAGAACAAGGTGGACTAATCAACGTTCACGCTACGAATGGCGATATGATAGATTATCTGGTTCAGAAAAACAAGAACGAAGGAAACAGAGCTCCGATTTATCATTATTTATCTCAACCGGAAGTTACGGAAGCTGAAGCCAGTGAACGTTTTGTAGATATGACCAATTTCACTGGCTGTCCCGGCTATATCGTTCATCTTACTTGTGAAGGTGCTTTGAACGCTGTTCGAAATGCTACCAAAAGAAATCAACACGTTTTTATAGAGACTTGCATTCAGTATTTGATTCTTGATGCTAGTTTGTATGAGCAGGATTTCGAAGGTGCAAAATGGGTAATGTCACCACCGTTGAGAGAAAAGAAAGATCAGGAAACGCTTTGGGCAGGAATCAATCAGGGATTGGTGAATGTGGTTGCAACAGACCATTGTCCGTTTTTCTGGGAACAGAAATTAATGGGAATTGATGACTTCTCCAAAATCCCAAATGGACATCCGGCCGTAGAAAACCGAATGGAATTACTCTATTCCGAAGGAGTCGACAAAGGCAGAATTACATTAAGCAAATTTGTAGAAGTAGCTTGTACAAATCCAGCAAAAATTTTCGGAATGTACCCGAAAAAGGGAACGATTTCGATTGGTTCAGATGCTGATTTAGTCATTTTTGACCCGAAAGAAAAACATACACTTTCTGCAAAAACGCATCATATGAATGTAGATTATAGCGGATACGAAGGCTGGGAAGTTACCGGAAAAGTAAAGATTGTTTTACTTCGTGGAAAAGTCGCCATTGATAATAACGAATGCCTTGTAGAAAAAGGTTACGGACAATTTATTAAGCGAAACAAAGTCTCAGACAAGATTTAAAAAAACTAATAATTTATAACTCATAACTATAAACTATGTCTCGAATCATAAAATCAGGATTAATCCAAATGTCTCTTGCCAAAACAGAAGGCGAAGGAACAATTGACGAAATAAAGCAGGCGATGCTGGAAAAACATTTGCCTTTTATAGATGAAGCTGGAGAAAAAGGGGTTCAGATTCTTTGTTTTCAGGAGATTTTCAATACGCCATATTTCTGTCCCGGCCAGGATTCTAAATGGTACGAGTCTGCAGAAACTGTTCCTGGTCCGACTACGGATTTGATGTCAGAATATGCTAAGAAATACCAGATGGTCATCATAGTTCCGATTTATGAAAAAGACGGCGCAGGAATTTTATACAATACTGCTGCGGTTATCGATGCAGACGGCGAATATCTTGGAAAATACCGCAAAAATCATATTCCTCAAACGGGTGGATTTTGGGAAAAATATTTCTTCAAACCTGGAAATTTAGGTTACCCTGTTTTCCAGACCAAATATGCAAAAATTGGCGTTTATATCTGCTATGATCGCCATTTTCCGGAAGGAGCAAGAGCTTTAGGAATCAACGGTGCTGAAATTGTTTATAATCCGTCCGCAACTACAGTTGGTCAATCTCAATATCTGTGGA
The DNA here is from genome assembly GCA_029960045.1 of Flavobacteriaceae bacterium PS02293. Lineage (GTDB taxonomy): Bacteria > Bacteroidota > Bacteroidia > Flavobacteriales > Weeksellaceae > Epilithonimonas. Next base: position 356,104 of record JASCOV010000004.1, read on the forward strand.
GGTTGGAGCAGCCTTCTCACGCCGTTGCCAACGGATATTTTATGGGATGTATCAATCGTGTTGGAATTGAAAAGCCCTGGAATCTCGGCAAATTCTACGGAACATCCTATTTCGTAAATCCTTTGGGCGAGATTTTCGCCTGCGCATCCGAAGATAAAGATGAGCTTCTGATTGCAGAATTCGATTTGGATTTGATAGACCAGGTCCGGTCCAAATGGCAGTTTTACCGAGATAGACGACCAGAAACCTACGACGATTTGACCAAGCTTTAAAGCGATTACGAATTTTTGATTTTAAATCATACAAATGACCACTAAGTGACAACTATCAACTAACAACTAAAACTTATGATAGAAAATAATCGTTTGACTTTAGAACAATATCAGCATAATTTTACAGACATTCATCCACCTTTCGAAAATAAAGATGGCGCTATAATAGAAGCCAATCGTTGTATTATGTGTTATGATGCACCTTGTACGAAAATGTGTCCCACACATATCAACATCCCAAAATTCATCAAACAGATTACAACGGGCAATGTAAAAGGTTCTGCTCATACTATTTTCACAGATAATATTATGGGAGCAAGCTGTTCCAAAGTTTGTCCTGTGGAGAAGCTTTGCGAAGGTTCCTGCGTTTATAATCTGCTTCACGAGGAACCAATTCAGATTGCCCGTTTGCAAAGATATTCTACAGAAAAAGCGATGTACAACAATTGGCAGTTATTTGAAAGAAAGCCATCTTTGGGAAGAAAAGTTGCTGTAGTTGGCGCAGGCCCAGCCGGTTTGGCCTGTGCATTTTATCTGGCAAAAGAAGGTGTGGACGTTACCATTTTCGAGAAAGAAGCAAAAGGCGGCGGTTTGATGACTTACGGAATTGCAGCATATAAAGTAACACCTGAGTTTTGCGAAGAAGAAGTACAATATATTATTTCCATTGGCGGGATTGATATCAGATACAATCAGGAATTAGGAAAAGATTTTCATCTTAAGGATTTACAGAAAAATTTTGATGCGGTTTTCTTAGGAATTGGTGTTGGTGTTGCAAGACAATTGGATATCAATGGAGAGAATTACGAAGGTGTAGAAGACGCTATTTCTTACATTTATAATCTTAGAACCAATGATTTTTCTGAAATTCCAGTTGGAGAAAAAGTGGCTGTTATAGGTTTGGGAATGACAGCAATTGACGCTGCAACTCAAGCCAAAAGATTAGGCGCAAAAGATGTTACCATCGTTTACAGACGAACGGAAAAAGAAAAACCTTGTACAGATGTCGAACTGGATATTGCAAAATTAGATGGCTGCAATCTGGAATATCTTGCAGCACCAAAAGAAATTATCTCTGAAAACGGAAACGTAAAATCTTTGGTTTGCAGCAGAATGAGATTAGGCGAAGCCGATGCTTCCGGAAGAAGAAGTCCTGTTGACACGGGCGAAACTTTCACCATCGATTGTGATATGATTATCAAAGCGGCTGGACAAACACCTTTTGAAGAATTGATTTCATCCAGCAAACTTGAAAATAAATATGGAAAAGTTTCCGTGAATTCCCAATATAAAACCAATTGGAATGGTGTGTTTGCTGGTGGTGATTGCATCAATGGTGGTAAAGAAGTCGTAAACGCAGCTCAGGATGGCAAATTAGCCGCACGTTCCATTTTAGAATATATGTTGAATTAATTTCAATTATTTAAATCAAAAACCATTGTCACACTGAGCTTGTCGAAGTGTTAATCTTTAATAAAAAAATTATGGCCGATATTTCTTGTAATTTTTTAGGTATAAAATCTCCAAATCCCTTTTGGCTGGCTTCAGCACCACCAACAGATAAAAAAATAAATGTAATGCGAGCTTTCGAAGCAGGCTGGGGCGGTGTTGTCTGGAAAACTTTGGGGTCTCAGGTGAAGAATGTGTCGTCCAGATATTCCGCTATCAATTTCAATGGTCAGCGTGTTGCAGGTTTCAATAATATCGAATTGATTTCCGACAGACCTTTAGATATTAATTTAAAGGAAATCATAGAAGTGGTAAAAGAATTTCCTGACAGGGCAATGATTATTTCACTGATGGCGGATAACAATCGTGAAGCCTGGCACGAAATGGTAAAACGTTGTGAACAAACCGGAGCACACGGTTTCGAACTCAATTTCGGATGTCCGCACGGAATGACGGAACGTGGGATGGGAGCCGCAGTTGGGCAGGACCCGGAAATTGCTGGAAGAATAGTAGAATGGGTGATGGAAGTGGCGACTTTGCCCGTGATTACAAAACTCACGCCCAATGTTCATTCGGTTGTTCCGACAGGACGAGCTGCGGTAAACGCAGGAACTAATGCTTTATCACTTATTAATACCATTCAATCCGTTACAGGGATAGATTTGGACAGCTTTGTTCCGAATCCGAATGTTGGCGGTAAATCCGTTTTTGGAGGCTACTGCGGACCAGCAGTTAAGCCAATTGCGCTCAAGATGCTGACAACCATTTCCCAGGATTCAGTGACGAATAAAGTTCCTATTTCTGGAATTGGTGGCGTTTCTACTTGGCAGGATGCGGTAGAATTTATGTTGCTTGGCTCGACTTCCGTTCAGGTTTGTACGGCTGCGATGAAGTATGGTTTCAGGATTGTAGAAGATTTGAATGAAGGTCTCAGCAATTGGATGGACGAAAAAGGCTTCGAAAAAATCACCGATTTTATTGGGAAATCTGTCCCAACAATGACGGAATGGGAAAAACTCGACCTTAATTTTCATATCGTTGCCAATATCAATCAGGATAAATGCATCCATTGCGGTTTATGTCACATTGCGTGCGAGGACACTTCTCATCAGGCGATTTTCAAAACCGACGGAATGCCTTACAACGATTACACTGTAAACGAACCCGAATGTGTCGGCTGCAATCTTTGCAAGCTGGTTTGTCCGGTTGACGATTGCATTACAATGGTAGAACATCGTGTGGCGGCGGAATATCTCAATTGGGTTCAGTTTCAGGAACGAGGATTACCATTGAATAATCACTAGTATGAATGTGTTTTTCGCATAAAATAAATTATTGAAAAAGATTAAGGTTGTATTTTTGATATAAAAAAATTAATATGAAAAATGTAATCTTTATTTTCTTGACAGTTGTTTTGTTTTCATCTTGTGAAAAAAGAAATAAAATACACCCACTAAATTCTATCTTTTTAAATATCAACTTACAAGATAATTACAAACAAATTGTGGAAGATTCTAGATTTGATTTTGAGAAAAAAAAACTTTTATCAAATCCTTTTGACAAAAACACATCGGAATTAGAGATTTATGATTTACTAATAAAGAGCAATCCTTATTTTAAATCAAAAGTTAAGAAAGGTTATATATCTATACTTCCATCAAATAAAGATTATTCAATTAATCAAATTATAGAGTTTGAAGACTCGAAAAATATGAGGAAAGAATATGAAAATCTAAAATCTGTGTTAGCACCATTGGCACAAGATACCATTACAATAAAAAAACCTGTTCCTTACACTTCAACCTTGAGATTCGACCATTTTTTAATAAAATTAAAAGAGGAATATAATTCCGGATTTATAGAAATAAACTCTAATAATGGTGATAATTGTATTGTGATAGTTTATAATACGAATCCAAAATCTACATATGTAATGGATTTGTATGTAAAAAATAGAAAATCAAAAATTAAGTAGACCTTAAAAAAAACCAATGAATATAAATTCCTTACGTCTAGAAAATTTCTTCTCAGAAATGTCCAAAATCGGAAAAATCGGTGAAAGTGGAACCAACAGGCCAGCACATTCTCCAGATGAAAAGAAAGCATTTGATTTGGCTTCTGTTTGGATGAAGCAAGCCGGAATGACAACCCGAATCGACAACTTCGGGAATCTCATCGGAAGATTAGAGGGAACAAATCCTGATTTACCTGTTTTGATGTTAGGTTCACATCTTGATTCTCAACCTTATGGGGGAAGATACGATGGTGTTGCGGGCGTTCTTTGCGCAATAGAAGCTGCAATCACAATGCAGGAAAATGGACTAAAACCGCAACGTTCTTTAGAAATAACCTCTTTTGCAGATGAAGAAGGCTGGCGTTTTAATAAAGGTTTATTCGGTTCTCGAGGAATTTTAGGAAAATTAGAAAAAGACGAACTTCAAAGAGCAGACTCAAACGGAATTACACGCGAACAGGCGCTCAAAGATTTCGGTTGTGATATTACAAAATTCAAAGAATCAGAATATAAAGAAGGAAGCATCTATTGCTATCTCGAACTTCATATTGAGCAAGGTCCTGTTTTGGATATTCAAAAAAAACCAGTTGCCGTAGTTTCCGGGATTTCAGGACCAATTTGGTTAACCGTAAAATTGAAAGGAATGGCTGGTCACGCCGGTTCTGTTCCAATGCCAATGCGAAAAGACGCATTAGTAGGAGCTGCTGAAATCATTGTCGCTTTGAATGAAATTACCAACCAAGTTCCGGGAAATCCAACCGTAGGAACTTGTGGCACAATCAAAGTTTTTCCAGCTTCCCGAAACATCATTCCGGAAGAAGTCGAGTTTACACTTGATTTGAGAGACATTGATTTGGAAAGAAGAAACCGTTACGAAAAACAATTGCTCGATAAAATTGATGAGGTTTCCAAAAAACACGGATTGACTTATGAAATTTCCGAAGACTGGAAATCTGAACCTCGATATTGCGCTGACTGGATTAAAGATATCATTAAGAATAATTGTGAAAAAATAGGTTTGAAAGATATACCGGAATTGATGAGTGGTCCTTTTCACGATGCGATGGCGATTTCTTACGCCTGTGATTACGGGATGATTTTCGTGCGCTGCAAGGACGGAATCAGTCACAATCCGTTGGAATATTCGTCTCCGGAAGACTTGGCAATTGGAGCAGAAGTTCTGTACAGAACTATTTTAGATTTATTAGAAATCGAAAAATAACTATCATAAATCAATTCATTTGAATTTTAAAGTCTCTACATTTGGAGCTTTAAAATTTGAACTAAAATGAAAATATTAGCATTTGCAGGAAGCAACTCCAGAGAGTCTATCAATAAAATATTAGTAGAATACACAGCGAAACAATTTAATGGGGCAGAAGTAGAAGTTCTTGACTTGAACGACTACGAGATGCCAATCTTCAGTGTAGATAGAGAAAAACACGATGGGATTCCAACTTTAGCCTTGAGATTCGCTGAGAAAATCGATGCAGCAGATTTGTTGATTATTGCTTTTGCGGAACATAACAGTACTTATACAACAGCTTTCAAGAATATATTTGATTGGGTTTCCAGAATTAAAGACAGAAAGCATTTTGGAGAAAAACCGGTATTTGTTTTAGCTACAGCAACTGGTCCTGGTGGTGGGAAAAATGTAGTTGCCGCTTTCGAAGCTAGAGCTAAATCGAGTGGTGCAACTGTATTGCAAAGTTTTGTATTGCCTAAGTACAAAGAGACTTTTGATATTGAAAAAGGTATTGTAGACGAAGAAAAGAATGCTGAGTTTCAGGAGAAATTATCTATTGTTAAAAACTTTTTTGGATAAGATTTTGGAATGTTATGTTAAGAATGCGTAACTTTGCTATCAAATAATGAAAGTGAAAAATCAACAAGTTCATTTTGAGAAGTATCCTAATTCTTGCCAAGAGAATTACACAAACACCTCCGAACTTGTGAACTAAAATAACGGCCGACAATCTAAAAGATTGTCGGCTTTTTTATTTAGCAAAATTGAAAAAGTAAGTTTGAAATAAATCTAATGAATTCCAAGATTCTTTCAGGTTTTCAAAAGCCTGAAAGAATCGAAAGAATCGAAATCTGAAAAGTAAAAATGAGCAATACCTATAAATCCGCCGGAGTCGATAAAGAAGAAGGCTACAAAACAGTAGATAAAATAAAGTCTGCCGTTGCCGAAACCCACAACAAAAACGTTCTCAACAATCTTGGAAGCTTTGGTGCTTTCTATGAGATTGCTGGTTACAAAAATCCAGTTTTGGTTTCAGGAACCGATGGCGTTGGAACCAAGCTCAAAATCGCTTTGGATACCAAACAATATGCTTCTATCGGCGTTGACTGTTTCGCAATGTGTGCGAACGACATTCTTTGCCACGGCGCAAAACCATTGTTTTTCCTTGATTATTTAGCTTGCGGAAAACTCGATTCTGAGATTGCAGCTGAGATTGTTCTCGGAATGGTAAAAGCTTGCAAAGACAACAATTGCGCATTGATTGGTGGCGAAACTGCCGAGATGCCAGGAATGTATCAGCCAGGCGATTACGATGTTGCAGGATTCTGTGTCGGAATTGTAGAAAAAGACCAAATCATCGACGGTTCCAAAATCAGAACTGGAAACAAAATCATTGTCATTCCAAGTTCAGGATTTCATTCCAATGGATTTTCATTGGTAAGAAAAATATTCCGGGATTTCGAAGAGGAGTTTGAAGGAAAACCTTTGTACGAAACACTTTTGGTACCTACAAGATTGTATTATCAGGACATTCACAAAGTATTGGAAGAAGCACCACTTTACGGCATCGCGCACATCACAGGAGGCGGATTATACGAGAATGTGCCAAGAATTATCCCTGAAGGACTTTGCGCAACAATCGATGCGTCAAAAATCCAAATTCCAACCGTGATGCAAGAATTGGAAAAGCGTGGCAATATCGCAAGAGAAGAGATGTTCGGAACGTTCAATATGGGCGTTGGAATGGTTCTCGTGACCGACGAAAATCACGTAGATAAAATCCTTGACCTTTTGGAAGACGCTTATGTTGTAGGAGAAATTACAGAAGGAAGCGAGAAAATAAATCTAATTGTATAAATGTATTTACGTAAAAAGTATTAACGATTTTAAAGAGTCATTAATACATTAATACTTTTTACATTTTACAAAAATGAAAAATATCACCATTTTAGTTTCAGGTTCAGGAACCAATCTTCAAAGGATTATCGATTGCATTGACAACGGAGAAATCCGAAATGCGAAAATTACCCAAGTTATTGCAGACAGAGAATGCTACGGACTGGAAAGAGCGCAGAAATATCAAATCCCGAATAAATTAATCAAACGTGGAAAAGACTTTGCCGAGAATCTTGAGCAAGCCATTCCTGAAAATTCAGACTTGATTGTTTTAGCAGGTTTTCTATCCATCCTGAAACCAGAATTCTGTGAGAAGTGGGAAGGAAAAATCATTAATATCCATCCGGCATTGTTGCCAAAATTCGGTGGAAAAGGAATGTGGGGACATCACGTTCACAATGCGGTCATTGAAGCGGGCGAAAAAGAAAGTGGCGCAAGCGTTCATTACGTGACTTCAGGAATCGATGAAGGCGAAGTGATTCTGCAAGAAAAATTCGAGATTGATGAAACTGATACTGCTGAAAAAGTAGCAGAAAAAGTACATCTTATCGAGTACGATATTTTTCCAAAAGCCATTGATTTGGTTTTGAATAAATGATATTAATTAGTTAAAGTAAAAATTAATTAAATTTATATAAATAATTGTTGTTTAATTATTTGTAGTATTTAATTGAAAATCACTTTAATAAAATAAATATAAAATCTAAGTAAAATAAAAAGTAAATCCGGAGGTGAAAGAACCGGTAAATCACAGTTTGGATAAAACTGTAAAAAGTAAAATTTGAAAGAGAAGGTATGAGTAAAAAGAGAGCACTTATCAGCGTATCTGATAAAAGCGGTTTGGTGGATTTCGCAAGATTTCTTGAAGAACAGAACTACGAATTGATTTCCACCGGCGGAACATTCAAACATTTGAAAGACGCTGGATTGAGCCCAATTCAAATCGATGAAGTCACAGATTTTCCGGAAATGCTGGACGGCAGAGTGAAAACCCTGCACCCGAAAGTTCACGGCGGATTGTTGGCAGTCCGTTCCAACGAGGAACATATGAAAACCGTACAGGAGTACGAAATCGGACTGATTGATATGGTCATCGTGAATCTTTATCCGTTTTTCGAGAATGTAAATAAAGAAATTTCTCTTGACGAAAAAGTTGAATTCATCGACATTGGCGGACCTTCTATGTTGCGTTCTGCAGCTAAAAATTTCAACTCAGTTGTGGTTTTGACAGACGTGAATGATTACGAAATCATCAAAAACGAAATGTCAGCAAACGGAGATTCAACCATCGAAACCAGAAAGAAATTGGCTGGAAAAGTATTCAATCTGACTTCCGCTTATGACGCAGCGATTTCCAGAATGCTCTTGGATGAAGAATATCCAACTTACTTAAACGCTTCTTACAAAAAGGTTTCAGACTTACGTTACGGCGAAAATCCGCATCAGTCAGCAGCTTATTATACATCGACTTTCGAAAATGGCGCAATGAAAGATTTCGAAATTTTGGGAGGTAAAGAATTATCTTTCAATAATTTGAGAGATATGGATTTGTGTTGGAAAGTTGTGAATGAGTTCAAAGACGAATTGGCTTGCTGTGCTGTAAAACACTCAACGCCTTGTGGTGTTGCGGTTGGAACTTCAGCTTTGGAAACTTATACCAAAACATTCGAATGCGATCCGGTTTCCATCTTCGGCGGCATCATCGGAATGAATTATAAAGTAGATGCGGCAACGGCTGAGGAATTGAATAAAACTTTCCTGGAAATCGTTATGGCAACAGATTTTGACGAAGATGCTCTGGAAATCCTTAGAAAAAAGAAAAATCTTAGAATCATCAAAATCAAAAACCAAGTTACAGACAAACAAGCTTGGGTGAAAATCGATGGCGGAATGTTGGTTCAAAGCGCTGACGACCAATTCTCAGAAGATATTAAATTAGTGACAGAAACCGCTCCAACAGACGAACAAAGAAAAGCTTTGTTATTCTCGCAAAGAGTGGTGAAATATGTAAAATCCAACGCAATCGTAGTTTCAAACGGCGTTCAGGCCATCGGAATCGGTGGTGGACAAGTCAACAGAATTTGGGCAACGCAGCAAGCGATTGAAAGAGCCAAAGAGAAATTCGATGGCGAGTTGGTTTTGGCTTCGGATGCGTTTTTCCCTTTCCGAGATGTGGTGGATTTCTGCGCGCAGGAGGGCATTAAGGCGATTATTCAGCCAGGTGGAAGTATGAGAGACAATGATTCCATCGAAGCGGCGAATGAGCATCATATCCCAATGTTGTTTACTGGAATGAGACATTTCTTGCATTGATTTTTTTAATTAAATTATAACCTTCGACTCCGCTCAGGATGACATCGGTTCATTGTAACATATATTAAACTGTCAGGCTGAGCGGAGTCGAAGCCTTTTCAAATAAAATTACCCTTTCAAAGTTTTACTTCGAAGGGGTTTTCTTTTTAATAATTAATAAAAAATACACTCAAAAATTATCGTTCGTTTGATGAATTTAGAATTAAGTTGAGATATTGATTTTTTGGTGAATTAATTTTAAATTAATGATAAAATTTTGCTTTAAAATTCATCTTGAAATCGAAATAATATTTACTTTTGGGACAAATTCTGGATATGAGTATTTTCAATGATACAAAGCTCGCATTTGCCGATAAAACGGATGCTCAGCTGAGAAAAGCGTATTGGATGTTCAAGGCAATCGAACAACCTGCATTGACTAATATTGGCGTTTCACTGCTTAATTTTACCGTTAAGAACAATTTTCCGTTTGTGGATGGCATCGTGAAGCAAACTTTGTTCGAGCAGTTTTGTGGTGGCGAAACGCGTGAGGAAAGTATGTCTGTGGTAAAACAGATGTTCAAACGTGGTGTTGGAAGCATTTTCGATTACTCGATTGAAGGAAAAGAAGAAGAGGAAGTTTTTGATGCGGTTTGCAAGGAAATCAAAGATATCATCAGGTTTTCTGTTGGAAATCCGGCGATTCCGTTTATCGTTTTCAAACCGACGGCTTTTGGTAGAATTGATATTTATGAAGAAGTTGGAAAAGGCAAAGAACTCACAACCAGCCAAAAAGAAGAATGGGATAGAGTAGTGACGCGTTTCGACGAAGTCTGCAAACTCTGTTTCGAGAATAACAAAAAAGTAATGGTTGACGCCGAGGAATCCTGGATGCAAGATGCCGCAGACCAACTTTGTGAAGAAATGATGGAAAAGTACAATCAGGAAAAACCCATCGTTTGGAACACCATCCAAATGTACCGAACTGGCCGTTTGGAATATATGAACTCGCATCTTGACAGAGCTAAAGAAAAAGGCTATTTCATTGGTTATAAGATTGTTCGTGGCGCTTATATGGAGAAGGAAAGAAAACGCGCTGAGGAGCAAAATTACCCAGACCCAATCCAGCCAAACAAACAAGCTTCCGACGACAATTACAACGCAGGAATTGATTTTGTGATGGCCAATCTTGATAAAGTTTCAGCATTTTTCGGAACACACAACGAGAAATCTTCCGAATTGGTTATGGATAAAATGCAAGCCAACAATCTGGAGCACAACAATCCGCACATTTATTTTGGACAGCTTTATGGAATGAGTGATAACATTACTTATTATTTGGCCGACAAACATTACAACGTTGCCAAATATCTGCCTTATGGACCTGTGAAAGACGTTGTTCCGTATCTTACAAGAAGAGCGCAGGAAAATACGTCTGTTGCCGGACAAACTGGACGGGAATTGGGGCTGATTGATAAAGAATTGAAAAGAAGAAAATCGAAATAGGAAAATCCGCTGTGAGGCGGATTTTTACTTTGTTTTAATTACTAAAAAGTCTCCATCAATTCTGCGACAAAAAGTGAGATTATTTAATTTTTCCTCTGATATAATTTCAAATGACTTTATAGCATTGGGGTCTAATTTTGTTTTGATTTTCAAACTGTCGGGAATAACTTTTCCATTAATTATTAATAAGACGATTTTCTTTTTATCCCAACCTCTTCGTCCTGAAGATAGACTGTCGAGATTTAGATTTTTCAGATCAAATAAATCAACCTTACTTATCTGATTAATCTTTAATTCTTTCTTTTTCTTGTCGATTAAGACAGTGTTAATGTTATTTTTATCTAAGTATACTGTAGACAAATCTAAGTTTTCGTCATCAACAAAAATTTTATAATCAATCGAATACTTCTTTAGTATTTTCTCACGGTCATAACTAATTGTTCGCGTCGAACATCCATTTATGAAAACCAAGAAAAATAAAAATGCAAATATTCTCATAAATTACAATTGTTAAAATCAGTAAGTGTTTTTTTAATTTTATTTCTTCTCCGCCTTCACAGCCTGTCTCGCCAACAATTTCCAACCACTTTTAGTCTTAGACCAAACGTATAAAATATCAAGATTCACAACTGCAGGAGCTTTTCCAAGATCTTCTGTATTGGCGAACAAATGATGGCGAACGATTGCTGTTTTATCAACAATTTGGATGGATTGGTTTGTAATATCAATGTTTAGGAAATTCGATTTTTTGCTCGCTAATTTATCTACAAATTCTTTCGCATCATCAATGTGACCTCCCGAATGTCCATAGGTTAATTCCGGAAGTATCAAAGATTCCAAGACGGTTTTGTCACCGCTGATCATCGCTAATCTTAATTTTTCTGACACGTCGGCAACGGCTTGTTGGTCATTGTTTTTTTGTGAAAACATAAGTGATACGGTTAAAAAGCTTAAGGCTATTAATAATTTCTTGATCATAATTATATTATTTCAAACTCAAAGATAATGAAGTTTTTTGTGAATTCTTATTGAACTTATTTTCTATCTTTATTTAATAAATTTCAAACTTTGAATCCAATTCTTGACATCGTCATCCGTTCGCTTGCTGTTTACTTTTTTATGGTGATTGCTGTGAGAGTTTTCGGGAAAAATCAATTGTCACAACTCAATGCCGGCGATGTAATACTTTTATTATTGATAAGTAATGCAGTTCAGAATGCGATGGTTGGCTCGAACAGCAGTCTCCAAGGTGGTATTGTTGCGGCTTTGGTTTTATTTGTAGCAAATTTTATTGTCAAGAAATTCGTTTTCAAGAGTAAGTTCGTTAAAGAATTAATTGAGGATAAACCTTACATTTTAGTAAAAGATGGAAAAACGATTCCTGAAAATTTGAAAAAAGTACAGATTTCGGATGATGAATTGGAAGAAGCTGTTCACGAACACGGTATCGAAAAATTCTCAGAAGTACAACTTGCAATCCTAGAAGTTGATGGTAATATCAGTGTTATTTCAAAGGATAAAAATACTGAACAGACACATTATTCCAGACACAAAACAAGGATTAAACGAAAATTCAATCCATAAAATTTTTTTAATGAAAGCATTGCCTAACCTTAAAATTTGTATACTGGTAATTTTGAATATTACTTTCCTATATTTATCAATAAAGGGATATAATGATATAACCAGAAAACATGGAATTATGAAAATGCAAAAACCAATTGTAGTCAAGGTTTTGGATACTTATGGTGGAAGGGGGCGGTCTTCTTGTAAAGTAGAATTTAATAAGCACAGTTATAGTAATGTGACACTTCCGTTTCTTGATTTGAAAATTGGAAGTGTCAACAATAAAGATTTTTACTTTGATGAAGAAAAAAATGTCGTTTTTTCAAACAATTTACAGACACGTGCGATATATTTTATCTTTTTCTTCTTTATGGTATCACTCCTACTATGGTTTGTGCCTAAGGAAAAATTTCAGTTTTAGTTTTTAATTTAAAAGTTTAATTAAATTTTATTAATCCAAAGTAATTAATGCTTTATCAGTCTGAATATATTTGGTTTTAATATTAAGCCAAAATAGTAACGCCTTTTTCAACCAAATCATAGATTGTATTCTTCGCACTGTCAGGTTTTACATTCACAGCTTTGGTTCCATTGAAATGTAAACAAGTGATAAATCCAGCATTGAAAGCATCAATCGCTGTAAATTTCACACAATAATCCAAAGCTAAACCAACGATTTCAACTAACTGAATATCGTGATATTTCAGATAATCTTCCAATCCGGTTTTCATGAAATGATTGTTGTCCTGAAATCCGCTGTAGCTATCAATTTCTACATTTTTTCCTTTCTGAATAATGTGCGTGACTTTTTCACGATTAAGATCTTTATGGAATTCTGCTCCAAAAGTTCCCTGAACACAATGGTCCGGCCACATAAACTGTGGAACGCCACCAAGTGAGATAGTTTCACCAACATTTTTTCCATTATTGGAAGCAAAACTTTTGTGATCTGCCGGGTGCCAATCTTGAGTCAAAATGATCTCATCATATTGATTTTCTTCTAAGAGAAGATTGACGTATGGAATGATGCTGTTCGCTTCCGGAACGGCCAATGCGCCACCTTCACAGAAATCGTTTTGAACGTCAACTATTATTAATGCTTTTTTCATTTGTTATTAATTTTGATAATTAGTTATAAAATACAAATTGCCATTCTGAAAGAATCTTGCCAATAATGAAATTAACGTTTAGATTCCTGCGGAATGACAATTTGACTCAATTTATTTTGAAATTATCCTAAATATGGATATTTATAATCTTTTGGAGAGACAAAAGTTTCCTTGATACTTCTTACAGAAACCCAACGTGTCAAATTCATTTTAGAACCTGCTTTGTCATTGGTTCCGGAAGCTCTTGATCCACCGAAAGGCTGCTGTCCTACAACTGCCCCAGTTGGTTTGTCATTGATATAGAAGTTTCCGGAAGTATTTTCCAAAGCTTTGTAAGCCTCATCAATCGCATATCTGTCTTGTGCGAAAATAGAGCCAGTTAAAGAATATTGAGTCGATGTATCAACCAATTTCAAAGTGTCTTCCCAGTTTTCGTCTTCATAAACAAAAACAGTCAAGATTGGACCGAAGATTTCCTCAACAATACTTTCGTAATAAGGATTAATCGTTTCGATAACAGTTGGATGAACAAACCAGCCTTTTTTGTCATCATATTTTCCACCGATTACAACCGTTGCATCGTTTGAAGCTTTAGCTCTGTCGATGTAGCCTTTGCATTTTTCGAAAGAATTTTTATCGATAACCGCGTTAACGAAATTTGATGGGTCTTCTGGAGAACCGATTTTAATCGTTTTGATTTGAGCTTCCATCACCGCTTTCACTTCATTCCAAAGAGATTTTGGAACATAAGCTCTGGACGCTGCAGAACATTTCTGACCCTGATATTCGAAAGCGCCTCTTACCAAACCTGTTGCAACTGCTTCGATGTTTGCAGAAGGATGAACCATCACAAAGTCTTTTCCACCAGTTTCTCCAACGATTCTTGGATAAGATTTGTAGTTATGAATATTGTCGCCAATCATTTTCCACATTCCTTGGAATACTTTTGTAGAACCTGTGAAATGTAAACCTGCGAAGTCTGGATGAGCCAAAACTTTCTCAGCAGTCTCTTTCCCATCAGTAAAAATCATATTGATAACACCATCCGGAAGTCCGGCTTCTTTTAAAACATCCATAATCACTTTTGCTGAATAAACCTGCTTGTCAGATGGTTTCCAAACGACAACATTTCCCATCATTGCCATACAAGCCGGCAAGTTTCCGGAGATTGCTGTAAAGTTGAAAGGCGTAACTGCAAAACAGAAACCTTCCAAAGGTCTGTACTCAACACGATTCCAAATTCCTGCATCAGAAACCGGCTGCTCAGCATAAAGCTCTGTCATAAATTCCACATTGAAACGCAAGAAATCTATAAATTCACAAGCGGCATCAATCTCAGCCTGATGAACATTCTTGGATTGTCCAATCATTGTTGCAGCGTTGATAACATCTCTGTAAGGTCCAGCCAAAAGGTCAGCCGCTTTCAGGAAAATCGCTGCTCTGTGTTCCCAACCCAATGCATTCCATTTTGATTTTGCAGCAAGAGCAGATTCTATAGCGCTGTCAACGTGAGACATATCACCTTCGTAATAAAACCCGAAATCGTGCTGATGATCCTGCGGCGAGCTCAATTGTATTTTTTTGTCTGTTTTGATATCTTTTCCACCGATTACCATTGGGATTTCGGTTTTTTCTTTCCACATTTTTTTATAAGTAGAAATAAGGCTTTTTACCTCGTCGGAACCTGGAACATAAGAATTTACGGGTTCGTTTTGTGCAAAAGGCACTTGAGAAATGGCTTTAGACATAAATTTTAATTTTTAATTTCCCCAAATTTACAATCTAAAATTTTAATGTTAAAATTTATTTACCAGTAGGCCGATTTAAAGTTATATCTTTGAAATATTAACTTTTTAAACTAAATTACAATGAAAAAAATTCTATTAACATGCTCATTGCTTATTTTAATTACATCTTGCGAAAATAATTTAAATGATGATACTTCTTCAGTAGCAAGTGAGAATTCTGTCAATTCTAAATCTAAAAGAATGGGAACAGGCGTAAATTCAATTTTGTATGGAACAAATGATTCTAATACTGGGGAATTTATAAATATTGAGAATGATACATCAACTTTAGACCCAATATTATTTCCTTACATTGATAATAAAAATGTAGCATTTTATGATAATAGTTTTCTACTTACGAATTGTCTGCAAAATGGAAAGGAATGTGTAGATTTAGCACATTTCATCGGAAGATATGTACTTGCTGTAAATCATTTAAGAATACCAGTGTTTTATGGAGAATTTTCTGATTTTGATAATATATCTGCATCAGAAATCATGGAAAGAAAAGTTATAGAAAATGGTTCGCAAAATATACTTGTTACTCACACATGGATGAGCAATAATGCGGCTAATACAGTTTTAGATAAATTTAGAGCTGACATTCATAATTCAGGTATAAATGTTGTCAAAGCAATTAATATTTATACAAAAGAATATTTTGGACCTAGTAGACAAGTAATAGTTAAAGTTAAATATTAAATTATAAAAAGTAATAAGATAAATTTCTTTTTATAATTTAAATATTATTCCAATTTTAATTCTGCTGATATCTATGATCTTTCAGGAAAATTGGTAAGAAACGTTTCTGTATCTGCTGATAACAAAGTAAATGTTAAAGATCTTAAAAACGGAACTTATGTGTTGAAAGTGAATACTGAAGCAGGTTCTACTTCTCACAAATTCATTAAAAAATAATATTTCTAAAATATAGTTTTTAAAACCTTTCATTCATTTGAAAGGTTTTTTTGTTTTCAGATCAAATCATAATTTCTAATTTTATTGGATGATAAATTTTGTTCTCATCATCATCTGTATCGCTGCCGGAATGATTTTCAAATCTACCAAGACCATTCATCCGGATGCACATAAAGGTATTAATACCTGGATCATTTATCTCGGGTTACCGGCGGTATCATTCAAATATCTGCCAAAAGTAGAGTGGTCTCAGGAAATGCTCTTTCCGGTTTTGAGTACAGTTCTGATTGCGTTTGGAAGCTGGGCGTTTATGCTGATGTATAGTAAGTTAAAAAACTATTCACCAAGATCTGGAAGCAGTTTGGAATTAGCGAGCGGCTACAGCAATACGTCATTTATTGGATTTCCATTAATTGCTGCTTTTTACGGAGAGCAATATCTGAGCATTGCCATTATTTGTGATCAGACGATGTTCTTTATGCTTTCTACGATGGGAATAATCGCTGCTGTGAAGGGTGGAAGCAGATCCGGAAAAGTGAGTGCCACATTTATTCTGAAACGACTTTTTACATTTCCTCCGTTTTTAGGATGCATCAGCGCATTGATTTTATCTCAATTGATTGACCTCGATTTTGCATTGCCTTTGTTTGATAAATTGGCGGCGACAGTTATTCCATTGGCATTGTTTTCTGTTGGGTTACAACTTAAATTCAATGGGTGGAAGAAACTGATTCCGCAGATTTCAACTTCATTAGTTTACAAATTGGTACTTGCGCCCATACTTATTTTATTAATGGCTTTAATTTTTGGAATCAAAGGCGATATTGCGAAGATCAGTATTTTCGAAGCAGCAATGCCGACAGTGGTTACGGCAAGCATCATCGCAGAACAGTTCCGTCTGAATACCAAACTTGTCAATCTGATTATAGGTATCAGTATTCTCGTTGGTTTCTTTACGAGTGCAATCTGGTTTCAGGTGATTGAATTGATATTTTAAAATCTTAAGGAAGAATAAAAAAGAAAATCGCGCAAAAGTGCATAATACTTCCGCCTAAAACAAACAGATGCCAGATCGGATGATAAAACGGCTTCCTGTCTTTAGCATAAAAATAAATCCCAAAAGTGTAACACAACCCACCAAGAATGATGAATGACAATGCACCAGTAGAGAGATTCTCAATCATCGGTTTGATAGCGATAATAGATGCCCAACCCATCAAAGCATAAAGCGAAAGAGAGATCTTCTCATTATTTCTGAGTGGCGAGAATTTAAAAATAAAACCTATCAGAGCCATTCCCCAAATCAACCCAAACATACTCCAGCCCCAAACGCCTTTCAAACCTAGTAATGCTACCGGCGTGTAAGTCCCGGCGATCAAAATGTAAATGCTGAGATGGTCTATTTTCTGGCAGATCTTTTTCCACTTCAATCTGTAAACGGCGTGATAGACTGTGGAAGCAGAGTACAGTAAAATCAAACTAATCCCAAAGATCAGAGAGCAGGCAATCGCAATTGTATTTTCACTAATGACTGAATAGTAGATCATCAAAACCAAAGCGACAACCGACAAAACCACGCCAAGCCCGTGTGTGATCACGTTGAATAATTCCTCTTTTTTTCTGTTTTTCTTCGGCATATTTTTGATTTTAAACAAAGTTAGTTAATTCAAATTTTCAGATAATTGAGAAGGTTTGAGTTTAACATAATTTTATATTTAAGTAATTTTAAATGTAAAGTCAACTGTTTCTATTGAAGTTAAAAATCATTAGTTTTGATAAAAAATAAGAATGAAGCTTTTTCTTTTAATTCCATTACTAATTTCACAGGCGTTCTTTTCACAATCTGTTTCTGCTGATTTGGATAAATCTGTGAAAGAAATGATGTTAGCACCAAACGCTTTGGCAGCGAATCTTTCTTTCTACGTTTCGGATGAGAATGGCAATCTGGTTTATGAATACAATGGAAACAAAGGATTATCAACGGCGAGTACACAGAAGATATTCACTTCAGCTGCGGCTTTGGAAACGTTGGGAAAAGATTATCAATTCAAAACAACAGCTTCCTATTCTGGGAAGATCTCGAACGGGAATCTGGATGGCGATTTTTACATCACTTCCAATGGTGATCCTACTTTAGGTAGCTGGCGGTATGAAGCTTACAAACCAGAGAATTTCAAACAGAAATTATTAGAAGCCATCAAGAAAGCTGGCATCAATAAGATTACCGGCAATCTGATTGTGGATGATTCCTATTTCGATTTTCAAAGTACACCTGGTGGCTGGCCCTGGAACGATTTGGGGAATTATTACGGCGCAGGAACTTTTGGGGTAAATTGGAAGGAAAATCAGTTTGATATTAATATTAATGGAAATCAAATTAAGAATTATTCTTACGATCTGGAAAATGTGAATTGGATCAATGAACTGAAAACCGGCGGAAGTTCTGATCAAAGTCTTATTTTCACAGCTCCACATTCGGAAACAGCTTTGATTAATGGAACTTTACCAGCAGGAAAAGTAACTACAGTTTCCGGTGCAACGCCCAATCCTCCAATACAGTTAGCGGTTGAAATCAAGAAGTTGCTTGAAGAAAACGGAATCTCGGTTTCTGGTAAAGTGGCTACTTACTACAACGAAAAAATTGCAGGGAAATCAATCTCCAAAGCACCAAGTCAGAATCAAATCTTCGAATATAAATCACCGACTTTGGATAAAATTGTCTATTGGTTTCTAAGAAAAAGTATCAATCTTTACGGAGAAACCTTAATCAAAACTATGGCAAAGGAAAAGCGCAACAATCCAAGTTTTGAAACAGGTGTTGATTTTCTCAAGGATTTTTGGAAATCAAAAGGAATCAATCCAAATATGATCAACTTTGCAGACGGAAGTGGACTTTCTCCACAGAATTATGTTTCGGCAAAAGCACAGGTTCAGGCTTTGTTATATTCAAAAAAACAAAATTGGTTCGATGCTTTTTACGAAGGTTTCCCAACTCAAAACGGAATTAAAATGAAAAGCGGAACGATAAAAGACAGCAAATCTTTTGCAGGTTATCAGACTTCAAAAAGTGGGAAAAATTATGTATTTTCCATCATTTTGAATAATTATCAAGGCGGAAGCATCAGCAATGCGCTTTTTAAAGTTTTAGATAATTTGAAGTAAAAATAGAATGAAGAAACACTTCGACTCCGCTCAGTGTAACAACTTATTTATTTTGTCAGTCTGAGGCTCTCGAAGACCATTAAAATTAAATGAATCGAATCAATTCTTTTCCGCCAATAGTAGATGAGCATTCAGAAATTCTGATTCTTGGCTCTGTTCCTGGTGTGAAGTCTTTGCAAATGCAGCAATATTATGCTTTTCCACAGAATCAGTTTTGGAGAATTATGTTTTATCTTTTTGATGAAGAATTTACCACCAATTACGATACAAGACTGGGATTACTGAAAAATAATAAAGTCGCGCTTTGGGATGTCATAGAAAGTTGCGAAAGAAAAGGAAGCCTTGATACAGAAATCAAAGATGAGATTGATAATAATATTCCTGAATTAATTCAAAATCATCCCAATATAAAAACCATCTTCTGCAATGGACAAAAGTCTTATAAAAACCTCGTAAAAATATTAGGAAAGAACTTCAAAATTCCGATTGTAGTTTTGCCTTCCACAAGTCCGCTTCATACTGTGAAGTTTGAGGAGAAATTGGAGAGCTGGAAAGTGATTAAGGATTATTTATAAAATCAACTTCTCCAAATCTCCCAAGCCTTTTCCGCTTGCTGTTCCAGCATATAAAAACCGTTCAAAGTCGTTGCTCCTTTTTCTGCAGATTTTCTGAGGAAAGCTGTTTCCGAAGGATTGTAAATCAAATCGATAACATAATGTTTATCAGTAATCGCATTAAAAGGAAATGTTACAGAATCATCTACATTTGGGAAAGTGCCAACTGGCGTGGTTTGGATAATTAACAATGAATCTCTTACCAAATCTTCCGATAGATTTTCAAAATTAATTTCGGATTTTCGGGAAACAGTTTGATGCTCAATGTGATGTTTGTCCAGAATGTATCTTACAGCTTTTGCTGCACCGCCATCGCCAATAATAAGCGCTTTTTTGTGATGGTCTTTTTTGTTGATAAGAAGCGTTTTCTCGAACCCAAAAGCATCCGTGTTGTAACCGATTTTTTTACCATTTTGGAAACTGACGCAATTCACAGCTCCAATTTGTCTGGCTTCATCACTTAATTCATCAAGGAAAGGAATAATGGCTTGTTTGTAGGGAATTGTAACATTCATCCCGATAAGATTTGGGTTTGAAATAACTGAGTTAAGATTCTCAATTTCAGAGATGTCAAAGAAATTATATGAATGATTATTTAAAAATAATTTTTTGAATTTTTCCTCAAAGTATTTTTTTGAAAATGAGTAAGATATATTCTTCCCAAGCAATCCGAATTCCTGTTTTTCCATAGTCCAAATTTATAAAATATCATTAGAATGTTCATCATAATTTTTTGATTCTTGTATCAGTTGAATTATTTTTAAAACCAATTCTTATGGCGTAATTTTGGCTTTCGAAAAATCAATAATATTAAAATAATGAAACAAGTAATTTTAAATAACGGTACAGAAATTCCGGAAATCGGATTTGGAACCTGGCAAACAACGGAAGGCGTTCAGAAAACCGTAAAATTAGCTTTAGAAGCTGGATATACACATATTGATACGGCCGACATCTATGGAAACGAAGCCGAAATAGGAGAGGCAATAGAACAATCTGGAATTGATAGGAAAGATTTGTATTTAACTACAAAAATTTGGAACAGCAATAGAAGTTCACAAGGTGTAAAACATTCTGTAGAACAGTCTCTTAAAAAGCTGAAAACAGATTATCTTGACTTATTATTGATTCATTGGCCTGCAAATGCAAAACAATTTGATAATTGGAAAGAAATCAATGCAGAAACCTGGAAAGCGATGGAGGAGTTGTATAAATCGGGCGTTGTAAAAACCATTGGCGTAAGCAATTTTATGTTGCCTCAATTAAAAGCTCTTTTGGAAACGGCTGAAGTCATTCCTGCTGTAAATCAGATTGAGTTTCATCCCGGATATACGCAGGAAGAGACAGTAAATTATTCCAAAGAAAAAGGAATTGTCATAGAAGCGTGGAGTCCAATTGGTTCTGGAAGATTACTGAAAGATGAGGATTTGAAAGATATTGCTGATAATTATGGCGTTTCTCCTGCAATTCTTTGTATTCAGTTTTGTTTACAATCTGGTGTTGTGGTTTTACCAAAATCTGAGAATCCGGAGAATATTAAGAATAATCTGCATTTCGAAAGATTCAAAATTTCCGAAAGCGATATGAAAGCTCTCAAAACTTTGGAAGAAACAGGATTTTCTGGTTTAAATCCCGAAACTGTTGATTTTTAAATCAATATTGAAAATGATAAAAAAAGCAGTTTAATTGATTTGATTAAACTGCTTTTTTGTTTTATAAATTAATCAGCTTTTTCTGAATAATATCTTATTTTTTCAACAATTTCTCCCAAATCAAAAGGTTTTGGAATGAAATCGATTGCGCCACTTTCTATTGCCGTATCTCCCAAACCTCGGCTTGCAGACATAATCACAACTGGAATATTTTTGAAATCCTGATGTGCTTTTATCATTTTGCAGATATCACGGCCATCTTCGCCGGAAAGCCACATATCCATCAATATCACATCTGGTTTTGATGAGGTTGAAAGTGCGTTGAACATTTCAGAACCTCTTTCGTAATTGTCCACTTCATAACCTTCCATATTTAGCATTAGCTTTACTGAATCCAAAATGGCTGGGCTATCATCTACAACATATATTTTTTTTGACATTTGTATAACTTTATAAGAAATTAAATAGGTTTATTAATTTTAGGAATCTCAAAACAGAATTCAGATCCTTTACCTTCAACTGAATTTACAAAAATCCTGCCACCAGTTCTTTTAATAATCTCAGATGAGATATAAAGTCCAAGACCAAGTCCGGGAAAGGTGTGTTCTTTGCTTCCGCTGACTCTGTAATATTGTTCAAAAACTCTGTCTTTCTTGTTTTCAGGAATTCCAATTCCAAAATCTTTTACAGAAAAAAGGATGGTGTTCTCTTGTGTTAACTGGCTCGATATTAATATTATATCAGAATTAGGAGAATATTTTATTGCATTGTTGATGAGATTGCTAATCACTTGAGAAATTCTATTTCTGTCTCCTGAAATTGTTCCAATAATATTTTCAGATTTTATTTCAATTTTATGATTTGTACTCATTTGCTGCTCCTGAACAACTTCCTTTACAAGCTCATCAAAATCAAAATCGGAATTGTTAAGAAGAATTTTTCCATTTTGAATCTTGGTTACATCCAAAAGATCATTAATGAGATTATTAAGCTTATTAATCTGCTCATCCATTTTCAAGGCAACATCTGCATTTCGATGATCTTCGTTTTTTCTTAGACTTTTTTCTAAGAACTGAGAATAAAGTTTAAGGCTTGTAAGCGGCGTTTTCAGCTCGTGGCTTGCAATACCAAGGAAATTATCTTTTTGCTGCTGAAATTGTTTGAATTCATCAATGTCTGTGCAGGTTCCGATCCATTGGATTACTTCTCCGTTTTGATCTTTAATTGGAACTGCTCTACCAAGAAACCATCGGTAGCCGTTTTCTTTCGTTTGGTCTTTGAACTGATATTCTATTTCGTAAGCGACTTTGTTTTTTTGACTTGTTTTCCAAAGTTTCAAAGCTTTTGGAATGTCGTCAGGATGCAATATTTTATTAGTAGCATTTTGACGGTTGTCTATTCCTTCAAAACCAGTATAATCGTACCATTTTTTATTGTAATAATCAACTTCCCCATCTTTATTGGCTGTCCAAATGATTATGGGAAGACTATCCGCAAGATGTCTGTATTTTTCTTCGTTTTCCTGTAATCTTTTTTTTGTTAAAACTACATCTGTAACATCTACAGCAACATTTGCAATTGCGTAAACTTCACCTTTGTGATTTTTGAGTGGCTGGTATGAAAAATTGTAATAAAAAGTCTGTAATTTACCATCTACAACAAGATCTGCACGATCCTCACTTCCGGAATAGGTTTCTCCTGATTCATAGACTTTTTTCAGCAATCCAAGAAAAGATTGTCCAACTAATTCAGGAATTCCTTGTTCTATTCTTTTTCCAATAATGGAGTCGTCTTTTCCCCAGGTTTTCAGCATTTTATCATTTGCTAAATCTATGATGAAGTCTTCTCCTTTGTATATTGCAATCGCGTAATCTGATTCTTTAATGAGATTTTCGAATTTATATTCTGTTTCCTCGACTTTTCTTTCAGCTAAAACCTGTTCTGTTGTTTCAGTTGCAACCACGCTGATACCAATGATTTCGCTTTCGTCATCGCTATAAATTGGTGCGTAGATAAAATCAAAATAACATTCTTCTGTTTTTCCATTCCTTACAATGTAAGCCAAATGTTTATAACCTTTGTAAGGATTACCAGTGGTTTTTACATTCTTTAAAATATCAATGAAAGGTTGATCTTCAAGTTCGGGTAAAGCATCAATTAATTTAAGTCCAATGATTTGCGGCTGCTTACCCCAGAGTTCCAGCATCTGTGGATTCGCTACTTGAATCACAAAATCATCGCCCATCAGCATCGATAAAGCAATTGGAGCCTGAGTCAATAAGAGCGCCAATGATTCCTGTGAAATATTACTTTTGATGAAATTTTTCATTGATAATAATTTAAAAACTAATTAATTATAAGAATTTAAATTTTTGGATTATTTGTTCAGTTTACTGTTTTTAAAACCGTAAGAAAAATAAAATACCAAACCAATGATCAACCAAATACCAAACCATTTCCAATTGGAAACCGCCATTCCCGTAAGAAGATAACAGCAAGAAACAAGTCCTAATAATGGAATTAAGGACAGATTTTTCGCAAAAGCCAAAACAGACATCACAATACAAAGAATGAAAAATACAACCATAGAAATATTGGTCGCAAAATGTTCTTCTGAAAATCTAAATGTATCTGAGAAAAATGTTGGAAATAAGTATTGAATCAATCCTGCAGAAACTAATACCAACGCAGGAAATATGAATTTTGAATTGATATAAGGAATTCTGAATTTTCCTTTTGTCGCACGTTCTGCCAATTCGGCTTCGCTTTGTGGAGACAACATCAAAACACCACCACAAACCAGTACAAATGCGAATAAAGTTCCGATACTTGTAAAATCTAAAACTAAGTTTTCATTTGTGAAAAATATAGGAAGTCCAACCACAAGTCCGGTCACAATAGTTGCAAATCCCGGAGTTTTGAATTTTGGATGAATTTCAGCAAATTTCTTAGGCATCAATCCATCTCTTGCCATTGTCATCCAGATTCTTGGTTGGCCTAATTGGAAAACCAACATTACACTTGTCATAGCAACTACGGCCGCAATTGATACAATGAAAAGCATCCATTTCACACCTTTCAAAGCGAAAATTTCGGCTAATGGATCACTCACTCCTAATAATTGATAAGAAACCATTCCAGTTAAAACCAATGCTAAAATGATATACACAACCGTACAAATAACCAAAGAATAAATCATTCCTTTTGGTAAATCACGTTGAGGATTTTTACTTTCTTCCGCCAAAGTTGAAACGGCATCAAAACCAATATAAGCAAAGAAAACAGCAGAAACACCACCCATTACACCACCAAAGCCATTTGGCATAAACGGTGTCCAATTCTCAATATCAACATAAAAAGCACCCACGATAATTACTAAAACGATAATAGCTAACTTGATATAAACCATTACATTACTGAAGTTTCTGGATTCTTTGGCACCTCTGTAAACCAAATAAGTTATCAAAACATTAATAATAACTGCTGGTAAATCAAATATGATTCTTAAATCTCCAATTAATGGTGCGTTTTTCCAAGCTGCAAGACCTTCAGCACCTTTATTCAATTCAAACGCTTCTTTAGCAGAGAGATAATTTATGGTCAGCCATTCAGGAAGATGAATATGAAATGTTTCCAACAAATTGGTAAAATAACCACTCCAGGAAAAGGCGATATAGATATTTCCAATAGAATATTCCATAATCAAAGCCCAGCCGATAATCCATGCAAAGATTTCTCCGAAAGAAACGTAAGCATACGTATAAGCACTCCCAGAAACTGGAACCCGCGATGCAAATTCTGCATAACACATTGCTGTAAATCCGCAGGCAATCGCACAAATCACATAAAGAATGACAACTCCAGGACCGCCAGAAAAACAAGCATTTCCAATCGCACTAAATGTACCACCACCAATAATCGCAGCAATTCCAAAAAATGTTAAATCCTTAACTGTAAGAACTTTATTGAGCGCTGAATGTTCGCCATCGCCACCTTGGTTGAGAATTGTACTGGTAGATTTTCTTCTGAAAAGTGAATTTATCAAAGCTTAATATTTTTATGAAAGAAACAAATGTAATGAAAAATGCTGATTTTGTTAAAAATTTGTTAATCGAAAGTTGTTTTTCATAATGACACGGTTTGAGATTTTGAAAATTACTTGTATTAAAACAAAATCAAACATTCATGTAATTAAATTCCCTCAAATAATATCTTTTCGCTATTTTCGTTGAAAAAGGAACAAACTTTGTTGAAGCTGATTCTTCGACAATAATTTTGTCAGTCTGAGGCTCTCGAAGACACAACATAGTTTTAATTCAATAAAGAATGAATTCAAAAAAGATATTACTAGCTTCGATGTTATCGCTTTACGGGATTTCCGAGGCGCAACAATCTCGATATTTTACTCAAAAAGAAGACTATCACTTTGGTTTGGCAGAGAATCTCTACAATACCAAAGTTTATAATGCTTCCCAATACGAATATTCCAAGCAATATTTTTATAACAAAAGCTTAAGCAATTCCAGAAAAGAAGCGTCGTTGTTTTTCAGCAATGTGATTGGCGTGATTCTGCAGCAGCAATATGCAGAAGAAGGCCTGAATGCTTTTATGAAGGAATATCCAAAGTCGGCCTATTTTGCTCAGGCAAACGGACCTTTGGCAGATTATTATTTGGCTAAAAAAGATTTTGAAAAAGCTTTGGAAACGCTACAGAAAGTCAATCAATATCAATTGAGCAAAGAGGAAAATACTCAGCATATTATGAAGCTGGGTTACGCCAAGTTTATGACTGGCGATTCTGCAGGCGCGATTGAAGCTTTAGAAGAGTCTTTCAAAAATGCAGATGAAAATAGCAAACCTGCGATATCCTATATGTTGGGACATCTTTATTATGCCGACAAACAAAATGAAAACGCTTTCATCTACTTTGACCAAATCAAGAATAATGAGGAATATGTACATCTTGTAAAGCCTTATTATGTTCAAATGTATTATAACCAGAAGAATTATGATTTGGCAATTTCGGAAGGAAATGAAATCTTGAACAACGGGAAAACTACAGCTTACGATACAGAAATCCACAAGATAGTAGGAGAGAGTTACTTTATGAAAGGCGATTATCAGTCGGCTTATCCACATCTGAAATTATTCCTTGACAAAGAGCAAACACCATCAGAAACTGACCTTTACGAAATGGGATTTGTTTCTTCTCAAGTGGGGAAAAATGCAGAAGCAGTTGGTTATTACAATCAATTGATAAACAGCAATTCTCCGTTGGCGCAAAACGCATATTATCAGCTTGGAAATGCTTATTTGCAAAATAATCAAAAACAGGAAGCGCTTTCGGCTTATCGTAATGCGTCTCAGATGAATTATGATGCCAAGGTTCAGCAATTGGCTTTGGAACAATATGCAAAATTGGGTTATGAATTGGGAAATCCATTTGAGAATTCTTCAAAAGTGATTCAGAGATATTTGGATAAATATCCGAATTCTAAATCTCAGGAAATGAGGTCACTTTTGGTAAAATCTTATTTGTATTCTGGAGATTATAAAGCGACTTTGGACGCTCTTTCAAAATTGGATAAGAAAACCAATGAGACTAATAAGATAGAGCAGGAGGTTTCTTATCTTTTAGGTTCTGAGGAATTTAACAAAGGGAATTTTGACCAGGCTGAATCTTATTTTCTAAGAAGTCTTCAATACAAACTCAACAAAGATTATTACAAAAAAGCCAAATATTGGTTAGGGCAGACTTATTATCAAAAAACCGATTACAAATCTGCAATTGCTGTTTACAAAGAATTGGAAAATGAAACCGCAGAGAATTTTCCTGAACGTGAACAGTTGGATTATGATTTAGGTTACGCTTATTTCAAGTCTAAGGATTTTGCTTCTGCGCAAGAATATTTTAAAGAATATCTGAGATTTCCAAAACAAGAGTTTAAAGCAGATGCAGAATTGCGTTTGGCAGATACTTATTATGCCAACAATCAGTTGAATGAAGCGCTTGATATTTATAACAAAACTGAAAATGCCAGCGATTATACTTTGTATCAAAAAGCTTTGGCTTTAGGCTTCAAAGGCGATACAGTTGCGAAGATTTCTGAATTGAAAACTTTGATTTCAAAATATCCGAATTCAGAATATGTGGATGATGCGAGTTATGAAATTGCGACAGCTTATGCTCAGAATGATGATTTTAATAATTCTAATTCTTACTTTGATAAAGTTATCAAATCTAGTCCTGACAAAGATTTAGTAGCAAATTCTCAGATTTACAGAGCTCAGAATTTGATTGATTTAAATCAAAATGATAATGCGATTGCTGAATTTAGACAATTAGCAAATCAATATAAAAATACAGCTTATGCTGATAAAATTGTTTCGGCTTCCAAGCCTGCGTTCGTGAAAAACGG
The DNA here is from genome assembly GCA_029960045.1 of Flavobacteriaceae bacterium PS02293. Lineage (GTDB taxonomy): Bacteria > Bacteroidota > Bacteroidia > Flavobacteriales > Weeksellaceae > Epilithonimonas. The sequence goes on from JASCOV010000004.1 coordinate 384,006, forward strand.
CGATGTTGCAGGTTACGAACAATTTGCAAAAGGTCTGAATGTGAATGTTTCCGGAACAGAAATCAGTGAAATCAACCTGAATCTTGCACAAGATAGTTTCTCGAAAAAAGACTACACAAAAGCGGTTTCTTATTATGAAAAATATCTTGACCAAAGTCCAAGCGGCGACAATCTTTTCAAGGCGCAATACGAGTTGGGCGAAAGTTATTATCAATTAAAACAAACTGATAAAGCATTGCTCCCGTTACAAAACGTTGCTGATTTCCAAAACGATTATCAGCAGGAAGCGCAGGTAAGATTGGCTCAGATTTATTTAGCTCAGGATAAAGTGGCTGATGCGAAAAAATATCTGGAACAAAATGCTAATTCAACCAACGTAACGATTAAAAACTTTGCTTCGGTTGAATTAATGAAAATCTATGCTGACGAAAAGAACTTTGCTGAAGCTGAAAAATATGCGAATGCTGTAATTTCAAATACAAAAAATTCAGCAGCAACTTTGGAACAGGCAAAAGTTATAAAGGCAAGAAGTCTTATGCAGCAAGGAAAAGATAAGGATGCACAAACGGCTTATACAGTTTTAGAAAAATCTTCTAACACAGAAGTTGCAGCGGAAGCACTTTATGCAAAAGCCTTTTATCAAAACAAGGGAAAAGCTTTCAAATCATCCAACGAAACCATTTTCAAATTGGCGAACAATTATGCTTCGGAAGAATATTGGGGAGCGAAAGCTTTAGTCGTAATGGCGAAAAATTATCTGGCTTTGAAGGATAATTACCAAGCAAGTTATACCATTGATGAAGTTATCAAAAACTACGGCGATTTTCCGGAAGTCGTTGCCGAGGCAAAAGAAGTAAAAGCGCAAATCAAGAAGTAAGAAAATACTCAATATTGTCATTCCGTAGGAATCTAAGTGATGCGAAGATTCCTACGGAATGACGAAACAAAGTTTATAAAATGAATAAAAAGCATAAAATATTTTCCGTTTTATTTTTAGGAATTTCAATATTTGGGTATTCTCAAATCAAAGAAGAGCAATTGATTCTTAATAGAAAACGTGAACCCGAAGTCAAGAAAATTGAGAAGAAGAAAACCTCTGTTGTTCAGGAAAAAAACTATCCACCGGATAACAAGAAAAAGGAAGATTCGCTTAATCTAAAATATGATATTGTGAATGTTCCGCCAGTTTCTGACTTCAAAACAACCGAAATCCAAGGTGAAGATATATCTCCAAAATTTTCCAATGATTATCAGTCTAATTATTTCAGACTGGGTTATGGCAATTATGGAAAATTTCTGGCGGATGCTAACGTTTCCGGAAAAGTACAGGATAATGTAGAAGTAGGAGCGGATGTTCATTATCTATCTACGGCTGGATTGAAAAAGGACTATGATTGGGATTCCAAAAGTAGCCAGGCAAAAATTGGCGCTTTTGCCAATATTTATACAGAAAAAGGTAAGTTCAATATTGATGCGAATTATGCTTTCAATAATTATAATTACTACGGAATTTATGCTTTTACGCCTGGAAATCCTGATTTGGATTTACAACAGAAAGTCAATAAATTCAGTGTGAATGGTTATTATGACCATTACTCGAATGATATTCTGAATAATGTTCGTGTAAAATCTTATTTCTTAAGCGACCATTTCGGAGCTAGTGAAAATTATGCGAATGTTGATGTTAATTTGTCAAAGCACGATTTTTCCGTTTATGATGACATTACAGCAAACGGAGATTTGGGAATCAATCTTGAAACGGTTAACTCTAAATTTGATATTCTAAATAAGAATAAGAATAACCAATTTAATTTTACATTGTCGCCAAAAGTGACTTTCTACAAAGGCGATTCCTATTTGTTGATTGGTTCTGATTTTAGTTTCCTTAATTCTAAAAATTCAAGTAGTGTAACTGACGAATCAAAGAATAATAAGTTCTATTGGTTTCCAAAAGCAGAAGTTTTGGTTGCAGCGGCAGATGAATTCAAATTCTATGGAGGAATTGACGGCGGTTTGAAACTCAATACTTATGGTAATCTTTTAGACGAAAACCCGTTTTTGATTTCTGATTTGGTTTTAACACCAACTGAAACCAAATATCATTTCTATTTCGGTTTGAAAGGTGATGTTGACCAGACCTTCAAATATGATGTGAATGCAGGTTTTAGCAAAGTGAATAACGCGCAGTTTTTTGTTAATAATGGCTTGTTTAGCGATATCATTTCTACAGACAGACAAGGTTATGATTATGCAAACACTTTCAGTTCAATCTATGATAATGGAACTTTGATGGAAATCAAAGGAGATTTGCAGGCGTTTCCAATGGAAAATTTGACTGTAGATGCAGGTTTACATTTTATGAAATACAAATTAGATAATTTGGAGGAAGTTTATTATAAGCCTTTGGTCCAATTTAATCTTGGGGCAAAATACACAATGTTGGAGAAAAAACTGAATCTTGGTTTCAAAGCTTATTTTGTAACAGACAGAACATCAAATTCTTATCAAATTTCCCCAAGTGATGTCATCTTTAATGGATATAGTTCGATAGAAAACAGAAATGAAAAAGTTGGTGGCTATGCGGATTTAAATCTTTCAGCAGAGTACAAACTTCACAAAAATTTCAGTATTTTCGCACTCGGAAATAATCTTCTTGGTGCCAAATATCAGAATTATCTAGGCTACAAAGTTTTGGGAGCACAGGTTTTGGCTGGCGTTAAGATTACTTTCTAAAAATAAGAAATAGATGATAATTGACTAGTGATTTGTATGATTTATAATTCATCAATTATCATTTATAAATAATATGGCTTCGTAGTTCAACTGGATAGAATATCGGATTTCGGCTCCGAGGGTTGGGGGTTCGAACCCCTCCGAAGTCACTCTAAGGGAAAAGTCACTTTTATCAGTGATTTTTCCTTTTTTTTTACTTTGTAAAATGTTGTTAATTAGTAAGATAGATGATAGTGCGGAGTTGAGCTGGGGTGTTCGAAACGTATTTTCTGCAAATTCGAGTTTTTCACTAAAAATCGAACACATTAGTGTTTTTTTTGTGTCATCATCACCTTTAGTATAGATTTGAGAGAGATTTGGTAAAATTTGTAGGGTCTGATGAAGTTTGTTTTTGATGTCAGTATTTGTACGGTTTAACTTTTGATTTTGCAAGTCAATTTCTAGTACGTCAATCTTTTTTTTACTTTCGTTTTTAATTATCTGATAATCTTCAAAATCTAATTTATCCTCCAAGTATTTTTCACGAGCACTTTCTAAACGATTAGTCAAATTTGTAATTTTAGTAGAGATTTCTCTTTTCTGCGCATTGAGATTTTGCTCAATATTTTTAAAATTACTTAGAAGAATTTCTTTTATTAAATTACTAAATCCGACATTAAATTCGAATTTTTTCAACTCTCTTTCGAACGTACAATTAACTAAATCAGAATTGTGTCTGTAACCACATTTAGAATTGCAATGATAATAGTAATAAATATTTTTCTTTCCTTTTGATCCGCTACCTGTAATGTGCCCTCCGCATTTTGGACATTTCAAAAAACCTCTTAAGGGAAAATGATTGTTGGCAATTACTTTTCCTTGTGGTCTTTCTTCCCAAGTTTTTTCACTTAGAACTCTTTGAACTTTGTCGAATAAAGCCTCAGAAATTAAACTTTCGTGCGTCGCATCTACAAGGCAAGCTTCTTCATCTTTATAAGCTTTAATAAATATTTTGCCACAATACATTGGATTTTTGATTGCCCTGTAAAATGATGTACTACTAATGTTTGCTCCTTCCAAAGCATTCATCTTTAACCTGATTTGATTCGTAGTATATTTACCCTTAGCAATCTCATTAAATGCCCAGAGCATATTTGATGCTTCTGGTTCCTTAAGTCCAACATATTTTCTCCCGTCTTCAGTACACTTATTGACGTAGCCATAAGACGCAGTTCCCATTAATCTGCCTTCTTTCTGTGCCCTTCTCATCCCGTAAAAAGTATTCAGAGCTCTGCGGTCATTTTCAACTTCGGGAGCGGCCAGGTAAATTGCTAACATCATCTTATTTTCTGGGACAGACATGTCTAAAGGTTGCTCAATAGCTTGAGGAGATATATTGTTTTTGTTCAGCAACTTAATCATTTGGTAAGCATCGCCAGCATTTCTGCTAAAGCGATCCCACTTTGTAAATAAAACTAAATTTGATTTTAGACCTCTTTTTTTTAGATAATTAATATATTTTGTCCACTCAGGTCTGTTAAAGTTTTTTGCCGAATGATCTTCAAATATTATTTGCCCAATCGTTATTTGATTTTGATTGCAATATTTTTCTAATCTTTCGTGCTGATCTCTTTGTGAATAACCTTTGTCTGCTTGTTCATCGGTTGATACTCTTATATATAAATCTGCTATTAGCATAATGATAGTTTTTACATTAATGTTTTGATTTTTAGGTGAATATAGTATAATTTATCTTAAATTCCAATTAATATTTGGTATAATTCCAATTGGTAAGTAAATCGCACACATATTTTAGTTCAAGTTTGTTATATCGCCATTTATAAACAGATATATTTAGCTTAAATAGAAATTTTATGTGCATATTCAAAGCATTACAAAGCCTTTGGAAAATTTAAAACCAATTATAGAAATATTACAAGCTCTAAATAAAGAACAAGAATTAAATGTTTTACCACGTTGGCTTGGTAGAAATAGGAACATAACTTATAAAAATCAATGGGCTTCTTTTGCGGGCTTAGTAAAAACAACTCAGAAGAAGTTTTTGATAAAATAATTCAAATGAATTTGTACAAATACTTATTAAGTAAAGATAAAGAATGGCTAAAAGAAAATAAAAAATTTCTTAGTGGGGATGCGATTAATTTTCTTGAAGTTATGAGTGACAAGTTTCCCAATGGAGTGTTGGATTTAAATAATTTTGAGTTATCAGATGATAATATTAAAATAATAGAATTTATGTTTGATGAATTAGAAAACCTCATTAATGAACAGAAAAATGAATTAATGAAAATTAAGCAGAGCTACATTAAAGATGAAACATAAAGTTCTAATATATAAAATACTTGATTTATCATTTCATATGTTTACAAATATTAATCTTGCAGATCAAGCAAAAAATATATTCCTCTCACCATTATCAAGATGGTTGTAGCAATAGGATTAAGCAATTTAACATAATAATTTTTATAAACTTCAACCTTCTCTAATTATTCTAATAACAATTTTTATAGTTCGATTTCCGCTCAAGTTTTATCATAGATAGAACTTGATTATAAAAACATATTTTATTGAAATTATTAAAATTCGGCCAGAATATTACATTTTAAATCGCGGAATTTTCAGATGAATGTCGGTGCCTTTTCCTTTATTTGATTGTACGTCGATCTGTATACCTAGTAATAAGCTAATCTTCTTTACAATAGAAAGTCCTAGTCCGCTACCTTTGATATGACGATGATCATTGGCTTCGGATCTGTAAAATTGATCGTAGATTTTATCCAAATCATCAGACAAAATTCCGATACCATGGTCACTCAGCGTACAATAAATCCAATCTCCTTTATTTTCAAGCTGAATGTTTATCTCACCATTATTATTTGAATATTTAACAGCGTTTGAAATGATATTGTCAAAGATAATTGAAAGCATTGATTCATGTGATAAGACAAAATATTCTTTCATGTTTGAATTGTTTATTTTGATGCTTTTGGTATTTATTTTTTCTTTGCTCCTAGTTATTGCTCTGTCAATCAATTGGTTGATTGCGATAGGGAGGAGTTGGAAATTTGTGTCAAAATTTTCGAATCTTGCAAGCATCAGCAACTGACTCACCATCCCATTTATTCTATTAACTTCTTCAATACAAGATTTTATTTTCAAGACATATTCTTCAGTTTCTCGCGGTTTACGAACAAGCAACTCAAGTGTTGTCTGTATAATTGCCAATGGTGTTCGAAGCTCATGAGAGGCATCAGTTGTAAACTGTTGTTCACGAAGAACTGCGTTTTCAATTCTATTGAGAAGTTCGTTAATATTATCAGATAATATATATAGTTCATCTCTATTAGCAGGAAGAGTGATTCTATCTTTAAGATTGTGAGCAGTGATATTTTTGGTTGTCTGCATAATGACAAGGGCTGGACTTATACTTCGACCGGCGATATAACGAGTCAGAAAAAATAGAATGAGCAGGAAGAGAATGTAGGTTATCACTAAAATATACTGTAAACTATTCAAAACACGGTATTGTGGTTTTATCGACATTGCAATAACGGTGTGTCCGAAACTTTGTCCATCCTCTTCAAGTTTGATCTGTATTTGTCTGATTGGCACCGAATCCAATTGAGAATCTATAAATTTTTCTTCGGTAGCCTCTGGATGTAGTATAAGATCTTTTTGCTCAAGATTGGGAGACTTATCAATACTTTTACCATTTTCATTGAATATTTGAATGAACACAGGATTCATATCCATCGTGTTGTGTTCTGATTGCTGCCATTCTTCTTTATGAACGAGTGTTATCTTACCGTTTACCTTCGCACTTTTTTCCCGGTGGACATTTACCTCACGAGTCAGTTCCTCATTAATATCATAATTAACAGTAAAAGCTACTGTAATATAAATTGCAGAGAATATAAGTAGTGTCAAAACGGCAACACCAAATAGATTATAAAGTGATATTCGGTCTTTAAATGATAGATTCAGCATAAATTATTCGTCTTTCGCAATGAAGCCTCGTCCTCTTATTGTTTTTATTCTCTCATCACTTGGGGTAATGCCAAGTTTCTTTCTAATTCCGTTAATAAAAACATCAATAATATTGGCATCATATTCATAATTGATACCCCAAACATGGTGGAGAATTTCTGTACGTGATTTGACAAGCCCTTTATTTTTAACCAAAAATTTTAAGAGTTCATATTCAGTCTGTGTCAGAGGAATTTCAGTTTTATTCCTGAAAACCTGAAACTTTTCAGAAAAGATGGTTATATCACCTAAGTAATAATCTTCTTGTTCTATTGTTCTTGAATACACATTAATTCGCGCAACGAGCTCTTCGAAACTAAAAGGTTTTTTAATGTAATCGTTTGCTCCAGATTCTAAACCATCAATAATATCTCCCAAGGTGTCTCGAGATGTCAGGAAAATGATAGGTGTCTTTTGATTATTTTTTCTAATTCTTTTACAAACCTGCAAGCCCGAAATTTCAGGAAGCATCCAATCCAAAAGGATCAGGTCGAATCTTTTGTTGACTGCTTTAATTAAACCATTATTTCCGTCTTTTGCAGTTTCTATCTGATGACCTTCTTCCGACAGACCTTCCTTAAGAAGTTGCAGCAATTTTTCCTCATCTTCTATTATCAAAATTTTCATTCCTTTATGTATAGCCTATTAAAGAGATATGCTTTTGAAATAAACCTAATTCCTTTGACGTTCATGACAAAAATAATAAATTCTAACACTTCAAAGTTAATTAGTGGTCTGTTTTTAAAATATTATTATCTAAGGTAATCTTGAGTTTGGAATATAAAGCTCCATTTAAAATCCAATGTTTTTAGCTTACATACGATATTATCTATAGTTTTTAAAGAGTATTAAATAAAATGAGTTCCATTATTCATTTTAAAATTATTTTTAGAGCCAAAAGGAATATTACTTTCGATTCTTTGATTTTATGAGAAGTATTATACTGATCGAACGAATAAATAAAATATGCAATTGAATTATTTTCATGCTTTCTTAAGATTTCCTTAAGAATACGACTCTTGTTATTTTGGACGAGTCGAATATGTTAGTTTTGCAGCAGATAAATCGATTTAGTACAGGATTTTATCTAGATAAGTTAAAATTCTATTTGTTTGAGTAGAAAAACAACTCATAAAATGATCATATCTGTTAACTTTTTTTATTTAAAATTTTCTCAGCATGCCTTTAAAACAAGAATTGGAAGACCAGGGAAATTGGCTGTTTAAAAACAGAAGTTTTTTGCCTATTGGTATTTTACTGATAGGGCTGGTTGTTTTTATACAAACTGTATTACTTCAGGAAGAGGCTCAATGTACTATTGATTATGAAATTTTTTGTCTTTCAGTAAGTTTATTAGGTTTAGCTGTCAGAATATATACAGTTGGTTTTACTCCAAACAATACATCAGGAAGAAATACAAAGCAAGGACAGGTCGCAGATCAGCTCAATACATCCGGAATATATGGTATAGTGAGAAATCCTTTATATCTGGGGAATTTTTTCATGTGGCTAGGTTTAGCACTGATGACCACAGAAGTTTGGTTTATTATCTCATTTATTCTTTTTTATTGGATTTATTATGAAAGGATTGTTTTTGCGGAAGAGCAATTTTTAGAAAGAAAATTTGGAGCACAATATACTAACTGGGCAACTGAAGTTCCCGCATTTATTCCTAATTTTTCTCTATTTAAAAATAATGATTTGACTTTCAGTACTAAAAAAGTTCTTTTAAAAGAAAAGAATGGATTATTCGCAATCTTTTTAATTTTTACTGTTTTTGAATTGTTCTCTGAAACGATAAAACAACATGAGCATTACAATATGATTTTTATCGGAGGTTTTATAGTAACTATGTTACTATATGTAGTAATTAAAGTTATTAAAAAAAATCCCTTTACCGATAAAATAAAATCGAATTAGTTTAAAGTACAAACGTTATGCATCAAGAATAAGAGATCAGTTCAGTATTTCTGATCAAATGTTATTCTTCTAAAACTACATTTCTATTAAGCGATTATACACTTCTTAATAAGTCATTTTTTATTGTTGCTTCCGGGAAATATTATCGGTTTGGAGCTTTTGTTAGTGCTTAAAGAATTATGATTAAGAGATAACCTAAGATTATAAAAAAGAAAATATTATTTAGTTCACATTCTGTAGGAGATTAAAAACAATCAACCAATTTTCATTGCTGTTTTAGCTACAATCACAATTCATAGTATACATGTGCCAAATTTTGAATAAAGTTGAAAATTACGTCAACGAATTACTTGATCATTCAGCAAGCAGAAATCTATTGTTTCATAGTTTGGGTCATACAAAAGAAGTAGTAAATGCTGTAAATGAAATTTGCAAGCATTCTAATGTGACTGAAAATGAACTCAATGTTTTAATAGTTGCGGCGTGGTTTCATGATTGCGGATATGTAAAATATTACATTGGACACGAAGAGGAGAGTAGTAGGATTGCAGAATTTTTTCTTACTGGTCTTAACTGTGATAGAGAATTTATCAAACAGGTAATCAAATGTATCAACGCTACAAAATATTCTCACATACCCTCAACGTTGGCAGAAAAAATAATTCGTGACGCAGATATGTATCATCTATGCAAACCTAATTATCATATTTACGAAGAATTATTGAGAAGAGAGCTTGAACTTCATCAGGGTTTTTCTCTAAGTGATAAAGAATGGCAAGTGCAGAACTATGAGTTTTTAAAAAATCATCAGTACCATACAGAATATGGACAAAAAGTATTGAATCACTCCAAAGAAATTAATATGCAAATTGTTAAGGAAAACATTTAACTAAAAACTCCATTTTATAATTATTAACTCATTCATTATTTATACACTACATTAAAATGAAAAAATCAATTTTCGCTTTCTTTTTGAGCTTCACATTTTCTTCAATTTTTGCTCAGTTACCACCAAATTATTACAGCAGTGCCACGGGCCTTACCGGGGCAGCACTTAAAAGTCAATTAAAATCAATTATAACCAATGGTCATATCGATAAAGGATACAATTCATTATTAAATGGTTTTCAAAGTTCAGATAAAGATTATTTTTATGAAAACGACGGAACAGTTTTAGATATGTATTCGGAAAATCCTACCGGTTCAGATCCTTATAACTTTAATCACGGAACTAATACTTGTGGATCCTATTCAAATGAAGGAGATTGTTATAATAGAGAGCACATTATACCGCAAAGCCTTTTCAATCAAAATTTACCGATGAGATCTGATATACATTTTGTAACACCTACAGACGGCAAGGTCAATGGGATGAGATCAAATTATCCTTTTGGAAAGGTTGGCACTGCCTCATTTACCTCTTTAAACGGATCTAAGTTAGGAAGTTCTGTTTCATCAGGATATTCAGGAACTGTTTTTGAACCTATAGATGAATTTAAGGGCGATGTTGCGAGAATGATTTTTTACTTTGTGACCAGATATGAAACACAAATTGCAGGATTCTCCAGTGGGAATATTTTGGGAAACTCTGCATATCCAGGTCTTCAGGTTTGGGAACTAAATCAGTTACTATCGTGGAATACCTTAGATCCAGTCTCATCATTTGAGATTGCAAGAAACAACGCATCCTATGTTTATCAGGGCAATAGAAATCCATACATTGACAATCCCGGTTTTGTAAACTTAGTTTGGGGATCAACGACTATAGATACCCAAGCACCTTCAGCTCCTCTAAATTTGGTGGCAAGTAATCCAACTGCTAACACGATAGCATTGGGTTGGACTGCATCTACTGATAATATTAGTGTTACCGGATATGATGTCTACGTAAATGGAGTCTTAAAAGCTACTGTTTCAGGAATTAACACTACTATACAAAACTTAAATCCAGCAACAACTTACAATTTCTATATTATTGCTAAAGATGCTGCCGGTAATCTTTCAACTCAAAGTAATGTAGCTACAGGAACAACATTAGAAGGATCAACTGGAGGAACAGTAACTTGTGGAACCGAAGATTTTTCAAATATTCCATCTACAAGTACTTCCACATACTCCACACAAACATGGACAAGTAATAATATCATGTGGACTGCGACCGACGCTCGAATTGACGAAACGATTACAGGTAAGGCAATAACCGTTAAGGATGGCAGTTTAACAAGTTCTGCAGTTTCTGGAGGAATTCAAAGCCTTACGGTAAAGACACAATTAAAATATTCAGGAACAGCAAATAACCTAAATGTAGAAATAAACGGAGTGTTGATCGGGACAATTCCTTACAGTAGTACAGTGGCTACAACAACAATTAACAACATTAATATTTTAGGAAGTGTTGTTATCAAATTAATTAATCCTATTTCTGGGAATAGGGTAGCAATTGATGACCTTTCTTGGACTTGTGCAGCATTGTCAGCTGAAGAATCTTCAAAAACTAATATATTTACTATTTATCCAAATCCAGCTAAGAATCAAGAATTATTTATAAGAGGTGAAAATCTTAAGAAATTTACAAATGCAAAGATTTATGATTTTTCAGGTAAACTAATTTTAAATATTCTTAACCCATTTAAATCGTCTAACAAAATTGACATCACAGGTTTTGCAAAAGGCACTTATATGTTGATATTAGATGGTAATTATTCAAAATTTATTGTAGATTAATAACTTCACTACTTTATGACAAAGACCGATTTTATTCGGTCTTTGTCAATTATAGTTCACTTGTAGAGATTCAATATTGGCCTGTTAGCATGTCTTAAATTATATATTGTTATCCTTAAAAACTAATATCAACATGATTTTAAATAACCCAGATCAAAATGTCTTAAAATTATGTAAAGTAAATTTTAAGTGTTAAAAAAAGTTGTTGGTTTAATATTTTCGCTGCATTTATCAGATCTTATTAATTTGTGTTTCGATAAAGAAAAAAAGCTTTGTATGTATCATTCAGCTTTAAATTTTAAATAAACCCAATCTTAAATGTTATGTCAACTTGCGATTCTAATGTTTTTTAAAATTTTAGTAATCTTTTAACTAAAACTCCAATATTATTATTCCTTATTAATACATTTGTTAAAGTAAATTATTTATCTTTGTAACATGAATTTTCTAAGATTGCTTTTTACAGTCTATTTCATGGCATTGTCATTAATGCCATGCATGGATGGTGCAAAGGCGCAGTCAAAAACAGAAAATATATCATATTCCTACACAAAATCTGAGCAAAACGATGCTCATTCAAAAACAGATTCTTGTTCTCCTTTTTGTTATTGTAACTGCTGCAGAATCAGCGTTACTTCCATTAAAATAAAACCTGTTTTAGAATATCGTAAGCAAATAAAAGAGTACTATTCTAAAAAAATTCTTTTTAAAAAGAATGACTTTGCATATTTGGTGTACGATCAGATATGGCAACCCCCTAAAATATAATTTTTATTGATCTGACGGAAGAATTGTCTTTCGTCCAAACTGTTATGGAAACATTGCAATAGTAATGCATTGTATTCTTATTCATTTTTGTCACTAGAATTTTAGAACAAATAGTTGTTCCAAAAAGTAGTCGTGACATTCAATAAAAATTATATTCTAATGTTAGATAAAATCATAAGATTTAGCATCAAGAACAAGATTGTCATTGGGATAATGACCTTGTTGTTGATTATTTGGGGAGTTTGGAGTGCAACCAAACTTCCGATCGATGCCACACCTGACATCACCAACAATCAGGTTCAAATAATTACTGTATGTCCTACATTGGCCGGTCAGGAAGTTGAACAGCTGGTAACATTCCCTATAGAGCAGAGCATTGCCAATGTTCCTGATATTGAGGAGACCCGAAGTATTTCACGATTTGGTTTGTCTGTAATAACTGTTGTATTTAAAGAAGAGGTCGATGTTTATTTTGCCCGTCAGTTGATCAGTGAAAAACTGAAACAGGCGGCTGAAGAAATTCCAATAGGAATTGGCACACCAGAGTTAGCTCCGGTAAGTACAGGACTTGGTGAGGTATATCAATACATCCTGCATCCAAAAAAAGGCAGTGAAAAAAAGTACGATTCCAAAGAACTGCGTACAATGCAGGATTGGATCGTTAGAAGACAGCTTAACGGTACTCCTGGTGTTGCGGAGATCAACAGCTTTGGAGGCGAACTCAAACAATATGAAGTAGCTGTTAACCCTGATCGTCTTCGAGCGATGGGAGTGAGTATTTCTGATATTTTTGCAGCTCTTGAAAAAAATAACCAAAATACAGGGGGAGCCTACATTGACAAAAAGCCTAATGCTTATTTTATTCGTGGAATTGGTCTGGTGACATCTCTTGAAGACGTTGGTAATGTAGTTGTTAAGAATGATACTGGAAGTGTTCCCATTTTTGTTAAAGATGTTGCTGAAGTTCGCTTGGGAAGTGCAGTAAGATATGGTGCCATGACATTTAATGGTCAGGTAGATGCCGTGGGTGGAGTTGTCATGATGCTGAAAGGAGCAAATAGCAATCAAGTGGTGCAGAGCATCAAGGAAAAGATACCAAACATCCAAAAATCTTTGCCTAGCGATATCATTATAGAGCCTTACTTAGATAGAACAGATCTTGTAGGGAGAGCAATTGATACAGTAGAGAAAAATCTTATTGAAGGTGCCTTGATCGTTATTTTCGTTTTGGTTTTATTTTTAGGAAACTTGAGGGCGGGATTGATCGTAGCGTCTGCCATTCCGTTATCATTACTCTTTGCTTTGGGAATGATGAATGTTTTCGGAGTCAGTGCCAATTTGATGAGTCTTGGGGCGATTGATTTTGGGTTGATCGTTGATGGTGCAGTGATTATTGTCGAGGCAACACTACATGTCCTACAGCATAAAAAAAATAAAAACCAACTCACTCAGGCTCAAATGGATGAGGAGGTAGGTTCTGCCGCATCCAAAATGATGAATAGTGCCATATTTGGACAGATCATTATTTTAATTGTTTACATACCTATTTTAACGTTGATTGGTGTTGAAGGTAAGATGTTTACACCTATGGCTAAAACAGTTGGTTTTGCAATTATAGGGGCAACAATTCTATCGGTTACCTACATACCTATGATGAGTGCTTTGTTTTTATCCAAGAAAATTTCCCATAAAGAGAATTTCTCAGATAAAATGATGAACAGGATCCAAAAGATCTACACTCCTTTATTGGAGAAAGCATTGAGGATCAAATATTGGTTAGTCGGTGTCACCGTGGCTATTTTTGCTCTAACTGTCTTCTTATTCGGAAGGATGGGAGGTGAGTTTATACCTCAGTTGCAAGAAGGTGATTTTGCTTTTCACTGTATTCTTCCGCAGGGAAGTTCATTAAGCCAGAGTATCGAAACCTCAATGCAGGCATCAAGACTGATCAAACAATTTGACGAAGTTAAAATGGTTGTAGGAAAGACAGGATCTGCTGAAGTGCCTACTGATCCGATGCCGCCTGAGGCAACAGATATGATGGTGATCTTAAAACCGCAGAGTGAATGGAAAACAAAAAAATCGTATGATGAATTAGCGGATGAGATCTCTGAAAAACTCGAAGCTATTCCTGGTGTGTTTTTCGAGAAAAATCAACCTATACAGATGCGTTTCAATGAGTTGATGACAGGAATCAGACAAGATGTAGCAGTTAAAATTTTCGGTGAAAATTTAGATTCTTTAGCAATATATGCGGATAAAACATCTAAAGTTATTCAGTCTGTAAATGGGGCGAGTGCTCCGCAGATAGAACGTGTCAGTGGACTTCCGCAGATCAATGTGGAATATGACCGTACGAGAATGGCAAATTACGGGCTTAATATTGAAGACGTAAATACTGCCGTAAGTACTGCTTTTGCAGGTCAGGCAGCAGGTCAGGTATTTGAGAATGAAAGAAGATTTGATCTGGTGGTTCGTTTGGATAGTTTACATCGAACCAGTATTGATGATGTGAATAATCTGATGGTCTCTACGAACACAGGAGCGCAGATACCGCTTTCACAGGTATCCAATATCAGTTATAAATTGGGACCGGCGCAGATCAGTCGTGAAGCAGGAAAAAGGAGGATTGTTATTGGTTTTAATGTAAAGGGGAGAGATGTAGAAAGTGTAGTAGAAGAAATCCAGCAAAAGTTGGATAAAGTAAAATTACCAGCAGGATATTACTTTACGTATGGAGGACAGTTTGAGAATCTTAAAGCTGCCAGTAAACGACTTACCATAGCTGTTCCGGTATCTCTATTCCTTATTTTTATGCTGTTGTATTTTACTTTTGGCTCACTAAAGCAGGCTACATTAATTTTTACTGCAATTCCAATGAGTACGATCGGAGGTGTATTCGCATTAATGCTTCGTGGAATGCCTTTTAGTATCAGCGCAGGAATTGGCTTTATTGCCTTATTTGGAGTAGCTGTACTTAATGGAATTGTTTTAATCGGAACTTTCAACCAATTAGAGAAGGAAGGTGAAACCAATATTTTAAAGCGTGTGATGGAAGGAACTAAAACTCGTTTAAGACCTGTTTTAATGACCGCTACAGTTGCTTCATTAGGGTTTTTACCCATGGCAATTTCAACTGGAGCCGGAGCAGAAGTTCAGAAACCTTTGGCTACCGTTGTAATCGGGGGACTGGTAACAGCAACCTTCTTAACTCTGTTTGTTTTACCGATGTTATACATTATCTTCAGTACTAAATTAAAGATCAAAAACATTTCAGGTAATAAACCCCTGACTGCTGTTTTAGTTTTAGGTTTCCTTTTCTTGGGACAAACCTTCAATGCACAACAGGGTACCCCTTTAACAATTTCGGAAGCAACGAACATCGCTTTAACCAACAATAATTTAATGCGGTCCAGAGATCTGGATATTAAAGTAACAGAAGCACTGAAACCTACTGCTAAAGAACTTCCAAAAATGAGTGTAGATGCTCAGTTAGGGCAATATAACAGTAAAAAATTCGATCAGTCCTTTTCTATATCTCAAAGTATTCCATTCCCAACATTGTTCAAAGCGAGGAGAGAACTCATTGCTGAACAGATTAAAGGAAAGCAGATCAATAAAGAGATCTCTGTCAACGAACTTGCAAGACAGGTAAGGACGTATTACTATCAGATCGAGTATCTGCAATTTAACCAGTCAAAATTAAAAAATCTGGATAGTTTATATCAGGATTTTATAAGAATTGCGACGGTCAGATTTAAATCAGGAGATATAAAAAAGATTGAAATCAATACTGCAGAAACTCAGAAAGGTGAGATCAATTTACTCTTAAAACAAAATGAAGTTTATTTGAATAATGCATATAAAAACCTAAAAACATTATTGAATACTTCGGGGGATATCTCAGTTCCTTACAACACAAATTATGAACCTTTGAAAGCTAATTATGTACTTGACAGCACTGCGATAGCAAATCATCCAACGGTAAGATCTTACTATCAGGAGATGGCTATAGCAGAAAAAAATAAAAATGTTGAGAGGTCTTTAGGTCTACCTGATTTCAGTATCGGTTACACCAATCAGTCCTTAATTGGTACTCAGACGATCAATGGTATGGATCAGAATTTTAATGCTGGAAATAGATTTCATGCGGCAACTATTGGCGTTACGATCCCTCTCACTTTCGGTGCTACGAAAGCGAGAATCCAGTCTTGGGAGTTTCAAAAGCAGGTTGCACAATCCAATGCAAAATTGCAGCAAAAACAGCTGGAAGCACAACTGCAAAATGCTTTGAATCAATATCAGCAGGATATAGAGCAGTACAACTATTATGTTAATCAGGCAATCCCCAATGCTGAGAAAATAGCTAAAGCCGGACAATTAGGATATAAAACAGGAGAAATTTCCTATGTTGAGTATCTTTTTGCGCTTCAGACTTCCACGAATATTCAATTAAAATATCTGGAATCCATTCAACAGGTTAATCAATCTGTTATTACCATTAATTCAATCATAAACAAATAAAATGAAAATTAAATATAATATAATATCTGCGCTGTTAATTTCTTTTTTAGCCTTAAGCTGTGGAAAAAAAGAAGCTTCTGAGGAAACGGAAGTAAAAGCAAAAACCGAACAGGCAGAGGAGGCTCATGAAGAGGCACCGCAAACAATCGCCACATTAACTGAAGAACAAATGAAAGCAGTCGGAATCTCTTTAGGTAAAATTGAGATGAAAGATTTGGCCTCACTTGTTAAAGCCAATGGTGTCTTGAGTGTTCCTAACAATAGAAAAGCCACAGTAACCTCTTTGTATGGTGGGGTGATCAAGACATTAAATGTTCAAATAGGCGACTATGTCAGAAAAGGGCAGGTCATTGCATCCATTAATAATCCTGAGTATATTCAGCTTCAGGAGCAATACCTTACAGTAAATAGCAGAATTGCATTTGCTGAACAGGAATATAAAAGGCAACGTGAATTATTTGATAATGATGCCGGAGCAAAAAAAAACCTGCAAAGCTCTGATTCTGAATTAAAAGGTTTAAGAACCCAAAGATCATCATTACAGAGACAACTTCAGCTTATGGGCATAAGCCCAGGAAAGGTAAGCAATGGGAATTTGAGATCAGGATTGGTTATTACCTCCCCGATCAGTGGAACCGTTAGTGGCATCAATGCGCAGATTGGAAGTTACGTTGATGTTTCATCTCCTGTTCTTGATATTATTGATAATAGTTCTATCCATTTAGATCTTCAGGTTTTTGAAAAGGATCTACCTAAGATGAAAGTAGGACAGACTGTACAGTTTAAGCTGACCAATAATCCGGAAACATTGTATAACGCTACGGTATTCAGTATCGGTTCATCATTCGAAAATGAGAGTAAAACGATATCTGTACATGCCAATGTAACAGGAAATAAAGTAGGGCTGATTGATGGGATGAATGTTACCGGAATGGTAAGCCTTGGAAATTCCAGCACCGCTGCAGTTCCTAATGAAGCGATCGTAGAAGCTGACGGTAAATTCTATGTTTTTGTACAGACTTCTAAAAAGCCTGAAGAACATGCCGAAGAGAAAAAGGAGGGTGAGCAGGAAGAAGCTACAAAAGAGACAGGAGCTCATACCAAAGATCAAGGGAAGACCCTGAATTTTGAGAAAATAGAAATTGTCAAAGGTTCATCAGATTTAGGTTATACTGCTATCACTACAGTGACTAAAATTGCACCTGATACAAATATTGTTGTAAAAGGCGCATTCTTCGTCAATGCTAAATTATCTAATGCCGGAGGTCATGAGGATTAGATTTTTAAAAGCTGAAGCCTTTATTTAAACTTTCAGTTGCAATAAAAATATCATTATGCTACGAGATAAAGCAATGCATTAATTCGACCTCTAGCATAATGTTATCTTTAAATCTATAAAATCAAAGTTATGTTACTAAACAAGAAAATCTCAATCTGGTATTTTATTGATCAAATTAAAAGTCAAATATTACTTATTGTTATATTAGCAGTAGGTACAGGTTTGCTGGATCTGCATCCTATCTTCACTAAAATAACCATTCCGCTAAGTATTCCCGCAATTCTTGGAACTGCTGTCTCATTGCTTCTTGCATTCAGGACGGCGCAGTCTTATGAAAGGTGGTGGGAGGCGAGAACTGTTTGGGGAGCCATCGTCAATGATTCAAGATCTTTTATCCGTTTAATAAATCAATTCGTACCTCAAGATGGTGCGGACGTTAAAATATTTGCAGAGAGACAAATCGTATGGGTCTATGCCTTGGGTGAAGCATTAAGGAAACAGCCCTTTACCAATAAAGTAGTTGAGTATTTGCATACACATCAAATCAATGCAGTCAATATACCCAATGCGATTTTGGATGAACATTCTTATCACGTAAGACAGATAGCCGAAAAAGGTCTGATTTCAGATTTTAAGGAAGTTCAGCTCAATGAAGTTCTCATGAGGCTTTGTGACAATATGGGAAAATGTGAACGATTGAAAAATACGGTGTTTCCAAGGGCATATAGTATTCTGATCCACACCTTGATTTACGTCTTTGCATTTATCCTTCCTTTCGGATTGGAAGATTCCCAGCTTACTTTGGAAATAATTACGACGATCATTATTCCTCTGATATTTGTAGCCATTGAGAAAACAGCGATCATCATGCAGGACCCCTTCGAGAATACTCCTGTAGATACGCCAATGACCTCTATCGCACAAACCATAGAAATCAACATTCTGCAGATGATCAAAGAGAAAGATATTCCTATTAAAAAAGAAAATAATACCTACTTCGAAATGTAGAGTCAATCCAGTAAAAACATAAAATTATGAGCGACACAAATAAACAGATTGTATCAGCATCTAGTAGGCATAAGAAAAACTTACTTATCGTTCTGGCACTTAGTGGGACTTATCTGATCGCTGAAGTCATTGGAGGTATTGCAACAAAAAGTCTTGCATTACTAGCAGATGCCGCGCATATGCTGACAGATGTTGTCGGTTTACTCTTAGCATTTATTGCCATCAAAATTGGTGAAAGAAAGGCAAGTCCTAAAAAGACATTTGGGTATTATCGAACAGAAATTTTGGCTGCTGTCATCAATGCTGTTGTTCTGTTGGGTATTTCATTATTTGTTTTATACGAGGCATTTCAGAGATTTAAAAATCCTCCTGAAGTGCAAAGTGGCTCCATGATGATTGTTGCAGGAATTGGACTTGTGGTGAATATCATCGGTATCCTTATTATCAGAAAGGATTCCAACGCAAGTCTTAATATGAAAGGTGCTTATTTTGAAGTTTTGTCGGATATGCTGACATCGGTAGGAGTAATGATCGCGGGCGTGATCATGCTGACAACACAGTGGTATTATGCAGATCCGATCATTTCTGCGGCTATAGGTCTATTGATTATTCCCAGAACCTTAAAGTTGCTTATGGAAGCGGTTAATGTCTTACTGGAAGGTACACCTAAAGATGTAGATATCAGCAAGCTTCGATCTTCACTGGAAGAACTTTCGGGAATCAAGGAAATCCACGATCTACATGTCTGGTCGCTTACATCAGGCGTTAATGCCATGAGCGCACATGTGATTGCAGATGATAACAAAAATCGCAATGAACTCCTGCAAATATTAATAGATAAAGCAACGACAGATTTTAAAATAACCCATACCACTTTTCAAATCGAATATGAAGGTTATGATGAAACTGAAATACACTTGTAGATGAATGATCAGAATAGATTGAAAATGAAATGAAATCTAAATGATTATTTCTATATCAAATAAAATTGATTTCTAAAGAATTAATGATGTAATCACTTATAAAACTTGTTTATGAAACTAATTAAAATTAAGCGAAGCAGTTATAGCCTGCTCATTAATTTTTTCTTATTATATATAATTTTTTCCTTTGTCCTCAGGATAGGATTTTCTATTGCCAGCCTTCAAAAGGCAGAGATTAGTTTTCTTTCATTGCTGAATGTATTTGCTCTGGGATTTTTATTTGATATAGGGGTAGGGGTGTTTTTTGTGCTACCGTACAGTCTGTACCTGCTTTTATTTCCTCAGAAATATAATAATTCGCTTTTCAATAGAGCTATGACTTTTTTTTGCTTTAATGTAGCTGTGCTTATATTGTTGTTTTCATTTTTTGCTGAAGTAACATTCTGGCAGGAATTTGAAAGCCGGTTTAATTTTATTGCAGTTGATTATCTGGTTTATACCTATGAAGTAATCAATAATATTAATGAATCATATCCTTTGCCATTGCTCATTACAGCCATGTTAATAATGACTTCTTTGGTGTTTTTACTTTTCTATAAAAGGCATTACTTCACAGATAATTTTAAGGGCAGTACACCTTTTTTACAAAGATTCTTTATCTTTTTCGGATTGCTTTTCATTTCAGTCATTTATGCATTTTTTATTGACAACAGTTTAGCAGAGAATAGCGAAAACAGGTATCGGAATGAGCTGTCAAAATCAGGAATCTATTCTTTTTTTTCTGCATATAAAAATAACGAGATCAATTATGAACACTTCTATAAACTCATCGATAATAGGGTGGCGTTTAATATTGTGAGAACTGATCTCCAGGAATCTAACTCAGATTACTTATCAAATGATTTCTCAATCTTACGTAACATTAAGGGAGCTGACTCCTATGAGAAGCCCAATGTTATTATGATCACATTGGAAAGTTTCAGTGCAGACTTTATGAAAACATTTGGCAACAATCAGAATCTGACACCTACGTTGGACTCATTGGCGAATCAAAGCATTTTATTTACCAATATGTATGCTACCGGAACAAGAACCGTGCGAGGAATGGAGGCACTTTCACTTGCCGTTCCGCCTACACCGGGGAATAGTATTGTCCGCAGGAAAGAAAATGATAATCTGAGCACTGTAGGATCGATCTTCAGTCAAAAGGGATATGATACTTCTTTCTTATATGGTGGTGATGGTTATTTTGATAATATGAATAATTATTTCGGTAATAATGGATACACAATTGTAGACCGGAAAAGAAATTCTTTTGTAGGGGAAGATTATCAGTCTCCAAGAATACCAATAGAAGACAAGGAGGTTACTTTTGAAAATGCCTGGGGTATTAGTGATGAAAATCTTTATGATCAGGTGATCAAGCAGGCGGATAAAAAATTTGCAGTAGGCAAACCGTTCTATGATTTTGTAATGAACACTTCCAATCATCGACCTTATACATATCCTGAGGGTAAAATTGATATACCTTCAGGGTCGGGAAGAGAAGGAGCCGTGAAATACACGGATTATGCGATCGGGCAGTTTTTTAAAAAGATAAAGAATAAACCCTGGTACAAAAATACGATTGTGATCATTGTTGCTGATCACTGTGCGAGTAGTGCCGGCAAAAACGACATCGATGTTGCAAAATATCATATCCCAGCAATGATTGTCAACTTGAACAACAAGAAACCATTCAGAATTGAAAAAATGTGCTCTCAGATCGACCTGTATCCAACACTTTTCTCACTTTTAGGATGGACGTATGAGAGTAATCTTTATGGTAAAAATGTTTTAAGCGAAACTTATACTCCAAGAATATTTGTAAGTACCTATCAGAAACTCGGATATATGGAAAACAACAAATTGGTTATTCTAGGTCCGCAGCAAAAAACAGAGACGTATTTGTATGATAAGGAGAATAATAAACAAAATCCAGAGATGCTATCTGAGCAGTATGTGAAAAAAGCAATAGCAAATTATCAGTCAGCCTACTATCTTTTCAAGAATGACGGATTAAAACAGAAGCAGATAAAAAAGGTAAATATAACCACAACTAGATAACGTGATGTAAAATGGATATAAAATTTGAACTTTTACTTGCCGGAAAATTATTATTAGCACTTTTTTTTGGTGCATTAATAGGTTTCGAAAGGGAAACGGCTCACAAAGATGCCGGAGTTCGTACTTTTGGCGTTCTGTGTATGGCTTCTTGTCTATTTGTGGCGGTTGCCTCTCATTTAACAGATGACAAATCTGCAATAGCAAGAATGTTGGCTGCGATACCTGCCGGTTTAGGATTTATCGGAGCAGGACTGGCATTTAAAGATAGTTCCAAAAGTATGCAGGGGCTTACAACATCCACAGCTTTATGGGCTGCATCGGCAATAGGATCTGCACTTGCGCTGAATATGTTTCTGTTATCATTTTTAGCAACCGTTCTAACCTTGTTTATCTTAAGTATTAACAAATTTGGCTGGTACAAAAAAATTATAAAATTAGGAAGCCAACCCGATAAAGATATATAACACGTAACCTTACAATCATTAAATAAATATTATTATGGAACATAAACACACCTACGACGAGAATGGTAAGCAATTGTGCTGTACTCCGCAAGAAGGCAAAATCTATAAAAATGCCGGAGCAAAAAAATTAGTTGAAGAAGACGGAGACCGCATTCCAAAGAAAAAAAAGGAAGAGCATCAACATTCAGATGATGATGGACATGATCATGGAGAAACTGATAAAACGGCTTTTCAGATGTTCTTGCCTGCGATTATTTCATTGGTACTTTTATTAATTGGCATTGCACTGGACAATTACATCAAACCGGAATGGTTTAAAGACTGGGTACGAATTGTCTGGTACGGTGTTGCTTATCTACCGGTAGGTCTACCTGTTTTAAAAGAGGCTTTTGAGAGTATCAAACAAGGTGACGTGTTTTCAGAATTTTTCCTTATGAGCATTGCAACAATTGGAGCATTCATTATCGGAGAATTTCCTGAAGGAGTAGCGGTTATGTTGTTCTATGCAGTAGGAGAGGTTTTTCAGACTCTGGCTGTGTCGAGAGCTAAGACCAATATTAAGGCTCTTTTAGATCAACGTCCTGATGAGGTAACGATTATTGAAAATAATCAGCCTAAAAAAATCAAAGCTGCCGAAGCAAAAATCGGGGATACTATTCAGCTAAAATCAGGTGAAAAACTGGCATTGGATGGAGAACTGATCTCCGATTCTGCGTCTTTCAATACCGCAGCATTAACTGGAGAGAGCAAACCTGATTCTAAAAATAAAGGGGAAACAGTTTTAGCCGGAATGATCAATATGAACAGTGTAGCTTTGGTTAAGGTTAATACGGCTTATGAGGACAGCAAACTCAGCAAGATCCTCGAACTTGTACAGAATGCAACAGCTCAAAAAGCTCCAACTGAACTTTTTATCAGAAAATTTGCGAGAATATATACACCGATCGTAGTAGCGTTAGCTGTTTTGATTTGCATTGTACCTTATTTCTTTGTTGATGATTATGTTTTCAGAGATTGGTTGTACAGAGCATTGATATTCTTAGTGATCTCTTGTCCGTGTGCATTGGTGATCTCTATTCCGCTTGGCTATTTTGGAGGTATCGGAGCCGCGAGCCGCAACGGTATTCTATTTAAAGGAAGCAACTTTTTGGATAAAATCGCTGAGATTCAGAATGTGGTAATGGATAAAACCGGAACTATGACGGAGGGTGTTTTCAAAGTTCAGGACGTTACCATTGAAGAGGAATTTGATAAGGATGAGATTCTCCAATTGGTCAATGTTGTTGAAAGTAAAAGTACCCATCCTGTTGCTACTGCTGTTCATGAGTTTGTAGGAGAAATCAACAATTCAATCAATTTAGAGGATACTGAAGAAATTGCAGGGCATGGTCTTAAAGCTAGAGCTAATGGAAAAGAAATCCTGGTTGGTAATTTTAAACTACTGGATAAATTCAATATCAGTTATGATGTAGATCCTTCCAAAATTGTATACACGGTCATAGCAATTGCTTATGATGGGAAATTTGCAGGTTTCATTACCATTGCCGACCGAATCAAGGACGATGCAAAACAAGCAGTTGAAAAACTTCATAGTTTGAATGTAAAAGCGACTATGTTAAGCGGTGATAAAACAACTGTTGTAAAGTATGTGGCAGAACAAATTGGTATTGACAATGCTTTTGGAGACCTGCTTCCGGAGGATAAGGTCAACAAGGTAAAAGAAATCAAAGCTAGAAATGAAAGTGTAGCTTTTGTTGGTGACGGCGTAAATGATGCGCCTGTTGTAGCATTAAGTGATGTTGGAATAGCAATGGGTGGACTTGGTAGCGATGCAACCATCGAAACTGCCGATGTTGTGATCCAGGACGATAAACCATCAAAAATACCTATGGCAATCAATATTGGGAAGAAGACCAAAAGAATTGTGTGGCAGAATATCATTCTTGCCTTTGTCGTAAAAGCTATCGTACTTGTACTCGGAGCTGGTGGCCTTGCTACGATGTGGGAAGCAGTATTCGCTGATGTGGGAGTTGCTTTGATAGCAATACTGAATGCAGTTAGAATTCAAAGAATGAAATTTTAAAAGAGCAAAATGTAGTGTTCTGTCTCGTTAGAATATTACATTTCTAAGAAAGATTTTTCTCAAGTCATATCAATAGATTGAGTTCCCATACTTTATGGGAACAGGTAACTTACATCAAATGGTATGATATAAAGTTGGAAACTATTAGTATTTGATACGACATTAAAAACTTAGAAATATTATTTTTATGTGGACTTCTGTAAAAAAAACTACAATACTGATCATTTTACTCAAATTTTCTGTAAGTATTCATGCTCAGGATATTTTGTCTTTGCAAATAGCTTCTCAAAAGGAGTCTTTAATGAAAAGAGGTTATAGCTTAGATTATAAAAAACTTATTGTTCCGGTTAGCTTAATATCTGCAGGTGCAATTGGTTTTGCAATTCCTGAAATCAAAAAATTTGATTATAATTTAAGAAGGGAAGTAAGCGATCACAGATTAAATAATTCAACATTAGACAACTATACTTTATTTGTACCTGTTGCGATCGTTTATGGATTAAACTTAGCGGGTGTTCAAGGTAAAAATAATTTTAAAGATCGCACGATTATTTTTGCAACATTGCAAGCTATTTCTTTAGCAATAGTTATTCCTTCTAAATCATTGATAGGAAGGGAGAGGCCTGATCAGTCAAATCATATGTCATTTCCTTCAGGTCATGCAGCGATCGCATTTTCAAATGCACAGTTTATGTTCAGGGAATATAGGGACAGCAATTATTGGATCAGTCTCTCAGGATATCCGTTTGCCATTTTTACTAGTGTGTATAGAATAATAAATAATAAGCATTGGGCTACGGATGTACTGTCTGGTGCCGGTATCGGAATTCTTTCCACCGAAATAGCATATTGGTTATATCCTAAGATCAAAACTTTGTTTAAAAGTGAAAATGAAAAAACATTATCTATGATTTCTCCTTACTTCCAACAGAGTTACCAGCAGAAAAGTTTTGGACTTAATTATCAGGTCATTTTTTAAAATGTCATTATAATGGGATTTAGAAGAAGATTCAATAGAAGAGTAATAAGGAGGGGGAAACACAGACTTTCTTGGGAAGATATATTCTGTTTGATAGTTTTAGTTATTATGTTTCTCTCTATGATAATTTATGGAGTTCACAGGTATCTGCATCCCACTAAACTTCATAATTCCATTCATCATCACAGTAAAAAATAAATCAATCTATTTACTAAAAGGATCAATAGCCAATTATGGACAGATAAATATAATATTTTTTTAGAGTAAAATTTTAATATATCACGTATTTAAAAGGACATTTAATATTATTTAGGAGAGCAGAAAAGGCAAGACTTATCAGGGTTATATTCGTTTTGATAAGAAGATAGGGGGAATTGTGTTTTCTTTTAAGAATCCGAAGAAGAAATAAGAGACCGTGAAATGTTTTGGAGAGTTCTGGAGGAAGTGAGTATATAACTTTGATTATAATTTTTAGTAACCTGCAAGGTCAATTGACTTTGCAGGTTGCTTTGTTTAAGTTTTAAAAAGTGAATGATTGGTGAAAATTGGGCGGCAAAAATGCAATTCCTCCCTGTGGTCGGAAATGCATTTTTGCGAAATTTGGAGCAACCCCATTTCAAAAACATTGCCGGGCTTGGCTTTTATATGTTTTTGAAAAAAGGTTGCAGAATAGTTTATATTTTGAAATTATACAATAACAATTAAAGTAATATTATATTATTCTTTTTTGATTATGGAAGAAGGTAAGACTTACTTTTGATAGAGTATTTTAGGGTTGCTCTTGAAACTATTTAATAACTATTTAGTAGTAATATTCCATTCTATTTTTTCCATTCTTTCTTTTAAGAATTTTATAGTATTCAGAACTTCGTTTTCATCAGGCAGTTGACCATACAATAAGTTGACAAAATCATTTTCGTAAGTTGGTACTAGTTCTTTTTTCCAGATATCATCAATTTTTTTGAAAAAGAGACTTTCATTTGGATGATTGCTAAGCCATTCATTATTATTACGAAAACTTTTAACGTCATCTTCAGCAACTTTTAAGAGCATTTTTGTAAAGTCTTCTGATTCGACAAATTCTATGAATTCTGGTTGTTGTAATAGTTGGTGAAGATCATATGGATGCCTGATTTTATTTTTAAGATCCTGAATAGGATTCTCTGTATATGAAAATTTGACCAAACTCATGATTTTTTCACAAATAGTTCTTGAAGGTTCAAGTACATTCATTTCGAATGCTTGTATTCCAAAATTATTTACATTGTCAATTTGGTTATCTTTTTCTAATACCTCTCCAATAAGGGATTGAATTTTTCTCTTGCTAAAGGGTTCATGATGCCCCAGCCAGCTTGATTCTAATACTATAAAATCTCTAACTTGTCCAAAGTCTCCTTTGAATAGCTTATTATAGAAATGAGCTGTTTTTCGATTCATTCCCATTTTTTTCGTTATTCCATCAACTTCAATTTCTGGAAGCTCATCCTCGATTGCGAGACTTACTGCTTTAAGTTTAGTCTTCAATTTACTGTCTGTCTCATTTTCGTTTCTCAAAACAACCAAATCTATATCTTCCGAGAATCTTTCTATTAATTTATAGCATTTTGATAATGCTGTACCTCCTTTGAATACCACATCTTTTCCAATAGTATTCTGATGGATTTTATATAGAGCTAATGTAACCCAGTAATCCTTTTCCACATAAATAGAGCGTATCTTCATTTTATCTGCAGTAAACCGTATGGCTTGTTCAAATAATTTTTTATCTTTATGTAAATTCATATGAGATTCCATTTTTTTGATTGTTTTAAAATATTTCCAATTCCCATAAACTTATATTTTGTGATTGGATTCAAGGTTTTAAGAATACTGTCAGAATAGTTTTCCAACTGGAGTTCATCCAGTAAAGCTCCTAATAGTGATCGGGTAGAGGGCGGGTACTTCTGAACCAGCCTTACCAATTGCTCTATATCTTTCATTTTGTAATCAGATGCTATAGATAGTAAACGTCCAATTGCTTTCTCGATTGGGGTATCGGGGATTTTTTTAATAAATTTTAAGCAATCCAAGAACTGCAAGTAGGGGATATTTTCGTTGTTTATAATGTTAGGTTGTTTGATAAAATTAATTATATATCTCTCTCTTCTTAAAAATGGTCTTGTGTTATTTTTTCCAATTTGTATGGTGTTACTTACTTGAGTCGTAAGTCCCAAAGAGTTATATATGCTATAACCAGTAAGATATCCAGTGATTTTATTATTTTCTTCCAACAGATCTTTTACAATTTGATATTGATCTGGAAGTAGCTCACCAAATACAGTTGACTCCGGTTTATAAAATTTCCCCTTTGATATCTTTTTGATCTTACCCTTTTCTACCAATCTATTTAAAGCTTTTATAATAGCTTCTTTGTTTTCCACCGATAGGGTAAAGTCCTTATAGGTGAAAATATATCCAGTAGCTAATCTATCAATCTTTACTTTAACAATATCAGATGTTTTCATACATGTATACATTGAAACAAATATAGCAAAATGTCCAGTTATTTACTAAAAAAACTGGACAAAATTGATAATTTATTTGGAGGTTATAGGTAGTCACCGTAGCTTTGCAACATTAGTTGCAAAGCTACGGTGACTACCTTATATCTACTTAGTGGGCGATAAATTTTATAGAACTTATTACCTCAAAATCTGAAATCTTATAATCATCATAAAAGAAAAGCCCATTAATATATCTCTTTATTGGGTGATATAAATCTTTAGGGAATAATCCATTTTGAATGGTCTTATAATCATTAGAAATACTGAAGTATCCTCTAAATTTTCCTCTGCCATGTCTTAAAAAACCAATTCGGGTTAGATATCTTGTTATTTTATGTCTATTAAAATTAGGATCTTTATTATTATTGGTAATTAAAAAATAGTCTTTTATATAAAATGTTCTAATATTACTGATTGCATTGCAACTATTATCTTTCCAGGTTTCTAAAGTAGGTTTCTGTATATACGAAACATCATATAGTTCACATTCTATTTTAATCACATCATTTAGACAAATGAAATAATCACCATCAACTAATAAAGTTTTTTTGTGTAAGTAAATTCCAAATGCCATTTCGGAAATTTCTTTATCTGTATAATCAAGAATGTTTTTTGATTTTCCATAAAGTTCATAAGCTAATCCAGACGATTCAGGATTATTTTTAATTTTATCTAATTTAGATTTAGTTAGAATTTTAATTTCATTCATAATTGCTTTTTAATTCTTTATATATAATTTGTACTAATTTATATCTTATCTAAAATGTGCCAATTGTCTTTAAATAATTTTAGTGAACCATAATTAATTGTTTCTCTTTTTGAACCAATACTTGATCCATAAAATTTTTCTAAGTTTAATAGAATAGATTCACAATCAATGATGTAAAAAGTTGGCTGTTCTCCAATCTTGTTCAAAACGACAAATATGAAATAGTGACCTTTTAATTTACTTTTGTCTACTGTATATGAATTATGAGAGCGTAGAGTTTTGACTTGTATTTTAAGAGGTTTTAATTCATCCTTAAAAGCTATTAAATCAACAGATTTAGCATTGCCAAATGTTAAAGAAACTTGGAAATTTCTTTTTAATAATTCTGCGGCAACGAAAAATTCTCCACTAAGACCAACTTTTTGTTTATCAAAAATTTCACTTCCTATACTCATTATTATGATAAGTATTTTAAGAAATATTAAGTTTATCAAAAAGTACCTTATTCCTTTCTTTAGCATTTTTAATCACTTTCTTGAACGGAATAACTTCTACATATGCTTTGTACTTTAATTCATCAGATGTATAAAATCTAAAATATCCTATGTTGTCAGGCATTTTAGTGAACATTTCTTCCCTTAGTATATACTCCAAAGTACTGGTAATGTCTGCTATTATATAGCAATAAAAGGGAGTCGTTTTATCAGCTTCGATACTTCTTCCTTCACTTTTGATTTCTTTATCAATAATTTCATTGATATATTTTCTCACTTGTCTGACAGGGTCTTTTTTAGGATCTCCTAAAACATAATCATTTCTGTAAGGTTTTTTAAATTCAACTATTGTAAATGAGTCATTTGGAAATTTGTCTTCCGAGAAAAGTGTTGCTTTATCAAAAATTTCTTCTTGTCTAATAATTAAATCAATTCTATCTGTAGAATTAGAATTTAATTGTCGAATTTGATTAAATGTTTTATCGGAAGCCAAAAGATTGTTAAAAGTTAATCTTTCGTCTAAAAGCCATAGGTTTTGCTTCTCATGAATTACTGTGTCTTTGTCCTCTTTTATTGGAAAGAATAGACTGTGAATTATGTCTTCATTATAGAATCTTTGATTTGAATCCCATTTGATTAGCTTATCCAACATGTCAATTACGGAGCGTCTATGAACAACGTACCTTGCTAAATCGGTTTTACCAACTTCATTAAATTCTGACCAAAATTTATCATATAGTTTTTTATAATCTTCTAAAGATGTTATATCTTTTTTTTCATCAAGTAATTTAATTCCTTCTATTTTAACTTCCAATTTCCATTCACTTTCAATTTCATATAATTTTACATCAAGTTCTTTAGGCGTTAGTCCCGCAGGGATTTTTTCAACTTTATCTCTGTTAAATTCTATTACACTGGCATAATTTGGAAATTCACTTTGTATGATAGGAATGTATTGTTCGACTTTTTCCTTTCGGGTTTTACTAAGAAAGCTAGATAATAACTCTTCAACTTTAAGTAATGTTTCTCTTCTTATTCTTGCAAGGGTAATGTCATCATCACTTTCTGAATCTCCTTCCTCGTCATCGGAAAAATGAAAGTTTGTCCTTTCTTCATTAACTTTTTCATTTAGCAGTTTACTTAACACAAAGACTTGATAGTGATAACCTAATAATGAGTCATTGTCTTTAATAATATATCTTAGGTCTTCTATATATTTTGATAGTCCTTCATCTTTTACTGTTCTTTCGTGAGCACAATAAAGTATTTTATGGCTAAGCGAATTAAAAGACTTGGTTATATAGACTTTAAACTCATAATTTCCAATATTAAAAGTGTCATCTAGAATCTCTGATTCAAATTCTGATTTAAATAGATTGAGCAAGTTTACCTCTTCATCATTTTGATTTCTAATTATAATTTCAGGAATGACTTTTTCAATAAAATATAATTGAAAATGAGTGATTATTTGCCTTGCAATATCTAAAAGATCTTTTGGAGCTTTCTTTTGATATTCTATTTCAAAGTTTTCTAAAATTACTGTCGTACCTGTGATAGTTTTTTCTGATTCTGGATTTTCATACTTATCAAATCCTTCTTTTATATTTTTTTTATATTCGAAATTTCTACTATAAAATTTTCCATTTTCTGTATAAATACTTTCAACTACCATTTTAGAAAAAAGCTTTAGACAAACCAATCTTCCGATACCCTTACCTCCAATTTTAGCTTTTTTCTCAGAATCGAACTCTTGAAAGGAAATGAAATTTTCTCTATTCAAACCAATACCGTTATCACTTACTTCAAATGATTTTACGGGATATTTATCGATGAAATCCAACTCCTTTAAAGTAGATTCATCACCATTCCTTATAAGTTTAATGATGATTTTTCCTTGATAATTATCTTCGATTTCTCTTTTTTCAAAAATAGCGTGAATGCTATTACTTACAATTTCAAATAATGGTAGTAGCGATTTGGTTTTTGGTATGTATAGCTTGTTTACTCTGCTTCGTAAATTCGTTACATTCGAAACAACAAAAAGATTAGTATTTTTAGTAATCATATTATTAGTTTTTTAGTAATTATAAGAATTATATAATTAAAAACAATGAAAAATCATATCAGATATAATAATTTGTAAACAATTAAAACTTTTTCCTATTATTTAACTTATGTTGTAAGCTATTAGTGTGAAAAAAGCATTTACAATTAATTCAATTAACTGTACCATTCTGATTTAATTTCGTCAATGCTCATATTTTTCCATTCCTCTTTCCATAATTCCCAATATGGTATGTCATTAGATGATGGTTCATTTGCACATCTGTCAATTTGAACAATGGAAGGTAAAATAATTGATTCTCCGACAAGCAAAGCTTCGCCTTGTTTTAATGAGGGCATTGTGTCAATTAGAGTTCCTAATGTGTCTGGAAGAAGTTTTTTTACATAGCCTTGGTCAACAGGGTTTGTTAAACGCATAGCAATGAAGTTATTGCATTGTGAAAATATTGTTTCCGAAATTTCAGATGGTCGTTGGCTTGCAAGAAGTAGAGTGATTCCGTATTTTCTACCTTCTTTTGCAATTCGCTCAATTGATTTTTTTGAAGAACGATATTTAACTAAATCGCTGTTGGGTACGTATTTATGAGCTTCTTCGTAAACAAGTAAAATAGGAATGTCGTTGTTAATTTTTTCATTTTGGTCTTTCGCATTTCTTAGTCTTTTGTAGAAGTAACCGTATTCAAAAACCATTCTTGAAATTAGAGAAACTGTAATACTCAAAACCTCGAATGGCACACCACTCAAATCAATAACTGTAACATTGGATTGTTTACCTGTCTGATAACCGATTAATTGATTTAGGGTTTCCTCAAATGTTATGTCCTTTGATTTTTGTGCAAGTAAAAAATTAAGTCTGTTGTCATTAATTTTATTTTCTAACCTGTTTACAAAGTTTGTTAGTTTTCCGTGAAGGCTTCCATTTGTTAATTTTGGTTTGTCCTTTTTTGTGTAAATTCCAGTGATATTGACCACCCAATTCCAATTCAAAGTGACCAGGTAATTTCGGTTTAAATTGACCACCCTTAATTTTGATAAAAACTCTTGTTTTTCATGTGTCAATTAGTATTCAAATAT
>JASCOV010000005.1 GCA_029960045.1 Flavobacteriaceae bacterium PS02293
GCTCCTGTAGTACCTGTTGGTCCTCGGAAACCTTGAATACCGTCAGCTCCAGTTGCCCCAGTTGCTCCCTGTAATCCTACTGGACCAGTAGGGCCTGTGACTCCAATTGCGCCAGTCGCTCCAGTTACACCAATTCCCGTTGCTCCTGTAGTACCTGTTGGTCCTCGAAAGCCTTGAATACCTTCTGGTCCTGTTGCTCCGGTTGCCCCAGTCGGACCAGGAAGAGAGCTTCCTGAAGTTTTTGCATATAATGCATAAGGAACGCTCAATAATTGTGACGTCCCGCTTATTGTATAATTCGTGGATCCATTAGGATCTGTCTCTATTTTAATAAAATAAGTGTCTGATCCCCAGTTTATAGTGGAATAAGATCCACTTACAAGTGTCCCCAATCCAATTTTTGCGGTTACCAAACCATTAGAATTAGTTGATTGTGTCTGGGTTTCCGAATATACCACTGTTCCTGTCGCAGAACCTTTCAAAATAGAAAATTTCATTCCCACATTTTGATTCTTTACAAGTTCATTACTGGAATTTCTTATTACAGCTTGATAGCTCATCGCATCCTGTACCTGAGAAAATGCACAAACTGAAACCAAAGAGGCAGCCAAAAAAGAGAGCTTTTTCATAGTTATTGATTTTTAAATTATTAGTATTTATTTATCGGTTTTTATGACTTTGAATATTTTCACAGCAGTATTTCCCTTAGAAACCTTGAGAAGATATGTGCCGGATGGATATTTTGACATTGAGATCTCACTCACTTTTCCTGAAACTGATTTTTTGTTTAAGAACCTGCCTGCGAAGTCCTGAAGTTCATAACTGTATTTTTGAAAGTCATTAAGATCAATTCTCAGATTCAGAATATCTGTTGTTGGATTGGGATAAATCTTGAGGCTTAAACCAATCTCTGCTATTTCTTGCCCAAGAGTCGTATCTGCAATCTCATAAGATTGTTGGACACCAGGACTTGTACTACCTCCTAATGAAGCTATCGGTTCATAAAAAGTTTGACCAATTGAGTAAGCTATAACCCCAGAAGAACCAGATGCATTATTACCACCACTATTTGGTGATGATTGGGCATGCACCAGATGAATTCCTGAAAACACGCAACAGGATATGAAAATTATTGATTTCATTGTATTAATTTTTTATAGTTATTGATTCACAGTTATTTATAGCTAAAATAAAAAATTATATCATACATAAGATATTATTTTTAATAATTTATCATTAACTAAATAATGAATAAAAATTCACTAATTATCCCAAGCGATCCAGAGTGCCCACCTGCGTAGAATTTTTAAAAAAGTTAATTAAATTTGCATCTCAAATTATCCTTTAGGAAACATCAAAAAATGCAAACCACAACACCTTGTTTTACAATCTGTCCAGAATGCCAAGGTCTCGGAAAGAAAAAGCGAAGAATCAAAAAGTGCGTAAAACTTCGCTATCAATCGGAACTGGAACATTTTGAAAAAACAAATGGCGAAGGAATTGCTCCTATTCGTCCGGAAGCGCATTTATTTATTTGTCCCACTTGCTCAGGTTCTGGATTGATTACATCTGACAGTTTCCCCATTCCAGATACAGAAAATCTCCCAAACGTGGCTATCATTGGTGGCGGAATTGGCGGTGTTGCTCTTGCTGTGGCCTGTCTGCATCGGGGAATTCCTTTTACGATTTATGAACGTGACAATAGTTTTAATGAACGCTCCCAAGGTTACGGGCTAACACTTCAACAAGCTAGCAAAGCGATTGAAGGTTTTGGGGTTTTCAATTTGGAAAAAGGTGTGGTTTCTACAAGACATTTGGTTCACACGCCAGACGGAAAAGTAATTGCCGAATGGGGAATGAGAAAATGGCTTCAAAATTCTGAAAAACAATCGCCTAAAAAAACCAATATTCACATTGCCAGACAAGCTTTGCGTTCTGCTCTCATCGAACAATTAGGCGGAAATGAAAACATAAAATGGGGTCATCAATTAATTGATTTTAATGAAAATGGCGAAATTGACCTCAACTTTCAAGTCAATGGCGAATTGAAAACAGCAAAAGCTGATATTATAGTTGGCGCAGACGGCATTAGAAGTGTCGTTCGTAATCTCCTGATTGGCGAAGAAATTTCCCCATTGCGTTATCTAGACTGCATTGTGATTTTGGGAATTTGTCCGTTAAATGCTTTAGGAAATATCGACGATTCTTTGCTGGATTCAGCAACTGTATTTCAGACTGCTAATGGTAACGAAAGGATCTATATGATGCCATTTGATGCCGATTCCATAATGTGGCAATTGAGTTTTCCAATGTCAGAAGACGAAGCTAAAAACCTCAGCAACAAAGGCTCAGAAGCATTGAAAGAAGAAGCCATCCGACGAACCAATTGGCACTCGCCTGTTCCTGAAATCATCAACGCCACATTGGCAAGTCAAATTTCCGGATATCCTGTTTACGACCGCTCACTGCTCACTTCGGAATTAATGAAAAACTTCGGAAACGCAACTTTGATTGGCGATGCAGCACACCCGATGAGTCCTTTCAAAGGTCAAGGCGTCAATCAGGCTTTGTTGGATGCATTATCATTAGCTCGAGAAATTTCAAAAAAATGCAGACCATTATCACAATGGCGAACAATCGGAATTAGAAAAAGTGTGCTATCAGATTTTGAATCAGAAATGATACAACGAAGCTCAGTTAAAGTTGAAGATTCCGCAGCAGCTGCACAATTCCTTCATTCCGAAATTGCGTTATATGAAGGTAACGAACCACGAGGAAAAATACTGAAAAGAAAAGATTAACGACATAAAAAAAGCGGTTCCACATAGTTGTAAAAACCGCTTTTGCTTTATGATATTTATCTTAAGGATTCGTAGAGAAAATAGAACCGTTGGCAATCAAAGCTCGTCTGTTCATTTTCAGAATATCTCTTACCCATTCTGCAAAATCTTCCGGCTGAAGAACTTTATCAGGATTTCCATCTGTCAAACCACCATTGATGCTCATATCAGAAGCAATCGTACTCGGCGTCAATGTAATCACCCGGATATTCTGCTTTCTCCACTCTGCCATCATAGATTGCGATAATGAGACTACTGCTGCTTTGGAAGCCGCATAAGCTGACATATTTGGCCCGCCTTTCAAACCCGCTGTTGATGCTACATTTACGATATCGCCCTGACCTTTTTCCTTCAAATAAGGATGAACAGCTTTCGCAACATAATATACTCCGAAAAGATTGGTTTTGATGACTTGTTCCCAAGTCTCAGAAGGCATTTCCTCAATACTTCCAAAGTCTCCGATTCCAGCGTTATTAACCAAAATATCAATTCCGCCAAGTTGCTCTGCCAGCGAATCGATTCCGGCTTTTACTTCTAATTCATTGTCCACACTGAAAACTGCATAAGCTACTTTTACGCCAGTTGCTTTCAGTTCATTTGCTGCTATTTTAAGATAATTCTCGTTTCTTCCTGTGATGCCGACATTCACGCCTTCATTGGCTAGGATTTGCGCAACCGCTTTTCCAAGACCTCTTCCACCGCCAGTGATAATGGCATTTTTTCCTTTTAAATTCATTGTACTCATTTTGAAGGTGCAAATTTACCAAACGATTGTTTAAAAAGGAAACAATGTCTTATGATTTAATACAAGTTTATCATCGAGGAATTCAATTGAATATAATTGCATTGAGCCTCAGCCTGTTTTCCATCAATAGTTCTTCAATTGGTCAGGAACATTTGTCGTAACAAATTTTAGTCCTTGCTCTTTCAGTTTTTTGTAAACTTCAATATCATTTACCGTCCACGCATTTGTTATTAAACCTAAAGAATTAGCTTCCGAAATCCAAGTTGGGTTCTTTTCGTAAACGCTAAAGTGATAGTCGAGTCCGTCCAGTCCTTCTGCTTTTATTTGTTGTGGCGAAAGATTGCCTTCCAGATATTGAATTTTGAATTTCGGTTCAACTTTCTTTATTTCCTTACAAATATTTAAACTAAAAGAAATGAATTCACTCTGATATTCCAGCTTCAAATCTTTGACTATCTGAATGGTTTTCTTAACGATTTCATTTTCCAGTTCTGGCGTTTTTGCTGGTTTGATTTCAATAATTAATTTCAGTAATTTATCTTTTTTTCCTTGCTTAAGATAATCTTTCAAAGTTGGAAAATTCTCGCCATTGGAAAGTTTCAGTTTCTCTAAATCTTTAAAATCAGTTTCAGAAACTTCCATTTTGCCGTGATGTTCATCGTGGTTAATCACGAGAACACCATCTTTGGTCATCCTCACATCGAATTCGGCTCCATAGATTCTCAGATTCTGAGCATTTTCCAAAGCCTTAATTGAGTTTTCCGTAGTTGCCGGATTGGTTTGCCAGAAACCTCTGTGAGCGATGATTTGGATTTGTGCGTTCATCATTATTGTGCTTAATATCGTGAATCCTGAAATCAGTTTTTTCATTATTAATATTTAAAAATTAATAGTCTTTACTACTTCTTTTTGGTTCTCTTGTTTCTGGCCATTTTGCAACATCGCCTTTTTCGTCATTAGGCATTACTCTTTTTTCACGGCTTGTAAATTCCGGATCTTCGGAAGCCATATAAGCTAAAGTGGCTGTCAGAATCACATTGTTCTTCAATTCATCAAAAACGATTTTGTCGTAAGTATCTTTGGTAGTGTGCCAAGTGTAACCGAAATATCCCCAGTTCAAAGAACTCAATGAGAATCCCGGAACACCAGCAGCTACAAAAGAAGCGTGGTCAGAACCGCCACCTCCAGGCATTCCTGGGAAGTTGGTTTTGATTTGGTCTTTTACTTTTTTAGGCGCTGCATCCAGCCATTTTCCGATATAAGCATAAGAATCTTTAAAACCTTGTCCGCTTATATCCACCACTCTACCAGTTCCGTTGTCCTGATTGAAAACCGCTTGCACACCTTTGATGATTTCAGGATTATCAGCAACGAAACCTCTTGAACCGTTCAATCCCTGTTCTTCGCTTCCCCAAAGTCCGACAACAATCGTTCTTTTAGGATTTGGATAATATTTTTTCAGGATTCTCATTGTTTCGAGCATCGTCAAAGTTCCCGTTCCGTTGTCCGTCGCACCTTGCGCGCCGTCCCAGGAATCGAGGTGAGCGGAAAGAATCACGTATTCGTTTGGTTTCTCAGAACCTTTTATCATTCCGATGGTGTTGAAAGATTTTGCTTCCGGAAGAACTTTGGATTGTACATCGATTTTAATTCTTGGTTTCGCACCTTTTTCTGCCATTCTGTAAAGCATTCCGTAATCTTCCAATTCAATATCAAACATTGGAATCGATTTGGTCTTAGCACCGAAAATACGATTCGTACTATGAATTCCTGTCCAGTTGGAAATCGCTATTCCTGCAGCTCCGGCTTTTTCTAAAGCTTCCGGCAATGTTGTATTATCATATCCGATATTTTTGATATAATCTTGGAAATCTTTTGTCGCTTTTTGTTTATCGGCTTTCAGTTTGTCATATAATTCTGGTGTTGCAAATTCCTTGATTTGTTCATCGGAACGACCAATTTTCTGATATTGAGCCATCAAAACTATTTTTCCTTTTGCAGAAGGCAACCATTTGTCAAATTCCGCCTTGGAAGTTACCTTTGGAAGAATTACCACTTCTGCTTCAACCGCTTTTTTAGTTGCCGGACTCCAAGCTAATTGTGTTGCGGACAATGTTTTAGTTCTTGGAAAAACCATATCCACATGCGTTGTTCCACGTTGCCAGCCTTTCCAAGTTCCGAATTGCTGAAGATTGGCATCAATTCCCCACGATTTCAGTTTATCAGCTGTGTAATTATTGGCGGCTAACATTTCGGGAGTTCCGACTAATCTTGGTCCAATGCCGTCCAAAAGTTCGAAAGCCATATCTTCCAGTTGGGAATTGTTATTAGCTTCATTTACGAAACTTTCGACAATCGGATTGAGTTTTTCTGTTGGTTTGGTTTGAGCGTTGGAAAATTGAACTGCAAAGAAAACTGCAGACATTGTGAACAAAGTGTTTCGCTTCATATCTTTTTATTTGATTCCGATAAAGATAGGAAAATCGGAAGAAAGCCAAGTTGATAAGCATAAAAAATGAATTCAGTTTTGATAAAATTTTGATTTAAAATTATAAACTTGAGGTTTTCATTAATTACTTTTGCTTCAAATAATTTTCCGATGTCCGAAAACATACAGCACAAGATAGAATCCCTGAGAAAAGAACTTCATCAGCACAATGACAACTATTATCAGTTGGACTCACCAAGTATTTCTGACTTTGAATTTGATTTATTATTAAAAGAACTTCAGGAACTCGAGGCTGCGCATCCGGAATTTCACGATGATAATTCTCCTACATTACGCGTTGGTGGAGGCATTACGAAGAATTTTCCGACCGTTCAGCATCAATATAGAATGTATTCTTTGGATAATTCTTATGACTTCGATGATCTGGAGGATTGGGAAAAACGAATCATCAAAACTATTGATGAACCAGTAGAATTTGTAGCTGAATTAAAATATGACGGAGCATCTATTTCTATTCTTTACGAAAACGGAAAATTATCGCAGGCTGTCACTCGAGGAGACGGTTTTCAGGGCGATGAAATCACGAATAACGTCCGAACTATTTCTGATATTCCCTTAACCTTGAAAGGCGATTTCCCTAATCGATTTTTTATCCGAGGCGAAATTTATTTGACAAGAAAAAACTTTAACAGAATCAATAAATCCCGTGAAGAAGAAGGTTTGGACTTGTTTATGAATCCAAGAAATACCGCAAGCGGAAGTTTGAAAATGCAGGATTCCGCAGAAGTGAAAAAACGTGGACTTTCGGCAGTTTTGTATCAATATATTTCAGATGAATTTCCCGCAGATACGCATTGGGAAATCTTAGCGAAAGCAAAAAACTGGGGTTTCAAAGTTTCAGAAGATCAGGCAAAATTGTGTAAAACACTGAACGAGGTAAAAGAATTCATCACATTTTGGGACACAGAACGACACAAATTACCATTCGAAATTGATGGAATCGTACTGAAAGTGAATTCATTAAAACAGCAAAGACAGCTCGGTTACACCGCAAAATCGCCTCGTTGGGCAATGGCTTATAAATTCAAAGCTGAAAAAGTGGAAACCGAATTGCAAAGTGTTTCTTACCAAGTTGGAAGAACCGGAGCAATCACGCCTGTTGCCAACTTGAAACCGATTTTATTGGCTGGAACTACTGTAAAACGGGCTTCGCTTCACAATGAGGATATAATCAAAAAACTGGATTTGCACGAGCACGATTTTGTTTACGTAGAAAAAGGTGGCGAAATTATCCCGAAAATTGTTGGTGTGAATACAGAAAAAAGGACGCTTCTGCAAACACCGATTGAATATATCAAATTCTGTCCGGAATGTGAAACTGAATTAATAAAGCTTGAAGACCAGGCGATTCATTTTTGCCCGAATGATTTGCATTGTCCACCGCAAGTTGTCGGCAGAATGATTCATTATGTTTCCAGAAAAGCTTTGAATATCGAAAATCTTGGCGGCGAAACCATCGAGCAGCTTTATAGAGAAAAGCTAATTGAAAATCCTGCAGATTTCTATGCTTTAACAAAAGAACAAATTCTTCCTCTTGAAAGAATGGCAGAAAAATCTGCTCAGAATATTATTGACGGAATCGAAAAATCAAAGACAATTTCGTTTGAAAAAGTGCTTTACGGAATCGGAATCAAACACGTTGG
The DNA here is from genome assembly GCA_029960045.1 of Flavobacteriaceae bacterium PS02293. Taxonomy (GTDB): domain Bacteria; phylum Bacteroidota; class Bacteroidia; order Flavobacteriales; family Weeksellaceae; genus Epilithonimonas. The sequence continues at coordinate 7,738 of JASCOV010000005.1, forward strand.
AGAAACGGTTGCGAAGAAATTAGTGAAGAATTTCAACACGATTGACGATTTGAAAAGTGCAACTCTGGAAGAACTTTGTCAGGTTGAAGATATCGGGATGAAAATTGCTGAAAGCATCGTGGAATTTTTCCGTAATTCTGAAAATCTACTGATGATTGAAAGATTGAAATCTTACGGTGTTCAGTTGGAAAGAGGAGAAAACACAAATGAAGTTTTATCCAACACTTTGGAAGGGAAAACCTTTCTTTTCACAGGAAAACTATCTCTTTTCACAAGAGAATCTGCGGAAGAAATGGTAGAGAAGCACAACGGAAAAAACATCTCTGCGGTTTCTAAAAATCTGAATTATCTTGTAGTAGGGGAAAAAGCAGGAAGTAAATTGAAAAAAGCACAGGATATTGGAACTATCGTGATTTTGGATGAGCAGGAGTTTTTGGATTTGATTGGATGATGAAAACATCGATTAAGAAATTTTTCAAGAAATGGTATAATCCGATAATATTAATAATTGTTATCGGAATAATATGTCTTTTTCTGATTTCAAATCCATATAATGTTTATATTTTTTATTTTTTACTGTTTCTACCTTTTATTCTAATTTTAATTTCAGGAATAAATGCAACAGTAAAAATTGTACGGAAAAATTATAAAAATGGTTTACTTCAACTATTTTCAACTTTGACGTTATTTGTAGCTGGTGTATTTATGATTAGCATTGCATTAAGTTTTTATCCTTATGATTTCTATGCAGATAACTTGGAAATTCCAAAAAATATAAAAATTGAAAAACCAATTGATTTAGATGTATTTGAAAATGGAAAGAGACCAAGTTCAATAATAAACAAAAGCAGTAATAAAATTGATTTCCAGCTTTATAATATTAATCAACCAGGAATTTACACTTATGATGTATGGACTGACAAAAAAGAAAATGGTTTTTATTACTTAAAAGCAATTGAAATTACAAAAAACGACACGTTATCTAGCAGAGAAATTCTCAATAAATCAAAAATTCATATTCGCCTAAATGAAACAAATCTTTCAAGAATTGAATTAAAGAATGACTTTACTATCTATGAAGGAGATTGGGGAAAACCTTATTCTGCTAAATTTGAACTTTGGTTTCACAATGATAGTTTGAATACAGATAAAAAGTTGATTTCGAAAAATTATATTATCGAAGGTTGGATGAGATAAAAAGTTGTTCTTGATGACAAATGTTGAGAAATAGTTGAATCCCCTAGCCCTGATTGCAGTGGAAATCCCGCACTGAGGCGACGAGGCAAAGCGGAGTCGACCGAACGAGGAATTGTAACGGAAAGCAGGTTCCCGGCTCTTAAAAATTAATTTCCTGATGAGAAATGAGATTGAAAATAAACTGATGAACAAGAATACCAAACCGACGAGTATGCGGATTTTGGTGTATGATTTTTTGGATTCTCAGGATGTGGCTTTGTCTTTGTCGGAGATTGAAAATCAGTTTAAAAATGCCGATAGAATTACGATTTACAGAACGCTGAAAACGTTTGAAGAGAAAGGAATTGTTCATAGTATTCAAGAAAATAACACTACAAAATATCGGCTTTGTGAGGACGACTGTAACGAAAATACGCACAGCGACAGACATCTGCATTTCTACTGCAAAATCTGTAAACAGACGACCTGCAAAGAGAGTGTGACGTTTGCAGACAACCCAAATCTCGGTTTCCGAATAGATGAAGTTCGATTTTTTGCGAAAGGGATTTGCGAAAATTGCCTCGACGAAACTTTGCAATAGTATTGCACTTTCCACAGCTTTAATTTCGCAGAAAAATCAGCTATGGAATTATTTATCAAAATCTTTTTACCTATTTATTTTGTCTTGTTTTTCGGAATTTCTTTTGTTGCGAAGACTATTATTGTTGCCAAAAGAATCAAGAAAAACCCTCTAGTTTTGCCTCAAGACGAAAGTGCTTATGCGCTGGTCGGAAATTATTTCAAACTTTGTCTGGCTTGGATTTTCGTGTATGTTATTTTGTTTCCGTTTTTGTCGGAAAGTTCTTTTCTTTCTATTGATTTTCTTGATATTGGATTACTGAAGTTTATTGGATTAAAATTGATGACATTGGCTATGATTTGGACAATTGTGGCTCAGAATCAAATGAAAAATTCTTGGAGAATCGGGATTGATAATGATATGAAAACAGAATTGGTAACTTCCGGATTATTCTCAATTTCCAGAAATCCTGTTTTCTTGGGAATGATTGTGAGTTTGGTCGGCCTTTTCTTTGTTACGCCAAATGGAGTTTCTCTATTATTTTTGATTCTTGGTTATGTTTTGATTCAGGTTCAGATAAGATTGGAAGAGGAATTTCTCTATAGACAGCACGGCGAAAAATATCTGGATTATTTGATTAAAGTGAGAAGATTGATATAAATTATTTTAAATGTAACAAATATTATTACAATTAACTATCTTTGCTTCATTATTAATCATTCTAAAATTTTTAAACAATGAAAAAGACCATTGCAATCGCATTATTCGGTTTGCTATTTTTCTCAGCAGGACTTTCTGCTCAAAGCAAAAAAACTTCACAATCTGAACTGGATTATAATAAAAAACTGGTTACGGATTTTTATCAAAAGATATTCGGAGATAAAGATTTTACGAATATTGACCACTATCTTCTGTCGACTTATATCCAACACAATCCGAAAGTTGCAGATGGTGCAGAAGCTTTTGAAATTGCTATAAAAGGCTGGCTGAAAGGAGCACCAAAAACTAAAGTTGATGTTCAGCATATCGCTGCGGAAGGCGATTTGGTTTTCCTTCACGTAAAGAATGTTTTACCTGATGGAAAGCTACAATCTGTGATTGATATTTTCAGAATTGAGGATAAAAAAATTGCAGAACATTGGGATGTTCACGAAACTGTTCCTGAGAAGTCTGCGAACGCACATCCAATGTTTTAGAAATAAAAAAAGCTCCAAAATTTATACTTTTTTGGAGCTTTTTGTTTTATTGATTTTTCTTTAACCATTCCAATCTTCGCTGGTCTGGTAAATGTTTTACAGAGAAATTTTCAAAAGTTGCTTTGAAGCCGTTTCCATCCGGACTTGCTGCCATAAATCCGACCTGAACCGGTGTATTATCCTGCAAATAAGCGTTTCTCATCATCACATATTCTTTATCGTCAAACGAATAGAAAATCTCAACAGCATCGAGTCTTCTCACCGCTTTTATCCAAACAAAAGGTGGTGTTTTTTCCAGAACAATTACACTCCAATCACTGGTTTTATGAGTAACAACAGTACTTAGATTGAATTTTCCATCCACGAATTCTACACCGGCTTTGATGTAATTTTGTTCGTCGATTCTCAACATCAATCCCATTTGGTCAAAACGAGCTTTGTAATCTCCGATAATTTTCACTTTAGTTTCGAATTCTCCACCGTAAGTTGAGTAATAAAATGGCGCATCATCTACAGTAAATCCATAGTGCGAAATCCTCCAGTAATCACTTTGTGGCGTGACGTTCATTATCAGTTTTTTGTCTTTGATTTCCCATTGAGAAGGCTCGTTGAACCAAGTCATCTTTTCAAGAGATTGCGCTTTCAAAACTTGGAATAAGTTCAAAGCTATGATTGATGATATTATTATTTTTTTCATTTTATTTTTTATTGATTTTATAATTCACGGATGACTTTACAAGGATTTCCAACTGCTAAAACGTTGGATGGAATATCTTTTGTCACCACGCTTCCCGCTCCTATCACTGTATTATCTCCAATCGTAACGCCTGGAAGAATGCTGCAACCTGCTCCAATCCACACGTTGTTTCCAACTGTGATTGGATAAGCGTATTCCAAAGCTTTGTTGCGCTGCTCAACATCGAATGGATGACCGGCCGTGTAAAATCCGCAGTTGGGGGCAATCATCACGTTGTCTCCGAAAGTGACTTTTGCGCAATCCAAAATCACAACATTGACGTTGGTATAAAAGTTTTCGCCAATCTCGATATTGTAGCCGTAATCGCAATAAAAAGGTTGCTCGACATGGAACATTTTTTCGGATTTTCCGAAGAGTTTTTTGATTAAGGCTTTTCTTTCTTTAAACTTGGAAGGCTGAAGATGGTTGTATTCAAAACAAAGGTCTTTGGCAATATTTCTTTCTTTGATTAGAAGTTTATCTGTAGCATCATATATTTCTCCGCTCAGCATTTTTTCTTTTTCGTTCAGATTATTCATTGTATTTTTACTTTGATGATCAGCAAAATTAGAGCGTTATGTTGATATAATCAATACTGATTTATAACCATTCTTAATGAAACCAATCCAATCCGACCTCAACCAAAAACTCCTTCAACAGGAATTCTCTTCCAATGTTAATAATGAAAATCTACAGCTTCAAAAGTGCCAGGAAATTGCCAAAAACTTTGTCGAATTAGAAAATGGAATTGCAGTTCTAAGCGATCTTCAGAATAATAAAAGCTATGTTTATTCTGGGAGGTTGGCAGAAGAATTGAACATTTTTCAAGATGATACTACTCAGGAGATTGAAAGTATTTGGGAAGACGAACTTTTTTCTCAGTTAAATGCTGAAGATGTTTTGCAGAAACATTTATTGGAACTTCAGTTTTTTCAATTCATCAAAACCATTCCATTTGAGGAGCATAAAGATTATTGTGTGGTTAGCAGATTGCGCATTGCTGATAATCCGACGCAGAAAGCACTTTTGCATAAAATGTTCTACTTCACAAACGCTAATGACAAAAATGTGGAACTCGCACTTTGCCTCTATCATTTTGATTTTTTGAATTCGTCGCTTCATCACGGGATGATTATTAATACAGCGAACAGTTCAGTAATTCATCAGACTGAGGCTGGGAATTCCTCATTCCTTTCAGTTCGGGAAAAGGAAATTTTGAAGATGATTCAGGATGGGAAAAGAAGTAAGGAAATTGCGGAATTGCTTTTCATCAGCATTAATACTGTGAACCGTCACAGGCAGAATATTCTGGAGAAACTGCGCGTTGGGAATATGACAGAAGCTTGTACAATGGCTTCAAAACTGAATTGGATTTAAGCAATCCCGAGTTACTAGCTTCTACTTACGCTCGATACCAACATCTAGTAACGCTCAGTACTAGTATCTAGTGATTCTCGATACTAATATTTAGTAACGCTCGATACTAATATTTAATAATACCCGACACTAAACTCCAGTTACAAACAATTTATAGCTTTATTGCTCCTCGTTCTCCATTTCTTTCAGATTCTTATCTTTCATCTTAGCTTCGATTTTCTCTACTTTCAGGTTTTGACGCAGGTAGCTGAAAAGGCTCATATACCAGTTTGCCACCCACACCAAAGCGAAAAATGCAATAACATAACCTCGCCAGTCATCATATAACAATTGGAATTTTGTAAGGATCAAAAACAGCAAACTGATGTAATGGCTAAAGCAATATTCGCAGGTAAAAAGGTAGAAGAATTTTCTCTTGGCAATGGATTTTGCACTGCCACAGACTTTTTGGCAATACTCCCTCGGTTCGCGGAAAATCTCTTCCTGAGTGACGGTCCATGCGATGCAAGCAACAGGAATCGCAATAATGAAAAGATAGATAATCTGGGAACCGAGAGACATCATAGTTTTGGTTTGAAGTGATTATGAATTAATTGATTAACAGTAAAATCAGTGCCAAAAAAAACTCAGAACCATTTCTGATCCTGAGTTTTTACACAAATAACTAAAAATAAATATTAATGCGCTGAGCTAAGGTCGATCTTCTCGCCCTTGCCTTTGCGTTCTCTTACAAATAATACAAACGGAATACAGATGAGAAACATCAATCCTAAATAAAGGAAAACGTCCATATAAGACAGAACCGTTGCCTGTTTCGTAACGCCATAATCCAAAATCTGATAAGCCGATTGAAGCGCTTTGTCCGGCGCCATTCCTTTGGCAATAAAACTAGCCTTGAGTCCCGCAACTCTTTGCTGAACATCCAGATCATTAACATCTAAATGTGCTACAAGCGTGCTTCTATAAAGTTCGCTTTTGTTGGCAATGAATGTCGTGATCGCAGCAATCCCAAATGAACCTCCCAACTGACGCATCATTCCTGTAAACGCTGCTCCTTGGCCAATTTCTGGTCCTTTCAAAGTACTTAATGATAATGATGTAATTGGAATAAATAATAATCCTAATCCCATTCCACGGACGATCAACATCCAGAAGAACGCATCTTTACCTGTATCTGGTGTAATGATCTTGTAACCCCAAAAACTATAGATAAAGAATATCAATAATCCTAATGCCACCAAGATTTGCTGTTTGACTCCTCTTGTAAGCAACTGTCCAATGATCGGCATCATAAAAGCGGTGGTCAATGCTGCTGGAATCATTAATGCGCCTGATTGCAACGCCGTCCAGCCGAGAATACTCTGCGTGTAAAGCGGAACAATAAATGTGGATCCATATAAACCAAATCCTAAAACGAAGGACATAATAGTCCCGATCCTCAGATTTCCGTTCTTCAAAACTCTAAGTTCTACAATCGGATATTTGAATGTCAACTCTCGCCAGATGAATAAGATAAATCCGACAACAGCACTGATCGTTAAAAACAAAATCGCTTTACTCTCAAACCAATCGTCCTCGTGGCCTCTTTCCAGAATGTATTGTAATGATCCCACAAATACTGCCAACAATCCAATCCCAACCCAATCGACATCTGAAGCTGAACGTTTCTCGGAATATTTTGGACTTTTCACAAACTGTATCGTCAATAATGTGGCGATGATGCCTAAAGGAATGTTGATATAAAAGATAAAAGGCCAGCTGTAATTATCAACAATATAACCTCCCAAAGGTGGTCCAAGAGTTGGACCAATAATTACTCCCAAACCATAAATAGCCTGAGCCATACTTCTTTTCTCAACCGGATAGGATTCTGTAATGATCGTCTGTGAAGTCACCAAAAGTGCTCCACCGCCGACTCCCTGCATAAACCTGAAAAATACAAGTTCCCAAATATTGGTTGCATTACCACAGAGAAAAGAAAAAATCGTGAATATGATGATGGAAACTGCAAAGTAATTTCTACGCCCGAACTGCTGAGACAGCCAGCTTGTCATCGGAACAATAATTACGTTACCAATGGCATAAGCAGTGATGACCCAACCCACTTCGGAAAGTGTGGCGCCAAGATTACCTTTCATCTCATTAAGAGCCACATTCACGATCGTGGAATCCACAATCTCCAGAAGGGCACACATAATGGCTGTGATAGTAATAATGGTTCTGCGGAATCCATATTCTACTAATGAATCGTCTTGCATTTTAATTTTATTAAATATTAAAAAATTAAAGTATTAAAAGATTATTTCTTTCTTTAATTTAAAATCTTCAGTGAATGTTGATTTAATTTTTTAATCATTAAATCTTTTAATTTTTTAATTACTTAAGGGAAACCGTCGTTTGAACATTCATTCCCACGCGAAGTTTCTTCATAATATCTTCGTTAAGATTATCAAACGTGATCTTCACAGGAAGTCTTTGAACTACTTTTACGAAGTTTCCACTAGCGTTGTCCGGTGGAAGTAATGCGAACGCAGAACCTGTTGCCGGAGAGAATGAACTAATTGTTCCCTGGAATTTCTGATCAGGATAAGCATCGATCTCGATCTCTACTTTTTGACCTTCCACCATTTTTTCAACCTGCGTTTCTTTGAAATTGGCAACCACCCATTTCTGATTGCTCAATACAACACTGAACAATTGAGAACCAGCCTGGATAAACTGTCCTGCCTGAACAGGAATTTTAGAAACATAACCACTTTCTTTCGCTGTGATCACTGTGTAAGAAAGATTCAGTTTTGCATTTTCTACATCCACTTGTCTTTGTTTCAACTGAGAGTTGGCAATGCCTACATTCTGATAAGTTGCGTTTGATTGGGAAGTTACAACACCAGTTTGTACATTGGCCTGATTCTTCTGATCCATCAAAACCTGAAGTTGTTTCTGAGCCGTTTGATAAGCTGCAGACGCTTGTTCATATTGTTGTTGCGTGATCGTGTGGTCTTTTACCAATTCAGTATATCTTTTCATATCCTGCTCTGTTCTCCAAACATTCACTTTTGCGGCTTCGATCTGTGCGTTGGCTGTTTGAACTGCTGCTTTAGAATTATTAATCCCTGAAGCTGCAGCAACTGATCCTGCATTAGCGGATGAAACATTACTCTGAGCTGTTCCTAAAGCTGCCTCAGCCTGAGAAAGAGCCATAGATTGATCTCTGTTATCAAGGATGATCAATGTATCTCCTTTCTTCACAAATTGATTGTCTTTTACTTTAACTGCTGAGATGTAACCTGAAATTTTGGAAATCACTGGACTAACGTCTGCAGCAACCTGTGCATCATCCGTTTCCTCGTGAGCTTGCCCATATTGATATTGTCTGAAACCGAAGAAAGCCGCTGCCAAAATTGCAACTGTAAGTACGATGTAGAAAACCGGACTTTTTTTCTTTTTCACAGGAACTTCTCCCTGCTCGAATTTTATATTGTCTTGTGCCATTTTATTGATAGTTTATTATAATTAGTTATTGATAGTTCCTGTAGTTTGTAATAATTTTTTGTGAGCCAAAGCTGCGTCCGCTTTTGAAGTTACAACGTTGACGTTCGCTGTAATTTTTGCTGTGTCAGCATCCAGAAGATTGGTGATCGTTTCCAATCCTGCATTATATTTATTAAGTGTAATTCTGTAATTTTCCTCTGCCTGCTCCAATGCTCTTTGATAAACATCGATCTTCTTGTGAGCGTAAAGGTCATTTTGATAATCACGTCTCACTTCTAAAGTTACGTTGTCATTTAGCAAATCATTATTCGCTGCCAACTCTTGCTCTTTAGCTTTGGACTGGACATAACTGGAGTTCTTTTTCCAAATATTTGAAAGATTGTATTGCAATCCAACACCCACATTTACAGCATTGTAAATGGTTAGAAGCTTCGGAACATCTGCCGCAACATAACCACCTGTGAAAGCTAACGACGGAAGGTTTTCCGCTTTTGCAGATTTACTTCCAAGCGCTGCTGCTTTTCTTTGATAGTCTAAAGCCTTCAGATCATTTCTGTTTTCTCTAGCCAGATTCAAATAATAATCATCCGGTTTTGTAAGGTCATCTTCACCGATGTAATTGGAATCAACTTCGATCTCTGTATTATCAGGAAGTCCTAACAACAAATCCATATTGATGTTGGCGATGCTGTAATTGTTCTCAGCTTCCATCAATTGCAATTCGATATTCGAAGTTTGAAGTTGTGCTTTCAAACGGTCATTTCTTGCAATCACGCCATTGTTTTCTAACTTAATGAAAGACTGATCTCTCTTTTGAGACGAAGTCAGATTTTCCTTCAGAAGTTTTACAACCTCATTTGCTTTGAACAAGTTGTTGTAGGCTTGAGAAATATTGTAGGCGATTGCATTCTTATCGTTCTCAGCATTCAGCTTGGAAGCTTCAACAAGATATTCTGCCGATTTGATCCCGTATTTGATCCTTCCGCCTGAATAAATCGGAACGGAAACGTTTGCAGAACCATAAAGTACATTACTTACTTTTGGTCCGCCACCAGACATTCCCTGGATTTTAAGGTCAACATGTGGTTCTAGTGGTAAATACAAATAACTTCCAGAAACCGTCAGTTCCGGTAATTGTTTGTTCTTCGCTGCCAAAAGATTGGCTGTGGATTCTTCGATCTGAGCGCGGTCTATTTTTAGATGTTTGCTGTTTTCAATCCCTAATTTAACCGCTTCCTGAAGACTTATAGTTCGCTTCTCCTGAGCAGAGAAGAAACCAAAAGTTCCGACAAGAATAATTGCTGTTAAAAACTTATTCATTGTTTGCATTATTGTTATTATAATTGAGTGTAGTTTAATTTTCCTGATAACCGACTAGAGATCTCACGATAGTTTTCACATGATTTGCAGCTTCTGTAAAGTATTGACCTTCGTACTGCTTTTCATCGAAATCCTGATTGTGCTTTTTGAGGTATTCCTTATATATTTTTATTCCGTGCATTGCATTGAAGATCGTTCCGGAAATGGTGCATTGTAAGAAATGATATGAAGGTCTTTTTGTAAAAACACCTTTTGCCAATCCGATTTCTACAATTTTTTCATTAATCTCTATATAATTGATTTTTGAAGCTTTGAGGAAATTCTGAATATTCTTATTCTGACTTATAACCTGCTGGGTATGAACCAATAAAAAGAAATCTCTCAGTCTTTGAACACGATTTACAAAATTATCTATGAAAGCATCAATCTTTTCGATTTCTGTAAAGTCATTATTTTCCACGATATTTTTCGCGAAGTTGAGTCCTTCTTCCATTCTCCATTTGAAAAGCTCTTCCATTAGGTTTTCTTTGGATCCGAAATAATAGGAAATCATAGAGACGTTCACTTTGGCTTTTGCAGCAATATCTCTTACCGAAGTCCCATTATACCCATTGGCAGCGAAGAGTTTTTCCGCGGCCATCATAATATGTTCTTCTTTTGTTGGCATATTTTAAAATTAACGATGCAAATTTAAAACAAAAAATCAATCAAACAAATGTTTGATTGATTAAATTTTTATTAATGAATTATTGATGTTATAAATAAAGATTAAAGCTTTTGTGGATTTTGAAATATTTTAATTAAAAAGAATTTTGCTTCAATAAATAAACTTTATCAACTGCTAAAAATGAAAAAACAACGCCAACAAAAAGCACGAAAGACCTTATCCAATTCATAGAACTCCATTCTGATGAGATAGTTTTAAGTGTTTCGTTATCAAGAATTGGTTCTGAGAGATACATCAAATCATTCCGAGGATGGAAATAAGTAAAAGCGAAAATATCTCCTGAAATATAACACAACAACGCAATTCCTAAAAATAATCGAACAGACTTTCCTGTTTTCCAAAATAAAATAAGAGATAATAAAGTCAGAACTTGAGTTGCCGGCGAAAATATTTTGAAGAAATCGCCAGGATTTACCGTTTTGAAATATTCTCTTGCGGCTACCACAGAATTTGGAATATCACTTTTGACAGCTTCAGAAATAACCATCGAATTGAAAATATTTGTGAACAAAACTCCGCTCGCTAAAGCAACGGAAGTGAAGAGGATTACTTTTTTCATTTTTCTGATTATTAATTTGATATAAATTTAAACAAAAATCAATAACAAACTCATAAACAGAATTTTATATCTAACTTTAACTTGAAGCCTTATGAATATATCTCGTCAATTTAATCCCCATATCAGTCAAAACGATTTTAGAATTGGCATTTCTGGAAATGTGGTAAGACGCATCTGTAATTTCTTCAACAATGGAAACGATGTTTGCTCCGTGAATGAATTTTGAAAATGCCGGCCAATTAAAATTACCTTCTGAAAGTTTTTTGTAGACCAAATTATCATTGCCATAATTCTGAAGCATTGCTAATCGGAAAATCTCGATACAGTAATTGAGGAATTTCATTTGTTTTTCACGGTTCCATTCGGAAATTTGGCGAGCCCATTTTACGATTTCGCGGAGAACTTCCGGCTTCTTCTTTGCCTGAAATGCATTCCGAACCCATTGAATAAAAAAAGTCTCAAACTCTGAAGCTCCAACATTATTTTCGGATAACGATACCGCAAGATTCCAATCGCCTTGTACTTGATATGCAACCTCTTTTGCTGTCTCTTTATTCTTTAGATTGCTGATAATACCCTCATCATTAATTCTTGGAACATTTACAAGCTGACATCGTGATAAAATTGTCGGAAGAATATCGTTAGCTGTTGGCGCACAAAGAATGATATAAGTATTTTTTGGTGGCTCTTCCAGAAACTTCAGAATTTTATTGGCCGCAGAATCGTTCATTTTATCTGCTCGCCAAATGATAAGGATCTTGCTTCCGCCTTCAAAACTTTTCAGGAGAAAACGCTGCCCAATATCTTCTGCTTCGTCCGCAGAGATAAAAAACTGTTTGTTTTCGGATTCCAAAAAGCTGGTCCAGTCATCAAAAGATGAATATGGATTTTCCAAAACCATTTCCCGCCATTGGTCAAAATAGCGCTTACTTAATGAAACATTCTTTTCAGAAAAAACAGGAAAACTGAAATGTAAATCAAGATGGTTCAGGTTCTCAACTTTGTGAACAGATGATGGGTTTTCTTTTTCGAAAATAGCCTGAGCCATTGCCAAAGCCAAAGGTAAAACACCATAACCTTCTTCCCCCAAGAAAAGCTGTGCGTGACCAACTCTTGAATTGTCTATACTATCCTGTAAAACTTTTTTGAGAGCCTGTTGCCCAATGATCTGTTCCCATTTCATAACAGCAAAGATAATATTTTGACAGAAAGTCTGATATCACTTACAGTAAGTTTTTCAGGTTTTTATTTTTAAATTTTTCCTCATTTTTCATTCATATTTTTAACTATAATACATAGTATATATAGAACTCCTTAAAACTCATTTATCTTAAAATATAGACCATCAATCGTCAAATCCTCATAAACCATCGAAATTACTTAACAAACTTTAACCGAAATATATTTTTGCAATTCATTATTAATTAAGATATTTGCGGATTGAAATTTTAAAGGATAAGGTCGCCAAAATTCAAGTCATACACACATAAATGAATATACAGCGATCCATATTACCCTTAAAAAAAACAATCAATATCAACATATGAAAAGAATTTTTGTTTTATCATCATTGGTTGCAGGATATTTCCTAAATGCTCAAAGTATTGGAAACTCGCCTTACGGAGCTTATGGGATTGGAGATGTGAAATATGATAATACACTTGACATAAATGCAATGGGAGGTATCTCTACAGCTTATGTATGGGATTTTAACAACAGTTTTAATTTCAAAAACCCGGCTGCAAATACCAATTTGGAATTGACAACACTAAAGGTAGAAGGAACTAATGAGAATAATTATTACAGATCGGACTTTAATAATCTGAAAAGCAATAAGCATTCTACTTATCTTTCCAATGTAAGTATTGCTTTCCCTATTTCCAGAAAAGTGAAATTCGGTTTGGGATTCCAGCCTTATAGCTCCAAGAGTTATGACATAGTAACAAGTAAAGCTACGAAAGAGGAACTTACCGGTAATGATATCAATGAAGTTCACAACTTCCACGGTGAAGGTTCTCTTAATACTGTTCAGGCAGCACTTTCTTATCAGATCAATACTGAATTTGCAGTAGGTCTTAGATCTAATTTCTACTTCGGAAAGTTATATGATATAGAAGAAGTCGCTTTTTCAGGTGCAGAATTGATTAGTGGATATTCTAATAGTTACAGAGTAAAAGCGTTTAATTTTACTTTGGGAACAACTTATCAGAAAAAACTGGCAAATGATCACAAACTTACCGTTGGTGCAACTTACACAATTGGTAACAGTGGAAATCTGAAAAACAGATATACCAACAGCACTTATTATTATCTTGTTGGAGAGACAAAAGGATACGAAACTATCATAGAAGACCAAGTTAATTACGATAAGAAATTTCTTCCACAAGAAGGATCTTTGGGTATCGGTTACGGAAAAGAAACAAAATGGTTTTTGGGAACTCAGTTAGATTATAAAAAAGGAGAAAGTATTAATTTCCTTGGACAACCTTTTAACTATCAGGATTCTTACAGATACGCAGTTGGAGGTTGGTATTTGCCAAACTTTAACAACTTCCGTTCATATTTTTCCAGAATCATCTATAGATATGGAGCTTATTATGAAAAAGGAGGCCTACAAATCAACGGAACTAATATCAACAAATATGCTGTAACAGCAGGTGTTACATTACCTTTCCAAAAAAGTACAATCAACCGTATGAGCAGTTTGGATCTTGGGATAGAAGTTGGAAAAAGAGGAACACTTGATAATAATATGATCCGTCAAAATTTTGTAAACTTGAGAATTGGCGTTAACTTTGCCAGTAAATGGTTTGAGAAGAGATATTATAATTAATGAATGAACTTCTCAAATAATCTATGAAAGATTATTATTTCAAAATATATAACTTAAAAACATCACAACATCTATTTTTGTTGCTGATGTTTTTTCTTATTCAGTCTTGTGAAGAAGATCTTACGAAGATCAATACGAATAAGAAAACCAATTTCGCATCTACAGTGATCCACAACGGGACGATTATTCAAAGGGATTCCGGAGTTGTAAAAGTAAGATTCAAAGCACCTTTGATAGAACAATACGAACTTATAGATTCGCCTTATATCGAAGCTAGAAAGGGAATTTACTTGGAGTTTTTTGACAAAAAAAATCCGAAAGTTCCTGGAAAAATTTGGGCAAAATATGCAAAAAATAACATCAAGAAAAATTTTTATTTTGCAAAAGGTCGTGTGAAAATAATTACCACAGAAGGTCAAACCTTTGTCACAGAAACTATTAATTGGGATCAAAGAAACAAAAAAATGTACACCAAAGACACCGTTTACGTTTCTGACAAAGACGGTAATATTCTCGTTGGCGCACACGGAATGGTTGCAAAAGATGACTTCTCCGAATATACTTTTTTCAACAATTCCGGAAGTTTCAATTCTACCAATTTACCAGCTACAAGCAAATAATCATTTCTTGGCTAATCGCTTTTATAATTAACTTTACAAAGTGGAAAATCAAAGTTTTTATGCAATCGGTTTGATGTCGGGAACAAGCCTTGATGGTTTGGATATCTGTTATTCAAAATTCATCAGAAATGATTCCAAATGGACTTTCGAAATTTTAAAATGTGAAACAATTCCCTACTCTTTTGATTGGGAAAATAATCTCAAAAATGCGATTCACCTTTCCAGTGAAAAATTATTAGAGTTAAATTCTGAATATGGATTTTATCTTGGTGAGGAAACGCAAGAATTTATTTTAGAAAATAAGATTACAAAACTTGATCTGATTGCGTCTCACGGGCACACAGTTTTTCATCAGCCAAAAAATAAATTCACTTTACAAATTGGCGATGGAAGAGCAATTAAAATCAAAACCAATAAAACCGTAGTTTACGATTTCCGAAGTCAGGACGTTCTGCTTGAGGGAAATGGTGCGCCTTTGGTTCCGATTGGTGATGAACTTTTATTCTCGGAGTTTTATGCTTGTCTTAATCTTGGTGGATTTTCCAACATTTCTTTGAAGAGAGATGGAAAAAGAATTGCTTTCGATATTTGTCCGGTCAATATTATCTTAAATGATCTTGCTTTAAAACTGGGAAAAAAATATGACGAAAATGGTGATTTGGCAAGGTCAGGAATTATAGATTATGAACTTTTAAATGAATTGAATCAATTAAAATTCTATCAGGAAAATGCACCGAAATCTTTGGGAATCGAATGGATTAATGAGCAAGTTTTACCATTAATTAAAAATCAAAAATCGGAAGATCTTCTGGCAACTTTCACAGAACATTCAGCGATTCAGATTGCGAAGATATTTGATGAATTTGAAATTAAAAATGTATTGATTACAGGCGGTGGAACTTACAACAGTTATCTGATAGAAAAGATAAAAGCAAAGACCAAAACCGAAATCAACATTCCTTCGAAAGAAATTATTGAATACAAAGAAGCTTTGATTTTTGCTTTTATGGGAGTTTTGAGATCACTTGGCCTCAATAATGTTTTGTCATCAGCAACCGGAAGTTTGAGAGATCATTCGTCCGGATTAATAGCTAATTAAAGTTGCTCGATTTTATCTGTCAAAGAATTAATGAAATTCTGAAGCGGTTTCTCAACCATCATTTTTATGAAAGGATTAAATTTTCCATCAAATAATAACTGAACTTCAGTTTGATTCTCGTTCAAAGCATTCATTGATCCAGTCAAAGCGAAGTCTAAACTTGAACTTGCAGATTTCAGAACTACTTCTTTATCAGAAACATTATCGATCTTAAGCGCGATTTCCGGCATTCCTTTCAGTCCGAATTTGAAACCATCTTCTCTCGCTTCAAAACTCTGAAGACCTTCCGGCATCAGATCCTTGTAATCTTGTGGATTTTTCAGCATTCCTGCCAATTCTGATGAAGATTTATTTACTATAATTTTTCGTCCTTCTAAATTCATTTTTTATATTTTTGTATTAATATCAAAAGCCCTACAAATGTATAAAGTTTTTATCAATGAAAAAAAAATAGTTTTGAGTTCAGAACCTCAAAACAGCCCGAAAACATTGAATTACGATGGAACACATAGCTTTGAATTCGCTATCGATCTGCTTACAAATACGCCATCACAAGGCTTGAATATTTATCATGATAACATTGAGCAACTTTGGGCTGACTTCAAAGCTTTTTTCAGAAATATAGAAGCTGCCGGAGGCATTGTTTTGAATCAGGAAAATAAAATTCTATTCATACATCGTCTGGGAAAATGGGATCTTCCGAAAGGTAAAATTGAAAAAGGCGAATCTCGGGAACTTGCTGCTGTAAGAGAAGTGGAAGAAGAATGTGGAATCTTTGATTTGGAACTGAAGGATTTCATCAATTCTACATATCATATTTATACGGAAAGAAATGGCGAAAGAGTCTTGAAAACAACCTATTGGTTTGAAATGTTCTATGCGGGTAATGAAACTCCGAAACCGCAAATAGAAGAAGGTATCAACGAAGTCGGCTGGAAAAATGAAGAAGAAGTAGAAAGCGAAATTTTGCCTTCAACTTTTCAAAATATCAAGTTAATCCTTAGTGATTTTAAAAATAAAAAACCTCAATAGTAATTGAGGTTTTCTGTTTCTATAAAAAGTCAATAATCTTTTCTAGGGCAATTCCTCGAGAAGCTTTTAAGAGAACATTATCATTATTAACAGGATTTGACTTCAATCTTTCTATCAATTCCGATGTACTTTCAAAGGCATTTTCGGAGTGATAAACCGATTTGAAATATGACCCAACTGTGATAATTTCATCAAAATTACAAGACTTGGCAAAATCGATAATGGTTTGATGTTCTTTCAAACTTTCTTCGCCCAATTCCAACATATCACCAATGATAATAGTTTTAGTTCCTTCAAAATTTTTAAAATTTTCCAGAGAAACCTGCATACTACTTGGATTTGCATTGTAAGTGTCCAAAACCAAAGTCTTATCACCTTTTTTCTGAACCTGGGAACGCATATTGGAAGGCACATAATTCTCTATTGCAGTTTTTATTTCTTCAATATTTAAATTAAAATGAAGTCCTAATGCAACCGCTGCAGAAATATTATCGAAATTATACTTACCAGTAAGATTAGATAAAATTTCGGTTTCTTGATACTTCAAACCTACAAAATAATCTTTAAAAATGGGTTCGAATTGGTAATCAGAATTCGAAGTTCCAAAAGTTATTTTCGAAGAATAATTCTCGGTTTTTTCTTTTTGAATTGAATCATTCTCATTCACCAAAATCTGTTGATTATTATTTTTAAGATAATTATACAACTCCGATTTCCCTTTGATAACGCCTTCATAACCACCAAAACCTTCAAGATGTGCTTTTCCAAAATTGGTAATGTAACCAATATTTGGCTTAGCAATTTCGCACAACATTTCGATTTCTTTTTGATGATTAGCTCCCATTTCTATAACAGCAATCTCGTGTTCTTTTTTTATAGAAAGCAATGTTAAGGGTACACCAATGTGATTATTCAGATTTCCAAAAGTATATTGCGTTTTGAATTTGCTAGATAAAACTGTACTAATTAATTCCTTGGTTGTAGTTTTTCCGTTGCTCCCAGTAAGTCCGATGATTGGAATATTAAGTTGGTCACGATGTAATATTGATAATTGCTGCAAGAATATCAAAGTTGAAGGTACAAAGAAAATATTTTTTTCTGGATTCAAATATTTCTCGTCTTCAACAATTACTGCTAAAGCGCCTTTTTGTATTGCTTCATTTGCTTTTTCTGCACCGTTATAATTTTCTCCAGAGAATGCAAAAAATAAACTTCCAGATTCAACTTTTCGGCTATCGATTACAACGTTCTTACTTTGTAAATAAATAGGATAAAACTCACTTATATTCATAAATCAAAAATAAACAAATGCTGTGATTTGAAATAAAAAAAACAGCAGAAAATTCTGCTGTTTTGATATTATAATGATAATTAATTATCTTTTTGTACGCCCGGCTTTGTTGTTCTTAGCATCTTGTGCTACACGGAAACCAACCCATCCGTAACCTTTTGTCTGGTTTTTGAATCTTCTTTGTCCCGGATCCAACCAATAAGCTGAATCTAACCAAGAACCTCCTTTCACTACTCTACTGTAATCATTGATTTGAGAAGTTGCTTTAGTCTTAGCTTTTTCTAATACAACATTTCCATTTTTATTAACAATAAATTTTGGTTTTACAGAGTTGTACATATCAAATTCTGTACTATCACTAGGTGGAGTTCCACCTGCATCAAGTGAAGACTGATAATCTCCATCTCTATAGTTTCTGTTGTCTTCTACAGTTTTTCTTTCGAATTCTCCTGGTAATCCTTTGTAAACTAAACGTCCATCTGCAAGTGTATCATATTTGATATCAACATTACCAACTTTTTTATAAGAACCATCTTCATTCTTCACTGCCTGTACTACTACATTACCTCTGAAATAGTTGAAATCACTGAATTCCTCATCAATCATTGGTCTGTAAATATCAGCTACCCATTCTGCAACGTTACCATACATTCCGTAGATTCCTAAATCATTGGAAGGATATTGCTTAACGTCAGCAGTTGTAGGAGAACCATCATTTTTCCAACCAGCAACACCAGAATAATCCCCTCTTCCCATCTTGAAGTTTTCAAGATACATTCCTCTATTTCTTCCTTTGGTTCCTTTAATTTTATCTAATTGAGTATTCTTACCTAAGTAGTTATTATACTCTCTTTCTTTTTGAAGACCAAGAGCTGCAAATTCCCATTCAACCTCTGTAGGTAGTCTGAATTTTTCTACAACTCCAGAAGCTGCATTTCTGTTAGCTGCGGCAATTTTCTCATTAGAGGTTTTGATACCACTTCTTTTCTTAAGCTTTTCTTTATCGATATAAGAATCTAATTCTGCATCATTGGATTTAAATTTATCCATATTGAAAGTTGCACCAGCTGTTGCAGCTTTATCCGCAGAGTAGATATCCTTAGAAATAACTCCTTGCTTCATAAGTGCTCTCTCATTAGCTCTTTCAGTTAACCAATCACAATATTTTGTAGCTTGTAACCAAGAAACTCCAACTACAGGATAATAATCATATTCCGGAGAACGGAAATATGTTTCTGCATAATCATTTCTTGATAATTTATTATTCCAAACCAAAGTATCTGGCAAAGATCCTGTATAAATGTGTTTGAAGCTTGGATCTGAGGAAGGAAAAACAAACTTAAGCCAAGTCGTATATTCTCTATATTCAGAATTTGTAATTTCTGTATCTCCGATGAAGAAAGAGCTGACCTGCATTCTTCTTGGCGTATTATTCCAGTCATGCATTACATTGTCTTCTACCAATCCCATGGTAAAAGTTCCTCCTTCTACATAAACCATCCCTGGCCAAGCTTTTGGTTTTTGCTGTTTTGCAGAGAAGAACCACCCGTCTTTTTCGTTTGGTTTCCATCCAGTTTTGCTCACAAAACCTTTTGTACCGCCTCCTTTCTTCGAGTTCCCTCCGCCCCCACAACTTACTAAAAGTAGTGTAGCGCTAAAAGTAATGATCGAAAACAACTTAGTTTTTTTCATAATGTGGTATAGAAATTTTCAAAGTACAAAGAAAAAGTAAATTCTTTGATTAATCAAATATTGTTTGTCTTTTTTTGATAAAACGCAGATAATTTAATTTTATTATATACCTTTTTTTTAAAAAAATCGTTTATTTTGTATTCTAATTAAAATTACATTGATGAAATTCAAATTTTATATTTTAGCTTTTTATGTTTTTTCTGTTTTTGGGTATGCTCAGAAGATTAATCTTGCTTGGGAAGGTTATAAAGAAATGGATTACGGAACAGAAAAATTGATCTATCCTTTTTTCACTAATTATAGTTATCAAGTAGACTCTAAAACTATTTTTGTCAATTTTAACATTAAAACCAGCAATGAGGTAAAACTGGATCAGTTTGAATGGCAGGAATTAGCCTCTAAAGATGTCAAAGATCTTCGCGTCAGCTCACTTTCTGCATCACCTAGAAATAGTATTAATTATTTTTTCAATGAAACGACAAATGAAGAAAATGCTAATGTAAGTGTAGAAACAATAAAATATGAGAATAATAAAATTTACAAATTAATCTCTTTTAACATTACTAAAACTACAAAAAAAACTTCTGAGTTATATAAAAACAATAATAAATATGGTACTTCTGATAATCCTTTAAAATCTGGAGCATTCTATAAAATAAAGGTTGACAAATCTGGAATTTTTAAAATTACAAAACAATTTTTACAACAAAATGGTATTAATGCTTCAGGTATCAATCCAAAAAATTTCAGAATTTATGGTAACGGTGGAATAATGTTACCAGAAGATAATAGAGACAGCCGTTTTGATGCATTGCAAGAGGACGCAATACAAGTAATCGGGGAAGATGACGGTGTATGGAATGACTCAGATTATGCATTATTTTATGCGCAAGGTCCCAATGGTTATAATCTTTATGATCAGACAAACGGAAACGGAAATAAAAGAATTGATCAGAGGAAACTTGATTATTCAAATAATTATGTAAATATTTACGAAGATTATTCTTACTATTTTATAAACTTCGATATTGGACCTGGTAAAAGAGTTCAAACTCTAGACATTAGCTTACCGCAAGATTTAACGACACGATATGATGATTATCAAGTAATAAACGAAGAGAAGTATAACTTGATGAAACTCGGAAAATCATGGACTGGAGATGCTATTCCCAATACTAAAGAGGTAGTGTTCACCACCAGAAGCCCTATCCAACCGGATGATCCTATAAAATTCAGAAGCAGAGTCGTTGGACTGAATGCTCAATTAGCACAGGTAACATCCAGATTTAATGGAGGCATTCCCTCAACAGCCATAGTTGGTAAAGATGATGTTTATTTGCAAGTTTTACAAGCTGCTACTGTATTCAACCAGAGTGGTAATAGTTTGAAATTTAATTTTTCAACCAATTTGAGTGCTAATCCAAATGGGGCTTTTTACTTTGATTATGCAGAAGTTCAGTATAAAGAGGATCTGAACTTTAATAATTCTCAAATGAATTTTAGGGATTTTAGTATTCCCGAAGGTTCCGGAGAGACTTTTGGTTTTTCTATATCCAATGCTTCTGGAATAGATCAGGTTTGGGATGTCTCAGATGTTACAAATGCTAAAAGAGTGACGAATAAAAATGCTCAAAATACATTATTTAACTTCGGATATATAGCTGGTAGCACTTTTTTCAATAATGAATTTGCTGCCTTTAAAAACTCTGCTGCATTTGAGCCGAGTTTTGTAGGCAAAATTGAAAATCAAGATCTTGCATCTCTTAAAAATGTTGATTATCTTATCATTACTCAGCCATCATTTTTTGCACAAGCGCAGAGATTAGCAACATACCACCAATCTATTAATGGGTATAATGCTCAGGTCGTAGATGTTAACAAAATATATAACGAATTCAGTAGTGGTAGCAAAGATGTAACTGCAATTAGAGATTTTATTACAAAACTAAATACACCTTACGGCTCACTGAAATATGTTTTTATATTGGGAGACACTTCTTATGATTACAAAAACCGAATTGCAAATAACACGGATATAATTCCTAGTTACCAAAGTGAAAACAGCGCAAATTTGACAGACTCCTACGTTACTGATGATTATTTCGTAATGACAAAACCACAATCTGTCAATAACTTGACCCAAATTCCTGATTTACCAATCGGAAGATTGCCAGCCGCCAATATCCAAGAAGCTAAAGTCATGATAGACAAGACCTTGGCATATTATAATGCATTACCTGGTCAATCTAATCCTTTTGGAGAATGGAGAATGAAACTTGACTTTGTAGCAGATGATGATTATGAAGGAACTGGTCCTAAACAACCTAATGGCCAAGATGTACCTGGCCCCTTTCATTATTTAGTAGATTATGCTATAAATCAAAACTTTACAGATAATGATAAACCAGAATATAACATACGAAAATTGTATCTGGATGCATTTCCTGGTGTTACAAGTGCCGGCGGTCCTAGATATCCTCAAGTAAACCAAGCTATTACAAATGATGTAGGCAATAGCTTATATTTATTTTATTTCGGACACGGAGGTATCAACGGGTGGGCTCAGGAAAGAGTACTTACATCAACGGAAGTCCAAGGTTTTAATAATTTCACTTCTGTTTATAGCCGATTCCCTTTTGTATCTACTATCACTTGTGAATTTACACTTTGGGATGAACCTAATACAAATTCTGTGGGAGAACAACTTATCAAACTTAGCACAGGGGGTGCAGCAAATATGATTACATCTAGTCGAAAAATAAGTGTTGATTATGGTAGAAAATTCACACCGATTTTTACAAAAAATTTATTTTCCCTTACATCAGATGAATTTATTTCAATAGGAGATGCACATCTTAATGCCAGAAAAGAGTACTACAACTTTTCTTCTTATGGTTCTTCTTTTGACCCTTTAAAAGTCAACTTTTTAGGAGATCCTGCCATGAAAATGAGCAGACCAAAAAGATTAGTTAAAATTGATAACATTGAAAAACCTGATCCCGATAAAATAAGGGCATTAGATTTTATTAAAATAACAGGTCATATTGTAAAATCTGACGGTACAACATTGGATGAATCTTTTAACGGTCGTGTTGCTGTCAATATTTTTGATAAAAAAGTTAAAAAAACAACATTGAATAACGATAATGTTGATCCAAACGTTTTTCCATACGCTGTAATGAAATATGACTTTACAGAAGAACCAAGTGCTATTGTAAAAGCTTCTGGAAAAGTCGAAAAAGGTATTTACACTGTAGAATTTTACGTTCCAAAAGATATTAATTATGAAGTAGGAGCCGGAAGAATCTTAGTTTATGCCGAAAATTTCTCAGATGCAAAATCAACTGGTAAAATTGCACACGATGTTTTTGTAAACCAAGTGCAAAAGATAGGATCTATTAATCCAAATGGAATCAATGATAATGAAGCTCCGGGTGTCAATCTTTATATGAACAATACGAATTTCGCCAATGGTGGTATAACAGATCAAAACCCAATGTTATTAGCTTGTGTCAAAGACAATATGGGAATTAATTCTACTGGAGCTGGAATTGGTCACGATATAACCTTCGTCTTAGATGGCGATGTCATTAACACAACATCTATCAATGATTATTTCGCCTCTGGAGATGGAAATGGTTGTAGTTTCACAGATCTGAAAGACTATCAAAAAGGGTCTGTAACTTTCCCTCTGAAAAGTTTGACTCCAGGTGAACATCAATTGGTTTTTAAAGTTTGGGACATCAACAATAATTCTACTTCATCTACGTTAAACTTTGTAGTAAAAGATGAGACGGAGAAAAAATTAACTGTAAACAGACTTCTAAACTGGCCAAATCCTTTCACAAACAAAACTTATGTTCAATTTGAGCATAATTGTGATGATGCACTGGATGTGAATGTTCAAATCTATACCATTACAGGGAAAATAGTGAGAACACTTTCCACAACTGTATCGGCAGAACCTTTCTTACAAGGCTTCAGAACACCGAGACAGGCAATAGAATGGGACGGAAAAGATGATTTTGGTGATACAGTAGCAAAAGGTACATATATTTTTAAGATATTTGCACGCAGCCAAAATCAAGAGAAATGTTCCGGAAGTGCAACAGCTGTTGAAAAAATGGTTTTATTAAAATAATAAACACATAATATATCGGTAAACTTTACCTTAAAAGAACAAAAATGAATTTAACAAAAAGATTATTTTTAGGATTAGGAATCGGCGTAAGTGCCCTTGCTTTTTCTCAAAACATTCAACCGGTTCTTACCGGAGCACCATTTCTGAGAATTTCTCCAGATGCAAGAGCGGGAGGTATGGGAGATCAGGGTGTTGTTACATCTACAGATGTATTCTCTCAATTTTGGAATGCTGCGAAATATCCATTCGCTAAGGTTTCTTCAGGATTTGGAGTTAACTATACACCTTATATGAGTAAACTTACAAATGATGTATTTTTACTATATGGGTCTTATTACACATTTTTAGGAGATGATGAGCGCTCTACATTGAGTGCGAGTATCTATTACTTCAATATGGGTGACGTAGATTTGACCGAATTTGTAGGAAATGAAGTTATCCAGCGTGGTACTACAAAACCAAACGAATTCTCTATTGATGTTGCCTACGGTTTGAAGCTAACAGATAATTACTCAATGGCCGTAACCGGAAGATTCATTAGATCTGATCTTGGTGGTAGCTTTGGATCTGACAACACTTTAAAACCAGCTAATACTTTTGCAGTAGACGTTTCCGGATACTATATGTCTCCGAAACACGAGAGTATCAGTGGATATGAAGGTAGAGTAAAAGCAGGTTGGGCTGTTCAGAATTTAGGTCCAAGATTGGATTACACTGGTGACGAAGAATCCAGATCTTATCTTCCGACAATGGCGAGATTAGGCTTAGGTTATGACTTATTAATTGATGATATGAACCGTTTCAGCCTTACTGGTGAAGCTTCTAAAATCTTGGTTGCAGGTCCGGAAGTGGTTGGTAAAGATACAAATGGAGAAGTTATATATGACGTTCCAAATGTTGGTGTAATCGAAGGTATTGGAAAATCTTTCAAAAACAAAAAAAGCATCATGTTCAGTGGAGCTGCAGAATATTCTTATGATGAGACTTTTGCACTTAGAGCAGGATATTTTACAGAAGCGCCTGAGCAAGGAGCTAGACAATATGCCACAGTGGGTGTTGGTTTTAAATATGCTTCTTTCGGATTAGATCTTTCATACCTCATCAATACTTCAAAACTAAATTCAGCTTTGGATAACACATTGAGATTTGGTTTAACTTGGAACATCGGTAGCGAAACTTACAACGCACAGGATTATTAATTAAATCGATTTTAAAATCATTTAAATAAATTTTGCCAGAGCTTTTGCTTTGGCATTTTTTTTAGCATTAACATAATTTCATACATATCCATTTTAATTTAGACTTTCCGTAAATTTGCAATATGAACTATAGTTCCGAACTCAAAAAATTCCTAACCAGTCAATATATCTATTCCGGAGCAAGAATCGCACTGGCAATAGTGATTCCAAGTATTATCTTGGCACAATTTGGATTGTTAAAGGAATATTTTCTGTTTCCACTTGGGACGAGTTTTGTTGGATTGACGGATCAGCAAGGACCATTTATCCGAAGACGAAATACTTTAATATTATCCATTTTTTCTTTCTTTTTAATTGCTCTTTTTGCAAGTCTGGTTAAGGAATTACCAATTGCCGTTTATCTTGAGATCATCATTTTCGGGTTTTTCTTTTCGATGATTGGTGTTTATGGATTGCGACTGGCAACTTTCGGATCCATTGCGTTGGTTGTTCTAAGTATTTTTATTGATGGACATTTGACCGGTGATGATATTCTCAAAAGTTCATTTATCTTTTTCCTTGGATGCGTTTGGTTTTTCGTCATATTTATGATCGTTTCAACACTTCAACCTTACAAATTAGCGAGTCAGGTTGTTGGTGAGAATTATCTTGAATTAGCCGATTATTTAAGAATCAAAGCAAAATATTACACAAAAAGTCCTGACTTTAACGAATTATTAAATCAATTAATTTCTCAACAGATTAAGATTAAAAATCATCAGGAAGACACAAGAGAAATCGTTTTCAAAACCAGAAAGATTGTTAACGAATCTACAACTCAAAGTAGGATTCTGATGTTGATGTTCCTTAATTCTTTCGATCTTTTTGATAAGCTTCTGACTTCCGAAAATGATTATAAAAGAATGAATCAGATTTTTGGAGACACAACTCTACTCCAGAAAATCCACGATTATCTTTTGGTAATGGCAGATGAAATTACCAATCTTGGAATTTCTCTTCAAAGCGGTTTAGCATTCAGACAGATCACGAATTTTGATAATGAATTGAAGAAAATTTACGACGATTTCTTCGACCATCGATCACAGAGATTCTCATCGGAAACCTTGGAAGATTTTATGATGATGCGTCAGGTTTTGATGAGAATTACCGAAATTACTGATGAAGTAAAAACGATTCTGACTGTTCATTCTCAGGATAAAAAACTGGCAAAAAGTTTATCTTCCGGATTGGATTATTCCAAGTTTTTACCAAAAGAAGAAAAGATGAATCTCAAGGTTTTCTTCTCTAATTTTTCTCTCAATTCAGGACATTTCCGGCACGCAATCCGAGTTACGATTGCTTTACTAATTGGTTACATAGTTTCAAGGTTTGAAATCCTTGGGATCGGGCATTCTTATTGGATTCTCATCACAATCATTGCAATTTTAAAACCTGCCTACTCAACCACAAAACACCGAAATCTTCTTCGTCTTTTCGGAACTATTGCAGGCGGCGTAATCGCTTATATTATTTTATATTTTGTAAAAGATCCGGGCGCAATTTTGGTCATTCTTTTATTGAGTATGATTCTGTGTTTCAGTTTGTTGAAATCTAAATATTTCTGGGCAGTTTTATTTATGACCATTTACATTTTCCTTTCTTTCAATTTTTTAAGACCCGGAAATGTGAATGTTATTTTTAAAGACAGAATTCTTGATACGTTGATTGGTGGCGCCGTTACATTTTTGGTAGCTTATTTTATTTTACCGGTTTGGGAACATACTCAGAATCTTGACTTGATGAAAAAATCTTCCAAAAGCAATTTGGATTATTTCCGATTGATTATGGATCATTTTATGAAAAAAGAACTTCACGATCAGGATTTCAGAATAAGCAGAAAAAATGCAATTATCGATTTGGCAAATCTTTCGGACAACTTTCAAAGAATGATTTCTGACCCGAAAAATCAGCAAAGAAAATTGGAAACAGTTCATCAGTTTGTAACCACAACGCATCTAATTACTGCATATACGGCATCTTTATCTCAATACGCAAAATCTGGTCACGAATTTCCTGAGATTGATTTTCAAAATTGGAAGATCAAGATTTCTGCAGAATTATTAAGGACTTCTTCCCTACTCTTTCAGAAAGATTTGGATGAACAAAACAAATTCGACAGCAGAATAAAACCAGAAGATCACGTTTCCGATTTATTAGAAAAACGAAAAGCAGAATTGGAAAATCAAGCTATTTCTGATGATAGAACTTTTACCGTGAGTCACTTGACAGAGATTAAAAACATCAGAGAACTTTTGGAATTAATTTATGACGTGGCAAAAGACCAGAGAAAAATTATTGAAGAATATCTAATCTATCAATCTACAACTGCGAAACAATAATTATCAAAGAAATTGATTTTCGCTTTGAAGAAATCTTCATTCTCATCATCGTAAACTCTGCATTTTACAGACAATTCTTCCTGTAAATTAAAAGGTAAAACATCGTAATGCTTTTTCAATGACCAATGTTTGCTGTGATGGATTTTGTAAAGCGCTTCTTTTACGCACCAAATCGCTGTTAAGAAATCGACTTCCTCAGCATCATCAATGAAATTATTCTCGTGAAGGATAAATTTATGACGAATATTTTTGATCTTATCTTTCCGTTTTTCGATATCAATTCCGATTTTATTTTTTGAAATCGCCAAACCTGCCAGCGGGAAAGAATGACTCACGGAAATCTGAAGGTCATTAGGAAAAAGATAAGGTTCACCACCTTCTTTGTATAGAATTTTATGGTTTGGAAGAACTGATTTCAGCATTTTTCTTACCATCAGAACCTCGGCAATTTTATTAGGATGATATCCCAGAATCTTATTCTGATTTTCAGGTTCCAGCAAAATATCCGGATTTAACACTTCATTCTTGTCAAATTCCCAAATCAGAATTGTAGCAACATCGTCCGAAAGATCTTTGTAGAGAGGCATTGGATATTTATAATTAATTGAATTATCACAAAGGTAATTATTTCACAAAATACAAAAATTATAAAGTCTCAACTTAAAAATTCCTTAAATTTTTATATTTAAGATGATGTTAACATTTAAGCGAGTAAATTTGCAGTATCAAAATGAAAAAAGTAATTATATATTTATTGATGTGCATATTTCTGTTGTTTACGGCAGAGAATAAGCAATCACTTGATTTCCAGCCAGATTTTGGAAATCAGAATATAGCATCACAACTTTTTTCTTTTGCAAAAAAACACCACATCGATAAGTCTCTCGAAAAGGCATCTTTTCAGCAGGCAAATGATTCTCTGGATTCTCCGGAAGAAAGCAACCTCGATTTAAGTCTCTCAAATTCCTTAAACGCCATTGCAGTTTTAGCTGTTTTCGGTTTGGGATATCTTTTACACGTTTATTTCAAACGCAAAAAGCAAATCTTTCACGAGCCGGCAACGATTATCTATTCGGTAAAAAGGTTTATTCTGCTGCGTTCTATCCGTATTTAAATTTCACTTTTTCAAAAACAAAATTACCCTTATTCCAAAGTGGTAACATCCCTTGTTGTTTTTGAAATTTCTCGTATTCCATATTTCACTGAACTTGATGATCTTTTTGATCATTAATTCAATCCTTAATTAAAAAAATAAAATTTATTTAAAATGAAAATCATGAACAATAGAGTCACATTTTCTGTTGCTCTCAGCGCATTGCTGATCATCTTTAGCTGTAAAGACAAGAAAGAAGAAAAAGAAGAAACAGTCATTTATCCCGTAACATCTGCGGTAAAAATGGATACTGTAATCACCAAAGAATTCGTTTCTCAAATCAGATCTGAAAAAAACATCGAGATCCGAGCTCAGGAAAAAGGTTTTCTGGAAAAAATATATGTGGATGAAGGTCAGCATGTGCAGGCTGGACAAGTGTTGTTCAAAATTATGCCTCAATTATATCAAGCTGATGTTTTGAAAGCTAAAGCAGAAGTTGCTCAGGCAGAAATCGAATTACAAAACTCTACTACTTTAGCGAATAGCAATGTTGTTTCTATCAATGAAAAAAGAATGGCAAGAGCAAAACTTGACGCTGCAAAAGCTGAATTAAATCTCGCTCAAACTCATTTATCATTCACAACAATCAAAGCTCCTTTTTCCGGAATTATAGATCGTCTTCCTCTTAAATTGGGAAGCTTGGTAGATGAAGGCGATTTGTTGACCAGTTTGTCCGATAATGGCGGAATCTATGCTTATTTCAATGTTTCTGAACCAGAATATATCAATTACCAAACCCATTCTGCAGAGCGTGGAAATAACATGGTTTCTTTGGTTATGGCAAACGGCGAAGCTTTCCCGGACAAAGGTATTATTCAAACAATCGAAGGCGAGTTTGACAACGAAACTGGAAACATCGCTTTCCGAGCAAAATTCCCAAATCCAAATCAATTGCTTAGAAACGGAGAAACAGGTAAAGTGCAAATGACTGTTCCATTGAAAAATGCACTCATCATTCCACAAAAAGCAACTTACGAAATTCAGGATCAGACCTATGTTTTCGTTGTTGACAAAAATGGAAAAGTAAGTTCAAAAAACATCAAAGTAGCTTATTCCCTTCCAGATATGTATGTTGTTTCTGAAGGTTTGAATTCAAATGATAAATTCCTGTTGGAAGGCGTACAAAAAGTGAAAGACGATCAAAAAGTGGAAACCAAATTCCAGGATCCTAAGAAAGTCTTGAAATCATTAAAGTTACAGGCAAACTAATTTTTATAAAGTAAAAAATTATGTTTAAGAAATTCATTCGCAGACCAGTTCTGTCAATTGTGATCTCATTGATCATCGTATTTTTAGGGATTTTATCTTTGGTAAAATTACCTGTAACTCAGTTCCCATCAATCTCTCCGCCAAAAGTAAATATTACTGCAGAATATCCGGGAGCCAACAACGAGTTGCTTATCAAATCTGTTGTAATTCCTTTGGAACGTGGACTAAATGGTGTTCCTGGAATGAAATATATGACTTCCGACGCAGGAAATGATGGTGAAGCTTCTATCCAAGTTGTTTTTGATTTGGGAACTGACCCGAATGTAGCTGCGGTAAACGTTCAGAATCGTGTATCTTCTGTGGTTAACAAACTTCCTCCTTTGGTAGTTCGTGAAGGTGTAAAAATTACCCGTGAAGAGCCAAATATGCTAATGTACATCAACCTTTACAGTGATGATCCAAAAGCAGATCAAAAATTTCTTTTCAACTATGCGGATATTAATGTAATGTCTGAATTGAGAAGGGTAAATGGTGTTGGTTTCGCAGACATCTTAGGAACTCGTGAATATGCTATGCGTGTTTGGTTAAAACCTGACAGAATGACAGCATACAGCGTTTCTGCCGACGAAGTAATGGAAGCACTAAATTCTCAAAGTTTGGAAGCTTCACCTGGAAAAACTGGTGAAAGTTCAGGAAAACGTTCCCAGTCTTTCGAATATATTTTGAAATATCCAGGCCGTTTTAATAATGAAAAAGATTACGGAAATATTATCCTGAAATCGAATCCGAATGGAGAATTTGTAAGACTTAAAGATGTTGCCGATATAGAATTTGGAAGTTCGATGTATGACATCTATTCTACCCTCAACGGAAAACCTTCTGCTGCAATCACATTGAAACAATCTTACGGTTCCAACGCAAGTGATGTAATCAAGAATGTAAAATCATTGATGGCAGATCTTCAAAAAACCAGCTTTCCAAAAGGAATGCATTACGAGATCAGTTATGACGTTTCCAGATTTTTGGATGCATCAATAGAAAAAGTAATTCACACATTATTCGAAGCATTTATATTGGTAGCAATTGTGGTTTTCCTTTTCTTAGGCGATTGGCGTTCAACATTGATTCCGACTATTGCGGTTCCTGTATCATTAATTGGAACATTTGCAATTATGTCAGCATTTGGGATTACATTAAACCTGATTTCACTTTTTGCTTTAGTAATGGCCATCGGGATTGTCGTCGATGATGCGATTGTTGTAATAGAAGCCGTCCATGCCAAGATGGAAGAAAAACACCTCTCGCCACTCAAGGCAACGGAGGAAGCAATGCACGAGATCAGTGGGGCGATTATTGCGATCACTTTGGTAATGGCATCAGTGTTTATTCCTGTGGCTTTTATGTCTGGGCCGGTTGGGGTTTTCTATCGTCAGTTTTCGATTACAATGGTTTCTTCAATCATTCTATCAGGAGTTGTCGCTTTGACTTTGACACCAGCTTTATGTGCATTAATCCTGAAAAACAATCATGGAAAAGAGAAAAAGAAAACACCTTTGACTAGATTTCTGGATGGATTCAACAATATATTTACAGTTGGTGCAAACAAATATCATGGCTTGCTAAATAAAGTCGTTACCCGTAAAATGATAACACTTCCTTTACTTATTCTTTTCTGTATCGGAACTTTCTTTTTGAGTAATAAACTACCGTCAGGATTTATCCCAAGTGAAGATCAAGGAATGATCTATGCGATTATCCAAACACCACCGGGATCAACTTTGGAAAGAACCAATCAGATTGCTTTAGAATTACAAAAAGCTTCTGAAGATATTGATGGTGTTTCATCTGTTTCATCTTTGGCAGGTTATGAGATTTTGACCGAAGGAACAGGATCTAACTCAGGAACTTGTTTGATTAACTTAAAAAATTGGGATGAAAGAAAAGAATCTGCAACAGAAATTATTGAGCAATTAGAACAAAAAGCAAAAGAAATTCCTGGTGCGAATATCGAATTCTTCCAACCGCCATCAATCCCTGGTTATGGAGCTGCTGGAGGTTTTGAATTAAGACTTCTTGATAAAGCAGGAAGTGGAGATTATCATAAAATGGAAACTGTGAGTAATGATTTCGTAAAAGAATTGAAAAAACGCCCGGAACTGGGTTCAGCTTTCACATTCTACTCTGCAAGTTTCCCACAATATATGTTGAAGATTGATAACGATCTGGCTGAGCAAAAAGGAGTAACGATTGAAAAAGCAATGGACAACCTTTCAACTTTGATTGGTTCCAATTATGAAACCAGCTTTATCAGATTCGACAGACCTTACAAAGTGATAGTTCAGGCAAGTCCACAATATCGTGCGATGCCAAGTGATATCCTGAAGCTTTATGTGAAAAATGATAAAGACCAAATGGTTCCTTATTCAGATTTTATGCATCTTGAAAAAGTGTATGGATTGTCAGAAATTACAAGACATAATATGTATAACTCTTCTGAAGTAAGTGGAACTCCGGCTCCTGGCTATAGTTCTGGTGATGCGATCAAAGCAATTCAGGAAGTTGCAGACAAAACATTGCCTAGAGGTTTCGGAATCGATTGGGCGGGTATTTCAAAAGATGAAGTTTCCAGAGGTAATGAAGCGATCTACATTTTCTTGGTTTGTCTAGGATTCGTTTATTTGATTCTTTCTGCTCAATATGAAAGTTTTATTTTGCCTTTGCCGATTATTTTGTCTTTACCTACAGGGATTTTCGGTGCATTCCTTTGTCTTTCACTTTTTGGATTGGAAAATAATATATATGCGCAGGTGGCGATGGTAATGCTCATTGGACTACTCGGAAAGAATGCCGTTTTGATCGTCGAATTTGCTGTTCAGAAGAAAGCAGAAGAAGGACTTTCTACAAAAGAAGCGGCTTTGCAAGGTGCATCTTTGAGATTCCGTCCGATTTTGATGACATCATTTGCATTCATCGCCGGATTGATTCCATTGGCTTTGGCAACTGGACCTGGAGCCGTTGGAAACAGAACAATCGGAACTGCTGCAGCTGGTGGAATGTTGATCGGAACTATTTTCGGATTGATGATTATTCCTGGATTGTACTACATTTTTGCCAATATTGCTGCGAAGTCAAAACTGACTTATTATGAAGAGGAAAATCCTCTGACAGAAAACACAGAACCTTACCAACACGATGGAAAATTTGAAGACAAATAATAGATATTTTATGAAAACGTCTTTTAAAAACATAGAATCAAGATCTCGTCTTTTTATGGCAAGACCCAAAAATATAATTGCTGTTGCATCCATTTCATTAATGTTGATTGGATGTAAAGCGCCGATGGCAACCAAAATTCAGGATCAGGTGAAAGAAACGATTCCACAGAATTTTGATAACCAGACTACGGCTGAAAATAATTCCGGAATCACGCCTTGGAAACAGTTTTTCACAGACCCAAATCTTGTGAACCTAATCGATGAAGCTCTGAAAAACAATCAGGAGTTGATGATTACATTACAGGAAATCGAAATTGCAAAAAACGATGTGATGTACAAAAACGGAAAACTGAGTCCGACTGTTGCTGCAAGATTAGGAGCTGGAATTGAAAAAGTCGGAAGATATACAAGTACAGGAGCTGGAGATGCTTCCACGGAAATCACTGATGGAAAAGAAGTTCCAGAGAATCTAGGAAACTTCGAAGGCGGATTGATGGCGAATTGGGAAATTGATATCTGGGGAAAACTTAGAACCGAAAAAAAAGCTGCCGTTGCACATTATCTGTCAACGGTTGAAGGCAAGAATTTCGTTTTGTCAAGTTTGATTTCTGAAGTTGCGGATAATTATTATGAATTGTTGTCGCTTGATAATCAGCTCGATATTATCCATCAATATATGGATTTGCAGAAAAAAGCGCTTGAAGTGGCAAAAATCCAAAAGCAGGCAATGGCTACAACGGAATTGGCTGTTAAGAAATTTGAGGCTGAGTTGGCAAAATCCAATGCAACAGAATATGATTTGAAACAACAAATCACGGAAAAGGAAAACCAAATCAATGTTCTTTTGGGACGATATCCACAACCGATTGTAAGAACGAAAGAAAGCTTTATGTCCATCGTTCCACAAACAGTTTACACAGGAATTCCGTCACAATTATTATCAAATCGTCCGGACATCAAACAAGCTGAACTGGAACTGGAATCTGCAAAACTGGATGTCGAAGCGGCGAGAAAAGAATTCTATCCAAGTCTGGAAATCAATGCTACACTTGGTTTGGAAGCTTTTAATCCGTCTTATTTAGTGAAATTACCTGAGTCTATTGCCTATAATCTGGTTGGCGAATTGGCTGGACCGTTGATTAATAAAACTGCAATTCAAGCTAAATTCAAAACAGCTGATGCAAGACAAATTCAGGCTTTGTACGAATATGATAAAACCATTTTGAGTGCTTATATTGATGTTGCCAATCAAATGTCAAAAATCAAAAACCTCGATAAATATTACGAACTGAAAGCTCAGGAATCAAAAGCTTTGGATGACGGGATTGGAATTGCTAATCAGTTATTCAGAAATTCACGAGCAGATTATCTGGAAGTTTTGATGAATCAGCGTGATGCGCTTGATGCCAAAATGGAACTTATTGAAGCTAAAGAAAGACAGTTGAGCACGGTTGTCAATATCTATAAAAGCTTAGGTGGAGGCTGGAAATAACAGAAAGAGCCAAGAGAAAAGATGAAAGAATAAAGACTTTCTTCTAAATCTAAAATCAATTTACACTATTTTTTACTTGAAATGCTTTCGGAAATTTTTTCGGGAGCATTTTTTATTATTTTCAATAGTTTGCACAAGTGGTTTCGCAATAGATATATTATATGAAAAATTGTATAACTTTACACTTGCAACCCCATCAAATTGAAGGCAAGTCTTATCTTTTTTATCATATTCAGTATTTTCATCAAGGCTCAAAATACGCAAGATGCAGAGACTTTATTTACTGAATCCAAGAACCTACTTTACAAAAAACCGAAGGAATCAGCAGTTATCGCACAGTTTCTTTTGAAGAACAGCACTTCTGACAATGACAAAATACGAGCGTTAATTTTACTTTCGGAAAGTGACCTGTTGAGAGGCGATTACAATTCTGCGACCGAAAAATTATTCCAATGTCTGGAACTTTCAAAAAAAATAGCTAACCCAAAATTTGACTTTCAAATCAACTCTTTACTCAATAGACTTTGTTATGAACTTGGAATCGAATCTTCTCAGCTTTATTTAATTAATGATGAAAAAGAAAATGCGCCCGACTATTATGGAAAGGCTATAGAATACTATTCAAAATCAAATTGGAAACAGACAATCAAGTCATTAAACAAATCTCAGAAACAAAAAAACAGTCATCAGGAACTTGCTAATTTCTATTATTCGATTGCTTATTCAAAGCTGGGAAAAATGGATTCGGCGGAATATTTTGTTAATAAAATTCGGAATTATGAGCCTTATTATTTTTATGCAAAGGCAAAAATCCAGTCTTCAAGAAAAGAATCTGATAAATATTTTGACTATCTCAATTCATTGAAACCTGTTGAAAGCAAAGTGCAGGACATTTGGCTAAAAGGAGAAATCTATAAATTGGCTGCTGAGAATAATAAAGAACGAGAAAACTGGGAAGAATATCAGAATTATTACCAACTTCAAAACGCTTTGCAAGATTCCATAATTTTAACAAAGGAAAATGCTAGAATTTCTTTTCTGAACAAGATTGACCAAAAGCAGGATGAAATTTTAGTTTCAAAATCTGACTATCAGAAAAGGATGATTTATTTGATTTTGATTGCAATTTTTGCGGTTTTCATTATTGCTTATTTTTTGAATCGGAAACTTAAACTTAAGAAAATCAATATCGAAAAGGCATTGATGGAAGTTGAAGAAAGACAAAGATTTATCAATGAAAATAAAATGCCGGAAAATGCCGGAAAGATTGTAATTCCCGATAAAACCGTCCAATTTCTTTTGGAAAAACTGGAACTTTTTGAGAAAAATGAAGATTACATAGATTCTTCAATCTCATTAAACCAATTGGCGGAAAACCTGAATACGAATACCAAATATCTTTCCGAGATAATCAACACTTACAAAAACAAGAACTTTCATTCTTACATCAATGAGCTGAGAATCAATTATATTATCAATAAACTCAAGACCAATCCAATCTATTTGAAATATAAAGTAAGTCATTTGGCAGAGGAAGCTGGTTTCTCTTCGCACAGTTTATTTTCTACTGTTTTCAAACAAATTACAGGACATTCGCCAGCTTCGTACATCAAATTAATTATAAAAAAAGAATAAGATGGGAGTGCTTAGATTTTTTACAGTAATTATTTTGACTATTTTTTCACAATTATCTGTTGCTCAAAACAACAAGAAAATCGACAGTCTGATAGGTGTTGCGAATACTTTTATGTTCAAAAATCCACAGAAAACCATCCAGATTGGCGAAGAACTTTTGAAGAAAAAAGACATTTCCGATTCTTACAAAATCTCCTCGTACATTTTGATTGCCAATGGATTTGCTGCAATGAATGATTATAAAAAATCCATCGATTTTGCTTTGAAGGCCAATGATTTATCAGAAAAAATAAAAGATAATGCCAACCAAATCAGAACTTT
Organism: Flavobacteriaceae bacterium PS02293; assembly: GCA_029960045.1. Classification (GTDB taxonomy): domain Bacteria; phylum Bacteroidota; class Bacteroidia; order Flavobacteriales; family Weeksellaceae; genus Epilithonimonas. The sequence continues at coordinate 44,211 of JASCOV010000005.1, forward strand.
GGGACTTATCGGAAATCAATATACCCGAATAGAAATGCGGGAAGAAGCTTGGAAATATCTGGACAAAGCGGATAAACTTACGCAAACCGTTTACCTGCCCGATTCTATGAAATATCTGATAGGAAACATCAATCTTTTGAAAGGTTTTCTGTACAAAAGAAGTCTGGATTGCGGTTATGCCATTAAACATTTTGACAAGGCAATTGCAGCTTTCAAAAAAGACAAAAAAGGTTTTGCAGTTGCGAATTTAGGACAGGCGTACAATCAAAAAGGTTATTGCTATCTGTCTATTAATAAGGATTCTGCGAAGGTCAGTTTTGAAAACGGCTTGGCAGATGCACGAAAAAATGGCGCAAAATCTCTGGAATGCAACGCACTGGTCGGACTTTCTGAAATAGAATCTGACAAAGAGAATTTTAAAACCTCCAATGACACTTTATTTTATGCTTTGAAGCTTGCAAAAGAAATCAATCAGTTTGAAATGCAAACCAAGATCTATAAACTTTTGTCCAATAATTTTGTTGCAACTGGAGATTTTCAAAACCATCTTAATTATGAAAAATTGTATGAAAGTACGCAGTCAAAATTTGCATCGGAGAATATAAAATCCGTCAACGAACTTATCAAAAAACGCAACGAATACAAACAGAAAATTTTCGAATCCAGACAAAAATTGCAGAGTACAATTATTTACATTCTTTTGGTTGTATTGATAATTATAATTTGCTTATTTGGATATTTCTTTATGAAAAAACGAACAATAATAGATAAAATCACTTCTAACAAATAATTTTTAACTTAAAATTAATTTAACACAATTAATTAATAATCAATATTTTAAAAATTTAAAACTTTCATATTCTTGAAATTTTCGCATATCTAAAAGTGTATCATTATTCTTTACCAGATTATCCCTCTACTTTTACTCAAAAGAAATTATTTAGATATGAGAAACAAATTTATCCTAGCGGCGCTCTTGGTTTCCTTTATGGAATTTTCTGCGCAGACCACACCAGTTTTTACAATGGTAAAAGACATTAATCCTAATGGCGATTCTATGCCAACGGATTTGATTAATTATAATTCAAAGATATTTTTTACGGCAGATGATGGCGTAAATGGAAAGGAACTTTGGGTAACAAACGGAACAGAAACTACACTTCTGAAAGACATCAATCCCGGAGAAAATGGTTCCGATATTTCTAACTTTAAAATCCTTAATGGAAAACTATTATTCACAGCAACAGATGAAGCTAACGGAAACGAACTTTGGGCCACAGATGGAACAGAAGCCGGGACAAAACTTGTGAAAGATATGTTCCCTGGAAGTGGCGGTTCTTACGCTTTTGAATTTATAGAATTCAATAATGCTTTATACTTCAGGTCAGAAGATGGCGTTCACGGAACAGAACTTTGGAAAACGGACGGAACAACAGACGGAACAGTAATGGTTGGCGACTTGCGCGAGGGCGAATTTGGTTCCAATCCTTCCAATTTTGCCATTCTGAACAACAAACTTTATTTCAGTGCAATTGATGGATTTGATTACGATAATGGACAAACAGGACTTGAACTTTGGGTTTCCGACGGAACTGCAGCAGGAACTCATCTTGTAAAAGACATCAATCCTTTTGAGAGTTCACAGGCTTCTGGTTTGACGACGTTTGGCAATAAAATATATTTCAGTGCAGATGACGGCACCAATGGGAACGAGCTTTGGGCAACAGACGGCACAGAAGCGGGAACTTATATGGTAAAAGATATTTCTACATCAGGAAACGGGAATTCTTTAGCTGGTAATTTTATCGTATTCAATAATAAACTGATTTTTACAGCTTACAGCGCCGAAGCCGGCAGAGAAATGTGGACTACAGACGGAACACAAGCGGGAACTTATATGCTGAAAGATGTGAAAGCCGGAACTGCAGGTTCTGTGATTCCACAGTTCAGACATTTTATCTACAAAGACAAATTACTGCTTACTCTCGACGATGGTACGCACGGTGCAGAAATCTGGAGTACAGACGGAACTACGGCAGGAACGCAACTTTATCTTGACATTTTCCCAGGACCAGACGGTTCTATGAATCCAAATCAGGCGCCGATGACATTTGCTGAAGTAAATGGTACATTATACTTCCGAGCGCTAGATAATTACGATGAATATTACCAGCTATGGAAATCAGACGGAACAACTGCGGGAACAAAAAAACTGCTTCCAGACCCTACAACGCCATATAATTTTGCATTGGCGCAGATTCCAGGCTTTACTGCCTTGGGTGATAAACTTTATTTCAGAGCGCAATATGATGAGAACGGCTACGAATTGTGGAGCGTGACTGCAGATGCTGCGATGGCTGTGACAGATTTTAATAAAAACAAATTCAGTGTTTACCCAAATCCGGCTTCTGATGTTGTCAACATTTCTGGTGATTCCAATATCTCGTCTGTTCAGATTTATGATTTTTCCGGAAAAGTTTTAAACAATCAAACTCTGAATTCGAAAAAAATACAGCTTGATGTTTCTAATATACAGAAAGGAAATTACATTATCAAAGTTTTATCTGATGGCAAAAGTTCATCTTACAAGATTATTAAAAAGTAAAGATTTTTCAATTATTTAGTTTAGCCCGGAAGTTTCGATTTCCGGGTTTTTTATGTAAAAATTAATTTTATTATTGAAATATACCGATTGGTATATAAATTGTTTATCTTTGCAAAGTCAATTCAGTTCAAAAATGTCAAAAGCAGAAAAAACCAGACAGTTCATCATCGAAAGTACAGCAGAACTTTTCAACAAGAAAGGTTATGCAGGAACGTCTTTGGCTCATATTTCTGAAGCAACAGGATTGACGAAAGGAAGCATCTATGGGAATTTTGCCAACAAAGATGAAGTCGCAAAAGAGGTTTTTCTCTACAACGCAAAACGTCTTCAATCTGCCATTGCTGATAAATTAAATCCTGAAATGTCAACCCGCGAAAAACTGATGGCCTTTCTGGATTATTACAGAAATTCGTGGGACAACAACTTTTCACGTGGTGGTTGCCCGATAATGAACACCGCCATCGAAGCAGACGACACAATGCCTTTCCTTAAAGCGGAAGTTGCGAAAAGTTTCGCATCGTGGTCCAATAAAATTACCGGAATTCTGGAAGAAGGTAAAACCAAAAACGAAATTGTAGATTCCATCAATGCTTCAGACTATTCTTACTTATTTATAATGCTGATAGAAGGCGGAATCTTGCTTTCGAAGACAACTAATAATCAAAACCATCTCTATCAGGCTTTGGACAGAATAATTAAAATCACCGACATCGAGTTAATCAAATAAAATTTTTTAAAGTAAAATATACCGATTGGTATTAAAAACTATGAAAGCATTTATCCTCAAACATTACAGCAAAACAGAACAGCTGGAACTGGCCGAAGTTCCCAAACCAAGCATCAAAGAAAATGAAGTTTTGGTAGAAATCCACTCAGCAAGTGTGAATCAATTGGACAGCAAACTGAAAAGTGGCGAATTCAAGTTGTTGCTTCCTTACAAATTCCCTTTGATATTGGGACACGACGTCGCAGGAATCGTTGTAGAGGTTGGTTCAAAAGTGAAAAATTTCAAAATTGGAGACGAGGTTTTCTCACGAGTTCCTGATTTTCATATTGGTGCTTTTGCAGAATATATTGCGATTAATGAAGAATTTGTTGCTCCAAAACCAAAGAACATTTCGATGGAAGAAGCCGCTTCTATTCCGCTCGTTGGTTTGACGGTTTGGCAGGCATTTGTTAAAAAAGCAAATTTAAAAAAAGGACAGAAAGTATTTATTCAGGCTGGTTCTGGTGGCGTTGGAACTTTTGCCATTCAGTTAGCTAAACATTTGGGAGCTTTCGTGGCAACTACGACCAGTGAAAAGAATGTTGAATTGGTGAAAAAACTCGGAGCCGATGTTGTCATCGATTATAAAACCCAGGATTTTGAAGATATCTTGAAAGATTACGATTTGGTTCTGAACAGTCAAGACCAAAAAACTTTAGAAAAATCAATCAGAATATTAAAGCAAGGAGGAAAAGTAATATCAATCTCAGGTCCGCCGGATGTTGCTTTTGCAAAAGAAATCGGACTCAATTTCTTCCTTAGAACCGTGATGTTTTTTTTAAGTTTTAAAACTGAAAAACTCGCTAAAAAGCAAAACGTAGATTATTCTTTTCTTTTTATGCTCGCAAATGGAAAACAATTATCCGAAATAGGAAAACTAATAGAATCAGGAATCATTAAACCAATTATAGACAAAATATTTCCTTTTGAACAAACCAAAGACGCCATCAAGTATGTCGAAAGCGGAAGAGCAAAAGGGAAAGTAATCATCAAAATAAAATAACAAATTCATCATTATGAAAACAACCAACAACACCGTTTTAATTTCCGGCGGAAGCGCAGGAATCGGATTCGAAATCGCAAAATTACTTTCCGAAAAAGGCAACAATGTCATCATCACCGGAAGAAATGAAGAACGCTTAAACCAAGCCGCTTCAAAACTAAACAATGTAAAAACCATCGTTTCAGATGTCTCAAATCCTGAAGATGTCGAAAAATTAGTCACTCAAATCAAAGCAGATTTCCCTCAACTGAATATGGTCATCAATAACGCCGGACGTGCCTTGGTTTATGATATCATTTCAGAAAACGCCAACGCATTCGAAAAAGCAGAAGATGAAATGCTGACCAACTATCTTTCCATTATCAGACTCAACGAGAAGCTTTTACCACTTTTAAAAACTCAGGAAAATGCTGCGATTGTGAACGTTTCTTCTGTCGTGGCTTTCGTTCCAGGCGCATTGGCAACCTATTCTGCAAGCAAAGCAGCCTTGCATTCATACACTCAATATTTACGTTTAGCTTTAAGCAAAGAAACCAATGTCAAAGTTTTTGAATTAATGCCACCTTTGGTCGACACCGAATTCTCTGCACCAATCGGAGGGAAAAACGGCGTGTCTCCGGCATTTGTAGCCGAACAATTTGTAGCCGGACTGGAAAATGACACCTTCGAAATCCGTGTTGGGCAGACAGAGGATATGTACAGATTATATTTGTCATCGCCGGAAGAAGCTTTGAAAGTGATGAACCAAAGCAGAAGAGAAGAAATAGCTTCATAAGTCAAATTTTGTCCTGAGAAAGGTAGCGGACTTATATTCTGCATTCCGAATAACCGTAATATTGTCATTCCGTAGGAATCCAGACAGTGTTTGTTTAGATTCCTACGGAATGACAAAAACGCGGTAAAAACACAATGAAAATTTATAAAAATGATACCAAATCTTCCCATTCACATTATTCTGATATTCGGACTGACGACAGTTGCAACTTTGTTTCTATTCCTTAGGATAATTAGGAAGTCCAGTTCCGAAGTGACAAAAAAAAAGTCCATTCCAGTTTTTATAGGGTTGATTTTTTGGTTGATTTTACAAGCAATTTTAACATTGAATAATGTTTACAATAGTAATCTTTTATTATTTCCTCCGAAAATAATGTTGCTGGGAATTTTGCCACCACTTTTGGTCATTATTCTTTTATTTGCAACTTCGAAAGGAAGACAATTCATTGATAGTTTACCTCTTAAGAATATTACTTATCTTAATATTGTAAGAATTCCTGTGGAGATTGTTTTATTCTGGCTTTTCATAAACAAAGCAATTCCTGAATTAATGACTTTTGAAGGGAGAAACTTTGATATTTTGGCAGGTATTTCCGCTCCTTTTATTGCTTATTTCACATTTAGAAATCAGAAAATAAATCGGAATATTTTATTGATTTGGAATTTCATCTGTCTTGGACTTTTGCTGAATATAGTCATTAATGCTCTACTTTCCGCACCTTCTCCTTTACAGAAATTTGCTTTTGAACAACCAAACATTGCCATTTTAAATTTCCCGTTCAGCTGGCTTCCGACTTTTATAGTTCCAATTGTTTTGTTCGGACATTTGGTTTCGATAAGACAATTATTTATGAATAATTACTCTAATAATTAAATAGTTTTAAATTTCAATTTTAAATCTAAAACCTAAATTCTACTACCCAAAATCTAACACCACCACTTATCTATGAATCCACTAGAACATATGAAAACCCTTATCGGAAAAGAATTCACAGATTCACCATCACCGTTTATGCGCTGGCTGAAACCGATTGTAATTTCCGTAGAAAAGGGACATTTGGAATTCCAATACACCATCCGTCCGGAATGGCTGAATCCAATCGGAAATCTGCACGGCGGTGTTACTGCGGCAATTATTGATGACGTTTTGGGAGCAACAATGTTCTCTCTTAATGAACCCACTTTCTACACAACCATCAACAATGTCATCGATTATTTCGGGATTGCGAAAGAAGGCGAAAACATCATTGCAGAAACGCATATTACCAAATTGGGAAAACAATTTATCAACGCAACCTGCGAAGTCTGGAATGCTGATAAATCAAGATTGATTGCAAAAGGAACATCCAATCTATTTAAAACTGAAATTAGAAAATCAAATGCCTAAATTTGCAGATTATTATTCCTAACATAATATTTCAGGAACATAGATGATGGCAGAAACCAGTGAAGATGATTCTTCAATTAAAATCTGCTCCTAATATTTAAAATTTAAAAATAGATCAATGAAACGAGTTGTAATTACCGGAATGGGAGCTGTAACGCCTCTTGGAAATGATGTCGACACTTTTTGGAAAAACAGTTTAGCAGGAGAAAGTGGCGCTGCAACCATCACGCACTTCAATCCGGAAAAATTCAAAGTTCAGTTTGCGGCTGAGGTCAAAAACTTCACGCCCGAAAAATATCTGGACAAAAACGAAATCAAACGAAGCGACCTTTTCACACAATTTGCCATCTACGCCTCCGCAGAAGCGATGGAAGATTCCGGTTTGGATTTGGCAAGTATCGACCCTTTTGACATCGGTGTTATTTGGGGAACGGGACAAGGCGGAATGCAGACTTTCGAAGACGACGTCATAGATTTTGCAACCGGAGACGGAACGCCGAGATTCAGCCCGTTCTTCGTTCCGAAACTGATTGCCAATATGGCTTCCGGAATGATCTCGATGAAATATGGATTGAGAGGAATCAACTACACAACAGTTTCCGCTTGTGCCACAGCAAACACAGCTTTTATGGATGCCTTTAATTATATCCGTTGGGGAAAAGCGAAAATCATCGTCAGTGGTGGTTCGGAAGCGCCTATTACTCAGGCTTCTGTCGGCGGATTTTCATCAATGAAAGCAATGTCCACCAGAAATGACGACCCAAAAGCAGCCAGCCGACCTTACGACGTAGAGCGTGACGGATTTATAATGGGAGAAGGTGCAGGCGCATTGATTCTTGAGGAATACGAACACGCCAAAGCAAGAGGTGCAAAAATATATGCGGAACTGATTGGTGCTGCAATGACCGCCGATGCTTATCATATGACCGCTCCACATCCGGAAGGAATTGGTGCAGCAAAATCTATGGAACTGGCTCTGGAAGACGCAAACATCACTTCCGAACAAGTCGATTATCTGAATCCGCACGCCACTTCTACCCCACTTGGAGATTTAGCAGAACTGAATGCAATTACTAAAGTTTTCAAAGGAAGTCCTAATCTTGACATCAGTGCCACCAAATCTATGACAGGCCATTTGCTCGGAGCAGCCGGCGCAGTTGAAGCAATATTATGTATCAAAGCTATTCAGAATAGTATTATTCCGCCAACCATCAATATTTCCAATCTTGATGAGAATATTCCTGCCGGAATTAATATTGTGACAGAACCTAAGGAAAAAGAAATCAATATTGCGATGAGTAATGCTTTTGGTTTTGGAGGACATAACTCGACAGTTATTTTTAGGAAGATTTAATTAAATTTTATTTTTACATTAATAATTTTAATTAAAAGTAAAATAATTAAGAAAACACAAGCAATACATCTACTGTACAGAAAGGGTACAGACAGTGTACGGAAAGTGTACAGCGACAGCACAGAAAATCAATGTGAAAAATATTCACTTTGGTTCTAAATACTTTTCAAATGAATTCAATAAAAAAGGCTTAGTTTTTTACTAAGCCTTTTTTATAATTGAAAATCGATATTATTTCTGTGTGTGATTGATATCGTTTCTGTGTTCCATTATTTCAAGATTTGAATCTACAAAATAAGCACTTCCGAAACCGTTCACATAAGCACCTTTCACAGGATGAAGCGCCACTAAGATAAAATCTGTCATTTCATTAAGAACATCTACGATTTTTCCGTGTCTTTCTTTCAGTTTTCCAACCACATTGTTCCAGTCATCAGTATCTCTTTCGATTTGAGAAGTTGAAACCTCAACAGTCAGTCTTTCTCTTGCGTAAACTTGTTTTGTCGCAGACTCATCCTCGATGAACATTGCAGAAACTTTTCTTCCTTCAGAAAGATTCTTTGTATGCTTTGCCATAAAAGAAACTAAAATATAGAATTTGTTATCAATCTCTACAAATGGTGCATAACTAGCATTCGGAGTTCCTTCTGCATCTACAGTTGCCAAAGTTACACTTAGTGTTTTAGCAATTAATTCTTTTACTTTTGGAGCAACCGGTTTTGCTTGTCTCTTTGCTTCTTCTGTATGTTCACTCATAATATATTATTTTTTAGATTCAACAAAAATAGCTATTTAGATTTAAAATAAATAATTTGACATTATGTATAATTTCATATATTTAAAATCACACAGTTACAGAATTATTGAATAATTTTACTGTTTACTTTCAGATGAACAAAAATATCCCGACATATAATCTCAATGACATCACAACCGATGGATTGGTATTTAAATTTGTCAGGGAAATATCTGAGGAAACAAATAAAGATATCGAGGAAAAAGGCGTCCACAGAGACAGTCATTATCTCTTTCTTTTCCTGCAAAGCGGTAAAGCTGAAGGTATGGTGGATTTTAAAAACTTCGAAACAGAAGGTCCATCAGTTTTCTGCATAATGCCCGGACAGGTTCACTATTCCAAGAGTTTTAACTTCTGTGGCTGGTTTTTAGCCGTCAATTCCGACTTGGTTCCGAATGAAGTTCGTGCAGTATTTGAAGAATCTCTTTTTCCAATTCTTCCTTTAAATATAAAATCTGAATTTGTGAAAAACCTTGATGATTGCGCTCAGCTTCTTTATTTATATCATAAAAACGCAAAAACCGATTTGAACATCGTTCAGTCACTTTTGGATGCTTACACTGGAATGCTTGCTTCGGTCTTTGCTGAGAATTCTACTCAGGAAGAGATTAAGGAAAGTCGTGCTTTGAAACTGACAAGGCAATTCAAAACGCTTGTAAAGTATAATTTCAAAACCCTGAAAAGTCCATCTTTTTATGCTGAATTGATGAATATCTCCGCAACCTATCTTACAGAAGTTGTGAAATATATTACGGGAAAACCAGCAGGATATTGGATTCAGCAGGAAATTATCATCGAGGCAAAACGTCTCCTTTTCTACACGGATCTGACAGTGAAAGAAATCGCCAATGAACTGGGTTATGATGATTATGCTTACTTTTCGAGAATGTTTTCGAAGCAGACAAAACAGTCTGCAATGGATTTCCGAAAGAAAAACAAAATCGAGTTTACTGAATAATTCACCTCAAAAAGTCCAATTTCTTCCCCGAAATAGCTATCGTTTCCTTTTACCTATCTGATTTTCTTTGTAGAAAATTATTGATTATGCCAAGTATGCCAAAATGGTTGAATGATACGATGGAAAATATATTCGCTTCCAAATATATCCGTGAAACAACCGTCATAGAAACAGAAAATATTTCGGACAAATTAAAAAGAATCAAATTCTCCGGCAACCTTCTCGGTTTGGAATATAAGCCAGGATACTCAATTGAGTTTCGTGTAAACGATACAGATTATCGGAAATATACGCCCTATAATTATGACAGAGCTGAAGGTACTTTTGAGATACTTTGTCATCTTCACGGGAATGCTTCCGGCTGCGATTTTATAGAGAATCTAAGGGTTGGAGAGACATTAAAATATATCATTCCCAGGGGAAAAGATATGTTCAAAAGTGACTTTAAACATCATATCATCATTGGTGATGAAACATCTTTAGGAGCAGCTTTATCAATAAAATACGAAACCGATGGCTATGGCTATTATTCCTTCGACAGTATTTTTGAACTGGATGACCATCAAATCCTGAAAGATTTAGAATTATATGGATATTACACCTTAAAAAATGAGCCTGATAAAATCATCGAATCTATCAATATTCTATTTAAAGAAGGTATAATTGAGCTTGACAATTCAGCATTTTACATTACTGGAAATGGCAAAACATTACAGAAAGTACGCAAATCACTGAAAGACAATAACATATCAGGTCATCAGATTTTCTCCCAAGCTTACTGGATAGAAGGCAGAAAAGGATTGTGAAATATAAAAACATTGATACTCGAATTTTTTATATAAAACTAAAATCGTAATTTTGCACTTTGGTTTTAAAAAACTGATTTTTAATTTATTTAATTATAAATATGAGTACAACAACACAATACGTTCCTTATAAAGTTAAGGACATCTCCTTAGCAGAATGGGGAAGAAAAGAAATTACTTTGGCGGAAGCTGAGATGCCAGGTTTGATGTCAATCCGTGAAGAATTCGGACCATCTCAACCACTTAAAGGTGCAAGAATCGCGGGATGTCTGCATATGACAATCCAGACTGCAGTTCTTATCGAAACTTTGGTAGCTCTAGGTGCTGAAGTAACTTGGTCTTCTTGTAATATTTTCTCTACTCAGGACCACGCTGCTGCTGCGATTGCTGCTGCGGGAATTCCTGTTTACGCTTGGAAAGGTCTTAACGAAGAAGAATTTGACTGGTGTATCGAGCAGACTCTTTTCTTTGGTGAAGACAGAAAACCATTGAATATGATTCTTGATGACGGTGGAGATTTGACCAATATGGTTTTTGACAGATACCCGGAATTTACAAAAGATATTAAAGGACTTTCTGAAGAAACTACAACCGGTGTTCACAGATTGTACGAAAGAATGAAAAACGGAACTCTAGTAATGCCTGCAATCAATGTAAATGATTCTGTTACTAAGTCTAAATTCGATAACAAATACGGTTGTAAAGAATCTGCAGTAGATGCTGTAAGAAGAGCTACAGACCTTATGTTGGCTGGAAAAAGAGTTGTAGTTTGCGGATACGGAGACGTTGGAAAAGGAACTGCTGCTTCTTTCAGAGGAGCGGGTTCTATTGTAACAGTAACTGAAATTGACCCAATCTGTGCGCTACAAGCTGCAATGGACGGTTATGAAGTAAAAAGATTGGATACTGTTGTTGATAACGCTGATATCGTAATCACTACGACTGGAAACTTCAACATTGTAAGAAAAGAACATTTCTTAAAATTAAAAGATAAAGCAGTTGTTTGTAACATCGGTCACTTCGATAACGAAATCGATATGGCTTGGTTGAACGAAAACTACGGTCACACAAAATCTGAAGTTAAACCTCAGGTTGACATCTACACTATTGAAGGTAAAGAAGTAATCATTCTTGCTGAAGGCAGATTGGTAAACCTTGGTTGCGCAACTGGTCACCCAAGTTTTGTAATGTCTAACTCATTCTCTAACCAGACTTTGGCTCAAATCGAACTTTGGACCAACTCTGCAGCTTACGGAAACGAAGTTTACATGTTGCCAAAACACTTAGACGAAAAAGTGGCTGAATTACACCTTAAAAAATTAAGCGTTGAGCTGGAAGTTCTTTCTACTGAACAAGCTGAATATATTGGTGTTGACGTGAAAGGGCCTTTCAAACCGGAATATTACAGATACTAAGATTCAATTAATCTTAAACAATATAGAAACTCTCCAATTTTGGGGAGTTTTTTATATTTTTGACAACATAAAAATTAATAAAAATGAAAAACCATTTATTTCTAAGCTTAATTATAAGTTCTGTTTTCCTTTTCAATTGCAAAAGCAACGATGATAATGATGTCACAGAAGAAACGCCGGACAAAAAATTACTATTAAGCAAAACGACAACCATATATTATGACAATCCCAACAATCCTGAAACGACAGTTGGTATTTTATCATACAATGATAATGGACAATTGATAAGTTCAGATTCAGACGGGAGAGCTGCAAGTTTCGAATATGACACTAGTGGAAAACCAACAAAAATTAATTATTACAAAACTGATAAAACTTTGGATTACTACAATCTCTATACTTATAATGGAGAGCAACTGATGAATATCAAAGCTGTTTACACCAATCCAAATTTCAATAGAACCATATCTTATAATTACGATTCCAATGGCAAATTAACAGGTTCTACAATGTGCCAATCAGCAGATTGTACCAATCCTTATATTTCTACATACACTTACAGCGGAGACAATATCTCATCTGAAAGCACTGTTTCAGGCGGAATTACCGGTTACAATTACAAAAGTGAATACTCGTACGATGATAAGTTGAACCCATTTATAAATATTAATAAGGATATAAAAATTATGATGGGAGGAGCTTATACAATGAGCAAAACAATTATACATCATCAAAAAATTATTATAAAAACAGCGATGGCAACTGGATTCAAAATGGAAATATTACTTACACGATCCAGTATAACGATTCCAACTTGCCTACCAAAGTAATCGGTAAAGATGCAAACGGAAATAATTATGTGCAATACAATTATGAGTACATAACAAAATAAATTTTCTTTTTGACCTATAAATTACTCTTCAATTTTTTGAAGAGTTTTTTATTGCCGATATCTGAAATTCTGAAAACACCTACAAACAAATATTTTTTTTTAAAAACCAGTTAATTATTATTTCAAATTAATAAAAATAGTCACACAAGTTTTCAATTTTATTATTAATTTCACAAAAAATAATGAATTATGAAAAAAATATCCTCTCTGATTGCCATAGCTTATATGGCAATTTCCCAAAGTACTATTTCCGCTCAGGAATATGTAAACAAAAAAATAATTGAAAAAAGTGGCAATGTAAGTTTGGTAACTTTTAAAAAAGATTTCAATGTGTCATCTTTAACTCCTGGCAATTTATTCAGAGATGTTCTTCAATTATCTCCAGACTCTGATCTTAGACTTTCAAATTCCATCAATGATGCAAAAACTAAATTGTCTGATGAAAGATACCAGCAGTATTACAAAAACATCCTTGTAGAATTTGGAACTTACAATTTACACTATAAAGAAGGTAAATTAACCAGTATGAATGGTGAAATTTTCCCTGTAAATAATATCAGTACAACTGCTTCTATTACATCAGCACAAGCATTAGACAAAGCAATCAAGTATGTTTCTGCCTCCAAATATATGTGGGAAGAAGGTTACGTTCACGATGGTTACAAGAAGCCTTCCGGAGAATTAGTTCTATTACCAATTCAGCAACCTGATGAAACTTATCAGACAGTATTAGCTTATAAATTTGACATTTATGCAGCAGAGCCAATTAGCAGAGCTTATATCTACGTAGATGCAATCAAAGGAAAAGTTATTTTCTCTGATGCTATTATGAAACACAGCAATCAAATCAGCAGTAATAATAGTCAGACAATTTTCATTGAAAACAAACAGGATAAAAGAGACGAAAATTTAAAAAACATTACAAAAAAAATAGCAACAGGAACTGCGGACACTAAATATAGCGGCACAAAAACTATAGAAACAACATTATCCGGAAGTAATTACATTCTTCACGACACAACAAGAGGTGGCGGCGTAAGAACTTACAATCTAAAGAAGGCAACAACATTCACCAGTCCTGTAGATTTCACAGATGCAGATAATAACTGGACAGCTGCAGAATTTAACAATAGTTTATATGACAATGCAGCTTTGGACGCACATTGGGGCGTAGAAAAAACCTATGACTATTTTAAAAATGTACATAACAGGAATAGCTATGACAACAAAGGGTCACTTTTGGTAAGTTATGTACATTATGGTAATGCTATCAACAATGCTTATTGGTCTGGAACATATATGCTTTATGGAGATGGATCTAATACCAGCAGTGGATTCAAACCACTTACAGCATTCGATGTTACAGCACACGAATTGGGACATGGCGTTTGCAGCACAACAGCCAATCTTACCTATTCCAGAGAATCCGGAGCTTTGAATGAAGGCTTTTCTGACATTTGGGGCGCCGTTGTAGAACACGAATACGCACCTGAAAAACAAGCTTATTTAATTGGAGAAGAAATTACAAACTATGCACCTCAGTATCTCAGATCAATGAGCAATCCGAAATCTGCAGGACAACCAGATACTTACAAGGGAACAAACTGGAAAGCAGCAGCTGTAGCAGAAGGATGCGTAACACCCAATAGCAATACAAATGATAATTGCGGTGTACATTATAATAGTGGCGTTCTCAATCACTGGTTCTACATTCTTGCAGAAGGAAAAACAGGAACAAACGATATTGGAAATTCATATACTGTAACAGGAATTGGAATGACGAAGGCAGCCAAAATTGCTTACAGAGTAGAAACAACCTATTTGACACCAACCTCTGATTATATAAATACCAGAAACAGCACCATATTAGCAGCTATTGATTTGTATGGTGAAAATAGCTTGGAAGCTATAGCAGTTCAAGATGCTTTCTTTGCTGTTGGAGTTGGTACCAAATACGTTGCTTCTACAGATACTACGCCACCGTCTATACCTACAAACTTGGCAGCAACCAACACAACAGGAACACAGACCAAATTAACCTGGAACGTCTCAACAGACACAAATGGGATTATGGGTTATAAAATATTCAAAGACGGAACAGAAATCGCCTTTTCAGCATCCAACACAGCACAGATTACAGGATTATCACCTAATACAAGTTATGCCTTTAAAGTAAAAGCTTATGATAATAATTATAACTCTAGCGAGAGTAATACTGTAAATGTCCTAACACTTGATCAGCTTATATACTGCACTTCATTAGGCAATAGCACAGCAGACGAAAAAATTGGAAAAGTAGTTTTAGGAACGATTAACAATACCAGCACAGGAACATCCGGTTATGAAGATTTCACTTACCTATCAACAGATGTTACAACCGGACAACCTTATACAATTACAATTACCCCATCTTGGACAAGCACAGCTTACCCTGAAACTTATTCTGTTTACATAGATTATAACAAAGACGGAGACTTCTTAGATTCTGGAGAATTGGTGTGGTCCAAAACAAGCTCAACTACAACACCCGTTTCTGGAACTTTCACAATACCAAACAATGCTGCAATAACATCTACTACAATGCGGGTTTCTATGAAGTACGCTGATACAACAGCTACAATTCCCGCAACATCTTGTGAAACATTTGCATACGGGCAGGTAGAAGATTACACGGTTAAAATCATCAGTGGCACATTATCAGCAACAGCTTTTGATTCTTCAAAAAATATTACAATCTATCCAAATCCTGTAAAAGATGTCATTAATATCCAATCAAAAACCGCAGGAGAATTAGATTACAAAATCACAGACCCCGCAGGAAGAGTGATCGCGAAAGGAAAATCAATTGATAAAAAAATCAATATTCAAAATCTGAAAACAGGAAATTACATTTTGGAACTTACGGATAGATCCGGACAAAAATCCACAGAAAAAATCATTAAAAAATAATCTAATTCAATCTTATTACAAAAACCTTCTCAGCTTTGGGAAGGTTTTTCTATATTTGGTCAAACCTTAAGTATGGATGAAGTTATTGAAGACTTATTAACAGCAATCAATAGCCATGAAAAAGTTAAAAACTCCATTTTGGGTAAAATTTCGGAATGGAAAAATAACCACTATGAAATTTTATCGCAAATAATAAATGATGTATTATCTGATAAGATTGAGCAAAATACCGACGCATTTTTCACACTCGGGAATTCGGTTTCTTCCATTACTCTTAAAAGATTATACAACAAACAGGTAAAACCTTCTGCCTACACTGATCTAAGATTTCATAAAACATTAGACAAATTATGCTTGTTCTTGGGCTATACGGATTTAAACAATTTCATTTCCGAGACCAAAAAAAAAGATAATCAAAAGACAACCCGGCAAGCGGACAATTCGGAATTGATGAAACAGCTCAAAGAAATTGTTGAAGAACTTTGCAGAATAGAATTCACTGCGCTTAGGGATCTTCGTGACAAAGAGCTGGTTGAATTTGACAAAGTCCTTATCAAAAATACATCATATATCGAAAGAGCCAGAGTTTACCGAGAAAACTTGAATAAAATGGGAGCCATTTTCATGGAAGATTCAAGCAATTACGAAGTGTTCAATTATAAGATTATTTCCATCGAAGAAGACAATATTGTATTAGAAACAGAAGAATTCTGGAATATAAATTTCAAAACACCAAAAGGAATTTTCCCTTACCACAAGCGGGCTAATCAGATTTATTACTTTAAATACCAGGAAGGAAAACTGAAAATTTGGGACAATTACAATCCCGATATAGGAGAAGTGATAGGCATGTAAAAATACCGTAACACATCTGGAAATCCAAAAGCAATTACGGCATTTATTTATGGATTCATTTGTGCTGCACAAAGTTACACCATCCTATTCTTTCAAAAGAATCTTAAGTTGATCTTAAGTTTATCATATTCAATTTTTTATTTTTAGGAGCTATTTCCCGCTATCCACTTATACGCCTCGCGCCAGCGGTTTCCCAATGCTTGCTGTGGGGTAACCACTACTATCGGGGCTAATTAGAAATATTGTTCATCAATAGAAACATCCCAAATAAAATTCTATTTTTATAAATTAAGAACAGGTCGAAATAATCCAAATATATTTATCAAAAAAAAAACGATATATTTGATTAAAATTAATAACAAAAAACATAAATTAATGGCAAAACAAAAAGTATCAAACGCTTTCGTAGCGGCATCTTGGGTAGCTCTTGGAGCAGGAATGATCGGTTTCATCGTAGGACTTGCACGTGCAGAAATGCTCCTGAACGAAAAAGGATATTACTTCACCATCCTACTCTACGGATTGTTCGCTGTCGTATCTCTACAAAAAGCTGTCCGCGACAAAATGGAAAACATCAAAGTAACCGATATCTATTACGGACTTTGTTGGTTCGCCACTTTATCATCCATCGTCCTTTTGGTCATTGGACTCTGGAACGCCACAATTCTTCCAAGTGAAAAAGGGTTTTATGCCTTTGCATTTTTACTCGCACTTTTCGGAGCTATTGCTGTTCAAAAAAATACGCGAGACAATATGCTGGAAGATTAAAATCATATTATTCAACAAAAACTCTCCAATTTTTGGGGAGTTTTTTATTAGGAGCTATTTCCCGCTATCCGCTCATACTCCTCGCGCCAAAGCTTTTTCCAACGCTTGCTGTGGGGTAACCGCTACTATCGGGGCTATGGTTTTGTATCTTTTATCAATGTTTCAGAAAAGTTTGACCATAAGTCTTAAACTTAGAAAAAACAAAAGTGATAATCAACGCTACAAAACATCCGATACAAACACAAATCACACGCTCAATCGGAATCAGCCAATCGTGCGCCTGATTTTCCTCAATCAAAACAATGACCATCGCAGCCAAAGCTGAACGAAGTGTATTATCAAGCTTCAAAGAAATACCGACTAAAATCGTCAAAGCCACTCCAAAACAAATCAACAAAATATTCGGAATCGGGATTAGAAATAAAACCATTCCAATAGAAGCTCCTAAAAGATTGGATTTGATTCTGTCATAAGCCAATTTGTTACTATTATCCGGAGAGAAAACAATTACCACAGAAATCAACGCCCAATAAACAGGATATTGTGGAAGAAAAATGTAAAAAGAATAACAGATTGCTGCACCAATTACACATTTGACCAAGTAAATCCATTCCGAGACAGAAACTCTTAACCTTAGAAATTTTGAAAACTGTTGTATAAAATTCGACATCAATATTTTGCTAGAATTGAAGCCTCAAAATTATAAAACATAAAATTATTCAAAGATTCTGGAAACATTATTTATGTCATAAAGATTTCATTTTCCTTTACATAATTAGTAAATTGCCAATTCAAAAATTTCAAAAAAAATGGAATATTCCCAACTGGAACCAAAAGTAATCTGGAAAAACTTCGAAGCACTTAATTCTGTTCCAAGGCCTTCAAAAAAAGAAGAAAAAGTTATAAAATTTATAAAAGAATTCGGAGAAAATCTGGGTTTACCTACAACTGTAGATGAGGTTGGAAATGTCATCATCACAAAACCTGCAACCGCCGGAATGGAAAACAGACAGCCAATTGTGATGCAATCTCATCTCGATATGGTTTGTCAAAAAAACAACGATGTAGATTTTGATTTCGAAACTCAGGGAATCCAAATGTTTGTAGATGGCGATTGGGTAAAAGCAAAAGGAACAACTTTAGGTGCAGACAACGGTTTAGGCGTTGCAACAATAATGTCAATTCTTGAAAGTAACGATATTGCACATCCGGATCTGGAAGCACTTTTCACAATTGACGAAGAAACAGGAATGACTGGTGCTTTGGCTTTGAAACCTGGACAATTAAAAGGTGAAATCCTTCTAAATCTTGACACAGAAGAAGATGACGAAATCGATATCGGTTGTGCTGGCGGTGTTGACGTGACAGCTTCTGCAAAATTTGATTTGGAAGAGTCAAAAGGAGAAACTTTCAAAATCGAGATCAAAGGTTTGCAGGGCGGACATTCTGGAATGGACATTATAAAAGGACTTGGTAATTCTAACAAATTATTGGGAAGGTTTTTATTTTCCGGATTGGAAGATCAAATTCAATTAATTTCTATCGACGGCGGAAGTTTGAGAAATGCCATTCCAAGAGAAGCAACTGCTATTATTTCAGTAGAAAATTCAGCTGAGTTTTTGAAAAATGCAGAACAGTTGAAATCTGAGATCTCAGAAGAATTTGCTTCATTAGAAAAAGATTTAGTTATCAATATTGAGAAAACTGATTCTCCAGAAAAAGCAATTTCTACTGAGGATTCAAAGAAAATAATTTTCGCAATTAATGCAGCTCACAACGGCGTTTTCCGAATGAGTCCTGATGTAGAAGGCTTGGTAGAAGCTTCTAATAACGTTGCACGAGTTGAATTAAAAAATGGGGAAATTAAAATCCTAAACTTGACAAGATCATCCGTAGAATCCACAAAATGGGAAGTTGCCAATCAATTAAAATCAGCATTTGAAAGCAATTCTTTGAAAACGGAATTTGGTGGTTCTTATCCAGGCTGGAAACCAAAACCAGATGCAGAAATAATCCAGGTAATGACAGATCTTTATGAAACCAATTTCGGAGAAAAACCTTTGGTTGTTGCTTGTCACGCAGGTTTGGAATGCGGAATCATTGGAGCCAATTATCCAAAAATGGAAATGGTAAGTTTCGGTCCAACCATCAAAGGTGCACATTCTCCTGATGAAAGAGCTAATATATTATCTGTTCAGAAATTTTGGAAATATACTCAGGAAATCCTAAAGAATATTCCAATCAAGAAATAATCATTCAATCAGAAAAATCCAGTATTTGTTACTGGATTTTTTATTTTATATAATTTTAATTAAATTATTACTCATTTCGCAGGGGTATAAAACTATTATTGTTAAAAATTTACTAATTTAGCGTTCTAATTAATATTTAAAATATGAAGAGAGAACTTTTACGAATTGGTATTTTGTGTGGTTTGGTTGGCTTTGGCTTTTCTGCAAATGCGCAAGAATATGTTGATAAGAAAATTACCGAGAAAAACGGAAACATCAGTTTGGTCACTTTCAAAAGTAATGCAAATTTAAAATCAGCTTCAAAAGTAGATTTATTTAAAGAAATCCTAAAACTTCCTGCAGGATCAGAATTAAAACTTACCAAATCTGAAAAAGATGCAACAGGTAATTTTCTGGACGAGAAATATCAATTATTTCACAATAATGTAAAAGTTGAATTCGGAATCTACAATTTGCATTACAAAAACGAAAATCTGACCAGTATGAATGGTGAGATTTTCAACACTAGCAATGTTAATGTATCTCCAAAAATCTCTGCACAAGTTGCACTCGATAAAGCAGTTCAAAGCGTTGGCGCACAAAAATACATGTGGGACGATGCAGCCAGCAATGTTGACAATTATAAAAAACCAAGCGGAGAATTGGTACTTCTGCCAATCCAGCAAACTGACGAAAGTTACAAACTGACTTTAGCTTATAAATTGGATATTTTTGCGTCTCAGCCTATGAGCAGAGCTTATATTTATGTTGATGCGGCAAACGGAAATATTTTGTTAAGTGATGCTATCATCAAGCACGCTGACAGAAATAATCAAAGCATTCTAAAAAATGAACTTGACACTGATAAAATCATTTCCGATGTCAAAGATTCTAATCTTAAAAATACAACTTCAAGACTTGCAACCGGAAATGCAGCTACACGTTACAGCGGAACTCAGTCTATCGAAACTTCGCTGAATACAGCAGAAACTGATTATATCTTATTTGATACTACAAGAGGAGGCGGAGTTAGAACATATAATGCGCAACAATCTACCGTTTTGACTGGTGCTATAGATTTTAAAGATACAGACAACGATTGGACAGCTACGGAATTTGACAACTCTACGTTTGATAATGCTGCTTTGGATGCTCATTATGGGGTTGAAAAAACTTACGATTATTTTAAAAATTTCCACAATAGAGATAGTTATGACAACAACGGATCTCTTCTTAGAAGTTACGTTCATTACGGAAGTAATGTCAATAATGCTTACTGGTCCGGATCATATATGCTTTACGGCGATGGCGACAGATCTGCAAACTTCAATGTACTGACAGCATTTGACGTTACCGCTCACGAACTTGGACATGGCGTTTGCGCAAGCACAGCTGCATTAGCTTATCAAAGAGAATCCGGCGCAATGAACGAAGGCCTTTCTGATATTTGGGGCGCAGTTGTAGAAGAAACTTATCTTCCAAATAAACAAGCTTTCACGATTGGAGAAGATATCACTTTATATTCTCCATTCTATTTGAGATCTATGAGCAATCCAAAATCTGCAGGTCAACCCGATACTTACCGTGGTGAAAACTGGATTCCGGCAACTGCTGCAGAAGGTTGTGCAACACCTTCTCAAAACACAAATGACTATTGCGGTGTACACACAAACAGTGGTGTTTTGAATCATTGGTATTATGTTTTGGTTCAAGGAAAAACAGGTACTAATGATATAGGAAAATCATATTCTGTAACAGGAATCGGATTTGAGAAAGCAGCGAAAATTGTTTATCGTCTTGAAGCGAATTATCTGTCCGCAAACTCCACTTATCTTAACGCAAGAAACTTTGGAATTCAGGCTGCTACAGAACTTTATGGCGCTAATTCTCCAGAAGCTATCGCAACTCAGGATGCATTTTATGCGGTAGGTTTAGGTACAAAATATAATCCTAACGGAACAGATACAACCGTACCTACTACTCCACTTAATTTGGCTGCAACTTCCACAACCAATGTTTCGACCTATCTTACTTGGACAGCTTCTACAGATAACTTTGCTTTAGATGGCTATAATGTTTACAAAGATGATGTATTGTTGGGAACAACTTACAAGCCTTCTTACTATGTAACAGGACTTACAGCTTCTACAACTTACAACTTCAAAGTTGAAGCAAAAGACGAAGCAGGAAACAAATCTGCCTTTAGCAATATAGTGCCGGTTACAACATTAGCAACTGGAAATACGTACTGTACTTCTCAAGCTACTTCTACAAGTTTTATGAAAATTCAAAAAGTAAAACTTAATACCATTGAGAATCAAAGCACAGGAAGTACTGGTTATGAAGATTTCTCATATTTATCTACAGATGTAACAAAAGGACAGACTTACACCATAACAATCACACCAACTTGGTCTGGCACTGTTTATCCTTTAAGATACAGATTATACGCAGATTACAATAACAACGGATTATTTACTGACACTGGAGAAACTGCTTGGTCTCAAACAACAGCTACTAATGCAGCTACAGTTACGGGAACATTTACAATTCCAACTACGGCAGTAACTGGACTTGTAAGAATCAGAGTTCAGGCAGCTTACAATCAATCTCCTACTTCTTGTTCAACAATTAACTACGGACAAGTTGAAGATTACTCTTTGAATATTCAAGATATCTTGGCTGTTTCTGATGTTAATAAAGAAAATCAAGTTGTCATCTATCCAAATCCTGTGAAAGATGTAATCAGTATTCAATCCAAAGATTCCAGCGAATTATCTTATCAGGTTTATAATGCAGCAGGCCAAGTTGTTCTGACAGGCAAATCTTCCGACAAGAAAATCAACGCTCAGAAATTAACTTCCGGAAATTATGTTTTGGAATTGACAAATAAAGAAGGTGTAAAATCTTCTCAGAAATTCATTAAAAAATAATTTAAAATTATTCATATCAAAGCTCCTAAAAAATAGGAGCTTTTTTTGTTGTATTAAGTATTCAATTTTACTTTCATTAATTTAAAATTAAATCAAAAAAAGCACTCAATTGTTCGAGTGCTTTTCTATATTATTCAAAAAGAATATTTTATTAATGACCAGAATGACCGTCTTCTCCGTGAGCGTGACCGTGCGCCAATTCTTCTTCTGTTGCAGGACGAGCGTTCAGGATTTCAACATCGAAAAACAAACTTCTTCCAGCCATTGGATGGTTAAGATCTACAATCACAGCTTCTGGAGTTACTTCCAAAACCATTGCCTGAAAATTGTTACCGCTGTTATCAGAAAGTGGCAAAACTGCTCCAACCGGAGGCAATTCCTGACCTTCAAACATATCTACAGGTAATTGAGTCACAGCCTCAGGATCTCTTTCTCCGTAACCTTCACTTGGTGCAATTTCGAAAGAAGCTTTATCGCCGATAGTTAGATTTTGGATTTCTTCTTCAAATTTAGGAATCATCATTCCTACGCCATAAAGAAAAGTCAAAGCGTTTTCTGAAGTCGTTTCTTCTACAAAAACTTTCTCTCCATTTTCATCATTAGTATGCAGAACGTATTTAAGAGTCACTACATGATTTTTGTCTAATGCCATTTTAAATTATTTAATATTATAAATTTTTGGATGATATCATTCGTGATGTATCATACTGCAAAATTAAGCTTTTGAAATTTAAGTGATGAAAATTTCAAAATAAAACTTGTTTTTAATCTTTTTCTTGTCCGAAATTTTATTGAACTTCGCAGAATGGCAAAACTCAAAACTCTATATTTCTGTCAGAACTGTGGCGCGCAATATTCCCAGTGGCACGGGCAATGCAAAACCTGTGGTGAATGGAATACTTTGGTAGAAGAAATCGTCGAAAAATCCACAAAATCAGTTGCTACAAAATCAAAATCTTCGATCATTAATATTATCGAAGTTGAAGCCATAGAAGAACCAAGAATCGTAACACCCTCCGAAGAACTTAATCGTGTTTTGGGCGGCGGAATTGTGCTAGGGTCCGTAACTTTAATCGGAGGCGAACCTGGAATTGGAAAATCAACATTACTTCTTCAACTCGCTTTGAAGATGAAGAAAAAAATCCTGTATGTTTCAGGCGAAGAAAGTGCTTCTCAAATCAAAATGAGAGCTGATAGATTAGCAGAAGTTAAAAATCCAAACTGTTTTCTTTTCACAGAGACTTCATTAGAAAAAATCATTCACGAGGCTACAAAATTAATGCCTGATTTTGTCATTATTGATTCCATCCAGACTTTGCAATCTCAATTGATAGAAAGTTCGCCGGGAACAGTTTCACAAATCAGAGAATGTTCTAATGAAATCATCAAATTTGCTAAAGAAAATAATATTCCTGTTTTCTTGGTTGGTCATATTACAAAAGACGGACAAATCGCAGGACCAAAAGTTTTGGAACATATGGTGGATGTGGTTCTCAATTTTGATGGCGACAGAAACCATTTGTTCAGATTGTTGAGAGCGAATAAAAACCGTTTCGGTTCTACTTCGGAAATTGGAATTTATGAGATGATTTCTACTGGTTTAAAAGAAATTAAAAATCCTTCAGAAATATTAATCACGAAGAAATTTGAAGAATTATCCGGAAATTCTGTTGCAGTAACTTTGGAGGGAAATCGCCCAATGTTATTGGAAATTCAGGCTTTGGTTTCAACTGCAGTTTACGGAACACCGCAAAGAAGCTCAACAGGTTTCGATTCCAAAAGATTAAATATGCTTTTGGCTGTTCTGGAAAAACGCGCAGGCTTCCAATTAGGTTCAAAAGATGTTTTCCTTAATATCACAGGTGGAATCAAAACTGATGATCCGGCTTTGGATTTGGCGGTTGTTGCGTCAATTTTATCAAGTAATGAAGATATTGCAATCTCGGAACATTATTGTTTTGCAGGAGAAATTGGATTAAGCGGCGAAATCCGTCCGGTTGCGCAAGTAGAACAAAGAATTACCGAAGCAGAAAAATTGGGTTACGAGAAAATATTTATTTCTAATCTGAATAAACTTCCGAAGAAAAAATTCGGGATAAAAGTAGAAGAAATAAGTAAAATTGAGGATTTTGTAGAGTCATTGTTCTAAAATTACGGAAATGTTATTTGAAAATATTCAGAAATTTGTACTTGTGCTGTTGTATGGAGGATTGATTTTACAATCGTTCATTGTATTGACCAATCCGATGAAAGTTAATAAAAAAGCCAATTTCTTTTTTGGATTATTTCTATTTCTTTGGTCTTGCTTTTGGATTTTGGATATCTTGCAACTTTGTGGACTTTCACCAAACATTCTGCTTGTTTTCACCATTTCTTTTATAGAAATTTTCACGCCTGTCATCTTATTTTTCAGCACTATATTTTACATTAATCCAAATTATAAATTTAAAAAAATAGATCTTGTTTGTCTTATCACGCCTATATTTTACTTTATCCTTTTAATAAATTCTGAGGGCAGCAAAATGATAGGAATACTGGCAGATTTCGTAACAATATTCCACAATCTTCCTTTTATTGCGATTATATATTTCAAAATCAAAAGATATCAGAAAAGAATCGAAAATATATCTTCCAGTACAGAAAATATCAATTTGGAATGGTTGTTAAAATTAAGCCTACTACTTCTCAGCACCATAATTATTACTGTTGGTTATGAACTTTTCAATGTGTTTGTTTACAAACTACATCAGCATCTGGCGATGGATCTACTGTTTTTGTTTATTGTCTACAGTACTTTTTATCAGGTTCTCCGGCAAAAGGAAATCTACCCTTATAATGAAAAAGAACGTGAAGAATTGCTATCTGTAGAACTAGAAGACGAAGAAAAAACTGAAAAGAAAAAACTGATTCCAGATAACGATTTTGAAAAACTGAAACAAAAATTAATTGTTTTTATGGAAACTGAAAAACCTTATCTGGACGGCGAACTCAATCTTTCCACGCTGGCTGGTTTTATTGATATTAATGCGCATCAGCTTTCCTACCTTCTGAATAATGGCTTTGGCGATAACTTTTTCCAATTTGTAAACAAATACCGTGTAGCGCGCGCAAAAGAATTACTGACAGGCGATACTTTCAAAAAGATTTCTATCATTGGTATTGCATTCGAATCGGGATTTAATTCCAAAACATCATTCAATACGATTTTCAAAAAAATGACTTCCGAAACACCTTCCGAGTTTCGAAAAAAACAAACAGGTTTATAATACAGAACTTATCACAATTATAAAATTCTGAAAATCAACCAATAAAGTAATATTTTTTTTTGGATTCCATTTTATAATTGAGGGCTTTTCTAAAGGTTCTCAAGAATACTTTTGTATTATAATTAATTCAAAAAATGTATTTGCAAGAAGTAATTACCAAAATAGAAAATCTGGGTGGTAAACTTACGAGGACTCTGGCAACTTGCAGATATACGATCAAGTTATAGATTTTCAGGTGATTAAAAAATTTCAAACTGAAAATATTTTTACAAGTATATTATAATTACAATTGTCAAGTATTTTTTCAGTATAAAATAATGCTAAATAAGAATTTATAGTATTATCTTTATAGATAAATGAATTACCTCGCCCACTCTATTCTCTCATTTACCAACGGACAACTCGTTGGTAATATGATTGCGGATTTTATCAAAAACAATGAGCGGGAAAATTTTCCTCCAGAGATTCAGGAAGGAATCAAACTTCATCGCGCAATTGACACTTTTACAGATTCTCATCCTGCAGTTTCGGAAGCTAAAAAAATATTCAGTCCTTTGGTAAGGCTTTATTCCGGAGCTTTTGTGGATGTTGCATTCGATTATTTTGTGGCGCATCTTTATACTGCAGAAGAATTAAAATTACATTCTGCCAAAGCTTACAAAATCCTTTGGGAAAATGAAAAATGGCTTCCGGAAAATTATAAAAAAATGCTGGTAAGAATGGAACAAGACGACTGGCTTACAAATTACAGGCAAGATCAAGGCATCAAATTCAGTATGCAGAACGTCTTACACAAAGCAAAATATCTCGATAAAGACCTTTCTGTTTTCGAGATTTTCTATCAACATAAAGCAGAACTTCAGATTTATTTTGATCAATTCTTTCCGGATATCTTAACTGAATGTAAAAAGAACTTCAAACCTAATTAAATTTTAAATCTAAGAATTCAATACTTTTTCACAAATATTTAATATAAATATACTATTATCATTGATTTTTTAATACTTTTGCGACTACTTCAAAGCTGTGGAACTTATAAAAAGATCAATACTAGTATTACTGTTAACTTCGTGCATATTACAAACGAAAGCACAGGATTACACGCCTAAAAAAATAGATAGTATATTAGTCAATACTTTCCAACTCGCCGACAGAAACAAAGCTCTGAAGATAGGTCTAGACACATATAAAATCTCTGAAAAAACTGGTTACTATCTCGGTAAGGCGAAATCTTTAAAAGTTATCATCAATTCTTATTTGGGATTGGGAGAGCAACAAAAAGGTCTTGAAGCCGCAGACAAACTTCTGGAATTAGCCAATCAAGAAAATGATTACTATCACTCTGTTCAGGCACTAATAGCCAAATCACTCGCCTATTCTTATCTCGGTTTTTTTGAAAAAGCTGACGAAACAAGTAAAAGCGCAGAAGAATTGTGTAAACGGGTTAAAGATAATTACGAGTTTTACAGTTCTATGGGACAGATCTATGCAGGCAGATCAGAAATCATGAATTTGAAATATGAACCGCCACAGCATACCATCAAGAATGATCTAAAAAGTGTAGAATATTACAATAAAATCAAAGATCCAAAAAAAAGAAATGGCTGGCTGGCAATCCAGTACTCCAGCGTTGGTTACACTTATATTGATCTCGACAAACACCAGGAAGCGCTCTACTACAACAGAAAAGCCTATTTCCTTTCGAAAATCGAAAATGATTCTATCAACCAAGCTTTTGGATTGTATGGAATTGGAAACACTTATTTGGAAATGAACAAAATGGACAGCTCCATTTATTATTATAAACAAGCGCTTCCTATTTTCGAAAAAGCACAGGATATTTACCGTTTACAATATATTTATGATGATCTCGCAACCATATATGAAAAAATGGGAGATGATAAGCTGTATGGTTATTATTCAAAAAAATCCAAAGAACTTTACGATATCATCAGAAAAAAAGAAAAAGCAGAAACCGATAATGTATCCCAGAATATCATTAGTAATGAAAAATCGATTTGGTATGAAAACCTATATCTGATTATTGCAGGAATCGTTGTGTTCTTTATTGTGAAAATGTACTTTACAATAAAGATTTTCAAAAAATACCGACGAGAAAAGAGAATAAGAGAGAACACCAAATACCATCTTTTGGAAAGAGAAAAAGTGGTGAATCAGCTGGAATCAAAAGTGAATGATTCTTTTGCAGAATTATTAGAACTTGCTAAGTCTAATGACTCTTCTTTTCTAAGTCGTTTCAAAGAAGTATATCCTAATTTTTACAGTAAATTAAGTTCGCAATATCCAGAAATGACAAGTGGACAATTAAAATTTTGTGCACTCCTGAAACTTAATTTTTCTACCAAAGAAATTGCACATTTAAGTCATATTTCTGTTCGAAGTGTAGAAATGAAGAAGAGCAGACTTAGAAAACAGATGAATATCCCTTCCGATGTAGATCTTAATAATTGGATGATGAATTTTTAAAAAAACAGATTCAAAACAATTAAATCAACTGAAAATCAATAACTTAAATAAATGTAGTATATTTGTAGGAGTGCAATTGTTGCACATATTATGTTAAATAGCAAACTTTGCACTTGATTGAAAAACGGTATAACTACTAAAAAATTTATTGCTCAAAAAGCACTTGCGCTTGAGGTTCTAAAAACACAAAAGGACATACATCTGGAAAGATTGATTTCTTAATTTTTACAGATTATTATCAGTTGATTTTTTTCAAATCTGATTAAAATTCATATCAAACAGCTGATAAAAAATAAAGCTTTGGATCTAAATGATTCTTAGCTTTTCTTATTTTAAAATCAAATATTATCTGTGCTGATCTATGAGAATTTTGTTCCCATCCGGATCTGTGAATTCTATATAAGCTGGGCCTTTGGTTTTTTCGTCAGCCTCAGTATTTAGTTTAATTTGATCAGACTTTAGTTTTTTCTGAATGTCGCGGACATCTGTAAATGGATTCACTTCTTTTGCATTTTCATCCCAACCAGGATTGAAAGTCAGAATATTTCCTTCAAACATTCCTTGGAAAATTCCGATAATAGTTGTTCCATTTTTCATAATGAGATAATTATGCTTCATATCACCACCCATTTGACTGAAGCCAAGTTTCTCATAAAACTCCTTCGACTTTTGCAAATCTTTGACATTAAGACTTACTGAAAATGCTCCAAGTGGAAGTTTTGTATCTGTATTCACTTTTTGAGAAAAAGCACTAATTGAAACTGATAACAATAAAGCAAAGGCCAATTTTTTCATATTCTTTAATTTTAAAATCGATTCAAATATAAATTAAAACTGCTGATAAAGATAACGATCCGGGTAGTTTAGCTTTTCACTTTTGCGTTCGCCATTTACAACAATATGGATAATATTCATTTGATCATCAAACAGATTGTAAAGAAAACTAACTGCGGTTTCTACTTTTTTTGGAACATTCAAAGATTCAGATTCCAGATAGATATTCACACTTTCGTGGTCTTCTTCGTAACCAACATAATTAACTTTAATAAATTGATTATCAGCCTTCAGTTTAAGATATTCTGATGCGTAGCTTTCTAATTCTTTATTGATTTCCGTTTTGTATTTAGGATCAAGGAAATGGACAGATTTTCCATATTTTTTGTTGAGAGCATTTTCCAGATCATCCATAAAAAACCGACCTGTAACTTCAAAAGTTTTTGATTTTGAATTATAGCTGAATTCCATCGAACCAACGTGGTAAGGATGAACCTTGAAAGAGAAAAGGCAAAAGATAGAAGAGCAAAGAATAAAGACTGCAAAGGACTTTTTCATCATTAAAAAGAATTGAAGTCAAAATTAATCATTATTTTCGTACGGTTTTCAGAAATTAAACGATGAAGGATTTTCTATTTTATTTGCAGCTGGGTTGGGATCATATTATTTCTTTGGATGCTTTGGATCATCAGCTTTTTATCCTGGCTTTGATTGCGGCTTATAGTTTCAAAGATTTTAAAAAATTATTGATCTTGGTAACTGCTTTTACTATTGGGCATTGCATTACGCTGGCTTTATCAAGTTTTGATATTATCCGTGTGAAAAGCAACTGGATAGAATTCCTTATACCTTGTACGATTGTGATTACCGCTTTAGACAATATTTTGTTCAAGGGAAAACGACCTTATCAGTTTTATTTTGCTTTATTTTTTGGATTGATTCACGGGATGGGATTTGCAAATACAGCCAGAATGATGCTGGCAAAAGAACAAAGTATTACAGTTCCATTATTAGGTTTCAATATCGGGTTGGAATTGGGTCAGATTGCAATGGTTTTGGTTATATTGATCATCTTCGCAATCTTGTCGAAAATCACAAAACTGAACCAAAGAGAATGGCTTCTGATAACCTCATCTGCAGCTGGAGCGGTTGCTTTGCAAATGGCACTGGAAAGAATGCCTTTTTAATTGTAAAATGTATTTTTAACACTGAAAGATTGCAGCCCGGCTTGAGCGGAAATCCTTTTTTGTGGCTGGAAAAGCGAAGGCAAAAAGATTGACTCCGTCGAACCACTTCGTTAGGTTTGGGAGCGGAAGACGGATTAAGCTGCCCAAAATAATTAAATTCCTTACTTCAAAACATTCCACCTAGGAATGATTGCAAGCAATCCGAGTCCGATGTACAGAAACAAAACAGTTACATCCGAATATAAAAAGGTGCTGAGAAAATAGTTGTGCAAAGCAAAATGCATAGCTACAAAAACCGGAAAAAGAATCACTCCGATTTTCCTGTAAAATAAAATCAGAATCCAGCTGATAATCACTAAAAAATCAACGCCAAAAGTGTAATAGAAAAAATTACCCGGAATATTAATCTTCTGATGAAGCGAATATTCTGCATAATCTGTATTGATACTAAGAAAATAAACCAAAATGATCAATCCGAAAAAAAGGTAATAATCTTTGTTGCTTTTGAAGCTTTTGTCTGCTGATTCCATCGTATAAAAATATAAAAAAAGAGCTTAATGAATAAGCTCTTTCTATAGAAATTTCTATTAACTAACTATATACTAACCGCGTTTATAAGACGGTTCTTATCACTAATGAACTCTTCCATAGAGATCATACTTTCTGTTCTCATCACATCCTGGATATCATCTATCTGATAAATGATTTTCTTCGCATCTTCTGTATTTTTTGCTTTCATTTTGCAGAAGATGTTATATTTTCCTGATGTTACGCTAGCTTCCACAACATTTGGAATCAAAGCTAATTGCTTCAATACTTCTTGTGTGTGGTTTGATTTTGTAAGCAAGATACCGATGAATGCAGTGAAATTATAGTCCAGTTTGCTATAATCTATGCTAAGAGATGATCCCAAGATGATTCCTGCGTCTTCCATTTTCTTTACTCTTACGTGGATAGTTCCCGCAGAAACGTCCATTTGTTTTGCAATTTCCGTAAAAGGCATTCTTGTGTTTTCTACTAAGAAATCAAGGATTTTTTTATCGATATCGTCTAATTGATAGTTCATTGTTGTATTATTATTTATTTAAAATATATCTAATTTTTTTGCAAATTTAGAAAAAATTAAATTAACTAAAAACAAATATTAAAACATTAACAGCTTTTAACAAATTAAGCAAATTCTATGATAATTATCATTTTATCGGCTTGTTTTTTAAAGAATCTTCTTTATTCTGCTCTACAGCCAGTGAGTCTCTTTTTATTCTTTCACGTCTTTTGAAGATATATTTGAAAGAATTAAAACTTTTACTATATACAACTCCGACTCCATAACTCTGATTGAGTCCGGTAGCGGTTCCCAAGCCTAAATTAGAAGGTTTGGAATAGGCTCTTAGCAACCTGCTTCCATTATTAAGTCGGCTCCAGTCATATTCTATAGTTCCTTCTGCTGATAAGTAATTACTATTGGTATTATCAACCCTTGAAACAGGAACTCCTAATCCCGTCTTCAATTTTACCCTTGGAGACAAAGCAAGACTTACACTTGTATTTGCACGATCTGCTGTATTAGAATTTATGTCTCCACTGATATAATCCAAATTAACCTGAAACGCACTACTGATGGTATTAAGAACAGAACCTAACTGTTTGAATAACATATTATAACCAGTATCCTGAGCAGTTTTGGAAAGATTAAACTGCAGACCATTGCCATTAGTCACATTGAAACTGTTAAGGACCAGAACAGATCCAAACTGGATGGTTCTTTCATCCTTATTAGTCATTTTAGTTGCTAATGTTTCCCTTACTTCAGAGGAACTTTCCGGAGCAGAAACTCCGAATTCTATATCAGGCTTTGTAAGGGTATTTGTAATCTTAGTTGATAATACGACATTAATTGGTTGTGTAAGAGACATCCCGAGGTATTCACCTGCATTTGTAATAGGCCTTGTATAATTTGCCGTAATATCAAGATCAGGCGTCATTGGACTCCCGCTCCATCTTATGATACTATTTTTTGCAATTTGAAATGTTCTGTCTAGAATTGCTTTTGAGACAAACGTTCCATTATCGACCGTGTAAGTTCCATTCATTAAGATATTCCCACTTCTTTCCATTTTGAACTTCAAATGATTGGCATCTCCTTTTACAGCAATATTTCCTACTTCGTCTCCTACCAAAACATTTACCAGAGACCCTTTATCAATACTGACATCAAAATCTATCAGCATATTAGCGCCTGATTTTTTCTTCTTTTCTACAGAAATCCCTCCAGCTTCATCACGTTTCAGGAATCTTAGTATTTTAAATTCGTCAACATTCGCAGTAGATGCACTATTAAAAGTGAAAGTACTGTTATTCAACACTTTCAAACCATCATTTGGCGTACTGATTGATAATCCTGAAACTGGTCCATCAACATAAATATCGCCTTGTCCTGTTACCCTTCCCCAGAACAGATCATTTTCCTCTTGGCTGGAATTAAGAACAAGAAGATTATCGGCACGCATAATTAAGTTGATTCCCAAAGATGAAAGGGTTTCAAACTGAATAGATCCGGAAATATTTCCTTTGGAATTGGACCGCCCGTCTTTGATTCCGATGTTATTAAGAAGCGCTAAACCTCTTGAAAGATTGATCACCGTATCATCAAATGAATAATCTACACCAGTAAATAATAGCTTAAGTCCAAATCCTTTCAATGCAATATCACCGCTGTAATCAATATCATTCATAGGACCGGAAATCTTCAGGTCGCCTGTTGCTTTCCCTCGGAAATTCCCAAATATCTCTTTTACGAATTGCTGTGCAAACCCAAGATCAAATTCATTCATTTTTGCATTGACATCAAAAACAGGTGAGGAATGATTATTATCAATTGTTCCTGTAACATCCAACGTATTTTTACCCAAAAATCCAGATGACAAAGCCTGAATACTGACATCAAAAACATTTGGTTTTTCGCTTTTGGTAATTCTTGTTTCAAGATTTCCCATTGCGTTTCCGTTCATAAAAATATCATTCACATCCAGATCTACCAATGGCTCCAGATTATTGCCTGATTTTTTAATTTGAATTGTTCCATTTGCAATCCCCTTTATATCCATCGCATTTTTATCCTTACTGAAAGCCAGCAATTTTGAGACATCAAGATTTTTGACTTCAGCATCAGCAGTGAAATCTTTTGCAGATTTGAAATCAGCGCTTTTTATCAGAAGTTCACTTTCATCGGAATAAACCCTAAGATTTTGTATTAAAAAATCCTTTTCTTTCTTTCGGTAAATAATAGAATGATCAAGCTCCGGACTTGTATCCACACTCCAGGCAATATCGTTTAATTTGACCGTAGTAGGTTCAAAACGCAACACATAATCTCCTGCAGTATTGGTTGTTTGATTAATATTGACTGCGTATTCTTTCATCTGCTTGGCCGTTTCATCTTCCAGACTTCCAAGTTTGAAAACTGTTCCGATATGAAGAATTTGAGAATTCTCATTATTAGCAGTGAGTTTCACATCCTGCAAAACATTCTTACCATATTGCCCTCTTTTTACAGTAGTGAGCAATTGTTGCTTAAGATCAGCTGTATTAACTCTCAAACTGATACTATCTACTATTACACTATCGCTTGCCTTATTCAGATCTGGTTGATAAGTTGCGTCTGTTTCAGCAAGAAATTTTTCAGCTTCAGTCAGTTCTTTTTTGCTGGTCATCACATATTTGATGTGCGCCGCATCAGCATTCAGAATCAGATCGTTTGTATTTCCGTTGTAATTTCCGGCAACTTTAGCGCCGTTTTTCAGTTCAAGATCAGGCACAAAGAAAGAAACCAAACCTTGTTTCACATCAAAATCAAAATCGAAACTTTGTCCGTTATAAGTTTTCTTTGGTGGATTACCAACGAGAATTTTGTTGATACTATTGGTAACCATATTCCCAATATCTTCCAGATTGAATCTACCGGAAATCTTCCCAGTAACTGCTCCCGGTGCATCTACAGAAACAATCCTGTTTCCATTCTCAAAAAACGCTTTAAGTTTTGAATCTGGAATATGAAGTTTTTGTTTACTCGAATTAAGCGTCAGACCTTTGATATCTGCATCAAGATTAAGGTCATTAAGATTTGTCATTGATACTTTTCCATCTACAATTCCACTTACAGAATTGGTATCACCTGCCGAAATTCCAAAATATTTAAGATTAACGTATTGAATGTTTGCATTAAAATCAGCAAATAATCTCTTGGTAGAAAAATCTACAATTCCTTTGAAGGTTCCTTTTGCATTCGGATCATTAGCTATAACATTTCCAGTGAAACGTTTTTTATT
Organism: Flavobacteriaceae bacterium PS02293; assembly: GCA_029960045.1. Classification (GTDB taxonomy): domain Bacteria; phylum Bacteroidota; class Bacteroidia; order Flavobacteriales; family Weeksellaceae; genus Epilithonimonas. Next base: position 78,745 of record JASCOV010000005.1, read on the forward strand.
AAGAACACCATCGATGGCAATATTATTAAGGCTTTTGCCCATCAAATCGATATGAGCAACGTCAGATTTTGTTTTGACATACATTGTATTCACATCAAAACCTTCTCCTTGCACATCAAATTTTCCTGAGATCAACCCAACCTGTTTATTCTTGGTTAATGCTGTAACATTTAAATCTTTTACATCTACATAACCTCTGTATTTAGGGCGTTTTGTGCTGTAATCCACAAGATTGAAATCCTTCATTTTTGCCTGCCCAATTCCGGTAATGACTTGTCCGCTGGCAAAGATTTGTTTTGGATTTACTTTTACAGAACCATTGTATTTCATCCTTCCAAAATCATCCGCAATATTTCCAAGTTTCGAAGCAATGAATTTTGGTAAAGAAGCCTTCAAAGCTTTGTAAGTGAAATCAGCAGAAACATTTTTACTTTCGATGAAGAATTTCTTATCGATAACACCATTAATTTTAAGATTTTTGGTATTCAGATTTACATCTTGCGAACGGATCAGGAAATTATTTAAAGTAAAATCATTTAACGGCCCAGTCATCGTTCCAGAGATATTGATGGGTGTGTAATTATCCCAATTGTTAACAAAATAACTGAGATCATAACCGCTAATCTGACTTCCCGGATTAATCTTCATATCCCAACTTACTTTCTTTCCGAAATCCGCAAATCTAGTTACAGGATCAAGATTCATCACAGCTTCGCCTTGCAAAAGAGAATGATCTGTATTGATTGTCAGATTTCCAAATTTCATATGCTTTTTCGTAATCTCGAAATTGGTAGAAAATGTATCAACGATGTGTTCTTTGCCGTAACGTTTCGTGATCAAACTAAAATTTCTAATATCGGCAAAAACATCCGCACCTTCAACTTTTAAAGAAGTGACATGCAGATTGATGTTTCTAGCATCCAGCCATCTTCCGGCTTCTCCCGGACTGTTTTCGTTCACAATTGTTGATACGCCGTTGATCAGATCTATCTTCATCCCCATTTTGAAGGGTTTCTTTTTCGGATCACGCGGTTTTCCATCATTGAAGTTGTCAACGTATCGGATAAAATTACTGATACTATCGCCTTTATAGGTAATCACCCGAATTACAGGATCAACAATCGTAGCTTGATTGAATTTGATATCTCTCGTATTAAGAGCCAAAGCAAACCAATCAGTACCAACGCGTAATTCCCTTGCTTTTACAAATTCATATTCTTTATAATCTTTGATTCTAAGTCCTTTGATCGTCACATCACCGAAAAAATTAACATCAATATCCTCCAGCGACATTCTCATCTTGAAATCCTTGTTCAACATAATAATGGCCTGATCTGCAATATAACGTTTGGTAACAGGAAGATTAATCGCAATGAAAATCAATGCTACCAAAGCAATAATCCCATAAGATAGGGTGCTGATAATTCTTAGAAAAAGTGGACGTTTTTTCTTGCTGACAGGCTTGTCAATATTTGGATCTTCGGTAGTTGTGTTTTTATTTTCTAAATTTGCCATCTATTATGAGTGCATCTATTATTCTAGGTATCGAGTCTTCTTGTGACGACACTTCTGCAGCCATCATCAGCGGTAGCAAAATCCTGTCCAACATTGCTGCCAATCAGGCAATCCATAACGAGTATGGCGGTGTGGTTCCCGAGTTGGCATCCAGAGCGCATCAGCAAAACATCATCCCTGTTGTGGAAAAAGCATTTTCCAAAGCAAATATACAACAAAATGATATTTGTGCGATCGGGTTCACGCGCGGTCCCGGACTTCTTGGATCTCTGCTTGTTGGAACGTCTTTTGCGAAATCTCTGGCGATGAGTCTGAACGTTCCTCTGATAGAAGTAAACCATTTGCAGGCGCACATTCTGGCTCATTTTATTGATGATGCCAATCCTACTCCACCAACATTTCCATTTCTTTGCTTAACTGTTTCGGGAGGTCATACCATGATTGTTTTGGTGAAAGATTATTTCGAAATGGAGATTATCGGAAAAACAATAGACGATGCAGCTGGCGAAGCGTTTGATAAAATCGGAAAGATCTTTGACCTTGATTATCCTGCAGGACCAATTATTGACAAACTGGCAAAAGAAGGAAATCCAGAAGCTTTCCAGTTCAACAAACCGAGAATGGAGAATTACGATTATTCATTCAGTGGGATTAAAACTTCTGTATTGTATTTTATTCAGAAGGAAGTGCGGAAGAATCCGGATTTTATAAAGGAAAATCTGAATGACCTTTGTGCTTCTGTCCAAAGATCAATCATTGAGATATTAATTAACAAATTAGAAAAAGCTGCTATTGACCTTAATATCAAAGATGTGGCAATCGCCGGCGGTGTTTCTGCCAACTCCGCTTTGAGAAAAGCGATGGAAATAAATCAAAAAAAACTTGGCTGGAATATCTTCATCCCAAAATTTGAATACACGACAGACAATGCAGCGATGATTGCCATCGTTGCAAAACTTAAATATGACCGTGGTGAGTTTACGGACATCAGGACGACGGCGACGGCGAAGTATGATTTGTAATCAATCATTTCTATCATTAAAATATTACAATTATGGACATAGAAAAGGCAAAATATATCATCACCTATTTTTCTAATCTCTTGTCTCAGGAAGAAAACATAGCAATAAAGCACACAAATTCGTGCATAATACGAGGAGATGACTTTGAAAAACCAACAATAAGAAACTTTTATTTGAAACACGGTTGGATAACTGAGGACCAAAAAGTATTGCAACTCTTGTTAAATGGTTATGACAATTTCCAAATTCAAACTGCAAAAAGAATTTTAGAACAAAATCCAAATAAAGTATTTTTTAATGAATGTCAAAAATGTGGAAAATTGGCAAGAACTCCTTTTGCAAGACAATGTAGATTTTGTGGACATAACTGGCATTATCAAATTACAGGAAAATTCAGATTAAGTTTCTCTACAAAAATTACAAATCGGGGATTATTTCTGGCAGGGAAAATTATTGAAGGAGAATTATTATGCAATGAAAATTTTATTGATTTATCTTTTGCCCGAATTAATAAAAAAGCTAAAATTAAGAGTATAGAATCCGTACGAAAAATTGAAAATAGTAAACCTCTTAATTTAATTGCTCTTCAAATTGATGAAATCAGCGAAGATGAAATTCAAACTATTATAAATTTCGGAAGCTCTTTTAATCCAATTGACATTTTTAAGAGTATTTAAAATTGTAATAAAGAAAGACACAGCAACGATAAAAACGATTATGAAAATACTACTAGAAGAAAAACAACTCGGAACACAATCCAAAAAGAATTCAAAATATTACTGGATTCTGGAAACGATCACAGGAAAAATTGAATCTCCGGAAGAGTCTGCAGATTTTGAACTGACAAGCTCTGAGACTGGTTATCTTCAAAACATCAAAGAAGAAATTCTGGAAAAAATCAATTCTGAAAATGTTTTCAGTTTTGCCTATGAACCCAAAGAAGGCGACTTCTTATCAATCAAAAACAACTTGAGAAAACAGGAATATCTTAATTTAATTTTCATCAGCAACAGCTGGAAAGAAGAAGTCTATATGTGCTCATTGCGGGAATGCGATACAGATATCTACACCACGATGAAAACCGGCGTTGCATTCATCAGTGAAAATGAAATCGCTTTTTAAAACATCAAATAACAAATCTTTGCTACATCGATATTAACCCTTGAATTTTAAACTTTAAAACTTATTTTTGTATCAAAATAAAAAGTTATGGCTTCAGGATTCTTCGCAATCTTAGATGATATTGGTGCATTGATGGACGACATTGCAGTAACCAGCAAAATCGCAACTAAAAAAACAGCCGGAATTCTGGGCGATGACCTTGCAGTAAACGCAGAAAAAGCAACCGGTTTTCTGTCTTCTCGAGAGATTCCAGTTCTCTGGGCTATTACAAAAGGGTCTTTTATTAATAAATTAATAATCCTCCCGGTTATATTTCTTCTCAATTATTTCTTTCCGGAAGCTATCAAAGTGATTTTGGTGCTTGGCGGAATTTATCTGGCTTATGAAGGAATGGAAAAGATTGTAGAATTCCTTTTCCACCGTGATAAAAAAGGTCACGAAGTGGTTCAGGAGAGCACTTTGCCGGAAGAAGACGAGAATTCTGAAAAAGCAAAAATCAGTTCTGCAATCAAGACCGATTTTATCCTTTCGCTTGAAATAGTGATCATCGCTTTAGGAACAGTAATCGAAAAACAACATCCACTTTTAACTCAGATTCTGAGCGTTTCGTTTGTTGCCATCATCGCAACAATTGGCGTTTACGGACTTGTAGCATTGATCGTAAGAATGGATGATGCCGGGTATTTTCTACAGAAAAAGTCTCATAACAAAGGGTTTTTGAACGGACTTGGACAGGTTTTGATCAAAGCTTTACCAATTATTATAAAGGTTTTAGGCGTTGTCGGAACTATTGCATTACTTTTGGTTTCTGGCGGCATTTTCCTTCATAATATTGATTACATTCATCATTTGATTCCGGAAAGTGTTCCTTCTGTAGTTTCAGAATTTGGATTGGGTGTTGTGTTTGGATTGGCTGCGGTTTTAGTAATGACAATTGGTAAAAAATTAATTTCTTTAGTTAAAAAATAATTCAACAATGAAACTTTTCTTCGGACAAATTTTTCCTGAAATCATAATCGATACAGATGAGCAACAGCACATCGCAAAAGTCCTTAGAATGCGAGAAGGTGAAGAAATTCACTTGACCGATGGAAAAGGAAATCTCGCCAAAGGAACTTTAATCTTCGAAGGAAAAAAAGTAACACTCAATGTTTCTGAAGTCAAAAAAGATCTCCCAGATTTTTCGCCAAAACTTCACATCGCTATTGCGCCAACAAAAAATATAGACAGAATAGAATTCTTTTTGGAAAAAGCGGTGGAAATGGGAATTTCTGAAGTTAGTTTCATTCTTACGGAACAGACAGAACGTAAAAATATCAGTATTGAAAAATTGAGAAAGCAAGCCATTGGAGCTTCAAAGCAAAGCTTGAGATCACATTTCCCAAAGATCAATGACCTTCAAAAATTTTCGGAGTTTATGAAAACGCTTGATTCGGAAAATACTTTTGTGGCGCATTGTAATGAAAGCCTGGAAAGAATTTCTTTAAATAATATTCCTCAACTAGATAATTACACATTTTTAATTGGTCCAGAAGGTGATTTTTCTGATAGAGAAATTCAGCTTTTAGCAGAAAAAGGCATCAAAGCAGTTTCACTTGGAAACCAAAGACTGAGAACGGAAACTGCAGGGATTTTTGTGGCGGCTTGGAATTATGATAAGATGTTTTGAGTTTCCGATAAATCTTTATTGTTTTAAAAATCTATTCCTTTCGGCCTCTGAAAGGATTTTTTTATTACATTTAGTTTTCAAATTCATTACAAAATGAAAGACTTATTCATCAAACGTTTTCTCTATTACAAAGACATTGGAGACAAAACATTATCTCAACTTTCAGATGAACAAATTTTCTGGCAATACAACGAAGAAAGCAATTCTATCGCCATTATTATAAAACACGTTGCAGGAAATATGCTGTCACGATGGACAAATTTTTTGACAGAAGATGGCGAAAAAGAGTGGCGAGATCGTGACCTTGAGTTTATCAATACTTTCACAACAAAAAATGAAGTTCTGGAATATTGGGAAAAAGGTTGGAGTTGTCTTTTCGAAGCTTTGGAACAAATTACCGATGAGAATATTAATTCTACAATTTATATCCGAGGCGAAGCACATTCGGTTTTAGATGCCGTTTTCAGACAATTGGCGCATTATCCTTATCATATTGGACAAATTATTTATATCGGTAAAATGATGAAGAACGAAGATTGGCAAACGCTTTCTATTGCAAGGAATAAGTCCACAGATTTCAATCTGGAAATGCATTCGAAATTTGATTTGAGTCAAGAAAACTCTTCTCCGGTTTGCTTTGCAAAAAGTGATGAAGTAAGAGATGATTATAAATCTGAATAGTTATGAAAATCGCCAATTCAAGTAACCCTGCTTTAGGATAATCAAAGAACAAAGCTTTTTCGCAATAGAAGTTTCTCATTGGTTCGGAATATGGTTTTCCAGATAAAAAAATTAACATTATTTCATTAGAAAATTAATGTTTAAAAACAGTAACAGCGGAAATCTTCGTTCTTGCCTTGAACTACAACAAAATGCTGTAATTTAATGATTAAGTTTCCAACTATTTATTAACCTGAATTCGGCTTAGGTTTCAATTTTAAAACACTGAAAATCAATACATTAATACTATTCAACAGCATTAATCTTTAGCCCGATATTAAAAATTTCAACAACAAAATTGACTTTAGTTAAAATTTAAACCAAGTTTCAGCCAACTAAAGCCAAATTTATTTATTCTCATAAAAATAGACTCTTTTCGAGAAGCTATGGATGACATTTACTCATTCCTATTGATTTTAGGTTTATTAAGCTTATAATAAGTTTTACAATGCTCTTTCAAAAATTTTAAAGGAATTATATTATCTAAATTCAAATAAGTAAATCACATTGAGACCTATGATAAGAGTTGTTATTTTTTACTTTAGTAACATCATATTCTTTTTTAAGAAAACAAGACAGGAAGAAATTGTTTAAATCAATATCACAATATCTATAGGCTCCTGATCTTATTCCTGTTATTTTTTGTGATGAAAATTTTAAACTTCAAGCATATAAAAATTTTATCTCACAAATTCAGCATATAGCCTTAATTTACCATACAAATATCACGATATTATGTTTTTTTTCACACAAATAATCATTTAAATATATTTTTAATAAAAAAAATATGTGATAATAATTATTAAATATATACACATTTTATATATTTGTAAAACAAAATATGTATATATAATTCGAAAAAAACGAGTAAAATATGAATTTATAAAAGGAAAAAGAAATTAGAATGACAGTGATAGAATATTAACAAACTATTCCTAAGAATATTAATATACAGAATAAACCATTAAGGTTTATGACAGCTTGTTCAGAGATTAAAAGAAGATCTTATTATACTAATGCTGAAAAAAAACAATCAAATTAAATGAATCTAATTAACAATGCCGCTTAATTATATTTATAATCGAAATAACACAAAAAATTCCTGTAGATTTTTTGGAATAAATGCTATTTACTGAAAATTCTTAAATCAGGAAAAGGAATCTAAATAAATACTAACTAAAAAAAAACACTTATGATTACAAAAAACCTAATTTTCCTGTTTTTAGTATTTTGCATTTTACCTAATGCTTGGGCGCAAGTGGGCATTAATACAGAAACCCCACAGGCAACATTGCAAGTAGTGCATAATTCTACAACCCCTGCAGGAATTATTGCGCCAAGATTAAAAGGAGACGAGCTTAAGTCTCTGGATGACAGTTATACGGAAGACCAAAACGGAGCAATGGTTTATATTACAGAAGCCGTTAGTTCTCCATCTTCAAAAACCGTAAACATAACAAAGCCTGGATATTATGCATACGATGCTGTTTCACAAGTTTGGTTCGGCACCAGCTCAATCACGGAACCTTGGTATTCTATAGCTAATAACAATCCTGCTTCCAGTAATACTGAGGACATTTATCAAACTGGTAAAGTAGCTATAGGCAGTTCTGATATCCATAATAGTGCGATATTTCAAGTAAACTCTTCCAGTAAAGGAATTCTTATTCCACAAATGAAAACTACCGAAAGAAATTTAATCGATTCCCCAGCAGATGGCTTATTGATATACAACACTTCTACAGGTTGCTATAATTATTATAATAAATTAGCAACCAAGTGGCTGATTCTGTGCGGAATAGAAGAACCAGCAGTGTTCAGTATAATGGATTGTACCAGCGCCAGTGTACAAGGGACATATACACAAGGAACTCCTTTGAACAGTTCAAATACATATACAATAAAAATTAATGCTACTCAAGAAGGATCATATTCTATATTAGGGACTACCGGAAACGGTTATTCTTTCTCAAAATCTGGTACATTTGTAAATACTGGCACACAAATACTAGTATTAGAAGGTCAAGGAACTCCTTCCACTGGTCCTGTAACAAATTCAATATATCTTTCTTCTAATAATATTCCTATTAATCCGGCCTGTACATTACCCGGCATTAACGTTCTTGGCAACTCAACAGCATTTACAGTAAACTGTAGTGGTACAACAGTACATGGTACATATTTAAAAGGAATACCTGTAGATAACAGCCAATATATAGATGTTCCAATAACCTCTGTTACAACTTCTGGAAATACTATTGTGGAAACACAAACACTGAATGGAGTTAAATTTTCTAGTGGTGGTATCAATATAACACCTTCAACAAACAGTATAAGATTGTACGCACAGGGAACTCCAACAAATACTGGTAGCTTTCCTTACAGTTTTACCGCTCCAGGATCTACAACTTGTAGCAATATTAATGTAATAGTAACATCTTCTTTAGGTACATTCAATAATCCTGCTGACCGTTGTCTTAAAATACTAGAGAATTCTCCAACATCTCCTGATGGTGAATATTTTATTAAAGGAAAAAACGGACAAGCTGTAAAAACATATTGCGATATGACGAATGGTGGATATACAATGATACAATCTTTCTCAGAAAAAGCACTAATATCTGACCCTGATAATGATTTACGATATAATCAGAACTTAAACTGGAATGGTGAAAAGAACTATACTGCAGCGGCAAGCGAATCAGGTACAATTATTTACAGAAATTTCTTGTTACCACTTTCTGTAAGACAATCTGTAAGAAGTAAAACAACAACAAATCTTTATAGAGTTCGTATTGTAGAAAATGCAGCAAACCTTAATAATAACAATGATATTTGGGCTAATAATAACTATGCAGTTTTTGACTTTTCAACAGCCGGAACCTATGATTTCATCGGTAATAGTGGATGGGCTATAAACACCATTAAAATAACCTCAAAATTATTTGGCAAAAACTATTCGACTACGGGAAGTAATAGTGGTAATTACGTAACTTTTGATGGGCAATCTTGGAATTATGCATACGTATATAATACTGCAACGGCAAGAGTAATTTCTCATCAAAGTACACCACCGAATTATACATTTACTTATACAAATACTAACAGTAGTATTACATCAAGTAATTTACAAGCTTTAGATGATATCTGGGGAGTGTATAATGACAATATTTTTAATCACCATATTGGTAAATGTAAGCCAACATTTAATGGGACTACAGGTATTGGTGATGATTATCAAGGTGTATTAGAATGTATTGGTCCATATAACGCTGCCTACAGAACCCCACATTCTTTCAATGACGGAGAAGGACGTTATGTACAATGGTTTGTGAAATAACTTTAAATATTTAATACATTAAATATTAAATAAACTCTTTCAAATTGAAGGAGTTTATTTTTATTATTAATAATAAAATCATAGTTTTAAATCAAGTAATTAGTCCTTATATTCAATTAATATGAAAAGCATTAATCCAAGCATTTGGGAACTCGATACTTTTTACAGAAAGCGTGATATTGTCATCATTGGTTCAGGTTTTACTGGACTCTGGACTGCAATTTCTATTAAAGAAAAATTTCCAGAAAAATCGGTTTTAATTATCGAAAGAAATTCCGTTCCAACTGGTGCTTCAACTCGAAATGCGGGTTTTGCCTGCTTTGGAAGTTTGACTGAGATGATTTCTGATTCCGAAAAAATGGGCTGGGAGAAAACTTTGGATTTGGTAAAAATGCGTTTTGAAGGTTTAAAGAAAATCCAGCAATATTTTTCTAATGATGAAATTGATTTTGAACTTTGTGGTGGTTACGAAATATTAAATAATGAATTGGCTTTAGAGAAATTGCATGAAGTCAATGAAAAGTTAGCTTCAATCACAAAAACAGAAAATACATTTAGAATTGCTAATGAAAAGATTGAAGAGTTTGGTTTAGGAAAATCAGAATTTTTGGTTGAGAATCTTTGTGAAGGAAGTTTGCATTCCGGGAAACTATTAATGAAACTCGTAGAAAAATGTCACGAATTAAATGTTGAATTCCTGTGTGGAACTGAAGTCGAATCTGTTTTTGAAACCGAGAATGATGTCGAAATTAAAATTGATGAAAATCTTACTTTAAAATCCGATAAAGTGATTTTTTGCACGAATGCTTTCAGTTCAAAATTCTTAAAATCAGAAAAAATAATTCCTGCAAGAGGACAAATTATTTTAACAGAACCAATTGAAAATCTGAAATTAAAAGGTACTTTCCATTACGATGAAGGTTTTTATTATTTCAGAAACCTAGGAAACCGAATTCTTCTCGGCGGTGCAAGAAACCAGGACTTCGAAATTGAAGAAACAACAGATTTTAAAACGACAGAATTTCTACAAAATCATCTGGAACAATTTCTAAAAGAAGTGATTTTACCTCATCAGGATTTTAAAATAGCAATGCGATGGTCAGGAATTATGGCAATGGGAAATGAGAAAACACCGATTGTAAAACAAATATCAGAAAGACAATTCTGCGCCGTAAGACTTTCCGGAATGGGCGTTGCGCTGGCTCCAAACATTGGGGAGTTGGTTTGTGATTTGATTTATTAAATTTGATTTTCTCTCAAATACCTTTCTAAAATCATATCACCACTTGGAATCGAATTCTTTGCCCAACGGATTTTCATTTGCAATAATTTTTCTTCGGAAAGTTTATAATCGATGTTGGATTTCAGAAGTTTTTGTTTGAGTTCGTACATACAAATTGCGGCGGCGACAGAAACGTTGAAACTTCTCGTAAATCCGAACATTGGAATGGCCAAAGTTTCATCGGCAAAATCCAGTAATTCATCTGTCGTTCCCTCCCATTCTGTTCCGAAAACCAAAGCCAATGGTTCTTCGATTTTATAATCAGGTAACATTTTTGCGTTATTTTCTGCAGAAACAGCAACGATTTTGTAACCTCGATTTTTGATATTCTGTAACGATTCTATCTTTCTTGGCATTTTTTCCACTTCCACCCAAGTGTCTGCACCTTTTGTGACTTTCAGATTGGGTTCAAAGAAGTTTTCTTTTTCCATCGCCACCACTTTATGAAACCCACAAGCTTCTACAGAACGGACAATCGCAGCCGCATTTCGGAACTGATAAATATCTTCCATCACTGGCAAAACGAAATCTGAACTTTCCTGAGAATAATGCTCGATTTTAGCGAGACGTTCGTTGGTTAGGAATTGTTGAAGGTATTCGTAAGTGGATTGTAAATTCATTGAGAAAATTTTCGTTTGGCAAAAATAAAAAAAGCGGTAAAAAATTACCGCTTTAATATTTATTTCTTTTTGTTTCTAGCTTGTTCCTGCGTTTTCTGCTGTTCCTGTGCTTTCTCCATCATCTCTCGCATTCTCTTTTGGAAACCACCTTCTTTCTTAGGTTCTTTCTGCTTATTTGCCTGAATCTGTGCGTGGATCTTTTTCTCATCAAGGATGAAATATTTAATCACTAAAATAATCACAATGTTAATGGCATTCGATACAAAATAATACCAAGACAATCCTGAAGCTGAACTATTCAAGAAGAACAGGAATGTGATTGGGAAGATGTACATCAACACTTTCATATTCGGCATTCCTTCCTGTTGTGGCTGTTGGATATTTCCTGAAGTCATTACAGTATAAATCAAAATAACAATCGTACAAGCCAAAGCGAAAATACTCAAATGTTCTCCTAACAATGGCACTTTAAAACCAAATTTGATCACATCATCATAAGCTGTTAAATCCGGTGCGAACCAGAAACTCTTGCCTCTTAGATCAATCATGTTCGGGAAGAAACGGAATAATGCGTAGAACAACGGAATCTGAACCAATGCCGGCAAACAACCCGCCATCTGATTCACGCCGGCTTTCCTGTAAACAGCCATTGTTTCCTGTTGTTTCTTCATTGGATCTGCATCCTTATATTTCGCATTTACCTCATCTATTTCCGGGCGGATTACTTTCATCATCGCACTTAGCTTGTGCTGTTTGAACATGACCGGAGATAAGATTAATTTGATGAAAATTGTCATTAAGAAAATAACCCAACCTGCAGCAATTCCCCAAGATGAAATCAAATTATACATCGGGATAAAAGCATATCTGTTCAATGATCCGATGAATGACCAGCCTAATGGAAGAATCTCGTCGAAGTTTTTATCGTAAGATTTAAGAAGCTCGATATCCAAAGGCATAAAATACCAAGTGAAATCCTGATTCAATTCATTTCCAGCCAGATTAACCTGACCATCGAAATTGAATTTCTTAAGAAAATCGCCTTCTGCAATTGCTTCTTGATTTCCTTTTGATTTTGTAAATCCGTTTTTAGCTTCGATTACTGCCGAGAAAAACTGTTGTTTTACGCCGATCCAGTTAAGTGTTTCGTCTGGCTCATCCATCTCAGAACGGGCGTCATAATCGTAATCTTTATAATTGTTAAAAGCGTAAGAAAACTCGGTGTGAGTTTCTTCTTGCGATCTTCCTTTTTCTGCACCTTTTACGGTATAATTCCAAATAAAGTTAGCTTTTCCATCATTTACTAATGTTGCCAAACCTTGCGTTTTAACTTGGAAATCAACGGTGTATTTTGCTTTAAGTGTATAAACAAACTGAATAACCGCAGTTCCAACCTTTGAACTCAATGTTACAGAATTCCCTGCAACTGTAGGTGCAAAAACAAGATCTTTGGTATTGAAAACTTTACCTGCTTTGTCCTTGAACTGGAAACCATAACTTGCATTATTGTTATTGAAAAGATAAAGCGGCTTTCCTCCAAACGCTTGAAATTTATTCAATTTCACAGAGCTTAATTGTCCACCAATACTAGAGAATTCAAGTGCTAACTCATCATTCTGAAGATTAACTTTCTGAACAGACGCTGGCGTAACTGCAGTTGTGTTCAAATCTGCAGCAACTGGTTTTGCTTTGGTTATCTGCTCTGTTTTTTTGGCATTTAAGGCCAATTGTTCCTGTTCGGCTTTTGCGTTTCGGTTTTGGAAATAAAACATAAAACCGATAAGAATCATAGAAAAAACTCCGAAGCTAATCAGCTGGCTTTTATCTAATCCGTTGTTTTGCTGCATTATAGAATTTAGTTTAAAGTTTAAGATTTGAAGTTTGATTTGATCCTTCGACTCCGCTCAGGATGACAATTCATTAATTCAAAAATCTACATCATTTTGGTCTGCAAAAATAGGATTTATTTTTCAGATTCTGTTATAAAGACGATTAAGGAAAGGAATTACTTTTTTGAATGACAATCTCATTCTTCCATCGATTTCAAATTCTGTCAGTGATAAGTAACCTTGTTACCCCAACGTTACTGTTACTTTTAGTTACAAACTAACAAAAATACATTTATGTGATTTACCTTTGTAACTCAATATTAAAATATATCAAAAATGAATTTCACGAATAAAAACGTAGTCATTACCGGCGGAACTACCGGAATCGGATTTGCAACTGCACAAGCATTCATCAATGCTGGAGCTAATGTCTTGATCACTGGGAGAAATGAAGAAAATCTTGAAAAAGCAGCTTCAAAGATCAATAGTTCAAACTTAAAGACCGTGGTTTCTGACACTTCAAATCTAGAAGGTATTTCGGCTTTAGAAAAAGCTATTTCAGAAAGCGGAAGCAAAGTAGATGTTCTTTATCTAAATGCTGGAATTGCAGTATTCGCACCGCTTGAACAAGCAACCGAGGAAGATTTTGATGCACAGTTCAATACGAATGTGAAAGGTCCTTATTTTACATTGCAGAAATTGTTGCCTCATTTAGAAGATGGTGCTTCGGTTATATTCACTTCATCAACAGTTGCAACTGCTGCTAATCTAGGATCCAGCATATATTCCGCAACCAAAGGTGCATTGAATAAAATTGCTCAAATCGCATCTAATGAATTGGTTGATCGTAAAATAAGAGTCAATATTGTAAGTCCTGGCCCAATTAAAACGGAAGGTTTGGAAAAAGTAACAACAGACGAAATCAGAGAATACTTCACCACAGTGACAGCCTTGAAAAGAATAGGAGAACCAAGTGAAGTTGCGAAAACTGTATTATTCCTAGCTTCTGATGATGCGAGTTTTATTACCGGAACAGAATTGATTGTTGACGGTGGTTACACAACTTATGCAAGAAAATAGGTTTTATTAATCATTAATGAACAATAAAAAACAGCTACGAATATAAATCCGTAGCTGTTTTTTATTTTTATTAAGACAAATATTTTTTACTTCCCTTTTACAGTAGCGCTAATAAACGCTTTGAATAATGGATGTGGCGTTGCAACCGTACTTTTGTATTCCGGATGATATTGAACTCCAACATAGAACGGATGATCTTTCAATTCTAAAATTTCTACCAAACCTGTTTCCGGATTAAGCCCAGTCGGAACCAATCCTTTGTCTTCGAAGTCTTTTTTGTAATCGCTATTGAACTCGTATCTGTGACGATGACGTTCTGAAATAGTTTTTGCACCGTAAACTTCAGCTAATTTAGAACCTTGTTTCAAGACACATTTCCAAGCACCAAGACGCATTGTTCCGCCTTTATCTACTACATTTTTCTGCTCTTCCATTAGAGAAATTACAGGATCTGGCGTAGAAGTATCAAATTCCATACTGTTGGCTTTTGCCAATTCCAGAACATTTCTTGCAAATTCGATTGTCATAATCTGCATTCCAAGACAAATTCCTAATAATGGAACTTTGTTCTCTCTTGCATATTTCGCAGCCTGAATTTTACCTTCAATTCCACGATCGCCAAAACCTGGTGCGATTAGGATTCCGTCAACGTCTTTCAATAGTTTCTCTGCACCTTCTACTTCTATATCGCCACTGTAAACCCATCTTATCTTCACTTCGGTTTCTATATCAGAACCTGCGTGGATAAAAGCTTCTGCAATAGATTTATAAGAATCCTGAAGAGAAACATATTTCCCTACCAATGCGATTTCTACCGTTCTTTTCGGGTTTTGATATTTTTTAAGGAAACTTTTCCATTCTTTAAGATTGGGTTCTTTTCCTATCTGAAGATTCAATTCTTTTAAAACAACCTCATCGAAATTTTGTTTCTGTAGATATAACGGAACTTCATAGATTGTATCCATATCGATACACTCGATTACGTTTCCTAAACCTACATTACAGAACTGTGCTAATTTTGCTTTCTGCTCTTTCGGGATTGTATGTTCTGTTCTGCAAACCAAAACGTCCGCCTGAATTCCACTTTCCATCAATTGACGAACGGAATGCTGGGATGGTTTTGTTTTTAGTTCACCGCTTGAAGATAAATATGGTAACAATGTCAAATGGATTACCATCGAATTGGTTTTGCCTAATTCCCACTGCAACTGGCGAACACTTTCTATATAAGGAAGAGATTCGATATCACCAACTGTTCCACCGATCTCTGTGATAATGATGTCATAATCCTTTTTGGAAAGCATTTTTATTCTGCGTTTGATCTCGTTGGTAATGTGAGGAATGACCTGAACGGTTTTCCCAAGGAAATCACCTTTACGTTCCTTTTCGATAACAGTTTGGTAAATCTTACCTGTGGTAACGTTGTTGTTTTGGGAAGTAGGGCTATCAAGGAATCTTTCGTAATGTCCAAGGTCAAGATCTGTTTCTGCACCGTCTTCGGTTACATAACATTCGCCGTGTTCATAAGGATTAAGGGTTCCCGGATCGATATTGATATAAGGGTCAAGTTTTTGGATGGTAACTTTGAAACCGCGAGATTTCAGTAGAAGCCCCAAAGAAGCGGAGACTATTCCTTTACCCAGTGACGATGTCACACCTCCTGTCACAAAGATGTATTTCGTTTCTTTTTTACTCATTAGATTAGGTTTGTGCAAAGTTAAACTATCTGAGGTGAAAAACCAATTTTGGGGAGACAATTAGGTTTTTGTTAACTAATAATAATCCTCTTATCTCGCTCGTAACAGTCATCTTGTTTCGGGCGGAACAAGATGACTGTTACGAGGCTAACAAGTACCTTGTTTCGGACGAGATAAGCATCTTGTACAAAAAAGCTTAATTAAATAAAGAAAACCCACACCAATATTGATGCGGGTTTTCTAAATAATTATGATGAAGATTTATTTCTTGATAACCTTGAACGTTTTTGTTTTTTCGTCTTTGGTTGTTGCTTTCACAACGTAAGTTCCTGTGATTAATGTTGATAAATCCAACTGAACTTTTGATTGATTAAGACTTGTGAAGTTTCTTACTAGCTTACCTTCGATATTGTAAACCGAAACGTTGGTTACTTCTTTTTCGCTTACAAGATTAAGGATGTCTTTTACTGGATTTGGATAGTAAGTAACTGATTTTGAATTAACATCATCTACTCCAAGAGATTGTTTAACATCCAATGTGTAATCTTCTGACTGACCATATTGATACGTGGAGTTATCACAAGGTGTTTCCAAAAACCCGTCCCAGTTAAGAACAACTCTCATTCTAGCTTTTCCAGTAGTTGCAGTTGAAGGGACATTGATGTTACCACTGATTTGAGAACCGTCTGTACCATCAGAAACCATTCCTCCAACTTGATACATTTCTCCAGCATCTGTGAAGACTCCGTTTTGGTTCCAGTCTACGAAAACTGTTGCGTAATCGTAACCTCCGTTGGTATTAGCCTCAATAGTGATTGGATATTGGCTTCCTTGATAAACTTCGCCTAGTTTGTCCAAGAAATATTCGCTGGTTTGAGAAGAATAAGGGTCTGATGTGTTATCGATGCCTGCAAACTGAACTTTTGTGATAGAATCTACCCCATATTGTGGCGTTGTGCTACAATAAACATCATTAACAGTCACTTGGAACGAACATACATAAACGATTTTTCCGTCTGCATCTACCAAGTTGTGAACCACATTAGTTACCCCAATTGGGAACTGAGAACCAGATTCATAACCAGAAACCAAAACGGTCTGCAATCCTGTAGATGATGATGAACCACAAGTAACCGGCAATGTATAATTAACAACTGCTGAAGTCTGAGAAGCACTCGTAATTGTCGTTTCTATATTATCTGGACAAGTAATTGAACAGTCGTTGCTGCTTAATAACAGACCATTAAGATTAATAGCCCAACCTGCTGCAAAAAATGGGGGAATAGAGTTATCAAAACCTGCTATGTAATTTCCATTAGCAGAGATTCCCATTGCGGTTCCTAATTTTCCATCGAAAGTAGTCACATCAACATTTTGACTTGTCAAGATATCTTTTAGGAAAACAGGGTTAGAACTTAATGAAGGATGATAGATAATCACTTCTCTGTTTCCTGCCTGTCCTGCATAACCAACAGCAACTCCATTTTCCGAAATTGATGTGAATGTAGCCGAAGTAAATCCTGCAGGAATATTAAATTCTTTATAAATATTGGTATTGATGTCATAAATGAAAGGTTGGTTGTCTTTCACACCCACAACTTGTCCTGCATCATTAATATCCGCGGCTTCTCCGTAACCCAAATCGCCGATATAATGTACTACTCCATCCGGTGTGTAATAAACCGGAATCCAGTATGTACTCCCATTGATAGAATACTTGTTAACAAATCCTGAAACAATTCCAAAACTGTTGACGCCTTCTCCTCTACCATATTCAAAAGAGCCGTCTCCGTCAAATTTCTTAATTGTTCCTGCTTCTGTATCATACAAGTATGCATAGCTCCCAGAAACATCTACAGAGATTTGTCCTGTTACATACTTACTATTTCCAGAGATAGCGTTTGCACTACTGAACCAGCTGTTTCCGGGAACATCACCAGGAAAATAACCGATAGCATTCCAAGTACCATTCTTTTTGTAACCAGCCTGACCAATTTCACTTCCATCTTCTGCAGTGAAAGCCATCAATCCGGCAACATCCCCCGCATTGTTGATTCTGTTTGTGTTTTGTCCTCCTTCCGTAGGAGTAGTGACTCCGGTAGCAAAATCATAATAAGCACCGGAATGGATTCCCTTTCCGCTGTCATTGATGTCATAAAGACGTGACCCCATTCCTGTAAGAACTTTCAGTTCTATCTGCTGGGCATTGATTTCTGACATTGTCATAATGCCGAGTAAAAGCAAGTAAACTTTTTTCATAATAATTAATAAATATTAATAGTAATTTTTCTTCGGTAATGGATTGAGTTTTGTTCTCAAAAACTTCTTTACAATGTTATGTCATAATTCTATCATTTCCTAAAGTTTGGCTTTTATAATTCGTGAATTTCTAAAACTTTAAAACTTTAAAATATTAATTATCAACAATTTACAAAAATTAACTTATTTACATTTTTCGATAAAGAATTATTAAAATTCATCAAAATCACAAATAAAAAAACTATTTTTGTAGTATGTTCAGGGTATTTTATTTGTGGATATTTGTCTTTTCCGGCGTCATTTTGACATCGGCGCAAAGTAATCCAGAAACTTTACAACTTCTCGACAAAGCTTACAAAAGTCTCTACGAAAATCCTGACAATGCTTTCCAAATCCTCCAGAATATTGATGAAAATAAAGAGAATGAATTCATCAAACAACGCGTTCAAATCATACTCTCGAGAGCTTATAATTTCAAAGGCGATTATGCTAAATCTATCGAACAGTCCATTGATAATCTGAATAAAAATAGAAATGAAAATAATTCTTACTATGCAGATTACGCTTTGGCTCAGCAATATCAATCCTTGAGATTATACAAACAATCGATAAGAATCTCTCAGAATTTGGTTGATAAGGCTTCGAAGATAAAATCTCAGCATTATCCGGAAAACCTTTTGGCTTACATTTATCAGTTGAATGCTTCCAATCTGATGGTTCAGAAAAAATGGAAAGAAGCGCAAGAAAATCTGAATCTCAGTAATACATTTTTGAAAAATACAGATGAAGATTTTATCATTTCAATAGAAAATAAAATTTACGAAACCTTTCTTTATATCTCTCAAAATCAAATTGATAAAGCAGAGAAAACAGCTAATGAAGTTCAGCTAAAACTAAATAAAACGCCTCAATATGTTTTTCTAAGAGCTTTCAATCTTGATAATCTGGGAAGAATCCAGTTCCTTAAAAAAGATTATGAAAAGTCAAAGGAGAATCTGAATCTAGCCTTAGATTTAATTCAAAATAAATCCTACGATGCTCTGAAAAACAGAATTTACGATGATTTGTCTAAGAATTATCTGGCGCTGAAAAATGAAGAGTTGTATCAGAAATATTGTTCCATTTATAAAGAACAAACCGACAAACTCGATAAAAATAAAAAAGAAGCCATCCGAAATCTTGTAAAACTGAACGAGCAATATGAAAGCAAACGAATTGAAGATTCTGAGAAAAATTTCTCAACGAATATTCTGATAATTTCAGTTATTTGTCTGATTGGAATTGCAGCCATTATTTTCATCAGCATTTCAGAAAAAAGAAAGACAAAATCTATTCAGAAACAAATTGATTTCTACTCAAAACAACAGGAATTCATCAAGAAAATCGAAGAAAAAGAAGTTGTAAAAACGGATAAAGCAGATTCTGAAATCTCTAAAAAGCCACTCGTTATTTCGAAAGAAAAAGAAGCAGATATTCTTGCAAGACTTGAGGAATTCGAGAAATCGGAAAACTTCCTGAGCAAAGAAATGTCACTCGCCGTTCTCGCCGGACAACTGGAAACGAACACCAAATATCTTTCCGAAGTCATCAACAAATACAAAGAAAAAAATTACAACAATTATATCAACGAACTAAGAATCAATTACATCGCTTATCTATTAAAAACCGATTCGGCTTATCTTAATTACAAAGTGAGTTATCTGGCAGAGAAAGCTGGATTCTCATCCCACAGCGCATTTACAACGGTTTTTAAATCCGTAACTGGGATTTCGCCAAACACTTATATTCAGCAATTGACTCAGAATAAACAATGAAACGCTTCCTTTTCATATTATTAATTTTCTCATTTACCGGAATTTTCAAATCCCAGTACAATGAGCAATTGTACAAAAAGGCACTTTCGGACATTTATCAAGACCCTGACAGCTCGCAGAAAATAGCTATGAAAATGCTTAAAAATGAGAAAAATCCGGACAATCTCATCAAGCTTTACAAACTCATTTCCCATTCTTACATCTCAAAAAGAGATTTTGACAAATCGCTGGATTGGGTTCTGAAGATGAAAGAACTCAGTAAAAATGTGACCAATCCGGAGCAAAAAATAAAAATTCTAAATGCCACGTCCATACAATATCAGCAGATGGGGCTCAACAGCAAGACTTTGGAAATTCTGGATGAATCTTATCAGATTTGTAATCAGCTTCCAGATGGGAAATTCAAGACTTATTATCTTGGACTCAATTCTGCGTTAAGAGGTTTGGTCTATAAATCTCAGGATAACAATGAGTTGGCTTTGGAAAAACTTCTCATTGGACTGGATTATATCAAAAAAGTAGGGAACTATGATAACGCAATCGCCAACTCCAGTGTTTTCCTTTATAATATTGGTTATTGCTATTTTTATTTGAAGAAATATAACGAAGCGGAAAAATATTTCAAACAATCTGCTGACGTCGCCAAATCTGTTCAGGCAGAGAGTTTAGAAGCTTTCGCTTACAAAGGATTGTCAGAAAATTTCACAGTTTTGGGAAAACATCAGGAAGCGATAGAACTTTTGAAAAAATCTGTCAATCTGTCCAAAAAAGTCGGCGACCTTGTCTTGAGTGAAGGTATTTACAAAGGTTTTTCGGACAATTATCTCGCACTTCAAGATTGGAACAATTATGAAGTGTACAACAAACTGTACATCGAAACCAAATTTGCCAGGGAACAAAGCGAACTCGCCTCTCTCAACAAAAGTATCGATGTCTTGAATCAGGAAAACAACAAAAAAATCGAGGAACAGAAAAACAGACTGAGAATCATTAGTTTCATCATTATCGTCATTTCTTCAATCGTATTTATTTGGTTTCTTCTTAATTTTATCAAACACAGAAAACGCAACAAATCATTAATTGAAAAGCTAAATCAAATAAACAAAATCACTAACTAAGAAATGAAGAATATATTTGACCAAAACGATACCAGCCATTTCATCAAGCGAATCAACACGCTTACAGAAGATTCTTTCCCAAAATGGGGCGTTATGTCTGTAGATAAAATGCTGGCGCACTGCAACGTAACCTACGAACTCATCTACGAAACCGAAAAACACAGAAAGCCCACTTTTATCACAAAATGGCTTTTGAAAAACTTCGTAAAGTCCAAAGTCGTGAGCGAAACGCCGTACAAACACAACTCGCCTACTTCCGCGATGTTCGTCATCACAGACAACAAAAGTTTCGAGGACGAGAGAAAACGCATCATCGGATTCATCCAGAAAACCCAGCAATTGGGTGCAGACGCTTTCGAAGGGAAGGAAAGTTTCAACTTCGGAAAACTCACTTCTACAGAATGGAACAATATGATGTCTAAGCATCTTGACCACCATTTGCAGCAATTCGGAGTTTAGAATTATTTGGGCAGCTTTTGACTACGTCGAATAGCAATTTGTCATTATTTTTATGGCAGCTATTTCCGCCTTCCACTCCCAATCTTTTTTGCAGACGATTTCCACTAAGTTGAACCTAAGTACACGCAAAAAAGGATTTCCGTTCAAGTCGGGCTGCGAGCGATTCAACGTTTTAAAAATTATAGTTATGAAAAAACTTTTCTTTCTTTTAATGATGATTTTTGCAAGCATTTTATCTTATGCTCAAACTTCTAAGCTAGTTATGAATGACGCTAAACCTTATTTGGGAAAAATTGATAACAGTGCGCAGATAAGCGTGGGATTTTATTCCGTTTTTCTAGATAAAGATTCACCAGAAACTTATAAAGTGAACGGCTATTCTGATGTAGAAGGAACAAAAGAAAATTTTAGTGGAACACTAATTTTGAATTTAGAAAAAACTAAAAATTCCAAAGACCAATCAAAAATTTACGATTTGAAATTGTCGGAAAAAGGAAACGGAAAACACAACGGAATTTTCTCCGGAGAATTAACCCTCAAAGAATCATCAGACAAAAACCAATTGAAATTTGAAGGAACGTGGACCAACTACGGAAACACATTGAGCTTCCCTTTCTATTTCAATAACTAATTAAATAACAAAAGACACTTCGACAAGCTCAGTGTGACATTTCCTAATATTAATGTTTGTCAAGCGTTGTCAGGCTGAGGCGCTCGAAGCCACATTATAATAAAAAATCTAAAAATGAAACTTTTCACACCCATAAAATTCAGAAATATAGAACTGAAAAACCGAATCGTAATGTCGCCAATGTGTATGTATTCAGCGGAAGACGGCGTCGCCAATGATTTCCATTTTGTACATTACGGAAGTCGTGCACAAGGCGGCGTTGGATTAATCATCACAGAAGCAACCGCAGTAGAACCTCGCGGAAGAATCACCAATAAATGTCTTGGAATCTGGAATGACGAGCAAGCTTTGGCTTTGAAAAAAGTAGTAGATTTTGTTCACGAAAATTCAGAAAGCAAAATCGGAATTCAGTTGGCTCACGCTGGGAGAAAAGGTTCGACTTGGGAAAACCGTCAAATCAGCATCGAAGAAGGTTGGGAAACCATTGCACCAAGTCCGATTCCATTTCATCACTCAGAAAGAATTCCGCACGTTTTGACTGTTGAAGAAATTAAAGAATTAGTAGAAGATTTCCGAAAAGCTACGAAAAGAGCTGTTGCTGCTGGTTTTGATGTTATAGAAATTCACGGTGCACACGGTTATTTGATTCACCAATTCTTGTCTCCACTTTCCAATACAAGAACCGATGAATACGGTGGAAATCCTGAAAACCGCGCAAGATTCTTAATGGAAATCGTAGATGCTGTTAATTCTGAAATTACAGAAAACGTCGCTCTTTTCGTAAGAATCTCTGGAACAGAATATGCAGAAAACGGTTGGAACGTGAACGACAGCGCAGAACTAGCCAAAGTTTTGAAAACCAAAAATGTAGATTTAATAGACGTTTCCAGCGGAGGAAATATCAACGGCGTCACCATTCCTTTGAGTCCAGGTTACCAAGTTCCGTTGGCAGAAGATGTGAAGAAAATTGCAGAAATCGACACAGCCGCAGTTGGATTGATTACAACAGCTGAACAGGCGGAAGAAATCTTGGAAAGCGGACAAGCAGATTTGATTTTCTTGGCAAGAGAGATTTTGAGAAATCCATATTTTGCAGTTCAATCGGCTTGGGAAAATGATGAAGAGAATTTCTATCCGCATCAGTATTTGCGAGCGAAACCTGTGAAGTAATATACAATTCATCAATATCGTCGAACTTTATAGCGATATACGAAGTGGCTTTAGTTTAAATTTATACTAAAGCCATTCTTATTGATTTCAATAAATTTATTATTCTAAACTTAATTACAAAAAAAACCGTCCTCCAAAAAAGAACGGCTATTTAACGAAAAACAAATTTCATTATAGAACTGCTAATATATTGTTTATTTTAATTAATAAAAAATATATAATGGATTATTTTAAATAATTTTCACAAATATTTATCTTTGATGTTGAGGATTGGCAATCCAATCTTCATATTTGATTTCACTTTCAAAAACTGCTTTGTCTGGAGTTAAAGTATCTGTTTCTAAAATTGCTCCAAAATAAGGTGCATCTTTTTGGACGACAACTTTTAATGGACGTTGCATTACGGATAGATATTTTTCAACCCAAATATTCATTGGTATTTTTTCCGGACCTGCAATCTCAGAAATTCCAAACGTTGGTTTTTCCAATACAGTTTTCGCTAGAAATGCAGCAACATCTGAACTGGCAATTGGTTGCACCAAAGCATCGGAAACAAACGCTTCTTCATTCTTTGTACTAGAAGCTGCAATTCCGCCTGCAAATTCAAAAAACTGTGTCGCATGAACAATAGAATAAGGAATTATCGATTTTCCAATCAATTCTTCCTGAACCTGTTTTGCACGGAAGTAACCACTATCACTCAGTTTTTGAGTTCCAACAACAGATAATGCAATATGATGTTTTACATTAGCCTGTTGTTCAGCTTCCAAAATATTGGTCGTAGAAGTTTGGAAAAACGCCATTACATCCGCATCTGCAAAAGACGGCGAATTGGAAACATCCACCACAACATCAGCATTTTGCAATGCATTATCCAGACCTTCTCCAGTAATTGTGTTAACGCCAGTGTTAGGAGATGCCACGATAACTTCGTGGTCATTTTTCAAAAGATTATTAAGCTGAGAACCGATGAGACCTGTGCCTCCGATGATAACTATTTTCATTGTTTTAAATATTTTAAATTATTAAAACAAAGGTCATTAACTGGAATCAGAATAAACTTAAACTGGTTTAAGAACGGAAATCCGCATTAAAAACATCTAATTCTTCTTTTGAAATTCCGATGTAAGAAGCAAAAACATCATCAGGAAAACGTTTTACAATTTCTGGATAAGTTTTGCAAAAATAATGATGAAAATCTTTTCTGCTCACTGTTGCAAAAACTTTCTGTTTCTGCAAAGCTGCAGCGTAAGCTCTCATATTGATTTTATTAAAATAAATTGCCATAAACGGAAACTCCAACAACAATTCTTCAAACTTTTCTTTTTTGATACTCAAAACTTCCGTTTCTTCTAAAGTCGCAATGTTAAAATTAGAATCTGAATCGCCTAAGAATGAATTATATTCTGTAATCCACCAATTCTCAATCGCAAAATGAATGGTATTATTTTTCCCTTCATTATCCGTAAAATAAATATTCAGACATCCTTTCAAGACAAAGTAAAAGTCTTCAGCAGTTTTACCTTCATTGATGATAATTTGGTTTTTAGGGAAGCTTTGTTTTTCGAAATAATGAAGGACTTCACCTACCTCTTTTTCAAAAGTTGGAATCAGTTTTACAATGTGATGGTGCAATTGAATCTTCATTTTTTGGATTATTTTTTAAAAGATACATATTTTCTAAATCAAGCAAAAGAAAATTGGTCTCATTTTTTCTTTTCCCATAAACCAAACCGTATTTCGTTATATTTGTTAACAGAAAACACTTTTTATGGAAATATTCTTACTATTGCTCTTATTGGTTTTTGTGATTATCATTCACAATAAATCGACTTCAAATTTTAATTCGACTCAAGAATCGCTCAAGCAGCTTCAGGATAAAATCAATGCTTTGAAATCTGAAATCAACAGCAGACCTCAAACATTCGAACAGCCTGAAACTCCTACTATTAAAGAAGAAACCAAACCTGAAGAAATAATTCCAGTTCCGGAAATCCCTGAAATTATTAATGAAGAGAAGATTTTGGAAGAAGAAATTCAGCCAGAAGTCATTGAAAATATTTCTCCAATTGCAGAAGAAGAACTTCCTCAAACTGAACAAAAAGTAGCTTTCTCCACAGAAAACAGACTAAGAGAAGTTCTGCCTCCTAATAAATCGTGGCTGGAAAACTTCAAGGAAAATAATCCAGACATCGAGAAATTTATCGGAGAAAATCTCATCAATAAAATCGGAATTCTGATTTTGGTTTTGGGAATCAGTTTCTTCGTCAAATATGCGATTGATAAAGATTGGATTAATGAGCCTGCACGTGTGGGAATCGGAGTTTTGGCAGGTGCACTTGTAATGGGCGTTGCTCATCGACTGAGAAAAAATTATGCGGCTTTCAGTTCTGTTTTTGTGGCTGGAGCGATTAGTATTTTTTATCTCACGATTGGGATTGCTTTCCACGATTATCATCTGTTCAGTCAGACTGTGGCATTCATTATTATGGTTGTCATTACCATTTTCAGCGTGTTTGTCTCAGTTTCTTATGACCGGAAAGAATTGGCAGTTTTATCATTGATTGGCGGATTTGCCGTTCCTTTTATGGTGAGTACAGGCGAAGGAAATTACAAAATTTTGTTCACTTATATTGCGATTCTTAACATCGGAATGTTGATGATTGCTTACTTCAAAAAATGGAATTTGGTCACTTTGCTGGCTTTCATTTTCAGTTGTTTATTATTCTCGGCTTGGTTTGGAAAAGGCTTTTACGACGACAAATTACCTTATCGTGGTGCTTTGTTTTTCGCTACAATATTTTACCTTATTTTCAGTGTTGCTACTGTTATTCATAACCTTAGAAACAAAGGAACTTTCACGAAATTGGAATATTTCATAATGGTTGCAAACACGTTCTTCTATTTCGGAATGGGAATCAGTATTATCGAAAATTGGAGACCTGAATTAAAAGGTTTGTTTACGGTTGCCTTGGCTTTGTACAACTTGGTTTATGCGATATTTTTATATCGAAAATTCGGGTTGGACAAAAATGCGATTTATTTGTTGTTAGGACTGACTTTAACCTTCGTTACATTGGCAATTCCAATTCAGTTTCAAGGAAATTACATTACATTATTCTGGGCTGGCGAAGCCGTTTTATTGTTCTGGCTGTCTCAAAAATCGAAAATCAGCACATTCAAACTCGGAGCGATTATCGTTCAGATTTTGATGCTGGGAAGTTTGATTATGGATTGGGAAAAATATTATTCCGGCAATGTAATGGAACTGAAACCTTTCCTCAACAGAATGTTCATCACAGGAATTGTTTCTTTGGCTTCCTTGATTTTCACTTACATCTTATTGAAAAAAGAGAAAGAAACAACCGATATTTTCGGATTCGAATTTCATCCTTTATCTTATAGAAATATTATTTTGGGCGTAAGTATTCTAGTCGGATATTTCACAGGAATGCTGGAAGTCAGTTATCAAACTGAGGATTATATCGCCAATGAATATTCAGGATTATCATATTGCGTTTTGTATCATTTCTTGTTCAGCATTGGTATTATTTATTTCGTGTTGAAACTGAAAGACCAATTTTGGAACAGTTGCACAATGCTTTTGGCTTCGGTTAATATCCTTTTATATATCACAGTTTTCTACAAATTGACTTACAACGAGATGACGGAAAATTTCGTGATGAATCTGTCTTCCAAATCGGCCTATTTTATTCATTACATTTTGCTGATTTGTTTGGCTTATTTCGGATATGTTCTGATTAAATTCAAAAATGAAAGTCTGTTTTCCAAGCTTCTGAATCACAAATTAGCTTTGTGGGTTTTCGCGTTTTGCATTGTTTATGTTTTGAGTAATGAAGTGATGATTCACGGATTGATGTTTACTAAAGACATTGTTTCATCCGCAGAATTAGCGAAATATCCTTTAAACAAAGACAATCACAACTATCACAGAGAAATCTTCATCGATGATAAATTCGAAGCGATAAAAATTCAAATTATCAAAATCGGTTATCCGATTCTTTGGGGCGTTTTATCTTTTGTTTTCCTGATTATTGGTATCAAAAAACAAAATCAGCCACTAAGAATTATTGCTTTGTCTTTACTTGGAATTACGATTATCAAATTATTTTTCTATGACATCAAAAACGTTTCTGAAACCGGAAAAATTATTGCTTTCATCTTGTTAGGTGTATTGATTTTGATTATTTCGTTCGTTTATCAAAAGATTAAAAGATTAGTCGTAGATGAAAAAAAGTTGTCTTCTGATGAAATTCTTGAAGAACCAATTGAAACCAATAAAAACCAAAACCCAAACGATGAAGAAATTAATTAGTCTAATATCAATTCTGATAGCGGGTTTTTCCTTAGCTCAAAGTTATCAGGGAAAAATCAATAAAGTCTCGAAAAACGGATTGCATCAGATTTTGTTATCGCCGGAAGTTCGTTCTGCGACTCAGAATAATATCGATTTTTTAAGAATTTTCGATGCAAAGAATAATGAAGTTCCTTATGTGATTTATGAAGGAAAATCTAATAATTCCAGTTTCAAGAATTTTACAATTATTTCGAAAACAGCCGTTCCAAATGTTGCAACTTCAGTCATCATTTCCAATGAAAATGCTTTGAATCTTGACCAATTGAATTTAAAAATCGCCAACACAAGCGTCGATAAAAAATACAATATCAGTGGAAGCAACGACCAAAAAGAATGGTTTGGATTGGTAAGTGATAAAATAATTTCTGACCTAAACGAAGCAGGAAAAACTTCTGTAGAAAGGAATTTTTCTTTCCCATTGAATAATTATAAGTTTCTGAAATTTGATTTCATTGATAAAAATTCTTTGCCAATTAATATTTTGGAAGCCAGTTTGGAAGAAAACCATTCGGTAAATCAATCAAAAACTGAATTACAAAACTTCACTCAAAAAATTGAAACGGATAAAAAATTAAAACAAACCAAAATCACAATTACTTTTCCAAATCCACAAGTGATTGACGGAATCGGATTCGACATTTCTGCGCCGAGTTATTATCTGCGCGACGCAAGGATTTTGATTAATAAAACCAGAGTTTATAAAAAATCGACTGAAAATTATGTCGAGAATATTTCTGCTTTTCAGCTCAATTCAAAAAGTAAAAACAGATTTGATATTCAAAGTTTTTTCGCAAAAGAATTAACGATAGAAATTGACAATCTAGACAATCCGGCTTTGGAAATTAAAACAATCAATCTTTTTCAATCACCTGTCAGTATTTTAACCGATTTGAAATCTAATGAAAATTATACCTTGAAAATTGATTCCACCTGGTCAGCTCCACAATATGATTTAGCCAATTCAGGAATTGATTTTAATCAGAATTATCCTGTTGCAACCATTTCTAATTTGGAAAAAATAGAACAATCAAAATCTAAGGAAGCAGAAAAAACCTTTTGGCAGACACCATTGTTTATGTGGATTTGTATTGTTTTAGCTGTTGCAATTATTGGTTATTTTGCTGTTGGATTAGTTAAGGATATGAATAAGGAGAATCAATAATTCAAATCAATTCTTCTATTATTTTCTTAAACGTACTGACCTTGTTTCTCATTCAAAAAATTTTAAATATCAAAACTTGGTTTAACTTTACAATATCTTCAACAATAAAACAATATTATGGCAATTCAAATTTCTGCAATTTTATTTTCTAACCCTCAAACTAAGGAGTCAGTATATTTTGACAAATTCCCTCATCAATGTCCTTTTTGTCAAAACTCTATGACAGCAAGAACTTATCAAGCATTTCTTAAAAAAGAAGGTTTTCTTGAAATTACCTATGTCTGTCCAAATGAAAATTGTGGAAGAGTATTTCTAAGTCAATATAAAAAATATCATACAATTTACGAATATGTCTCCTCAACAACAGGAACTATTTTATCAAGAGAATTTTCTGAAAACATCTACAATTTAACTCCTAGTTTTGTTGAAATATATAACCAAGCTTTATATGCGGAAAGTATTAATTTATCACATATTTCTGGTATTGGTTACAGAAAAGCTTTAGAATTTCTAATAAAAGATTATTTAATTATGAAATTTCCTGAAAAAGAAGTTTTAATAAAAAAGAAGTTTCTAGGAAACTGTATTAAAGAAGATATTGACAATACAAATTTAAAAGAAATTGCTGAAAGAGCTGCCTGGTTGGGAAATGACGAAGCACATTATGTAAGAAAATGGTTAGAAAAAGATGTCAATGATTTAAAAAGGTTAATTGATGTCGCATTACATTGGATCGAAATGGAAATACTAACTGAACAGTATAAAACAGAAATGTAAATCATTATATTACCACAGATAATAGCATTGGTAAAATGCACGGTAAATTACTAAATGGAAAAATCCAACACAATACACAACAAAAAACCTTTCCAAAATCGGAAAGGTTTTCTTTGTCTAATACTGAAACTTCCTAAAAGCTTCCAGCATATTATCAATCTTTTCTCTAGCGTGTCCCATTTTTTAGAATGATTACGAGCAAGATACTCGCACCAATGCGGGTAAACAAAATTTTGTTTCACTTTTAAAAAATATAAATATTAGAACTTCGTTTATCTTTTTAGCAGAAAGTTTAAACAAACACCTTTCACAAATGAAATTTATTATATTCTTTCTTGGAATTTCTACCTTTTGCTTCTCACAAAAATTTAGTTTTATTTACGAAACAAAATACAAACTGAATTCAGAAAATCCAGATGATGTCAATTCCGAGAATATGATTTTGGATTTAAAAAATAATATTTCAATTTTTAGAGATTCAGTAGAAAAAGAAGCAGATTCACTAAAGCTGAATAATGGAAAGGAAATATTTAAAATGGGTGTTGAAAACAAATTCTATGTCAAAAAGAATCTTGCTCAAAAAAGAATTGAAAAAGTAATAAATTATTTGGAAAGAGATTATCTTCTTCCAATTGAGGAAATATTAGATTGGAAAATAACTTCCGAACAAAAAATGATTGGAAAATATAAATCTCAAAAAGCAGAAACTACGTATGGAGGAAGAAACTGGACTGCTTGGTTTACAACAGAATTACCTTTTGGAGATGGTCCATATATTTTCAATGGTTTACCCGGATTGATTGTTTCTATACAAGATTCAGAAAATGAATATTCATTTAATTTGATAGAAGTCAAAAAAGGCGGGAATATTTTTGACGCACGCACAAAAACAATAAAAATCGATTGGAAAAAATATGAAGCACTTGCAAAATCATATTTTAATGACCCATTTAATATAAATTCAAGAGGGTGGAAAACAGCTAAATTTACCGACCCGAATGGTACAACAGTGGATATTTCTGTAAAAAATAAAGAAATACAGAATAATATTTTGCAAGAAAATAATCCAATTGAGTTAAATCATAAAATAAACTACTAATAAAAACTTCTGCTAACATTATATTGCAAAACGCAGGATGAATTGCTGAGCGGAAAAACCCAACACAATACAAAATAAAAAACCTTTCCAAAATCGGAAAGGTTTTTACTTATCTAATACTGAAACTTCCTGAAAGCTTCCAGCGTTTTATCAATCTCTGTATCGCCAATCGCAGACGAAATAAACCAAGTCTCATAACCACTTGGCGGAAGATAAATTCCCTGTTCCAAAACCTGATGAAACAGATTATTGAACAAACCAATATTGGAATTATTCACTTCATTAAAATTACTCGCAGAACTCACATCAAAGAAAATCGACATCATACTTCCTTTTCTGTTGATTCTGTGTCTAATTCCTTTTTCGTTCAGGATTTTCCCGATTTCAAAATCCAGAGTTTCTGTGGTTTTATCTAATTTTTTATAGAAATCTGCATCTTCTTTTATCAGTTGCAACGTTTTGAGTCCGGCTCTCATTGCCAGTGGATTTCCACTCAAAGTTCCGGCTTGATAAACGCGTCCTCTTGGCGAAAGCCAGTTCATAATTTCGTTTCTTCCGGCAAAAGCACCAACCGGTAATCCACCACCAATCACTTTTCCATAAGTTACCAAATCCGCTTTCACGCCCAAAGCTTCTTGCGCTCCACCAAAAGCCAAACGAAATCCCGTCATTACCTCATCAAAAATCAATAATGTACCGTTCTCGTCACAGATTTTTCTAAGGTTTTGCAGGAAGTTATTCTCCGGCAAGATACAGCCCATATTTCCGGCAATCGGTTCTACGATAATCGCCGCAATCTGTTCAGGATTATTTCTGAAAAGTTCTTCAACCTGTTCGATATTATTGTATTCTGCCAATAAAGTATCTTTCGCCGTTCCTTGAGTTACTCCGGGAGAATTGGGACTTCCAAAAGTCGCCATTCCACTTCCGGCCTGAATCAAAAATGAATCCGAATGTCCGTGATAACAACCTTCGAATTTGATGATTTTTTCTCTTTCCGTGTAACCTCTTGCCAAACGAACTGCGCTCATACAAGCTTCGGTTCCTGAAGAAACCATTCTGATTTGGTCAACATTGGGAACATTTTCCACGATAAATTTCGCAATTTCTGTTTCTAATTCTGTCGGTGCTCCAAAAGAAAAACCTTTTTCAGCCTGTAGTTTCAAAGCTTCCAAAACTTCAGGATGCGTGTGACCCAAAATCGCAGGTCCCCAAGAATTGATATAATCTATGTAAGTTCTGTCGTCTTCATCTGTAAGGTAAGCACCTTTTGCAGATTTCATAAAAATCGGAACACCTCCAACAGATTTGAAGGCACGAACCGGCGAATTAACACCGCCCGGAATATATTTGTACGCTTCTTCAAAAAGCGCTGAACTTCTTTGGTATAACATTTTTGTTGATTGTTATTGGTTGATAGTTGTTAGTCTAAATTCTAACATCTAGTTTCTAATTTCTAAGCTCTCGGCTTTTTACTTTGCAGATAAATCACTTGTCCGGCTCTTGGTTCTTCACCAGCTTCCATTCTGTTTTTGGAATAGAGTTTCTTCAATTTGATTCCAAATTTCTGAGCAATATCGTGCATTGTTTCGCCGATTCCAGCTTTGTAAGTTTCCTTGTTTCCTGATGAGTTTTTGCCTTCCAAAAAGATAATATCGTTCTTCGCCAGTTTAGAATCTTCCAATTCATTATATTTCATCAGACGTTTTTCACTGATTCCAAATTTTTTGGCAATATCAGAAACGTTAGCATCCACAGGCATTACAAAGAATTTCAAATCGCCATTGGGATGATTTTTTACAAGAATATTTTTCAGAAGCGCTGTTTTCGTATTGGCATCTACAATATCAGAAACTTCGGATTGTTTTTTCGCGTATGAACCTTGCGAATAAGACACTTTCACAGTTGGTGGCGCAACTTTTTCATTTTGTTTTTCCTGACCAAGCTGAGCCATAAAAACCGCATCGTTATTAAGATTTGGATACAATTTCAAAATCGCATAATAAACCTCATCCTTCGTTGTATTATCAAATTCATACAGTTTATACTTCTCGATTTTATCAATCAAAATATACGCATATCTCGGATTGGTCGCATATCCCGCTTTTTTCAGACCGTGCGCCCAAGCTTTGTAATCTTTCGGGTTCAGGTCAAACAATTTGGTGTAATATTTTCTCGTCGCCAAAAAAACCGAATGGTCTTCATAAGACTGCTTTGGGTCTTCATAAACTCGGAAACACTCGTTGGGTGCATCATCCGTATGTTTCATTGTTTTTCCCGTCCAGTCTTCCTTACATTTAATTCCGAAATGATTTTTCCCTTCCTGCGCCAATCGGCTTTGTCCGCCACCGGTTTCCAAGAGTCCCTGAGCAAGCGTGATACTTGCAGGAATTTTATATTTCTCCATTTCTTCCACCGCATAAGGCGCAAATTTTTGGACATATTGGTCTTCCGTTTTCCAGGTTTGCGCTTTCACAAATCCCAGAACACACACCAAACCAATCCCAAACAATTTTCTCATTTTCAATATTTTAAAATATTTATCTTCTTATTTTTTTAGGAGCTTAATCCCGCTATTCACTATTACTCCTCGCGCCACTTCCTTTCCCATCGCTTGCTGTGGGGTAACCGTTACTATCGGGGCTAGGGGATTCTACATCAATTCACTTCTTGTCAAAAAATCGAATTTTCAAAATCAATCAACGGTCTATTTTTACCTTTCAAAAACAGATTTGCACCTTTGATTCCCTGCAATCCACCAGTATGAAATGTCAGAATCTTCGAACCTTTCGGAAAGAAATTTTTCTCTGCCAAATCAAAAATCTTCTGCATCATCTTTCCATTATAGATTGGGTCAAGCGGAATCTGATATTCCTCAAAAAACCAATTTATAAAACGGATATTCTCATCCGATATTTTCCCATATCGGTTTTCATCTGCATCTATCAATTCGAAATTGCTTCTTCCACTCCATTGCTTCACTAAGTTTTCCAGCGAATCATCCTTTACAACTTTGATTCCAACAACCTTCTGATTTTCCTTTGCAAACTTCGAAATCCCAGCAATTGTTCCTCCGGTTCCAACTGCCGTGCAAAGATAATCAAAATCTTTGGTGTCGTTTCCCAGCATATACTGGACACCTTCCACCGCCATTTCATTACTTCCACCTTCCGGAATAATGAGTGAATTTGGGTATTTTTCAGAAAATTCTTCGGTTAACTTTTCTTTGTTCTGATAATCTTCTCTAGTAACAAAGAAGAATTGCATTCCGTTTTTGGAAGCTTCGGAAAGCGTGGGATTGTCTTGCCAATTATTTTCTAATTCATTCCCTCTGATAATTCCAATCGTAGGAATTCCGAATTCTTTTCCAAAAGCAGAAACCGAAGCAATATGATTAGAAAAAGCACCTCCAAAAGAAATTAATAAAGGATTTTCCGGTTTCGTTTCCAAATATTGATTGACATTGAAGAAGAGTTTCCAGAATTTATTTCCGGAAATTTTTGGATGGATTAGGTCTTCTCTTTTGATAAAAATCTGGACATCAAAATCAGTTTTGATTTCTAAAATTGGGATTTTATATTCCGGAATCTGAAGCATAATCAAAAATATAAATTTCAAATGAAAGCTTATATGATAAAACTTATTTTATTAAGATTCTAAATGAATAACAGCTTGTAATTAGAATCGAAAATCACCAAAATAAAATATTTAAACACATTCAATTATAATTGCAAAATATTCAATCATAAAAAGTTAATTATCTAAAAATCATATATTTTAATTTGTAAAATACGAATTTAACAATAGAATAATTTCAGAAATTCTTAAATACTTTACTTTTATTACACAAGCCTTTACCGTAATATTGCTAAAGATTTTGAAAACACAAATAAGTCCTATTTATTTTTAAATAAAAACAAAAATGATGAGAGAGATTCATCAGCCTTTATTTTAATAATAGAGGACAGTACAAAAAAAACTCCACCAAAAAAATTGGTGGAGTTTTGATTTATATAATGATTAAGATTATTTTGTTCTTTCGATAATCTTTTTCACTGCTTTCACTACAGCTTCTGCATCGATTTGATATTTCTTCATCAATTCAGCTGGTGTTCCAGATTCCCCGAAAGTATCGTGAACCGCTACAAATTCCTGAGGTGTTGGTCTTCTTCTTGCTAAAACTCCAGCAACAGATTCTCCTAAACCGCCAAGGTAATTATGCTCTTCAGCAGTAACAATTTTACCAGTTTTTTCTACAGACTTAAGGATAATTTCTTCATCCAAAGGTTTGATTGTGTGAATATTGATGATTTCAACCGAAATTCCTTCTTTTTCCAATTCATCCGCAGCCAATAAAGATTCCCAAACCAAATGTCCAGTTGCAACAATGGTTACATCTGTACCTTCCTGTAAAAGAATTCCTTTTCCAATTTCGAACGGCATATCTTCTGGAATAAAAACTGGAACTACAGGACGCCCGAATCTCAAATATACCGGACCTTCGTGAGCTGCTGCTGCTAATGTTGCTGCTTTAGTTTGATTGTAATCGCAAGGATTGATAACGGTCATCCCAGGAAGCATTTTCATCATTCCGATATCTTCCAAAACCTGGTGTGTTGCACCATCTTCACCCAAAGTTACACCCGCGTGAGAAGCTGCAATTTTTACATTTTTATTAGAATAAGCAATTGACTGACGAATCTGGTCATAAACTCTAGACGTTGCAAAGTTGGCAAAAGTCCCAGCAAAAGGAATCTTTCCGTTAATTGTAAGACCAGCTGCCAAGCCCATCATATTTGCCTCAGCAATCCCAGTCTGAAAAAATCTTTCCGGTGCTTTTTCTATGAATTTTTCCATCTTCAAAGAGCCAATCAAATCTGCGCAAAGTGCGACAACATTTGGATTTGAATCCGCTAACTCAGCCAAACCAGCCCCGAAGCCTGAACGTGTATCTTTTTTTTCTGTGTATGTATATTTCATTATTTTATAATTGATGGTTGATAAGTGATAAATGATTTCTAATTTGAATTTTGTGTGACCAAAAGATCATTCATCATTAATAATTTATCATTAATAATTTATCATTAATAATCAGCTGGTGCTTCAAGGTATAATTGTTTGAAAGCTGTAGCCAACTGCTCATCATTAGGTGCTTTTCCGTGCCAAGCGTGACTTCCCACCATATAATCTACACCACTTCCCATTTCTGTATGAAGTAAAATAGCAACTGGTTTTCCTTTTCCTGTTTCTGATTTTGCCTTGTTCAAAATAGCAATCACAGCTTCCAGATCGTTGCCATTTTTTTCTTCCAAAACTAACCAGCCAAACGCTTCTAATTTTGCGTGAAGATCTCCTAATGGCAATACATCGTCTGTATCTCCATCAATTTGTCTTCCGTTATAATCTATGGTAGAAATAATATTATCGACTTTTTTTGCAGCCGCATACATAAAAGCTTCCCAATTTTGACCTTCCTGCAATTCGCCATCACCTTGAAGTGTGTAAACTAATGAAGTGTCCCCATCCAATTTTTTACCTTGAGCCGCTCCTAAAGCAACTGACAAACCTTGTCCTAAAGATCCTGAAGCAACTCTGATTCCCGGCAAACCTTCGTGCGTAGTTGGATGACCTTGTAATCTTGAATTCAGTTTTCTGAAAGTTGCCAATTCTGCAACCGGAAAGAATCCAAATCTGGCCAAAGTGCTATAAAAAACCGGTGAAATATGACCGTTTGAAAGAAAAAATAAATCTTCATTCTTACCTTCCATCGTGAAAGGTAATTTATAATTTAAAATTTCCCCATAAAGTGCTACGAAATATTCTGTACAACCAAGAGAACCTCCCGGATGACCGCTGTTTACAGCGTGAACCATTCTAAGAATGTCTCTTCTGATCTGCGTTGAAAGGCTTTTCAACTCTTCAATAGATTTGCTCATTATTTAAGATTTAATGTGTTGCGAAAATACAGATTTTTTATGTGTAAATCCAAGTTGAAAAAAATATAATAATGATAGATTGATAATAATTATGAATTTTCATTAAATAAAATACCGAAACAAAAAAACTCCAATGAAAACATTGGAGTTGATTTATTATTAAAAGTGAATTTATTATTTCAGATTAAAATTGAATCCGACTATAACAGCACCTACAGTTTCTTTTCCTGCAATCGGACGATCATCATAATACCCTCTGTCATATTTACTGGAAACACTTTGATAACCTACATATAATTCACCAACAGGTAAGTTATACATAAATTTTGGAACAGCGTAAAGACCTCCATTCACATTATCAGCAGTCGAAATAGCATAACCTAAATCTAAACCTACTGCTATCGGCGCTCCAGAAAAAGAGTACTTACCTGTAACTGCTACCGGAATAAATCCGAAATCATCACC
This sequence comes from Flavobacteriaceae bacterium PS02293, assembly GCA_029960045.1. Classification (GTDB taxonomy): domain Bacteria; phylum Bacteroidota; class Bacteroidia; order Flavobacteriales; family Weeksellaceae; genus Epilithonimonas. Next base: position 115,909 of record JASCOV010000005.1, read on the forward strand.
TTTGTAAGATCCACCTGCATAATTATAGCTTTTAGCAATATAATGAGAATATCCTGTAGCAACACCTAAATCAAAACCTTTTGCTAAATTCCATCTGTACGCAGCATCTAAGCCTAAAGTAAAATCCGAGTTACCAGTTGTTGGCGCACCAATATGTGCTCCTAATTTAAAACCTTCCTGCGCTTGGGTAAAACCAAATACTGCAATAGCTGCAGCTAAAAATATCTTTTTCATAGTTTATAAAATTAAATTTTCATACAAAGCTTACCAAGTTCTGTACCAAAATGAAATCTTACTTTCTTTCAACGCTGTTATAAGCCATAATAATTTTCTTAACAACAGGATGTCTTACTACATCTTCTTCGGTCAAATGCACAAATCCAATTTCTTCTACATCTTTCAAAATGGTCATAGATTCCTTGAGTCCAGACTGTTGATTTTTCGGTAAATCTATTTGGCTTGGATCGCCCGTGATGATGAATTTTGCATTCATTCCCATTCTTGTCAGGAACATTTTCATTTGGGAATGTGTGGTGTTCTGAGCTTCATCTAAGATTACAAAAGCTTCATCAAGAGTTCTTCCTCTCATAAACGCTAATGGCGCAACTTCGATGATTCTTTTCTCCATATAACCTTCCAGTTTTTCGTGCGGAATCATATCTCTCAAAGCATCATAAAGAGGTTGCATGTATGGATCCAATTTTTCTTTAAGATCGCCAGGAAGAAAACCGAGACTTTCGCCAGCTTCTACAGCAGGTCTTGTCAAAATAATTCTTTTGACTTCTTTATCACGAAGTGCTCTTACAGCTAATGCAACACTTGTGTAGGTCTTTCCCGTTCCAGCCGGACCGATTGCAAAAACCATATCTTTCTTCTCAGAAACTTTCACTAATTTCTTAAGATTGGTTGTTTTTGCTTTGATAACTTTCCCGTTGACACCTTTTACAATGATGTCCTGATCAAATACCAATTGTTTTTCTGAATCGTCTTTTAGCTTAAGGAGAGATTCCAATTGTTTTATTTCGATAGAATTGTGCTTAGAAATATAATCTGAAATATCGTCCAATTTTTTCTTCAACAAGTCCAAAGTTTCTCTGTTTCCCATTGCGAAAACAAAGTTGTCTCTGCCTGTGATTTTGAGTGTTGGAAAGCTGGATTTTATCAGATTGAAATTCTGATTCTGAACACCGTAAAACGTTTTGGTGTTTATGCCTTCGAGTTCATAATTTATTTCGAACATAAATAATATTAGTGGTTAGTCTAACAAATATATGAATAGATTTGATACGATATTAGTCTTTAAAAATTGAATTATATTAAATTTGCAACAAATAATAGAATATGTCAGTTATCACCCTCACTTCAGATTACGGACTTGTGGACCATCGTGTTGCAAGTATGAAAGGTAAAATCCTAAGCTGGAGCGAGGAAGTAAAAGTAGTTGACATCACACATAACATTACGGCTTACAATCTTTTACAAACAGCTTACATCGTCCGGAATGCTTATAAATTCTTCCCAGAAGGCAGCATTCATATTATTGCCGTGGATAGCTTTTATCACAAATCGAGGAAAAATATCATTGCAAAAATAGACGGACATTACTTTATTTCTGCTGATAATGGGATTACTAATCTGATGTTTTTCGATATTAAGCCGGAAGCTATTTATGAAATTACTTTGAATAACCGATTTGACGATAAGGTTATTTTTCCTGCTACTGAAATCTTTGTCCCTGCAGCAATGCATCTTTACAAAGGCGGACTTCCTGAAGTTATTGGAAGGAAAATTAAATCAATAAAAGATGTTTCTTTCCCAAGAGCAATTTACAACGAGAATGAAAGAATGATCATTGGAGAAGTTATGTATATTGATAATTTCGGAAATGTGGTTTCTAATATTAGCAGGAAGTTCTTTGAGAAATATGCTTCTATTTCTGAAAAATTCACGGTTAAATTCAGGAATATTGTTTCCTCCAAAGTATTAGATCAATACACAGATGTTGTGACAGATTGGGAGAGGGAACAGGAATCTCATGGAAAATCATCAGTAATCTTTAATGATGCCGACCTATTGGAAATTACAATCTATAAAGGCAATGCTTCAAACGGCGCCTCTTCTCTTTTTGGAATGAATACCGGCGAAAAAATCTATGTAGAATTTGAATAAAAAAAACCGACATCGCTGTCGGTTTTAATATTTAGTGATTTAAAATAATCATTATTGTTTGATTAGTTTTTTACTGAAACTGTCATTCGCTGTTTTGATTTTTACAACGTAGTTTCCTGTTTTAAGTTTAGAAACATCGAATGTATTTTTAGATAAACTTTCTGCTTCAAATTGTTTTACCAATTTTCCTGAAATATCATAAACTTCAACCGCAGTTATTTTATTAATTCCATTCAAAGTGAATTGGTTTTTAACTGGATTTGGAGATAATGAGATATCTTTAGAATTAGTTACATCATCTACCGCAAGCACTGTACAGCTAAAGTTAGCTTTGAAACCTGAAGCTGTTGCCCCTGTACTAGATCTAAATGTGATAGTAATAGCTCCTGTAGAGTGTGTAGATTCAAAATCAGGAGGTAAAGTACTTCCTGAGATTGTACCTTGGAAAGGAACTCCAGTTGTTAAACCATTCCTTACAATAATATAATCACCTGCATTGATATTAAAATCAGTGAAAGATATTTTTAGTTTTTGAGAAGGATCATTTGGATAGAATGTTTTTGTCCAGTTCTCATTATTAGAATAGTTACCGTTGTCTCCACCAGTATCTGTAATTGTTTTACCACACCAGTTGTCTCCCGTTAACACAACCAATGATCTTTGGTATAAAGGAGAACAATCTGTTCCAACTTCCACTTTATAAAATACATTGGCTGTAAGGTCTGTAACGTTGAACACTTTTGTATTTGTAGTTCCGGACTTTACAATTGTACCATCCATCGTAGAAACTCTATACTTCCAAGAAGTAGCTGTATTATCTGTGATTGTAACTGTAGCAGCAGTTTCTGTCACATTGGTCACAGTCATATTAGTCAAAGTCACATCGCAAGATTTGGAACAATCGCCACTCATACAAGCATAGCTGTCAATTGTTTGTCTGATCAAATCTCCTGGTTGAGGACCAAAACCGTTTGCAAAACTGATTCCAACAGAACTCACAAGGTGACAATAACTCATAATAGTTCCTTTCGTTGTCGTAGGAAGTGGTCCGGTACAACCTTCGTCATTTCCTGATGCTGGTCCACAACCATCAATAGCTGTGTTATTTCCATTCCAAGCACAAGCGTGTGTATGTGGAGAACCAAGATTATGTCCCATCTCGTGTGTCATAGCTTCGATATTCCAGGAATATGTAGGCACCGCAATATTTTGTGCATTCACACCACAGTATGAGTATCTGTAAGTTCCACATAATGCATCCACATACGCAACACTTGTAGTTGCTGGATTTCTTAACAATTGCGCAATATCTCCGTTGAAAGTAGTTCTGGCTGTTCTAAACTGGCTAAGAATAGTCCCAGGCTGTCCAGAGTAAGGATCTGTAGCAGTCCAAACATAAATAGAGCTGATTGCCATATTTACATTTTCATTATCGTATAAAGTTTTTACATTATTAAATAATGCGGTTACCCAGTTCGTTGTAGTAGTTGTATTGGAACCGTTTTGAGTATAAGGACCAAAGCCTACTTCAAAATAAACTCTGATACAATTTGCAGTCAGTTTATTGGCTGTTTTTTTATTCGGATCGAAAGAAATTTTCTTTGCAGCGTTTTCCGGAAGTTGATCCGCACCACAAGTAAATGGATTCTTATCTTTTAGCTTATAATCGCTGTAAGAAACAAAATCCTGTGTGTTTTTCGTTTTTCCTAAAACAATATTTCCAAACTCGTTTGTAGAAGCAACACCTACAACATCATTATCAAAGAAACTAAAAGCCACTACAGAGCTATTATCTCCTTTTATAATTCCTTGGTAATAAACACCTGCCGTGTAAGCTTTGATTCCTTTGTCTGTCTCCACCTGAAAGTCATTTGTAAGAATATTATTTCTAACAAGTTCCACTGTAACTTCACGATCTTCGAATGGAAAAGTAAGTTCCATCGCTTGTGGTTTTTCATTCACAATGGTTAGTAATTCCGAAGGTTTCAACTGCATTACCGTTACATCTGATGCTTCATTTTTATAAATGACCGCATTTTTGGAAGCAACATCTTTTGTAAAGGGGCTAAACTTCACAAAAGTTCTGTTTTTCGACTTCTGATCTGCTACTTTCTGAGCAATTGGTTTCAGAGTTTGCGAAAAACCTAAAACAACCATTCCTACTGAAAATAGTAGCTGTAAAATTCTCTTCATAATATTTAATTAAATTTATAATACAAAAAAAGCGTTTTTTTTTCAAATTTCGTTTCAATATTCAAATTTTAACTATTTTATAATAATTAAAATAATATTGTAATATCATTTTATATTCTTCAAAAACAGAAAATTATTTTATTAAAGTTTTAATTGTATCGTTTTTATTCAAAAAAAATAGCCAAATTTTTATTTTTGGCTATTTTTAATTAATGACGAATTTTTATTCCTTAATTAGTTTTTTACTGAAAGTTTCTTTTTCAGTTTTAATTAATATTACATAGTTTCCAGTTTTCAGTTTAGAAACATCATAACTGTTTTTTGAAACCGAATTTGCATCAAACGTTTTAATCAACTTCCCGGAATTATCAAAAACCTTCACAGATTCAATTTTATCAGACCCATCTATTTTGAAATGGCTTTTCACAGGATTTGGAGAAATCAAAACTGAATTATCTTTATTAATATCAGAAACACTCAAGTTGGTACAAGAAAAATTAGCAATCCATCCAGCTGTTGTAAGATAACTATCGGATTTGAAGATAACTGTAATTGCACCAGTCGCATCCGTAGAAGTAAACGAACCCGGATTGGAAGTTCCCGTCAGATTATTTCCTCCAGAAAAAATTGGAGATGTTGCACTTGCACCATTTCTGATAGTCATAAAATCATAACCATCTTCAAGATTAAAACTACTGAAAGTCAACTTTAATTTTTGTCCAGCAGAATCCGGATAAAAGGTTTTTACAAAATTTTCGGCATCAGAATAATTTCCTGTAGTTCCGCCAGAATCTGTAAATGTTTTACCACACCAATCATCATTAGTCAAAAACATATCGCTAGTTTGGAAAGCATTTTCGCCTGCACAAGAAGTTCCGATTAATAATTTATAATAAGTATTTGAACTCAAGTCATTGGCTGTAATCACTTTAGCAGTCGTTGTTCCTGATTTAACAATCGTTCCATCCATCTTCGTCACTCTGTATTTCCAAGATGTGGATGTATTATCTGTAATTGTTGCCGAAAACCCGGTTTTAGTTATAGAATTAAAAGTAACCGCAGACACTGTGACAGCACAAGTATTAAGACAATCCGTCCCCAAACAAGCTTTAGTATCTACAAGCGTTCTGATCAATGCAGCCGGCTGAGGTCCAAATCCATTTGCAAAACTGATCCCAACATTCAAGTGACAATAACTCATAATAGTACCTTTGGAAGGAATTGGTCCGGAGCAACCTTCGTCATAACCAGCAGCCGGCCCACAACCGTCAATTGCTGTATTATTACCATTCCAAGCGCAACCGTGCGTGTGAGGTGAACCAAGAGAATGTCCCATCTCGTGCGTCATTGCACCAATTGTCCAAGAATATGTCGGAACATTAGAATAACTTTGGTCGATTCCGGAATATGCGTGTTTATAACTTGTACAAAGAGAATTAAGGTAAGCAACACTTGTCGTAGAAGGCGCATTGACCAAGTGAGCAAGGTCACCATCAAATGTTGGTCTGTTTGCACTGAATGCTTCCAAATTGGCGTTATAATCTCCATTGTAAGGATCAGCCGTTGTCCAAATGAAGATTTTCTTGAGTGTCATTTTAACGCCATCATTTACATACAAAGTATTGATGTTATTATGAACAGCTGTTATCCAGTTTGTAGTCGTAGTTACATTAGAACCATTATTTTTATATGGTTGATTTGCAACTTCATAATACATTCTCACACAATTGGTAGTTTCCAATGGCGCTTTTGCTTTTGGATCAAATGATATTTTTTGTCTTTGATTTTGCATCAACTCATCTGTAGCACAGAGGAAAGTGCTTTTACCTTTCAGTTTAAAATCATCATAAACTACAAAATCTTCGGAATCAATAGCTTTTCCAAGAACAATGTTTCCACCGTCTTTTACAGAAGCAATTCCTATGACATCATTATCAAAAAAGCTAAATGCAACTACAGAATTAACATCATTTTTGATAATTCCTCTGTAATAAACACCCGGCGAATAATTAGTCACTTTTCCTTTATCTGTCTCAACATTAAATCCGCTAGAGAAAATATCAACTTTAACCAATTCTACAGTTATTTCTCCATTTTCGAAAGGATAATTCAATTCAAGAGCTTGTGGTTTTTGACTGATGATTTGCGAAAGCTGAGATTTGTTTAATTTCAAAACCGAAATATCCTTTGCAGCCTGTTGGTATTTTACCTGTTTTTGAGTGGAATTTTCTTTCTCAAAAAGAGTCAATTTTTCAAAATTCACTTTTCTGGTGTGGGAATCCGCAATTTCCTTAGCAACAGGTTTTAACGATTGTGCAAAACCTAAAAAACCAAGAAGAACAGCAAATAACAGTTGTAATTGTGTTTTCATAATTTTATTATTATTTTTTACAAAAGAAACATTTTTTATTTAAATTCATTAACATTATCTCAATTTTAACATCAATTCTTCAAAATACACATATCTAATTCTTTATTTTTTCTTCTATCAATAAAAAGTATCTTTGCAAAAAATTCCCCGATGCTTTATTCCATCATCAAAGCGATTCATATTATTTTTATGGTAAGTTACTTTGCCGGGATTTTCTATTTGGTAAGGCTTTTTGTTTACTATAAGGATACGGATGAATTTGATGAAATGAAACAGCAAATTCTCAGAAATCAATATATTTTTATGGCGGTCAGACTTTGGAATATCATTACCGTTCCTGCTGGAATATTGATGTTACTCAGTGGACTTACAATGATTTTCCTTAATTCAGGATTAATGAAAACGCCTTGGTTTCATTTGAAACTGACTTTTTTAATTGGACTTGGAATCTACCATTTCTGGTGCTGGAAAAAAGTAAAAGAACTCAAAAAACTGAATGGCAGCATTTTACCAACAAGCAATATCAAACTAAGACAATTCAACGAGATCGCGACTTTCATTTTATTTGCTGTTGTCTTTACAGTAATCCTAAAATATAACGTTATAGAATATTGGTGGCAGCTGCTTTTAGGATTCTTCGGAATTATATTTTTGATTACTTCAATTGTAAAATTGGTCAATCGAAACAAAATTAAAAATCAGGATTAAAAAACTAAAAACTATTTAACTTTAATACTTTCAAACTAATATATGATTGCAATATTCAAAAAAGAACTTTGGAACTTTTTCGGAAACTGGAGCGCTTGGATTATCATCGGAGCCTTCAGTATTATCTCAGCATTATTCCTTTTCTTCTTCGAGAATGATTTTAATATTTTCGATATCGGAAGTGCAACACTTCAAAGTTTCTTTGTGCTTTCGCCGTGGCTTTTTATGTTCATCATTCCGGCAATCAGTATGAAAACTTTGGCTGAAGAAGAACAATCCGGAACATTATTCTGGCTTTTTTCTCAACCTGTAAAAATCACTGAGATTGTTGGAGGAAAATTCCTTTCCGTTTGGCTGGTTGGGATTTTATGTCTTTTACCATCATTAATTTATTATTATACAGTTTATGTCTTGGGCGTTCCGGAAGGTAATATTGATGGAAGTATGACTTTTGGAAGTTACATCGGATTGATTATTTTGATTGCTGCTTTTTCAGCCGTTGGGATTTTGGCTTCTTCTCTTTCATCAAATCAAATCACAGCTTATATGTTGGGCGTTTTCATTTGTTTTATTTCTTATTTCGGGATTGAGCAATTGGCTAGTTATAAATTGTTGGGAGGTGCAGATTATATTTTACAGAATATCGGATTCTATCAACATTTTTTGGCATTTACAAGAGGACAAATTGATACGAGAGATATTTTTTATTTTCTGTTTGTCATATTTATAGGATTAGGATTGGCAAGCTGGTTTGTCTGGAGAAAGAAGTAGGGAAAGATTCAAGAAAAAAGTAAAAAGATAAAAGACTTCCAATTGGAGCGTTGAATCTGCAGCCCGGCTTGAGTGGAAATCCTTTTTTGCGGTTGGAAAAGCAAAGGCAAAAAGATTGGGAACGGAAGACGGATTAAGCTGCCCAAAAAATTTAAATTATAAAAATTCATTATCATTAAGATGAATAAAAAAAATAAAATTACTCTAATAATTATAACGGTTCTTCTGGTCATCGGGATGAGCGGATTGGTTTACAAACGTTTCGACTTGACGGCAGAAAAACGATACACACTTTCGGATTCTACAATCAAAGTTTTGAAAAGCATTGACAAACCAATGGTTTTTGAAGTTTATCTGGATGGCGATTTTCCGGCTTCCTTCAAACAACTTCAGAACGAGACTAAGTTTATGCTGGACGAGTTCCGAAAAATCAATCCAAAAATAGATTACAAATTCCGTGATCCGATTGCTGAGAAAATTCCGATGGATACTTTGCAGGCGATGGGAATTCAGCCTTCTCAATTGGTGGATAAAAAAGCGGGGAAAGATTCTCAGATTATTCTTTATCCTTACGCCGCGGTCAAATATAACGGTTTTGGAACTTCGATTCCACTGATGGTTCAGCAATCCGGAATCGACGCACCAACTCAGCTTACCAAATCGATAGAAAATCTGGAGTATAATTTCATCTCAACCATCAAAGGCCTGACTGAAGAAACAGCGAAAAATGTTGGGTTTTTGGTCAATCAACAGGAGTTAGGTCCGGATGAATTCCGTGGATTTCTGGACGTGGCAATGGAAAACTACAACGTTGGACCAGTCATCCCTGAAAACAAAACCGAACTTTCCCTTGCTGACGTTCCAAAACTGAAACAAATGGACGCACTCGTAATCGCAAAACCTAGAAAAGCTTTTACCGATAATGAGAAGGTAATTCTGGATCAATATATTATGAACGGCGGAAAAACACTTTGGATGATCGACGCTGTGAATGCCGAAATGGACACACTTTTCCAGGCGAAAAAAATTATGGCTTATCCCCTTGATCTTAATCTTACAGACTTTATGTTTAATTATGGTTTAAGGATCAATCCAGCCTTGACAAAGGATATGAAAAAATCTGCGTTGATCAGAATTGTTTCCGGCGAAGTTGCTGGAAATCCGCAGTACAGCAGTTTTCTTTGGCCTTATTTCCCCTTAGGAATTTCTGAAACCAAAAATCCAATTACCAAAAATATTAATCCTGTAAAATTCGAATTCCCAACTTCTATTGATACTTTGGGAAGGAAAAATATTAAAACTAAAGTTCTTTTCGAATCCAGTGAAAGAACAATTAGTAAGACTGTTCCGAACTATGTTGCCTTGTCCGAAATCGTGCGTGCAGACAGCATTGGTGAAATGGAACGTCCTACTCCACCAAAGATTTTCGCGGTGGCTTTGGAAGGAAAATTCACCTCAGCTTATGCAACAAGAAGTGAGAAAAATGCTTATCCAGGTTTCAAAGCTCAAAGTCCGGAAAACAAAATGCTCGTAATTGCTGATGGCGATATTGCACGAAATCAAATCTGGAAAGGAAAATCGCTTCCTCTTGGCGAAGACCTTCTGACCAAAGAACATTACGGAAATGCTCAATTCCTGAGAAATGCTCTGGATTATCTTTTGGACGACAGCAATCTGATGGAACTTAGAAATAGAACGATCGAAATCCGATTATTAGACAGAGAAAGAGTTGAAGAAGAACGATCGAAATGGCAATGGATCAATCTGCTTTTACCTTTAGGAATTTTGGGAATTTTGGGTGCTGCATTTTATTTTATCAGAAAGAAGAAATTCTCATAAATCACTTTAACAAACTATGAAACAATTTTTAATCTTCTTAATATTAATAATCAATTTTTCACTGGTTCAAAGTCAGGTCAAAGTGACTTCCAAATACGGAAGCGATCTGAGTGATCTTCAGGACGTTTTGAGATTCGAAAATATCTTTACCGAGAAACTTACTTTCCAATCTGAAACTCTAAAAGGAAAATCTTACACCATTGCTTTGGAAGAATTTAAAAATGGAAAATTAATTAAAACTTCTGTACTTTTCAGTGATGATTATTTCAAAGTTGCTAATGATAAATTAGTCTTAAAATTCTACTTTAAATTAGCTGACGGAAAATTGAAAACGCAAATTCTCGGAAATGGTTTTTCAAGTAATAAATCAAGTTTCAAATTATCCAGTAATGAAGATCAATATGCGCTGAAAGATTTTTTTGGAAGCAAAGAAGAAATAATTATCGACATTAATAAAAAAAATGCTGTGTTTGCAATCCTAACACCAACGATTCACAAAGATGGAACTGGTTCTTATTGCGAAGTTGCACAATCTGATCTTGCTCCTGAGAAATTAGGTGAAAAATTCAAAATTCCTCATTATTTTCTGGTGACAATAAAATTCAATTAACAAGATGAAAAACCTTTTATTAGCTTTGATTTCCGGAGTTTTGCTTGCCATTTCCTGGCCGACTTACGGGATTCCGTTTTTTATATTTTTTGCATTTGTTCCTTTATTAATGATGGAACACAACATTGCAAAATTTAGTAATATCAAAAGGAAAAGCTTAGCAATATTTGGTTTGTCCTATCTTACGTTTGTCATTTGGAACGCCGTTACAACAGGTTGGCTTTATAATTCCAAACTTCCGGATGGAAGCAATTCTCTTTTGGCAGTTTTGTTTCCGGTTTTGACGAATGCCTTTTTTATGTCGATTATTTTCCATTTCTATCGACTTTACAAAAGAAGTCAGGGAACGTATTTTGGATTGGTATTTTTTGTAGTGATTTGGATGACTTTTGAGAAGTTGCATCTCGTTTGGGAATTCACCTGGCCTTGGCTTAATCTTGGAAATGTCTTTGCAGATTACCATCAGTTTATTCAGTGGTATGATACTTTGGGAGCAACAGGCGGAAGTTTCTGGATTTTAATATGCAACGTTTTGGCATTTTACACTTTAAGGATTTGGGAAGCTGGAAGAATCAGAAAATCATTGATTAAAAATGTATCGATGTTGGCCGCATTTATCATTTTACCAATGCTGATTTCTTTGGTCAAATATTACAATTATTCACCAAAAACTGTTGGAACTTTAAATGTGACAATGCTTCAGCCGGCTTTGGATCCTTATTCGGAAAAATATCAGAAAGACAGCTTGACGATTGAAAGCGATCTTTTAAAATTAGCTGCCGAAAATTCTATTCTAAAAGACAAAACAGGAAATCAAAAAATAGATCTTTACCTTTCACCAGAAACATCTTTACCCGGACCGGGTTCTATAAGTGAGCGTGGCTTCAATAACAGTTTGCTAATTAATAACATAAAGATATTCCTTACTCAACATCCAAAATCGGTTTTTGCAGGCGGAATTTCCAGCTATTATGTTTATAAAGAAGATGAGGAAAAACCTGTCACAGCAAGTTATCTTGACCGACAAGGCATTTGGGTTGATGAATATAATTCGGCGATACAAATCATTCCGAATCAAAAGCCGGAAGTGTATCACAAAGCGATGTTAGTTCCCGGTGTTGAGATTTTCCCTTATATCAATTTCTTCAAACCAATTTTAGGAGACGTAATGCTTGATCTTGGCGGAACAACACGTTCTCTCGGCATTTCCAAAGAACGAAAAGTATTCGCAAATCCTTACAACAAATCTGTAATTGCGCCAATCATTTGCTACGAAAGTATCTATGGTGAATTCGTCACTGATTATGTAAAAAAAGGAGCAAATCTTCTCACAATCGTTACCAATGATTCCTGGTGGGGATATTCTCAGGGACACAAGCAATTACTCGATTATGCAAAACTTCGTGCAATAGAAACAAGGCGAGAAATTGCAAGAGCAGCGAACAGCGGAACAAGCGCATACATCAACTCCCGAGGCGATATTGTGGACGATTTGCCTTACGGCGCAAAAGGTGCATTGATGGCAAAAGTCAACCTAATAGACCACGAAACTTTCTATACAAGAAGTGGCGATTTTCTTTCCAGATTATCGATGTTTGTGATTGGGGCCTTATTGCTGTTTATTCCGGGGAGGAAATATTTGACGAGGAAGAAATAGAAAGATTTAAAATTATTTCATTGCATAATAACAACTTTGGCTGTATAAATGGCTCAAGTTACTTGCTGAAATCCAATTATACTTTAATAAAATATCAACTTTGAATTTTTTGAAATCTACAAAACTAATTTCTTTATTAATGACTGAGCCACTCTTGTAAACATAGTCATTTGCAAATTTGTTTACCTCTTTACAAATGGAATTAATTTTTTCTAAATCTTCAGAAGAAATTTCTGTATACTTTTTATGAAGTCTTTCGTGAATTGGTTTCAACCAGTTTTCACCGAATTCCATTGACATATCTAATGTTACATTGAGTATTTCTTTAGACAAGTCCATTATAAATTCGGCAAATACCTTTCCTTAATAATATTCAAATGATGAATGTTGTGACCAACAGTCAGCTTCCCAATCGTTTCCACTTTTATCTCATTTTCATTCACGATTCCAATCAGTTGTGTAGCTTCAGCTGGCAATTTTCGGAAAAACGTCAAAGTTAATTTTCTCGTCAGCTTATATTCTTTGATTAAGCTTTTCAACGTTCGGGTTTCTGCGTAAGAATTGTCTGCCCAACTTTCTTCATCAAAACCGGAAACCAAAGATTGGTCTTTTCTGGAAAATCTGAGCGCTCTGTAAGCAAAAACCTTCTCTGTATCAATCAAATGTTGCAAAAGCGTTTTCAAACTCCATTTTCCTTCTGCGTAAGCAAAGTTGCCTTGTTCTTCAGTGAGTTTTTCATAGATTTCCAAAGTCTGTTTACCTGAATTTTTCAGTTCCTCAATCCAATTTTCTGATGGAACAAGGTCAAGGTAACGCTGGATATATTTTTCGAAATCGGTCATTTTTTAATTGCTAATTGTTAATTATAAATTATTACGAAACTTCCCATTCATAGAAATTGACCTCATTATATTTTTTGAAACCTGCGCTTGGATATAATTGATTTCCAATCATATTTTGTTTGCTGGTTTCCAAGTACATTCCACAAGAATCTGATGTTCTGCAAAGTTCTTTTGCTTCCTCAATCAACGCTTTGGAATAAGCCTTTCCACGAAATTCAGGATTGACGTAAAGGTCGTTAAGTAGCCAATAACGTTTCATTCTTGTAGAAGAAAACAAAGGATAAAGCTGGACAAAACCGCCTAATTTCCCATCTTCTTCAACCACAAAAATCTCAGAATCTTTGCTGTCCAATCTTTCAGAAATGAATTGCTCAGCGCCAGAAATATCAGAAGTTTTGTGATAGAACATTCTGTATTCATCAAATAATTGAGCCAATTGAGAAAGGTCGCCAATTGTTGCTTTTCTTGTATTATTATTCATTTTCATCTACATTTTCGTCCTCATCTTCGTATTGTTCAAGGTAATAAGTGAATGTAAAATCCTCCACTTCATCTTCTACATCTTCCAAAGTCGTCAAAAGGTCTTCGAAAGTTTCCAGTTGATCCACGCTCATATTCACAAATTCGATGTGAAGTGGTAATTCCAAACCGCCTGAAATCACATCCGAAAGCGCATCCAGATTGTCTCCGAAATATTCCGGTAATTCTAATTTGGACTTCAATTCTGTGTAAAAATCTTCGTAATCGCCAATGTTTATAAAATCGATATATACTTCTTTCATTTTAGGTAAATTTCCAATGTTTTGTTTTTAAATATTTTTTGCAATTATCACAGAAATCTGTTTCTTCATCCGTAGGATTTCCGCCTTCCGCATCTCTCATAAAACAGGTTTTTTCGGGACAATGCTTCAAACCTTGCGTATGTCCAATTTCGTGAATGATTATTTTATAAAATTGCTCTTTCCTTTTTGATGCATCAAGTCTAAAGGAAGATGCAACGCAAGCTTTTCCCGGACGATAACCCAATCCCATTATCCCAAAATCCTTTACATTTCCTTTGGTTGCACTGATATCTTTTGTAGTCAAACCAACCTTAATAAAATTATCTTTTGTCTGAGAGCTCAAAAATTTGATAATTGAATCTGCTCTGTACCGATTTCTTGGTTGATAGTATGAATTTTTCGGAAAATCAATCGCCTTTAAAATTTCGACATTTGGATAAATTTTCTGAATCTGTGAAGCGATATTTCCCAGCTCATCAATCTTCATATCTTTAAAAGGCTGAAGTTGTAAAACGACTTTCTCCGAAGTTTCAACAACCTTAGACTCTTTCTTTTCTTTACACGAAACCAAAAAGAAAATTACGAAAAATGAGTTTAATAAAAATACTTTCATCAAAAGCTTTTATTGTTTTTCAAAACTTTTATAATGATTTTTCGTCAACCAAACATCGCCATTTTTGGTAAAGACAATTCGGTCTGCACCCCGATTTCCACAATTGTAATTGACATCAGCTTCATAATATTGTTCGCCTTTTGGTAAAGACTTTTCACGGTTACTGAATTTGTCGCCACCAATTGCTTTTCCCTGCAAAACTTCACAGAGATTTCCTTTTGCTGCAATCCAACCTTTACTTTTAGCTTCAGATTTTGTGATGTAATATTCCGGAAGTTTATGGTGTGATTTGACGTAAGAAATAACCTTATCATCATTCGTTAATTCTTCTATTGAATTTCCATTAGAAGCACTTTTCGAATCAGAATCAACATCAGTTTTCTTTTGACTTTGATTTTCTTTAAGTTCTTTCGCATATTCATTTCTCTTCTCGATTTTATAATTCGTGATAAGGAACATTACCGATATTCCGGCAAAAGCACCGACAAGAAAGAATAAAAGGGTTTTTAGTTTCGGATTCATTGTGAAAAAATTCTAGGCTAAAATAATGAAAACCTCGATTTATAAAGAATAAAAAACAAATTTTAAAAATAATTTATCCTTATCCTAATTTTTCTATATTTGGCGACAAAGATAAAAATATGGAAACCGCTACTATGGACAACCTAAAAATGATAGCCGAAACGGCAAAAGACTTCGCTGAAAAAAATATTCGCCCAAACATTATGGATTGGGACGAGAGCCAAACTTTCCCAAAAGAACTCTTCCACCAGTTGGGAGAACTTGGCTTTATGGGAATCGTAATTCCCGAAGAATATGGAGGTTCTGGTCTTGGTTATCAGGAATATGTAACAATTTTGGATGAGATTTCGCAAGTTGACCCTTCCATTGGATTGTCATTGGCAGCACATAATTCACTTTGTACGAACCACATTTATGAATTCGGAAATGAGGAACAAAGACAAAGATGGATTCCACAATTGGCTTCCGGAAAAGTAATCGGTGCTTGGGGACTTACGGAGCACAACACAGGTTCTGACTCTGGCGGGATGTCCACAACAGCTGTAAAAGATGGCGACGACTGGATTATCAGTGGTGCGAAAAACTTCATCACACACGCTATTTCTGGAGATATTGCAGTTGTAATGACAAGAACGGGAGAAGTTGGTGCTAAGAATAATTCCACAGCTTTCGTTTTGGAAAAAGGAATGGCTGGATTCTCTTCTGGTAAAAAAGAAAATAAATTGGGAATGCGTGCATCGGAAACGGCAGAACTAATTATGGATAGCGTTCGCGTTCCGGACTCTCACAGATTGGGAGAAGTTGGAAGCGGTTTCAAACAAGCAATGAAAATCCTTGACGGTGGTCGTATTTCTATCGCAGCATTAAGTTTAGGAATTGCCAGAGGTGCATATAAAGCAGCACTTAAATATGCTCAGGAAAGACATCAGTTTGGAAAAGCGATTTCAGGTTTTCAGGCTGTTAATTTTATGTTGGCAGATATGGCAACAGAAATTGATGCATCCGAATTATTGATTAGAAGAGCATCTGACCTCAAAAATGCTAAACAAAAAATGACGCGTGAAGGTGCAATGGCAAAACTATTTGCTTCTGAAGCTTGCGTTAGAATTTCTAATAATGCATTACAGATTTTTGGAGGTTATGGTTATACGAAAGACTTTCCAGCGGAAAAATTCTACAGAGATTCCAAACTTTGTACAATTGGTGAAGGAACTTCTGAAATCCAGAGATTGGTAATTGGAAGAGACATTACTTCTTAAGATTAAATGATTAAATAATCTAAAAATTAAAATATTCAGCCCTTTCAAAATTAATAACTTTGAAAGGGTTTTTAAATTATAGCCGATGAATCCTGACATCCTTTTATACAATCAAAATTTTGAAACTGAAGACGAAAAGATTGCAAATATTCTTTCTGAAGAAATCTGCAAACATCTTCCGGAAGCCGAGAACAAAATCTGGCACGCGCATCCAGTTTGGTTTCTAGATGGAAATCCGATTGTTGGCTACAGCAAACAAAAAAGAGGAATTCGATTGATGTTTTGGAGCGGAAAATCTTTCAATGCAGAAAAGCTGAACGTGGAAGGCGAAAAATTTCAGGACGCTTCTATTTTTTATAATGATTTGAATGAAATTGATAAAGAATATTTAAAACGTTGGCTGGAAAAATCCAGAGAAATCCAATGGGATTATAAAAATATTGTGAAGCGAAAAGGTGTTTTGGAAAGGTTAAAATGAATTAATAAATCCTTCGACTCCGCTCAGGATGACAATTCTAATATTAAAAAAATTAATCATAAGCGATGTCAGGCTGAGCGGAGTCGAAGCCTTTTTCTGTAACTTGATTCTGACTCTTTGAAAACTACAATTTACCGATATAAAAACATTTTAATTTTATAAATGCTGTCTTTAAGGATGGCATTTTTTATATTTGTTAAAATTTTAGAAAATATATGGAAAAGATAGACAGCCTGAACCAAGTTGCCGAATTTCACAAAACCTTCAACGCTCCAATTCTTGACACGCCTCAAATACCCTCAAAAGAACGTGCTGAGTTGAGAGTTAGCCTTTTACAGGAAGAATTGGACGAGCTGAAAAAAGCGATTGAAGACAACGATTTGGTGGAAGTTGCTGATGCACTTTGCGACCTTCAGTACGTTTTGAGTGGCGCTGTTTTGGAGTTTGGATTGGGAGATAAATTCGTGGAATTGTTCAATGAAGTTCAGCGTTCCAATATGTCCAAAGCTTGTGATAATGAAGTTCAGGCGCAGGAAACTGTAGAATTTTATAAAGCCAAAGGAACCGATGCTTATTACGAAAAATCCGGTGACAAATACAATGTTCACCGTGTTGCAGACAACAAAGTTTTGAAGAACAAATACTACTCTGCTGCCGATTTGGCTTCACTTTTAAAATAAAAAACTTAGGATGAAAAAAATTTCGATATTATTTGGTTTCCTTGCTTTGATGTTCGTGAGTTCTTGTGCGGAACGCGTCATCGTCAACCGTGAAGTAGAATCCAAGAACGACGGAAAAATGCTTTTGGGAACGCAGACGCTTGACCAATTCCGAAAAGAACCTTATAAAACTTGGTTTGATGAGGAATACAACCGTTACCAAATTGACCAGCCAAGTTTATCAGCACTTAAAAAAGAAAAACTGAACAGCTACAGCTTGGTCGTTTTTGTGGGAAGCTGGTGCGAGGACAGCCACAGAGAATTTCCAAGATTGATAAAGATTCTGGAGACTTTGAAATACAATACCGAAAAAATGCAAATCATTGCTGTGAACCGTAAAAAGGAATCTCCGTCTGGTGAAGAAGGACTTTACAACATCACTCGAGCTCCCACAATCATCGTGAAAAAGTATGGAAAAGAAATCGGAAGAATCACAGAAATGCCTGAAACTGGATTTTTGGAGAAAGATTTGCTTAACATTTTGAAAAAAGATAATAATTCAGGTTTATTTAAACAATAATTTGGGCAGCTATTCCGCCTTCCGTTCCCAATCTTTTTGCCTTGGCTCCTCCAGCCACAAAAAAGGATTTCCACTCAAGTCGGGCTGCATAAGATTCTACGTTTAAATATTGCTGATAAATTCAAAATCAATGACAAAATACACAGGCATCCTTTCTTTTATTTTCGGAATCATTCTTACCATTTTTGTATTTCTCTCGTGGAGAAGCTGCAACAAAAAGGAAGATGCAGCTTTGGTCAATCAGGATTATTATTTGATTACGAACCAAATCCAGAAAATGAATAAAATGGTGGTTTTGGAACAGGATTTTTCCAGTTTTCAAACCCATAAAAGTTCAGCAGCCAACATTGCCGGATTTGATATTCTACCACGCGAAATGGTACTTTA
Source organism: Flavobacteriaceae bacterium PS02293 (assembly GCA_029960045.1). Classification (GTDB taxonomy): domain Bacteria; phylum Bacteroidota; class Bacteroidia; order Flavobacteriales; family Weeksellaceae; genus Epilithonimonas. The sequence continues at coordinate 134,349 of JASCOV010000005.1, forward strand.
CACAACCGCAAAAGCTCAGGTTTCCTACGATTTGAAACAAATGAAAATTGATGTCGATACAGTCAATAAGAAAGTCATCATCAATGAATTGCCTCAGCCGGAAATCAAGATTTTTCCTGATGTAAAAATTCATTTTATGGATGATTATGCGATTAACAGATTTACTCAAAAAGACATCAACGGCATTATGGAATCCGCCAAGAAAAATATGGCAAAAAGCGTGAATCAGAACAGTTTGAAGGAGCAAAGCAAAAAACAATTAAAAGATAATCTGAACGATATTTTCGTTTTGGCAAAGGCATTGCATTATTCCATCGAGGACAAGACCAATACTTTTCCCGCAACCGAATTATAAAATCAATCGTTATGGAACCAGATAAAAAACAAGAAAGCAATAACTCATCTGAACAGAAAAAACAGACCGAGGATTTCAAAAATATCCCAGCCGCCTCCGACAAGCAAAACCCGCCTGACATTGATAAAGAAGATGTCGAAAAAAGTTCCAAAGTGAACAAAGACGGAAAAACAGACAACACAGAAAAGTAGTTTTCTTTGCGAAAAATTCAACAAGCCTTTCAATTTATTTTGAAAGGCTTGTTTATTTAAGAAAATTAACATAGATTTAATATTACGAATCAGACTACAGAAAATTTGGTTCAGAAGTGTTCTTTAAAATTCGTCTCATCAAAACATTACAGCTATGTCTTATATTGTTGTAGGGCTTTTTCCCACTCAGCTAGAGGCTGATAAGGTCCTTTTAAAATTGGAAAACGCTGGTTACAATGACTACAATCTTTCTCATTCTCATCAGGAGACTGTGCAAAATGTGGACATTGAGAAGAAAAATGGTTTTTGGAATTGGTTATTTGATGACAATCATCTTGACCGCGCGCGTTTCGAATACGCAAGTATAGACCACAACACGATAACCGTTCATCTGAAAACAGAGCAAGACGCACACATCGTGAAAGATATCCTGGACAACAATGGTGCAGTGAATGTTGAGGAAAAATCCAGAGGTTATATGTTTGAAAATCACGCAGACGCTCTTCAGAAATACTCAACTTCTGATAGCATTAATGCCAAAATCATCGCTAAGGCAAAAAACAATCTATTCTTTACAAACAACCGAAAACCACATCATCATCACGAAAAAAGAACTTCCGATGAAATAGATGGATTGGTATTTACAAAATTCAAATAAAGTTATTTGGGCAGCTTTATTCGTCTGTAGTTTATCCTGAGCGAAGTCTAAGGGTTCCCGCTATTTTTTGCTACAAATTTTCAGTTCGAAAAGAATCGAAATAGTTCGCAAAAAATGAGCTCCACTCAGGCCGGGCTGCGTAACCTAGGTGTTATTACAAACCTTAAAAATTCAAACTATGGAAACCTTCCGGATAAACTGGAAGGTTTTTTTATATCCGAAATGTTCAACTTGGCGAAGCACGCCCCGGCCTGAGCGGAAATCCTTTTTTGCGGCTGAAAAAGCTAAGGCAAAAAGATTGGGAGCGGAGGACGGATAGAGGCGCCCAAATCTTAAATACTGTTAAAATTTTCTCCAACAATTGATTATGACATCATTTTTGTTTGGGTTAAGGAAATAAGTTTAACCACCAAAAAAATATTATTATGTCTTACACGATTATCGGGATTTTCCCAAACGAAACAGAAAGCAGAGATGTCATCACAAAACTGGAAGAAGCAGGCTTATATGAATATTCTCTTGCAAATGCAGAAATAGAAGCATTGGAAAAAGTTGAAACCAAAGATAACCGAGGATTTTTCGATTGGCTTTTTGATAAAAACGAAGTAGAAACTGACCGTTATCAATACGCGAGTATCGATAGCAATACCATCACAGTTTATACAGAAACAGAAGAAGATGCCAACGCGGCAAAAGCAATACTGGACGAGAATGGCGCAATAGACGTGGAGGAAAAAACGAGAAGCTATCTATCAGAAAAATATCCAACCACAAACCACGAATATCCAATTTCTGAAACCAAAAAAGCAAGAATCATTGCGAAAGCAAAGAATGACCTTTATTTCACAGACACCAGAAAAGAAGTTAAAACCGTGAACGAAGGAATGGCAGATGAGATGGATTCTCTAGGAAACAAAGATTAGATATTACAGATTTATTTTACAATGAAAAAGAGTTGGACTATTTCAGCTCTTTTTTTTTAGTTTTTACAAGTCAGACAATTGTAGATTTTCCTAGCTGAACATTCTCGTGATTGTAATATGACCTTTCCGAAAACAGAATATAATCTGCAATAAAATCCCCTACTTCACTGGTCGAATAATTGATATCGGGATTGAGGTCAATCGTCACATATCTGCTTTCGATGGCATTTTCCACGCTTTCTCTCAGTTTGTTCGCCGCTTGTGTCAGTTCCAAATGGTCGAGCATCATTGCCGCACTCAGGATGGAAGCGATTGGATTGGCAATTCCTTTTCCTTTGGCTTGCGGATAAGAACCGTGAATAGGCTCGAAAAGTGAATTATCATTTCCAATCGATGCAGAAGGCAACAATCCGATAGAACCGCCAATCACGCTGGCTTCATCTGAAATAATATCGCCGAACATATTTTCTGTCAGGATGACATCGAATTGTTTTGGATTAAGAATCATCTGCATTGCGGCATTATCTACGAACATAAAATCAACTTTGACATCCGGATATTCCAAAGCGATTTCTTTCACGATTTTTCGCCAAAGTCTGGATGTGTCGAGAACGTTGGCTTTGTCGATTAATGTCAGTTTTTTCTTTCTTTTTTGAGCGTCCTGAAAAGCCAAATGAGCGATTCCTGTAATTTCTTCTTTGGAATATTTGCAGACATCGTAAGCGTAATCGCCGTTTTCCTCGGTGAATTTTTCTCCGAAATAGATGCCGCTAATCAGCTCACGATAGATTTGAATATCCGTTCCTTCAACGATTTCTCTTTTCAAAGGACTTTTTTTAATTAATGAAGCGTAAGTTTTGATTGGTCTGATGTTGGCAAACAATCCCAATTCCTTTCTCAATTTCAACAAACCTTGTTCTGGACGCACTTTCGCATCAGGATTATTATCAAAAGCAGGGTCACCGATTGCGCCAAATAGAACAGCATCGGAATTTTTGCATAATTCCAAAGTTTCGTCTGGCAAGGGATTTCCTGTTTGATAAATGGCTTCCGCTCCCATCACACCATAATCGAATTGGAAATTATATTGAAAAGCTTCGCCAATTACTTTTAAGATTTTCACACTTTCGTTGGTCACTTCCGGACCGATGCCATCACCTGGCAAAACTGCTATTTTATAATTCTTGCTCATATACTTTCTGTGTTTTTTGTTCAAATTTCTGAATCGCTTCTTTTTTGCTCGTTAAAAAATCAATATCGTCGTAGCCGTTTATCAGGCATATTTTTTTGTAAGAATCCAATTCGAAACTTTCTGTTTTGTCATTGAATGAAATCGTTTGTTTTTCGACATCAACCGTGATCTGAGTTGAAGGATTTTCCGTAATCGTTTCCATTAAATCTTTAAGATAATCCTCAGAAACTTTCACTGGAAGAAGTCCATTATTAAGTGCATTCCCTTTGAAAATATCCGCAAAATAACTTGACACCACCACTTTGAATCCATAATCAGTTAACGACCAAGCGGCGTGTTCTCTACTGCTTCCACATCCGAAATTATTTCCTGCAACCAAAATTTCGCCTGAATATTTAGGATTATTCAAAACGAAATCTGGATTTGGTTCATTCTTGTGAACATTATACCGCCAGTCTCTGAAAAGATTTTCGCCGAAACCTTCTTTGCTAATGCTTTTTAGGAAACGCGCGGGAATAATCTGGTCGGTATCTATATTTTCGCTCGGCAACGGAACGGCCCGAGATTTTATTAAAACTAATTTTTGCATACGTTTAATTCGATGTTCAAGATTTAAAATTCAATGTTTTTAAATTCCAGTTTGCTATTAATTCAAATTTTCAAAAGCAGGAATTTTGCCTTCCACAGCCACTTTCGCTGCAGTTAACGGACTTGCTAAAAGTGTTCTTGCGCCCTGACCTTGTCGACCTTCGAAGTTTCTGTTGGATGTGGAAACACAATATTCGCCTTCTGGGATTTTATCTTCATTCATTGCCAAACAAGCCGAACATCCCGGTTGACGGATTTGAAAACCTGCATCATTGAAAACCTTATCCAATCCTTCATCGTAAATCTGTTTCGCAACTTTTTGTGAACCTGGAACTAACCAAGCTATAATATTTTCAGCTTTTTGCTTTCCTTTTACATAAGTTGCTGCAGAACGAAAATCCTCAATTCTTGCGTTGGTACAACTTCCGATGAACACATAATTCACTTTGATATCTGAAGTCGATTGCCCGGCATCCAATCCCATATATTTTAAAGCTTTCTCTTCGGATTCGTTTTGAGCAGTCGGAATTTTAGAATCGATGAAAATTCCCATTCCTGGATTGGTTCCGTAAGTTATCATTGGACGAATATCTTCTGCTGAGAATTCAAATTCCTTATCAAAAACAGCGTCAGAATCGGATTTTAAGGTTTTCCAATATTCAACTTTTTCTGTCCAATCTTCTCCTTTTGGTGCGAATGTTTTGTCTTTTACATAGTCAAAAGTGGTTTCGTCCGGCGCAATCATTCCGCCTCGCGCACCCATTTCGATGCTCATATTGCAAACCGTCATTCGGCCTTCCATTGACATTTCTTCGAAGACATTTCCTGCATATTCACAGAAATATCCTGTTCCGGAATCGGTTCCGACTTTTGAAATAATATAAAGAATCACGTCTTTAGCCTGAACATCTTTATTCAGTTTTCCTTTGACAGAAACCCGCATCGATTTTGGTTTGTTCATCAACAGACATTGACTTGCGAAAACCTGCGCCACCTGACTTGTCCCAATTCCAAAAGCTATCGCTCCAAAAGCGCCGTGCGTAGAAGTGTGGCTATCGCCACAGACAATGCTCATTCCAGGTTGCGTGATTCCCAACTCTGGCGCGATGATGTGAACAATGCCTTGATATTGATGACCAAGTCCGTACAACTCGATGTTATTTTTTTCGCAATTCTCTGTCAGTTGCTGAACTTGCGTTCTCGATAATTCGTCTCTGATTGGCAATTCCTGTCCCAAAGTCGGAACGTTGTGGTCGGCAGTTGCTACAATCTGATTCGGACGAAAGACTTCCAAACCTCTTGCTTCCAATTCCGCAAAAGCCTGTGGACTCGTCACTTCGTGAATCAAATGTTTGTCTATATAAATCACCTGAGGTCCATCTGGAACGGTTTCTACAACGTGTGCGTCCCAAACTTTATCAAATAGTGTTTTGCTTTGGCTCATTTTCTATCCAATTTTTTGATTAAATGATTTCATCATAAAGCTTAAATCATCATTATTAACTTCTTTTTTTGTATCGGCGATTTTCAAAAACTCCTGATACAAAAAGTCCAACTCCACTTTTGTCACATCAAAACCGATATTTTTGAATCGATAAGCCAAAGCCGAACGTCCACTTCTTGCGGTCAAAACGATGGAAGATTCATTAATTCCGACTTCTCTCGGGTCGATGATTTCGTACGTTTCCCTGTTTTTTATAACGCCATCCTGATGAATCCCGGAACTGTGTGCAAATGCGTTTGCACCAACGATTGCCTTGTTTGGCTGAACCGGCATTCCCATCATTTCTGAAACCAGATAACTCATTTCGTTCAGCATTTTGGAATTGATATCAGTGAAAAAATTAAGGTCAGGATGTTGTTTTATAATCATCACCACTTCTTCCAAAGCTGTATTTCCTGCGCGTTCGCCAAGTCCGTTAATCGTACATTCGATTTGTCTGGCGCCATTGATGATTCCTGAGATTGAATTTGCGGTTGCCATTCCAAGGTCGTTGTGACAGTGGCAAGACAAAATTGCTTTGTCAATGTCTTTTACGTTTTCTCTCAGATACTTTATTTTTCGGCCGTATTCTTCTGGCAGACAATAACCAGTTGTATCTGGAATATTAAGAACAGTTGCTCCAGCTTTGATAACCTCTTCACAAACTTTTGCAAGGAAATCATTATCAGTTCTGCCTGCATCTTCAGCGTAAAACTCAACATCGTCAACGAAATTTTTCGCATATTTCACCGCTTCAATCGCACGTTCCAAAACCTGCTCTCTCGTAGAATTAAATTTGAATCTGATATGAGAATCCGAAGTTCCAATTCCTGTGTGGATTCTTGGTCTTTTTGCATATTTCAAAGCTTCCGCAGCAACTTCAATATCTTTCTTGTTGGCTCTCGTCAGTCCACAAACTTTCGCATATTTTACAATTTTCGAAATCTCCTGTACGGATTGGAAATCGCCAGGACTGGAAATGGGGAAGCCAGCTTCGATAATATCAACGCCAAGAAAATCGAGTTTTTCGGCGATGATTATTTTTTGTTCTGTATTGAGTTTACATCCGGGAACCTGCTCACCATCTCTCAACGTCGTATCAAAAATTTCAATTTTTTCCGGATTCATAATAAAGTTTTTTACCTAATTTTGATATTCAAAAGTAGAATTTGATTTATGATATCTGATTGATACTTTCCAAAAAATACAATATTCAATTAGTTTTAAATAATCGATAAAAAACTAATTATCAGTTATTTATATATTTTAAATTTACAATGTCAGAATTACAAAAAGATTTTTTATTTGTTTTAATTAAGTCACTTTCGACGTCGGAAAAGCGTCAATTTAAGTTGTATGTGAACCGACTTGGAATTAATGTCGATGCCAAATTTCTTTTGCTTTTTTCTGAATTGGACAAAATGAAGGAGTATAATGAGGAGATTATTATTGAGAAAAAAATATCGTCGAAACAGCAACTCTCCAATCTCAAAGCGCATCTTTATAAACAAATCCTCGTAAGTCTGAGACTGAATCCAAGTCTTCAAAACAGCAGAATCCAATTGCGTGAACAGCTTGATTTTGCGACTATTCTATATCAAAAAGGTCTGTACAAACAAGCTTTGAAAATCCTCGATAAAGCGAAACAATCCGCATTGGACTTAGATGAAAAAAGTATTGCTTCCGAAATCATCGAACTTGAAAAAGTTATTGAATCTCAATTCATTACAAGAAGTATTGATGGACGAGCTGATGAACTGATTCTGCAATCGACTGAAATCAATAAGCAAAACAGTTACGCGACTCAACTTTCAAATCTTTCTTTGAAATTGTACAGTGAAATGCTGACACACGGTTATATTAAAAGTGATGACGACCGTGAGAAAATCTTGGATTTATTCGATAAAAAAGTCAAAAAAATCGACCTAAATAAACTTAATTTCACGGAGAAACTTTGGTATTTCAAAGCGCACGTTTGGAAAAATCAGCTTTTGCAGGATTATAAATATACTTTGAAATATGCCTATCAATGGGTAGAATTGTTCCACGACAATCCAGAAATGATAAAAAATCATCCGGTTTGGTACATCAAAGGAAATACTTATTTGTTCAAAATTTTGTTCCTGTATGGCAACATTAAAAGGATTGAAGAAAGTTTTGAGAAATTCAGTCGCGTGGTAAAATCGGATACTTTCATTCATAATGAGAATTCGCAATCGTTGATTTTCCTTAATTATTACAACACCAAAATGAATCTTTATTTCATCAAAGGAGATTTTTTCGGTGGCACAAAGATGATTCCTGAGCTGGAATTGAAAATGGAAAAACACCGCGACAAGATAGATGAACATCACTTTCTTATTCTATATCTGAAAATCGCATCGATGTATTTTGGCAGTAAACAATACCCAAATACCATCAAATACGGATTGAATATCATTAATTCAAAAGGCAATATTCAGGAGGATTTGCTTTTCCACACACGGATTTTGATTCTGATGGCAAAGTTTGAAGCTGGATTTGATGATGATTATGATGACTTTGTGAAAAGCACCATTAAGTTTGTGAAGAAGATGAAAAATCCTGGCGATTTACATTTCAAAATCGTCGATTTTTTTAAGAAAATCAATGACCAGAATTCCAATGCGCAACTTTCAACTTTCAAGGAATTCGAAAAGCATCTGCTGGAATCCGAGAAAAACAGATACGACAAAAGAACGCTCGTCTATATCGACATCCACGGCTGGGTAAAATCGAAAGTGAGAAATGTGGACGTCATCGAGATTATAAAAGAGAAAGTTAAGCTAAAATAAATCCAGTTTTTTCTTTAAAAAATCACTATTTTTGCATCCTAAAAATTTCAGTCATAATGCTAAAAATTACTCTTCCTGATGGCAGCATCAGAGAATATGAAGGAGCAGTTACTCCACTACAAGTTGCACTAAGTATCAGTGACGGTTTGGCAAGAAACACCATTTCTGCCGTCGTAAACGGAAAACAGACAGAAGTAGAAACCCCGATCACGGAGGATTCTACCTTGCAGCTATTGACGTGGAATGACGATATGGGAAAAAAAGCATTCTGGCATTCTTCTGCCCACTTGCTGGCACAAGCGATTATGGAATTTTATCCGGAAGCTAAGCTGACAATCGGGCCTGCAATTGCTAATGGATTCTACTATGATGTAGATTTCGGAGGAGAGCCTTTGTCTGAAAAAGACTTCGAAAAACTTGAAAAGAAAATCTTAGAAAATGCTAAGAAAAATTCTACTTTCAACCTTCGTGAAGTTTCAAAAGCGGATGCGCTAAAAGAATATGCAGACAATCCTTTCAAAACTGAATTGATTGAAAATCTGCCTGATGGCGAAATCACTTTCGTAACGCACGATAACTTCACAGACCTTTGTAGAGGTGGTCACATCCCATCAACAGGAATCGTAAAAGCTGTGAAAATTCTTAATGCAGCCGGAGCTTACTGGAGAGGCGATGAGAAAAATCCTCAGCTTACAAGAGTTTATGGAATCTCTTTCCCTAAGCAAAAAGAGTTGACAGAATATCTTGAAAGATTAGAGGAAGCAAAAAGAAGAGACCACAGAAAATTGGGTAAAGAATTAGGGATTTTTGCATTCTCAGAAAAAGTAGGCGCTGGTCTTCCACTTTGGTTGCCAAAAGGTGCTGCGCTTAGAAAAAAATTAGAGGAATTCCTTTCCAAAGCTCAGAAAAAACAAGGTTATGAATTCGTGATTTCGCCACATATTGGAGCGAAGGAATTGTACATCACTTCTGGACATTGGGAGAAATATGGCGAGGACAGTTTCCAGCCAATCAAAACACCAAACGAAGGTGAAGAATTTTTGTTAAAACCAATGAACTGCCCGCACCACTGCGAGATTTACAAAGCGCAACAATGGTCTTACAAAGACTTGCCGAAGCGGTATGCGGAATTCGGGACAGTTTACAGATATGAGCAGTCCGGAGAATTACACGGTTTGACGAGAGTTCGTGGATTTACTCAGGATGATGCGCACCTTTTCTGTACACCAGACCAATTGTTGCAGGAATTTGAAAAAGTGATTGACCTTGTACTGTATGTTTTCGGTTCACTTGGATTTGCTGATTTTACAGCTCAAATTTCATTAAGAGACAAAGAAAACAGAGACAAATATATCGGTTCCGATGAGAATTGGGAGAAAGCAGAAAACGCAATTGTGACTGCTGCAAAAGCAAAAGGCTTGAAAACCGTAACTGAATATGGTGAAGCTGCTTTCTACGGCCCGAAGCTTGACTTTATGGTGAAAGATGCGTTGGGAAGAAGCTGGCAGTTGGGAACAATCCAAGTTGATTACAATTTGCCGGAAAGATTTGACCTTTGGTACAACGGAAGCGATAACGAGAAGCACAGACCAGTAATGATTCACAGAGCGCCGTTTGGTTCTATGGAACGTTTCATTGCAATTTTAATTGAAAATACAGCGGGAGATTTCCCACTTTGGTTGAGTCCGGAGCAGTTTACTATTTTGCCAATCAGTGAAAAATATTCAGATTATGCAAAAAAAGTTTCAGAATCATTGGAAATTCACGATATTTGCGGATTGATAGACGACAGAAACGAGAAAACGGGTAAGAAAATCCGTGATGCCGAATTGAAAAAGTTACCATTTATGCTTATTGTAGGTGAGAACGAAGAAAATAACGGTACGATTTCTGTAAGAAGAAGAGGCGAAGGCGATTTGGGAGAAATGACAGTAGATGCATTCATCTCTTATTTCAAAGAGCAGGCAAAACCGGCATTTGAATTGGGAGCAAACCAATAAGCTGACAACAAATTATTAATTTTAAAATTTAAAACCATAGCACTAAAAAGAAACAACAGCAGAGGCCCGATGAGACGTCCAGTCCAAGAAGACCTCCATCAAATCAACGGAAAAATTCGTGCAAACGAAGTACGTCTTGTTGGTGAAAACGTGGAACCCGGCGTTTATCCGTTATCTAAAGCTTTAGAAATTGCAAGAGAACAAGAACTTGACCTTGTCGTAATTTCTGATAAGGCTGAGCCTTACATTTCTCGTATCCTTGATTATAAAAAATTCTTGTACGAGCAAAAGAAAAAGACCAAAGAATTAAAAGCGAAGCAAGTAAAAGTGGTTGTAAAAGAGATCAGATTTGGTCCTCAGACTGATGATCACGATTATGATTTCAAGAAAAAGCATGCTGAAAAATTTTTGGAAGAAGGTTCAAAACTGAAAACTTATGTTTTCTTCAAAGGACGTTCTATTATCTTTAAGGATCAGGGAGAAATCCTTCTTTTGAAACTTGCACAAGATTTGGAGCACGTTGGAAAAGTAGATCAACTTCCTAAGCTTGAAGGGAAAAGAATGATTATGATGATGAGCCCTAAGAAGCCTGCTAAATAGTATTGATATATTTCAATTGATATATAAACCTCGAATTAATTTTGAGGTTTTTTTGATATTTTAATTAATATTCTCAAACGCAGATTTTACAGCCTGAGTTTGAGAATTTTTTTGTAATTTTGCAAACTATTATTCGTGGATGCATTCATTAATAATAAAAATAGATATTGATAACAAAACATAAAAAGCAAAACAATGCCAAAATTAAAAACGAAATCAGGTGCTAAAAAGCGTTTTGCTCTTACCGGAACCGGAAAGATCAAAAGAAAAGGTGCTTTCAAAAGCCATATCTTGACAAAGAAAGAAACTAAGCAAAAGAGAAATCTGACGCAAACTTCTTACGTTGCAGAAGTGGACAAGAAAAGTGTACTACGTCAATTAGCGTTAAGATAGTTTTTATAAATCTAATTCGGTTTATAGGAATTAAACAATTCAAAAATTAACCCTGAAACGGTGCAACTAAGAGAATTATTATTTAATTATAAAATTCCGCCCTTTTCAAAAAAACAATTTAAATTATGCCAAGATCAGTAAATTCTGTAGCGTCTAGAGCGCGTAGAAAAAAAGTTTTAAAAAAGGCTAAAGGTTTTTTCGGTAGAAGAAAGAACGTTTGGACTGTAGCAAAAAATGCGGTAGAAAAAGCAATGTCTTATGCTTACCGTGGTAGAAAAGAGAAAAAAAGAAGTTTCAGAAGCCTTTGGGTAATGCGTATCAATGCAGGAGCTAGAGAGCACGGACTTACTTATTCTCAATTAATAGGAGGTCTTAAGAAAAACAACATCGAGCTAAACAGAAAAGTTCTTGCAGATCTTGCAATGAATCATCCGGAAGCTTTCAAAGCTGTTGTAGACTTAGTAAAATAATTACAAATCTTTGTTATCAATATAAAATCCTGAGAAATCTCTCAGGATTTTTTTATTTTTGCTAAAATTATTATTAATGATTAAAAAATATATCAATTTTTTTGTTTTTTTGACACTCGTTCATTTTACAAAAGCTCAGACTTTCATCCAAGCATATCAAGACAGGGCTAATCAAGTTTCTCAAACTAACATCAATACCTATCTGCAGGAATTCGAAGCTTTGGGGGTAAAAAGAACAGGAACTACGCAGAACACTAACGCCTTTAACTGGATTAAGAATAAATACACTTCTTTCGGTTATACAACTTCTAATTTTCAAGAACATTCCTGGACAAGCAGCGGATATTCTTCCAAAAACTTTATCGTCACAAAAACCGGAACACTTTATCCAAATAAATTCGTGATTGTCTGCGGACATTTCGATTCTATTAATGGTCCAGGAACTAATGACAACGGAAGCGGAACGTCAATTATTTTAGAATTGGCTCGCATATTAAAAGATGTTCCGACGGATTATTCTATCAAGTTTATTCATTTCTCAGGAGAAGAACAAGGACTTTTGGGCAGCTCAAGATATGTTTCCGAGATTGTAAACGGAACTAGTCCAAAAATGGATATCAAAGTTGTTGTAAACTTAGATCAAGTTGGTGGATTGGCATCCAAAGCAAATACTAAACTTTATCACGACAAGGATCAAAGCAATCCGACAAGCAACAACGCTGCAGCTGCATTAGTCGTTCAGGAATTGGCAAATTGTACTTTATTATACTCTCCTTTGGCCGTAGATTTTGATCCTGCAGAAAGTACAGACTATGTTCCTTTCCAGCAAAATGGGGAAATTATAACTGGTTATTGGGAATATGAAGGAGGTTACAATAACCCTTATGTTCACACGTCCAATGATCTCTATGTGAATATGGATCCAGTTTATGTAATGAACGTTGGAAAATCCGCAGTTGGCGCAATTCAACATTTTTCTGTCGCTTCCACGACGGTTTTGGCCACAGAAGATATTCTAACTTCAAAAATTTTGGAATCTGTAGAATTCTATCCGAATCCAGCAAAAAATATTTTGAATCTGAAAATGTCCGATACGCCAAAAGCTTTCAAATTTGAACTGACCGATATGAGTGGAAGTCCGATTTTAATTAATAAAACAAACTCATCTCAAATTGATATTTCGAATTTGAAACCTGGCGTTTATCTTGGAACTGTAACGATGGATAATGAAAAAGTGAGCAAGAAGATTATCATCAACTAACTTGAAAATTTACCATAACAAAAATCATAAGCCTTATGATTTAAGGCTTATTTTTTATGCTTAGATTTGTTCTTAATAAAAATTACATTCAATGTTTTTATCAAAAACTTATTTCAAAAAACTATCAACTCTTTCCTTAATTGGAATTTCTGTTTTATATTTTGCTCAGGAAAAAACACAATTTGAACAAGCGAATGAAAACAATTTAAAAAAGCATATCAGTTATTTAGCATCTGATGAATTGCAAGGCAGACTGACAGGTTCTGAAGGCGAAACAAAAGCGGCAAACTATCTTTCTGCCGAATTCAAAAAATTAGGATTAAAGCCTTATGAAGGAAAAGACTTCATCCAGAATTTTGAATATAGTGTAAAACTAAATCCTCATGATGATAAAACATCCACATCTGTAAAAGGTAAAAACGTAATCGCCGTTCTGGATAATAAAGCTGATAAAACGATTGTAATTGGTGCACATTATGATCATTTAGGTCTTAATGAACATCACAACTCTACACTTGCAAATTCTGAAGGACAAATCCATAATGGAGCCGATGATAATGCTTCCGGAACTGCAGCAGTTTTGGAATTAGCAAGAATGTTTTCTCAAAATAAAACGAAGGAAAATGTAAATTATGTTTTCGCCCTTTTCTCTGGAGAAGAAGACGGATTGATGGGTTCTAAAAAATTGGCAGAAACGATCAAGACAAGCTATCCAAATACCATTTTTATGATCAATATGGATATGGTAGGAAGACTTAATAGCAACAAAGATTTAACCGTCGGTGGTGTTGGAACATCTCCTATCCTACCTGAATTGGTAAAGAAATATAAGCCAGCAGATATCAACATTACGTTGGACGAATCCGGTGTTGGGCCAAGTGACCACACTTCTTTTTACTTGAAAGACATCCCGGTTCTTTTCCTTTTTACAGGAACACATACAGATTATCATAAACCAACGGATGATGCTGACAAGATTAATTATCCGGGAGAAAAAATAATAACAAATTATATTTTCAACCTTGCAAATGCTTTAGGAAACGAAAAAGAAATCCCGTTTGTGAAAACTAAAGTCGCTGCGAGCAAATCTATTCCAAAATATAAAGTAAGCTTGGGAATTATGCCAAATTATGCCGATAGCAAAGACGGAATGGGTATTGATGGTGTAATAGATAACAGGCCAGCTGCCAACGCCGGAATCTTGCAAGGCGATATTCTTACAAAAATCGGAAAATGCGAAGTGAAAGAAGTCTATTCTTACATGGATTGTCTCGCAAAAGTAAATTCTGGTGAAGAGCATCCTGTTACTGTAAAACGAAATGGCGAAGAAAAAATCTTTAATGTGAAGTTTTAAAAAATAAAAAAACCGATTGTATTCCAATCGGTTTTTTTTATTTTAAAGTTTATGTTATTAATTTTTAATAAATTTCTGAACAATTTCAGTTCCTTTTATCTTTAATAAATAAATACCTTTAGTTAGCTTAGAAACATTAATGATATTATTATTGGCATTAATGTTAGACTCAGAAACTTTTCTTCCTTCCAGACTATAAATCTCAGCAGTTTCCGTTTTCTTAAAATCCATAGAAACCGTTAAATTTTCCGCCACTGGATTTGGATAAACGGACACTATATTTTTATTAATATCTGTTACAGCTAAAGTAATACATTCGTATGCGGGCATTGTATAACCAGTCGTAGTCATCTCCTGAGAAATGATTGCAACATCATCACAAGTGAATCCGTATGTCCCAACCATATCAATGGCAGCTTGTCTTACAGCAAGTGCTGCAGTCTGTTGAGTCGCAGAAGAATTGGTCAGAGCAAGACCTTCCAGGAAGATTCTGTCCGTTTTTTCTTTGCCTATTTTATCGTAGATTTTCATTAGCATTGTTGCCCAGATTTGCCCATTGGCGTGGATTGCAGAAGAACTGTTTATATTGCTAGTAGGATATTTTGCAGCATAATTGGTAACTCTTCCAGCCCAGCATTCATTGTGTCCATCCCAACTGAACATCCAATTATATTGAGGCTCAGAAGTAGCCCATTGATTCAGACTTCTGCTATAAGACATTGCCCAGTAATCTCCGGATCCTTCGCCTAAACCTTGTGCAGAAGAAGATTTAAGCCCTGTAACCCAATAATGGATAGCGTGTCCCAGTTCATGCAAAACCACATCAGCATCCTCGGCATCATCTACACACCCCTCTCCGAAGGCTAATCTTTGAGAAGTAGGAAGAAAATGAGAATTATCGTCTCCGTCTAAACCGTGCGGGTCAACCATCATTACTCCACCATTAAGCGTAGATTTACAATTAATGCCTAAAGTTTCATTGATATAAGTCAAGCTTCTATCTATATGATAAAAAGCATTCACAGCTTCGAAACCTTGATCATTTCTATTGAATAAGAAATCGGGTGAAGATTGAGTAAATAAACCTGTAGAAGGTAATTCGAAATCTGCAATTTGCACATATTTGCTTTTCAAACTGTAAACACCACTGGAAAAAGTAATATCTGGCAGAGTTACTAAGCTTCTCGCAGCATCTAAACTTGCATTGGTCGCATCGTTATTATCAACATAATTGCCGCCATAAGCCACATGTGCAACCGATAAAGGATCAGGATTAAAGATATATGCTGTTCCAGCAGCTTTTATTTCAGCTATTTTTTCTTTAGTTTTTTTTCTAGGTCTGTCTTTATGGTAATTAGCAATATCCAAGATTCTAAGTATTTCTCCTGAATGCGCATCTACCATTATTTCCCAATCTCCCGGCGTATCATAAGAATTGATAATCACCCTGTGGACTAGTTTGGTTTCTTCTTCTTCCGTTACAAAAACATACAGATTATTTTCCTGGTAAGTAATCTCTCCTGTAATGTTTGCCGCAATTTTAGCTTTATCAAAAGCGTCAGTTTTACTATAAGTCGGAGTAGTATTGACTTTCTTTAATTTTTTGGAAACTGGAACTTCTGTAGCAAAAGTAACTTCTCCTTTTTTATTAAAATGAATAGCAATATCGCCTTCATAAACAGGAATTCCGTTTATTTCCTGCTGAAATCTCAAAGTCTCTCCTGACTGACTTTTTCTGGAAGATTTTAAATCAAAATGATCTTGAGAAGATGTTCCGATTTTGTTAGAATTTTTAGAGATCCAATCTTGAGCTTTGGATTCGAGTGTGGTAGTCTGTGCATACATTGCAGAAAATGTCAGCGCAAAACTAGCTACAAGAAAATTGATTTTTAACTTCATAGTATTTTTTTTAATTCAATTGCAAAATAATAATTTTTTATCAATTTATCAATTTAAAAATCACATGAAAGACAATTTAATTAATAATAAAATAAAAAAATCATTAAAATCAAGCTAAAACAATATTATTACAACTCCCGAATATTTCGAAATGTCAGATTAATCCTAGGTTTCATTGGTCTGGAAGATTTGGGAATCCGATGTTCCCAATTGGTCTGCAAATCGCCTTTCATAATGAGCAATGAGCCGTGCTGAAGTGGCAACGTATATTTGTTCTGATGATTGTCCTTCTTTCGAAAATCAAAATTCCTGACTTGTCCGAAACTCACTGACGCAATGACCGGACGATTTCCTAATTCGCTTTCCTTATCACGATGCCAAGCCACAGAATCATTTCCGTCTCTATAAAAATTAAGCAAAACAGAATTAAACTGATGACCAGTCAGTTTTTGGATTTTATATTTTAAACCTAAAAGTTCAGGCGTCCAGGCATTCACACTGAATTCATTCCCGCCTAAATGGTAAGACTTTTCATCATCGCCGTACCAAGCAGTCAAACGTGGTGTCAAAACTTCTCTATCAAACATCTTTTGTGTGTTCTGCTTCCAAGGAACATTTTCTATTAGATTTTTTTCAATTTCCGTTGCTCTTTCCTCAGACAAAAAATGTTCGGTATAATCCAATAACTCGGTCGGAAATTGGTAATATTCGCCTGCATCAAACAAACTGAGCTGCATTTCTGTACTGTACATTTTAAATTTTATTTGGAATTTGAAACCTTGTTATCCAACTCTTTGATATCTTTTCTAATTTCTAAAAACATATCTTTCAAATTATAATTATCAAAATTATCGGGTTCAAAATCCTCAGGAAATATTCCTGACGCATATTGCCAGATTTCCACAATCTCACTTAATGGAATCTCATAAGGCTTATAAAAAGAATTATCCGCCGAAACCTCGATAGATTTTTTCTTTTGACTTTTGAATCGTTTGTAGGAAATCCCGTCATTCAAAGTCACGAAAATGTAACTTTTATTAATTTTCAAATCCTCAATATCTTCCACATATTTCCCAATGATGAACGAGCCATCTTTGAAAGGTGGCATAGAATCGCCTTGCGCAGGAAAAGCCCTGTACTTTCCATTGGTCAAAAAAGGCAATGAAATTCTCTGAAGACTTTCTATATATTCCGGGTCGCTGTAACCTGATAAATATCCCATTGAAGCTTTTTGAGGAATGATTTCGATGCTGTTATTTCCTACTTTATCAACTATAATTGGAAGCACAATTCTGTTATCCGGCAGATTCATCATTTCTTCCAAAGGATATTTTCTGATGTTGACTGTCAGAAGCAAATCAATACTGATATGAAAAAACTTCGATATTTTAATGAGAACATCATACGGAGGTTCGGAACGGCCATCTTCATAAGAAACGTACCGCGATCTGGTGATAATTAAGGTATCCGCCAAATCTTGTTGAGTTGTTATTTTCTTCGCCCTTAAAAACCTGATGTTATCTGAAAAAATTGACATTGTTATAATTTGTAACAACAAATATAATCATTTTGTTTTAAATTGTAACTAATTTTGAAGTCAAGAAATTTCATTTCCAAATCCTAATATGTACGCACTTCTCGACTGTAATAATTTTTTTGTTTCTTGCGAAAGAGCTTTAAAGCCAGAGCTTGATGATAAACCCGTGGTCGTACTTTCCAATAATGACGGCTGTGTTATTTCCAGAAGTAATGAAGCTAAAGCTTTGGGAGTTCCAATGGGTGCGCCTGCTTTTAAATTCAAAAATTTGTTTGTAGTGAATGACGTACAAGTTTTTTCTCCAAAATTTGAAATGTATAATTATTATAGCCAGGAAGTAATGAAAATTGCAAAGAGCTATGTTCCTCAAAATGCCTTTGAAGTTTACAGCATCGATGAACTGTTTCTGGATTTCCACGGATTCAAATATTTTAATATTTATGATTATTGCTGTAAAATCAGAAAAGAAATCAACATTGAATTAAAGCTTCCCACAAGTATAGGATTAGCTCCGACCAAAACTTTGTGCAAAATTGCCAATCATATTATAAAAAAAGAAACTGACAAATATCCAAAAGGCGTTTACATTATGGATTCCAAGGAAAAAATAGAAACCGCTTTGAAGGAATTGGACATACAAGATGTTTGGGGAATCGGGAGAAAACTAGGAACAAAAATGAGAGATAATGGCGTTCACAAAGCTTGGGATCTTTTGCAAAAACCAGAAACATGGGTTCGAAAAACGATGGGAATTCAAGGCATTAGAATGATCAATGAGTTCAAAGGGATTCCACAATTGGAACTTGATTCACCTTCGGATAAAAAATCTATAATGGTAAGCCGTAGTTTTATGAAGATGATTTCTAACAAAGATGAATTGGCAGAGCGCGTAGAAACTTTCGCCATCTATTGTGCGGAGAAATTGAGGAAACAAAATTCCTGCTGTAAAGTTATCAGTGTATTTATCCAAACCAATCGATTTCGGAAAGAATTAGGTGAATATAAAGAGGGATTTTCTATTGTTTTACCCAATCCAAGCAGCTCATCCATAGTCTTGGCAAAGTTTGCAAATACAATCTTTGAAGCGATTTATAAAGAAGGCTTTCGATACAAAAAAGCAGGTGTTATGGTTTCAGATTTTGTTCCGGACAATGAAAGATTAATCAATCTCTTTGAAAAAGATGATGATGCGAAACATATTCCTATTATGAAAGCTATTGATAAGCTCAATCTGAAATACGGCAAAGACAAAATACGATTGGGCGGAATGTCTGGAAAAAACACTTACGGAAGGGCAACACTTTCTCCTGAATATGAAGAATTTTTGAAAAGCAACACTTTGCCTGAAGCTAATTACAGATTTCAATAAAACAAAAAACGATCGCAAAAGCAATCGTTTTAATTTATACTATTTCGGAACTAAGACCTTTATCAAGCAATGCCTGATGCATTGGTTTTAGTTTTTCTAATGATCCTGTTTTTACGGTGCATTTTCCTTTGTAATGAACCAGCATTGTACATTGTTCTGCTTGTTCCAAGGTGTGTTCACAAATCTCAATCAGACATTCGATAACGAAATCAAAGGTGTTGACATCATCATTGTGAAGTACGATTTTATAGACTTCATCTTCCTGCTCCAAAACCAATACATCTTCTTCGTATTGGCGTTTTGGCTCGTCATAAGATTTATTATTATAGATTTTCATCTTAATAAAATTTAATTATTCAGTGATCTCGTCAGTGATATCTTCTAAGAACGGTTTATTATATAAAAGCTCCACCAATTCTACACTTTTGTTCTGCATTTTCAGAATTTTAAAATGGTAATATCCATAATCGAATTCCTGATTTTCTTCCGGAATATCCTGCAATTCGTTCAGGATAAATCCTGCAAGTGTGTTGTATTCTCCTTCTTCTGATGGCGGAATATTTTTCGGGAGCTGCTCATTGATCTCGTCCAAAGGCTGCGTGGCTTTTACCCAATAGATATTTTCACCTACTTTGTCTACGATCTTTTCTTCTTCGTCCTCTTCATCTTGGATCTCTCCAACCAATTCTTCAAGAATATCCTCAAGTGTGATAATTCCTTCTGTTCCTCCAAATTCATCGATAACGATTGCCAAATGCTGTTTTTTCAACTGGAAAACTTTCAGAAGGTCTGATATTTTTTTACTTCCAACCACAAAGAATGCTTCTCTCATAAAGCCTCTCAAACTTTCTTCGGAAACCTGTCCTTTACTTTTGATATATTCTCTGATGATTTCTTTCGTATAGAAAATCCCGATCACATTATCAATAGAACCTTCATAAACCGGAATACGGGAATAACCGCTTTCCATAATTTGATTGATGATATCTTCCGGATCATCATTGATATCGATAGACGAAATATTTTGTCTCGTGATCATAATCTGTTTTGCATTGTGATCTGTAAAATCGAATGCATTTTTGATGATCTCGTAATTCTCTTCTTCAATTTCTCCGCTGTCTGCCGATTGTTTTACCAATAGCTGCAATTCTTCGGTGGAGTGAATATCGTGTTCCGAAGCTGGAAATATTTTAATTAATTTCAGGAATGCGTTTGATAATGAATTCATCAGCCAAATGAATGGTCGGAAGACATTATAAAAAACGTGCAATGGATAAGCGATAAAAAGTGTTGTAGCTTCTGACTTCCTGATGGCAATAGATTTTGGAACCAATTCTCCGAAGACGATATGCATTATAGTAATTAGTAAGAAACTACAAACTACAGAAATAGTCGTAACTGTTGCTGCTGCCAGTTCTATATTCAAAGAATGGAATGTGGCTTCTATGATATGATGCAACGCACTCTCTCCTACCCAACCTAAGGCAAGGGAAGCGAGTGTAATCCCCAACTGTGTTGCAGAGAGATAAGCATCAAGATTCTTGATGATGTTTTCGGCTTTTTTGGCCATTGTGTTTCCCTCAGCGGCTTTCACCTGGATTTGGGAATAACGTACTTTTACTATTGAGAATTCGGCGGCCACAAAAAAGCCATTCAGAAGAACTAGAAATAATGCAATGAGAAGTTTGACTAAACTATCGGGGTCCATTTAATGTTGTATATACAATCTGTGCAAAGATAGATATTTTTTTTAACTTTAAAATTAGAGGTTAGAAGTGAGCTTTTAGAAGTTAGAAAAAACCAGAATTGTATGATGTTGAGATTCCTACGGAATGACAAAATTATGTCTTATGACAAATTGTGATTTAATCTAGAATCTGCAGCCCGACTTGAGCGGAAATCCTTTTTTGCTTGTACTCGGTTTCTATTCATGACAAATCGTGAGCAAAAAAGATTGGGAGCGGAAGGCGGAAATAGCTGCCCAAATTATTTAAATACAAACGTCCTTAAATAATAAAAAGCACTGAAGTTTGACCCTCAATGCTTTTTATAACTAACTACTAACTTTAACTTTATCTTTATTAACTGTTCTTGAGCGCTTCTGCTCCGGAAACAATTTCTAATATTTCGTTGGTGATGGCTGCCTGTCTTGCTTTGTTGTAGAAGATTCTAAGATCTGTTCTAAGTGCATCAGCATTATCGGTAGCCTTATGCATTGCTGTCATCCTTGCACCATGTTCTGATGCTACGGAATCAAGAATGGCTTTGAAAATCTGAGTCTTAATAGATTTTGGAATCAAAACATCAAGAATTTCTTTTCTGCCAGGTTCGAAGATGTAATCTACATTGATCTCTGAAACTGTTTTCTCTTCTGAAGCTGATGAAATTGGCAAAACCTGTTCTGTAACAACTTCTTGTGTTGCTGCATTGATAAACTTGTTGTAAACAACATATACTTTATCAAATTTGCCCGCTTTGAAATCCGACATTACTTTGTCCGTCATATGAGATACATGATCAAAAGAAAGATTGTCAAAAAGTGAACTGTGATTTTCGTAAACAGTTTTGCTTCTTCTCACAGCATCGAAGGCTTTTTTACCTACTGTCAAAACTTCTATTTCCACATTTTCGTTTGCTGAAAACTGGATATTAAGTTCCTTGATAACAGACGAGTTGAAAGCACCGGCCAAACCTCTGTTGGAAGTTACGGTGATGAAAAGAACTTTTTTCACTTCTCTTTCCAATGCAAATTCCGAGATGTTCTCTGCGTCAGAAGCTGCACTTACATTTTCTATGATCTCCTGAAGTTTTTCAGAATAAGGTCTCAACATTACGATTGCATCTTGCGCTTTCTTCAATTTCGCTGCGGAAACCATTTTCATAGCGCTTGTGATCTGCATCGTAGAAGATATAGATGTAATCCTGCCTCGTATTTCTTTTAAGTTTGCCATTCTTTAGCTCAAAGATTATTGTTTGAAAAGTTCAAGGTTTCAAAACTCTAAATTCTGAATCCTTGAACATTGAACTTTTTTAGTTGTATTTCGCAGAAAGCTCTGTTGCAACTTGTCTCAAAACGCCAGTCAATTGATCATCAATTTTTCCTGATTTAAGAGCTGCCATTACTTCTGGATGTTTGTTTCTTAAGAAATCCACGTATTCAATTTGGAATTCTTTTACTTTCTTAATTGGGATATTTCTCAACAAGTTTTCTGTCCCAACATAAATCATCGCAACTTGACTTTCCACTGGAAGCGGAGAGTTAACCGGCTGCTTAAGAAGCTCAACGTTTCTTTCACCTTTTGAGATAACTGCCAAAGTCGCAGCATCAAGGTCAGATCCGAATTTTGCAAATGCTTCTAATTCTTTATATTGAGCCTGATCCAATTTAAGTGTACCAGAGACTTTTTTCATTGATTTGATCTGTGCGTTACCACCAACTCTGGATACAGAGATACCAACGTTGATCGCCGGACGAACTCCTGAGTTGAAAAGGTCTGTCTCCAAGAAGATCTGACCATCTGTAATAGAAATCACGTTTGTCGGGATATATGCAGAAACGTCACCAGCCTGAGTTTCGATAATTGGAAGTGCTGTAAGAGAACCTCCACCTTTTACCAATGGTCTTAGAGATTCTGGCAAGTCATTCATCTGAGCTGCAATCGTATCATCTTTGATGATTTTTGCTGCTCTTTCCAATAATCTTGAGTGAAGGTAGAAAACGTCTCCTGGGTAAGCCTCACGTCCCGGTGGTCTTCTCAATAGTAGAGAAAGCTCACGGTAAGCAACCGCTTGTTTTGAAAGATCATCATAAACGATCAAAGCTGCACGACCAGAGTCTCTGAAGAACTCTCCGATAGATGCACCTGCCATTGCAGAATAAACCTGCATTGGAACTGGATCAGAAGCATTAGCCGCAACAATTACTGTGTAAGCCAAAGCACCTTTGTCCTCTAATGTTTTAACGATCTGTGCTACAGTTGAAGCTTTTTGCCCAATTGCAACATATATACAATATACTGGTTGCCCAGCATCATAAAATTCTCTTTGATTGATAATGGTATCAATAGCAACAACTGTTTTACCAGTTTGTCTATCACCAATGATCAACTCTCTTTGTCCTCTACCTACTGGAATCATAGAATCGATAGCAACGATACCAGTTTGAAGTGGTTCTGTTACCGGCTGACGGAAGATAACTCCCGGCGCTTTTCTTTCCAATGGCATTTCGTAAAGTTCTCCTTGGATAGGTCCTTTACCGTCGATAGGATTACCTAGAGTATCTACAACTCTACCAAGCATTCCTTCACCCACTTTGATAGAAGAGATTCTGTTCGTTCTTTTTACAGTATCACCTTCTTTTACCAATTTGGATTCACCAAGAAGTGCAACCCCAACATTATCTTCTTCAAGGTTAAGAACGATACCTTCAACTCCAGCCTGGAATCTTACCAATTCTCCGTACTGTACGTTTTCTAAACCGTAAACACGAGCAATACCATCCCCTATCGTAAGAACAGTACCAACTTCTTCTACGTTAGATTGAGTATCGAAATTTGCTAATTGCTGCTTCAGTATCGCTGATACTTCTGCCGGATTTATTTCTGCCATTATATGGTTGTTTTTTCTTAATTAAGTTGAAATTCTTTTTTGATATTGCTCAGTTTTGTCCTTACTGATGCATCGATCTGCTGATCTCCCACTCTTAGGATATAACCTCCTAAGATCTCTGGCTTTACAATAGTTTCCAAATCATAATTAGAAACGTTTACCATTTTGGAATCCGTAATGATCTTCTGAATATTTTCTTGTGATAAAGGAGAAGCTGTTACCAAAGAGATACGTTGAGTTCCATTGATATCTTCTACTTTATTGATGAATTCCTGAGCGATATTTCTAAGCTGAGATTCTCTGCCTTGTTTGATGACCAATCTGATGATGTTCTTAGAAACCTGAGAGAAATCTTTGAAGATCTCCAAAGCAATCGCTTCTTTCTTTTTTGCATCAATTATCGGCGTGTTCACAAACTGATTCAGTTCTTTGGAAGAAGACATTATCTTCACAATATCCTTCATCTCACCGAAAACAGCATCTGTGTTACCAGATTCCTGCGTGAAATCCAACAGACCCTGAGCGTATCTTTTAGCTACTTTAGATGTTAACATCCTGATTAGTTAAGGTTAGATTTGTTAAGAATATTTTCTACCAAAGCGTTTTGAGCGCCATCGTTGTTTAATTTCTCTTTCAAGATATTTTCAGCAATGCTTACAGACAAAGTTCCGATTTGAGTTTTGATATCTGCCATAGCTGCATTTTTCTCAGTTTGGATAGATTGTCTAGCAGCTTCGATCATTTTTTCGCCTTCAACTTTAGCGCTGTCTTTAGCTTGATTTACGATCTTATCTTTCATATCTCTAGCTTCTTTCAAGATACCATCTCTCTCAGCTCTAGCTTCACGAAGGATTCTTTCGTTATCTTCTTTCAATTGAGCCATTTCTTGTTTAGCCAATTTAGCTTGATTAAGAGCATCGATGATAGATGTTTCTCTCTCGTCTATTGATTTAAGAATTGGTTTCCAGGCAAACTTTCCTAATACAAAAAGTAAGATTAAGAAAATAACAGTCTGAATGATAAATAATCCTGATGAAAACTGATGAAGTAATTCCATTATATAGTTAGATTAAGTTTTTTAAATTTTTAAATTAAACATTGTTGCAACCAACCGTTGCAACAATGTTTTAGTTTTGTTTGGGGCTTATGATGCGAACAACGCAGCAAAAGCAACACCTTCTACCAATGCAGCAGCAATAAGCATAGCAGTTTGGATTTTTCCAGATTGCTCTGGTTGTCTAGCGATTGCTTCAAGAGCAGCCGCACCGATTTTTCCAAGACCGATACCTACACCAATAACGATAAGTCCGCTACCAATAATTTTAGGAATTTCCATAATATATAATTTAAAAAATTGTTTTTATAATTTTAATTAATGAGCATGATCGTGCTCATGTTCTTCTACCGCCATTCCGATAAACAAAGCCGAAAGCATTGTAAATACATAAGCCTGTAAGAACGCTACTAATACTTCTAATAAATAAATGACAAATGTCAAGAATGGGAATGCAACACCTGCAATCCAATTTTCGAAAATGTAAATTGATCCGATCAACGTCATTACAACGATGTGACCAGCTGTCATATTTGCAAAAAGACGAATCATCAATGCAAATGGTTTTGTCAAAGTTCCCAATATCTCAATTGGCATCATAATAAACTTCATTGGAACAGGAACGCCTGGCATCCAGAAGATATGTTTCCAATAATCCTTAGACCCTGAAAAAGTTGTAATCAAATAAGTAATAATTGCTAAAGAAAATGTAATTGCAATATTACCCGTTACGTTAATTCCGAAAGGCATCAAACCTAAAACATTTAATAATAAAATAAAGAAAAACACAGTTAACAAGTAACCCATAAATCTCTTATACTTATGACCGATATTAGGAATTGCAATATCATCTCTTACGAATATAATAAGTGGCTCAAGGAATTTTGCAGCACCTGAAGGTACCAAAGATTTTTTATAAGATCTGGCCATTCCTCCGAAAACCACTATCAATAAAACAGCAACAAAAAATATAGTTAAAACACTTTTTGTAATGGATAAATCCAAAACTCTCTTTTCTGTTGGGTGATGGTCTTTATCAAGAGTCAAAGTTCCTTTTGAATCTGTTCTGTAGATTTTTTCGTGGTTAAGTGTATAGAATTTACCATCACTTTCTACCGGAGAACCGTGGATGAATTCGTGACCGTCTACACCTTCCGTATTACTCATAAAAGTATGGAAACCTTCGTCGTAAATAATTATCGGTAGAGGAAAACCAATATGATGACCGTCTTTAACCATCAAGGCAACATCGTGAGCATCCAAAATATGGTGATCTACGAATTCTTTAACCTCCTTTCTTCTTTCTTCTTTTCCAGAAAGCTCAGGAGTTTCAGATACAGGCTTACTATGTTGATTTTCAACAGTCTCGTGTTGTGCGAAAGCCGTTGTAAACATTAATAAACTGTAAAATAAAATTGCCGTTTTCTTTAACATCGGTACATTTTTTTTTCGTTTTGCAAAAATAGACTATTTTTTCTCTTTTGAAGAATTAATTTACTGTTTTTTGTCATAATTAATTAACTGTATTGCATAATAGGTAAGCAAACCAGTCAAAATAAAATAAGGAATGATAAAATGGAATTTATAACCCGGAACTTCCTCTAAATGAAGCTTATTCTTGATTAGATACATCAATCCAAACTTCATCAAAATAAGTCCTATCATTGCCATTCCCAAGAACTCCGGAACGACTTTGTTGATAATTAAAATCATTGTTATCATCATCATAAAAATAATGGTCAAGAAGAGATAAAACTTGATAATCGTCACTTCATCCAGATGGAAAACAAATTTCCAGATTGCGAAATGAATAATGAATGTCAAGAAAAATACAACACTGATAACGATATTACTTTTGTTCTTCATTTTCTTCTTTATTTAAAATTTCGAGACGCTTAAGAGTTGTGTATAATGATAGACAAAGTCCGCTGAGTCCAATTACCAAAACCAAAACATTGGATCCAGTTTCGAAGTACAAATCCAATTGATGTCCGCCCCAAAATGAAATCCCAATGATGAATAACATCTGGAAAACTACGGAAGAATATTTCCCGTACTTCCTCAATGCATTCGAATTGTTGTTTTGTTTGTCTTCCAAAATTTGATTTTTGCAAAAGTAAGGAAAGTATTTGTATTTGAGTTTTGAACGCAAAGTCCACAAAGTTTTTTTCATTGTGTATTGAAAATATTTTAAGGTTCACAAAGGTGCTTCGCTCAGAAAAGGAATAAACACAAACTTTTTTTATTTGTACAAATTCTAATTGATTAAGAAAATATGAATTAAAAGAATAATGTTTCAACCTTGCAAAGCGCAGCCCGGCTTGAGCGGAAATCCTTTTTTGCTTGCACTTCGGTTTCTAACTTATGTGGAAATAGTCTGCAAAAAAGATTGGGAGCGGAAGACGGATAAAGCTGCCCAAATATTTGTTTTAATTAATTGTACCGAGTCCAATTTTGAAAAAACTCAGTATTAAAACTAAATTTAAATTTCTTATTTTTGCAACCTTAATATATTACACAAAGTTATGTTCAACAGTTTACAAGATAAGCTAGATAAGGCGCTTCATAATATTTCCGGTCGCGGAAAAATCTCCGAGATCAACGTTGCAGAAACTGTAAAAGAAATCCGACGTGCACTCGTAGATGCCGATGTGAACTACAAAGTTGCAAAGGATCTGACGAAACGCGTGCAAGATAAAGCGCTAGGACAAAATGTTCTTACATCTCTTACACCGGGACAATTGATGACGAAGATTGTTCACGATGAGTTGGTGGATTTGATGGGTGGAAGCCAGGAAGGAATCAATCTTTCCGGGAAGCCAAGTGTCATCTTAATTGCTGGACTTCAAGGTTCCGGTAAAACGACTTTCTCAGGAAAATTGGCAAATTATCTGAAACAAAAACGCAGCAAAAAACCACTTTTGGTGGCTTGTGATGTTTACAGACCTGCGGCAATTGATCAGTTGAAAGTTCTTGGTGGACAGATCAATGTTGAAGTTTATACGGAACTTGAAAATAAAAATCCAACTTCTATTGCATCAAACGCGATCAACTATGCAAAATCGAATGGTTTTGATACAGTAATTGTGGATACGGCTGGACGTTTGGCAATTGATGAGCAGATGATGATTGAGATCAAGTCTGTTCATAGTACTATCCAACCGAATGAAACTTTGTTTGTCGTAGATTCTATGACGGGTCAGGATGCGGTGAATACGGCAAAAACCTTCAATGATGTTTTAAATTTTGATGGTGTTGTTCTTACGAAATTGGATGGCGATACACGAGGTGGAGCTGCGTTGACAATCCGTTCTGTTGTGGAAAAGCCAATCAAATTTATCTCAACCGGAGAAAAAATGGAAGCTTTGGATCTTTTCTACCCAGAAAGAATGGCAGACAGAATTCTCGGAATGGGAGATGTTGTTTCCTTAGTGGAAAGAGCTCAGGAACAATTTGATGAAGAAGAAGCTAAAAAACTTCATAAGAAAATTGCGAAGAATGAATTTGGTTTTGATGATTTCTTGAAGCAAATCAATCAGATCAAGAAAATGGGTAATATGAAGGATTTGATGGGAATGATTCCGGGTGTTGGAAAAGCGATCAAAGATGTAGACATCAATGATGATGCTTTCAAACACATCGAAGCGATCATCCACTCTATGACGCCAGATGAAAGAAGAAGACCCTCTATCATTAATGTTTCAAGAAAGCAGAGAATTGCAAAAGGTGCTGGAAGAAAGCTTGAAGATGTGAATGCATTGATGAAACAATTTGATCAAATGGGAAAAATGATGAAGATGATGCAAGGCCCACAAGGTAAACAAATGATGCAAATGATGAGCAAAATGCCGAATATGCCAGGAATGGGCGGTGGATTGTTTGGGAAGTAATTTATTATTTTAAGAATAAAATCATAAATTTAGAGGACATTTCAAATAGATAGTTAAACCAGAGCAAAAGTATTTGCTCTGGTTTTTGTTTTTATAGATTTTCTTTCGATTTATTGTACTTCTGTTTTAGCCCTTTTTATAATCTGGCAGTAAGAATATTTAAATATTTTCCTTGATTATATTAATTACTATTTTCATATATAAAAAACAAAAAGACCGCATAAATGCGGTCTCCATATTATAACTAAATATAATATTTAGTTTTTGTCCCAAATTAATGGAGTGTCCATCTTATCTCCTCCAATTGATTGTGAAGCAGCTTCATAATTAGCTCTATTTAAATTTTGAACTGTTGTCGGATAGAAAATTCTTTTAGGAACATCTGTCAATCCAGCGATCAAAGGTGTAAATACATAAGTAGTTTGCCCCGTTGCTGTTGGCACATTTAACTCACCAGTTTGGCCAGGTAATAGTAAAGTATTCGGATATCCCGTTCTTCTATACTCTGCCCAAGCTTCTTGAGGTTGCATAAATAATGCCACATACTTTTGGCTGATTACTGAAGCCTGAGAAGCTACCGGTAAAGAAGAAACAAAAGTGTCAATCTTACCTGAATCAATTCCCCATCTTTCCATAGAAGCTCTTACACCTTTCTCGTAGTGGCTTTGAGACCAACCATTAGCTTCAGCTAATAAGAATTCTACTTCAGCATATTCCATGAAAACCTCAGTATAATCTCTTTTAAGAACATCTTTACCAAAGAAACTAGCAGTCGGTGCTTGAGTGGTAGACATTTGGCTAGTCACACCATATGGCATACCTACAATTTGATTAACATCAGTAGCCTCAGTCATTGTTTGATTTCTAATATTACCTACTTTAACTGAAGTAGGAGAAGCATACTTAAAGATTCTAGGATCTTCTCCAAAATTACCTCTTTGTCCTTTCAATAATTCTACAAAAGTTTTAGAAATCGAAAAATCTGACCTTGAAACATACGTTAAAAAGAATGGTGATCCAAATTGATTGGTTGTACCATAAGTCAACCCAACTGTATCATCATTAGATGTCATAACACCTGAAGCAATTGCATCAGCAATATGTGCTTCCGCACCTGGAACAACTCCTTTTACTCTAGTAGCAACTCTAAGTCTTAAAGAATTAGCAAACTTTTTTAGTTTAGCTGTACTCTCAAAAATTTGATCTCCTTCTGAAAAAACACTACCAGTTCCTTTAATCATTTCAGAAGATTCTTTTAGCTCTTTTAAAATATCTGTGTAAATTTTCATCTGAGATGCAAATTTGGGCTGAACTTGATTTTCAATATCTAAAGCTTGAAAATCTGCATCTTTATTACCATATGACCAATATGGAACATCACCAAATGAATCTACTAAATTTAAGAAAACATAAGATAGCATCACCCTAGCTGCAGCAATTTGGTTTTCATTAGCTCCATAAACTAGCATCTGCGCTTTAGTAGCTGGATTTGTATTGAGATCAATTATTTTTTTATAGTCAGTAGCTACAACATAAGATCTTAACCATAATTGTACATCTGTACTTAACCTATATTGATACCTATCTTCTTCAGTATAAATTCTTTGTGCAGAATATTGAACCCAAGGTAAAAGCATTCTTCCGGAAACCCATCCATCTCGAGTATAATCCATATACTCCTTATTAGCATTATTAAATAAGCCTGTTGGAAGTGGATTTTCAGTTGAATTGGGGTTAGTATCTATTTCTTCAAATGTATCTGCACAACTTGTAATAGTAAGCGACAGGGTTACAATCGATAGTATTGAAAATATTTTTTTCATTTTAATTAAAATTTAAAGTTTACATTAAATCCAACAGTTCTAGTTGAAGGTAAAGATCCTCCTTCTAAACCTTGGCGGTTACCTGATCCATATGATGTATTTTCTGGATCGATTCCTTTGAAATCTAGATTCCAAGCAAATAAATTTCTAGCAAATGCAGAAACTCTTATCCCTTGGAATGCATTACCTATAATTGATTTAGGTAAATCATAGCCTAATGTAATATCTCTTAATTTGATATAGCTTGCGTCAAAAACATTCTGAGCATCTACAGTACTGTAATAAGTACCTCCCCAAGTAGGAGCGTCAAGTAATATATCGTTTATACTGCCATCTTCTTTTACACCTGGCAATATTACACCTGCCTCTCTATTACCTCCCAATGCCGAAGCTTCAAGCATTCCAGAGTACATTCCCCACATGTGTGTCGTAGAAAAATATTTTCCTCCCTGTTGCATATCTATAAGGAAAGATAAACTTAGATTTTTATATTTAAAAGTGTTTCTTAGTCCCATATTATATTGCGGCAAAACGGATCCTAAAGGTTTGACAGCCGATGCTAAATATTGTCCATTTGCACCCACTACTTTATTTCCATTATCATCATATACAAAATCAGTTCCTAATATGGCACCATAAGAATATCCTACTTGTGCAGCTAGTTGAGCTCTAAAAGGAGCATTCGTTAATACATAAGTTTCTAAACCTTCTGCTAATTCAACCAATTTATTTCTGTTTTGTGCAAAATTCCAAGTCATATCCCAAGAAAAATCACTAGTCTTAATTGGAGATATGTTAACCATTGCTTCAATACCTTTATTTGTCATTAATCCAGAATTCACCATTTTAAATGGATATCCTGATGCTGGATCAATTGGTAATGGAATAATTAAATCTGTAGATTCAACATCGTAATATGTAACATCGAAACCAAATCTATTTTTAAAGAAACTAGCTTCTAAACCAATCTCTTTTGTCTTTTTAAGCTCAGGTTTAAGCAATGGATTACCATAAGTATTTGGCATTGAATAACTTGGACCACCAAAAGGATCATTAATATCAGTAAAAGTCCCAGTAACATAAGGTGTCCCACCTCCTGCAACACTTGACCAACCTGCTCTCAATTTACCAAAGCTTAACCAGTCTTGTTTTAATAAGCTTGAGAATACAAAACTACCAGTAACTGATGGATAGAATTGATCATCTTTTAACATAGAAAACCAGTCATTTCTTGCAGTAGCCTCAACATATATAAAATCTTTATATCCTAATGAAACTGAAGCGAATAAACTTCTTGTTCCCCAATGCTCAGATCTATTTTCTGAAGTAGCGGGATTTCGGCTATTAGATAAATTATATATCCCTGGAATTATTAAACCTCCATTGGAAAATCCTCGAAGATAGTCCATTTTGTTATCCATAATATTAAACCCAGCAAAAGTATTTAAACTTAAATCGCCAAAATTATCATTATAATGTAACTTACCTTCATAGTTATATTCAGATCTATTTCTCTTTTCAACATTAAATTCTGATAATGCAGCAGATCCTACAGCAACTTGAGAAGTAATTGTTTGAGAATAAGTATCTCCATAAACTTTACCTGTTGCAAACAATTTTTTGCTAAAGTTATATGTCAAGCCTGCGCTACCAAAGAATCTATTTCTTTGATCAGCAGATGTATTTTCATAAATTGACCAATATGGGTTATCAGAATACAAAGGAGTTGCATCATCATAAGCAGTTCTGTTCCAAGTTCTTTGTTCCCCAGTAGATAATTTATAATCTTTCAGTTGAGAATAATCTAACTGTCTTTGTCCCCATTGGTACATTTTTTGAGCCACTGAATTATCTCCATAGCCTTGTTCAGGTCTATTAAAACCTGCAGTACGTACATAATTAAAGCTAGCATCCGCTTTCAATTTATCTGAAAGAACAGTGCTAACATTGATACTTAGATTATCTTTATTTATTTTACTATTAGGAACAATTCCACTAATATTAGTATTTGTATAAGATAATCTCACATTGGTGTTTTCAAAAGATTTTGAAACTGAGAAATTATTAGTGTAAGTAACACCTGTATTAAAGAATGAATCTACATCATGCTTAGGAGATACCCATGGTGTTTCTTTCAAATAATCATTTGCAAACTCAGGGTCAAATGCATTCCATGCTAAATGCATTAAATTTGGATCATATTTAGGACCCCAAGATTCATCATAACTATAATCTGGAACATTATAAGTCCTTCCATCAATTACAACTTGTTGTAATGTTGCTTCACTACCTCCTCCATATTGTGTCTGTAATGTTGGTCTAATATATATATGATCAAATGCTACTCCAGTATTCAACTGAACTTCAGTTCTTCCCTTCTTAGCAGATTTAGTAGTATATATAATAGCTCCATTTCCTGCCCTAAAGCCATAAAGCGCAGCAGCTGGCCCTCCTTTTAGAACAGTTACACTTTCGATGTCATCAGGATTAATATCAAATGTTGCGTCACCATAATCTCTACCCCCAGCACCTCTTTGAGTATCTACGGAGTTAACATTTGAGTTATCCAAAACAACACCATCAACAATGATTAAAGGTCTGTTTTCTCCAGTGACTGAGCTGATTCCTCTCATTGTAATTCTAGTAGATCCCCCCATAGAAGATGGAGCTGTTACTTGAACCCCTGCTACATTTCCAGACAATGCACTAAGCGCATTGTTTTGTCCTGCATCAGAAATGGTTTCTCCAGAAACTTGCTGAGTTGCATATCCTAAAGATTTTTTCTCTCTCTTGATACCCAAAGCCGTTACAACAACGCCTTCGATATCTTGCGTTTTAGCAGTATCTTGTACCTTTTGCGCCGAAACCATTGCAAAAGACGACGAAAGAACCACTGCTAAAACGCTTGTTGTTAATTTTTTCATATCAAATCAAATTTTTCAATAAACAAAAATGCAAAACTTTATTAATATATACAACACAAATTGTTAAAAATTTGTTAATTACATATGTTAAAGTTCAATGTTTATATAACTTTGACATAGAATAATTTATTATGCTATTAATACAAAATTTTTCAGAATCACTTATAGAAGCTGGTTGCGATGAAGTCGGAAGAGGTTGCCTCTCCGGCCCTGTTGTCGCTGCTGCGGTGATAGTTGACAAAAATTTTAAGCAAAATTTAGTTAATGATTCTAAAACGTTAAATTTTAAAACCAGACAAAGTCTCGATCTTTACATAAGAGAAAACGCTGTGGATTTTGCTATTGCAGAACTTTCGCCAGAATTTATAGACCAGCATAATATATTGAATGCGAGTATTCACGCAATGCACTTGGCATTAGATCAGTTAAAAACCAGACCTGAATTAATATTGGTAGATGGAAACAAATTCCATCCTTATAATTACACGCCACACCATTGTATCATCAAAGGAGACAGCAAATTTCTTTCGATTGCTGCAGCTTCTATCATAGCAAAAAATTACCGTGACAATTTGATGATAGAACTTCACGACGAATTTCCGGATTATGGCTGGAACACCAATTTTGGATACTGTACAAAAACTCATCAGATAGGACTTAAAAAGTTCGGGCCAACGATACATCACAGGAGGTCTTTCCGATTGGATTATGATGTCGAGATTTAATCACATTAATTTTAATATTAAACTTTAGTGAAAATTTTAAATTAAAATTAGGTTTCGAATTAAAATACATCAAACAAGGTTACATCGAACAAAGATCGAACATACTATACACAAGCATCGAACAAATCCAACTTAATTTTTTACACTTGCATTTTTGTATTTCTCCAGCATTTTATCTTTTGACTTTCATTCTTGTTTCTTTCCCCGTGATTCCCGTATCTTAGTCCTCTTATTTTGTGACTATGCAAAACTCATACACCGTCATCAACGCCTCTGCTGGCTCTGGCAAAACTTACCGTTTGGTCCAGAGTTTACTAATGATTTGCCTTCGATTTCCAAATCAATCAGATTCCATAAGAACAATTCTGGCATTGACTTTTACCAACAAAGCGGCCAAAGAAATGAAGGAAAGAATCCTCTTCTATCTAGGCGAATTTGTAAAAGAAAACTATTCCGAAAATCAAGATTTGAAGAACATTCAGGAAGCATTGGTAAATCAAGGTTACAAGATTACACTCGACGATTTGCATCACCGTTCGCAGAAAGTCCTCGATTATATTTTGCACCACTACTCGACTTTGAACATTGGGACGATTGACAAGTTCAATTCCAGATTGGTCAAGAGTTTTTCTTACGAATTGGGATTGGCGCAGAACTTCAATCTGGAGATTCAGCCGGAACCTTATTTGATTGAAGCGGTAGACAAAATGCTGGACGAAATTGGCGAAGACGAAACGGTTTCCGACGCTTTTATGGATTACGTCAATTATAATCTGGATAATAATGAGCGCGTCAACCTCAATCAAACGCTTTACAATTCGGCGAAGAAATTTGTGAGCGACGTGCATTACAAACCTTTGCAGGACAATAAGGATTTTGAATGGGAAGCGTATGAAAACAAGAAAAACGAACTTCGGGAAACCATTAAAAATCTAAAATCAGAATCCCTTGAAATTGCTAAAAAAGCTTTGGAATTAATAAAAAGCAGAGATATCGAGATTGAGGATTTTGCGAGTGGAAAAAGTGGAATCGGTGGATTCTTTGTCAATATTCTCGAGTTTCATAAAATTAAGGATAAGAAATTTCCATTCCCAACAACGTCTGAAGATTCGAAGATTGAAACCTTCCTAAAAGGCGCTTCC
The DNA here is from genome assembly GCA_029960045.1 of Flavobacteriaceae bacterium PS02293. GTDB lineage: Bacteria > Bacteroidota > Bacteroidia > Flavobacteriales > Weeksellaceae > Epilithonimonas. The sequence continues at coordinate 169,601 of JASCOV010000005.1, forward strand.
ACAAAGGGAAAGCACAAGCAAGCCGAAATTCAGGATATTTTACCACAATTGATTTCGTGGCGACGAGAAATTATTGATTTGTATATTAATTCTCAGAAAAAAGAAAAAGTTCTTCAGGCGATTTTGCCTTTGAAAGTGAACGCTGATATTCAGAAAAAGCTTTTGGAAATCGAGGAAGAGAACGATTTGGTTCTGCTATCTAAGTTCAATATTTTGATTAATGAAAATCTCAGAAATGAACCTTCAGCATTCATTTATGAAAAAGTTGGAACGCAGTTTCAGCATTATTTCTTTGATGAATTTCAGGACACTTCCACGATGCAATGGCAGAATTTTCTTCCACTTCGGGACAACAGCATTACTTCCGATGACACGAGTTTTACCATCGTTGGCGACCCGAAACAGAGCATCTACAGATTTCGTGGTGGCGAAAGTGAATTGATGCTCAACATCATTAATAAAAAAGAAATCACGCCGAAATTTGCAACGGCTGAAAACCTTGGTTTCAATTGGCGAAGTGCGAAGAACATTGTCGATTTTAATAACAAACTGTACGATTTTATGTCCGGCGATTTGAGTGATGAACATCGGAAAATATTCGGAGAAAACGCACTACAAGAATCAAAATCTAAGTTGGAAGGTCGCGTGAAAATTCATCTTTTGGAAAACTCGACAAAGAATATTTTCTACGATGAAACAGTGGCGAAAATGCAAAATGACATTCAGGAAAGTCTGGACAATGGTTTTGATTTTTCTGATATTACGATTCTTTGTAGAGGAAATTCTGACATTTTTAATTATTCTCAGCTTTTGGGAAATTTGAAAGTTATTTATAAAGGAAAAGAAACTTATATCAAAACGATTTCTGAGAAAGGTTTGACCTTGGACTTAGCCTTTACCATAAAAGCTTTGATTGAGTTTCTGAAATGGAATCTCGTTCCGAAAAATCGTCAGTTTTTAGTTAAAATGATGTACTTTCTGAATGTTTCTGGAAGAATTACAATGACGGATTTCACATCGGAAATCAGAGAGATTTTGAAGTTCGAAAACAAGAAAGACATTGAAGATTTCATTAATGAAAAATATAATGTAACGCTGATTCAGAAAGATATTCCTCAACTTAATCTTTACAATTTCATTGAATATTACGTTCACGAATTCTCGGTTGAAAATAAAGAAACCGATTTCCTTCTGAATTTCTTGGAAATGCTTCACAATTACACGCAAAATACAGGCGCAACGCTGAAAGAATTTCTGAAATATTGGGATGATGAAGCTTCGAAAATCAGTATTCAGGCGAGTGAAAATGTAGATGCGATTCAAATTATGACCATTCACAAAGCGAAAGGTCTGGAATTCCCCATCGTCTTCATCCCGATGAGGAATGAAAACAGCGACAAAAAATTCTCGGAATGGTTTGATTTGGGAAGCGAAGATGAACTTAAAACTGTAATTCTGAATCAATTCTCTCCCGAACTGGAAAGGTATGATGAAGAATTGGCGGGTTTTAATTTGATTAATTCTTACCGAAATAAAATCGATAGGTTTTGCATTCAATATGTGGCGACAACAAGACCTGTGGAACAGCTTTTCTTCTATCTGGAAAAGCCTAATAAATCTGCAAATCATCTGGAATTATTTGATTTTGCAAGTCAATTTCAACCAACTGAAAATGGCGAATTATTAGATTCATTTGATGTTTATGAAACCTCAGCAGAGTCATTAATAAAACAAAAACGCAAGGAGAAAAAAGAATATCTCTCCGAAAACATCAGCTCGATTTCTCAAAAAACAGAGAAAGCTTCGAATATTGAAATTGCGACCTCATCCAAAAGTTATCAAAACCGGGTGGAACACGTGAGAATGGGAATTTTCACGCACGAAATTCTATCAAAAATTAAAACTAAAAAAGATGTTTTGAAAGTTCTGAATTCTTATTTATTAGAAGGAACAATTACTGCTGAGGAAAAAACATCAATTTTGGAACGCATTGAGAATATCATTAATGATAATAATTACAATTCTTATTTTGCAGAAAACCTAAACATTATCAACGAAAGAGATATGCTTTCTGTGGAAGATGGAACGTCGAAAACTTATCGTCCGGACAGATTAATAAAGACAAAAGATGGCTTCATCATCGTAGATTTCAAAACCGGAAGTGAGAAGGAAAAAGACCAAAAACAGGTTGCACTTTACAAAGAAAAGCTGGAGCAATTTGGGGAGAAGGTTTTGAAGACGGATGTGATTTATATTTAAGTTAGAAATTCAGGTCGCATCTACGGCGCTTAGCTCAATAATCTATACCATTGCTATTAACAGGTCGTCGCTCTGCGACTTTATAAATATTATCTTGAAGTATATTGAAAGCAAAATCCCGAGAAGTAATTCCCGGGATTTTGCTTTTTTATTTTTTAACAGCTGTTACAACTTGACCTTCCATCTTCGTAATATTATCGAATATCTGTTTGAAAGCAGGATAATATTCTTTTGGATAAACGGGATCTTCAACAGTTGTAGTGGTTTCCACAGTTAGCTTATTACCTTCTTGTGTTACTTTGTAAACGTATTGAATGGCACTGTCTTCTGTTCTGAATTTTTTGGATTTCGGAACGTTTTCGAAAATGTAGCCATCAGGTAAAGTAATTGTAACTTTTTTGATTTTGTCGTAGCCAGTGTAGAGTTCTATTGGTGATCTTCTCTCGTCTGACTGATCAAATTGATGAGACTTACTGTATAGAAATAATAGTGGATTGAATACAAATTTGCCGCCAATACCATCTACAAAAGTATCGGAATTAAAATCAAAAACTGTTTGAAAGTCATTATTGTCAAGCAATTCTGTTTTGACATTGGTAAAGGGAAAGGTGTATCGGTCTTTATAAGATTCTTTCTGATAAGCGGTTTTGTCTTCCTCATATTTTTCATTATTCATCATTGCATACAACTTGGTATCTTTATCCGAAAATGAGCCTTGTATCGTTCCATCCGTATTGAGTTTTGCATCGACTGTGAGGTAAGTTGTACTTTTTTCAGGACAGAAGATATTGACTCTCTTTGCTTCTTTATCAGTCATTACATAGCCTTTGTAATTAAGTGCAGCTGGGCGGATAAGATTGGGAACTGTCATTTTGGAGGTTGCATCGTAGACAATAAACTTTCCTCCAATTTCCAAGCTTGCCAAAACATAATTGAGCTGATTGATAGATGGTGAATAATCCAACAAAATACCTCGCCCTATTGTAGACAAAACCACTGGTTGAGCATCCAGACCAGCACTTCGCATCAGTAAAACCATCAATAGATTAATCTCACCAGAACTTCCTACTTTGGTTTCTAAAAGATTCTTAATTCCTTTTCCGTCTTCTGCGCCTACTGTATAATTATTATTCCAAGTATAATTCTTCTGAACAAATTTTAGTATTGCTGCAGCTCTTTCTTCCTGAATTGTTATACTTTTAATATCTGCAGGGAGAAGCTCTTTTACATAAGATTTCTTTTTCAGTTGTTCTCCAAAATATTCTGATTCGTATAGTTGTTTACGAATATCAGTCCAAGTGACTGCATAGGATTTGAATCCGCCGGTTGAAATACTTCCTGGTGCAGAAACATCAGATCTTATAATATTAGTCGAGTTAAGTTCTGCTCTGATGGATGTTCTGTAATTATCTAAATTATGGGCATATTTTTCATCTCTAAAAGGTGCTATATTTTCAAACCCATAACGGTAAGTGTAGTAATCGCCACCATAGATATTTTTATCGGCCACCTCTCTGTTTTTTGGAATCAAACTTCCTTTGTAATCGATATTAAATCCAAGGTATTTTGGAAAGTCAAATACATAATCGAAGCGGCGTGTAGGAACGTTATCTTCTACCGTGATTTTATCTACAGACGAGACGTAAGGCGATAGGACAGAATATTTGTATTCTACAACAGAACCATCTTTTACGTTTTCAAACGCAAATTTCGTAACTGTATAGTTTTTAGATTCTTTGGATTTGTATTTTGAGTTTTTTTCGACTGTTGTAGTTTCGACTTTGTCGTTTACAAGATTGTAAGTCAACACTTTGAGAGAAGTAACTCTTTCTGATTTGTTGTTTTTACCGTCATAAGTATAGATTTCCTGATTCAGGAATTTTTCTGCCTGATCTTTTTTATAAATTTTCACACGGCTCACAACATCCATATTTAAATCCCCATCGGTTATGTAATAATGATATGATTTGTAAAGGATTTCTGCTGCTTCAGAAGGATTTTTTGCATAAATGGTAGATTTCAAATCATTGTTGTCCAACTTCGGAAGATCCAGGAATTTATACTGTGCGAAAATTGGCAGAATTGCACAGGTTAATACTAATTGTAAAATTTTAGTTTTCATTATTTGGTTAGTTTATAGTTTGGTTATTAGGATTTTGGTATGATCTATTTTATTGGTTTTTTTTCTGAAATTAATATAATCCAAAATTTTGTCCGAAGAGAAAGTTCCCTTCTTTAGCATAAATTTTCTTTTGACCAATAGTTTTTTATCTTGAGGAATGAATTCCATAGAAAAGCTTCCAAACTCCGACTCAATCTTAACTGGCGCTATGGATTCTGAAAATTTGTAAGTGTCTGGAATTGTATATTCTATTTCGTAATCATCTGTAAACCCAAATGGAATTTCAATCGGAAGTTTCCTGTCTGCGCTTTCCAAATGGAAATCAGAATCCAAAAAAGGAATCGCTCGGAAATAAATATCAGATCCTAAAGATTTGGAGTAATTGTCGGCTTTGAAATTGAGATCAAAATTGATCTTTGCCTCACTTCTGTCATTAGTCAAATTGGCCAAATCAATATTGGAAAATTGTAGATAATCGTAGCGTCTTTTTAATGCATCTTTCTGATCAGTAGGTGAGAGTGAAATCAAGGGCAGAAACATATCGTACATTCCGCCGGAAAAATTAAAATTGGAGGAAACATTCAAGGTATTGTCAGAAGAGATATTGGCTTTAATTCTTAAAACTTCTCTATTGTTTTCTGATAGTGATTTTGGTGTATCGATGATTTCGGCTGTGTTATCTTTGACCATAATCACATTCCTGTCCATCGTTCCATAAGTTAAATGATTGAATGCAATATTCTGAGACGTGTTTTCCAGCCAGATATTTCCATTTTCTGTGGGAATACAAAGAATTACGTGATTCCCGTCCATTCGTGGAAAATCTTTATCAAAAACCTTAGCCGTCTTATCACTGTAAATCACTGAATAGTAAGACGGAATTCCTGCTGCTTTTAGCAACACTCTCATATAATTCGTCAGGGCTTTGCAATCGCCATAGCCTTTTTTTCTCACATCATCTGCGGGCATAGGCTGCCAACCTCCAATTCCAATGGCTACAAAAACATAACGCGTTTTGCTTTGCATGTATTGGTAAATCTTTTGGACTTTTTCCGAAACAGTTCCCGTGAGATTAAGCGCATTAACTTCCTGCTGAATTTCCGGAGTAATGACGGAAACAGGTTCCAGCAAGCCTTTGTACCAATTTGCAAAACTATTCCAGTTGGAAAAATCGCCACAAATACCTTTCAGGCAAGCCTTGTCTAATGCAAATTCTACTTTGGATACAACAACCCTTTGGTCTGGCGAGTAACTTTCATCCTTATAAGCCGGAAGATTTTTGTAGGAAGCTTTCAAAAAGTTATCTGATTCCAAAATTTCTGCTTTACCGAAAGATGCTTCCGTTACTTTTTTACGAAGCTTAATGCCAGATTCATTTTTGAATTCGACACTCCAGTTTTGTACAGAAACATTCTCGTCCATATATGGCTGCAAAACTGGCAGAAATACGGTGTCTGACGATCGTTCTGTGTAAGAAGTTTCTATGGTGTAAGGATAAATTGGCTGTACAATCCTCATTCGCAAAACTCTGTCATCGGAGTACAAATAAGAGTCGTCTGATTGGCTTACGTCATTCAAATCACTTTTTGAGTAAGTCTTAATCTGCTTTCCGTTTTCATCCAGAACCTTGATTTTAATATCAGAGATTTTACTGTATTTATCGTAAGGAATATAAACGTAAGAACCGTCTTCACCAGCTTTATTTAATATTGAGATAATAATTTTCTTTTTTAATTCAATATTATTTTCGGCTTTGATGACATATTCAGAACTGATATTACGAACTACATAATTTGCATCTTTCTTAAGTTCTTCCGGAATTTCTGAGATAGCGTAATTCTGTGAAAATGTCTTGATGGACATTAACACAATTAGGGTTATTAGTTTTTTCATCATTCAAAAAAAGATCAATTAGCAGCAGCCGGCACAAAAACTCTTTGTGATAATTCCTGATCAAAAAGATATAATGCAGAAGGATTGTCACAAACCATTTTGATTTTTGTAACGTACTGAGATGCGCTGGCTTCTTCTTCTACTTGTTCATTGATAAACCATTGTAGAAAAGATGTTGTAGCAAAATCACTTTCCTCATTAGCATTTTTAACAATATTAAAGATACTTTTCGTCACGATTTTTTCGTGTTCCAAAGCTTTTTCAAAAATATCTGTAGCATTATCAAATTCGTGTGGTGGTTTTGGAATCTCTCCGATCACAATTTCTCCTCCAACATCGTTCAAGTAATCAAACATCTTATCTGCGTGCATCAATTCTTCTTTACTCTGCACTCGGAAGTAATTAGCAATCCCATCAAGATCTTTGCTGGAAAACCACGCAGACATAGAAAGGTAATATTGAGCTGCATATTGTTCTTTTGTGATTTGCTCATTGATAAGCTTTGCAATTTTTTCGGTAACCATAACTTTATATGTTTTTTATGAAATTTTAACTTTAAAAACCCAAATATAAAGAAAAAGAGCCGTTAAAAAATAACGACTCTCTCTGAAATTAATCACTAACTAAAAACTTATTTAACTACTGTTGCCTCAGCACTTTTTCTATCTTGAAATTTCTCCTTTCTTTCAGCCATTTTCTTAGCTTTCAAATCCTGGAATTTTTTGAACTGTTCCGGTGTCAGAATCTTTTGAACTTCGGCATCATTTTCTTTCATCTTCTGAGCTCTGTCTACTCTCTTGGTTGCCATTTCAGCTTTTCTATCAGCAGCTTTAGATTCGTGTAGAGCTTTCAACTGTGCAACTTGAGCATCAGTAAGATTAAGTTCTTGCTTTAGTTTTTGAAGATGTTCAGCTTTTTTCTGAGAATGGTCTGCTTTTGCTGTAGTTTGTGCAAATCCAAAAACTCCTAATCCAAGAAATGCTGCGCTTAAAATTAATTTTTTCATTTTGATTTAAATTTAATATTTGTTGTGTGTCGATTTTTATTAATCTGATTGTTTGATGTCAATTTTTAATCCAAGTTAAAATTTCAAATGATAAAGTTTGTTAAATTTTATCTTGAGGTAAATCTTGTTCCGGAAGTTCTGGTACTTTCGGATCTTGAATTAGAATTTCTTTGATTGTTGCTTCTGGTCTCGATCTTTCTGTCAGAATTTTGATTTTGTCTGATCCCGTTATTCTGGTTTCTTTCCATATTAATATTCGGAGATTGCGTTCTGACATTACCATTTTCATTTCGGATTCCGCCTGTATTTCGGATTCCGCCATTATCATTTGGTCTGCTTCCTCCGTTCTGTGGATTTCTTATACCTCCGATATTATTTCCATTAGCTCCATTTCTGATTGGTTGAGTACGAATTCCGTCATTATTTCTTGGCTGATTTATCATTCCTTGATTTCTTCCGATATTCCTGAAGCCATCTTTGAAATTTCCACGATTTACTTTATAAATATTAATATTCACATTTCTGTAAACCGGTCTCACTGGGTATCGTCTTGCATAGAAATTAACACAACGGTTTCTGTAGAACACAAACGGACTAGCACCTCGGAAATAAACATTTTGATAAACTACGAAGACTCTTGGTCCCAGAATATTTTGCAAAGCATAAAATCTGTCATAATACCATCTGTCCGGATTATATCTGTAGTAAGAATTCCACGCGTCATACGAAGCAAAACGATTATTAAGCATCAAAATCTGATTGATCTGAAACGGACTCAAACGGTTTTGAAAAAAGAACTGATCCCAGTTTACAGAATAAACTGCCTTTTGATAATCATTGTAATAGCCTTGATAATACTGATCCGGATAATAATCAGTTGGGTAATTGTAATAATAATCGTCCGGATAATCATAAGAATTATCGTAATACTCGTATCCGTTGTATTCGCTTGGGTAAGTGTCATAATAATCTTGAGAAAAAACAAAAGTTCCCAAAACTAAAGCGAGTCCTAAAAATATCTTTTTCATGTTTTCTTTTATTTTAAATTAATTTTGAAAGTCAATTTTTCCTTGAAATGAAACTTTCTACCTTTTGGATATTGGATAGGATTAAAAGTTAAAATTCAAAGAATTAATATCTTCAAATTCTAAGATTAATTTAATATTAACAATTGATAATCAGTTCAATAATTTTCATTATTAAAAATAAAAAACCTTCCATAAATTAATATGAAAGGTTATAATTAAATATTTTTCACGAAATTAATATCGTCCACTCGCTTCTATCCAACCGGCAATTTTCTGATTGAATTTTATCTGATCTTTCAAATCTTCTAATTTAAGATGCATTCTGTAACGCCAGTAATGCGGGAAAACAGCAGGATTATTGATTCTTTCTTCGTCCATATCGGGATTCATTAGATTTTGATCTGTCGCCAAGAATTCCTGAATCGGGAAAATTGCCAACATTGCTTCTGTGAAAAGATGCTGTTTCATTATCATTTCTGACAAATCCGGTGTCAAATCCCAAGGCGCAGTTCCGTATTGCCCAAGCTGATTATTGAAATATTTTTGAGTCAGGTTTCTGTCCTCGTGCCACCATTGTCTCAGTGTAGAACTGTCGTGAGAAGATGCGGTAACAACATTCAGATAACTTGCATTTTTCGGGTCGTACCAAGGAATATTATCAGAAGGCATTCTTTGAACTTTCAACGCTGTAATTGCTAATTTATCCATCACAACAGGTACCGAATCCGGAACCAAACCTAAGTCTTCACCACAAATCAACATCGTTGTAGAATTGAGTAAAGCGGGTAATTTTTCCATCGCTTTCTGATACCAAAGTCCATCCTGACGTTTGAAGAAATAATCGTTGTAAACATCACTCAACTTCGCTTTTTCCCAATCCGGAAGATATTTGTATGATGAAGTTTTTGCAATATTAAATCTTGGATGATAAACAATTCCATTCTCAGTTTCTTCGGTCAAGAACAAAACATTTCCGGCAAGAGAAATCAATTTTTCTTCTGCCCAATCCCAAGATTCTTTCTTGAAATAATCCGTTAATTTTCTTTGAGTATCAAATTCCGGTTTGAAAGTATAAGTTCCATTTTGATGATTATCAAAGAAATGATTTTGAACTTTATCTTTCGATTCTCCAAAATTTTCCCAAAGAATTGGCTCATTAACAAAAGGCTTTACATAACGATCAAAACTGAAAGGAATCTGTCTGCCAAAAAATTCGCTTTCCGTAACTGGAACGGCCGGATAAAAATAACCTAACAAACCTTGAGTCGCAGAAATCGGCATTCTCCAGATTCTAAAAAATCCAAGAATATGATCAATTCTCATTGCATCAAAATACTGTTCCAAAACTTTGAAACGTTTTTTCCACCATTGGTAATCGTCGGCTTTCATTACTTCCCAATTGTAGGTCGGAAATTCCCAGTTTTGACCTAAGTCTGAAAATTGATCTGGTGGTGCGCCTGCTTGGAAATCCATTCCGAAAAGTTCCGGTTCTGTCCACGCTTCTACGGAATATCTGTAGATTCCAATTGGCAAATCGCCCTTTACGGAAAGTCCGAGTTTATGCAAATATTCTACTGCGTCCTGCAATTGCAAATGCAACTGGTATTGAACCCAAGCGTGAAGCATTATTGTAGAATAATCTTTGTGCTTGGGAGAATATAAAGTTGCTACTTTTCCTGCAACAAATTTCTTATGGGTTTTCCAATCGTTGAAGTTGGGAGTTTTATATTTATCTCTCAACACACAAAATGCTGAGTAAGGCATCAGCCATTCTTCATTGTCCTTAATGAACTTTTTGAAGTTTTTATCTTTAAGAATCGCTTCCTTATTTTCTTCAAAAACTGCGGTTGCAAATTTCCATTTTCCGGAAATCATTTGCTCGTAATCTATTAGACTTAAAGCATTTAATTCCGCTTTTTTAGCTTGATATTCTTTTACTAAATCTTTAAATAAAGCATATTCTAATTTCTCAATAGAAAGATATTGCGGATGAAGGGCGTAAACCGAAATTGCAGCGTAAGGATAAGAATCTGTCCAGGTATAATTGGCAGTTGTATCGTTAATTGGTAAGATTTGGATGACAGAAAGCTTGGCATCATTCGCCCAATCTCCCAGTTTTTTAATATCTGAAAACTCGCCAACGCCAAAACTATCGTCTGTTCTCAAAGAGAAAACAGGAACTGCAACACCTGCAGAATGCCAAAGTGTTTCATTATTGAATTTGAAATAATGATCTGCTTTTACATACAAAATATCCTTGGTTGGATTTCCAAAAACCCAACGATTCTCACCCGGTTCTATGTAAACAATTTGACCGGTCGTTTTATCCTTGATCGCATATTTGTAAAGAACAGTTTGATGCGTTGGAATCTCAACTCCTGTTTCCCAAACACCATAATCGGTCTCTTTGAGTTCAACCGATTTTTCGCCATTCCAATTTCCCAAAGCATCTACATTTCCAATCAAAACCAATTTCCAGTTTGGATTGTAAAGCGGTGCTTCTATTCGGAAAAGATGGGTTTGTTTTTTGACAACCGATAATTTTTCAGGTTTGAAACCTTGAAGACGATTGTGGAGAATTTTGTTGGTGAGGTAATTTTCCGGGAAATTTTTAAGATTCCACTGATCGAAAATGACAAATTCTTTGAAGCTGTTCGGAAGATCTAGTCTATGGGTCGGAATTTCTTCATCCAAAACTTTACCTTGTTCGCTTACCAAAAGATATTTGTACTGAATTGATTTTGAAAAATAATCAATTTCTGCGGTCCAGTTGTTATTTTCGGAATAGGCTAAGTCGTAATCGCGATGCTCACTTTTCTCGTCGTAGAGGCGCAAAACGAGCCGCTGGCCAACTTTTGTTCCGAAGTTAACACTAAAGTATAATTTCATTATTAAGGTCTATTAATATTGACGCAATTTAACGAATTATTGAATTATATATATTAATCCTGCAAAAAAATCATTTTTTCGTAATTCTCTCTAAATAAGCCTTAATATTATTGTCTAATGAAACAGTCATTCCGCCCACATTTTTGGCTTTCATGTATCTCAAAACTTTCTCGTCTTGTAATGCAAACATCAGAAAATCGTTCAAATTTTCTGGCGTTATTCCTGCTTCTGCAAAATATTCAGGGTCAATATTATTTTGAGTCCAAGCCAATCCTTCCTGCAAATCTTCGTATTTATAAAGTCTTTTCAAGCGTCTGGATTTTCCGCTCACGACATCATAAATCGCTTGAACATTTACCATTGGTGGAATTCTTATCAAAGGCTTTACAATATCATCAACAGCATCCGCTGGTTTTTCCCTTGGCTTATCTGGTCCTTTGGGTAAACCTATTGATTTTCGTAATTCCTCTTTCTTTGCGTCTGCCAATTTTTTATTTTCGATTTCGACTTCTTCAATTTCAATTGGGATTTTAGATAATCGGACTGTCAGGAAATAATCATTTTTGATAATCACTTTTTCTCGGTCATAGTTTTCTCTTACGAATCTAATTTCATCGCCAATTTTTGCATTAATAGAAAATTCTCCAACTTCATTACTGAAAACTTTTTGATCTGAACTCATATTAATAATCAAAGTCTTTGGAAGACGTGCAGATTCCTCGGAAACGATAACTCCAGAAATCGTCTGAGAAAAGATTGATATTGAAATCAAAAGAAAATAAAGGAATACAAATTTCTTCAAAAGATGTTGATTTAATTATTTAAAATTAATCTAATTGATAAGTCCAAATTTAATTGCCAATGTTACGAGTTGTGCTGTTGTTGAGATATTAAGTTTAAAAAAGATATTCTTTCTGTGAGTTTCTACAGTATTTTTGCTAATAAATAATTTTTCCGAAATCTCCATTGTTGTAAATCCTTCGCAAATTGAAATGATGATTTCTTTCTCTCGTTTACTGAGGATGTTTTTATTAAAATTTATTTTTTCGAAATCAATATCTTCTGAATAAAAATACTTTTTGTTGTTATAATGTAAGTTTTCTATAACTTCAAATAACTTTTCTTTTGGTGTATTTTTTAATAAGTAAGCATCAATATTGTACTTGGATTCAGCATTTTTGAAACTGCTCATTACGATAATCTTAATGTTTTTTTTCTCTTTTCTTATTATGTTAATTAACTCTAATCCATTGATTTCCGGCATAGATATATCGGTAATAAGAATATCTATTTCTTTTTCTTTTAAATTTTCTAAGACTTTTTTTGCACTACCAACAGAAAATAATACTTGGAAATTTGGTTTTGAAGAAAGCACATTGGTAATCCCATCCAAAAAAATCGGATGATCGTCTACAATTCCTATTCTAATCATTTAATTGGGATATTTAGAGTTATTACAGAGCCTTGGTTACTGTTTTCCATTATCATTTCTCCCTGATATTTATTTAATCTTTCTTTAATATTTTTCAAGCCAATACCTTCTGTATAATTTTCCGGAAATCCCTTGCCATCATCTTCTATAATTATATTTATATTTTCTGAATTTTGGGTACAGCTTATATCGATATTTTTGGCTTCTGAATGTTTATATGTATTTGTAAAAATCTCTTGGAAAATCCTGTACATATCCATTTTTAAATTAGAATTAATCTCAGAAAAAATATTTTCCGGAAAAAACAAGAGGTTGGTTTTAAACCTTTTTGTTCTTTCATAACCTGACGCCAAATTCCGAATGAGCTGCTGTAGATCTGTATTTTCAGAAATCCCTGTTCTCAAATCATGAGAGATATCCCGAATCTCTTCGTACAAACTGTTTATATTTCTTTGAATCTCTGTAATTTGTTTGCTTTCCTGAATATTGTTTTCCTGCTCCAACATAAGATTAATTCCAACTAAACTTCCAGCAACGCCATCATGGAGTTCTTTGGCAAGTCTAATTCGTTCTTCGGTTTGTCCTTCTAAAATTCCTTTGGAGATATTGATTTTTTCTTCCTTTTCTTTCAGTTTTTTTTGGGATTTCAATTTCTGAAAAAATATAATACAAATAGCTACAACCAGAGCTGATAGTAATAACGAAATAATAAGCAATCTGGAGCCTCGCAGACTTTCTATTTTTTTCTCCTGAGTTAACTGGTTTATTTTATTGTTTTTTTTCTCTACTTCGAATTTTGCAAAAAGACGGTTGTAATCTTTTTCTTTTTCAATTGTAAAAAGACTGTCTTTAATTTTGTGAAACTTAGTTTTATACTCAAAAGCTTTTGCATAGTTTTTATCTAGTTCATATATTTTGTAAAGACTTTCTAAAAGTGAAATCTTTTGCTCTATAGAGATATTTTTCACGTTCCAGATATTTTCTGCATTCTTATAATAAAATATAGATTTTATATAGTCATTTTTATATCTGTAGATTCCTCCTAAATTAAAATTTATATAAAAAAAAAGATTTTTGTCTCCTATCTCGTTAATTTGTTTTTCAGCTTTATGTATTTGAAAAAGACTTTTTTCAGGATTGTCTTTTATATACAAATTGCTCAGATTAATATAGATATTGAATACTTCTGTATTATTATGAATTTTCTTTGCCAGATATAATGCTTTATTAAGATAATTTTCTGCTTTAGTTTTATTTTTTCTGCTTTCTATAAGAGCTATATTATTGTATGAACCTAACAGTCTTAAAGTATCCCCGGACAATAATGAATACTTTTTTGTTAATTCATAATAATCAATAGCGCCAATGGTATCTTTTTTAGAAATCGAAACATTTCCAAGATTGGAATAGACTATTGATAAGTAGTTGTCGTCTTTTGTCTTTGATAAATATTTAATAGCGATCAAATAGTTTTTCAATGCATTATTATATTCGGCATTATCTTCGTTTATAGCACCAATCAAATTATAAGATCTTGCTAAAATTTTATAGTTCTTGCTTTTTTCCGCATATACAATTGCTTTATCAACATAAAAATTTGCTTTATCAACATCATTCTTATTGTAATATATATTTCCGAAGTTATACAGACATCTTGATTTGTAATAATTGTTTCCTATTTTTTCATTCAGGACATAAGCCTTTTTCATGTAAAACATTGCAGAATCTAAGTCAGATGATAAAAAACCATTAGAAGTATCTATAAGATTATCAAGTGCATCTATCTTTTGAGAATAACACAAGCTGGAAATAAGAATTAAAAAAAATATTTTTTTCACGAGCAAACAAAAAGTAAAAATAACTGTTTTATGGGATGTTTTCAGCAAGCTCTTACGCATATTTTTACAAAAACAAATATGACATTGTGAAAAGCAAACTTACTCTTTTAATAATACTTATTTTTTCTTTAATTTTCAATAATCTGAAATGCCAAAACGCTTGCTTTTATGTAGAATATGATAATATATCCAAAGGTAACAAATGCCTTCAGGATACTTTACATTTTACAAGTAATGTAGAAACTTATATTAGAGGGGAAATCTCTGCAAACAAGGTTATAATTATTAAGCCTAGCCAGTTTGACATCATCCTGAATCCACAGGAAGTTAATTGTAACGAATGCGTCTACGAAGAGGGCGGTACTACTATAAAAACAAATAATAAGACAGGTGGAGGTAAAGACTCTAAGATGCAAAACTCCGACATACTCTCGCAATATAAAATATCTCTCAAAAAAAATCCCGCAAAAAATATTTTAGAAATTTATAATCCAAAAAGCATAACTATTACTCAGTATAGTATTTATGACTCTTTTGGTAAAAAAATATTAAGCTCAGCGTTTTCAACAAATGAAATTGAAATTTCCCATCTACCAACAGGAAGTTACAGAATTATATTATCAACAATAGAAAATAAAATATTCACATTAACCTTTATTAAAAATTAAACTATTATGAAAAAAATTCTATTCGCATCAATTTTTGCATTATCAACCTTATCAGTAAAAGCACAAGCAATAGTATCTCATGAGGATATTTTTTTTACAAATTTATATAGTAATCTAGCTTATAATAATGCTAATGAAAAATCAAACTATCATATATCAAATACCAATCAAGGATTTGGAGGAAAATGGGGATTGGATATGACATGGTTTGGAGGAATAAAATTAAATGCAACCCAAAGTTTTATAAATTTAAAATCTAGATATGGGACAATCTATGTCTCAGAATCTGGTAAAATAGGTATTAATACAGAAAGTCCTATTGTAGAATTAGACGTTGCTGGTAATGCAAGATTCAATAGCTATGGAGAATATACTTTTTTAACGCTTGGTAAGCAGGCAAATGACCAGCTTATTATAGATAATAGTACGCAAAAATTTTTTGGAGGTGGGTATTTTTTCAGAGTTCATAATGACAGTGCAACCAATCAGTATGTTGATGCTATGATAATAGACGAGAACGGAAATATAGGAATTGGTGTAAATCCTCCACAAAGCAAATTGGATGTTGCAGGAAAATCCTCATTCCGTGACAATATGAAAGTAGATGCAAAAATTGAAGCTAAAGAAATAAAAGTAACCCTTACACCAACCGCTGATTTTGTTTTTGAAGAAAATTACGGGCTTCCAAAATTAAAAGATGTAGAAAAATTCATCAAAGAGAATAAACATTTACCAGAAGTAGCTTCTGCAAAGACTATGGAAAAAGAGGGTGTAAATGTTGGAGAATTCCAGATCAAATTGCTTCAGAAAATAGAAGAATTGACATTATACGTTATAGAGCAGCAAAAGAAAATTGAAACTTTAGAATATAAATTAAGTGAACAATCTAAATAATAATCATTTCAAAATTGTTCACTATGAAAATTATAATTAAATCTTTCGTCATTTTGGTGATTATATTTATAGGGAAATTATTTGGACAAACAAATCAAAAATATTTCTATTATTATAAAAATCAAAAATATTATCTGCAGTTAGATAAATCCAAAATTTCTATTTCATCACATAATGAAACCAATGATAAATTGAACTTGAGTTCTAAAATTGTTGAAGATTATACTAGAAAAACATTGATTACAACGGATAATAAAGCCATAATAAATAAAAATATCCGAACTTATTATTATGAAATCAATGTAGAAAACAAGCGTTCAAATGAAGAATATTTTGCAGAAGTTAAAAAATTAAAAAATGATCAGAGTATACTAATTGCTTCTCCAAATTTCACAACAACAGAAGGTCAAAAGCTTGGATTGTCAAATAATTTTTATGTCAAATTAAAATCAAAAAATGATATAGAATTATTATATAAATCAGCAGAAGATAATAAGATTGAAGTATTAGGACACAATGAATATATGCCTTTATGGTTCACATTATCTTGTGGTAAAAATTCTTTATTACCGAACGCATTAGAGGCCGCAAATTCATTTTACGAAACCGGATTATTTGAAAGCACTGAGCCAGCTTTTATATATCACGATTTAGAATTATCTGCTGATCCTCTATTTAACCAACAATGGGGTTTAAAAAACACGGGGCAATATGGAAATGCTTATGCCGGAATCGATATAAACGCAGAACAAGCTTGGACAATTTCCAAAGGAGCAAATATCAAAACAGCAATCTTTGATCACGGGTTTGAAATGAATCATCCAGATTTAGCAGCAAACGTTTATGGAAACGGCTTCGATGCTCAAACCAATACCTCACCGTCAATAGTGCGTGGAGAACACGGTACAGCTTGCGCAGGTATTATTGGAGCCAGACAAAATAACAATATTGGGATTAGCGGAATTGCACCAGAAACAAAACTGGTATCAATAAGTATAAATCTTGAATTCTCGGACACTCCTCAACAATTGGCGAACGGTTTTAATTGGGCTTCTAATAATAATGTTGACATCATCAGTAACTCTTGGGGAGGATATGCTCCATCCAGTATTATCGACAATGCTATTTCAAATGCACTTACTTACGGAAGAAATGGAAAAGGAATGGTAATTGTTTTTGCCGCTGGAAATGAAGATGACACCAATATCAGATATCCAGGAAATTCAAATCCAAAAATACTTGTT
The DNA here is from genome assembly GCA_029960045.1 of Flavobacteriaceae bacterium PS02293. GTDB lineage: Bacteria > Bacteroidota > Bacteroidia > Flavobacteriales > Weeksellaceae > Epilithonimonas. The sequence goes on from JASCOV010000005.1 coordinate 186,874, forward strand.
GTTGGTGCAATGAGTCCTTGTGGAGAAAGAAAAAATCCTGAATCTTGTGACGGCGAATATTGGGGCAGCTGTTATGGAAGTGAGTTGGATATCATAGCTCCTGGAGTAAAAATTGCTACAACAGACCGGCAAGGCAGTAATGGATATTCTTCTACCGATTATTACTTAACATTTAATGGTACTTCTTCTGCGTGCCCTGCAGTAGCCGGAGTAGCAGCATTGATTCTGTCTAAGAACCCCGAATTAACCAACCTACAAGTTAATGATATAATTGAGAAATCTGCAAGAAAAATCAGAACTGATTTATATAATTATTCTGCTAACAGCAATAGACCAAATGGATCTTGGAATATAGAAATGGGATATGGATTAATTGATGCCTATCAAGCGCTTCTTTTTACTTCTGCAACATCCTGTCCTGACAATTTAGATGTAACAACTAATGTAACTAATACTGATTATAAACAAGCTTCAAATATCATAACAGCGTCTAATACAATATTCTCCGGAGCTACTGCAACTTATCATGCTGCAAATCAAGTGATACTATCAAATGGTTTTAATGCAAAAAATGGCTCATCATTTAATGCATATATTGAAGGGTGTAAAATCGGTAAAACGAATAATATAGAGGTGCCTGAAAAAATTGTATATAATCCTGTCACTCTTAAAGGTTCGCAAATAGAAAATGGAATTCAGTATTATAATGAACTATCTGTAATTCCAAATCCAGCTTCTAACTATATAAATATAAATACTGGCAAAGAAAAATTAATTTCTTGGCAATTATATGATGTTTCCGGAAAATTAATGAAAAACGGAAATTCTAATACCATCAATATTCAATCAATACCAAATGCAAATTATGTTTTAAAAATAAATCTAGAAAAAACGCAAATTTCAAAAACAATAATCGTGAAACATTAAAACACAAATCCAGATAAAAAAAAACAATAACCATGAAAAAGAGACTCAAATTGAGTCTCTTTTTATTTTGTCCTTTTCACAAAAACCAGCTTACTTGAAAAATCCTTTCGATTAAGAAAGTTATCAGTAAAATTCAGACCACTATTGCACTCATAAATCAATTGTTTTTTTTCAATTATAATCTCACAATATGACGAATGATGGTCTTCATTCTGAGCTGGCATTATCAATTTACTTTCTTTTGGATAAGCGTAATAAGCATCTTCACTATAACCTTTGCTTTTGTCATTGATTATAAAACAATCGCATTCCTTATCAAACTTAATATTGAGTTCCCGCTTGTTTTCTTTGTTGTACCAAATTCCTTCAAAATTCTTTTTCTGGCCAACAGATTGAGCAAAACTTTTGGAAGCAATGCAAAATACAATTATAGTGAAAATAGGTTTCAGTTTCATTAATTTTTCAGTTTACTCAAAGATACATTTCGGAAAACTTATTTCATCACTTCATCATAAGATTCTTCGCTTGTTATCGCATTAGGATTTTCTTCCATTTCCTTCGTGGCTGATGGTTTTAGCTTCGGTTTTGATATAGTTTTGATAAGCTTTTTTTGGATTCTTATTATTTAAATACGAATGCGCAATGATATCATAAAATTTATAATTGAAAGTACTCTTGTCTTTTTCTGCTTGTTTTGTAACACTGAAGAGGTTTTCCATAAACTTACTGTCTGCAATTGCATCTGAATAAACTGCAATCGTAAGCAGATAAAAATCTTTCAGATATTTCATCTCTTTAGAATCTGCATTTATCTTGTTGAGATAAAATATTGTGCTATCCTTTTGTTGGGAATAATAGGCAGATTTTCCTTTGAAGAAAATAATAGCGCGCATACAACTTATTCTTTTTTGAAATTTTTGAATTTCTTTCGCAACAAAAGCTTGTCGTTCAGGAACACTCAAAGTATCCAAAGAAAGAGCCTGTTTAAAGAATTGCTGTTCCTCTTGAACCGAATATTCATCAAAGTTTTGAGGCTCTTTTTTTTCGCAAGAAAGGAAAATAAGACAAATAGAAAAACCATATAAAATAGTTTTTACATATCTAAAATTCATCAATTTGTGTTTGCTTTTTCTTCGTTAAATATATTAAACTTTGAGAAATGTGCAAAAAAATTCAAAAAAGCAATGTTTTTAATTAAACTTAGGTAAAAAAAAATACGGCTCAACTTTCGTTAACCGTATTTATAATTATTAAACTTTGAAAAATTATTTCACAATAATCTTCTTAGAAACGATGACTTTTCCGTTTTCCGACTCTACATTTACCAAATAAATACCAGAAATCAATTTTCCTAATTCGATTCTATTTTCAGAATTAGAAATATTGGTAATGGTTTGATTGGACACCAAATTTCCGGAAGCACTGTAAACTTTCACATTGGCATTTCCTTTTTGGTTATTGGCAATTCTTACATTCACAAAACCTTCGGAAACTTTTGTTGGATAAATATCATTTTTATTGATATCAACAGTGGTTTTATTCGATTTCAAAACATAAGAACTTCCGAGGTCATAGACTGGCATATCCAGATTGTTATTCATCTTTTCTGCCTGCAAAGTTTCGAGATTCAAACTATGGAAAACGCCGCCTTTTGCACTTGCCAAAATGATTTTCCCTTCAGAATTGACAGCAGCTCCATTGATGGAAAAATTTTCCGGCAAGGATTTTATTTTCCCAATGAATTTAGCTTTCATATCATTCAAAGACATTTTGAAGACACTTCCAAAAGCTGAAAAAACATAGAAATTGTTATTATTATCAGCAATCATATCGCCACCAAAACCTGTCTGCATTTTGCTTAACTGATTGTCTCCGTTTCCAGAATCATCTTTTACAATTCCCAAATCTGTAACGACATATTTTCCATCTTTGTTAGAAATTTTCAAAAGTTGAGAACCTGAATTGGAAAGTGCATAAACGTTCCCGTCTGTTCCATTCGTCATTCGCGAAAATTGCGAACCTGTATCGCAAGATGTTGGATTGGAAAGATTATTTTCTACCAACGTCACATTTTTCGTTTTGGAATCCAAAATATAAATATTAGAAGAAAACAACGGCATATAAACTAAGTTTCCTCTCGCATCTACAGCCAAGGTTGCAATTTGATTGGCTAGAGCATTGGCATTTGATTTTTTGTCTTCGGTAATCTCACGGTTTTGTTTTGTAGAAAATATGATTGGTTGTTCTGAGGCTGACAAAATAACTTTCTGGGTAATTCCATTCTTAGAATCCAAAGCCCTGAAATCCTGAAAAATAATGTTAGTTGTTTCTTTGCCCGTGAGCGCCAACAAATCTTGCTGTCCAAACGCCAATGTTCCGATTGACAACAATAATAAAGAAGATAAAGTTTTTTTCATAGTTGATATTTTTAAATTATTATGACTAAGTTACTTATTTTTAGAATACAACGAGAAGTAAGATGAAAAAATCCGTCTCAATTGTGAGACGGACTTGTTTTTATATGTTCAAAGATTTACTTTTTATTCTTTGATAAGTTTCTTACTCATTATGTCTCCGTTACCCGAAGTTGCTTTAATAATATAAATTCCTTTTTGTAGTGTAGAAACATTAGCTTCTTTATTGGTATAAGTCACATTTAGCTTTTTACCATCCAAAGCGTATATTTCTACTGTTTTGATTTCTTCATTAAAGATTATTTTTTCTTTTGCAGGATTAGGTGCAAAAGAAAACGCAGAACGTCTGTCCGAATCTGCAGTTCCTAAAACCTTAGTAAAACTATAATCTCCTGAAACAATATTAAATTTAACCGTATATGTTCCCGCTGGAACTACAATATTAGCACCATTACCAAGCCCTGTACCTGTAGGAAATGTACTGCCTCCCCAATTAAGATTCCACGCATTATTTTCTCTGAACTTGACTTCTGTTGCCGGAAATGTATGGTTGCTGACGATAAAATTAATGCCATCTGTACTGCTCATTGATACATCTGCAGTTCCTCCCCAATCATTAAATACACCACCGATTCCTATATTGTATAGATTAATGGAAGATAATCCAAAATCACTACTTTCATTAGTATCTGAATAATAGTCGCCTCCTGTTACCAAATGGTTATTGGTAATGATTAAAGATCTTGCATTCAATTGTTCTGAGAAGATTTCGTTTTTCAAAAAAGTAGTATCTAATGTACCATTAGTATTGTATCTTGCAATACCACCATCATAAGCAGAAGAAATGATGATTCTGTTTAGAGGATCTAAAACCATATCATTATCTCTTTCTGAAAAACCTGAATAGTCAGTCAATAATTGTCCGGTCGAATTGAAAGATGTATCCAAAGAGCCATTGTTATTGTAGCGTAGCAATGCTAATCTACCATTACCGGAAGTATTTACATAGCTACTTAATACAGCTATTTTACCATCGGCTTGCAATGCTAATTTTAAAATCTCATCATTACTGGTACCGATGCCTTGGGTTACTTTACCATTACCATTAAAGGTGCTGTCTAATGTACCATTGCTATTATACCTCATCAGCAATAGGTCTCTGTCTGCGCCATTGGTTATCCAGCCGCCAACTAATATTTTGCCATCCGGTTGTAGTAAAATGCTATTTCCTACAGAATTCACACTAATAGTTGTATTCAAAATACCAGTCCCGTTAAAAGTAGTATCCAACGTTCCATTTGTATTAAATCTTACTAATGTAAAAACGCTAACTGTACCAATATATGAACTTCCAACTATCATTATTTTACCATCTGTTTGCAGAATGGCAGCATTAGAAAAAGTCCAGTTAGCGTTTATACCAAGGCTTGCCATTCCAGAAGTGCCAAAAGTTGTGTCCACAGTCCCACTGGCATTGTATCTGCGGACAAAAATTTCTTGGTTATTACTTGTACTACTATAGTAATTTCCAACTATTAATACTTTACCATCTGTTTGCGATAGCACAGCCGAAGAATTTAAAGTATTGTCAAAATAAGTATGTTGAAAATTACTGGTTAGATAGCCTTTGGTGTTAAAGCTGGTATCCAAAGTCCCATTGGTATTGTAACGGGCCAAAGAAATATTATTAGATGAAGTATAACCAGTCGCTAATATTTTACCATCACTTTGTACGGCAAGTTTTTCTATAACATCCCTTCCGCTTTTTAGAAAACCTGAAGTTACTTTACCGGTTCCATTAAACGTATTGTCTAGAGTCCCATTGGTATTAAGGCGTATGATAGCAATGTCATCGTAACTTCCTACATAAGAAGTGCCACAAACCACTATTTTGCCATCAGTTTGTATTTTTACATCAGCTGCTGTGTTGGGTTTATTTTTATCAATACTTGCTGTTACTACACCTGAAGCATTAAAAGTAGTATCCAATATTCCATTGGTATTATATCTAAACACATAATATTCTGAGGTGTGTGCTGTGGCATCGTATTTACTGCCAGTTACAATAATTTTTCCATCAGTTTGTATTGCTACAGATTCGGCTGTATCAACATATACAGCTAAATTTGTAGTTACAGCGCCAGTCCCATTAAAAGTGGTATCTAATGTCCCATTGGTATTAAGGCGTACCGTTTTAGTGCCACCAAAACTACTATTTCCTGCTAATATTATTTTACCATCGCTCTGCAAAGCAATTCCTCCGGATAGATAACCAGCTAATGTATTGTTACCAGTTACTACGCCTGCACTACCAAAAGTAGTATCTATGCTGCCATTGCTATTAAACCTTACAGCGGTGTAAAATTGATTACCGGTGGTGGTAGTTGTATATCCCGCAAGAATAATTTTACCATCAGTTTGGATAGCAACTGCACCAACATTATCAGTTTTATTGATATCTTTAGATACCTTACCTGTTCCATTAAAAGTAGTATCTATCGTGCCATTGCTGTTTAAACGCAATGCGGCAAAATTAACATTAGAAACATTATTTAGATATAAATCTTCATAAGCCGAAAGCACTATTTTTCCATCAGTTTGTATGGCTATATTATTAATAATAAAACTGGTACCTGATGGTACACTATAGGTATATATCCCATTGGTACCAAATGTAGTATCCAAAGTACCATTGCTATTATAACGAGATACTGTATTATAATCAGTAAGTACTATTTTACCATCAGACTGTAATGCTGCATTAACAAAATAACCAGTAATAAATTGCCTTCCTGTACCATTAAATGTCGTATCTAATGTCCCATTGGCATTATATCTTGTGATAACACCACCCGCATTATCATTATATCCTATTATTATAATCTTGCCGTCAGACTGTATTAATTCTTTTTTGGCATGATTATTAGCATAGCTAATATCTGTACTTGCTATACCATTGATACCAAATGTAGTGTTTATGGTTCCAGCGGTTTGCGCTTTGGCAATTGTCGTTATTCCTAGTAGTGCTAAGCCTAACAAAATTGTATTTTTGTTTTTCATGTATTTAAAGTTTTTTTAGTTTTTCCACCAGTTCGATAGTGTTTGTATGAGCCGTAGTCTTTTTTTTGCTCATAAGCTAGCAATTTGTGGTTCTTTAGTAATTATTAATTTTTATTCCGGCAAATCTATAAAAAAAACATTGAGATACATTCGGAATTTTTTTAATCGAAGATTTACAAAACTTTATTCGAAAACTGACACGTAAAAATACAGTCTAAATAGGATTGACACCACAATTATTACCTATACTTCTACTAAACTTAAAGAAGAAATCAATCAAAAATCAGTAATAAACAATTGAAATTTAGTTTTTCTCTTGATGAAATTTTGCCTTCAGGTGTTAAGCAAAAAAGGAGCTTAAAGCAATAAATAAAAATGGCCGGAATTTTTCTTCCAGCCATAACTACTTAAGCGAGTTTATTTTTTATAATAAATTATAACTTGTCCCGTCTCGCCCATCTTTTAGTTCGATTCCTTTTTCTAGAAGTTGGTCACGGATCTGGTCAGACAATTCCCAATTCTTAGATTTTCTGGCTTGATTTCTCAAATCGATTAAAACCTGTAAAGTTTGGTCAAGCTTATCATTATTCGATTCTTCAATCATTTGTAAGCCTAAAACATCGAAAACAATCGCATTTAAAAATTGTTTCAAATCTTCATAATCATTGGTCGAAATAATTTCTTTACCCAATTTTGAAGCCGAAATAAATTTTACAGCTTCAAATAGATGAGAAATTAAAATCGGACTGTTGAAATCGTCTGACAAAGATTCCAATACTTTTTCTTTCCAATTTTTATAGTCAAAAGAAGATGTTTCTACGCCTTCTGATGGAACTTGTGTATTCAGTATTTTAACGGCTTCCATTAATCTGTTAAAACCTTTTTCACTCGCCAGCATTGCATCATTGGAAATATCCAAAACACTTCTGTAATGCGCCTGTAAAAAACAAAATCTCAACACACTTGGATGAAAAGCTTTCTCAAAGAAATCATTGTTTCCAGTGATTAATTCCATTGGAAGAATGTAATTTCCGGTTGATTTGCTCATCCTTTGTCCGTTCATCGTCAGCATATTGGCGTGCATCCAATATTTTACCGGTTCTACGCCGTTGCAAGCTTTTCCTTGAGCGATTTCACACTCGTGGTGCGGGAATTTCAAATCCATTCCACCACCATGAATATCAAATTGATCGCCCAAATATTTCGTGCTCATTGCAGTACATTCAAGATGCCAACCCGGGAAACCTTCTCCCCAAGGCGAAGGCCATTTCATAATATGTTCCGGCGACGCTTTTTTCCAAAGAGCGAAATCCTGTGGATTTTTCTTCTCAAATTGACCGTCCAAATCTCTTGTATTGGCGAATAATTCTTCGATATTTCTTCGGGAAAGTTCACCGTAATTAAGACCTCTCGCATTGTATTCCAAAACATCGAAATAGACAGAACCGTTGCTTTCGTAAGCAAAACCTTTTTCAATTAAATCTTTTGCAAGTTCCAATTGTTCGATGATGTGACCAGTTGCAGTCGGCTCTATCGTGGGAGGAAGTAAATTGAATTTCTTCAAAACCTCGTGAAAATCGACTGTGTATTTTTGTACGATTTCCATCGGCTCCAGTTTTTCTAATCTGGATTGCTTGATGAATCTGTCATTATTAATATCGCCATCGTCCGTCAAATGTCCGGCGTCTGTGATATTTCTGACATATCTGACTTTATAATCTAGGAAACGAAGACTTCTGTAAATGAAATCGAAGGACAAAAAAGTTCTCACATTTCCGAGATGCACATTGCTGTAAACCGTCGGTCCACAAACGTACATCCCGATATTACCTTCTAATATGGGTTTGAAAACTTCTTTTTCGCCTGAAAGCGAGTTGTATATTTTCAGTTGGCTCATTTTAATTTAAGTATATTTTAATAAATTCTGACCTAATTTTTTTACAAATAGAATTTCTTCGGGCATCGATTCTTTTAAATTTGTGGGAAATAATATAATTCCAATAAATGTTTGCTGGTGTAATGTAATTAAGAAATTTTCTATTTCAAAATCAATGTAAACTGAATCAAAGTCAGCTATTTTACTTAACAGTTTACCATTAAATTTTTCAATAATGATTGTACACAACTTTGCTAAAAGTAAATGATCTGGCTGATTAGAAAGTTCAAAATCCATTACTAGTCAAACTTTGCGTGACTTCCTACATAATGCAGAAACTCTTGTCTTGTAATTGGATTAGTCCTGAAAATCCCACTCAATTCCGCTGTAATTGTAGAACTGGCGGTGTCTTTTATCCCACGACAATTGACGCAAAGGTGTTTTGCATCTATTATACAAGCGACATTATTGGTTCCTAAAGCTTCTTTTAAAGCATCAACAATTTGCATTGTTAATCTTTCTTGCACTTGCGGACGTTTTGCGTAATAATCTACAATTCTATTGATCTTTGACAATCCAATAACTTCTCCGCTCGAGATGTAGGCAACGTGCGCTTTCCCGATAATTGGTAGAAAATGATGTTCACAGAAAGAATACACTGTAATATCTTTCTCAACCAGCATCTGGCGGTACTTGTACTGATTTTTGAATGTTGAAATCCCAGGTTTGTTTTCCGGAAGTAAGCCTCCAAAGATTTCGTTCACATACATTTTTGCGACACGTTTTGGAGAATCTTTCAGAGAATCATCAGTCATATCAAGACCTAAAGTCTGCATAATTTCGCCAAAAAGTCCTTCTATTTTCTTGATTTTTTCTTCGGGATTCAGATCAAAAGCATCTGTTCTAAGAGGCGTGTGGTCTTTTCCAGTAAACAGATCATCATCATTATCAGAAATGTGTTCCATAATATCATTAATAATAAGAAGCAAAAATAAACAAAATTTATCTACTCCATCGAGAGTAAATCTAAAGATTTGATTATAAAAAGAATAGATTTAGAAAGCGTCTAAAAAACTAAAAAAAAATTGAAATGATTTGAATTTTTATATATTTGCACCAAATTAACATAATTAAAAATAAAATACTATGTCAGACATTGCATCAAGAGTAAAAGCTATCATCGCTGATAAGCTTGACGTTGAAGAAACAGAAGTGACTCCAGAAGCTAGCTTCACAAACGATTTAGGAGCTGATTCTTTGGATACGGTTGAACTTATCATGGAATTCGAAAAAGAATTCAACATCCAAATCCCTGATGATCAAGCAGAGAAAATTACAACTGTTGGTCACGCTATTGCTTACATCGAAGAAGTTGTAAATAAATAATATTTATTCAAGACAAAAAAAATTTATGGAATTAAAGAGAGTAGTTGTAACCGGCTTCGGCGCTATTACACCAATTGGAAATAACGCTAAAGAATACTGGGAAAGCCTTAAAATAGGAGCAAGTGGCGCTGCCCCGATTACTCTTTTTGATTCCACTAATTTTAAAACTAAGTTCGCCAGTGAGGTAAAAAACTTTGACCCTCTTAATTATTTCGATAAAAAAGAGGCGAAAAAGATGGATAGAAATTCTCAGTTTGGGCAAATTGCCGCTAGAGAAGCTATCGCTCACGGAAGACTTATTGAAGACAATGTCGATAAAAATCGTGTTGGTGTAATCTGGGGATCAGGAATCGGCGGACTGGAAACTTTTGAAACAGAAGTTTTAGGTTTTGCAGAGTCTAAAGGTATTCCGAGATTCAATCCTTTCTTTATTCCAAAAATGATTGCGGACATTACGCCGGGAAATATTTCTATCGAATATGGTTTCCACGGGCCTAATTACACAACCGTTTCGGCTTGTGCTTCTTCTGCCAATGCTTTGATTGATGCTAAAATGCTTATTAACTTAGGCAAAGCAGACGTTATTGTTTGTGGTGGTTCAGAAGCTGCTGTTACAGCCAGCGGAATGGGAGGTTTCAACGCAATGCACGCACTTTCTACGAGAAATGATGATCCGAAAACAGCTTCCAGACCTTTTGACAAAGACAGAGATGGATTTGTATTGGGCGAAGGCGCAGGTTGTATCATTCTTGAAGAATACGAACACGCAAAAAAACGAGGTGCAACAATCTATGCAGAATTAGCTGGTGGCGGAATGAGTGCTGATGCACATCATATGACTGCTCCACATCCTGAAGGACTTGGCGCTTATCTGGTAATGAAAAATTGTCTGGAAGACGCAGGTGTAACTGCCGATGAAGTAGATCATATCAACATGCATGGTACATCTACTCCACTGGGAGACATCGCAGAATCCAATGCGATTGCAAAATTATTCGGAGAACACGCTTTTGATATTCAGATCAATTCTACAAAATCAATGACAGGCCACCTTTTGGGAGCGGCTGGAGTTATTGAAGCAATTGCTGCATTACACGCTATTATCCACGGTATTGTTCCACCAACAATCAATCACTTTACTGATGATGAAAACATCGACCCAAGATTGAATTTCACATTCAATACTGCGGTTGAAAAAGAAGTTAACATCGCTATGAGTAATACTTTTGGTTTCGGAGGTCACAATGCTTGTGTCCTTTTCAAAAAAATATAATATGTTTTTATGGAGTTGAAAAGTTATTTTTCTAAATTCCTTCTTAAAAACAGAGCACAAAAACTTTCGGAAAAAGATATTCTTTTTCGCAAAAACATTTCAAACATCGTTGGGTATAACATCCACGATATTGAGATCTTTAAAGAAGCATTTTCATTAAAATCTTCTTCAAAAAGTACGAATAAAAAAAATTACGAACGTCTAGAGTTTTTAGGGGATTCTGTTTTAGGAACCATTATTTCTTGTCATCTTTTTCAAACCTATCCGAATGAAAACGAAGGATTTCTCACGCAGATGAAATCCAAAATTGTCAACAGAAAGAATCTTAACAAACTTGGAGAAGATCTTAAATTAAGTTCTCTTTTACAAGCAGATACAAGTCAGACAATCCTTAGTGAAAACATTTCCGGGAATCTTTTGGAAGCTTTGATTGGCGCACTTTATCTTGATATCGATTATGAATTTTGTAAGAAAATAGTTCTTGACAGAATTCTTACGCCTTCAACCATCAATAAGCTGGAGAATAAAATCATCAGCTACAAAGGTCTTCTGTTGGAATGGAGTCAAAAGAAAAAAATTCCTATCAAATATGAAACCTGTGAAGAAATCCAGCCTAATAAAGTCACGGTTTTCCGCTGTCACGTTTGGCTTCACAATGAAAAAATTGCAAATGCTGTAGAAACTTCGAAAAAGAAAGCAGAAGAAAAAGCAGCACAACGCGCATTTTACGTTTTGAGTAAGAAAGAAAACATTATTGAGCATCAAAAAACAGTATCTTAAACTAGAAGAAGATCTTACAGAGATCAACGTCGGATTGATTAGACTTGCAAAACCAATCCCGGAACACGAATTGTTTTTTTTCATTAATGACATCAATACTTTCAAATTCAGAAGAGTTGATGATATTCTCATAAAAGGCGAATATTTCGACCATTCTTTTTCGCGATATCAGGCTTACGACAGATCTTCCAAAAACTGTTTCAGTTTCATTTCCAACAAGTCTATTGTCTCAATTCAGAAAAAAGTACAAAATCAGCTTTTTTCAGATGAATCAAATATTAAATTTTTACTAAATCTGCACCAGGATGTGGATTACATTTTAACTAATTCGGATATGTTTGCGGAATTTTCATTAATTTTGCTCCCGGAAAATTTTGTCTTCCAAATTCAAGAATATCCATTAAGTTCTGAAGAAGAGCTTTATCAATTAATTCAATATTATGAATAAAAACCTAAAAAAAACAAAAATCATTGCAACACTAGGACCAGCATCTTCCAGCAAGGAAACGATGATCCAAATGATCCAAGCCGGTGTTGACGTATTCAGAATAAACTTTTCACACGCCGATTACGAATTGGTGTTGAAAAATGTCAATATTATCCGGGAGATCAACAAAGAATATGGCTACTCTGTATCTATTCTTGGAGATCTTCAAGGACCAAAACTGAGAGTTGGTGCTGTAAAGGAAGGATCTTTCCTTAATCCTGGAGACATTCTTACTTTCACAAACGAAAAAATTGAAGGCGATTCTACAAGAGTTTACATGACTTATCAGCAGTTTCCTCAGGACGTAAAAGTTGGAGAAAGAATCTTGATTGATGATGGTAAATTGGTTTTTGAAGTAATCGAAACCAACAACTTAGATACTGTAAGAGCTAAAACGATCCAAGGTGGACCTTTGAGTTCTAAAAAAGGGGTGAATCTCCCTAACACAAACGTTTCTCTTCCTGCATTGACGGAAAAGGATATCGAAGATGCAAACTTCATGTTGGATCACGAATTTGACTGGATTGCATTATCATTTGTACGTCACGCTCAGGATATCATCGATCTTAAAGATTTGATGGCAAAACATCCAACCAACAAAACCAAAACACCAATCATTGCAAAAATCGAGAAACCAGAAGGTGTGAAAAACATCGATGAGATTTTGCTGGAATGTGATTGTCTAATGGTTGCCAGAGGAGATCTAGGTGTGGAAGTTCCTATGGAGCAAGTTCCTGTAATCCAGAAAAACTTGGTAAATAAAGCTAGACTTTATGCTAAACCAGTAATCATCGCAACGCAGATGATGGAGACAATGATCAATATCCTTACGCCTACAAGAGCGGAAGTAAATGACGTTGCCAACTCTGTACTTGATGGTGCTGATGCGGTAATGCTTTCCGGAGAAACTTCTGTTGGAAAATACCCAGTTGAAGTGGTTAGCAATATGGCTAAAATCGTTAAGAATATTGAGAAAACAGCTCTTTATTCAAAACTAAACCACGTAATCGAAGAAAAGATCAATTGTGTGGATGAGCGTTTTATTACAGATAAAATTTGTCGTTCTGCAGTGGATGTTGCAAAATCTACAGGTGCTGAAGCTATTGTAACTTTGACTTCTTCAGGTTACACAGCATTCCAAATCTCTGCACACAGACCATCTTCTCACATCATTGTTTTCAGTAACAACAAACGTGTGATTACGATGCTGAACCTACTTTGGGGTGTAAGAGCTTTCTATTACGATATGGAAAAATCTACGGATGAAACGGTAATACAAGTGAATATGTTGACACACAACTATGGATTTGTAGAGCAAGGTGATTATGTTATCAACCTGAATGCAATGCCAGTTCACAACGGTGGAAAAACCAATACAATGAGATTATCTACAATATAATTTCTTACAAATAATAAAAAAATCCCGCTCAGTTGAGTGGGATTTTTTTTGATTAATGATCATATTTAATAATTATTAATCAAAAAAAAATCCTGCGAATTGCAGGATTAATATAATTTTGAAATTGATAAAATTATTCTTTAATAATTTTCTTTGATATAACGCCCGTTTTAGTTTTAACCGTCAAGATATAAACAGAACTTGGGAGTTTGCTTAGACTTATTGTTTGTAATTTTGAAGACTTAGTATTTTCAAGAATCAATTTTCCATTCAAATCAAAAAGAGCGATTCTTTCTATTTCATTTGGAGCATTGATATTAATGATGTCTTTTGTTTTGGTTGGATAGATTTTCACTTCATCCTTAGTTGAATTATCTGCTACCAAAGTTGTCTTTTTAGTTCCTGTTGCAACCCAAGCAAAATATTGAGCTATAGGATCACCTCCAGTAGTTGTAGAATTACCATCTTGATCGACTAAAGTTCCTTTGTTTGAAACTACTATTCTATAAATCCCATTTGCTATTGGGTTATCAATTACGACTTGTTCTACATTATCAACTAAGTTATCTCCTTTTGTGGCATTAGCATTTGGATCACTAATATCTAATTTCCAAGGATAATATGTAGTTCCGGAGCTAACTTCTACAACTCGAAGATCTAAGTCATTCACAATTCTGGAGGTATGATTATTTTGCATATCCGCATCAGTAGTAAAATAAGCGATAGCAGGATCTACCCAGGAAATACTGACTTTCAATGGTTCATTACCCCTTGCTTTTATTTCTTTTGTAAAATTAGGAGCACTAGATTTTAGATTACCTCTTTCAAAATAAGAATCTTCATTTAATTTATTGACTAAAACCTGAGCTGCTTTCTTGCCATCTACCAATCCCCAACCATACCAGACGTCTGGACCAGGTCTTCCGGCTTCATTGGCAGTATGTGTCAAAAGTGCTTTCATCTCATCTGCCTGAAAGATGTAATTACTGTTGCCAGAAATATTTCTTTGAATCTGCGTTAATGCTCCTGCAATCCCAGTTACAATAGGTGTGGCAAAAGATGTTCCGTATGTAATAGTATAATTTCCTGTAGATGAGTTTGCCATATACATATCTACACCTACAGCTGACAAATCAGGTTTCACAGCACCATCTTTTCTGGGACCGGCACTACTAAAGAATCCTTTTACAACATCAGTAGAAGTTGTGTATTTGTTTCCTGAAGTAGTCAATTGATTTACGGCAGCAACTGTTATAATATTCTTAGCCAATGAGCCATAACCGATACAATTATAACCCTGACTACAATTTGCTGGCGGAATCTCATCTCCAGCAGCAAAAGGAACCCAAGAACTTGTGGCAGAATTGTATTTCAATTTGGTAGAAGTAGGTCCAGGACCTACACCATAATAATTCCCTGTTGATTTGAAGATAATCTGCTGAGGCTGAGCATAAACTATTTTATCAAAGTTATAATCATTTTCATAATAAGCACCGGAATAGGTATCTTGATGATTCAGCTCATAGTTTCCATACCAATAATAAGTACTGCCGGAAAGTAGCCATCCTAAATTAACACCATAAGAATGATTAGAAATATTAAGATTCGGAAGCGCTGCCAATTTTTCATATTGATTCCCTAGCGGATTAGTTTTCGCAAACATGTAGTTATCCGTAGTTCCAGAAGGCAAAACACCTTTAGCATAAGATTTTGGGAAACCAGAAGCATTACCTGCTACAGCACCACTAGCAATCAAGACACTATTTACATTTGTTGTGTGAGCACTTATGGCAACCGTGGTTCCTCCTGGGATTTGTGATTCTGAACTTTCATTGTTAAAGGCTCTGTCTGTTGTAAATTGTTCGTGGCCAGCAGTAACTAATCCTGAATCAAAAACGGTAATTTTAATTCCACTTCCTGTTACTGCAGCAGCATTAGGAATACCGGCTTGTAGTTCATCTATATTTGAAGTTGCGTTGGCACGTGTTTCTTCTGTTGAATAGAACAATGGAATTTTTCCTGCAAAACCTGCAAAATTTTGCTTTAAACTATCGACAGTTTTTTGCGAATATTTATTTTGGCTATTCTGAAAATAACGATCCAGTTTTTTTTCATTTTCTACTCTTTGCTTCGTAAACTCATTTTTAAGTTTAAGACTTTGAGCATTTGAAAAAGAAAAAGAAAATAACATTCCAATACCGAGTACAACTTTTTTCATCTTAAAAACTTTTTGCAAAGATAAAAAATACTTGTATCATATCAGTTTTAAAAATGTCAACTATTTATTTTTGAATTTCTTAAATGAAGTCTCGAAATGAAGTTTTAAATCCCCAACATCTTCATCACTGCAATAGCCGTATTTCAGAATATTAAAAGTATTAAAGCTTTGGAGCGAATAATATAAAAATGAATTAATTTCAGGAAGCTCAAATCCCATTGAAATAAAATAATCATCAGTCAAATTCTTTCTGATCCATTCTACAAAATCGGGAAGCTTCCATTTATTTTTAATCTCACCAAAAGTAATACCTGAACTCACTGGTTGGACAAATTCTCCGTGTCTTGGTTTCATTAATTCTTCGCTGGATTTTGTTTTAAAATAAACTTTAATATCATTATTAAGAGCAACCTTTTTCTTATTTTCATTAAATAATTTTGAGTCTGCAGAAAGATTTCCAGATAATTTTTTCTTGACTTCTACTTCTTCAATTTCTGTAACTAATTTTATTAGATTAATGAAAACGTCATCATTATTTTTAATCTTCAAAACCTTCCTTTCGTAACTTTCTTTCACAAATCGTAGTTCATCTCCAACATTTGCATTAATAATAAATTGACCTTGTGAATTAGAATAAACTTTCTCTTGAGAATTAATATTAATGATCAAAACCTGATTGACATTCACAGAATCAGACACAATTTTTCCTTTGATCTGTTGTGAAGAAAGCTGTTGTGAAATCAGTAAAACGAAAGAGAATAGAAATATCTTCAAAGGCTATTTTTCATCAAAAATAATTTTTATTCCGGCTGCCAAAACACATTTAACCATGATTAACTTTTTTATGAAGAATTAACAAAATCGGATTTCTAAAGCATTTTATTTATCTTTTTAAAACCTTAACTTTACACCAAATTACAATGTAGATGTACTTAGTTTTCGATACAGAAACCACCGGTTTACCAAAAAATTTCAACGCACCACTCTCAGATTCAGACAACTGGCCAAGAATGGTGCAGATTGCCTGGCAAATCCACGATGATAATGGAAACTTGATAGAAAACCAAGATTACATCATCAAACCAGAAGGTTATGACATCCCGTTCAACGCCGCGAGAATCCACGGAATCACAACTAAAATCGCTAATGAAGAGGGAAGAGATTTAGAGGAGATTTTAGTAGAATTTTCCAAAGCTTTGGAAAACGTAAGAGTCGTTTCCGGACACAATGTGGAATTCGATTACAATATCGTTGGGGCAGAATTTTTCAGGAAAAATATTAAAGATAATCTTCAGGAAAAACCAAGAGCAGACACGATGATCTTGGGAACAGATTATTGCCAATTGGCTGGTGGACGTGGTGGGAAATTCAAATCGCCAAAACTGGAAGAACTTTACGAGAAACTTTACGGACACAAATTCGATGAAGCGCACAATGCCGCAGCCGATGTAAATGCAACGGCTCAGGTTTTCTTCGAAATGATGAGAATCGGCATTATCCCAACGGATGTTTTGAAGATCAATGAAGCTCAGTTAAAAGAATTTCAGACCCAAAATCCAAACCCAATAAAACCTTTCGGAATCGTCATCAGAAGACAGGTTGCGAGTTTTAATAATAAGAAAAAACAATCCGATGTTGGCAGCATTGATGACATCGATCTTGGAAAATATTTCAACTTCGACAATCACAGTGTCTTCTCTACTTTGACTGCGACGACCAACATCAATGACCTCATCAAAAAGGCGACGGACGAAAATTATTCCGCTGTCGGGATTGTGGACATTGGCAATATGATGGGTGCTTTCAAATTCGTTTCCGCCGTCGAGGACACCAATTCCGGACGATCCAAAAAGCATAAAGAATATTTAGCTAAGAAACTTGAAGCTGAAGAAAAAGGAGAAGTTTTCAATGAAGAAGAACCGAATACAGATCAACTGATTCCAATTGTTGGGTGCGAATTTTTCATTTCTAACAGATACGAGCAAAAGCAATTTACCAAAGATGATCCGGACAGAAGGACGCAAATGGTTTTGCTGGCAAAGGATTTCAATGGTTATAAAAACCTGATCAAGCTTTCCAGTATCGGTTTTCAGAAAGGTTTCTATTTCGGCGTTCCTAGAATTAGTAGAGAATTGATCGCTCAGTACAAAGAAGGATTGATTGCTTTAACTTCAGGAATCAACGGCGATATACCAAACACGATCTTAAATATCGGAGAGCAAAAAGGTGAAGAATTGTTCCAATGGTGGAAAGAAGAATTTGGTGATGATTTTTATGTTCAGATTCAAAATCACAATTTGCCTGAGGAAGAGCATTTGAATGAAGTTCTACTTCAATTTGCTGACAAATACAATGTCAAAATCCTGGCTCAAAACGAGACTTATTACACCAATAAAGACGATGCGAATATCCAGGATATTTTGGGCTGTATCAAAGATGGAGAGAAGCAATCAACGCCGATTGGGAAAGGTTTTGGCAAGAGAAAAGGACTGACCACTAATGAATATTACATCAAAAATCAAGATGAATTAAAACAATCTTTCCTTAATTATCCAGACGCTTTCGAAGCTTATGAGGAATTTTTAGGAAAGTTCAAACCTTACACTTTAAAACGTGATGTTTTGCTTCCGAAGTTTGATATCCCGGAAGAGTTTATCGACCCTGAAGATGAAAATGATGGCGGAAAACGTGGCGAGATGGCCTATCTCAGACATTTAACTTACGAGGGTGCAAATAAACGTTATCCAGTTATTACACCTGAAATTCAGGAACGATTGGATTTTGAATTGGAAGTTATTGCCAATACGGGTTATCCAGGATATTTCTTGATTGTTCAGGATTTCTGTAACGAAGCCCGAAATATGGGCGTTTCGGTTGGTCCAGGTCGTGGATCGGCGGCTGGATCGGCAGTTGCTTATTGTATTAAAATCACCAATGTTGACCCAATAAAATATGATCTCCTTTTTGAGAGATTCTTGAATCCGGAAAGGGTTTCGATGCCCGATATCGATATCGATTTTGATGATGAAGGACGAGATAAGGTCATCAAATGGGTAGTTGAAAAATATGGTCAGGAACAAGTGGCGCAAATTATCACTTATTCTGTTCTGGGCGGAAAATCGGCGATTAAAGACGCGGGTCGAGTTCTCGATTTATCGATTCCAGAAACGAATATGATTGCGAAACTCATTCCGCCAAGTCCGGGAATGAACATTGCGAAAGCGCTTTCAAAATACGACAAACTAAAACCTGAAGATCAACAATTGGTGGACGAAATGAAGTTCATCCTTTCCAATTCAGACGATTCAAGATTCTCGGTTTTGGAAAGTGCGAAGAAAATGGAAGGTTGCATCCGAAATACGGGAATTCACGCCTGTGGTGTGATCATTACACCAGAACCTGTGAGCAATTTGGTTCCGATTACGATTGCAGCGAAAGATGCTGATATTTTGGTCTCCCAATTCGATAACTCGGTGGCAGAAAATGCAGGTCTCTTGAAGATGGACTTCCTTGGATTAAGGACTTTGACAATTATCAAAGATGCTGTGAAACTTGTGAAAGAACGTCACGGCGTTGACATTGACCCAGACGAAATTCCGTTGGATGATGCAAAAACTTATCAATTATTTAAGGAAGGAAGAACAATCGGAATTTTCCAGTACGAGAGTCCGGGAATGCAGAAATATATGCGTGAACTGAAACCAACAGTTTTCGCCGATTTGATTGCGATGAACGCGCTTTATCGTCCAGGTCCTATTAAATATATTCCAAATTTCATTAATAGAAAACACGGAACTGAGGAAATTATTTATGACCTAGAAGAAACAAAAGAATATCTTGAGGAAACCTATGGAATTACGGTTTATCAGGAACAGGTAATGCTTTTGTCTCAGAAACTGGCCAACTTTACAAAGGGTGAAGCCGATACTTTGAGAAAAGCGATGGGTAAAAAACAGATTGAAGTTCTGAACAAAATGTACCCGAAATTCATAGAAGGTGGAAGAAAAAACAACCTCGATGAAGAAAGACTTGAGAAGATCTGGAATGACTGGAAAGCCTTTGCTGAGTATGCTTTCAACAAATCTCACTCCACTTGTTACGCCTGGATTGCTTATCAAACTGCTTATCTGAAAGCCAATTATCCAGCAGAATATATGGCTAGTGTGATGAGCAATAACATTAACAATACCGCTTCCATCACTATGTTTATGGAAGATTGTAAAGCCATTGGTGTCGATGTTTTGGGTCCGGATGTGAATGAATCTCAGTATAAATTCTCGGTAAATGAGAAGGGACAGATACGTTTTGGATTGGGCGCTATCAAAGGAATTGGAGAAGGTCCAAGTGAGGCTATCGCAACTATAAGGCAAAACGGAAGATTCAAAAACATCTATGATTTTTTTGAGAGAATTCCGCCTTCGCAAGTGAATAAAAGAGTGGCAGAAAGTTTGGTAACGGCTGGTGCATTTGACGAATTAGATTCTTATCACCGTGGACAATATTTTGACATCGATGCTTCTGGCAAAACGAATATTGAAAGACTTTCGCGTTATGGACAGAGTTTTCAGGACAGTAAAAATGAAATGGATAATTCCCTGTTTGCAGATTTTGCCGAAGAAGTTCAAATCGAGCAACCGAAACTTTTACCTTGTGCGGAATGGCCGAATATGCATAAACTTAATAAAGAGAAGGAAATTATTGGATTTTATTTGTCGGCGCATCCTTTGGACGAGTTCAAATATCAGTTTAAATTTATGCAAGGTGTTCTTTCAAAAAAAGCAATCCTTGATGAGAAAAAAGATGATATTCCTGTTTTGGATGAAGTGATTCCGATTTTGGAAACTGACAATGCAACTGACGAAGAAGTTCCTGACATTCTAGTTTCTGACGAAGTTGGGTTGGAAGACGAAATCATCGAAGAATCTGGCAAAAAAGCAGAACCAAAAGGGAATTTCAATTTCTTAAACTTGGATGAAGTTGAAGCATTCAAAGATCTGGCATTCCCTCCAAAAGCACCTGAACTTTTTGAAGAAAAGAAGAGCTGGAAGGACAAAATGAATGAAAAAGATAATACCAAAGAATACACCGTTGCCGGCTTGATTACAGAATATCGTGTAGCGGATGGGTTCCGAAGTGGCGAAAAGGTCGCATTTGTATTACTGGAAGACTACACAGGCTCCTACTCTTTCCGTTTGGGTGACAGAGATTATATGAGGTTGAAAGACAAATTGGAAGTTCAGCGTTTTGTAATTATGAAACTTAAATTTTCGCAGGGGAAAGATGGACGCGTTTTCGTCAACGTAAATGATGTTATGGAGCTGAAAGAAGCCTTTGACAAGTTTGCCAGAAGTTTATCTATTGTAGTTCCTTTGGATTCATTAAGAAGAACAGATATTGATTTTTTTAAAGAGCAATTGATTCAAAATCATGGCGAACAAAAGTTAAATTTTTTTATCAAAAACCCGGAGGATGAATCCGTTTTGGAAGTGGTTTCGATGAAACATCATATTAATATTAATGAAAATCTACTTGAAGTGATACATCAAATTAATAATTATGAAGTTTTTCTAAATTAATTTATTTTATATATCAAAAAACGCAATTTAACATAATGTTTTACGTAATTAATATAAAAATTAAATTTTTTAAAAAAATCACAGATAAAAAAATCTACTAAAAAAAATAAAAGTAGATTTTTTTTGTTTTTAAACATTGTTAATTTGAAAACACATTCATAATAAAACATAATTCAATTGATTAATAGTAACAAAAAACGCATTTTATTGAATAAAAAATACTATGTTTGCTTAATTAATATAAATTAAATAATTATGAAGAAATTTTTACTGTCTTGCGTAATAGCCCTTGGAATAGGAGTCTCTGCGCAGACAAACATCGCCAGTTATTCCTTTACCAAAAGTACAGGCGTAACTTACACACCTATTACAGGTGGAACTAAAATATTTCCTGTGGGATCTGCCACTACTTATGACAATGAGGTTTCTGCAGCAATTACGATACCATCTTTTAATTTTGGAGGGGTTTCAGTAACTAGTGTTTATGTAAGCGCAAATGGTTTTATAACATTTGGAGCTGCTCCATCAGGGTCAAACTATACTCCTTTAGCAACTTTGGGAACAACGACAGGAGCAATTTCTGCTTTTGGTCAGGATGCAGGTGGTTCTACAGTTGCAGGTGCTGTTCCTGAAGTGAGCTATTTAGACTCAGGTACAGAATTTGTTGTCCAATACAAGGATCATGCAAATTATTTTAATAGAACGACCGAGAGATTAAATTTTCAGATTCGTTTGAATTACTCTACAGGAGCTATTAATATAGTTTATGGCGCATGTACTAATCCGGGAACTGTTTCTACTTCCGGGATAACTCCTCAAGTTGGGATTAGAGGAAACAGCGTAACGTACGCAACCAACGTCAATCCTTTAATGATTGGCAATATACCTACCGGAACTACATGTGATTGGTCAAAAGCTGTTACGGGGAATGCTAATTCAAGTACTATGCTTTTTTCTGGCACAACGAATGTAAATGTTAAGATTCCTGCTGGCTTACAATATACATGGACTCCTGGCACTCAATTACCAGTAACTACTTTTGCTACTACTACTGCAGTAACTACTACGGGTGCAACATTAGCTTGGACAGCTCCAACAGGCGCTACCACATATAATGTACAATATAGAACTCAAGGAAGCTGTGATTGGACAAATTTTAGTGGTAATCCTGTTTCGGCAGCTACAGCTTCACTTACAGATTTATCCCAAAACACTACTTATCAGGTTCAGGTTCAAGCTTTAAATGGTGCTGCACAGTCAATATATTCCTTTATACCAAGTCTAACAGGTGGTAATGGTTATGTTGCAGCAGGGTCTTTTACAACTTTAGCTAACTGTACAAGCACAGTTACAGGTCTTACTTCGTCTGCAGTATCACCAGATACCGCAACTATCAGCTGGACAGCCTCTACAGCTCCTCCAACTAATGGCTATGAATATTATTACAGTACATCGTCTACAGCTCCTACAGCTGCTACAATACCAACAGGTGCCACCGCAGCAGGCGTAGTTACAACAAACCTATCAGCATTAGCTCCTGCAACACAGTACTATTACTGGGTAAGAGCGAACTGTAACGGAACAGATAAAGGAGCTTGGTCTAGTTCTGCAAACTTTACAACATTAAGTCTTTGTCCTACTGTTACAGCTCCTGCAACTAATGCAATTGGTGTGAATCTTACACCTACAATTACTTGGACAGCAATAAATGGCGCGACAGGCTATAAATTAAAAGTGGGAACTACTTCAGGAGGAAACGATGTCGTTGATATAGCCTTAAGTGGTGCAACAACAACTTATACCCTTACAACAACTTTGAACAGTGGTACAAATTATTATTATTCTGTAACTGCAAATACTGCTACAACTGCAGGTCCAATTACTGCATGTACGATAAGAACATTCCAAACGGTGTGTACTACATTAGGTATACCTTATACTCAAAACTTCGAGAGTGTAACGGTACCTGCGTTACCAGCTTGTACTTCTGTTCAAACCGTTACCGGTAACCCATGGGTAACAGTTGCTTCTCCTTCAGATTCGAGTGGTTTTAGTGCTGGAAAGGTTTTACAATATAAATATAGTAGTACCGCTACGGCTAATACTTGGTTCTATACTCCAGGGCTTACTTTAACTGGAGGTGTTTCTTATGTTGTGAAGGTTAGAGCAGGTAATAATGGTTATGAAGAAAAATTAAAAATAGGATATGGCACTTCTGCTGCAAATACAGCAATGACAACTATTCCAGGTGCTGACTATACTCTTGCTGCTGGTTTAGCTACTTCGTCAATAAAATCTGTTGTATTCACTCCTTCCACGAGTGGGACTTATTATATTGGATTCAACGCAAACTCAACAGCTGACCAATATTATTTATATATAGATGACATTTCTATAGACCTTGCTCCAACAACAGTTCCAGATTGTATTACTCCTACAACTGATGGAAGTGTAAGACCAACTATTACTTGGGGGAATGCCGCCAATGCTTTGGGTTATAAATTATATTTAGGAAGTACATCTGGAAATTATGATCTTATAAATGGTGTGGATTCTTCGTCTCCTACAACATATAGTTCTAACAATCCTGCTTTAAGTGCAAATACAACGTATTACGTTAAAATAGTACCAAATAATAATGTAGGCGATGCTACAGGATGTACAGAAACAACTTTCACAACCGGGGCTAATCCTTACGCACCTTATTGTGGACCGTTTACATCTAGTACACCAACTCAAATGGCACCAATCACTTCTTTCACATTAAACGGTGTAACTAATACTTCCGATACTTCAGCTACTACATTAGGAAGTTTTTCTCCAAATGAAAGTTTCACAAGTACACCAATTGAAGTTAAAAATAACTTGACTACAATACCTTTTAGTGTAACAGGAGTTGCTATTACTAGTAGTGGTGGATGGGGCGCTTCTGCGTTCATCGATTGGAATAATGATGGTGATTTTAATGATGCTGGTGAATCTTATTTCAATACAACTGCAACTATACTTTATACTACAACAGTAGCTGGTGGTAAGGTTACTTTAACTGGAAACTTTGCTATACCATCAGGAACAGTTGTAGGACAAAAGAGATTAAGAGTTAAGTATAATTATACTGGTTCAACTATCAATTCCCCACTTACAAATGCTTGTACTGATTTAACTAATGGACAAGTAGAAGATTACACAATTGATTATACAACATCCCTAGCAGTATCAGATGTTAACAAAGCAGGTATTTCTGTTTATCCAAATCCATTTACAGACGTTCTTAAAATCTCTGATGTAAAAGGTGTTAAATCTATTTCTGTAAGTGATGTATCAGGTAGAGAAGTTAAATCTCTTGCTCCATCTGCAGAACTCAATCTTTCTAATCTTAAAACTGGTTTATATATTGTAAATCTTAAAATGGAAGATGGAAGCGTAAAATCGTTCAAAGCTATCAAGAAATAATTATTAAAACATAAATAATTCAACCGCCTCGTACAGAAAACGAGGCGGTTTTTAGTTGCAACACATCAAAAAAAAATAAAAAAAATTACGATTTAATCAACAATTACCACAACAATATAAAAAAAAGCAACCCTATATCTATATTAATGAAAATTATGTTTAGATTTGTCCAAGTTTAAAACAATTAAATAATTATGAAGAAAATTTTACTAACAAGCATTTTAGCACTTGGAGTGGGCGTATCAGCGCAGGTTACAGGTGTTAAAACAATAGGTACTGATTACGCTACCTTAGCAGATGCTTTTACAGATCTTAACACACAAGGAGTTGGATCTGGTGGAGTCACACTTAACATACCCGCTGGGTACACAGAAACCGCTCCTGTTGGAGGTTATTCCTTGGGAACTACTGCACTTAACGCTACGTTATCCGCAGCAAATCCTTTAGTAATTACAAAAACCGGAAGTGGAAGTAATCCTATATTTTCCGCACAGGCAGGAACATTTACCGCCGCCAGTACAATACCCGCCAATGGAGCTAGTGATGCTATTTTTAAATTTCTTGGAACCGATTATGTAACTATTGACGGCTTAACAATCCAAGAAAGCAGCTCAAACACCACTTTGGCAACTGCAATGGAATCAGGAATACAATTCCTAAACTTGAGCGCAACCGATGGCTGCCAGTACAACACCGTTAAAAATAGTACTGTTAAGCTGAAATATGTAGCTACACTGGCAAATGTGGGTATTTTGTTTGCTCATACAGCTAATAGCGCCACAGCTATTAGCCCTACATCCGTAGAAGGAACACATAGCTATAACAAAATCTACAGCAATACTTTTGATACAATTGATCATTCTGCAATAAGAATACTTGGCTTTGTAAGTACTACTTTTTATGACAGAAATAACGACATAGGAGGCTCTTCTGCAAGTACAGGAAACACTGCTACCAATATAAATACAGGTAACGGATGGACAAACGGAACTGCAGTTTACGGAAGCTCACAGAGTAATTTTAATGTCTCATATAATAACTTTACCGCAAATAGTAACTTTGGAGTATTCCTTGCTCCCGGAGGCGCTTATAGTTCATCAACGGTTAACAATAACAATATAACTGTCACTTCTGGTTATCACTCCGCTGCTGCTGCTCTGCCAGCAGGGATATTCAGTTATTATCTAACAGCTAATACAGGAGCTTTTGTAGCCAATAATAATATTATCAGCATATCTTCATCCGCTGCTGGCGCAGTACAACCTTCGTATGGAATTTTTACAGATTCCACAGGATCTACTGATATTACAGGGAACACGATTTCAGGTACAACATATTATGGATTCCGAGGTATCAATGCTTCTTCTACAGCAGCTGTAAATATTACTGATAATTCTATCACTAATAATACAACATTTGCTGCCACAACTAGCAGTTTATCTTATAATTCCATGGGTATATACCTAACTGCAACGGGATCTACCACAAACATTCTCCGCAACAAAATTTACGGACTAAGCACTGTGGGAGCGTCTAATGCAACACATGGTATTTATGTCGCAGCAAATACTACCAACTCAACAGTAAATATTGTTAATAATATAATAGGAGATTTAAAAGCAACTGCTGCAAATGCAACAACTGTAAGTCTTTCTGGTATCTACTTAGCAGCAGCCTCAAACAATACAAATTATAACTTATATTATAATAGCATCTATTTGAATGGTACTTCTAGCGGAGCTAACTTCAACTCTACAGGTATCTATCACGCTAACTCTGCTACTGCTACTGTTTCTCAGTTAGATTTAAGAAATAATATTATCACAAACCTTTCTACAGCTAAAGGAACTGGTTACGCAACCGCACTTTGGAGAAACGCTGCCGCTCTTGCAAATTATGCTGCAACATCAAACAATAATGATTTCTTTGTTAGTTCATCAGCCACTAACAACAAAATTTATTATAATGGGACAACATCTTATGATTTCGCAGGTTTCCAAGCTGCAGTTACTACAAGAGAAGCCAATTCATTAAATTCAAATCCTTCTTTCTTATCGATCGAAAGCTCTAATGCCAATTTCCTTAAAGTCAACCCAACAGGCGCAACTACCGCTGATTTGGACAATAAAGGACAAGTGCTTGCCGGATACACTACAGATTACGCAGGTATCACGAGAAATACCTCCACGCCAGATCTTGGTGCTTACGAGTTTACTTACACAGCACCTACAACCGTTCCGTCTTGTGTAACATTATCCCCCGCTACAGGTACAACTGGCGTACAACCAAACCCAACAACACTTTCTTGGAATGCAATAACAGGTGTGGACGGATATAAAGTTTATATAGGCACCACTTCTGGTAACTACGATATTGTAAATGGAACAACAACTGCGTCTACAGTATACAGTTTAAGTTTAGACAAAAACAAAACTTATTATGCGAAAGTAACTGCCTACAATAGCGTAGGTGATGCAACAGGTTGTTCAGAGGTTACATTCACAACAAGTGATTGGGTTTACTGCGTAGGTACTGGAACAACTTCTACCATAAATCCGTATTTAGCTATCAACAAGGTTGCTTTTAGCGATTTAAGCAATACTTCTTCCAATGCATCATACGAAGATTTCACTACAACAGTAGCAGCAGCTAATGTTAATAGACAAGGTGTTTATACTTTTAGTATTACAAATGGTAGTGCTGGAGCTGGATTCTACACTAATGATCAGGCTTACGTTTGGATAGATTACAACAACGATGGTATATTTGATAATACTACCGAAAGGACTGCAATAACAATCAACGCAGCAACAAGCACAGCATCTATTACCATTCCTGCGACAGCTTTATTGGGAACTACCCGTATGAGAGTAAGATATTCTAATTCTGCAGGCGCTAATTACAACACGGCGTGTGGGACAGCACTTTATGGTGAGGTAGAAGATTATATTGTAAAGATATTACCTTCTTGCGCAACAGTTTCTTCCCCAGCTAACAGCGCAACTATTAATGCTACAGGAAGCTCGCAATCAGTATCCATAGAATGGTCTGCTGTTACAGATGCAAACAAATACAAATTATATGTAGGAACTACAGCAGGAGGAACAGATATCCTTAACGGAACAGAAGTAACCGGAACATCTTACACTTCCACTTTGAATAGTAACAAAACCTACTATGTGAGAGTACATTCTGTAAACAACACGACTGGTTTGGAATCATCAAACTGTTCTGATTCTTCATTCTCTATTTCTGAATATCTTGCAGTATCAGATGTAAACAAAACAGGAATCTCAGTATATCCAAATCCATTCACAGATATCCTTAAGATCTCTGATGTAAAAGGTGTTAAATCTATTTTGGTTAACGATATCTCTGGAAGACAAGTTAAATCACTTGCTCCATCAGCAGAAATCAACCTTTCTAGTCTTAATACTGGAGTATACATTGTAAATCTTCAGATGGAAGATGGAAGTGTAAAAACCGTCAAAGCAATCAAAAAATAATTTCAAAAAATTATTGCAATATCTAAGCCCGCTCGATTGAGTGGGCTTTTTTTATCAAATACATTGCCATATCAAATTTTCAGTAACATTAATTTACCAATTCATACATTTTATTAAAAAATAATTATTAAATTTACTACTGTTTAAAACAATTAAATAATTATGAGAAAAATTTTACTTTCAAGTTTTGTGACATTTGGTCTCTATGCCAATGCACAGATTAGCGTGAGTGCAACAGCAGGTACACCGACTGCCACGTACACAACACTCAAAGACACCTTTGATGCCATCAATGCAGGAACACATCAAGGAAACATCAATCTGAGTATTACCGCAAATACGACAGAGACAGCTTCTGCTGTACTAAATGCTGTAACAACCTATTCAGCTATTGTTATCAAGCCTACAGTAGCTGCGACTATTTCCGGAGCCGTAGCTTCTAACCCATTAGTGAAAATTCTGGGTAACAATGTCACAATTGACGGATCAATAACTGCAGGAGGCACAACTAAAGATCTTACTTTCAGTAATACTTCCACTACAGGACCATCAGTCGTTTTTATGGGATCTGCAGCCAGTGCAACACCACTAACCAATGTCACACTTAAAAACGCTATATTTATAAATGGTAGCGCTAATTCCACTAACATTATAATTGCTAATGGAACAACGACTGCAGGATACTTTAACAATATAACCATTCAGAATAACGAACTTAGAACTGGTTTTAATGGTTTATTCGTACTAGCAAATACAGCAGCGGGTAACGGAAACAATTTGGTTATTACTGGCAACACTATCAATAACACCATTGTACAAAATGGTATTTATGTTGCTGGTGTCGGCGGTACATCTACCATCAGTAACAATACTGTAGGGATTACAAACCCTACCGTTGGATCATCAACTACTCCAGCTGGCGCTATCGGAATAAACGTAGCTGCAGCAACTAACAATGCATCGGTATTTGGAAATACAATCAGTGTAAAAAGTACAGCTGCTTCGGGAGTAAATTACACAACAGGTATCGCCCTATCACCAGGTGCAACGAATGTATCTACTAAAATATACAACAATACAATCACCGAAGTAAGCGGATTCTTAACTTATATTAATAGCAGCGGGGTTTATCTTACTGGTGTAACGCCTAATGTTAGCATATATAACAATAAAGTATCTGGAATTAAAAACACCAATACAGGAGGAACACCAATACAAGGATTCCTGTTAGGATCTACTTCTACAGCAGCCAATGTATTAGTTTATAACAATTCCATTTCTGATGTACAGGGAACAGGAGCAAGTCAAGTAGCCGGAATCTATGCCTTTGCAGGAGCAGGTTATAAAATTTACAACAACTCCGTAAGTTTAAATACATCAAATACTGAAACGGGAATCTCAGCAGGACTATATGTGTACGGCACAAACATAACAGCTGCAAATGGTTGGGATATTAGAAATAATATTTTATCCAATAGCAAAACAGGCGGTTCTAGATACGCTATCTATTCAACTGCTGCCAATACTGTTTTTAGTAATATTGATTACAATAACTACAGCTCTTCAGGAACTGCATTAGGGTATACAGGATCTGCAGATAGAGTAACATTAGCAAATATACAAACCGGATTTGGAGGGAATACAAACTCACTTGCACTTACCCCTATATTTAACGGAACAACCGATTTACACCTAAGCACCAGCAGCAATGCAGGTTTGGACAACAAAGGCGTAACGTTGGCTGAGGTTACAACCGATTTGGATGGTACTACAAGAAGTGCTACACCAGATATGGGAGCTTACGAGTTCACATACGTAGCACCAGTAACCGCGCCTAACTGTACAACTATCACATCTCCAGTGAATAATGCTACTGGCGTAACACCTAATCCTACCTCTATTGTATGGGCAAATGCTAATGGTGCTACCGGATACAAAGTTTACTTAGGAACTACCTCTGGTGGTACTGATATCGTAAACGGAACAGTAACAACAGGGTTGTCATATAGTACAACATTAGATACAAACACAGCTTATTATGTTAAGATAGTACCTTATAATCTAGTTGGTGACGCAACAGGATGTACTGAAGTTAAATTCACTACTGGTAATGTTACCTATTGCGCAGCAGGAGCTACGACTTCTGATGAAAAAATTACTAATGTAACTTTCTCTAATATAAATAACTCATCCACAAATACTACCAACTACTTTGACTTTACAGGAGTTACTGCAAATGTAAACAAAGAGCAAAGCTATCCAATTACAGTTACCACATCTCCTTCATATTCTACAGATGCTGTATATGTTTGGATCGACTTTAATAACGATGGTACCTTCGATGATGCTACGGAAAAAACAACGCTTACTTATAATTACAGTGGTGCTTCTGCAACTCCAAGTACATCTACCGGCTCCATTGCAATACCAACCACAGCCCTAGTTAAAGCTACCCGTATGAGAATCAGATTAAATTACACTACTAGCGGCTCTAATACTACAGCTTGCGGAAACTCTACGTACGGTGAAGTTGAAGATTATACTGTAAATATTTCAGGCCCAGGAATGGCTGTATCTGATGTAAGCAAAGCAAACATCTCTGTATATCCAAATCCATTTACAGATGTTCTTAAGATCTCCGATGTAAAAGGCGTTAAATCTATTTCGGTAAACGATATGGCAGGAAGACAAGTTAAATCCCTTGCCCCTTCTGCAGAAATCAATCTTTCTAGTTTGAAAGCTGGATTGTACATTGTAAACCTTCAAATGGAAGACGGAAGCATTAAAACTTTCAAAGCAATCAAAAAATAATTCGTTAGAATTATCTTATAACCAAGCCCCCTCAGTTGAGGGGGCTTTTTTGTTATTACTATGGTTTATCCGCTTTTAGTGTTAATATTCTTTTTTTAGAAGAAAAAAAATTTTATATTCGTATCAGTTTTAATAAATTTATAATATTATGAAAAAAATTCTATTCTCGTGCCTTGTTGCATTAGGTTTTGGAGCAAATGCCCAGTTCAATCATGTTGGGGATTTTGAAGATGAAACAAACGTTGGCCAGTACGGTCAGTTTGGAACAGGAACTATTACCGCAGCGGCAGCTTGTACTGGTGCTTTTGGCGGTCAGTTAGCGATTGTTACTGCAACTGCTCAAACAGGTTGGATGGTTCAGTTGGATGTTTTAGAAGCTGAAGGTCAGGTAAACAATGGTCAAAAAGCAGATCTGAGCATCAGCTATAAGAAAGCAGCTAACGTTGCAGGTACTTTATATCTTTGTTACATGAACCAAGATGAGGAAACTGGATTATGGAATATAGCATATGTAGGTGCTGGTGTTCCATTAGCTGCTGCTGCAACTACTACTTGCTCTACTATTACCGGAAGCATTCCTGCTGGAACATTACAGCCTGGAAAAATCTATGGCGTAGGTGCTTGGTTCGTAAAAACTACTGGTAACACAGGTGGTAATATTTATATTGATAACATTTCTATTTTACAGGAAGCAGCTCCTTCAGCTCCATCTTGTACTACACTAATAGGTCTTACAAATGGTTCTGTAGTAGCGGCTGGTAACTACGCATTAACTTGGAACGCAACTGCAACTGCAGTTAACTACAAAGTAACCGTAGGTACAACTCCTGGTGGATCTAACATTTTCAACGGAACTGTAGCAGGAACTACAACTAATGTTGTATTGAATCCTAATACAACTTATTATACTAAAGTTGTTCCTAGTAACTTAGTAGGAGACGCTACAGGTTGTACAGAAATCTCTTTCTCTACTAATACATCTGTTGCACATTGTGGTCCTTTGACTTCTAGTTTACCAACTGCAGTTGCACCAATTAGATCAGTTGCTTTTGCAGGAGTAACAAATACTTCCGAGCCAACAGCTACAGGCACTGCAGGTATTGGTTCTTACCCGGCACACCAGGATTTCACCACAACAGAATTCCCAGTTACGAACAACGTAACCACATTACCAATAACTATTCAAGGAGCAACAAATGGTAATCCTTTAAACGGCTGGGCAGCTTCTGTATTTGTAGATTGGAATAACGATGGTGATTTTGACGATGCAGGAGAAGCATACTTCAATACTTTTGCAACAAAACTTTACGCTGGAGGTGTAAACACTAACCCAGTTGTATTAACAGGTAATATTACAATTCCTGCAGGAACTACTCTTGGTAAGAAATTTATGAGAGTTAAATATAACTTCCAAGCTCCTACAGCCACTACATTAAGAGCACCATTGTTGACAGGTTGTGCAAATATGGAAAATGGACAAGCGGAAGATTATACAATTGATTACACAGAGTTTATGGCTGTTTCTGATGTAAACAAAGCTGGTATCTCTGTATTCCCTAATCCATTCACAGATGTTCTTAAGATCTCTGATGTGAAAGGTGTTAAATCTATTTCAGTTAATGATATCTCAGGAAGACAAGTTTCAACACTTGCACCTTCAGCAGAACTTAACCTTTCTGGATTGAAAGCTGGATTATACATCGTAAACCTTCAAATGACAGACGGAAGCGTAAAATCTTTCAAAGCAATCAAAAAATAATTCGTTAGAATTATCTTAATAGCTGAGCCCACTCAATTGAGTGGGCTTTTTATTATAAATAATACATAAGAATACAATAGTGTAATGAAGTAACTATAAATCAAGCCATTCCATATATTAATTATTAATAACATTGAAAATTACATTAAAATATGACTATAATTTATAAATATAAACTCATAACTTAGAGATTCACAAAAACAAATAATTTTATACTATGAAAAAAACAATCATTCTAATGGGAATCCTTTGTGGATTAAGCGCAAACGCACAATGGTCTTTAACTGGAAATTCCGGAACAATTGCAGGTACAAATTTTATTGGAACAACTGACAATAAAGATTTAATTTTAAAAACTGACAATTCTGAAAGAATGAGATTTTTTAAAGAAGGATATATAGGCATAGGAACATCGTCAATAGTTTTCCCAGTTTGTGAGGGATTTGATTGTTTTGATGGAACTTATCTATTATATGTAAAAGGAGGTATCAAAACCGAAAAAGTAAAAGTCGAGATTGCTGCAGAAAATGGCTGGGCAGATTATGTTTTTGCAAAAAACTATAAACTGATGCCTCTACAAGAAGTAGAAAATTACATAAATACTAATGGACATCTACCAGAAGTTCCTACAACAGACGAAGCAATCAAAAATGGAATTGAGCTGAAAGAAATGAACATCCTTCTCTTAAAGAAAGTTGAAGAACTCACATTGCATGCAATAGAGCAGAATAAAAGAATTGAGCAATTGGAATCAATCATTAAAAGATAGAAGTATGAAAAGATTTTTTAATTTTTTTATGCTATTTTGGATAACTAGTTTATTCAATGCGCAAAATACCCCTTTGGGTATTTCTTGTGCAACAGATATTTCTGCAAGAGCTAATAACGAAAAAAACAAATTAACATTAGCAGGAACAAGCTGCAGCAACACATCGCAATATTATAGTTCAAATGACTATAATTATACCAATTTCAATCTTTATTTACCAAAATTAACAGATGATATAATATATCTAAAGCTGAATTTTATATTTCCTACAAAGCCCGATGGTACAGGAAATTTTGAACAAAATAACTTAGAACACGTTCAAGCCATCGATGATGCAATAGCTGATTTAAACAACCGATTATTAAATTTACAACAACCATCATCTGGTTGCGAAGGGTATGGGAACAATAATCAGACAAGCACAAAAATTCAATTTCTTGTTAATAAAATATGGAAAGTAGATCCAGCTTGGGATTATCTCTACACAGGATATGATACTACTTGCCCTGTATCACAACAACCATGTTCAAATTTCTATTACACCCTTAATCCTTCCTCTCCATATTATTATTACAGGTATTATGACAATGACCCAACAGTTCCAAAAGGTATTAATATTGTTTTTGCAAACAATGGTAATGTTTATAATGGAATAATTAATCAAAATTATAACGTTCCTGGTGGACAAGGTTGGGCAGCATCAATGGAATCCTCAAACACTGATTATAATCAGCAACTTAGACAATTTTTCCCAGACGTTTTTAATGATTATTTAGTTAAGAAGAACTATGTGGCGGATAATCCTGACCCTCAGAGCCCATATCCAAACACACCTTGGTCAACCGTACGTAGTTGGTTTATAAATATATTAGGCGGTGGGGTATTACACGAGACAGGTCATAATTTTAATTTACAACATACCTCTTGCAATGAACACTTTATGCAGCAAAGCGGAACAGCGCCTCGCAACTATGTCAGTAATCGTGATATTTCCAAAATGTATTTAGCAGCATCCACTAAGAGTATGCGACAATATTTTACAGAAGATTCTTTTAAAAACACCAACATTGGCGTGTCAAGTGATGAAACTTGGGATATCAATTTCAGGTTATATTCGAATGTTAAGATTGATGACAATTCAAACCTCAAAGCAACATGTAAAATCATAATGGCGCCTCAAAGTAGATTCATTGTCAAAGATGGCAGTAATTTTATTATCGAAGGCGCAGAGATAACATCCGCTAATAATTCATCTTGGAATGGTATCAAGGTAGAAGGCAAAGGCTCTCTCCTAATCAATCCTAATACGCTCATTGATACAAAGTATTTTTACGCGTACGCAGATAACACACTGCTGCCTGGAGGTAAAATGAGTTCTGGAGCCAAAGAATTATTAAAAGAAAACTCTATAGTGAATGAAGATTATAAAATATATCCAAATCCTACAGGAGATTTTATTAACATAGAAACAACTAACAAAATATCTAATATCGAAGTCTCTAATTTACTGGGCAAATCTTTTTCTATCAAATACAAGAATAATAAAGTAGATGTTAGGAACTTGCCACAAGGTAATTTTATTCTTAAAATATATAGCGACCAAGGTATTAGAACCATCAATTTTATCAAAAAATAATTCTTTATAAAATTATCTTCATAGCTAGCCCCGCTCAAATAAATTGAGCGGGGTTTTTATTATTAAAATATAATTATTAAATCTCCCAGAATTTAAATTTATCTTTTTGACAACATAAATACAATATAATCGATATAAATTAAAAATAATCTGTAGATTTGCCGGAATTAAATAAAATTAAATAATTATGAAGAAATTTCTACTCTCGTGCTTTGTAGCACTAGGAATTGCTGGAAATGCGCAGATCTCAATTGTAAACGATTTTGAAGCTACATCAGATTACTCTGGTTGGTACGTTGGTTTAAGTAGCAACACTATTACAAGCTACGGAAACTTTTCTGGTTTATTTTGTAGTGGTTCAAGAATCTTTGGATATTCTTTTGCTGCAACTGTTCCAGATGCGGCTTATGGAGAAATCTATGTTCTTGCATCTGACAAAGCTCAAGTATCTAATGGGCAAGAGATCACCATTAATTTTAATCCGTTGAAGAATGGTAATGGAACAGCAACCTATACTACTTATTACACGTTAGATGATGGAGAAAATTGGGTAGCACTTACAGGAGCTACAGCTACTGGAACATCTACAGCTACTTGTTCTGATAAGACGATTGTTATTCCTGCCGGAACTATCCCAACAGGAAATGAATCTTTCGGATTTAAATTCAGAACTACAAAAAGTGGAACAACTGCAGTATATGGTTTGGTAGACAACATCAGAATTGCGCAAAAAACACTTACAGCTCCTAGCTGTACAACAATATCATCTCCTGCAAATGCTGCAACTGGCGTTACTGTAAGACCTACAATCGCTTGGGCGGCTGCTAATGGAGCAACTTCTTATAAAGTAAGCGTTGGAACAACTGCAGGTGGAACAAACATTGTTAACAATCAAAGTGTTACATCTACAACTTATACATTATCAACAGCTCAAACACTTTTAGGCAACACTACTTATTACGTAACAGTAACAGCAGCTAACGAAAACGGAAATGCTACAGGATGTACAGGAACAAGCTTCACTACAGGAACAAATGTTTCTACACCATATTGTGGGCCTCTTTTGATCAATTCAGAACTTGATCCTATTTCAAACGTTAGTTTTGCTGGGATAGACAATGCTTCCAGCAATGTATACCTTACTGGAGATAGTCATGAGTTTTTCCTAAATGTTAAGGGATCTGCAGAACGTACCAGAACTTACCCTATTACAGTAAAAGGTAATACAGGAGGTATATATACTGATGCAGTAACTGTATTTATCGACTGGAATAATGATGGTGATTTTGCTGATGCAAACGAAACATATTTCACAAGCGAATCAAACGGTGGTTTCTTATTAATAAGACAAACTGCAGCAGGAAGCACAGTTCAATCTACAAGTAATACACTGAATATTACTATACCTGCCAATGCCGTAGTTGGAGAGACTAGAATGAGAATCAAAAAATCTTTTATCGGAAACAGTACAGTAGTTGCGACTACTGCTCTTTTAACCTCAGGTGGATTGACTGATCCTTGTGTTGATCAGGCATTTGGTCAAGTAGAAGATTACACACTAAATATTAAAGAATTTTTAGCGGTATCAGATGTAAACAAAGCTGGTATCTCTGTATTCCCTAATCCATTCACAGATGTTCTTAAGATCTCTGACGTGAAAGGTGTTAAATCTATCTCTGTAAGTGATGTTTCTGGAAGAGAAGTTAAATCTCTTGCACCATCAGCAGAGCTTAACCTTTCTAGCCTACAATCAGGTCTATATATCGTAAACCTTAAAATGGAAGACGGAAGCGTTAAAACTTTCAAAGCGATCAAAAAATAATTCTTAGGAATTAAATTAATTATTAAACCCGCTCAATTGAGCGGGTTTTTTGTATTTAAATGGTGGATAATGAGGATAAAAAGTAAACTCCCTATCACTAAAGAGTAAGCTTCTCATCTTGAAATAGCATACACTTTATCAACCTAAACAATATATCACATTACCCAGATAGCACATGTAGTATGACAGAAGAATACTTGTCTTTTTCTTCCAAATATCATTAATTAAAAATCAAATTCAGAAACAGTTATAACAAAAAAAGTCCCGTGAAATTCACGGGACTTTGTCATTTTATTTAGAATAAGATCTTACCAGATTTTTACTCTTTCCTCAGGTTTTTTGTAAAGCTTGTCGCCTTGCTTCACATCAAATGCTTTGTAGAAAGCTTCTGTGTTTACCAATGGTCCGAAACTTCTGTAAAGTCCCGGAGAGTGTGGATCTGTCTTTACTTGGTTTGTCATAAACTTCTCAGTAGAAAGTGTTCTCCAAACAGTTGCCCAGCTTAGGAAGAATCTTTGATCCGGTGTATAACCATCAATTTTGCCTGGCGTTCCTTTGTCTTTCAGGTACATTTGCAATGCATCGTAAGCAATATTCACACCTCCAAGATCGGCAATATTCTCTCCGTTTGTGAAAGTTCCGTTTACATGGATATCTTTTACAGGCGAATAAGTATCGTACTGAGCAGCTAAACTTTTAGTTGCTTTCTCGAAGTTCGCTTTATCCTCAGCAGTCCACCAGTCTTTCAGGTTACCGTCGCCATCGAATTGTGCGCCACTGTCATCAAAACCGTGTGTCATCTCGTGACCGATTACCGCTCCAATTCCACCAAAGTTAACCGCAGCATCTGCCGCAGGATTGAAGAAAGGTGGTTGAAGAATCGCTGCAGGGAAAACGATCTCGTTGTTTACCGGGTTGTAATAAGCGTTCACAGTTTGTGGAGACATTCCCCACTCTGCTTTGTCCACCGGTTTTCCAACTTTTTCTATTTCTTTCTGATAATGCCAGCTGGAAACGTTTTGAAGATTTGCATAAAGTGTCCCGCCATCTTTTTCAGACTTAAGAGTTAACTTAGAATAATCTTTCCAAGTATCGGGATAAGCAATTTTAACTGTGAATTTATTTAGTTTTTCTAATGCTTTGGTCTTAGTTACAGAAGACATCCAAGTCAGTCCGTTGATGTGAACGGCAAAACTTTTCTTAAGATAATCCACATAAGTCAACATTTGCGCCTTAGCCTCAGGTGTAAAATATTTATCAACATATACTTTTCCGAAAGCTTCGCCTACAACACCATTGATCAATCCAAGCGCTCTTTTGTTCATCGCTCTTTGTTCCTGTTGACCTTGAAGATATTTGCTGTAGAAATCAAATCTCATGGTGTCCAATTTCTCATTAAGGTAACCTGCGCTGCCAGAAACCAAGTTGAACTTCAAATAATCCTTGATCAAAGGAATGTTTTTCTCTGTCAGGAAAGTATCAAGATTCTTATAATAACCAAGTTCCCCGATGATTACTTTATCAGTCTTAACTCCAACTTCAGCCAGATATTTTGGAAGATCGATGTTCTTAACTAATGCTTTTAGTTCAGGTAAAGTTTTTGGATTGTATTGTAAAGTCGCATCACGGATCTGCTCATTCGTAAGCAAAGTTTTAGCGATTTTCTTTTCGAAATCTACAATCTGTCCTGCAACTACAGCAGAATTTTTGTATCCGATTTCAGTAAGAACCTGAGCTACATATTTTTTGTATTCCTCGATAGTTTCTGTATTTTTCGGAGAATCTTTTTGGTAATAATCTCTGCCAAGACCCAGAGATGCATCTCCCAAATAGACAGCATTCATCTTAGAATCCTTAAGATCGCCATCTACACCCCACTCGTAGAATGAGTTGTCGCCTCTCTTAGTCGCATCGATAAGATATTTTTGAAGGTCAGCAAGATTCTTGATTCCATCAATTTTAGCAAGATCTCCTTTGATTGGATTAAGACCATCTGCATTACGCTTGTTCATATCCATGTAAGTCTGGTAAAGCGCCTGGATCTTCTGCCCTTCGGAACCGTTTTCGAATTTCTCCTTTAGGATATTATCCAAAAGTCCCAATGAATTCATATCTGTAGTCTCTCTCAACTGTGTGAAGGATCCCCAGCTTGGCTTGTCCGCAGGAATCTTGGCAGTCTTCATCCAAGTTCCGTTGACATAGTTGTAAAAATCATCTTGAGGACGAACAGTGGTGTCCATATAAGTCAATTCCAAAGCGTTTTGTTTGGATTGGGCAGAAACGGTGCTTACCAAAGAAGCTAACATTAATGCTGTAAGTGAGATCTTTTTCATTTCTTGATAAAAATATTTGATTTATTTGTAGTTATGAATGTCATTTTGTTACAATTTAACTGTTGAAATTTCGAAAAACTAAAAGTAGGAAAATAGTTCTATAACAGACTTATAATTAAAGTATTAATTACAGAATCCATATCATTAGGTTTAATAATTAAATTAATTGATTTATGATATAGGATTTTAATAGATAGAATGATATTTTTACAACTTAAATCACTTCAATTCTTACACAAATGCATCATAATTTATTATTGATTTTAGCCTTATTGTTCTCCGTTTTTATGATGGTGATGGTTGCCAGAAAAATGAAGATTGCTTATCCAATATTCCTGGTTATTGCAGGTCTGGCAATCAGTCTACTCCCTGGAATACCTGAAATAGAATTAGATCCAGAACTGGTCTTTCTGATTTTCCTTCCGCCACTATTGTATGAAGCTGCGTGGTACACATCCTGGAATGACTTTTGGAAATGGAAAAGACCGATTTCTCTATTAGCTTTCGGGTTGGTTTTCGCAACATCAGTCATTGTGGCCTACCTTTCTCAGGCTATGATTCCCGGTTTTACACTGGCATTAGGATTTTTACTTGGTGGGATCATCTCTCCTCCCGATGCAGTTGCAGCCACTTCGGTTTTAAAAGGATTACCAATTCCGAAGCGTATTGTAAGTATTCTGGAAGGCGAAAGTCTTGTAAATGATGCGTCATCCTTGATTGTTTTCCGATTTGCTTTAGCAGCTATCTTGACTGGCAGTTTCTCTATGCACGTTGCAGTTGGGCAGTTTTTCTTAGTTGCCGGAATGGGAATTGTATGCGGACTTGTTGGCGGCGGAATTATGTATCTCATCCATCGTTATCTACCGACAACCTCAGCAA
The DNA here is from genome assembly GCA_029960045.1 of Flavobacteriaceae bacterium PS02293. Taxonomy (GTDB): domain Bacteria; phylum Bacteroidota; class Bacteroidia; order Flavobacteriales; family Weeksellaceae; genus Epilithonimonas. The sequence continues at coordinate 227,238 of JASCOV010000005.1, forward strand.
TTGATGCTGCTTTGACCATAATGACACCTTACATTTTATATCTTGGAGCAGAACAATTTCATTTTTCAGGAGTAATGGCTGTTGTAACTGGTGGACTTTTCATCTCTTACAGATCTCACGAAATTTTCAAAAACGGAAACACAAGACTCAATATGCTTGGCGTCTGGACAACTGTCATTTTCGTAATGAATGCAATGGTTTTTATATTAATTGGATTATCACTTCCTTCCATCATTCACGGATTGGAAGAAGCATCATTGATACAAGGGATTAAGTATGGTGTGATTATTAGTATTGTGGCTATTGCTATTCGATTTATATGGATTTATCCGGCTGCATTTGTTCCGAGATGGCTTTTCAAATCTGTAAGAAAAGAGCAGCATCCAGGCTGGAAAGGACCACTGGTGATTGGTTGGGCAGGAATGCGTGGTGTGGTTTCTTTGGCAACAGCACTTTCGATTCCATATCTATTGCCCGATGGATCGCCTTTTCCGCACCGAAATTTAATTTTATTGATAACATTTGTGGTGATCTTCATTACCTTGGTTGTTCAGGGATTATCTTTGCCTTTCATTGTGAAAAAGCTTGATATGCCATCTATGGATGTTGTATTGCCACAGGAACAGCAGGAAGCACAGATTCAAATCAGGCTTAACAGATTAGCATTAAGTCATATTAATAAAAACTACAGCGATGTTCTGCAGAGAAGTAATTTGTTAAAGAATTATCAGATGCAAATCTCATTAGAAACAGAAAATACAGAGAACCAACTCGACCTGATGGAATGTAATAATTGTACATCACAGGAGATTGATAACTTCGAAGAAATATTAAAGGAAATCTATGACAAACAAAGAGTAGAGATCTTCCAAATGAGAAAAGAAAAATATTATGAAGACGAAGAAATCAGAAAAGCAGAACTACAGTTGGATCTGAATGACTTGAAGATTAATCCTGATTTTCATTCATAAAATAAAAGATTTAATAAACAAGAAACCCTTCCATCATTTGGAAGAGTTTCTTGTTATAGATTTTAAAAACTAAATTTATTTCAAATTCATGTAATGTGCCACTTTCTCTTCTAAATCCTCGAGATTAAAAGGTTTTGCGACATAATCATCAGCCTGTGCGTTTTCTGCCAAAGTTGCAATGTCATTATTTGCTGTTACATAAATGACCGGAATATTTTTAAACTCTTCGTGATTTTTCAGAAGCTTTGTAGCTTCCACGCCACCGATATTCGGAATCCAATTATCCATCAAGATAACATCCGGACGAAACTTTGACACTTTTTCTATAATGTCGTGCGAAGTTTCCGAAATCTCTACTTTGTATCCATTTTCTTCAAAAATGATAGTGATGACTTCCAGAATGCTTGCATCATCGTCAAAAATTAAAATCTTATTCATTAGTATATATAGTTAGTTATTTTAATTCATTTATATAATTTGCAAGATTATCAGGTCTTACAATTAGATCATATTTTACATTTTGTATTGCTTGTCTTGGCATATAATCCACATCAGCAGTTTCCGGATCCTGAATCCAAACTTGGCCTTTATTTTTCTTGATATATTTAAGACCTTCTACTCCATCCGAATTGGCACCAGACAAAAGAACGCCTATAACACTCTCCTCAAAAATTTCAGCCGCTGATCTGAAAGTAACATCTATAGACGGACGCGAATAATTCATCTTCTCCGAACCATCCAGCGAAACAACATTCCGACTTTCAAACAACAGATGATAATCCGAAGGAACGATGTATATTTTGTTATTAAGGATCTCCGTTTTGTCTTCGATTTCAATAACATCGATTGTAGAAAACTGCTGCAACAGCTTTGGAAGAATACTTTCTGCCTGAGCCTTGCGGTGAAGAACCAAAACAATGGGAAAGCCGAGATCTCCATTCAGATTTTTGATCGTTTCGAGGATAACCTGCAAACTGCCCGCAGATCCACCGATCACAATCAATTCTGTTTTAAGATCTTTTGCTTCCATAGCTTTAGTTATGATCTACTTTTTTCCAGATTTTCTGATCATCAACCTGATGATAAAATTTATTCAAATTTGAAAACCGTAAAGTTTCTTTTGAACCTAAAGCCAGATAACCCAAATTCTCAAGACTTGCATCAAACAAATCAAACACACGTTCCTGCAATTCTTTATCAAAATAGATCAAAACATTCCGGCAAATCACAAGCTGAAAGCTATTAAATGAACTGTCAGAAACTAAATTATGCGTTGAAAGAATCAACTTTTCCTGAAGTGCTTTATCAAATCTTGCATTATCATAATTGGCAGTATAATAATCCGAGAAATCTTTTTTACCTCCGGAAAGCATATAATTCTCGGAATAGGTTTTCATCTGATACATCGGGAAAACGCCTGCTCTTGCCGTTTCCAAAACAGAAGGATTAATATCTGTCCCGTAAATCAAACATTTATGATAAAGTCCCGCTTCCTTCAATAAAATTGCAATTGAATATGCTTCTTCTCCTGTTGAGCAACCTGCAACCCAAATTCTAATCAAAGGAAAAGTTCCCAGTTGCGGTAAAATCTTCTCACGAAGCGATTTGAAAAACATCGGATCACGAAACATTTCTGTGACATTCACCGTAATTTGTTCAATAAAATGTTTAAAATAATCTGGCTCGTTCAGAACCTGATAACGGAGTTCTGCATAGCTGGTAAATCTGTCCATCATACATATCCGATTGATCCTTCTTGTGAAAGATGCCCGGCTGTACAGTGAAAAATCGTAACCGTAAGATTCATAGATATCTTTTATCAGATGTTCTATTTCATTCTCCTTTACGATACTTGGTTCTAGCATTAGCAGTGTTTTTGTATTGCTGTCAGTAGCAGATCTACATCAATGGGTTTTTTAATATAATCTTGTGCACCGGCTTCCAGACACTTTTGTCTGTCTTCATCCATCGCTTGCGCTGTCACAGCTATGATGGGAATCTTGCTGATTTCCGGTGTATTTCTAATAATCTTTATCGCTTCATAGCCATCTATTTCCGGCATCATCATATCCATCAATACAACACAGAAGTCTTTATCTTCTTTTAAAATTCTGATTGCCTCATCTGCCATCATACAACTTTCGAGTTCATATTTACGGGCTTTCAGGGTTAATCTTAATGCAAAAATATTATTCGGATCGTCATCCACGATTAAAATTCTCGTACTCATAAAAAATCTAAACAGTTTTTAATTTTCATATAACCAAACACGTAACAATGACAATAACTGATCTATATCCACAGGTTTTGTGATATAATCTGACGCGCCTGCCTGCAGACATTTGTCCCGATCTCCAATCATAGATTTTGCGGTAACAGCAATGATTGGCAGTTTTTTATAAGCAGGCATTTTTCTGATCTCCTGAATCGTTTCGTAGCCATCCATTTCCGGCATCATCATATCCATCAGCACGACATCGATGTTCGGATTTTGCTTGATTTGTTCGAGAGCTTGTTTGCCATCCATCGCCAGGACTACTTCCACTTTGTATTTTTCCAAAGCTTTGGACAATGAGAATATATTACGGACATCATCATCTGTAACAAGGATTTTCTTGCCGCTCAAAACTTCTGTCAACGAACCTAAAGTTTTGTTTCTGATGGTTTCTGCAGAACTATTTTTTTCCTCGACCAAATGTAGAAATAATCCAACCTCATCCAAGATTCTTTGGTAAGAATGAGCTGTCTTCACTACGATAGAATCTGCGTATTGTTTGATTTTCAGTTCTTCGGATTTGGATAAATTGCGTTCGGTAAAAATGATGATTGGTAAGTTCTCCAGACCTTCGTAAGCTTTGATTGATTCGATGATTTTATAAGCATTTCTACGATCCGGACCGATATCCAGAATCACACAATCTACACTTTCAGAAGTCAAAGCTTTCACACTGTCTTCTACATTATCTTCTACAGACAATGAGATATTGAAATTACTCAGGAAATAAGAAAGTGCATTGGCATGTTTTGCATTTTCTTCTACAATAAGCACTTTTTGCGGAGATTTTTTCAAAGCTGCTTCAATCTTTTGGAAAACTTCATTCATCTGATCTAGAGCAACGGGTTTGTTGATAAAATCAATTGCACCTTTCATAAGACTTTGCTGTCTTACTTGCATTGCAGACATCATGTGAACCGGAATTGGTTTGGTCTGCGGATTGGCCTTCAGCTCGTCCATCACCTGCCAGCCGTCTTTTACAGGAAGCTGAACATCCAGTAAAATTGCGGAAGGATGATATTGCAAAGCAGCGGACAAAGCGTAATCTCCTCTCACGGCTACAATTCCTTTGTAATTCTGAAGCCTTGCATATTTCAATAATGCTTTCGCAAAATTGGTATCATCTTCTACAATCAGAATGACTTTATCATCTTTTTCAATATTGTTTCTATCGTCATCTACATCTTCAGGAATTTGTAAATCATTTATTGGCGTGGTAATTCCATATTCGTTGTAATCGATGATGCTTTTGACTTCCTCAATATCTTCATCGTAAATAACCTGATCTAAAATTTCATTCTTTTGGATCTTATTTATTTTTGATAATTCATCTTTCGGAATAATCAGACTGAACTCGCTTCCTTCGTTCAATTCACTTTTAACAACTAATTCGCCGCCCAGTAATTTTGCAATTTCTCGGCTGATTGATAATCCCAAACCAGTACCACCAAATTTACGTTGTGTAGATCCATCAGCTTGTTGGAAAGCCTCAAAGATAACCAGTTGTTTTTCTTCAGGAATTCCGATTCCAGTATCTTTTACAGAGAAAATGATGAGATCTTCATTTTTAGGATCTTGTTTTATATTTAAATTGACACTTCCTTCTCTTGTAAATTTAATAGCGTTGGATAAAAGATTTCGTAACACCTGATCCAGACGTAACCTGTCTGTTTCAATGGTTTTGGAAAGATCATTTTCGATATTGATATTGAATTGTATTCCTTTATTTTTGGCCACAGGTCCCATTAGATTCTTCAAGTCTTTCACAACATCTTCGAAGAAAACTTCCTGATATTCAAGAGACATTTTACCGGATTCGATTTTTGCAAGATCTAATATTTCGTCAATCAATGTCAACAAACTTGTTCCGGAACTTTGAATCACTTTTGCAGATTCTATCTGGTCTTCATTCAGATTATCATCAGAGTTTTCTGCCATTAATCTTGAAAGAAGTAGAATTGAGTTCAAAGGTGTTCTCAATTCGTGCGACATATTTGCCAGGAATTCAGACTTATATTTTGTACTTAATTCTAACTCTTCAGCTTTTTTCTGAATTTCTGAATTTCGCTGAGCAATCAGGTGATTTTTTTCTTCTAATAATTTTGAACGCTCTTCCAGCTCCGTATTAGTCTGCATCAGTTCTTCCTGCTGTACTTTCAATTCTTCTTCAGAAGCCTGAAGTTTTTGAGCCTGTGCTTCTAATTCTGTGTTTAGATTTTCCAATTCGGAATGCTGAACTTGTAATTCTTCTGACTGTGCCTGGGTTTCTTCCAATAATCTTTGCTCCTTTTCACGGCCTTTTGCAGCGTTGAGTGCAATAGCGATATTTCGGCAGCTTTCGACAAAGTATTCGATTTGATCTGGATTGAAATTAGTATTTGAACTTAATTCTAAAATTCCGATACAATCATTATTCAATATAATAGGAATTAATACAATTCCGTTGATTTTTACTTTTCCGCTTGCGAATGAAACTGCAAAATCATTTTCATCAAGATCATTATAAACCTTCGGCGTTTTCTGCATAAATACCTGACCAACCATTCCTTCTCCAGGCTCGAAAGTCTGCTTCATATTACTTTCCAGTCCGAAAGCTGTTGTAAGTCTCAACACGCCGTCTTCAAATAAATAAACGGCACCATTTGTACAATTTCCATATTCAATTAATTGATTCAGGGAATCGATGGTGACGTGGCTTACAGATTTGTTCCCAACCAAAGATTCATTAATCAAAGCCAAACCTTTCTGATGCCAGTCACTTTGGTTGATTTTATCAAATGATTCTTTCAGAGAATCCGTCATATGATTGAGAGACTCTACCAGATCGCCTAAGTCGCCATCATAAGTATCTACTAATCTTTGATTATAATCGCCATTAGAAACGCGACTTGCCACTTGCTGAATCACATTGACGCGATTGGAAATTTCCAGATCTTTTGCTTTCAGTTCTTTTTCAAGTTTATCTCTTCTTAGCAAATCATTTCTGAGTTTAACATAGAAAAATATGGTAACGCCAATTGCGGCTAATGCAGAAAATATGATAAATAGCACAGTTGTATTGGAAGAATTGTCCAAATCCTTGTTTTTCTGAGCCAATTGTGCTTCTTCAAACTGGACAAAATTATGAACCAGAATTCTGCATTTATCCATATAAACTTTGCTCATCATCATCTGATCCTGAGTCATTGAAATTCCGTTGCGTTTGTTCTGGACAAATTGTTTCAGATTGCTCATATTACCATCCACATTCTGCTCCAGACTTTTCAAACGCTCAAGTTGTTCATCATTTGTAATATCTTTCTTAGCAAGTTCTATTGCTTTATGGTAATCATTTATGCTACGATTATATGGCTCAAGAAAGTTTTCTTTTCCTGTCAGCTGAAATCCCCTGTTTCCTGTTTCTGCATCGAGTAGCGAAATCAAAACATCTTTTACAGCCGTCATAGACTTTCTGCTTTTGGATACTTTTTCACGATGTTGCATCTGTTTTTGGATACTCCAATACGATGCAATCGAACTTGCAATTAATATAAATAATGAAAACCCAATCCCGAATTGTAGATTTCTGATAACTTTTTTCGGCATAAAATTAATTTAAAGGTAATGTGAAATAAAACGTAGAACCTTCCTCTACAACACTCGACAACCCAATGGTTCCATCGTGCTGATTGATGATTTCTGAACAAATATAAAGTCCGATTCCCATTCCCTGGAACTGTAAAGATGACTCTTCTACTCTGTAAAATTTCTTAAAAACAGCATCTTGTTTGAAATCAGGAATACCAATTCCGAAGTCTGTAACACTAACTCTAACTTCGGTTTCATCTACAAAAGTTGTGACGATAACCTGATTATTTTCCGGAGAATATTTGATTGCATTAGTCAGGAAATTAATCAAAACCTGCTCAATTCTGATCTCATCAAAGGGAATCAGAATATCAGGAATGAAGCCGTGACGTGTAATTTTCACTTTATCATCGTGCGTTTGAAGAATTGTATCAATTGCATTGTTAATGACATTATCCAGATTATTTCTTTTCTTATTAATCTTCAGTTTTCCATTTTCAATTTTGGAAACATCTAAAAGGTCGGTAATTAAGGTGTTTAGCTTTTCTACTTGTGACAAAGCTTTCGTTACAAAACTGGCTTCAGTATTTCCATCATAACCTTTCAGTTTACGTTCCAAAAGCTGCATATAAGCTTTGATGCTGGTCAATGGTGTTTTGAGCTCGTGGCTGGCAATACTTAGGAATTCGTCCTTTTCTTTTTCTACTTTTTTCTGATCTTCGATATCTGTAAAAGTTCCTACCCAATTTTTAATTGATTTACCATTATAAACTGGCGACATTCTTAATAAATGATACCTGAATTCGCCTGTTTCTATATTTTTTATCCGAGATTCCAATTGTAAAGCACTTCCTTTTCTTCGGCAACGCTCAAACTCCAGAAGAATACTGTGATCATCGGGATGAGTTTGTGGGAATATGTTTTCAGATTTAGAATATTGGAACCACTTGCTATTCACAAAAGTAACTTTTCCATTACCATCAAGTGTAAAAGCGATTTGAGGCAGGGCTTCCAGCATCAGATGAAAATGATCAATTTCCGACCTCATCGTCACTTGCGCCTCACGTCTTCCTTTGACTTCCAACTCCAGACTTTGCTGACTTTTTTTCATTGCAAGGCTGTTTTCCTGCAAATTGTAAAAAGTTTTCACCTTCAGTAAAAGAATATCGGGATCGATAGGTTTTGTCACATAATCTATACCTCCGGATTCGTATCCCCGGGTAATAAATTGCTTTTCTGTATTGACGGCAGATAAAAATATGATGGGAATCTCTTTGGTTTTGCTATATCCCGCAAAAGTTTCTGCAACTTCGAAACCATCCATTCCTGGCATTTGTACATCCAGGATGATCAATGCGTAATTATTTTTCAGTGCTTTCCCCAGCGCTTCTTCTCCGGATTCCGCTGTATCTACCTGAAAATCTTTGGATTCCAGTAATTTCTTTAATGAATAAATATTGTTTTGATTATCATCAACAATTAATATCATGATATATAAATGATCTAAACCTGGTTTATATTTTCTTTGCTCTCAAAAATACTCACATATTCTCAAAAAGTAAGCCATTTTTTGGACTTATATAAAATAATAAATCATTATATAGAAATTAAAACAAATTGTTATATCTTATTTTTTAATTATCATCAAACAAGACTAAGACATCAAACGAAAAAATCCTACAATAAAATTGTAGGATTTGATGCGATCCGGACGGGACTTGTTCTGATTTGAAAAACTCCCTATCCATAAGCTTTATATCGTTCTCTTATTTTTAGGTCACCGAATAGGTCACTTTTTAAACAAGATTAAGATTGTTTGTTTTTACTGGTGCAAATATAGGTCTTTTTTTATTTTTTGCAAATTGTTTTACTAAATCTCATGAAAAATCATTGTAAATACCAGATTCTCAAATATAAAATTCTTAAACATTTTTACTAGTCAATTAAAATATATTGATTCTGAAATTCATTCATAGTTATTTAAACCAAATTAACAGCTCCACATTTGTACCATCTTGTATAAGTTAGTACATTCTTTAGTCATCATTTTATCTTGCAATATATTTTTCTATTATTATGATTATTAAAAATCTTTTATAAAACGCCATATCTGAACCACTACAGAAGGAACTAATTTTTCAAATAGTTGGAAATTGAAATATTATGTGCTTTAAAATACCAATTGTCGTATGGTTAGATTCGTAATAAGATTTATGGAGTTTGTTTGAAATAAGATTTAAGGTTTCAGAATTTCTCTTATCTTTTATTATTAAAGAATTTACACCATCAATTGTTTTTTCTACATCTCCTTCAAGATTATACCCCAGCATGCATCCTATTGGATATTTTTCAGATATATATCTGTCCATCCCTTCATTTATATAAGCTCGTTTTAGAGCGGAATCATTTTCTTTTAGTCTTTTGGCCTCCATATAACATTCAAATCTCTGCATCTTCCAGACTTTAAAATACACAAAATCGATTCTTGGAAGTTTATCTGCAAAACCTTTCAACTGACTGTCTACCTCTTTAATTAACTTTTTTTCAGTTTTACAGGTAATACCTTTTTTCAAGGAAAGTTCGTTCTCATTAACATGATGCCCTAGCAATTCTGAGAAATCATTCTCAAGCCAATCAGTTTGATATTTTTTTTCAGCAATTACAGTATTATACGCATTAACAATTAGTACAATACAATCTTCAGCAAAAGCTTTTATGTAAACATCACTAAGCTTCATCGTGAATTCCATTTAATATTTCCACGATTAACTCAGAAGAATCTTCCAAGGCCATTGATTGAGACCAAAACCTTCGTTGATTGGGACGAACCATATAGATATCGTTATCTATTTTAAAATTAAGTTTCTTTCTAAAATAAATGTTTGTAGCTTCTTTTTCCCACAGATTCCTGTCCAACTCTTCTAATTCATCATCAACCATTTCTTCAGAGAATAAAATATCCTTTTTTACTGTGTCGTGCGAAAGCTTGATTATCATCAATGGAGAAGATTTTAGGCTTCTTGATTTGTAAACTGTTGCATTTACAAAAACATCTTGACCCTCCAGAAATTCATTTAATTTTGCAACAATTATTTGCGCATATTCATAGGGTTGCTCTTTTAAAGTTGCGCACAATGCGATGGAACTTTCCTGTTTATGAAATAAATCAATATTGTAGATTATACTGTCACTTATAAGTGCTCTTTCGTATTCATCAAAATCAAAACTTTCATATATTACATTATCTATATTTAGATTTATAAAATAATCAATTTCTTGATTCTCAAAATCATCTTCTAAAAATGTCTTTGATTTAATTTGTGACAAAATATTTTTTGTCGAATCCTTAATATTTAAGCTTTGTTCTTCATCTAAATTAATTGGAATAGATAAATACTCGTTTTTCATTATCTGCTCCCTTTCTATTCCATAAGAAGAAATTGTCATAAATAGATAATAAGAACTTAGCTTTGAATTGAAATAACTTAATAGAACAAACAAATTATCATCATTGCTACCATCGGTATAAAAACCATATACACCATCTCTAAATGAACATTTTTGTTCAATATAGGATGCGCAAACACTATTATTTTCTAATCCTTTTTTTACAATAATGTGTGGATTAATAAATGCATCGATATCACCTAATCGTCGGAATGCTGTAAGCTCTTCAATTTCATCAACGTGATTTACATTATAAAACTCTTTATAGAATTTTTTTGCTTTTTGTGTTTTTATAACATTAACCACTGGTGCCAAATCTTCTTTAGGAGTATAATACTTTTTAATAAAATCAGTATCTAAATAATCTAGTTTTGTTAAAACTTCTGAATACTTTGGAGCATCTTTTTCTTGTGTAAGAATTTGAAACCCTACTCCAGAGCTTATATTTGTTTTATTTATAAATTGTTCGATTGTGTCCAACTTAGGAGAACTGAGACGTTTTATCAACTCCCAGTCGTTTAACCCACCCCACATCGCAACTTTCCATATTTTGGTATCCGGCTGCTTACATTCCTCCCTAGGTAAGTATTTTATGTCCGTCCAATCAATACTTAAACCCTCAATAACATTAGATTTGACATACGTTTTTGGCGCGTAGTAAGTAATGGTATCGCTTTGATGATCTGGTATTTCATTTTTATAACAAACGATACTAATTGGACCTGTCGCATCTCCAAATAGCTGACCTCCGAAACCTTTTTTTGCTTTGCGTAAAATCGAAAAATTAAATACCTTTTCGACATAACATTTATTGAAAAGCCAATTTCTAAAGTTTTGGTAAGTTGTACCTGTATTAGTAAGTACTTTTGTATTAAAAATCAATACAATTTCCCCTTTAGGTGCAAATGTGGTTGCTTTATGAAGAAAAGGTAAAACTTTTTCTTTAGCAAACTTTTCTTTATCACAGTAATATCTAATAGTTTCAGATAATTGATCTGTTCCGAAAGGCGGATTCCCCACAACCAGTTGAAAATCTTTTAATTCGTCTATCGCAGATAAATCAGAAATGGTATCTCTGCAAAAAAGGTTTTTCCCCTTTTTTTCTTCGTTCGCTTCATTTGAGTCATCAATCAGATAGGGTAACCTGTATTTCCTGTCCTGCCAAAGATTTTTAGGATCTAGTTTATCGACTAAAGCCATATACAAACTAAAAGCAGCAACTTTAATAGCTTGCGGATGAATCTCGATGCCGAAAATATTATCTTTTAAAATTTGAACCAAAGTGTCAAAATCAGAAAGAGATGATAAACTATGTGCATTTTCATACCTCTTTACCAACCGTTTGAAACTTTCTACCAAGAAAATCCCAGACCCGCAGCTGGGATCTAAAACTTTTACTTCATACTCTTTTTCCCCAGAATTAACAGGGAGTTTTTCGTTTAAAATAAACTCCACCAAAGAAGGGGGCGTATAGTAGGTTCCAGAATCCTCCTTCAAAATAGGATCGGTTTCCGATAAGAAATTTTCATATATTTCACTTAGTAATTCAATTTGAATTATCTTAAAGTTAAAAAGTCTGAAATGTTTCCAATCATCATCAAATAATTGTTTTGTATCATTCTTTTCTCTTCCTCTGATAAAACAAGTCTTAATAATAAGTAACTGCTCTTGACTTAGACGCTGCTCCGAATCATCTATAGTAAATACATTGCCGTTAAAATGTGTGGCCAACTTTGTGAAAAGAGTATAAGTAGCATCAACATCATCTAAAATATCAAAATATGATTCTGCACCTTCCTGTATTTGATTGTAAAAATCTTTTTCAGCTGCGCCTCTATCTTCAAGATACAAAAGAAATAATGAACGGAGTATAATTTTATGAATCAGTTCAATTCCTAATCCCTGACTCTGTATAAAAGAACTCGTATTGACAAAACTTTTTACTAAAAAATTATCTACTCGTTTTTGTAAATTGACTTTATCTCTAATAAATTGTGCTTCCTCCAAAGTCCAGATAATCCCAGTATCAATTGCTATTCTCGAAAACAGCTGATTAAGCTCTTGTAACCTAACCTTATCCGAATATAGATAAGACTGTATTTCAATAGTTTGAAGTTCACTTTTGTAATTAAAAGCATCTTTACTTAAAAGAAGTGGTTTTTCGGAACAATTGTAAATTCTAATTTCATTATCAGAGTAAACGTATAAAAAAAGGACTTTTTTGTAGTTCCAAATCTTACGCTGAGTTTCAGCAATATCTTTTAATATCTCTTCACTACTGAAGTTCGAAACTTTTTTTAAAAAAACAGCAGGAAAACTACTGTTGGTATTTTCGTCTCTGTTAAAATAAACTAAGTCAATGCCAAATTCCTTTTCCTTTAATTCTTGTATAATAACAGCCTCACTGCCCAATGATTTCTCTTCATCGAAATGAATGGATTTTGACCTTTCTAGATCAAGAAATTTAAGTATATCCATCAGCTATTTTATAATTTTACATCTATAAAAAATCTGTCTTAAAAGTACAATTTTTATAGATGCAAAGTTACTCCATTTTAATCTGAATCACCTAGAATTTCACTTGTAATATCAATATCAAATTAAACATTTCACCATCTTCTGATCTTTTTGCATCTTGTAATTGCAATTAAGCAATAATTCTTCAGATGCTAGTTCAGCATAAATATCATATTACACCAACGCCACAGTTTACAAATTCTGAATCATATATTTGGTAATCAATTTACTAATGAAAATTAAATGATAGTATTTTAGATTATCCCACACGAAATTTTCACATAATACATATGGGCGTGTCTGTAATATTTGTTAAAAAATTAAGGTAATTATATACTTTGGTGTACAAAATTATCTTTCTTAATTGAAAATCAAAGATTGTTTGAACAAACACTTTAGTTGATTGTCGTAATTTTATACAGCTAAGTGTATGGCACATTAAGTATGTCATTACCTCTATTTATTGTGTTCTTCAATAAGTACAGACATATATTTATTAAAATTTGAAACCTCATCCTCCAATATGGAGAAGAACTCCAGATCAGTATTCTCAACTTCTATCAGAGCTTTTTGTAGTACCTCTGCGCCGCTATCAGTTAGCTGAATAGTTTTTGCTCTGGTATCTGTCTTATGTTCCTGTCTTGTTAAAAAGCCTTTCTCTTCCAACGTACGCAAAACTTTTGAAACCATCATTCGGTCGGTATTACTTTGATTTGCGATATCAACCTGAGTTACCGAATTACTGGTTTTAGAAAGCCAGCCTAACGCCGCCAATAAAACAAATTGTGTCTGTGTTAAATCCAACGGATCCAGACATTTTTTTATTTTCCGTTGCCAAAGCATCGTTACCTGCCCAAGCAAATACCCCGGACTATTCTTTGGACTCTTAAAATGAAATTCAATTTCTTTAGACATTATTATTAAGCATTTTTGATGAAATTAGCTCGAAATCGTGCCTGTTGATTTCAAAAAAACCTAAACGGAACTGATACCCCCAATTCTGCTTATTTTCAATAAAATCCAGATCATTAATTAATGGAAGAACAGATGTATCCCGTGATGGAATGAATTCTATGTTTCTTCTTGAGGGGCAAAAATTATCAGAAACCTGATAATCATAAACTTTGTCATCCTTTACTTCACCCAAGGCTGTAAATTTCTGACACTTCTCAGTTTTTCCCAATGTTTGCTTTCCCGAATAATAGATGATAAAATCGCCTTTCGCCATTCTCTTTAACGGAGCCGCTTTTCCGTGATAGGCTTGGGCGATTCCCTGTGCAATTCCATTTTTAACGTGATCCTTGGACGCTACTGCTAACCAATACTTTATTTTCTTGTTTTCTATTTTTTATAAACTTACAAACCCTGTTCGCTATAATTTGCTTTAATTATTTTGACTCTAGGAAAGTAAGTTTATAACCGTCAAGATCCAATATATGAAATGCTCTTCCAAAAGGTGTTTCTATAATTGGTCCGGTCGTCTGTACCCCGTTAGAAATTAGTTTTTCTTTTAGTTGATCAACGTTTTCTTCTACAGCAAACCAAAGTGCAACTCCTGTACCTAGTTCCCTACCCTCAAGCGCTTCAAGCGGTGTACGAATTGCGAAACTTGCTTCTCCTTCGTTATACTTAAAAACACACGCCTGCGGATTTACATCTTGTATTTCAAACCCTAATTTCTCAGTATAAAACTCTTTTGATGCATCTAAATTTTTCACCTGTAATGATGCGAATGTTAATTGTTTCATTGTCTAAATATATTTTTGTTGTTGCAAATATAATATTCACAACAACAATATGCAAATTTTTAAAAATTATTTTTTTAGTTTGGTTTGAAGAAGACGATAATTAGTTAATAGATTATAGCGTTATCAATAAGAAAAATCTCAAATACAATTAGAGAATTTTCTAAATCATTCACCCCTATATACAGCTTAAATATATTTAATACTTTTAAATGTATCTATATCCGCTTAAATGATTGTAGAGTCTCCTGTTAAGATAACCTCAACCAATGTAACAACTCACATCTGAACCTTTACCTTAATGAAACAGATTCGTTGTAGGTTTTTTATTTTTGTAAAAAGTGATAAACCTGCAACTGGAAATAATGGATTAATGCTACAATTTGCATTAATCGTGCTATCTGCTTTCTATATATTCAAATACATTTGAAGATTAATAAAAATTAAAGACAATATGAAAGCATTAGTTTATTACGGCGACCACGACATTAAATACGAGGAAAAACCAAAACCTGAAATCTTAAAACCTACCGATGCGATTGTAAAAATCGTAAAAACAACTATTTGTGGAACCGATTTGGGAATCTACAAAGGAAAAAATCCTGAAATAACACCAGGAAGAATTTTAGGACACGAAGGGATCGGAATCATAGAACAAGTGGGAGAAAGTGTAACCAATTTTAAAGTGGGTGACAAAGTGCTGATCTCTTGCGTAACATCTTGTGGCTCCTGCGAATACTGCAAAAAACAATTATATGCTCATTGTAAAGATGGAGGTTGGATTTTAGGATATATGATTGACGGAGTTCAGGCAGAATATACAAGAATTCCACACGCAGATAACAGCCTTTACAAATATCCGGACACAATCGAAGATGATGTTGCAGTAATGTTGAGCGATATCCTTCCGACAGGACACGAAATTGGTGTACAATACGGAAATGTAAAACCAGGCGATGCGATTGCTATTGTTGGAGCGGGACCAGTTGGGATGTCTGTTTTATTAACTTCTCAATTCTACTCTCCGTCAACCATTATTATGGTGGATATGGATGAAAACCGATTAGAATTGGCTAAAACTTTAGGGGCAACGCATACGGTAAATTCTGCGGTGGAAAATGCGGAAGAGGCAATTAAAAAAATTGTTGGAGAAGAAGGTGTGGATGTGGCAATCGAAGCAGTGGGAATACCTCCAACCTGGGATATCTGTCAAAAAATTGTAAAACCCGGAGGTCATCTTGCCAATGTTGGTGTTCACGGCGTGAAAGTAGATTTTGAAATTCAGAAATTGTGGATTAAAAACCTTACGATAACAACAGGATTGGTCAATACGAACACAACACCGATGTTGCTGAAAGCGACTGCAACCAACAAACTTCCTCTAAAATCATTGATTACGCACCATTACAAATTAGACCAGATTGAAGAAGCATATCAAGTATTTTTAAATGGAGCAAAAGAAAAAGCAATGAAAATTATCATAGAAGCAAATTAATTAGGACTAATCAAAATATGAATAAAAAACATCTTTTTTAAGATGTTTTTTATTTTTTACGAAACAGAAGTGTTCATTAGCTGATATTGCTTCGGCGTAATACCTTCGTACTTTTTGAACATCCGTATAAAATAATTACTGTCTTCAAAACCTGTTGCAAACGAAACCTCATTGATATGAATATAAGGATTATTTAAAAGTCTTTTGGCATATTTTATTTTTTCTTTAATGATAAATTCTGCCGGACTCATACCCAATTCTCTTTTAAAATTACGGTAAAATGTACTCGAACTCATACAGGCGTATTTGCTGAGTTCTTTCATCTGAATCGGTTCACCAATGTGTTTTCGGATATAATCGACGGAAGAAGCAATCGGACTATTGGCTTCCATAACCAAAAACTGGTTTTGGTCGAGTCGTTTTGCCGTTTGTGTCTGTACAATCCGAATAATCAATTCCTGCAAACTCAGATATGAAAGCGCATCTTTTGCAACATTTTCGCTCATACATTCTTTCGTTATTTTGTTGATGGCATTCGCTAAATCCTGACTGTTATAAAAATAATAAGTCTCAAAATCAATTATCCATAAATTCCCTGTTCCCTCTTTCGGAAATTTATCATTCAGAAAATCCAGTGTATCATTAATAATTCCTTTATCAATTGCCAAAGCAATGCACTGCGTCGGTCTGTTTTCAGAAGCTTCCGGAAAATCTACTTTAAAACCTGATTTTGGAGGAACGATAAACGTTTCTCCCGGAAGATATTCAAATGGAGTTCTATCCTGATAATGAATTCGTTTTTTGCCTCTCAACATACTTGTTACAACAAAATCATTAAATTCTAAAGGAATTTTTTCCGAATACTGATGTGTTTCAAAGAGACTCAGCTCACAGTTTTCCAGTGAAAAAACGGAACGGTTCTCAATCAAAGTCTGAAGGGATTTTTCGTGAGAAAGTTCTACACTATGAAGTAATGATTTTTGAAACATTTATGGATTGGAATTATTATCAACTGATAAAAGTAAAATTATCAGTATTTTTTTTAGGTAAATTAAACAAAAAAAATAAAACTACTAAAATAAAAATCAGTTACTTGTTTATCTGCTATTTTTGCAATCGCATTTTTTTATTAGGTGGTTTGATTACTATCCGTTTTTCATTAGGTCATCAGCAAGTTTAGGTAATATTTGCTGTATGAATTTTAAAAGTTTTACTCTACCAATATTACTTTCAAATCGATCTTTTTTGAAATTGATTAAAAATTCATTTACAAGTTGTTTGGGGGTAATTTTACCTTTTCCGCGCCCTTCTGTCATTGCTGTATCAACCAGCGGTGGCAGTATTTCAAATACTTTAACCGTTGTATTCTCCAATTGGTAACGAAGTGCTTTTGTTGCATTGTGAATTGCAGCTTTTGTTGCACAATAAATGGGCGCGGATTTTTTTGGAGCCAATGCAAGTCCTGATGAAATATTAACAATTGCTGCAGTTTGTTTTAATGCTAATATTGGGAGTAATCCATAAACAATCTGCATTGGACTTGTAAAATTTATTCGTATCTCATCTTCAATTTTTCTGTGACCATCTTGTTCGTCCAGCCAGTTGTAATTATTTTGAATACCTGCATTGTTAATTACAACATTAATGTCATTATGTTTTTCCAAGCATTGGTTGATTAAGTTGATTACTGAAATGCTATCGCTTAAATCACAAAGCAGTATTTCAATTTTAGGAAATTGAATTTTAAGTTCGTCCAAATTGTGTTGATTGCTGGAAGTAACAATTAATTTATTATCAAGATTATAAAATTGCTGAACTATTTCAAAACCAATTCCTGAAGTTCCGCCTGTTATTAAAATGGTATTATTAGATAATTTCATAGGGTCTATTTCAAAGTGTTTTTTAATTCATATTCTTTCAATGCTTCCGAATATAATTTTATAAATGCGTGGTTAGAATACGGGTTTTGGCTTGTTATAAGTTCTCTGTCTCGAATTGCAAAATTCGCTGCCGGACTTCCTTTTTTGTGTTTCAAACCCATTTTTTTGAGTTGTTGGGCTATTTTCCTATTTTCGGGTTTGCCTTTCATCACAAAATTTTCAATAAAAAGCTCTTCCAATCCTGTTACAGAGTTCACTTTATAACCGATAAAGGGGTTTTCTTCTCTAGGAATAGAGAGTATCAATGCGGGAGCGTGGCAAATTAAACCGATTGCTTTTCCTTTGGTTGAAAATTCTTTTAAAAGCCTTTTAATTTTCTTATCATATATTAAATCTGCCATTAGACCCTGGCCACCAGGAATTATTATTCCAGAATATTGATTTATATTTTCCAAACCATTTTCGAGTGTTTTCGGAGTATTGAATTTTTCATTATTCTGAACAAAATATTTGGCTTCCTCTAAAGGAGAATTTCTTCCTTTCCAATATTTTTTATTTAAACTTTCTTTATCAATAGATGGTTTTATACCGAAAGGGGTTGCAAAATCTACTTCATACCCTAAACTTATAATTTCTTTATACGCTAAATAAAATTCGCTTAAAAAAACACCTGTTTCTGTATATGTTTTGCCATTTTTTAATTGAAGCTCTTTAGCAGCACTCATCACAAAAAGAACTTTCCTTTGAGAGAATACAGACGAGAAACACAATAGGCTGATAATTGCGAGCATTGACCTTTGTACCATAATAATGTTTAATTTGAATTATGGAACAAAGAAAAAAAGAACGTATGTTCTATCCATTTACATATGTAAAGGAATCATTTTTTTGCCAGATTTCTTCTGATTCGGCTTAGCTGTGTTGGTGTAATTCCTAGATAGGAAGCTATATGATACTGAGGAATCATTTGTTCCAGACAGGGGAAATTTTGTTGAAAAATAAGGTAGCGTTTATCTGCATCCAGCATTACAAGATCAACTTCTCGTTCTTCCTTGTGCACAAAGAATAGTTCTGCAAGTTTTCTTCCAAAACGTTCAAAATCTTGATAGTTTTCGTAAAGGCTTACCACATCTGTGTAATTTATTATCAATAACTGACAGTCGGTAAGAGCCTGTTGATTGATTTTATTAGGTTCATTAGTGATTAAAGATGAGTATCCTGCAACAAAGTTATTGGCTAAAAAGAAGTGTTTATTATATTCTGTTCCTTCATTATTTCTATAAAAAGCCCTAATAATACCATTGGTTAGAAACCCTATTTGTTTGGCAGTTTCTCCATCTTTAATAAAATAGTCGCCTTTTTTTAATGTTTTTTCGGTAAACATCTCTTTTACTTTATTCCAGGTTTCATCTTTGATTGGAGAAACAGAATTCAAATAATTATATAGTTCCGTCATTAAAAAGATTGCTTTCGTTATTATTACTCTGAGGTTTTCCGCACCCCTTCAATACAATGAGAAAAATACAACAATCAGGTGTTTATATATCTTAGCTATTTTGCCTGATTAATCTCTCCAACTCATCCGCCTGAAAAACTCCGGATTGTTTCCATTTGACTTCACCGCTCTTGAAAATCATCAGCGTCGGCACACTTCTAATTCCGAACTGTGCAGCAACTGCTTGATTTTTATCGACGTCAATCTTGATGATACTTGCCATATCGCCAATATTTTTTTTCAAATCCTGAAGAATGGGAGCCTGCATTTTGCAAGGACCGCACCATTCTGCAAAAAAATCCACCAAAACAGGTTTGTCCTGGTTGATAAGTTCCTGAAACTTATTCATTTTGCTATATTTTTATTTAATTTCCTCATATTCCACCTCATCATTTGTTTTTTTTGAATTGCGAGTCGGTACAGAACAATTTCCTGTTGTACAACAGCCGATATTCAACAATGGCATTGCAACAAAAACTGCTCCAACAGCAACCAAAATCCACATCCCGGATTTTACGGCTTCCACAACAAGGAAAATTCCCATTGCCAAACGAAGCAACCGTGCAAAGTTCCAGTTTTTCAATATATTTTGTATCATCTCTTTTTTTATTTGGTAATAACATTATCATTTTCTAACCATTCTTTCATTCCGCCAGAAAAGTTTTTAACATTACCGAAACCGTTTTTCTTTAGTAAAGAATACGCAATCGCTGCTCTGTCACCACTTTGGCAATGGATAACTACCTGTTTATCACGAGAGATTTTGTCTAAATTTTCTTCCAATGTTCCCACAAAAACATTTTCGGCATTTTTAATATGCGCTGTCTCATATTCGGTTTTGTTCCGTACATCCACCACCTGAACATCTTCTCTGTTCAAATAAGTTTTAAAATCTGCAATATCAATAACATCAGCAGTTTGCAAATCCAATCCCAGATTTTTCACATCATCAATATAACCCATCATCTGATCCATACCGATTCTCATCAGCTTTCGGGTAAGGTCTTCCATCTGTTCTTCTTGAGCGACCAAAATGAAAGGCTCAGAATAATTAACCAGCCAGCCCATCCACGTTGAAAAAGAATTGTTTCCTTGAATATTAATACTTTCCGGAATAAAAGCTTCTGCAAAATCAACTTTATTTCTGGTATCAATCACTTTTACTCCGCTGTTGTAAGACTCCAAAAACTCGTTCTTGGAAAGTTTTTTGTGTTTTGGAACTTCCGTTAACAAAGATCTTTCCACTTTATTGAGCTTTTTCATCATTGCAAAATATTTTGGAGGCTCAGGCTGTCCTTCCAGCAGATATTCTATAAAGCCTTCCTCATCTTCTTCATACTGAAAAGCCCAGTTTCTGATTTTCTCATAACCAACCGTTGAGCTTGGAACCGACCCCAAAGACTTACCACAAGCAGAACCGGCACCGTGCCCCGGCCAAACCTGAATAAACTCTGGCAGCTTGCTGAAATCCTGAACAGAATGAAACATTTCTTTCGCTCCTTTTTCTTGGGTTCCTGTAATTCCGGCAGCTTTCTCCAATAAATCAGGTCTTCCGATGTCGCCCACGAACACAAAGTCTCCTGTAAAAATCATTACCGGTTCATCTGTCGCAGGATGGTCTGTTAATAAAAAGCTGATACTTTCGGGAGTATGTCCCGGTGTGTGAATCACTTTTAGCGTGAGATTGCCAACATTGATTACTTCTCCGTTTTTTAAACCTATATGCGGAAATTCATATTGCCAATCTACACCACCTTCATCTGAAAGATACATTTTTGCTCCGGTTACTTCCGAAAGTTCCCGAGAGCCTGACAAAAAATCGGCGTGAATATGTGTTTCTGTGATGTGGGTAATGGTCAGATTATTTTCTTTGGCAATCTCAAGGTAAGTATCAATATCTCTTTTAGCATCGATGACAATCGCTTCACCTTTTGCCTGACAACCAATCAGGTAACTTGCCTGAGCAAGACTTTTATCATAAATATGCTGAAAAAACATAATACTATTTTTAAAGTTTACCAATACAAAGTTATGTCTTACTGTTTTCTTTTTCAGTGACTTCGATTACATAAGAGAAATTATTTTTTAACAGCAAAAATTCTCACCACAGACGCTTCACCTTTATGATAATCTCCTTCGTTGAGCACAATCGTTTTTACAAAAGCTTCCTTTATCTCAAAATTTTCGAAATCTTTTTTTAATTCTTCAAGGTCATACAGCATTTCATAATCTCTCGGCCCTCCTGATTGTGGATTTCTTTGCTGATATTCTTGCTGAAGTTTAGAAAAACCTTCCAATATAAGATAGCCTCCGGGTTTTAAAAACCCAGACAGTTTCCTGTGAAATGCTCTTCTCGATTCTCCCGGAAAGTGTGCATAAATCATAGCTAAAGCATCAAAAGAAGAATTTGGATATTCTATATTTTCTGCATTAGATACTGTGTAAGAAATTTCTGTATTGTTTTCGCTTGCCCATAAAAGTGCTTTTTTCTCCCCTTCTTCACTTTGGTCAAACGCTTCTGATTGCCATCCTTTTACAGCTGCATAAACCGCATTCCTGCCCTCTCCTTCTGCAGGAAAAAGAATTTTCCCGGATTTCAAAGTATCTAACTTTTCTTTCAAATATTCATTCGGCAGCTTCCCATAGGTAAACTCTTCCTGACTGTAACGATTGTTCCAAAAATTTTTCTGATACATATTAATTATTTTCCCTTATAAAATTAATTCTTTTGCGATAATATAAAATCCCATCACTAACACAAACCATCCGAAACCAACTTTAAGTTTTTCTCCAGAAATTTTTCCTGATAAAAATATCCCGATGAAAATTCCTACAACAGCCAATAAGGTAAATTTTATAAGCAGACTCCAATCTATTACCGAATGTTCTTGGGTAACAAACCCAGTGAAACCAATTGCAGAATTGATTGCAATAATAAAAAGAGAGGTTCCTACCGCTGATTTCATAGAGATTTTTGAAAAAAAGACAAGAACAGGAATAATGAGAAAACCACCTCCGGCTCCCACCAATCCGGTAACAATTCCTACCAATGCTCCCATCAATACAATCATCAGATAATTGAAATCTGATTTTGAATCATTTTTATGCTTTTCACAATCTTTACAAGGTCGAAGCATTGATACCGAAGCCAATACCATGATAACAGCAAAAATAATCATCAGAAAAACAGGTTTAGTAAGGTGAAAATCTTCTTTTTTTAAAACAATTTCAGGAATCAGAGGCATAAGATACGCTCTGGTAAGATATACGGTAATAATGGAAGGAATCCCAAAAAACAAAACGGCATTAAATTCTATCTTCTGCTGATTAAAACTTTTGATTCCCCCCAATAACGAGGTAATTCCTACCACAAATAATGAATATCCCGTCGCTGAAACAGGATCAACACCCAATATATATACCATAATAGGAACAGTAAGAATAGATCCGCCACTTCCTATTAATCCGAGGGAAGTTCCTACTAAAACAGCTAAAATATATCCCGCTAACATTTGATTATATTTTTCAAAAGACAAAATTATAATCTATGGATATTCAAGTCAGTAACAGAAGTTACAGAAATATTTAAAATTAAAAAACTCGGTTTCTAATAATGATTTGTTCTTACTTTTTCATTTTAAATGTACTATGTAAGATTGAGTTGTAATGTGATCTTTATCACATAAGGTCATTTTTGTTTCAAAACAACATCAATAATCTCAGGAATACTGACAGATGACGCTTTTTCAAACGGAATTTCGTTATTCTCCAATTCTGTACGCAAACGTTTTCCCATTGCATAATACATCAACAAATCTCCTTTAGAAAACAACTCCAAAAGTTCCCGATGATTGTGACGCTGTTCTCCAGAATGCGTTCTGCAACAGCCTTCATCCTGATGTTGATGCGGATTGGGAACAAATGATTCAGAAACCACATTTCCGTTTCCGATTTCGTAAAAGCCAAATTCTTTGCATCTTCCGGTATGAACAGCTATGGTTTCACGGTCGTTGGTAGGAATAATAATTTTCATAACTTCTTATTTGAGTTTCCCTTCTCTTTCTAATTTTTTAAACAACCAGAATGTGAGTCGGTATGATACATAAATCATTACCGGAAGCGATATAAATTGTAAAATTTCTTTGAAATACATTATTTTATTTTTTGAATTAGTAAACATGATTTTCGGACTCCTTAAGTTCTTCTGAAGATATTTTTTTAGAATCCATTTTCTTCCAGACCAAAGCAATATATGCCACAACGAATGGAACGAGTAATGAAACATAGCTCATTGTTTTCAAAGTGAATTCGCTGGAAGAAGCATTATAAATCGTGAGTGAACTCTGCAAATCGTGAGTAGACGGATAAAACGCTGTATTGTTGAAACCTGCTATCAGAAAAAGCATCCAAACGGTAAGAACCGTTCCCAATCCGGAAAACCAAATCCCTTTTTTACTCTTGAAGAACATATTGGCAGCAATTCCCGCCAAAACCATAACCACACCAATGAGAAATACAGCTAAAACCAATGGCATTTCGAGGAAATTGTGAAGATATTTATTCGGTTCCATAAAAACTTCTCCGTTGGAAGGATTCACCGCGAAACCATCCAAAAACAGCAACCGAATCAACCAGAACAGGAAGAAAATTAAAAATAATACCGAATTGTAAATCAAACTTTTTTGCGATTTTTGGTAGATATTTTCGTCTTTAATATTATTTTGGAAATACAAATTGGCTAAAACTCGTGACAGGAAAAACACCGCCAATCCCAAACTGACATTCTGAACAAATGCCAGATTTTCGGTTGTCCAAAGTGCCTCCAATCCGTGGAAAGGTGTTTCCCAAGCAGAAATAATCGGCATTTTTGGCGAAGATATATCCAGAATATTGATTTTATTGACCGAAAATTCTGCTCCGGTAAAAAAGGTAGAAACCGCAACTCCGAGAAGCAAACTTCCTAAAACGCCATTCAGAAAAAGAAAAACCTCAAAGGTTTTATGGCCGAGAAAATTATTGGCTTTGCTTCGGAATTCATAGGAAACAGCCTGAAGAATGAAAGCAAACAAAATCGCCATCCAAACCCAATATGCACCGCCAAAACTTGTGGAATAAAACAACGGAAACGAAGCAAAAAATGCACCACCAAATGTAACCAAAGTCGTAAAAGTGATTTCCCATTTTCTTCCGGTGGAATTCAGAAGCATCGTTTTTTCTTTTTCGTTGGAAGCCAAAGTATAAATCAAGGATTGACCACCTTGCACGAAAAGTAAAAATACCAACAGCGCCCCCAAAAGTGAAACCAAAATCCACCAATAATGTTGCAGCCCGCTATAATCTAAAAATGAAAACATAATCTTAGTTTTTTTTGAATTAATGTTCAGTTCCTTTTTTGATAGCAGAAAGCATAATTTTGATTTCGGCAATCAGCAAAGTGGTAAAAATGATAAGGAAAAGGAAAAAAGTAATCTGTACACTATAGGCATCAATTTGCGAAACGGCGGCGATATTTGGCAACAGATTCTGAATGGTCCACGGTTGTCTCCCGACTTCGGCAACAATCCATCCCGATTGCGAAGCAACATAACCCAAAGGAATACTCCACAAAGTCAGTCTCAGTAAGCTACGGCTTTGGTCTAACTTTCCTCTAAGAGTTTTAACAAATAGAATGATGAAAAGCACTAGAAAATAAGTTCCGAGAATGACCATAATGTGGAATGAATAGAAACTCATTTTCACATTCGGAATCAGCATGTGCGGATTTTTACCAAAGTAATAACCGTAGCCAAAATCTTTTTCATGCGCGCGGAAAGTTTTGAGTTCATTCCCTGCTGTAGCTAAATCTCCGTTTTTTTTAGCTTTCACATAATTTCCTAATGCATCAATGGCTATTTTTCCGCTGGCAATTCTTTCATCATAGGAAGAGATTCCTTCTTTCTCATTTCCATGAACCAAATCACTGATTCCCGGAACAAATTTATCCGAATCCAGAAATGCCAGATAAGATAATGCTTTAGGAATTTTGAATTCTACCAGAAACTGTTCTTTTTTGTGAACGGTTTTGTCCTGTTCCCCGAAAATCCCCATAGCAATGAGCGGTGCAGAACGGTCGCCTTCATACAGGCCTTCCATTGCAGCAAGTTTCATTGGTTGGGTCGCAGCCACCTGTCTTGCCGATTCGTCACCACTCCAGAATGTTCCGATAGTGGCTAAAAACCCGAAAACAGAAGCAACCAGCATACTTCTTTTTGCTAAAACAATATCTCTCCGTTTCAATAAATACCAGGCGCTGATTCCCACCACAAACAGAGCAGAAACAATATAAGAGGAAATGACGGTATGAAGAAATTTATTTACTGCAACCGGATTGAAGAGCACAGCCCAGAAATCTATCATTTCGTTCCGCATCGTATCCGGGTTAAAACTCGTTCCCGTAGGATTCTGCATCCAACCATTGGCTACCAAAATCCACAATGCGGAAAGGTTGGAGCCAATTGCAACGAGCCAGCTCGAAAGCAAATGAAATTTCGGACTCACTCTGTCCCAACCGAAAAACATCACAGCAATAAATGTACTTTCCATAAAGAACGCCATAATGCCTTCAATGGCTAATGGAGCTCCGAAAATATCACCTACAAACCAAGAATAATTGCTCCAGTTGGTTCCGAACTCGAATTCCATAATGAGTCCGGTGGCTACACCAATGGCAAAATTAATTCCGAAAACCTTCATCCAGAATTTAGTAATCGACTTCCACTTTTCATCCTGGGTTTTCAGATAAATGGTTTCCATTATGGCAATCATAAAAGTGATGCCCAAAGTAAGCGGCACAAAAATCCAATGGTACATCGCAGTCAGTGCAAATTGTGCTCTCGACCAATTGACCAGTTCCCAGTCTATATGATTCATGATATTGTAATTTTTCTATTTTTTGATTTCTGTAAAATTCTTCTGGAGATATTCTATTCTTTGTTCGTCATTCTTAAATTCTGTTTTTAAAAAGTCTCTAAAAAAGAATATTTTCAGGATTCCGAACATAATAATGAGCTTTATTACTGCAATCACCCAAAGTGTCTGGCTTTCTTTTGACATCATGCTGAAACCATATTGGTAAAGCTTAATGAGCTCCTGAAACGGATAAAGGATAAAACTGAGCATATTGCGTAACACCACTATCATATGATTGTTTTTTACACAACAAATTTACTCACAGATACTTATGATATTATGGAAGTAAAAAAGGGAGAAATGGTAATTTTTACTTATTTATCGATTTACGGAATTCTGCCGGGGTGAGTCCTGTATTGGCTTTAAAGAATTTGCTAAAATAGGAATTGTCTTCAAAATACAATTCATAAGCAATCTGAGAAATGGTATATTCCGAATTAACTAAAAGACGTTTTGCCTCAAGAACAATCCTGCTTCTGATTATTTCGCCCAAAGTTTTCCCCGCTAACTTTTTGCACAGGGTATTAAGATAATTGGGTGTAACAGAAAGATGCGCGGCATAAAATTTCGGGTGATGAGCTTCCATAAAATATTTCTCTAGCAATTTCTCAAATTTTACGAGAAGATAGTTATTGCTGATGATTTCATTTTCCGGATTTTCATCTTTGGTCTTAATGGCAATCATCAAAACTATTTCAAGAACAAGCGTCTGAATAAATTGTTTTTTATATAAGGAATCATATTTAATTACTTTTAAAATCTTTGCAATAGTAGATTCCAGTTCACTTTTACAACTGTCGACCTTACGGAAGCCATATTTACCACTTTTACTGAATACTGGCAGAGAATTGATAAAATCTTTCTGCGACAGAAAATCGTTAAAAAAATCTTCATTGAAATTAATCATAATCCCTTCCGGATTTTTGGAAGTAAATCTAAGGTCATGCACCTGACCAGGGCTAAGAAAAAAAATTGTCCCATCCTCTATTTTCCATTCCTGGAAATCCACATAATGAATTCCTGCACCCCTGCTTACATAAAGAATCTGGAAAAAAGAATGTCTGTGAGGTATTTTTGGAATATACAAATCTTCTTTCACAAGCTCATTGAGATTGTGTACCGCAAAATTATTCTTCTGATTATCCCTTTTTCGGATATCACAGGACTTAAGTAATGGTATATTCATAGAAGTTGAAACAATAAAATAAACCCTTCCACTAAGATAATGAAAGGGTTTATATTTTAAAAGAGTTTACACGGAGCAACTTCCGCCGTCTTTTTTGATGCCGAGCTTATTGAGAATCATATACATCAGACACCAATTGGTAAGTGCATGAACCCACATATTGATTCCTACAAATCCAGTTAGCCAAAACCAGTTCGGATTTACATATATTCCTAAAAACAAACTTCCCAAAACGAAAGTTCCTGCTATCGCATGTACTATTCTTGTTTGCATATTTTAATTTTTTTATTGATTTTTTAGGTTTTATTTTTTCTCAAAAACAGATACCAACAGATAACCCATTATTGCTCCATAAATGATGCTGTTGAAAGGATGGGAAGTGATTGCACAGCTTCCTGTACTACAGCCGATGAAGTAATAATACAGATAACCTGCAATTCCACCGATAAGTGCTCCAATAAACGATGCTATTCTCTTTTTACTTAAAATTTTCATTTTCTAAATCTATCGTTGCAATATGAATTTGGGAAACCGTCTCTTGCTTTTTGTTGAATTCGTTTATACTTTTATAAATATCATCAATACAATTACAGTCTGAAAAAATGGTAAAAAGCAGGGAATCTACCGAAAGATATTCTGATGGAAACCAGTTATCAATATTGTTTCCATTGCTTTTAAAACCTTTTACAGATTGATAAGAAAAAGCCCTTACTCCTGAATGTTTAAGAATATTGATTACATCTGCTTCAAATTCTTCTATTGCGGTGATTAATAATAGTTTCATAAGATAAATGTTGAATTGTTGAAAACTTTATAGATTTTATGCTTCAAAAAACTTGTCATCAGATTCGGATTTTTTCTCCCATTTTTTTCTTTCAGTAGCATAATAAACCAATGGCACAACAACCAGTGTAAGCAATGTAGAAACAATAGCTCCGAACACCAGGGAAATTGCCAGTCCTTGGAAAATAGGGTCAAAAAGAATGATTACTGCTCCAATTACAACTGCTCCGGTTGTCAGTAAAATCGGAGTTGTTCTTACTGCTCCTGCTTCAATAATCGCCTGTTTTATTGGAATACCTTCTTTCAGTCGGATTTCGATAAAATCGATTAGAAGAACTGAATTTCTTACCATTACACCTGCCAAAGCAATCATTCCGATAAAGGAGGTTGCCGTAAAAAACGCTCCTAATAACCAGTGTCCTAAAACAACTCCTATCAACGAAAGCGGAATCGCAACCATCATTACAATCGGGGTTTTAAAATTCTGAAACCAGCCGACAATCAGCATATAAATAATGATAATTACAACGGCGAAAGCCGTTCCCAAGTCACGGAAAACTTCTAATGTAATCTGCCATTCTCCATCCCATTTTACAGTGTAATTGCTTTCATCTTCCGGCTGATTCATATAAAGTTCATTCATCGAATAGCCATTTGGTAATTGGATTTTCTTTAGCTTTTCATCCATTCCAAGAATCGCATAAGCCGGACTTTCCAGTTTTCCTGCCATATCAGCAAGGACGTAAACTACTCTTTTCTGATCTTTTCTGTAAATGGTTTTATCCAGTTCCTTTTCCTCTACTTTCAAAAGGTCACTTGCCGGAACCATTCCCATTTGCCCTTTGATTTTTAGTCCTATAATATCCTGAACAGTAGATTTATCAGCATTTTTCAGCTTCATTACAATATCAACAGGGGCATTGGATTTTTCATCGTAAAGATTTCCAACCGGATATTCTCCCATCAGATACGTCATATTACCTACAATCTGTTGTGGTGCAACACCGTTCAGCATTGCCTTTTCTTTATCCGGAACAAGCTTAAATTCTTTTTGAGGAGCTTCAACCATCCAGTCAATATCCACCACATCATCAGTTTTCTTTAAAATATCTTCTACCTGTTTGGCAACTTTTATTTGACCTTTGTAATCCGGGCCATAAATTTCCGTTACGATTGTTGAAAGAACAGGAGGTCCGGGCGGAACTTCCACTATCTTTACATTAGCATCGTATTTGGCAGCTATCTTCTGTATTTCAGGTCGAATCGTTTTAGCTACATCGTGACTTTGTTCATCACGGTCTTCTTTGTGCAAAAGATTAACCTGAATATCTGCGGTATTACTACTTCCACGCATATCATAATGACGAACCAAACCATTGAAAGTTATTGGTGCAGAAGAACCTACATAATTCTGATAGTTCACCACTTCCGGAACCGATTTCAGGTATTGCGCGATATCCTGAGTAACTGCAGAGGTTCTTTCCAGCGTCGTTCCTTCCGGCATATCAATCACGACCTGAATTTCATTTTTATTATCAAACGGAAGCATTTTTACCGCCACCCATTTGGTAAAAAATGCAGCAATTGAAATTAATAATAAAACCACAGTAACCGCCATCATCGTCCATCGTTTTGATTTTGAATCCAAAAGCGGCTGTTCAATTTTTTTATAAATTCTGTAAATCCTGTTGGTTTCCAGACCTTGTTCTTCCTTATGATGTTGCTCACCTTTTACCTTTAATAAATGATAACCGAGATACGGCGTTACTGTCAAAGCAACAAAAAGAGAAAGCATCATCGCAATTGAAGCTCCAATCGGCATTGGCGACATATATGGTCCCATCATTCCTGAAACAAAAGCCATCGGAAGAATCGCTGCAATTACCGTGAACGTTGCTAAAATGGTAGGATTGCCGACTTCGTTGATAGCATAAATTGCCGCCTGTTTGAATGGTAATTTTCTCATATGGAAATGCCTGTGCATATTTTCAGCGATAATGATGCTGTCATCCACCACAATTCCGACAACAAAAACCAGTGCAAAAAGCGTAATTCTATTCAATGTATATCCTAAGATATAATAACTGAACAACGTTAAAGCAAATGTCAAAGGAACAGAAAAGAAAACTACCAAACCTCCTCTCCAACCCATTGCAAGCATTACCAGAACGGTTACTGCTAAAATTGCAATTCCCAAGTGCATCAATAGTTCTGAAACCTTATGAGAAGCTGTTTCTCCATAATTTCTGGTGACTTCTACGTGCACATCATTCGGAATGAGGTTTTTCTTTAGCTCATCTACTTTGGTAAGAATTTGCTCAGAAATCTTCATCGCATCTGCTCCTTTTACTTTAGAAACAGAAACGGTAACGGCAGGATATTCCGATTTGAATTTTTTTCCGTTTTCTACCGCATTTCCATAGCCAAAACTTACATAATTGGCAGGGTCAGAAGCGCCGTCTTTTATTGTTGCGACCTGTTTCAGATACACAGGCATATTCTGAGAAGTTCCGATAACCAGATTTTCCACATCTTCGGCAGAGTTTAGAAACTGTCCTGTTGTCAAAAGATATTCAGAATCCCCTGAATCAAACTTCCCGGATTGTGAGCTTCCGTTATTGGCTTGAATCATCTGCATTACCGAAAGTGCATCGACGTTCAGTTCCGCCATTTTATCTTTGTCTAAAATGACCTGAAGCTGGCGGTTTCTTCCGCCTATGGTTTTGGTAAGGGAAACATCTTTTATTTTTTTGATTTCGGAAGATAATTCTTCTCCAATCTGTCGAAGCTGAAAGTCATTGTAATTAGCATTGTCACTCCACAAAGTCAGCCCGAGCATCGGGACATCATCAATGGAACGGGTTTTCACCATTGGTTCCATTACACCTTTCGGAAATGTGTTTTTATTCTTCATCAGCTCATCATATAGCTTTACATAAGAACGTTCCGTATCTTCTCCTACATAAAACTGAACGATAATCATCGCCTGTCCGTTCATTGCCATCGAATGAATGTGTTCTACGCCTTTGATATTGGAAATAATCTTTTCCAAAGGTTTTACAATACGGCTTTCCACCTCTTTTGGGTTTGCTCCGGGATAACCGACCATTACATCCGCCATTGGGATGATAATCTGCGGTTCTTCTTCTCTTGGTATTAATGTCGAACTGTAAACCCCGATAATCATCAAAGCGATCATCAACAGAATCGTCAATTTTGAATTGATGAAAAACTCGGCGATACGTCCTGCGAATCCTTTTTCCATAATTTTTTGAATATTAAAAATCACGATTGTCATTCCGAGGAACGAGGAATCTCAAACAGAGATTCTTCACTACACTTCTGAACTTCGTTCGTAAACCTTCAGTTTATGTTCAGAATGACAGAAGCGTTTTATTTTACTTGAACTTTTGCTCCGTTATACAATTTTCCTGTAGAAGAAACGATGTAAGATTCTTTCGGATTCAAACCTGATAAAACCTCAACCTGACCTCCCAAATTTTTCCCGATTTTCAGCCATCTTAAAACAGCTGTATTTTGCGAACTGACCACATAAACACCTGTCAACTGACCGTTTTCAACCAGAGCTGTAGTAGGAATCATCATTATTTCATTAAAATCCTGATTAATTTTCCCTGAATTTTCAATTGGAAATTGAACATTCACAAACATTCCCGGAAGCAAATCTGCTGCATTATGGATGTTGATTTTCACCATATATTGCCCACCTGTGTTTGCTGCCGATTTGCTGATTTCTGAAACCGTTCCCGACACCGATTTGTTCATTGATTTTAAGGTAACCTGAACCGGCATTCCGTTGGAAATCATTCCAATATTCTGCTCCGAAACCAGAACCTGAGCTTGCAAAGATGACGGCGATTCTATCGTCAGCAATGGCATTCCAGGACTTGCCATATCGCCCTGTTCTGCAAATTTTGCAGTAACAGTTCCGGAAATAGGGGCTGTAATATTGGTATAACTATACTGTGCATTCACTTCGTTTTTCATTTGCTGTGCCGCCTGTAAACCAGCCTGTGCCATTTCGTAACGGGCTCTCATATCGTCAAGCTCTTTTTGGGAAGCACTTTGGGATTTATAAAGATTCTGGAATCTTTCGTAATCTTTTTTGGCGATATTAAAATTCGCCTGAGCTTGAGAAATCTGTGCACTGGCTTGTCCTCCTTTTGCCTGAATATCCGTGGCATTAATACTTACCAGAAGTTGCCCAGCTGTTACGTTCTGCCCTACTTCCGCTTTCATTGCGGTAATATATCCCATCATTCGGGTGGAAATATTGACGGAATTCTTTGCAACCAGTTTTCCGCTTGCGGTAGCTAATGAACCGTTTGATGCAACCGAAGATTTGTTGACGGTAACCGAAATCGGCTGGTCATTAGACTGAACGTTTTTTTCTTTATCCGGAGAACAGCTTTGCAATGCTACTGCTCCTAAAATAAGTGTTGAATAAATGTATCTTTTCATTGTAATTGTTTTCTTTTTTTGAAACATCATCCGTTTAAAAAACTATGATGTTTGTATATAGTTGATTATTTCTTCAAAAATTCCAGATAAGCGACTGCTGTGTTATGCTCGAAAATAGTTTGCTGATATTCCAGTTCTTTTTGGGACATCAATGTTTCGGCAGAAAGCAGATCCGCTGATTTTTCCAATCCCTGGTCGTAACGATTTTTACGGATTCTATACGCTTCCTGGCTCTGCTCCCAAGCTTGTTTTGTAAACGTAACTTTGGAATCTGCATCCTGAACCGACCTCACTGCTTTGTTGAGCTCAAGCTGACTTTGTTTGGTATATTGCTCGATTTCGGTTTGGGCTTTCTGGCGTTCGGTTTTGTACTTTTCCTGTTCGGATTTTGATTTTAAACCATCGAAAACATTCCAGGATAATTGAACTCCGACCAGGTATCCATTCGCATCAAATTGCGCAATTTTATTATCATACATTTCCCAACTTCCAAAAGCGTTAAGTCTCGGGAGAAACTTTGCTTTGGATGATTTTATCATTAAATCATAGGCTTCCAATGATTTATTATAAGCTTCCAAATCCTTTCTTGAAGTGCTTAATGAAAAGTTGTTTTCAACCAAATTTCCTTTATATTCCAAAGGTTCAGTCGGTTTCAATACCTTGCCTTTTGAATCTTCATTCAACAGAAAATAGAGATAATCCGAAGCATTTTTGGTATTGGAATCTGCCAGTTGAATCTGGCTGTCGATTTCACTCAAACGAACATCCATATACAAAACTTCAGATTTCTGAATCATTCCGTTTTTGTAATAATTGTCGATGACTTTTTTGTTGGCAAGTGTTGTTTCTTTTGCATTTTCCAGCGTTTCTTTCATTTTGTACGCCAACTGAAGCATCATATAAGCTTTCTTCAATTCAAACTGTACATATTCTTTGGTACGTAAGGTTTTTATATTCAGAACGTCAGCTTTTATTTGTCCTGCTTTCTTCTGATACACCGCATCCATATTGATAATGGGCTGCTGAACTTCAATTTTTGCCCCGAAATTAGAAATGCTTTTCGGACTGTTCAGGTTGTCCGGATTGAAATCCATCATTGTAATGCGTTCCTGATTCAGCTTCGAACCAAACGCCATCAATGGATTATTGGTATTGGTAAAGGTGTAGGATGCGGTCACATTCGGAAGATGCATTGCACGTGTTCCGAGAAGTTCGGTCTGGGCAAGACTGGCTTCATTTTTCGCCATCTTTACCTGAAGATTTTCATCAAGTGATTTGGCTTCAATTTCGGCTCTGGAAATCATCACAGTTTGTTGTGAAAATGCCAAAGTAAAAAAGCTTGTTGAAATGATGAAGGTGAACACTTTTTTCATTCTTTCTAATTTTAAGACAAAATTAGATCGGCAGAATATTCTGTACAGTGATGAAAGTTACATAAGAGATTTTTTTTAATTCATAAAAAAGACCGCCTTAAAAGACGGTCACAATATAAACTATGAAAATAAACACTACACCAATTTTATTTGCGGAATCATTATAATTTTTGATTTCACAGAATTGGATATTAAACAATTCGCTTCTGATTTTTGTAACACACGTTCTGCTTTTTCCCTATCGGATTCATTCTTAATGGTAACAACAGGTTCCAGAATAACTTCTGTCATTAGGAATTTTCCTTCCACCTGTTCTAATTTTCCTTTCGAACTACATTCAAAATTTACAAACTCCAATTTGGAATTTTCTGCAATTGCTAAAAATGTGGTCATTAAACAACTGCTTACGGCTGCGGTGAAAAGATGTTCTGGCGACCATATATTTTCTATCCCTTTCGGAAACTGCGGAGGTGTTGCGATTTCTAAACTTTGAGAAAGTTCAGGTGAAGACATTTCGCCTTTTCTGTCCTGTTTCCAAGAGATGTTTACGTTATAAAAATGGGCTTCCATCAGTTTATATTTTATTGTTTAAACTTGACCAGCCACCGCCGTTGTGTACATTTTTATAGCCATTATTCTGAAGAATGCTTTTAGCAGAAGCACTTCTCATTCCCGATGCACAACAGGTAATAACAGGTTTGTTTTTATCCTTCAGTTTCGAAAGGTTCTTCTGAAGCTGGTCAACAGGAATATTGATAGAATTTTTGATATGCCCTCCGTCATATTCGCTTTTGCTTCTTACATCAAGGATTACAGCACCTTCTTTTAAAAGCGCCGCATAGTCGGTTTTCTCCATTCCGAAAAGGTTTTTTATTGCATCTAACATTTTATTGATTTTTAAATTGATGATGCAAATGTAAGGTGCAGATAAAAGCCTGTCAGTGATGAAGGTTACAATAGGGTAATTTTATTTCGGGAAAGTTTTATTTTACCATCCGTTTCAATCTGTTTGAGAACACGGCTCACGGCTTCTCTTGTAATTCCGAGTTCGTCAGCCAATTGCTGGTGGGTTACATTAAGTTCTTTAGACTTATATAGTTGGGATTTCTGATTCAGTAAATAGAGAATCCTTGCATCAACTTTTTGAAAAGCAATTGAGTTGACCATCGTTACGAGATCTTCAAATCTTTTGTGGTAGAGTTCAAAAACAAATGTAGACCATTCAGGATATTTGGTAAGCCATTCCTTGGCCTTGACCAGAGATAGCATCAGGATTTCCGCATCTTCCTCTACAATGGCCTTAACTTTGGAAGTATCCTGAGTTAATCCTGAAAGTATAGAAGAAATACAACTTTCTCCAGGCGTGAGATAATAGAGGAGAATTTCTCTTCCGTCTTCCTCCGTACGTACTACTTTAACACTCCCTGACATAACAAGGGGAATATAATTGACATAGGAATCAATATCTAAAATAACGGTACCTGCAGGGAACAATTTTAAATCTCTACTTCCTGCGATTTCTTTCTTGAAATCCGGATCTAATATTTCATGAATATTCATTCTCAAATATAAATATAATTAAACATATATTCTTTTTCTTTTAACAATTAGCTTACTAGTATAACAATTAAAGGTTCAAAAAAATTATAAAACCATATCCTGTAAAAATTTATAAACATTATTGAGCACTATAATGAACTTTTCAATAGTAAACCGGTAAAAAGGCAGCTAATGTATTGTTACCAGCCAACACTCGTATCCCAAAGTACTACGGCATAAACAGTTTTCTTCCCGAAGACACCCTCCAATTATTCCGTTTTCTTTTGGTTTTTACTCTTTATCAACACTTTATATCTGCTTTTTTTCCGGTTTTTTATTTTGAAAAAACTAAGCTTGGATCTTACTGAATTTACAACTTAATAGGAGTCTAATCTTGAAAATCCTAACAGAAAAATGATTTTATTTAAATCTCAAATTCAGAGAGATGATATCTGATTTCATTCCTACGGATTTCGTATAATGACCATATCTGATTTCCAGCATATTCAGCCTTTCTACTCCAAATAAACCATTTTTCGGACTGATTCTGATTCCTGCTCCATAAAAGTGACTGTCAAATTTCGAAAGGTCGTAATTACTTGTATAAAAGTCATCAAAAGCCGTGTGCTCTTGATAAGGCGCAAAATATTTAGCCGCTGTCTGAGAATAATATCTGTAAAACGGACTTACCGAAACAAAAGGTGAAATCTTCACAGGAGTTTCCAGACTGAAAGTATTGGATTTCAAGCCCCAATCGTCGGTATAATAACGATAGTATGCTCTCAGAATCACTTTATCCCCAATGAAATAATTCGCTCTTACTCCCAAAGGAATTTTAAACCGTTTATCCGGCAAAGCTTCCTGATGAACCGAATTATCATTGAAATAAACCCTGTGGAAAGGCAAACTTAAATATCCTGTCTGCTGAACGCCGTCCGCCAAAAATTCAACCTGAAAGTTCTGATTGATGATTTGCGAATAAGAAAGAGACAAAGCATAAGTATTTCTTCCGCTGGTTCCGTAGTTTTCGTGTTCTCCTCCGGTGCTTCCGTTTGTTCTGAGCTCAATCGGAGCAATCAGTTTTACCTGATCCAGATAAGCCTGGAATTTCGCCGTAAACTCTCCCATTCTGTTTTTGGTTTTTTGCGAAAACCCGATGTTTGCACCGTAAGATATGTAGTCGAACTCGAAGGAAGTGGAAACACCCGCCATTAAAGTGGTTCCTTTATCTGTATTTTCACGGCTCCAGCTTAATGCAGGATAAATTCTATTGTCTGCGTGGGAAGCGGATGAATTGGCTTTCAGATCGATCATATCCGACGAAGCAGAAGTATAATGATCAATTCCTACACTGAAATCGAATTTATTTTTCCTGTTTTTCTTATCGTATTTTACCATAGTTACGTCGATAGTATTGGAAATATCGGTCAGTTTTTCCGTACCGATTCCTCCTGTAACTGCAGAATTGTTCCCGTTTTGTTTATAATAGCTTGAAACTAAATTAGCTTCATCAAAAGTCAGTTTTTTAGGCTGCTCATTGTTTGTCTTTTCCTGTGCTTTTACGTTGAAAATTCCGAAAAGAGCAATAACACTTACGATTATTTTTTTCATTTTTGAATCACAATTAAATTTTACGATTACTCTTTTAGTTACATCCGCAACCACCGCCAACTTTTCCTGCATTAGCGCCCGAAGATCCTTCTCTGTAGGATTGAAAGCTGAGTTCGGTTTTTTCAATAGTCCTGTTTCCCAGAACCATTTCGGCATCGTTTAATTTGTTTTTTTCGTACCCTTTTACAGTTGTGCAGGACTGTACCGAAGCAACTATGATCAGTAAGCAAGCTGATATTTTTATAAGGTTTTTCATTTTAAATTAATGTTTTGAGATGAATAAATTTTGTCCTGATCATCAATAATGATGCATTCCAAATGATTGATCTGGCTGATCATATTAAGCGCCGTATCGATTCCCATAATACTTACGGGAGTCGCCATTGCATCAGCAATTTCTGCGTTGGGACAAAAAATCGTAACACTTTTCACCCCCGAAACAGGCATTCCTGTTTTGGGATTGATGGTATGAGAATATTTTTTACCGTTGATAACGATGAATTTTTCATAATTTCCTGAAGTTGCCACCGCCATATTGGTAATATTCATATACGAAAACGGCTGTTTGGCATTGTCTGGATCGGCGATTCCGACAGTCCAGGGCTTTCCGTCTGCCTGATTTCCCCAGGTCGTTAAATCACCCGAAGCATTCACAATTCCGGAATTTACACCTCTGTTTTGAAGCATCTGTTTTGCCATTTCAGCAGCGTAGCCCTTCCCTATTCCCCCGAAACCGATCCGCATTCCTTTTTCTTTGAGAAAAACAGTTTGCTTTTCCCGGTCAAGGATGATATTCTGATAATTAACGAGTTTTAGATGTTGTTTAATCACTTCAGGATTGGGAAGTTCTTTCATTTCGCGGTCGAAATTCCAAAAGCTTTTGTCGATTCCACCGTAGGAAATATCAAAATACCCATCTGTAATTTTACTGATTCTCAGACTTCTTTCAATTAAACCAAAGATTTCCGCATCTACTTTCACAGGCCTGATACCCGCATTTTTATTGATAAGATGGGTTTGACTTTCATCGCTGAAA
This sequence comes from Flavobacteriaceae bacterium PS02293, assembly GCA_029960045.1. Taxonomy (GTDB): domain Bacteria; phylum Bacteroidota; class Bacteroidia; order Flavobacteriales; family Weeksellaceae; genus Epilithonimonas. The sequence continues at coordinate 265,588 of JASCOV010000005.1, forward strand.
GTGGTCAAAAGTCTTTCAATTCTTTGGATTTCAGCAATAGCTGCATCAATATGCTGATTTGCAGAATTTTCATTATCACTTACAACGGTAATTTCAAAAGCATTCCCCATTAACTTTTGAGGTCTTTTGAATTCTCTTAGCATACTTTTTATTTCTGATTTTCTTTAATATTTCTGATCTCTTTGCTGAAAGCCAATACATTTTCCGAAGGCAGCCCTTCCCAGCTTTTGAGAATTTTACCTTCAGAATTCAGCAACAATGTATAAGGAAATAACCCTTTTTGATTATACTGATCGGCAAGCAATGCATTTTCTTTTTTCAGTTCCGGAGAAAGCTGATTCTTCTTGTTTCTTGGAAAATCTGCATTAATGTAAACAACAACATTTTCGGTTTCCAGCTTTTTAAATTCATCAGTTTCAATGATATTTTTATGAAGTTTGATGCATGGAATACACCAATCTGACCCGGAAAAATTCAATAAAATAAGTTCTTTATTTTGTGAAGCTTGTTTTTTGGCACTTTCCAAACGGCTCTGCGCCTGAATACCAACAGCGAATACAACCATTAATATGGCTGAAAATAGTGTTTTCATTATTTAAATTTTATAATGATTTTAGAAAATAGTGATTTTTTGATTGGAGATCAATCAAATTTGAATAGAATTATATGAATAAAGCTCTTGGTGGTTCCCAAACAGATCCTGTAAATCCTTTGTAACAAAAATCTTCATCTTTTGAAGGAATTTTATGAGATTTTAGCGGTCTGTAATTTTCAGACTTTGCTTCAAAATAAAAGTTGGGATGAACCGTGAATATCAAGGCCAATGGTGCTGAATGAACTACAAACGGCAGTTTCTGATCTTTACCATAATCTCCATCCTTAACGGGATTTTCATAATGGGTTTTCAGAAATGCTGTAAGAGACATTTCAGGATTCAACTTTTTGTGTTCCCAATAATGCTCTATCAAAGTCGGAATTTTCAACAACTGATATACTTCAGTTGTTGAAATCAGATACAGCGACAATAACAGTATGGAAATCAATTTTTTCACAAATCAAAATTATAAAATATTTTATTAAGAATGGTTATTTTTATTTTCTTCCAATATTCCTTTTTAAGAGCTTATATATCTCAAACCATAACACTGAAACAGCAGCAACCAGCAATGTCATCCCTAATTCTTTTACAGCTAGAGGGGTTACACTAAAGAATCCTGATACCGGTTTTATATACAGAATGATAAACAATAACGCGAGAACCAATGCCGAAATTCCCATCAATAAAAAGTTACGGTTTTTAAAGCTTTCAAAAATACTGTAATAGAAAGATCGGTTTACTAAACTCAATAATATATTCGCAAATATCAAAGTACTGAATACCAAAGATCTTGTCTTGGGTTCATCATTTCCCAGATCAACGGAATATTGATACATCCATAATATTCCCGCTGTGATAACCAGTCCCTGGATAATACTTACCATAAGCTCTCTCCAGTTCAGAAATGTATCGGTAAGCATTCTGGGAGGCCTTCGCATTGCATCTTTTTCAATAGGCTCATTTTCATATACGATGGAACAGGTAGGACCCATTACCAGTTCAAGAAAAATGACATGAACCGGGGTAAAGATGTGAGGAAATACCCAACCCAGGAATAACGGTAAAGAAACCGTAAGTATAATAGGAATATGAATAGAAATAATATATTGAACGGCTTTTTTTATGTTGGTATAAATTCTCCGTCCTGCAGCAATTCCAACTACCAGCTTTTCAAGATCATCATTTGTAATCACCAGAGCTGCTGCCGATTTAGCAATTTCGGTTCCTTTATTTCCCATCGCCACTCCTATATGAGCCGCTTTTAATGCAGGTCCGTCATTCACTCCATCTCCCAACATAGCCACTACGTTACCTTGTGCTTTCAGAGCATTTACCACTTCAAACTTAGCTTCAGGAAACATTCTTGTGAATAAGGTTGTTTTTTCAGAAAGCTTCATTAAATCATCTTCTGAGCTGGAGGTCACTTCACTTCCATTAACGGCTGGAGCATCATTTATAATACCTGCCTGCATTGCAATAGCCTGTGTCGTATCCGCATTGTCTCCTGTAATTACTTTTACCTTAATTCCTGCATCATAAATATGCTGAAACACTTCTTTTATTCCTTTTTTAGGAGGATCATAAAATACGGTCAGTCCTAAAAACTCAAATCTTAAATCCTGCTGCTTTTCAGGAAAATTATTTCCTTCAAAATGAGATTTGGCCACTCCAAGCATCCTATATCCCTGCTCTCCAAATTCTTTTACAATATTTCTGATTTTATTCTTTTCCTCTTCTGAAAGGGCTGAAACATTGAGGATTGCTTCAGGAGCTCCTTTTGCAGCAATAATCCTTTCTTTGTGTTCGTTTTCAAAAAGATGGGTCATCATAGGAGGCTTTCCTTCCAACGGATATTCGTGAAATAACTGATACTCTTTTCTGCTGTCAGAATCCTGAGTCTGCTCATAAATCTTATGTAGGGTTATTTCCATCGGATCAAACGGAACGGGCTCACTGCTCCACATCGCATAATCAATAAGCTCATCCAGCTCTTTTGTTTTGAAATTCTCCTGTTCATAAATCGTATCAGATTTATAATCATAAAGATGTTTTAGCTGCATTGAATTTTCAGTAATTGTTCCTGTTTTATCTGTACATATTACTGTAACACTTCCCAACGTTTCGACAATACTGCTTCGCTTGATAATAATTCCTTCCCGCATCAGCTTCCAGGCTCCCAAAGCCATAAAGGTTGTAAAAGCCACAGGAATTTCCTCGGGAAGTACAGACATCGCTAAGGTGAGACCACTCAGCAAACTGGTAACAAAGTCTTCCGTTTTAATATAACTGAAGATGCATACCGCCATAAAGATAACCAGCCCAATAATGGCCATACCTTTTACAAAATTCCGGATCTGAAGCTGTAAAGGAGATATTTCTTCTTTTATCCCCAATATAGATTCTCCTATTTTTCCTACTTTAGTTTCTTTTCCTATTTGTTCTACCTCAAAAACAGCAAGTCCGGAAACAGTAATTGTTCCGCTGTATACTTTACTATCTTCTGATTTACTGTCTTTAAAAACAGAAAAACTCTCTCCTGTAAGTGAGGACTGATTGACAGAAAAATCATTACTATGTACGATTGTACCGTCTGCATTGATCAGATTTCCTTCTTCGGTAATGCAGAGGTCCCCCACAACAATTTCAAAAGTAGGTATTTGAACAACCTTTGAATTTCTTATTACCTTGCTTAAAGGCTCGTTCAGTTTTTCGAGCTCTTCCAGTGCTTTTTTACTTCGGTTGTCCTGGTAAAAAGAGATCGCCGTAACTCCTATTATTGCCACCAGCATAAATAATGCCTCTCCGTAATCGCCTATAATTACATAGATAAGAGAAACGCATATCAGTAAAATAAGCATAGGCTCTTTCAGAATGTCAATCAGCATATCTGCCCATGTTACTTTTTTAACCGCTTCTAGCCGGTTATATCCGTATTTTTTTCGGGAAGCGGTTACTTCAGCCTCTGTAAGACCTTTGAGATTTTCAGGGATATTATAATTCATGTGAAATGGATGTAGTATTAAAATTACTGAATGTTTTTGTCATAACAGAATAATATTTATGATTTTATCCTTTATTGAATCTGTTTTTTAACCTGCTCCGCCCATTCTTCTATTTTCGATTTGTCTGCAGGAGATAACTTGGCATCATGATGGGTAACTGTATACGAGCTAAGAGGCATTTCTCCGCTTCTTACCGTTTCAGTAATCTCGTCTAATTTTTTCAATTTTTTTTCTTTAGAATATGTATTGAATTCATCAAAATTCAAATGCCTTTTTCCAGAATTGACATGATCTGCCAACCACCATTTTACTGGCTGTATATGATTATACCATAGATAAGTTGTATTGTTAGAATGACAGTCATAACAGCTTGTTTTTAATAAACCTTGTACATGAGAGGATACCTGATAATGTTTTTCAATTGCATTTTCCGAAGAAGTAGCTGATATATTTTTGTCAGTATCAAAAAACTGAATAGCAATTATCAATAGGGCGACAAATCCGACTCCTGTTTTTATTAAAGATGATGTTTTCATTATTTTATATTTTACTTGATTTTTAAAGTACTTATTCATTTATCTAAAGCTATTCTCCTTCTGTATTTTTAAGCTTCATAAGAAGTGTATAAGCATTTTTGATTACTATTTTTTTATTATTAAAATCATTAAAATTGAGAATCTGTATGAATCCGTTTTCCATTTCCCCTAATTTTACAGGAGTCAATCTGTAGGTTTGTTTTTTATCTTCTACGAAAACAAAATCTTTCCCTTCAAAATTGACAATACTCTCTTCAGGTACGGCATTGGAGAACGCAGTACTCGTTTCTATTTCTGCATTCATATACATTCCCGGTACAAGACTCTGGTCGTATTTTTCAAAATGGCAATGTACTTCAGCCCAACCTCCGGGATTAACATCTTTACTTACCAATAAAATTTCTCCGTAGTATTTTTTATCAGGAGAAGTATTGGTATATGCTGCGAACCGCTGCCCTTTGTTCAGGTTTTTCAGATCCTTTTCATAGACTTTAAGAGTAAGATGGATATCATCAGGATTAATTAATTCAAAAAGTACATCGGATGGATTTACATATTTTCCGATATTCACATTTACCTTGCTTACAAAGCCATTGATACTGCTGTAAACCGGTACACTTTTTTGAATACTTCCCGAATTCAGAGATTCAGGATTGATATTGATAAGACGGAGCTGCTGGGCCAGGGAGTTCATCAGGATTTTCTGGCTGTTCATTTCAGACTGGGCCTGCTGCATTACCTTATCGCTGGTGGCCTGACTTTGGTTAAGGGTTTTCTGGCGGTTGTAATCCAATTGGGCAAAATGATTTTTAGACTTTGCCATTAAATAATCCTGCTGAAGCTGAATAAACTGGGGATTTTCTATAACAGCAATCACCTGCCTCTTGGAAACGGGCTTTCCTGGAAGCAGGCTGCTCGACTTCAGGTATCCGCCTAAAGGAATACTGACAGAAACCAGATTTTGTGGCGGTACATCTATCATTCCGTTAAGTTTTAAAACAGAGGAGATCTTCTGTAGAGAAAGTACTGTTGTTATTACAGGTGCATTTTTCAGTTGAGCATCAGTAAGCGTCACTACGTTTTCATCTTTGGAAGATACTGCTGCGAGTGCCGGCTCCGTTTTTCCATGATCTTTACACTCATAAAACATGAGTAATCCTATTATTGACAGGGAATATGATATAATTTTAAATGTACGTTTCATTATTATGAGTTTAAAGTAAGGTATTCCAGTTCTATAGCACTCTGATTCAGTTTCCAGACCGCATCGGTATAGCTGCTTTTTAAAGTAACCGCCTGATTGATCAGGATGACAAATTCCAGATAATTGATCTCGCCGGCAAGAAATTGTTTTTTAGCTGTTTCAGTAATGATATCGGCGTTTTTCAATTCCGAACTCTCATATTGGGAAACAATGTCAAGGTTAGCCTGATAAATCCCGGATGCCTTTCTGTACTGATTCTGCAGATTGAATTCCATGTTGGCAATATCACTTTCCACAACAGATTCAGCAATTTTTGCGGCCTGAATTCTGGCTTTCTGCCCGCCTGAAAAAACAGGCACCGAAACCCCGAGCTGTACAGAATGAAACTGGGGTGCACCGTTGTACACTTTATCATCTGCACCCATCCCTCTGAAGCTGTTGAGGTTATATGCCAGCTGCAGTCCGGGAAGCATTTTTGCTTTTTCAAGGGCAATCTGCTGCTCAGAGATGTTTTTCTGCTGCTGCAATATTTTAATGGCCGGATGTAAGCTGAGATCCTCTTTAAGACCGCTGTGATAAATTTTCTGATCTTCCGGAAGAAAATCTGTTTCTGCATTTAAAAGCCACTGAAGCTGATATCCCAGAACTGAAAGTTCCTGATGTAATTGCTTGAGCTGAATTTCAATAGCAGACTTCTGATTGGAAGCCGTCGTTTTTTCCAGAATATTACTTTCTCCTGCTTTCAGGCGGATATTTGCCTTATCCAGAAAATCAGTGTACAGTTTTAATGTTTCCTGAAGAAGTTTTTCTTTTTCTTTCCCGTACAGAATATTATAAAAAGTAAGACTCACAACTTTCTTCAGTTCATATTCTTTAAGAGAAACGTTCAGCAGAGACTTTTTCCATTCCTCGGTGTATACGTTCTTCTGTTTTTTATATACAGTTGGAAATGCTATATTCTGCGATATTCCGAATTTCATATCCGTCAGTGCACTGTTGATCTGCCCATAATCTACTGTTACGCCCGTCTGAGGAATATCAGACGATGACCTGATAAGGGCTTTTGCATATTCTGACTTTAGTTTCTCATTTTTAAGATTCCTGTTATTTTTCAAAGCAATATCAACAGCTTCCTGCAATGTAACGGGAGTCTGGGAGTTGACCAGCCCCGCAAAACCGAAGCATACCAAAAAGGTCAGAATGGAAACCTGTTTTTTATTTTTTATTTCTTTCATTTTTAAATCCTTTTTCAATAGTTACATACAATAATGGTAAGACAAACAGGGTAAGAAAAGTTGCAACCATCAGTCCTCCAATAACCACCGTTGCCAGAGGCCGCTGTACCTCAGCACCTGCTCCGTTGCTGACAGCCATGGGAATGAAGCCCAGTGAAGCGACAAACGCTGTCATCAGAACCGGGCGAAGCCTCGATTCTCCACCATCAATAATAATTCTTACAATATTTTTAATTCCTCTCTTGTGAAGACGGTTAAACTCAGATATCAAAACAATCCCGTTCAGCACCGCCACTCCGAAAAGAGCAATAAACCCGACTCCTGCACTGATGCTGAAAGGCATTCCTCTGAGCGCCATCAGAAATACACCACCAATAATAGAAAGTGGAATCGCGGTATAAATCAATAGGCTTTCTTTAACAGAATTAAAGGCCAGAAAAAGCATTACGAAAATAAGAGCCAGAGCAATAGGAACTGCTATCATAAGGCGCTGCTTGGCATTATTAAGGTTTTCGAACGAGCCTCCATACGTCATATAATATCCCGTAGGAAGTTTCATCTTCTGATCTACCTTATGCTGAAGTTCTTCTACAATACTCTGAACATCCCTGCCTTTTATATTAAAACCTACCACAATTCTTCTTTGAGCATTTTCCCTCTGAATCTGGTTGGGACCGTTCTTCACTTCCACTTTGGCAAGCTGAGACAGCGGAATCTGATTTCCAAAAGGTGTGGGAACCAAAAGGTTCTTAATATCGGTAACATTTTTCCGGTCTTTGGTATCCAGACGTACAACCATATCAAAGCGTTTTTCACCTTCAAATACCAATCCTGTACTCTGTCCTGCAAATGCAGTATTCACCACTCTGTTGATATCTGAAACAGACAGATGATACTGGGCAATCAGAGGACGGTTGTACTCTATAATTACCTGAGGCATTCCCGAAACAGGTTCTATGTAAAGATTCTGGGTTCCTTCTACTGTTTCAATAATTTTCCCAAGCTTCTGGGCATTTTGGGAAAGCACATCAAGGTCTTCTCCAAAAATCTTGATGACAACATCCTGTCTTGCCCCCGTCATTAATTCATTAAAACGCATCTGAACAGGGAACTGAAAACTGGCGGTAATTCCGGGAACATCCTGAAGTTGTTTACCCATTTTATCTGCCAGTTCAGGGAAAGAGGAAGCTGAAGTCCATTCTTTTTTATCTTTTAAAATAACCATCATATCGGAAGCATCCATGGGCATTGGGTCGGTAGGAACTTCCCCGCTTCCAATTTTTGTAACCACCTTTTCCACTTCAGGAAATCTGGATTTGAGAATATGAGCAGCCTTTTGGGTGCTTTCAATCGTTGTTGTAAGGTTACTTCCGGGCAAAACTCTTGTATCCACCGCAAAATCGCCTTCTTCAAGAGATGGAATAAACTCTCCTCCCATTCTGGATAAAATGAAAACAGCTGTAATGAATAAGACTCCTACAACCGCAAAAACCGTTTTAGGAATTCTAAGAAGTTTAAGTAAAGTATGAAGATAAATCTTCTCTACTTTCTTCATCACCCTATCTGAAAAAGTAGGTTTTTCACTTCTTTTTCTCAGTAAAACGGAGCTCATCATTGGGATATATGTTAACGACAATAAAAATGCTCCCAACAATGCAAAAGCAACGGTCTGCGCCATCGGTTTGAACATTTTCCCTTCAATTCCCTGTAAGGTAAGAATCGGTAGATAAACAATCAGGATAATGATCTGTCCGAAAACGGCGCTGTTCATCATTTTTCCAGCTGAATCTATAACAACGGTATCCATTTCTGATGCTCCGACAGCAAAAATCTTTTTGAATTTTGAATTATGACTGAACTGATGCAGAACAGATTCTACGATGATCACCGCCCCATCGATAATCAAACCGAAATCCAGAGCTCCCAGACTCATCAGATTACCACTGACTCCGAAAAGATTCATCATACAAATGGCAAACAGCATCGCTAGGGGAATTACTGATGCTACCAATAATCCCGCTCTTATATTTCCCAGAAATAAAACCAGGACAAAAACGACAATCAACGCACCTTCCGTAAGATTTTTCTCTACTGTTCCGATGGCATTGTTCACCATTTTGGTCCGATCCAGGAAAGGTTCTATCACCACTCCTTTTGGAAGGGTCTTCTGAATCTGAGCAATTTTCTCTTTTACATTTTTAATCACCTGGTTACTGTTTTCACCTTTGAGCATCATAACGACCGCTCCTGAGACTTCTCCTTCTTCATTAAAGGTCATCGCACCGTATCGGGTGGCAAAACCCGGTTTTACCTCTGCAATATCTCTTATAAACAATGGAACATCATTTGTTTTTGTAGCAATGGAAATATTTTTAATTTCTTCAATGTTCCCTACCAAACCTTCACTTCTGATGTATAAAACGGTAGGTCCTTTTTCAATATAAGCACCTCCTGTATTTTGATTATTGGCTTGTAGGGCATCGAAAACATCATTAATGGTGATTCCATACGCATTCAACCTATCCGGATTGACTGCAATCTCATATTGTTTTAGCTTTCCTCCAAAGCTGCTGACTTCTGCAACTCCTTTTACACCTAAAAGCTGCCTCCTTACAATCCAATCCTGAATTGTACGAAGCTCCGTGATATTGTATTTTTTTTCATATCCTTTTTCGGGCCTTACCACGTATTGAAAAATTTCACCTAGTCCCGTGGAAATAGGTCCTAGTTGAGGACTTCCTATCCCTTGTGGAATGATAGCCTGTACCTGTTGCAATCTTTCTGCAACCTGCTGTCTGGCCCAATAAACGTCAACATTATCTTCGAAGACAATGGTAACAAGAGATAGTCCGAATCTCGAAAAACTTCGGATCTCTTTTAATCCTGAAATATTATTATTGGCTTGTTCTATAGGAAAGGTAACAAGTCGTTCTATATCCGTTGCTCCAAAAGAAGGTGCAATGGTAATAACCTGTACCTGATTATTGGTAATATCGGGTACCGCATCTATCGGTAATTTAGTGACCTGATAGGAACCAATTCCAATAAGCCCTAATACCAACAATGCAATAATGAGTTTATTCTTTACAGAAAACTCAATGATTTTTGTAAGCATAAATGATTGATTATTAATCTTAATTATTGAGATAAGTTATAGGTATTCTGAAGCACACCATGAATGCATCTGCATCTTTACAGATACTTTATGGCAAAGCAGAATACCCTCAATCAGAGAATGATTGAAAAAAATAGATTAAGATTGATAAAATTTTGGAGGCTCCCAAATAGAATTTAAAATTTCCTTATTGTAAAGGACATTTTCATAAAGAATTTGTTTTATACCAATAGGGTTATATACCTTTTCTATACAATGAAGGTCTAAAATTGGATTAACGGTAAATACAACAGAAAGAGGACTTGCGTGTGAAACAAAAGGTAGCTTCTGATCCTGATCATAATCATTATCTTTAACCGGATGATCATAATGCATTTTCAGAAATGCAGTAAACGACATTTCAGAATTAAGGTTTTTGTGCTGAAAATAATGCTCAATGAGAAGCGGCATTTTCAAAAGCTGATATAGTTCGGTTGTAGAAACCAAATAAAGGGATAACAACAATATGGAAATCAGCTTTTTCACTATAACAAAATTATGAAATATTTCATTAAGAACGATTTTAAATAAGCCCAATCATTGGTTTTTCATTATTATATTTTCTTAATAATACTCTTTCTAATCAGCAAATTGATAAAGTCTCTATAATCTATCTCATACCTATAAAGTCAATGAATAAGAATTGCGTTTGAACAATGTTGGCAATTCCCCAATATATGTGATATTCTAAGTCTATTGCTACCCATGAATCTTTACGATAAGGTCTTCAGAATTTATTATTTCACCACCAACTTTTACCGCTTCAACCATTTATTATATCATCGGTTTTAATATTTTGCTTTCTTTGTATTAATGAATAAGAATGAAAGAAAAATATATCTTTACAGTGCCTTTTTGATCACACTAATGGTCAATTCTGCAAAACTGATGGCCCTTAACAGTGATGGGATTATCGCCCGTTACTGGCAGTTCAATATCGGGGAATATGGCTACCAGTTTTTATATAATATGGCATTCTGCCTTTTGTTACTGTATCTTAACCTGTCCCAGGGTAAGTTTCTGAGTGTCTTTAGAGAAAACAAACAATACTGGAGACTCTATATATTCAATGTCTTGGTGTTGGTGGCAGCAATTATACTGGGAAGTATGATTCATTCTTTGCTCTTTGGGGCTCCCCAACTTACGGGAGGAAGAATCAGAGGATATTTTGCCCGGTTTTTGCTCAGCAGTATCATGATTGCAGTTGTTATCCGCCTTATTCTTCTGATGCGTGAAAGCAGAAATAAGGACCTTATCAACGAGCAGCTCAATTCCGCTCACCTTAAGGCACAACTGCAATTGCTCCAGGAACAGCTTAACCCGCATTTTCTATTCAATACATTGAGCAGCCTTTCTGCCATAGTAAGGGAAAATCCAAATCTGGCTCAAAACTATATTCTCCATCTTTCCAAAATCTTCAGATATACGCTGGTTCGTTCAGGTAACAATCTAGTAAATCTTGAGAAAGAGCTTGAGCACTTGAAATCCTATATACAGCTGGTAAAAATGCGGCTGGAAAATGCATTTCAGATTCATATCAATATCAGCGAAGATTGTATAAGCAAACAAATTCTTCATTTATCACTGCAACCCCTGGTGGAAAATGCTGTTAAACATAACAAAGCTACTCTTTCACATCCTTTAACTGTAGAGATTTATGAAGAAGACAAATGGCTTATTATCCGAAATAATCTCCAGCCCTCCATCAGTGAGACAGAAGGCACCGGGCTTGGTCTTACCAACCTGAATGAGAGATACAAACTGCAACTCCATAAAGAAATAGAGATTTTCCAGACGAAAGAATATTTCATCGTAAAGCTTCCCTTATTATGAAAAAAAACTTACATATTGTCATTATCGAAGATGAAGTTGCAACCGCAAGAAATCTTGAGTATATTCTGAAAGAAGTCAATCCGGAAATTCAAATTGTGAAGATTTTACAAAGTATTGCAGAAGCTATAGATTGGTTTACATTAGACGATGGTGATTTTAATCTGATATTTTCGGACATCAGGCTTTCTGACGGGTTATCATTTGAAATCTTTAAACAGATCAATATAAGAAAACCAGTTATTTTTGTTACTGCATATAATGATTATGCTATCGAAGCATTCCGTAATAACGGTATTGATTACGTTTTAAAACCTTTTGACACAGAAGAAATACAGCGGACTTTACATAAATATGATACCCTTATTGCTGATGATTCAAAAAATGGACAGGACAAAACAGAATCTTTGCTACAGGAGCTACAACATACAACAAAGCAATATAAAAAATCCTTCCTTATTCATTACTGTGGCAGGCTTATCCCTGTTGACGCGGCTAAAATCAATTGGTTCCATACCGCAAATGAAATCGTATACGCACATATGGCCGATGGCAGACAATATGTAGTGGAATTTACCCTGGAACAGCTGGAACATGAGCTCGATCCCACTCTCTTTTTCAGGGCTAACCGCCAATTCATTATCAATAAGAGCGCTGTAGATGCCGTAGAATATTTCTTTAATGGCAGACTGCTGATCAAAATACATCCGCTACCTCAGGAACAGATCCTTGTCAGTAAAGCAAAAGCGATGCACTTTAGAAAGTGGCTGGATCAATAATGAATTCACCCCGGAATTTAGCAGCCTCATCCTTTTTTATCTTAAAGGAAATAATCGTTCTTGCTACATTTGTTTCATCAAATATTAAAATTTCCAAGATGATTTTAAAACAAAAACAATGGCCTATTCTTGTGACAGCATTTCTATGTATGACATTTGCAAATGTAACGGCACAGGCAAAAAAACTACAGGACAGTACTCCCGAGCAGCGTGCAAAGATGATGACGGAGTGGATGACAAATAAATTAGCATTAAATACAAAGCAGGTTGAGCAGGTCTCTGCTCTTAATCTTCAGTATGCCAAAAAAAATGATCCGATTCTGCAAAGTAACGAAGGTAAACTCGCTAAATTCAAAAAACTGAAAGCTTTACAGAAAGAAAAATCCAATGCCCTGAGCCAAATTCTGGATGCAGGACAATACAAAAAATATGAGGAAATTAAAGATCAGATGGTTCAAACTTTAAAAGAAAAAAGAAAATGAAAAAGCTATTCTATCCATGGGTAATGATTTTGTTTATTACTGCTTCTGCATGCTCTCAAAGCACTAACGACGCTGACGAAGCTGCTCTTATTCAGCCAAAACTTGGCAACAGCTTTCAAGGACCTATTCAGAAACCGGCATCAGGATATGGCGCAGACGGAAATTATGAAGTGGCCGAAATTGACTTTAGTAATCCGCAGTATACGGGAACACAGGTTTCAATTTTCTATCCTAAAGGAATTACTTCTCCCAGACCTACTATATTCTTTTCACATCCCTTTGGTGGTGAGGATAAAGAATACAATATAGAGCTGTATAACTTTATTGCCAAGAAAGGTTATGTAGTGGTGTTTGTGCCTTACCGCACCATTGACATCAGTGTTGATCACCGTTACCAAACCCTGTGGGAAGGCTTCATAAAGGCTGCCGCAGATTATCCCAACATTATTGATACTCAGAAAGTAGGCTTTATGGGACATTCTTTTGGTGGTGGAGCAAGTATTGATCTTGCCTATAAAGCATTTACGGAAAAAGGCTGGGGGCAAAACGGGCGTTTTCTTTTCACTATGGCTCCATGGTATTCTTTTAACTGGAATAGTACATTAACCACCCAACAGCAATTGCAGAGCTTCCCTTCTAATACCAAAATGATTACCCAGGTCTATGATGAAGATGATGTCAACGATCACAGAATGGCAATCGATATCTTTAAAAACATCAATATTTCTAATGCTGAAAAAGATTTCGTTTATATTAAATCATCCACTGTTAACGGATACAATTATGTCACAGACCACGCAATGCCAAGTTCCCGAAAAGTATTTGATGCATTGGACTATTATGGTGTGTACCGGCTTTTGGACGCCATGATGGATTACAGCTTTAACGGTAATGCCACTGCCAAAAATGTTGCTTTAGGTAATGGTTCCGCTGCGCAGATTACCATGCCTTCCTATAGCGGTCAATCGATGACTCCGCTTGAAGTTACAGATAATCCCACACCGAAATATCCGCAAGGAAAATATCAGTTCCAATGCGGAGACAGTACCAATCCTCGAATTTCTTACTGCAACTAATATGAAAAGCAGTTTTTCTTAAAAACACATTTAAAGTAATAATTAAAAAGACTTTCCCGCTATGCGGAAAGTCTTTTTAATGATGAAAAACTCTTTACTTCAGCGGATCGAAAAAAATGATCAATTAATAGTATATTGTATTCAAAAACAATTAATAATGTCTGTCAAACATCAGGTCGAAAATCAAACAAAAAAAATCAAAAAATTCTTTGGTCTTTTAGGTCCTGGACTTACAACCGGAGCAGCTGATGATGACCCTTCAGGCATTGCTACTTATTCTCAGACGGGAGCCCAGTTTGGCTATGCCCAATTATGGACCGCGCTTTATATGCTCCCGTTCATGACTGCCGTACAGGAAGCCTGTGCAAGAATAGGAATGGTTACCGGTAAAGGGCTAACAGGAGTTATTAAAGAGCATTACAGTAAAAAAATCCTATACAGCTCGGTAGGATTGGTTGTTATTGCTAATACGATCAATATCGGAGCAGATATTGGGGCCATGGCAGCTGCCGCACAATTAATTATTCCGGCCGATATTGTTATACTAATGCTTTTTTTTACTATTAGTATACTTACATTAGAGGTCTTCACCAGTTATCGGGTATATTCAAAAGTTCTTAAATGGCTGGCATTATCACTTCTTGCCTACCCGCTTACAGCTTTTATTATTGATCAGCCATGGAAAGAAGTACTAAAAGCCTCTATTGTTCCTCATTTTGAGTTTTCTTTCAATTTTCTTTTTATAATCACCGGAGTATTTGGGACAACGATTACACCTTATATGTTCTTTTGGCAGGCTTCCCAGGAAGTGGAAGAAGAAAATGAAAGAGGTCTTATCCAAGACGGAAAGCCCAACATCGGATGGCGTCATATTCATGCAATGAGAAAAGATAATAGTATAGGGATGGTCATCTCTGAATTTACAACATGGTGTATTATATTGGTTGGAGGAACTGTTCTGCATAGCGCTCATATAACAGATATTAATACTGCGGCTGATGCAGCAAAAGCTTTAGAACCTCTAGTGCAGTCATTTCCAAATTCGGGGTTGATATCAAAAATCATATTTGCTACAGGAATCATTGGATTGGGATTACTTGCCGTGCCCGTTCTTTCAGGATCGGCATCATATGCGGTTTCCGAAGCTTTCAACTGGAATGCAAGTTTAAACCTGAAATTTACAAAAGCAAAAGGTTTTTATATGGTCATTATTATTTCTACACTTATTGGTCTGTGTATGAATTTTATTGTGATTAACCCTGTGAAGGCTCTTGTTTACACAGCTGTTCTCAATGGTGTAGCTGCCGTGCCTCTCTTGTTTCTTATCATCAGAATATCTGCAAGTGAAAGTATTATGGGAGAATTCAAAAGCAGATGGCTTTCAAAAAGTTTATTGTGGGCAACTTTTTTCTTTATGGCTGCAGCATCAATTGCTATGTTTTTTACGATCTAAAGTTTGGGGTTTAATATTAAAAGATTGATTATAGGCGTACTGCTAGAATATACCTGGATGGTAATTTACTATAAATAAAATACCCATCGGTCGCTACCAATATCTCACAAAATATTCAGATATTGTATTGTTTAAAGTATCTAAATTTTTCATTTTATGATTTTATGGGAGACAGTATGTATATTTGAGTGTATAGAATCAAAAACTATCATCTATTGCATAATCTAATTTGCCGACTAATTATAGATTCAAACATTTAAATAAATAGCCACTACAATAAAATAACTTAGTTTAAGTATGACAAACTTTTAGATTCCTTATTTTCATTAAGAGATATTCCCCAAAAATAAATCTTCAATATAGCGTCTGTATATTTATCTTTTTGAGCTTTATTAATACTCTTCCTTCCCAATCGCTTTATATGAGTTCGTAAATCAAGGAATTTCCGCTCAATATGATTGGTTTCTCTTCGTTTTGTGCTATGAAGATGCTTAGGAATTAATTTAGGATAGATATTCAAACGATCACTGTATATCTTTTTAGGATTCGCAAAAAGCAAAGTATCTATAATACATTGTAGCGTTTTAGTCGTTCTTCTGCCAAGCTTATAGTCAATTACTCTCTTTGTCTCCCTGCAATAGGCTGCAACTACCCACCGTTCATTGGTTTTACTTTGAGTGTATGTTTTTAACTCATCAATTTCGATTGTAATATTCTGAGGGATTGGTGGCTTAACAACCTTAGAAGCGATTTTTAAAATCTTTTTTAGTACAGTCGTCTTGCTGACATCAAGTAATCTGCTAATTCCTCTAATACCAACTCCTTCTTTTATCAGCTGTTGAATATTGTGATTAGTACTTTTATGGTATGCACGATAAGAATAGTTCCCTATGAACTTCTTTTTACATTTTTTGCACTGATAGCGCTGTTTATTTTGAGATGTTATTCCTGCCTTGATACAGTAGCTGTAATTACAGTGAATACATTGATTCCGCCGTTTATTCATAATGATTTAAAGTAAATTAGTAACTCCACATTTGAACCATCTGACATAAATTACTACGTTCCGGAGTCGCTATTTTGCTTTTTTAGTCGGCAAAAATAAAAAACGATGCATTATAATACATCGTTTTTTCTATTATATCTTTGTACAGTATTGATAATCAATGAAGTTAATTAAAAACTCCACATCTGTACCATTACCTCGTTCTCTTATTTTTAGGTCACCGAATAGGTCACTTTTTTAAATAAGTTTAAGATTGTTTGTTTTTACTGGTGCAAATATATGTCTTTTTTTAGTTTTTCCAAATAAAAGACCATTTTTGATCACTAATTTTTACTAAAACACAGACTTTCAAAGACAAAAAATTCCTCTCCATATTTTTCACTCTTAAAATAATAATCATGATAACAAAATTGTCAATTATATATTTGAATAAACGACATTAAAAAACTACGAAATTACTTTTGTGCTAATCTGGTTTATATTTGATAAATTGTAAAATTTTAATAAAGTAAATTCAATGCAAATTATCTCCTAATGATAACGTACTATGTCATAAAAATCAACAATTGATGTTTTATTTACTCCATTTTAAGTTTTGTGCATACTTTGTATGTGGTCCAATTTCATGTGGAAAAGATTTCGAACCGGTCTCATGACCTAATGTTTGAATAACTTCATCCGTAACCCAGATGTAATTTTCAGATGTTTTATTCTTTAAATCTTTAAGTAATGGCATTTGCTCATCATTAATTACTAAATCAAAAACTTCATAAATAAAAAGACCTTTACCTCCCATATCCAAATCAATTATAGGTGATTGAATTTTTTTCTTAAATCTATAGTCGATGTATCTAAAAGGCCGCCAGGTTAAAATTTCTGTTGCAATTAATTCTTCACAAAATTCTCTCCAAGGCGAAATCTCACGATCCTCCTTTGAATCAAACCATTTAAGAAATTCAATTAGATTTTTACCTTTTACATGAACACGCAGATCATTTTTTGCAATTCCCTTTTCAGTTTCAAATTTTCTATCAGGTCTAACATCTAATTCTTCGAATTTTCTTTCACAGCCAGGTAATGTTTTATAACAACCACCCACAGGCTGAAAATATTTTCTTGTTCTGCTTTTAACAAGCAAGTATTCATTTTCAACTTTTATTCTATACAGATATGAAATAGAAACACGAACATCAGTATTTTTTAACAAAACCTTTGACTGGAAATAAAACCCAAGTCTATTGTAGTTTTCATATACAAAAGTTACAATGAAGGTAAGTAATGTGATATATCCCGTAGTGGAATATTTAGATTCTGTCCAGTTTCCTTTTTCGATGTATCCTCCAACGATTAGAATAACAGACAGAATTATTTGTAGAAAGATAGGTCCTTTTTTCATACAATTTTAGGGCTTGGATTAAGTTTTTTAATTGTCTCGGCGACAGTTTCAAAATCTAAAGCTTTATCCGGGAAACATTTTGCAACAGCTTCTGGCAATATTCTTAATCTTATATCTGAAAAAGAAAAAGAAAGTCCATTGTTCGATTCCTCTCCTGACAGGTTAGCCAATTCCTCTAACTGCTTATCTGTAATTTCAACACCAGCGAGAGAGGTTTTAAAAAGAAGCACTCTTTCCTCAAAGGTGGGACGCTCAAATTCTAAAATAATTGCCGCCCTTCTCACAATAGCTTCATCAAGAAAATGCAATCTGTTTGTCGACATAAACAATATTGCTCGCCCATTTAGTTCACGAATTTCATCAATTTTTTGAATTAATGTATTTACAGCTGCTTTTTCTTCCTGATGCATCTGCATGGTAGATCTTGTCGAAGCAATTGCATCAGCTTCGTCAATTAGTAAAAATGCTATTCGTTTCTTACCTGCTTGAGTTTTTAGTTCAGCAAATGCATCATTTACTAAATTCCCCATTTGACCATGAAGACCTTCTCCTCTAACTCTTGTACTCAGTTTTAGAAAAAAACCTTCCTTTTTTAATTCCCTAAGCATTCTGTCCGCAATGGCCTCGGCAGAAACAGTTTTGCCTGTTCCTGCGTCACCTGCCAATATAATTAATGGATATTTTTCTTTCAGTTGTGAAATTACTGGAAGTTCTGTTTTATGAAATTTTTTGCTCCACTCAACAAGACCTTCTTGATCCAGCAAGAGCTTTAAGTTCGAAAGTATCCTATTATATTTGTTTTCAAAACCAATTAAGTGTTTAGCTCTTTCGGCAATTTCTCTACTAGGAAGTTCTGTTATATTATCAAAAATTGTACTCATATTTATTTAAAATTCTTTTTTTGTAATTCATATCCATTACTTGCATACAACTGTGCATCTGACTGTTGCAGATGCGGAAAATTAGTATTAATATCTGTACTACCCCAACTGAGTTTTAATTCCTTTTGAAAATTTGTTTTCTCTTCAGAAGTTAGGTTCCTCCATTTCTGAGTATGAGATAATATAATTGATAGTGAAGTGTTATCAGTATCTGGCCAATCATTATTTTTCCCAGCGCGTTCGCTGTCGGTTGCATCACCTAAATCATTTACAATAAATTTAGCTGCTTTCACTGGCAAACCCGTATTGGTATTGATCAAGGTTATGCTTACTGATTGTAAATAATATTTTTCTGCATATTTGAGCACATCATGGAAAACCTTATCTACGTATTCCATTGTCCACTTATTAGTGCGTCTGGCAATTGTTCTGATATCTGCCTCACAGCTTTCAAATGTTTTTCTTATATCAAGGACCGTATAAGTATTTGTTTTTGTATTTGTTCCGTACATAGTTTAATTTATTTAATGTTAAAGGTTGGACCGAAAACACTTTTCCATTCTTGTATAGTATCTCCTTCATTATTTCTTGCTTGAGCAAAGTTCAAAGTATCAAATGCCTCTTCAGCCTCTTCAATAATTTCGGCCCATCTTGGTTTGGTCATTCTCTTTGCAACATTATTTTCTTTATTAGTATTGTCAGCAACATAGATTGCTGAATCGTACTGTGTCGGAACACTACGAATGGAATCTTGAAAAATAATTTCTGGAAATTCAGTAGAACTTACAAATTCAAAAAAACGAATGATTCCTTCTTCGATATTTGTTTGGATTCCTTTATTTATGTCAAGATAGGCAACAATCAATTCAATCGTAAAAGAAGATAATCCTGGTTCATTATCAGAAGGTTTTAATTCTTTGTAATTTCTCCACCATTTTATAGCTCTTACAATTGAAGTGTAAGCAGAATTTTCTTGTCTTCTGTTAAGTGAAAAACTTAACTGCTTGGAAATACTGGTAATATACTTTTTACCATTTCCATGTCTGCTGGGTTGCCATACATAATCCTTTGGTGTGCTTAATGGGACTACAGGAACAATATCAACGCTTAGTCCGGAACCTGAAAAATAAATGGTTACCGACTTTGTGTTTCCAGCAGCATCCACATCTTTAGAAATGTCTTTTTGTGGATAAATTTCTTCCAAATATTCTACAATAAAATCAAAAAGCTTCCCAATGTCATTATGAATATCTTCATCACCAGTAACAAAAAGTACAAGATCAATATCTATGGGATGGTCTCCCGTAGGTTTCAAAATCGTATGTTTTTTCCACGAACCAGCGAGAAGATATTTCTCAACCTTTAATCCATGTCTGTCATCTTCAGCAATTTTTTTGTCTAATTTTTCTTTCAGGTTGTTTACCTGATCTCTATACTTGCCCATGTTTTCAGGCTGCAGTTTGATTTTACTAATAAAAAACTGTAAATCTTTGTCTGATAATTTCATTTTTTTTGTTTATTAAATTTATTACATCAAACTTTTCTCCTACAATAGCAGTAATGACAAACTGTCATAAAAGTCTGATTTTAATATAAATAGAGCCAAATGTAATTTTATTTTTCAAAAATATATTACGGAAATCCGTAAGCATATTATAATCTTTTAAAGAACCTCAAAAAACTACTAGCTCTTTCTCATTTATATAATGATATTAAAAATTGGTAAACTCCAAGTATCATTTTTAGGATACCTGGAGTTTAAATGGAGTTACTTTTCCTTGGTAACTCCTTTGAAGGGAGTGTTACTAGAAGTTTTTACATCCATAAATCTACCTGTAGCAGTATCGCGTTTCACCCAAGAATCTGTTTGTGGATTGTAGGTTTGTGAACGCCCTTTAACTGCTCCATTTCTGTGACCGTTTCCAGTCGGTTTGTTAGTTGCCATAATTAGTAAGCATTTTTTCCTTTAACATTCTAGGCCATAAAGGAATTGACCATTGAACAAACTTCAATCATATACTAATTCCATTAGAAAGATTTTTTTAACTTTGAAGTATATGAGCCTATCCACTCATATACTAATTCCATTAGTAATGCATTTTGGTATATAGATGAATGTAGAACAAAAAAAAACCGATGAAATAGTTTTTGAGACATTACCCAGTGATGAGCTTATAGATTATATTTCTTTTAAAGAAGAATATCCTGAAGAAGCTGCTGCAGCGTTTACCGAGTTTTGTAGTAGGTTTGAAAGAGATATTTTGCAAAAAGCAGAAATATATTGTAATAAATTTAATTACAGTGAGGTTGTTGCACTTGAAATAGCAACTTGTGCTTTTGCCCGCGTTTGGAAATATCACTCTTTTAATAAAAGTAAAGCCAAGTATCCGGATGATATTGATCGGTCGATTTTGTTATGGCTTTATCCAATAGTATATACTCAATTGGTAAAATATGGAGATTTAAATACCTGTGCGGAACCTGATGAAGACGATTTATCAATTGTAGAGAATATTGATGATCTAATTTCGTTAACAGTAGGAGACGATGATATACAAAAGAAAAGAGAGCTGAAAATTAGATTAGAAATCATTGAGAGAGCTATGCTTGGTCTATCTGAAAAACATAAGATTGTGTATCTTACATATAAAGCTTACGAAAATACCGGAAAAAAAAATATACCAAGGTCAGTGGGTAAAAAATTGAGAGACAGATTGAATTTAGTTCAAAATTCAATTCAGGTTTATAAAAAAGAAGCTAATGATCACATTAATAACTATCTAAAAGCTTTCAATGGGAATAGATAAAAAATATATAGGAAAGGTTACAGAGACTAACCTTGATGATTGGTTACATTCAACAGGTTTTTTATTTCCTCAGAATAAAACTCAGATAGAGAGGTTTAATAAACTTTATGAAGATTATGATTTTAAGTTGAAAAACACAGGTATTAATGTCAAATCAATTATTGATGGTTCTTTTTGCGTTGAAAAAGAATCAAAAATTATATCAATTGACACAAACTTAAGTCATGAAATAGAAAGTTTGAAAATGGTCGCCAGAAAAGGGCAAAGCAATATTTCTCAAAGCGTCTTTGACAAAATGAAACAGAATCAGAAAAAGAAGAAAGGTGATTGATAGCAGTTCCTTATCAAAAATTAAAAAGCTTGCTGGATCCATTAGTGGAAATTTCAATACTGAAAAAATAATTCCATTACATCTTATTGCAGAATCTGAGGACATTGAGGTATTTTATGATCATTATGACAAAGGGACTTTTGATGGAATGACTGTTTATGATGATAATGAATTTTATATTCATATTAATATAGATAATCATAATAGGTTTAATTCTCCGCGTTCTAGATTTACACTAGCCCACGAACTTGGGCACTATTTTATAGACACACATCGCGTTGGACTCAAACTGGGAATTTTAGAACCTCATCCCTCGAAAATTGACAGGGTTCAATTCGATAAAATTGAAAGAGAAGCAGATTATTTTGCGGCTTGTCTCTTAATGCCAGAAGAATCTTTTCAACGAAATTTATGGAAGAGAAAAAAATTTAGTTTTAAAGTGATTGATGAGTTAAGCAAGGAATATAATGTGAGTAAAACTTCATGTGCACTCAGATTTGCAGAAATAGGAAATCATCCTATCAAAATAGTTTATGCTGAGAATGGATTTGTGAAATGGCAAAAAAACAGTCAGGGCTTCCCTTTCTGGAACTTACTTAATGATAAAAAAGTTCCTGAAGGTTTAGCTATGGCTGATTATTTTAAAAATGTAAAAACTTCAATTGAAAATCCAGAAGAAATTTTTGCTATTGATTGCTTTGAAAATGTAAAATCCGAAGACTCCAGAAGAATTTTCTATGAACATTGTATAGTGTATGAAAATTGTGCACTAAGTATTATTTGGGAAGATTAAATATTCCTTAAATTGAAAAATCTAATCTAAATATGCTTTATACATTATGGTAAATATTCAAAATTTTAATCTAAAGTAAATTGAGTGACCTATATATTTGGAAGTAAAATATTATATTTTAATAAAAATCAACTCAATCATTTTTATAGAATTAAACTGGATAGAGTATAATAATATTTGGCGACTACATCCAAGTATGGAAAAGACGGTCAAATTGACCACCTAATTTCGGAGTAAATTGACCACTGATTTCGGAGCAAAGTGACCACCACTTTCCGGTTCAAAATGACCACCTGTTATCTGGGTTATATTTGAGATAAAAAC
>JASCOV010000006.1 GCA_029960045.1 Flavobacteriaceae bacterium PS02293
CGTGTGGCAATTTTGTAAACAATAATTTTAGTTGACTATCTCATTTGGGAAAGGACTTTTGGATGGTATTGTTGTTTTTAGGATGTTAGGTTTGTAATAATTAGACCACACGAAAGGATTCGTGCGGCAGCGGGGGGGTAATAATGACTATGGAGATAATTTACCATTAATAGATGTGCCAGGAGTTGCTTTAACAGGAAAATCCTCTGGCTGGGGTCAGCAAATGCAAGATACGTTCAATGCTTTTATGGAGCAGTTTAATACAGATAATGCTAATGCTTTTGCATTTTGGAATAGCCATCCAAGAGAAGTTACATCAATAGCTGGAATTATCGAAGGCGCTTCACAAATAACAGCCAAAGGTCTGGCTAAATGGAATGCGCCTTCCAATATCTCGAAAAGCCGTATTTTTGCAGAGACCATAAGTACGAAATTGCCTGCTTCTGCCAAGTTTTTAGAAGGTGCTTCAAAAACTCTTAGTGTTGCAGGAAGAGTGGTTGGTGCTGTTGGTATTGCAAATACAGTCTATCAATGGAGAACAGGAAAAATTTCAGATACCAGAGCCGTTGTTGATGGGGTAATGGGAGTTGCTGGTTTTTTCCCTGCAACAGCTTGGGTATCCATCGCCTATTTTGGGGGAATGGCAGTTTACGAAACATATTATAACGACGGCAAATCCGCATTTTAAAATGATTAGATTTATAAGATTACTTTTTTATCATATTTATATTTTTTATTATAGAAAAGAAGGAAAAAAAATAGCAAAATTTTCAACTTTTGCCGTTTTCATAGTTATATGTTCTCTTTTAATAATATGCACTTATGATTTGATTATTCAAAATTATGATAAGGTCTATACTTCTCTTCCTAGAGTGTCATACATAGGTGTTTTCATTATTATAGGCATTATCCTAGCTTATTATTTATATAAGGAAAGTTTTCAGGATTTTAATGAATATTATGATTACAACAAAAAATATTACTATTATTTTTTTATCATAGTGCTCACTACTCTTTGTTTGGTTATCTATACTGGTAAAATTAGCAGGGAAAGGATTTTCAAGCAAAGAGAAGTTCAAAAGACCTCTGTTGAAACAAAAAAGTAAAATGCAAAGATTACTATGACATAACCAAATAATCTTCGTAAAATTTTTTTGGGTTTTCTTAGGCATATAAAAACCCCCGCTGCCGCACGAATCCTTTCGTGTGGCAATTTTGTAAACAATAATTTTAGTTGACTATCTCATTTTTGGTAATGCTCCAAACTTAGTGATGGCTACGAATTTAAATATTAACCTATTGTAAATCAATTAAAATAATAATTGAGAAATTTAAAAACGAGAATAGGAATTACTTATTCTCGTTTATTTTTGGAGAAAAAACATATCTTAAATGATTGAGGATTATAATAGGTGTATCAGGTTTAGTGACACAGGAATTTGTCCGTTCTGCTATTCAAATAAAACACAAAGCAGATGCTAGGTTTCTACATCGGAAAGAGAAACAATAAAACATTAAATGCTGTCTTGAAAACCCCGATGTTATAAAAATGCATTAATTTTCAGATTCTATTTCTTCTACATTATTTTCAATTTCTCATAAACCTGCTCGCGGTAGCTCAATCCAATCGGAATGCTTTTTTGATTACTTAGTAAAATGACGTGTTGCTCCAGATAATTGATTTTATTCAGATTGATAAAAAACGATTTGTGAACTCTGCAGATGTAATTTAAATCTTTGAAGTTTTCTTCCAGAGAAGCCAATGTGCTGTGAACGATTATTTTATCGGTTTCGGTGTACAGACAGATGTAATTGCGCATTCCTTCTATATAAACCAATTCTTCCGGATTGATTTTCACCAGTCGCTTGTCACTTTTTACATAGAAACTTCCGCTATTATTTTCAGTAACAATCGAAGTTTGTTGTTGCGATGGTTTTAAGAATTGAGTTGCTTTTTGAATGCTTTTAGAAAAACGGTCAAGAGAAATCGGTTTTAATAAATAGTCAATAGCACTTTGGTCAAAGGCGTTTAAGGCATATTGGTTATAGGCTGTTGTATAGATAATTGCCGGTGGATTATTGAACATCTCCACAAAATCAGTTCCTTTTATTTCGGGCATTTTGATATCTAAGAAAATCAAATCGATGTTTTTATCCTTATTCAAAAAAGAAATCAGTTCAAAAACATTATTACAAATGCCTTCCAACTGCAAAATCTCAAATTTCGAAATATGATGAATCAAAACATCCTGAGCCAGTTTCTCATCATCAACTACCAAACATCTTATTTTCGCCATTTCCTAAAATTTTAGTTCAAGTTTAATCTTATATATGTCTTTGCTTTTCTCAATTTTAAAAAGGTGTTTCGAAGGATAAAGTAACTGCAAACGTTTGCGAATATTTTCAATCCCAATGCCACCGACTTCTTTTTTTGCAGATTCTTTAAAACTATTTTCACACGTAAATATAAGATGTTTCTCATCGCAACTGAGTGAAGCATTGATGTAAGAAACGCCAATCGTAGAATCTGTCCCGTGTTTGAAAGCATTTTCTATCAAAGGCAGCAAAAGCATCGGCGCAATTCTGACCGAATCTTTCACGTTTTCGTAATTAAATTCAATACTTGCATTTTCAGGCATTCTTAATTTTTCAATATCAATGTAAGTATTCAGAATATGAATTTCATTACTGATGGAGATTTCTTTTTCTTGTGTTTCGTACAAAGAATACCGCAGAATATCGGACAGTTTTAAAATCACATCAGGCGTTTCTTTTGACATTTTAAGGGATAAAGAATACAAGCTATTCAGGACATTAAAGAGAAAATGCGGACTTATCTGAGATTTTAATAAACTAAGTTCTGCAATGGTTTGCTGAGTTTGTATCTGTTTCTCTTTTTTGATTTTAAGAAAGAATTCTTGCATCGCATAACCGATTGCCATTATAAGTATTAAAATGATAATTCCCGGAATAACATCAAAGTAATACTGATACTTTTCTAATGTTTCCGGCGCAGAAGAAGTAGCTCCTAATGGCGTAAAATCAATTAATTCAGAATGATTGAACTGGGAATATAGCCACTTCAAATACTGTCCTAATGTCACAATTGCAACAATCAAAAGAATAATTAACGAGATTAAATATTGTCTTACATTTTTATCATTCCGAAGATTTGGAAGAAGCCAGAAATTATTAATCCAAGCCGGTAGAAAAAGCAAAATATTATACAGAAAAATAAAACCTAAAGGCAAATTCTTATCATTGTTATTGACTGCAGCAAAGAGTATAAAGCCTGTAAATGCAATATTGAGCAGCAATCTAAGAATTTGAGAACCTTTTAATAATTTCATTGATTCGAATAAAACCATAAAGTTAAATATTTTCAACACCTGAAGATTGGTTTTTACACGAACACTTCTTTTTCATTGACAAACAAGAATTAAAACTATTTGTCCAAGTTATCATATTGTTGGTCACAAAAACGAGAAAATGTAGCCTGATTGTCTTTTCATTTGTATCAATAAAAATTTAACAATGAAAAAAATCTACTTCCTTCTTATCCTAAATCTCTTTGGTTTCGCTTCTGCACAAAACACCGATTACAAAAAATCGATTGATAGTCTGATGAATTATTTCAAAGAAAACAATGCATTTTCCGGAAGTATTTTGCTTCAGAAAAATGGCGAAACAATTTATAAAGGTGATTTCAACAAGTTTTCCAACGACTCAGATAAATACAGAATTGGTTCCATCACAAAAACTTTTACTGCGATTGTCATTTTCCAATTGATTGAAGAAGGAAAATTGACACTTAATACAAAACTCAGCCAATTTTATCCCACAATCAAATATGCCGACAAAATCACAATCGGAAATCTATTGAATCATACCAGCGGAATTTATGATTATCTGGAATGGGAAGATTATTACGTTTCCAAAGGCAGCAATTATAAAAAAGAAGATTTGTTGAAACTGATTCAACAAGGCAAACCGAGTTTCAAACCAGAAAAAGATTGTGAATACAGCAATTCTAATTATACGCTTCTGGGTTTCATCATAGAAGATATCACAGGAAAACCTTATGCAGATAACGTAAAAATCCGAATTATTGATAAAATAGGACTGCAAAACACCTATTGCGAAACTTCGGAAAACGAATATTCCAAAAGAAATAATTCTTACAAATTCGATGGCGAGAATTGGTCTAAGGAAGCTGATACGCATCCAAGCTTTACTTTTTCAGCCGGCAACATTGTTTCTACAACAGAAGATTTGTCAAAAATGATGCACGAACTTTTTAATGGCAAACTGGTTTCTGAAAATTCTTTAGCTCAAATGGAGAAAACCAATTCTAAAGGATTTGGATACGGATTTCAAAAAACGCCTTTTTATAAGAAAACAGGATATGGACACACAGGAAGAATTGATGAATTCCGTTCAGGTTTGGCATATCTGAATGAGGATAATCTCAGCATCGCCATTCTAACCAACGGAACCAATGTAGCACTGAATGAAATGGTTGTAGCAGTAGCATCAGAATATTATCAGAAAAAATACAAACCGAAGGATTTTACAACTTATCAAAGCGAAACTGCGCCGACAACACAATCTTACACAGGGATTTATAACGCAAAATTAGCCGGATTGATTTCTGTCGGAAAATTTCAAATCACTCAGGCTGGGAAAAATCATTTGTTTATCGGAATGTACAGTGATAAAGAGGACAATAAAAAAAGCAGAAAAGCATTACTCAAAAGAAAAGGCGAAAATGAATTTTATTCTTTTGAAACCGGTGCAGAGCTCCAATTTTTACTGGACAAAAAAGGAAAAGTAACAGGAATCAAATTGACACAGGGCAAACAATCGATAAATTGTAAGAAAGTTTCATAGCCAATGTTATATTCTGAAGATTTTTAAACCTTATTATTAATGTAACCCTCAGTAGCATTCATTTTTAAAGTGATAACAGCAGGATTTCCCAATGCAATAGAATTATCAGGAACATCTGTGTTTACATAAGCATTTGGAGCAATTAGTACGTTATTTCCGATGGTGATATTTCCAACGATTACAGCATTTGGTCCAATCCAGACTTCGTTTCCGATGAAGGGAACACCTTCGTTTTTCCCACGATTTGCCTGAGCAATTGTTACACCTTGAGCAATATTGCAGTTTTTGCCAATTTTTGCTTTCGGATTGATGACGAGAGCGCCCCAATGTCCAAGATAAAAACCTTCACCGATCTCAGTTTCCGGATAGATTTGAAATCCGTATTTGATTTGATAATGACGAAGAATCAGTCGGTAAAACTTACCAATTAAAGAAGATTTGGAATATTTCTGAGTATTTCTGAACCAATAAATGTAATGCAGATTGGGACTGAAACATTTTTTCAGTATCTGAAAGTGTGACAGATATTTTCCGCTTTCTCTGTAAAAATCTTTTTGAAGAATAGAATGACTCATTGGATAAAATTACAAATTATCAATGATTTCCATAATCTTATCTACAGAATTTTTCAAGTTGAAAGGCATTTCGTAATGCTGAAGATTGTCTTGGCAAGTTTTGAAATGTTCCGGATTTGTCAAAGCTTTTTTCATTCCCTGATAAATTCCTTCTTCAGAATTTCCTGTGATTAAGCCTAATTCTCCATTTTCCAGCATTTCAACTACACCTGATACATCAGTAGCGATGATATTCTTTTTCAGTGTAATTGCCTCAAACAAAACTGTTGGAAAACCTTCGTATCTGGAACTTAGAATATAAAAATCAGCTGCTTTGAAGTATGGATAAGGATTGTCTGTAAAACCAAGCATCGTAGCGGTTTCATCAACTTTCAATTCAGATTTCAGTTTCTTTACATTTTCGAAATCATAACCGTCGCCAACAATCAGAACTTTGTGCTGGAAACCTTCATCCAAAAGTCTTTTATGAACTTTCAACAATCTATCAAATCCCTTCTGAGGGAAAACTGTTCCAACAGATATAAAAGTTGGAATATCTTTATCGAATGTATAATTAATAATTGGGCTTTCAGCTTTTGTAAGGATTTCGTTGGTGTCCAACGGATTATAAATTCTCACAATTTTCTGTTTCTCAGCTTCAGTTTTTGCTAAATCCAAGAAAGTCTTTTGAATTTTTTCCGAAATTACCATCACTTTATTATAATGGAAAAAGTGTCTGATTTTCTCAGGTGTATATCCACTAACTTGCGTAAGGTCATTGTGAATCCACATCAATTTTTTGGAAGACTTAAGAGGGCTGTTCAGAACTTCGTCCATAAAACCGTGAATAGCCGCAAACTCAATATCGTAAACTTTATTTTTAAGTTTTCTTTTGTAGAGAATTTTCGGATATTTCTTTAAAAGTCGTTGATATACAACTCTGTATATTTTTTGAGGGATATCTTTTGGGCGGTTGGTGGTGATCATCTCGCCACGGTTAAGATACATTACGTTGATCCAATCCGGAACATCAGTAAGGTATTTCCCGGAATATAGATTTAATAATAAATCAATCTCGTATTTATCTTTCGGAAGATTTTTGAGAAAAGTAACCAGAACTTTTTCTGCACCACCGTGACGCAAAGAACCAATTCTGATAAGGATCTTCTTTTTCAAAATTTTAGAATTCTAAAATCCCGGCGCCCCAAGAATAGCCAACACCAAAACCTGCAACCATTACTTTGAAACCTTCTTTTATTTTACCTTGATTTAAGGCTAACTTCAGAGCAATTGGAATACTTGCAGAAACGGTATTACCAATGTCTTTCATATCCAAAAAGAATTTTTCGTCAGGAATATTACAAAGATTTTTGAGGTAATTCAACATATAAGAACTCGCCTGATGGAAAACGAAAAGATCGATATCTTCCAATCTAAGTTTGTTTTTCTCTAATGTTTCGCTTATTAAAGCCGGAATGTTTTCCAGTGCAAACGTGAATATTTTTGGGCCTTTCATAAAAAGAACAGGCTTTTCCGAAGTATTTCTGGAAGCGCCATTTTCTACAATCAGATTGTTATAACCTGCACCATCTGTACCAACAACATATTGAAAATCTGCCTTAGAATCGTCTTTTTCAATAACACTTACTGCTGCACCGTCTCCAAAAATACTTCTGTTGGATTTGTCATTCTTATCCAGAAATTTGGTATAAGTATCAGAAGTAACTAGTAAAATATTTTTAGCTAAACCTATGGAAATCAATCCTTTTGCAAGAGTTAGTCCATACACGAATCCTGAACAGCCAAGGTTAAAATCCAAAGCACCAATGTTTTTCGGAAGGTTTAATTTGTCTTGTAAAATACAAGCAGTAGTTGGGAGAAAATAGTCTGGGCTTTGGGTGCAGAAAAGAATAAAATCGATTTTACTTCTGTCATAATTTTCAAAAAGCTTTTCACAAGCTTCGAACGCCAAATCAAGTGCCGTTTCATTATCATCTGCAAAATGTCTGGATTCTACGCCAATTTTTGCTTTGATTTTTTCTGCATTCCACTCCGGGAATTCATTGGCAATGTCTTCGTTGGTTAATATATTTTTGGGCAGATAGTATTCTATCGCTGCAATGTTGATCATATTAGCGTGGGGTAAATTTTTGCAAAGATAAGCATCTTAAAATAATGTTATGTAAAGAATGCGATCCGAAACGAACTTTTATGAAACTTTATGTTTTGTTTTTAATAAAAATAATGAGATATTATTTTAAAAGCTTTAAAACCGGATAGAGAATCATAACTAATGCTTTCAAAAATGGAGAATCTAATTCCTTAATAGTTTTAGAATAGGATCTTTTATCAACTGCAGAAAATTTAAGATAACCACCTAGATTTCTGAGAATTGGTTTGGGATTTTCCCAAAATTTGGAGTAATAAGCATTCAGAAAAGTCTTGTAATTTTCTGCTAAACCAAATGCATTTTTATTGTCATAGAATTGATTGGCCAAAGAATGTTCATCGTCTTTATCACGGAAATAAATTCTCGTCACTTCATTAATACAATAATGAAAACCCAACTTGTCAAACTGAAACTGAAAAACACCTTCCGGAATAAAACCCTTCCCCGAAAGATCGCCAAAATTAAGTTTCATTTTTTTGTAAATCTCTGTTTTTCCCATTCCCCATTTGTCACCTTTGATTTTGAATTTGTAACGCATATCAAAAATCGTACAGATCAAAGGCACTTTCGGAAAATGATCGCCAACAATATTTCCAAATTGATCTTCACAAAGTGTTGAGACAAAAACTATATTCTGACTCTCAGGAATGCTTTCCCAAGTGCTAACCAAAATTTCCATAGAATCTTTCGGCAAGGCATCATCTGAATCCAAAGGAGAAAAATATTTGCCTTCTGCCAGATCAATACCCCGGAAAAAAGTCAGAAACTTGTGTTGGTTTTCCTGATGATAATATCGGATTTTAAAATCTGCAATTTTCTGAAATCCTTCAATGATTTCTTTGGTATTATCCGTAGATCCATCATCTATCACAAGCCATTCAAAATTTTTGAAAGTCTGTCTTTGTAAGGATTCAAAAACTCTGGGCAATGTGTGCGCTCGGTTATAGGAAGGTGTGAGAATGGTAACAGTAGGCTTGCTCATTATTTCAATTGGTATTGGCTTAGAAATACAGCAGTTACGTCGTCATAAATCTTTTGGTTGTCGAATTTTTCAACTCCTTTTTCCGTATTATTTTTGATGTTTTGGGTAAGGTCAGGATTTGTAAGGAATAATTTCATGCCTTCATAAATCGAATTTTCATCCGGGTTTACAAGATATCCATCAAAATTATGGTCAATCATTTCCGGGATTCCGCCAACGTTGGTACTGATGATTGGAATGTTAAGTCCCATCACTTCTCCAATCGTAAGAGGGTAGGACTCTGATTCCGAAGGCAAAACAAAATAATCCGAATTTTTGATATAAGGATAAGGATTGATTTGTGAATCGAGTAGAAGAAACGTCTTTTCAACATCCAGTTCTTTGGCTTGATTTTTTAAATTTTCCATTTCTCCGCCACCGCCAATCACTGCGATTGAGTGTGAAAAACCTTCGTCCAAAAGTCTTTTATGGATTTTCATTAAAGTGTGATAATTCTTACGGCTGTGCAATCTTCCCATTGATGAAAAAACAGGTCTGGCTTCATAACTCACAGGAAACTCTGTGGATCTTTTTCTGACTTCATCAATCTTGATAGAATTATAGATCACAGAGCTTTCCGGATATTCTATATGGAAAAGATCAGTAATTATATCCCTCGTCTGCTTGGATCCGAAAATAACCCAATCAAATTTCTTAAGGTTATTAATTCTGTCCAGAACTCGTTCCCGATTGGGATCATAGCCAACATCGGTATGAAACCAGGCTATCTTTCTCGATTTGAGAGGACTTGATAAGATATTTTCAAACTCTGCATAAGTTGGTGCAATTTCCAAATCAAAATTTTCTTTGATTACTTTTTTATAAAGTATTTTCGGGTTTTTCCTGTAAAAGAGAAGAGTCAGGTTTCTTTTGATTAATTGCAGAGTTCTGAGCAATTTATTCTTGCTCATATCTTCTTTTCCCTTTTGTAGCGTAATCACTTTAATATCTTTCGGAATACTGCTTCGTAGTTCGCCTTGATTAAGTGTTAAGAAAAATGTAATATCAAAAATATCTCTTGGCAGATTTTCCAAAAGATCGAGAAGAACTCTTTCTACACCGCCCATTTCCATTGATCTGTGTCGGAAAAGTACTTTTATTTTTTGATGCATTTGTGTGGTTTTCAAAAAAATCGTTTCTAAAAAAACAAATATAAGACTGTTTGTGCAATTCTTTTGTATTTTTGCATTTCAAAACATAATTTATGAACAAAATCTCTGAAATCATTTCTACTTTTTTCGCATATCTAAAGCGCCCTGACCTTTACCCTGAACTAAGACGTAAAATCTGGAAAAATATCTTCAACCGTTCATCTGGTTTACGAGGAAAAGAAGAAGCAGAAAAATGGTGCAAGAGCATTGCTATTTCTGAGAAAGATTTTATAGAAAATGTTTTAAAAACAACCTTTGTTCCCTTCGAAAAACTTTTCCCACAAGAGTTTGCTACAGCATTACAAGCTCAGGCAAAAGCACCAGTAAAAATGGGAGGTGCAGGATCTTTGAGTGTAATCTATTATATTAATGAATTTGCAAATGCTCAAAAATCAATAGAAACCGGCGTAGCTTATGGCTGGTCATCTTTTGCGGCGTTAGCATCATTGGTTCACAGAAACGGAACACTTTACAGTTCTGATATGCCTTACATTTTGCAAAATCAAAGTGAGGATTTTGTAGGTTGCGTAATTCCTGAGAAGTACAAAAGCAATTGGGATCTTTACAGATTTGCAGATAAAGAATCTCTTCCAAAGATTTTCAGTAAAGCAGAATCATTTGATGTGGTACATTATGACAGCGACAAAACGTATGACGGAAGACTTTGGGCTTACAATCTGCTTTGGAACAAATTGAGAACCGGAGGCGTCTTTATGAGTGATGATGTTGGTGATAATGCCGCTTTCAAAGATTATTGCGAGAAGAATAACCGCAAACCTTACATTATAGAATTCGATGGCAAATATGCCGGAGTTATTATAAAAGAATAATAAATAAAGGAGCGCTTCAAAATCTGAAGCGCTCTTTTAATAGGTATCGCAACCCATTTCTTCGTATTGTTTTCGGAATTTATTGACCCATTTTTCAAATTCCGGGATATTGATTTTTTCTGAAACAAAACTTTTCAAATAATCGATAGAAAAATCTTTTGGGAAGTTTTCCATTGCATCAAATTCTCCTTTCAGCCAAGCTTCGTTGATCAAATGATTAAACAAGTTGACATCAAAATCAAATCCATACTCGTGGTATGAATTGGTTGCGGAAGATTGGAAAGTCGTTTTCATTGCTTCTGTTTTCAATCTGGTAATGAAATTGGGATTGTTTTTATTTCTTCGGTAAAATAAAGAAGCGTTGATTAATTGCTTTTTTTCATCCACTTTACCATCCATATCTTTCCAAATGTCCAACCAATAATCCTTTTTGTAAAATCCCATTAATATAGAATTAAGCGACCAATATTTCAAATGAGTATGATTGTTTACAAACTTCAGCTTGTAAAGAATTGTAAAGAATTTGTATTGATTATGGAAAAAAGCGGTCATTAATTTTTTATTCAGTAACAAAAGATCTTTCGGCTGAGCTGATTCCAAATCCTCAGAAATAGAATTTAGATTTAAATCTTTTCTTTCATTTTCATTCCCCAGCCAACCTAATTTTAAAAGATTAATATCAAATTTTCGAGCTTGTTCTTGTAAATTATCAATATTGATTGGAGTCGTAAACCAAACATCATCTTCTGTAACGATAACATATTCTGAAGCTTTTTTTACATTATCATACCAGAATTTTGTTGGGATTTCAAAGCCGTTAACAGCTTTTCCTGTTTTTAGGTTTTCCTCAATTGCTTCTATTTTTTTTTCATAGCTTCCGGAAAGATAGATTTCTACCTCGGGATAGTTCTTTCTTATTTTATCAAGATATTTTTTCGGTGTTCCATCATCCAGGACTTTGATCTTAAAATCACCAGAAACATTCATCTTAATTGATGAAATACACCGATCCAAATAGAAAGGACGATTGAAGGATTTGATTAAAATTTCTGTCATCGCTTTATTGATAAAAAAGAATAGATTTAGAAAACTGAAAATGTTAAAGGCTCAAGTTGTTTTTAGAATTGAATTTTTTTCTAATGAGATGATTCAAAGGTTCTTCCAGATATGTAAACATCAGAATTGAAATCAAATTAAGCAAAATAAATATAATTAGCTTATTATCTGTAATATAATCAGTCATAAAGATAGGGATAAAGCCTTTGTGGATAAGATAAAAAACATAAGAACTTTTCCCTAATAAGACAAAGATCCGACTTCCCAATATCTTTTGAAGAATGGTTTTCTCATAAATTAGTCCCCATAACAGAGGTGCAATTCCTAAAAAAGATAAAAATATAACTTCTGTGAATTGTCTATATTTTGATTCAAAAGTAATATATTCTTTCCCACAAATAAATAATAGGATAACAGACAGTCCGAACCAAGTCACCCAATTTCCAGAAAAAGAAATTTTCTTTTTAAGTGTTAAGTAAGCCAATGTTATACCTGCAAAAAACTCAAAAATATTTAAATAAAAATCATACTGTAAAAACCCCCAGATATTTTCCGGAACGTTGGCTAATTCTTTTAAGAAATTACCAGTTAGAAATAAAATAACGGGTAATAATAAGAGAAACCATCTGCTTTTTCGGATGAGAATAAAGTATAAAGGAGCTGTGATATAGAACATCTCTTCCAATGTAAGTGTCCATCCTTGTGCGATTCCGGCAAAATAATATTTGGAGAATAAAGCTTTTGTCATCGTAAAAGATAATATAGCTTCAATTGTTTTTTCGGTATTCCAGATGTTACTCTGAAAATAGTAAATAACAAAAAAAAGTGCAGTTAAAAGAAAATACATTGGATAGATTCTCGCAATACGATTAACCATAAATTTTTTGAAATTAATGGGACGTTCATTAAAGTATCTGTATGTTATTAAAAATCCGCTAAGCACGAAAAACATTTCTACACCAATGTGGAATGTAGAAACAGCACGTTTTGCAAAATCCGGATAATTGGGATTACGAAAAGGCATAAAATGAAACACAAAAATCATCCAAGCTGCGATAGCTCGATAACCAGTGAGGGCAGGGAAAAACTGTTTTTCTTGTGGTGACATCAAGAGATTTTTTGGTTTTGGAATGGTTATGAAAATTTTCGCAGAAGTTTTGCGATGATATTATTTTGTTTTGTCTTTAAAAATTCTGGAAGGCTGGGGATTTCTTTTATATTTTTGCCATACAGCTTATCGATTTTTCTTCTTTCCAAAGTATCCAAAATAACTTTTTGCCAGTTTTTATTAAGTTTAATTTTCTTAGATAAATCCTGAGAAATGCCATTGGCGTGCAATCTGTAGAGGTATAAAGGTTCTTTTATAAATGTAAAATTCCCAGTTTCATAAAGTTTAAGATAAAGATCTTGATCTACCGCAGAAGTAAGCTCCAGATTGATTCCTGATGTTTTATTATAAGCTGATCTTTTAAAGGTCAAAAAATGATTGGCTTCCAAAAAAATGTTAAAAAAAATTTTGTCGCCATTTTTTATGGCTCTAGAATGAGCAAAAGTCCGCTGAGGCTGTAGATTTTTGTCGCAAAGAAGAAAGCTTGAGTAGGTTACTACATTATTTACGGTATGGGTTTTTAAGCTGGTTTCTATTGCATTTTCTACCAAAGCATCATCAGGGTCTACAAAACCACAGATTTCTCCAGAAGACATATCGATACATTTTCTTTTGGTATAGCCAACACCACTGTTCGTTTCATTTTTAAAAAGTTTAACTCTAGAATCATTTTTTGTAAGCAAAGCTATGTTTTCGAAAGAGTTATCCGTAGAACAGTCGTCCACAATTACCACTTCGAAATCTTGGAAAGTCTGCTTCAGAAGGCTTTGATAACAATCTTTGAAGTATTCAAAGTTGTTATAATGTGCAATAAGGACGGAAAATTTTTTCATCAAATAAGAATATCGTCAAAATTAACAAAATAATCTTAGATTTGTATCTTAATATTGCTATATGTGCGGAATTACAGGGATTGTAAAGAAAAATATTCTAAAAGAAAATTCTTATAAACAAACTCTCAAAAATATGACAGATTCTATCATTCACCGTGGTCCGGATGATGAAGGTCATGAGTATTTTCAAAATTGTTTTCTTGGTTTCAGAAGATTGGCAATTGTCGATCTTTCCAAAGACGGACATCAGCCAATGTATTCTAATACGAAGAATGAATGTGTGGTCTTCAATGGGGAAATCTATGGTTATCGGGATTTGAAAAAAGAAATTTCAGATTATCCTTTCCAAAGCAATACCGATACAGAAGTGATATTATCTTTATATCAAAAAAATGGGCCAGAACTTCCTAAGCAGCTGAATGGAATGTTTTCTTTCGCAATCTGGGACGAGGAAAAGCAACAGCTTTCTTGTGCAAGAGACAGATTTGGAGAAAAGCCATTTTATTACGCTCTCGGGAAGAACGGAGAATTTATTTTTGCTTCGGAGATCAAAGCTATTTTGGCAACAGGTCTTGTGGATTCAGAACTAAATGATGAAGCCGTTCATCATTTTTTACGACATATGTATGTTGACAGCCAGCAAAGTATTTATAGAAATATTAAAGTTTTACCACCTGCCCATCAACTAATTTACAAAGATGGAAAAATAGAGATTTCTCAATATTGGAATTTTCCAGAAAAAGAATTACAAATCTCAGAAAAAGAGGCCGTTGAGAAGTTTCAAAAATTAGTTGAAAAATCTGTCGAAAAACAATTGGTTGCAGACGTAAAAGTGGGTGCTTTTCTTAGTGGAGGATTAGATTCAGGAACATTAGTAGCGCTTTCTTCTCAGAAAAATCAAAATCTCACAACACTTGGTTTCCAATATGAAGGCGATTGGGACGAGATGCCAGATGCGAGAACTATCGCTAAAAAATACAATACAGATCACAAGGAAGTTGCACTTCAAAATTCTGACATACCGAAAACCTTAGTAGAAGTTTTAAAAAAATTGGATGAGCCACTTGCAGATACTGCAATTCTTGCCACCTACACTATTTGTAAAGAAGCCGCTAAAAATATGACGGTAGTAATCACTGGAAATGCAGGAGATGAGCTTTTTGGTGGTTACAAATGGTATCAGGAAGAGAAAAGGATTCTTGAGAAAGGTGGCGCAAAAGCTTCACTTTTACCGTTGTACAAAATAGGTTCTACAATTAGCGAAAAGCTACGTTTTGAGAAGTCTAATTTATATTATCTAGATAAGATTTTCCGATCCAAGTTTCCGGATATTGTGGCTTATCAAAAAGGGAAAGTTCATAATAATTTTACAGAAGAAGAGACTTTCCAGCTTATGAAAACAAAGCAAAAGTATGAACATCAATATAACTTCCATCTAGATAAGAACAATCTGAATACGCCAATGAAGATGGATCTTACAAACGTAATTGCGGGAGACTATCTGGTGAAGGATGATCGCATTGCAATGATGCATTCTATAGAACTAAGAACACCGTTTTTGGATAAAGATCTGGTAGAGTTCTGCTCTATGCTTCCTGCAAAATACAAGGTAGATGCTAATCAAACTAAAATAATCTTGAGAAAAGCTTTTGGAGAATTATTGACATCCAATATTCTTAACAAGAAGAAACAAGGTTTTGGAGCTCCAATTTCAGAATGGTTGAGAATTCCTGAAATGGAAGATCTGACCAAAAAAATCCTTAAAAATTCCTCTTCAAAAATCTTTAAAAAATTAGACTTTCAAGCAGTTCAAAAACAGCTAAACTACAATTACAAACATTGGAGTCTGTTGGTTTTGGGAATCTGGACGGAGGAACATTAAAGAATGTTACTGATAATTATCTCGAGTTGGGAAGATGTCATGATGAATGATATTATGACGGAATTTCAAACATAAAGGTGCGAAAATCTGAGAAAGAACACCGTGTAAAGTAACGGGATAGCCTGGATTTCTGCCTTTTACGTCGCCTGGAAATTTGTGAAGTTCTTCTGCAAAACCATCCATACGTTTCAATAGTTCGATGTACCATTCTGCCGTAAATCTCGTGTTGGATCGACAAATGAATGCGCAGGTCCCCACACAAGATAAATAATTTGTTTGTAGATCTTTATCAATTATGCCTTGACCGAACCCCATACTTATTCCATCAGCTTCGGTTGTTCCCAAGAGGTAAATTTCTTTGTTTTCAGAAATTAGATGGAAAGCTTTTGTCCAGTTTTTAAGATTAGGCTTTATGTCACAATAACCACCACCGTGGAAATGCATAAAATAACATCTTAAATAATCCGACTTGTGAACCAATGAAAGATCATTATATGATGGATGTAAAGGATGTTCTGGTAATATATAATCAGCTAAATTTTTTGGTGTAATCAATTTTACTTTGATGCCAGAGTTTTTGACTAAAGATTCGTAGCCTTTTTGACGATTTTCTGACATTTCGTTTTCACCTGTCCAGAAGCAGTAGATAACTTGATCCACTTTCGAAGGGATATTTGGGAATGGTTCACAGTCATTAATTAAAAACAAGCCTGGATATCTGTTTTTAGTAAATCTATAAGGAAAAAGCTTTTGCCTTTTTATTCGCCACCAATCCCTTGTTTTGTAAAGATTTTTGTAGACGAAATTTAATTTGCTTTTTGCAAAAGCACTTAGTTTATTTCTAATTTCCCCCATTTTTTATTATGTTTTTGATATCGCTTATTTTAATGGATTTAAGCAAAGTAGAGAAGTAATAAATATTCTTTAAAAAGTCATTTTTGTAAACTACTCGGAAGTTTCGGTAAAGCATTTTGGACATATTAACTTTCGTTTCGTAGTCAAATTTTTGACTGTAATTCTTTAAAAGATAAGTCATATATTCGGTATTTCCTATCATTTTTCTACTTCTGTAATCTGTGGAATTTCTATTTCCTGAAAGGTTAACTTCAGAATCTCGAAATGACATAAAAGCATTGTTGATGAAAAGAATATCTCCAAACTCAGAAAATTCTAAGACAGCAATAGCATCAGATCCGTAAGCTAATTCTATATCTTGATATTTGTATTTTTTATATTTTTCTATTCGGAAAATATTTTCACTCAGTGTAGAAAAACCGATGTTTATATATAAATTTCCAAAGAAAACAGCAGCTTTTTGAAAACGAGGATAATCCGGAAATTCTTTTACAATTTTGTTATTTTCGTTGATTACGCGACATTTAAATTTTATGAGGCTAATATTGTTTTTTTCAGCATCCTCTACATTATTGTAGAATTCCTGAATGCAGTTTTCG
This sequence comes from Flavobacteriaceae bacterium PS02293, assembly GCA_029960045.1. Lineage (GTDB taxonomy): Bacteria > Bacteroidota > Bacteroidia > Flavobacteriales > Weeksellaceae > Epilithonimonas. Next base: position 16,950 of record JASCOV010000006.1, read on the forward strand.
GACAAAGTATCATCATCTGCCAACACGATTACCCATTCTTCTTGATCTACAAATTCATCAATGCATCTTTCCCATTGTTTTGACAAAGAGTTTTTCCCGATATTAGTGTCGAAATTTTTATATCTTGTAATAATCGAGTTGTATTTTTCGATCAATTTTTGAGGATCATTAGGACTGTTGTCGTTACCAATATACAGATTGAATCTTTTATCAGTTTGATGTTTCAAACTAAGTAATGTTTCCTCGAGAAAATCAATTTTATAATAAGGGATTATTACTGCGATTCTATTTGCCATCATTTTGTTTTTTACCAGTAACAACCGTCTTCTATTTTCTTGAAATTTTCAGGAATTTCATTTGTAAAAATCCAATTATCTCCATTGTTTTTCCTAAGTTCCGTATAATGTTCCCATTCTTCCCATCTTTTGCCTTTTATTCCAAAAAGCAATTGAGTAACGCCGCCTAAATGGATAGCTTGTTTTCCTAAATCTTTTACAAATGATGCCAAGGGAAAACCATAAGCACCACAACCAATAATTGCAATGTCAAAATCTGTTTTTATAATTTGATCTTTCATAAAGTCTAAAGCATCAAACCAAGTTTCGAATTCTGATTTTTGGCCAGCTATTGTTTGTACGGCTTTAATAGTTTTTAGCTCGAAAGCGGGGAGTATTTTTTCATTTTTGTAAATCTGATCTTTAATCAGGAATTGGCTTTTTATTGAGCTTTCGAAGGGGTGTATCAGCAATACTTTTTTACCTTTTAGTTGATAAGACCAAGGCTCACTATGAAACCAAGGCTCCAGTTCTCTTATCTTGCAAAGTTTTACCTCTTCGGGAATATTTTCAACTTGATATTCCATCTCGTTCCAAACGCCAAGTACATCAAGATTCATTATAGATTGATTGTAAATATCTATAAATGTTCCTGCCAGAGAACTATCATTTGGAAAGAAACCGGCATTCATACAAAGCTCATAAAGAAAACGCTCTTCTTCTGTCCAGATAATGTTAATAGAGCCTTGTAGCGTTTTGATAATTCCTGAAAAATCTGAATTTATTTTTTTTTGAAGATTACAATTAACCAAAAATCTTGTTTCAACACTTCCCAATCTACCAATCATAAATGGTTTATCGCTTTTTATCATTTCAGAAATCAAATGATTTGTAGAATCATTTTTTTCTCTGTCCATTACTTTGTCGAACCTGTTTTTTTTATGAAAAAAAGGAGCCGTTCTTTTTGAAAGTCGATGGAGATAATGATAATTATGAGAATTTATCATTTTATAATGCTTTTACCATTTGGTCTTGTCTGTTGATAATGATAGAGTTGTCTGGGACGTCCTTATGAATGACACAGCCAGCTCCTAGAATCACGTTGTTTCCAATCGTTACGTCTTTCAGGATAATAACGTTGGCGCCCGTCCAGACATTATTTCCCATCTTCACTTTTCCAACGCTGAAATCGGTTTTTGACACAGAAAAAGGGTCTTTGTTGTATTGATGATTATGGTCAAAAATTTTCATTCCTTCTCCTAAAATACAATTTTCTCCAATGCTAATTTCTCCAAGACAGGAAATCGTAGCACGTGTGATATAAGTATTTTTTCCAATCAAAAGTTTACCATTTTGTTTGACGGTAATAAAGTTGGACTGGTTTATCATAACATTTTCCGCAATGTCAAATTTTGAAGTCTGAGATATATCAAAAAAATTATCGGTACCTATTTTAAAACTCGGATGAACATTACTTCCAGGAGTTGAAAAAGACTGGCGCTGATTAGAAATAACGCACAAATTTGCAAAATTTTTTAATTTAATAAATAAAAGACCAAGAGCTGATTTCATGTTACTTTTTTCGAATCATTTGATACAAAGATAAAGTTTTAGTATTTATTTCTATAATTTTGCTGAAAATTAGTAAATTAATATTTTTCTTATGAATCCGTTGGTAAGTATTATTATTCCTGTTTATAAAGTCGAGAAATTTATTGTGCGATGCCTGCAGTCTGTTGTCAATCAAACTTATAAAAATATCGAATGCGTCTTGGTAAACGACGTTACGCCGGATTCTTCTATGGAAATTGCTCAGGATTTCATGGAGAAAAATCCGGATTTTGATTTTAAAATAATCAATCAACCTTTTAACCAAGGACTTTCTATGGCAAGAAATGTGGGAATGGATCTTGCAAAAGGAAAATATATTTACTTTCTTGACAGTGATGATGAGATTACAGATTATGCCATAGATCATCTTGTAAAAGTTGCAGAAGAAACTGGTGCAGAAATGGTTTTAGGACAAAGTTTATGTATCAATGAAGAGGAAGATTGGAAACGTAATTATTTCCCGATCAATTCTACAAAAGATATATTGGAGGGCAGTAAAGAAATAGTCTGGAATTTTGTAAAAGGACAATATCCGGTCATGGCTTGTGACAAACTCGTAAGAATGGATTTTCTGATGGAAAACAAACTTTACTTTGTGAAAGATCTTTTCTCTCAGGATGTTCTCTGGAGCTTTCAGAGTATGTTGAAGTTTGAAAAAATAGCTTTCTTAAGAGAAGATACTTACCTTTATTATTTTCACGGTGCTTCTATTATCCATAACCGTGGAGAGAAACATTTTGGAAATTGGATTACGATTGCAGGGTATATGAACCAAGCTTATCTGGAAGAAAAAAATCCTTATAATAAAAAGTTAATCCTTGAAAATTTAATTGATTTTAAGGCGTCTACGCTGGGCATGAATTGGAAAGCTCAGCAAAATGAAGAACTTTGGAAAAAAAGTTATAAGGCGTATAATCAATTGTCTGGATTGAGTTTTAGTAATTATATTTCCTCAGCCTATTCTACCAAACTAAAAAAGCAGGACTTATTTTATCGCCTGCCTTTGTTTATTGGATATCCATTTTTCAAATGGAGATTCGAAAGATAGATAGTTACAATCTTGTCACGCCATTTTCTTTTTCAAGAATTCCCTTCACATCATAAATAATTCCGTTTTCTGAAAGGAGATTTTTGATGTTAAGCTCTTCGAACTCTTTATGAGATACAGCTAGAACAACTGCATCATATTTTTTGAAAGGCATCTTTGTTGAGGTTTCTAGACCGTATTCGTGTTTCACTTCTTCAGGATTTGCCCAAGGATCGAAAATACTTACATTGATGCCGTAATCTTCAAGATTTTTCACAACATCTACCACCTTTGTATTTCTGACATCCGGGCAGTTTTCTTTGAAAGTAAAACCTAAAACTAAGACATCAGAACCGTTCACTTTCAAATCTTGTTTCAACATTTGCTTTACGGTTTCGCTTGCAACATATTGTCCCATAGAGTCATTCATTCTTCTGCCAGCCAAAATAATTTCTGGATGATAGCCAAATTCCTGAGCTTTCTGAGCCAAATAATAAGGATCTACACCAATGCAATGCCCACCAACTAAACCTGGTTTGAACGGAAGGAAATTCCATTTGGTTCCAGCTGCGGTTAAGACATCGTGGGTATCAATTCCCATTAGATTGAAAATCTTTGCTAATTCATTGACGAATGCAATATTGATATCTCTCTGAGAGTTTTCTATCACTTTTGCGGCTTCTGCAACTTTGATTGTTGGTGCAAGATGCGTTCCTGCAATGATAACGGATTTATAAAGATCATCTACAACCTTACCAATTTCAGGATTAGAACCAGCGGTAACTTTCAGGATTTTTTCGACAGTGTGAAGTTTGTCACCTGGATTGATTCTTTCCGGAGAATAGCCTGCGAAGAAATCTACATTGAACTTCATTCCCGTATTTTTTTCCAAAACAGGAATACATTCTTCTTCGGTTACACCTGGATAAACTGTAGATTCATAAATGACAATGTCTCCTTTTTTAAGAACTTTTGCAACAGTTTCACTGGCTTTGTAAAGTGGTGTAAGGTCCGGGCGGTTGTTTTTATCAACAGGAGTCGGAACGGTTACTACATAGATATTGGAATCTGCAATGTCCTCCAGTTTATTAGAACAGTACAAACCAGTTTCTCCAAGTTTTGGATTGCCGGCCACCAAAGCGGACTTCAGCAAGTCGTCTTCAACTTCCAAAGTATCGTCTTTTCCAGAATTAAGATCAGCGATTCTTTTTTCATTAATATCAAATCCTACAACCGGATATTTTGTAGAGAATAATCTCGCCAACGGCAAACCAACATATCCAAGTCCGATTATTGTAATTTTATGACTCATTATTTTTACTTCAAGTTTTCCCAATACCATTTTACAGCTTCTTTCAAGCCATCTTTCATGGATAATTGAGGATTATAGTTTAATAGATTTTTTGCTTTATCAATACTTGCAAGAGAATGTGGAACATCGCCTTTTCGGTAATCGCCGTAGATGATTTCTACATCTGCAATTTTAGGATCAAAATCTGACAAATACTGTTTCAGATATTTTACGAGATCATTAAGTGTTGTTCTCTCTCCGAATGCGGTATTGTAAACTTCGTTCAAAGATTCTGTTTTATCAGAAGTCAAAGCCAGAAGATTCATCAGGATCACATTATCTATGTAAGTGAAATCTCGTGAATATTCTCCGCCACCATTGATAACTGGAGATTCGTGACTCATTAGCTGCATCACAAATTTTGGAATTACTGCGGCGTAAGCACCATTTGGGTTTTGTTTTCTTCCAAAAACATTGAAATATCTCAAGCCAATCGTATCAAAATCATAAGTTCTTTTGAAAACATCGGCGTATAATTCGTTTACATATTTTGTAATAGCGTAAGGAGAAAGCGGTTTTCCAATTTTATCTTCGATTTTTGGAAGACTTTCGGAATCACCATAGGTAGAAGAACTAGCAGCATAAACAAATCTTTTTACATTAGCATCTCTGGCAGCAACAAGCATATTCAGAAATCCGCCAACGTTGACGTCATTACTGGTAATAGGATCATTAATAGATCTTGGAACTGAACCAAGAGCTGCTTCGTGCAGAACAAAATCCTGATTTTCACAAGCTGTTTTACAATCTTCCAGATTACGGATGTCGCCTTCGATTAATTTAAAGTTTGGATTGTCCTTGATGGCTTCCAGATTTTCTCTCAAACCTGTTGAAAAGTTATCGAGGCAAGTAACGTTTGCTCCTAAATTCAACAGTTCTTCACAAAGGTTAGAACCAATAAAACCAGCGCCTCCGGTTACTAAAATGTTTTTATTACTAAGTTTTTCTTTAAAATCACTCATAGATTCAAGCGTAATATTTTTCTAAGATTCTGCAAAGATAAGATTCTTTGTCTGTCAATCCGTTTTTCTTAAAATAATATTCGACATCCGGAACATTAATATCATATCCGGAACCACGTTTTATTAGATTAAGATTCAATTTTATATTGTAAAAACGTTCTATGATTTCTAAAATTTCAATAATTGCATAGTTCTTAATGTATGCAAGATTAATTATTTTATTGAATTCCGATTTATCTAACAGCTGAAAAGTGATGTTCCTGATATCTTCTGCATCCACAAGATTTCTGGTTGCTTTTGTATGAACATCGATGGTTTCTTTATTAATGATAGAACGGATGAGATAATTCATTAGTAAATTGGGATTTCCACCTTTCCCAACTGCATTGCTGACCCTGAGAATCAGATATTTATCACAGGAATGCTTTACAATTTGTTCCATTTTCAATTTATGAAGCACATAATCGCTGCCGGTTTTGGAAGAATCGTAAATACTGCAGGTGGAAAAATATATGAATGTTTTGTCCTGATTTTCATCAATTGTTTTTCTGATGAGGTTTTCTTCTCTCAGAAATTCTTCCTCTCTGATTTCCAGTGAATTAGAAACGCCTGATGCAAAAAAAATGATATCTTCTCTGTCATTTTCCAAGAAGAGAGAAGCTAAAAGACCTCTGCCTACTATCATTGTAAAAGTTTATTTAATATTAATTCAGAAGCTTTTCCGTCTCCGAATGGATTTTTTTCGGACTTGAATGTGTACTCTTTCTCATCGTTCCAAATTATATAAAATTCGGACTTTATTTTTTGTAAATCGTGACCGACCAAGATACCACAATTGCAGTCGAGGACTTCTGGCCTTTCTGTCTCCTCGCGTAATATCAAAACACGTTTTCTGAGGCTTGGTGCTTCTTCCTGTATTCCGCCTGAGTCTGAAATAATCAGTTTTGCTGCAGCCATTTTTCTAATGGTATCCAAGTAAGGTAGGGGTTCTGTAAATATTAAATTTTCAGGCTTTTTACTTTCAAAAACGTCAAGAATAATTTTTCTTGTATTTGGATTTGGATGGAGTGCCCATTCAAAAATGACATTAGGATTTTCGATTGCCAGTTCTTTGATAGCTTGAGAAATTTCTTGTAATGGTTTCCCGATATTTTCCCGTCTGTGAGCAGTTATGAAAACTTTATCTTGATATTCTACTTTAATATTTTCTTTATTCAGAATATATTGGATCATATCAACAATGGTATTGCCGGTAAGTAGGATTTTGTCTTTCGGAATTCCTTCTTGTAAAAGGTTATTTTTTGACAACGTTGTAGGTGCAAAATTCACATCACTTCCAAGGGAAACGACTCTTCTATTGTACTCTTCCGGAAAAGGCATTCTGATGTCTGTGGTTCTAAGACCTGCTTCTATGTGATAAAATTGCCGCTTTTCCAGAAAAGCGACCATTGCAGATGCCAAAACTGTGAAGGTATCACCCTGCGCTACAATTTTTGTTATGTTTTCTTTGTGAACAAGATCGGACAAACTGTTAATCAGTTTTGCTACCAAATTAGAATTGGTAAAGTCAAGAGACTGAACAGAAAGTCTGAAATCTGGTTTGATATCAAAACTCTCTTCCATCTTAGATAGAAGATCATCGTGCTGACCAGTGTTGACTATGAAAACTTCTTCGTTCTGCAAACGAAATTGATTAATAACCGGAAAAACTTTTAGAAATTCTGGTCTGGTTCCGTAAACAATAGCAATTTTATGACTCATCATTATGTTTTGTGTAAAAATAATAAATCTTAAGGTTTTATTCTTCTTAAAATATGTTTTAGAAGTATTTTCAATGGAAATTGATTCAGTATTTCGTCGGCAGTAATAATTTTAAGATTATTGATAGCATTATGAATCTCTTTTTTTCCTTCTTTAATTTCCGAAACTTTTTTCAAATAATAGAAGGCGTGCACATAATCTTTGAAAGGATTTGGCGTATCTCGTTCGTGCCACGTGCCTACAAAATGGTGTGCAGCATAGTTCTTCGGAAGATCTAGACAAAAGCAGGTAGAAGGATAAATTGCAATTCCATCTGCAAGTTCCTGATATTCATCTTTTTCTGGATTTACTTTGTAGTGGTTAACAAGCAGATCTGAAACAAAGACCGTATTGGTTGTCAAATCAAAATCTGTTTTTTGATTGTAAAACTCTAAAACTTTCTTTGGCCAGGGATGGTCTTTTTCGGTAGCCCAAAGTGCTGTAAAAGGTGAACCTTTGATTTCGAAACCGGAAAATGCACGGTGAACCAAAAACTCATCAAGGGAAAATTTGACTTCTACATCTATATCCATGTAAATTCCGCCCTGCTCGAATAAGGCTAACGCTCTTGCATAATCTGATACAAAAGCCCATTTCTTTTTTTCTGCAGCCAGTCGCACATATTCGCAACAATGGATGTCAAAGTTGGACTCATTCCATTCTATGATCTCATAATCGGAAAGATTTTTCTTCCAAGAATTGAGACAAATATAGAAAGATTCGGGTTTTGGATTACCACCAAACCAGCAGTAGTGTATTTTTTTTGGAATCATTGTTTATAAATTGGTAAATCCTTTTGCTAAATTTTTTAGGAATAGAAGTAGAGAACCTGTGTCTTTTAGCTGTTGAAAAATAAGATTTAAGTAATATAAGTTTGACACATTGAACTTGTGATTTTTTAACTCCTTCTCAATCCGTTGTTTCATTGAGATGTTTAATAATTTTTTGTACCCTGCAGAGTGTGTTTGTTTTATGAGGTCTTTATAAACGTCATAAGTGAATTTTGATCTTTTACGCGCATCAAGAGACATAAAGACATTATTGCCATGAATTCTATATGTTGCGTCAAAATCCTTTGTGTAAATACCCAAGCCGTGGTCCAAAATATGATGTTTGATATGAGTATCACAATAATAGTCATAATTTTTACTGAGACTGAGATCTAATGCACTACTCTTGAAAACAATTGTCATAGTCTGTATTCTCATAAATTCTTCAAAGTCTTTTTGAGAAAATTTGAAATAATTATTTTCTTGAAAAAAGTCTTTTCTAAAAAACGGGCAGTCCATAGTTTTTCCATCATTATGTAGTTCTCTATATTTATGACAAGCCATTACAACATCTGGATTAGCTTCTAAAAGATCAATCTGTTTTTGAAGTTTGTCATCCTCTGTCCAGAAATCATCACCTTCACACATTGCAATATATTTGGCTCCAGATTCTTGACATTTTTGCAAGGTGAATATAAAATTGGGCATCCATCCCAGATTTTTTTCTTGTTTTATGAATGTCACCTGATTTTTTTGAGGGTGATTTTTCAAATAAGAATCAACCACACTTTGCGTACTATCCGTAGAAGCGTCATCAGATAAAAAGATATGATAATTAAAATTTGTTTTTTGATTTAAAACACTTTCTATAGCTTCAATTATATAATCTTGCTGATTATAAGATATCATGAAAACGGCAACTAATTTAGAATGATCCAGATTCTTCTCCATTTATTTTTCTTAATATTTTATTTGCGTTTACATTAATATCGTGATTTTTGACAGATTTTTGTTTAATCTTTTGCGACATGTGAGTATATAGTTCTTCATTGTTTTTTAGTTCCAATATGGTTTCAGAAACCTTTAAAATGTTACCATAAGGAATGACAAAACCACACTCAGGATCAAGGAATTCATTGGAACCGCCAGAATTTTCGAAAGCGATAATAGGAATACTGAACGAACTGGCTTCTGTCATAACAATTGGATATGGATCTTCTCTAGATGATAAAAAAAAGAGATCAATTAGATGAAAATATTGTTTATAATCTTCCGTAGATGGTAATAATCTAATTTTCGTTGTGCAATTCATTAAAGTTGCGTCATACATGAATTCATCATAGTATTGATTATCTCTTTTACCAATCCATACAAAATAAACATTCTCATCTTTTAACAAATTGCTGGTATTTAAGAAAAAATCACTACCCTTACGCCAATCCAGTGCGCCCATCATTCCTACTATAAAAGCATCTTCTGGGATATCCAATTGTTTACAGAGCAATTTTCTGTTCTGTGGAATTCTTATGTTTTTTTCGGGATTCTCTATGAACGAATGAACGACTAATGTATTCTGTTCCGGAATTTTATACCGTTCAGTCAAATCTTTTTTTACAATTGAAGATCCACAAAAATAAAAAGTCGTTTTGTCTATGGTGCCGTTTATAACTCCTCTCTTTTCATATAATTGATAGGAGAAGGCCATTTCGTGGATATAACTATAAATTGGCGTATTACTTAAATTTAATTTTTCTAGAATATTGCCGTTTGTAATTGTATTTGAAAATACAAATTCCCAAGGTGTCTTATTTATAGTCTTAATGACGTTTGTTCTGTGTCTATTTTCCAAAAACCTTTTTAACCTCCAGCTCCTAACAGATATATTTTTGTTGTAAATCATTAGCTTTCCGAGTTTTCCGAACTCTTTTTCTAATTCCCCACTATGATTTAAAAGAATGCTTATTTCGAACAAGTTTTTTTCTGAAAGCCATTTCAAAAAATTTAATAGAAGCATTGGACCTCCCGATCTTCTCCCATCATGTGAAATGAATAAAACTTTTTGTTTCATAAATGTTGAATTATTCTTTGTGCCATATCCTCTGTAGGATCTTTGGTTATTTTTGTATTTAGATATTCTTTGCCAAGTGTTCCCATCTCCATCCAATTATTTCTGTTGGACCAAGCTTGTTCCAATGCCAAATCTATAAAGTACGGAGTAGGTGCAGGAATCAAATAACCTGTTTTCTCATTTTGAATTAAATTTTTGGCGTCTCCTACATCTGTGCTTATAACCATTCTCCCACAGGAGATAGCATCCAGCATTGCCAAAGATTGCCCTTCCATCCGGGATGTAAATATGCATGCATGGTTTTGCGACCAGATTTCATCAACGCCGTCTACGTGCCCTAAGAAGTTGACCATATCTTCGATCTGGAACATTTTGCAAATTCTTTTTAAAAGTCTTTCATTTATCCCACGACCATAAATATTCAATTTTATGTTTCGGGATTTCCATTTTTCCTGACTTAGAACTTCCAATAGCAAATCTTGCCCTTTGTGGAAACAAGCTAAATTTGTAACCATTCCGAGATGGAAAAAGTCTTTGTTTCCTAAGTATTCTAGACTAGGTTTACTTAATTTATCAATGTCAAAAGGACTATTAAAAAACTCATAATTGGATATTTTTGCTCCTATATGCATTTCTGTTTTGATTAGATTCTCTTGACACAAGAAGTAAACTTTCTTTGCATTGAGGTAACTTTCTCCTAACTTTTCTGAATGATCATCGTCAATAATTCTTAGGTCTGTCGCAAGTTGTACCAATACAAGATAAGGAATATTCCTATTTCTTAAAGATGCAGAGATACTTAAAAACTCACCCTTTGTATGATCACCTAATGATACTACTGCCAAATTTGGTAGAAAATGATCTAAAACTTTGTTCAAATTTGTGGAGTAGTAGAAGTTATATCTGTTTTTAAGATCTGATATTATTTTTCTTATTCCCTTTTTATAGATGATCGTCTTTTTATGGATACCTATATTTTTTTTTCTAAACAGATCGAATATTTTAGGTTCTTTTTCCCAGCCTTCTACCAGACATTCGACACTATAATTCTTATTTTGAAGAAGAACTGCGATATTGGTCCACATTACTTCACTTCCTCCGAATTGTTTATTTGTGGAAATAAATAATATTTTTTGTTTCATAAATGCTGAATTATTCTTTGTGCCATATCCTCAATGGAGTCTTTTGTTACTTTAGCTTTTAGATAAACTTTTGCGGGCAATTATCTTTTTTTTCTGTTTGATCTTCTATTTTTATCTAGATTGACTCTAGCGACTATTCCATTATAAGAAATAGCATCTAAGATTGCCAAAGATTTTTAGCATGATATTTCTTAAACGTTACTTATATTTCAATCTGAAATATATGACAGATTTATTTTAAATTTTTTTTCTTTTCTATCCTGGCCTGAAAATCAAAAATATTTGTTTTACTCTATCTATTTTACTATTTGAAAATGGCTTTTAAAGGGCTCAAAATACTTTAATGCGATGCTTTATTTTTGTGTTGTTTTTTATAAAATTGTATCAATAATCAAATTTTGCTGATTCTTTACCAGAGAGTTTGCAGGGATAGATTTGTGAATAACACAACCGGCTCCGATGATACAGTTGTCTCCAATTTTAACTCCTTTTAGAATCGTAACGTTGCTTGCGATCCAACAGTTTTTACCAATAATTACAGGTGATTTTGTAAATTCTTCTTTTGAATATTTTAAGACATCTTCTTTTTCAATCAGGTGATTGTGGTCGTATATTTTCACACCTTCACCAAAAATAGTGTCATCTCCTATATGTATTTTTTCCAAACAATTGACTGAGCAGTAGTTATTGAAAAAAACTCTATCGCCGATTTTTAATTCAGCTTCTGGATAGACTAAAAAGTTACAATAATCCCTTATTATGAAATATTCACCAATAATTATCTTACCAGTGACATTTCCTTTACCTTTGAAGTTCTCTGCAGAAAGATTTGAATAAGATGGATGAATATTAATCTCTGATCTAGATGAAAACTTGGCCAAAGAAATTTTTTTATCAGCTTTGTCAGCTATTTTTATTATAGAAATAATTTTCTTGATGATAAAATCTTTAATGCGAGATATCATAATATGTTATTTTATATATAGCGAAGAAACCCCAATTTTTTCAATGCTTTAACAGCTTTGGATTTGTTGACGCTTGTTATCTTTTTTTCATAACTATCCAAAGTATTTATAAGGCTTGTAAATTTTGAAAATTCAGCAGCTATATAATCTTTTTTTTCTTTTAGAATTATAGACCGATTTTTGGGGTCGGAACTCATGCCGTCAAATGTGTAATTAACAATAGGTTTTCTTAAAAATTTGTATTTTATGTCGAATTTACAGATAACCTTCATAAAAAAAGCCCAATCGGAACAGATTCTCATTGTCTCATCATAAAGCCCGTAGTCCAGAAATAATTTCCTTGATATCAAAGTTCCGGGATGAGGGATGGTATCAGATAAAAAATACTGGAAATCTACAACACCCGGATAAGAAACTATTTTTTGCTCTCCTGAAGGGAAAATATAATTGAGTTCAGAATATATTATTTCCGCATTACTGTCAATATTTTCAATAAGAAAAGCTAAGCTATTATCGTCTATAAAAGTATCCCCACTATTCAAAAAAACCACATAGTCTGCTTTGGAATTCAAAATTCCTTTATTCATAGCATTATATACTCCGGTATCCTTTTCACTTAAAGCAAAATCTATATTGTCTTTATATTTTTCTAAAACTTCTTTGCTCCCATCTGAAGAGTTACCATCAATGATAATATATTCAAAATCTTTATAGCTTTGGTTTATAACGCTATTGATGGTTTGTTCCAAACCTTCTTTGTTGTTATAGTTTATACTAATAATAGATAACTTTTTTTGCATCTATGCTAATTTTAGGTCACTTTCCATCATCTCTTTAACAAGCATTTGTAGGTCATATTTCGGGATCCAGTCAAGTTTTGTGTTTGCTTTGGCTGGATTCCCAATTAGAAGATCTACTTCTGTGGGACGGAAATATTCGGGATCTACTTTCAAGACGGTTTTTCCTAATTCGATTTGATAATCAGGATGATTGCATTTAAGAATTTTGGCAATTTCATTTTCATTTTCTCCCTCAAATTCTATTTCGATTCCTGCTTCTGCGAAAGCCATTTTCACAAAATCGCGTACATAAGTTGTTTTTCCGGTAGCAATAACAAAATCTTCAGGTTGATCTAGTTGTAGCATCTTCCACATTGCTTCCACATAATCTTTTGCATGTCCCCAGTCTCTCTGCGCATTTAGATTTCCCATGTATAGGATGTCTTGTTTTCCTTTTGCAATTTTGGCAACAGCCATCGTGATTTTTCTTGTCACAAATGTTTCTCCTCTTCGGGGAGATTCGTGGTTGAAAAGTATTCCATTGCAAGCATACATCCCATATGCTTCACGGTAATTTTTCGTAATCCAAAATCCATAGATTTTGGCAACTCCGTACGGCGAACGAGGATAAAAAGGTGTAGTTTCTGACTGAGGTACTTCTTGTACCAGGCCATAGAGCTCTGATGTAGAGGCCTGATATATTTTGGTTTTATTAGTCAACCCGAGAATTCTCACGGCTTCCAAAATTCTTAGAGTTCCAATACCATCTACATTAGCAACATATTCGGGAGAGTCAAAACTTACTTTGACGTGTGACATTGCTCCCAGATTATAGATCTCATCTGGCTGAACTTCTTGTATGATTCGGATAACATTTGTAGAGTCGGTAAGATCACCATAATGCAATCTGAATTTTACATTATCTTCGTGAATATCATGAAATAAATGATCAACTCGTTGTGTATTGAAAGAGGAAGATCTTCTCTTGATACCATGAACTTCATAGCCTTTCTCCAAAAGGAGTTCAGCTAAATAAGAACCATCTTGGCCTGTTACGCCTGTAATTAATGCTTTTTTCATTTGTTATTTTTTTATACAGTTCTCAATGATTTGCAAATCATCTTCTGTAAGTTCAGGGTAATTCCCACAATAAAATCCAGATGAATGCATCTTATCTGCTCCAGGCATTTCAAAAAACTGTTTTGCATATTTATGATAAAATGGTTGTTTTTCCATATTACCAGCAATCATTGGCCTGATTTCTATCCCTGCATTGATGAATTTATCCAAATAATAAGCTCTTAACTCTGGCGTTTGCAAAACAAACGGAAAAGCAAATGTAGAAAGTTTGTCGATATGCGAATGTTCTAAGGTGACAAAATCAGGGTTGCTTTTAACAGCTTTTTCGATTCTTAAATAGTTTTGTTCTCGGACATTGATGTTTTCTTCTAAAAACTGCATTTGATATTGCCCAAGAAACCCCGTTATTTCTGTAGGCCTCATATTGAAACCTAAATCGTAGAACGTATATTTTGCCTGAAATTCTGAGGCTATATTATGATTCTGTCTCCATTTTTGTTGTTGCTCAGGAGATAGGTTTCTATCCCATCCATTTGCTCTAACAATTCTAAGCATTTCTGCTAACTCTTCATTTGATGTACAAATCATACCTCCTTCAATTGTTGACATATGATGAGCTACGAAGAAAGAAAATGTAGATCCTATTCCAAAGTTACCCGCTTTTCCTGAAGGGAGTTTTGTGCCCAAAGATTCACAGTTATCTTCGATTAAGATAATATCTCTTTCTTTACAAATTTCTTGAATCTTTTGTATATCACCAGTAAATCCTAATATGTTGGTTAAGAATAATGCTTTTAAATCACAGTTTTCTAGACGTTCCAATAAATGATACGACATGGTATTCAATGTAGAGGGTTCACAGTCTATGGCAATTGGTTCAAAGCCTAGTTGTATGATAGGCATTGTATTCGTTGACCAAGTAAGGGCAGAAAACCCGATTTTGTCACCATCCTTCAGTTTTCCAAGATTTTTAAGAGCCTGTAACAAAGCTAAGTTAGCACTACCCCCGCTATTAAACAGGATAGCATCATTAGAGTTTTGATATTCTGCAAATTTTGTCTCAAATGCAAAACATTCCTTATTCATACTTAGGATGTCTGCATTCATAATGAAATCTGCTAAGGCCTTTTTTGTTTCTTGTTCATGCAAAAAAGCATGTTTCATTAAAGGTATTTTTATCATATTGTGGATTTATAATTTTTAATTACTTCGTCTATGCCTTCAGAAAATTTGATTTTGGGATTGTAACCCGCTGCTTTCATTTTTGTAACATCCATACATTTTTGCAGCATACCATTCGGCTTGGTGCTGTCCCATAATATTTCCCCAGTGTATCCTACTTTTTCCTTTATTAGTTGCGCAAGATCAAATATACTTATGTCTTCACCAGTTCCGATGTTAATGAAATTCAGATTATTATAATTTTCAAAAAAATAAATAATGGCGTCTACCAGATCATCTACATGCAAAAATTCTCGTCTGGCAATACCTGTTCCCCATAACTCTATGCTCTCCGCATTACTATTTTTGGCATCAACAAATCGTTTTACCAGAGAGGACAAAACATGGGCATGATTAAGGTCAAAACTATCATTTGGCCCATACAAATTGGATGGCATTAGGCTTACACTGTTGAATCCGAATTGGGCGTGATAGGCTTCTAATAATTTTATACCAGTGATTTTTCCGATTGCATAACCTTCATTGGTAGGTTCTAACTTGCCTGTAAGCAAATAGTCTTCCTTCATTGGTTGTGGACTTTCTTTGGGATAGATACATGAACTCCCTAAGAATAAGAATTTTTCCACACCATTTACATAAGAAGAATTGATTACATTGGATTGAATCATCAGATTATCATAAAGAAAAATGGCAGGATTCTCAATATTAGCTTTAATACCGCCTACTTTTGCTGCAATATGGATTACATAATCCGGCTTGTTTTGTGAGAAAAAAAGATCAACGTCCTGTTGGTTTCTTAGATCCAGATCTTTACTTGATGCTGTTATAATGTTTTTATACCCTTTTTTTTCCAATTGGGACATAACTTTTTCTCCAACCATACCCTTATGACCGGTGAGAAAAATTTTTTTTGATTTGTCAACCATTATAATTCTTTATATCGTAAAACGGGCGCTATTACACCAGGTCTTTTTTCTAGCCAAAATTCAGAATCGCTTAAACCGCCTTGTATTGTAAGATTAATAACAGGTGGATTAATTTCCGGATCTGTTATCCAATATTTATAATGGATACTACTTATCAAAACTACTTTATATTCACCTTGGTTTAATACTCTTGATGGGATTGAAACTAAAATTGAGTTTTTACCCTTTTTTAGTTTTGGCCATACACTTTCATGAGAATCTTTATGGAATGACCAAAACATAAGTTCGTCCATGATGTTGAAAACTGCTATCCCGTAAGTCAACTTATCATGAAGCTCATCAGCCTGGAACTCAATATATACTTGAATGTCTTTATCGTTTTGAGTAAACCCTATCAAAGGAGACAAATCGTTATTTACTAAACCGAATTTTAATGGTTTGAAATATGGACTTTCTAGTACAGTGAATTTTTCAAAACTTTCAAGATAATAATCCTGTTTTTCTTCACCTTTTAGATAGGCATTGAGTGTATTATCAACTGTTGAATGAATTTTAAGAAGACCATGTTCTAATAAAAGTCCAGAATTGCATAGTTGTTTTACAGCGCTTAGATTGTGGCTTACAAAAAGCACTGTTCTGCCTTCTCCTTTGGAAACATCTCCCATTTTGCCAAGACATTTCTTTTGGAACTCTGCATCACCAACTGCTAAAACTTCGTCAACGATTAAAATCTCCGATTCTAAGTGTGCGGCAACTGCAAATGCTAAACGGACATACATTCCAGAGGAATATCTTTTTACAGGGGTATCTATATATTTTTCAACCCCTGAAAAATCCACAATCTCATCAAATTTTCTTGTGATTTCTTTTCTAGTCATTCCGAGAATTGCACCATTAAGAAAAATGTTTTCTCTACCAGTCATTTCTGGATGGAAACCAGTTCCAACTTCTAACAAGGATGCAATTCTTCCCTTGGTATGAATTTTTCCAGTTGTAGGTTTTGTAACTTTACTTAATAGCTTTAGAAGGGTAGATTTGCCTGCTCCATTTCTTCCGATGATTCCTACGGCGTCTCCTTGGTTTATCTCAAAATTAATATTTTGCAATGACCAAACATAGTCACTATTGCCTTTCTGTGTTCTGTCGTTAGATTCTCCGATTTTCAAGTAAGGATCTTCTTTCCCACGGATCTGATGCCAAAAACGATTCAGATCATGAGATATTGTGCCTGTCCCCACTTGTCCCAAACGGTATTGTTTTGAAATATTTTCTGCTTTTAGTGCTAATCCCATGTTTTCAATTTAATTATACAGTATCCATAAAACTTTTTTCTACTTTATTGAAAACTACTGTTCCAATTACCAATAAAATAGAGATAATAATACAACTCAAAAGAAGCATTATAGGATTAAAATCGCCTACACCCAACCATCCATATTTGAAACATTCAAAAATTCCTGTCAATGGGTTATAATATGCAATTGTTTTAAAAATTCCTTTCAAACTGGAAGTTGGATAGATGACTGGAGTAGCATACATATACAAACTAATCCCAAAAGTAAGGAGCATTTGTATATCGCGATATTTAGTTGTCATTGATGAAAAGATCATACCTACACCTAACGCGAACATTGCCATTAAAACAATTAAAAAAGGAGTCATAAAGATCCACCAATTAGGTTGTACCTCGCCTCTGTATAGATAGTAAAAAAATACAGCTAAAAATAATATCATTTGTACACCAAATCTCATTAGATTAGATAATACAATTGAGATGGGCATTACCAATCTAGGAAAATAAACTTTTCCAAAAATGCCAGCATTAGAGGTAAAAACGCTGGATGTAGCTGTAAGACATGAAGAAAAATAATTCCATAATGTTATCCCTGCAAGATAGAATAGGATTTTCGGAGCACCATCTGTAGATAATTTGGCAATATTTCCAAAAATAACAATATAAACGATTGTGGTAAATATCGGATTGATAAAAAACCAGATAGGTCCCAAGATAGTTTGTTTGAAACTGGAAACAAAATCCCGTTTTACAAACATATAAACCAAATCCTTGTAGCGCCAAACTTCCTTAAGATTGAGATCAAAAAGAGAATGGTTGGAACCTATGGTTTCTGTCCAGTGTTGATTTTGAGAATCACTCATTTGTGTTTGTGTTGTTTAAATTATTTAATAAGACCTTTTAGATATTCTCCGTATCCGCTTTTGCCATATTTTGCTGCAGTTTCAAGAAGCTTTTCTTCATTAATGAATCCATTTCTGAAAGCAATTTCCTCGATGCAGCCAATTTTGAAGCCTTGTCTTTTTTCAATCACGCTTACAAATTCTGAAGCATCCTGAAGAGAATCAAAAGTTCCGGTATCCAACCAGGCCGTTCCCCTGTCAAGGACACCAACTTCCAATTTACCTTTGCTTAGATAAACATTGTTGATATCAGTGATTTCAAGCTCGCCTCTTGGGGACGGTTGTATGTTTTTAGCAATTTCAACTACTTCATTATCATAAAAATAAAGTCCGGGAACTGCATAGTTAGATTTTGGTTCAGTCGGTTTTTCCTCAATAGAAAGTGCTTTGAAATCTTGGTCAAATTCCACAACACCATATCTTTCCGGATCTGCAACATGATAAGCGAAAACAACTCCGCCGTCTGGATTGGTTTTATTCTTCAGTAAAGTTCCCATTTCGGAACCATAAAAAATATTATCTCCCAAAACCAAAGCTGCAGAATCATCACCGATGAATTTATCACCAAGAATAAATGCCTGCGCTAATCCATCCGGATTTGGCTGAACAACATATTCTATATTACAACCCAGTTGAGACCCATCACCCAAAAGCTTGATAAATCCCGCTTGATCGTGAGGGGTCGTAATGATCAAAATATCTTTAATACCAGCAAGCAACAATGTTGAAAGCGGATAATAAATCATTGGTTTGTCATAGACTGGCATCAATTGCTTGCTAACAGCAATTGTCAATGGAAACAGTCTGGTTCCGGATCCACCGGCTAATATAATTCCTTTCATGGATTAAAATAATTTTATTAAGTGACCAATAGCTGTGTTTTGCATATAACTATCAGTATTCAAATCAACTGTATGTAGAGAAGAGCCTATAAAAAACATCAAAAAAAGCAATTTATTTATATACTTATTTTCTCTAATAATAAGTCTTTTATCATCTTCTATAAAAAAAGATAAGCAAAAAATGCTGAAATTAAATAGTAATAGCCACCTTGAAATATCGCAAGCAATAATACAAAGGCTCACTGCTAATACGGTTTGAATATTTAAGATTGAAAATACAAAATTAAAAATATTTATAGAAAAAAAACTTTTTATAAATACAAACATAAACATATAATTAATAATAATTATATAAAGAAAAAAAACGTAACCTCTAACTCCTGTTATAGAATTCCAGATGTAATTTTTAGAATCAAAGATGAAGGTGCCGGTATTGTATTTATTGGGCATACTTTCATAAAACTCTGGACTGTTATTTGCAAAACTAGCAATCATTTTTATAGTATTTATATTACTTCCTCTAAAAATAAAGCTAACCAGAATGAACGTAGTCGTTGCTAAAATGAAAATGAAAAGAATCTTTTTGAAATTTCTCTTTTTAAATTTATATAAATAAAAAACAATAGGGATTATAGAAAATAAATAGAATACTTCATGAATTAAACAAGCAACCAGCATCACTATTAATGCTAATATATCTTTATCTTTTTCAAAAAAATAAAATGCTAATAGATATAACTCAAGTAACAATATATCTTTTTTCAAAAAAATAAAATGATCAAAAAAATGTAAAAAATACATCATTAATGATATTATTATTACACTTATAAGAGACCATTTTTTTATAGATCTTAATACAAAAAACATCAATATTGCTAGGATGAATATTTTATAAACTTTTATAAGTTTAACCGACGAAATGTTTAAAAATAAAGACAGCCACTCAATCATTGTACCGTCTAAACCTCTTTTTACAAAACCTTGGGAATAATTTATATAAAAATCTGGATAATATAATAATGCATAAGTCATATCTTTAAAATGTTCTTTGAAAATATTAATAAAGCCTAAAAAAAAGCTTAATATTAATAAACTAAAGAAAATGATTCTAAAGTATCCAGATGTTTTATAGGTTTCCACTATTTATGAATATTGACCGTCGTAATATTTCTGATAATCACCAGATGTTACATTTTCCAACCATTCTTTGTTTTCCAAGAACCAGTCGATGGTTTTTCCTAAACCTTGTTCAAAAGTTACAGATGGTTTCCACCCAAGATCTTTGTTCAATTTTGTAGCATCAATAGCGTAACGTTTATCGTGGCCTGGTCTGTCTTTTACGTAAGTGATTAATTTTTCTGAATGTCCAGCAGGTTTTCCTAACTTTTCATCCATTTGTTTGATTAATTCCTTAACCAAATCAATGTTTTGCCATTCGTTGAAACCACCGATATTGTAAGTCTCTCCGGTTCTAGACTCGTTGAAAATTTGATGAATTGCTTTTGCATGATCAATTACAAATAACCAGTCTCTTGTATATTTTCCATCACCGTAGATTGGCAATGGCTTTTCATTAATGATATTAGAAATACAAAGTGGAATCAATTTCTCAGGGAAGTGATTTGGCCCGTAATTGTTAGAACAATTGGATAAAATGAATGGCATTCCGTAAGTATTTCCATAAGCTCTTACCAAGTGGTCAGAAGCTGCTTTCGAAGCTGAATAAGGAGATTGCGGATCGTAAGGTGTGGTTTCCAAAAAGAAACCTGTTTCGCCAAGACTTCCGTAAACTTCGTCAGTGGAAACGTGGTAGAAAAGATTTTTTCTCGGTTCGTTCGGGAATCTTCCGTGTGTGTGATCTGGATTCAAAGTCCAGAATTCGATGCAAAGATTTAGCAGATTTGCAGTTCCGTTTACATTCGTGTTGATAAATGCGTTTGGATCTGTAATACTTCTATCAACGTGACTTTCAGCTGCCAAATGAACAACTGCGTCCGGATTATATTTTTCAAAAACCTTTCTTAGTTCTTCAGGTTTTGTGATATCTGCTTTTTCGAAAACATAGTTTGGTTCGTTTTCGATGTCTTTAAGATTTTCAAGATTTCCAGCGTAAGTCAAAGCATCAAGGTTGATGATCTTGGAATCCGGATTGTTTTTTACAAATTCTCTTACAACGTGAGAACCGATGAAACCGGCACCTCCTGTAATGATAATATTTTTCATATATACTATTGTATTGTTTTTAGCTTTTTAAATTTTAATCATTCCCGAATAAATCCCGAGTATAAACTTTTTCTTTAACATCATCCAGATCCGGCGTTTTTCTGTTGGATATAATGACATCACATTCTTGTTTAAAGGCATCTAAATCTGTGTAAACTTTTGACCCAAAAAAAGTGTCTTCTTTCATAACGGGTTCGTAAACAATAACTTCCACTCCTTTTGCTTTGATTCTTTTCATTATACCTTGGATTGCAGAAGCCCGAAAATTGTCTGAGCCAGATTTCATTATTAGCCTGTAAACACCAACTTTCTTAGGTTGTTTTGCCAAAATAGAATCGGCAATAAAATCTTTTCTCGTACGATTGGCATCCACAATAGCCTGTATAAGATTGTTAGGAACCGAATCATAATTTGCAAGCAATTGTTTGGTGTCTTTCGGAAGACAATATCCCCCATATCCAAAAGACGGATTATTATAATGGGAGCCAATTCTAGGGTCTAGTCCTACACCTTCTATAATTTGACGGCTGTCTAATCCATGTGTTTGGGAATAACTGTCCAGTTCATTGAAGTAGGCCACACGCATTGCCAAATAAGTATTTGAGAACAATTTGATAGCCTCAGCTTCGGTTCCGTTGGTAAAAAGGATGGGAATATCTTTTTTTATAGCACCTTCTTTCAGAAGATTTGCAAAAACAGTGGCGCGCTCACTTTGCTCACCAATAATAATTCTCGAAGGATAGAGATTGTCGTAAAGGGCTTTTCCTTCTCTCAAAAATTCCGGAGAAAAGATTATGTTATCAAAATCTAAATCTTTTTTCAGACTTTCTGTGAAACCGACAGGAACTGTAGATTTTACTATAACAACGGCTTTTGGATTGCTTTCTTTAACTTCTTTGATCACATTTTCAACACTGCGGGTATCGAAGTAATTTGTAGAAGGATCGTAATCTGTTGGTGTGGCTACGATGATAAAATCCGCATTTTTATAAGATTCTTGTTTATCAAGGCTTGCTTTTAGGCTGAGGTTTTTTGTTTCCAGAAATTCTGTAATCTCGGGATCATCAATTGGAGACTGCTTCTTATTGAGCATTTCCACTTTTTCGGGGATAATGTCCAAAGCAATTACGTCATGATGTTGCGCTAACAACACAGCATTAGAAAGTCCAACATACCCAGTACCAACAATTGTTATATTCAAGAGAATAAGTTTTAATTTTGGCAAAAATAAGAAAATTTACTTGAAGTATATGTAAATGAAATATTAGCTTTTTGTTTGTTTTAATAAATTTGATTATCTTTGCCAAAGATTTACGGGAAAATGGGAAGGCTTTCGCAAGAATGCCTTTTTTCGTAGATGTAATTAGGAGGTAATAATTATGGAATTTAAAACAGAATTAAGTCGGTTACTTAATGAGTTTCTAGAAACTAGACCAGATCTTTTTTTAGTGGATCTGAAAATCTCTGCAGCTTCTGATGTTACAGTAATATTGGATGGTGACAATGGCGTTACGCTTCAGGATTGTCTGGATGCCAGCAGAGCAATAGAGTTCAATATGGATCGCGAGATTCACGATTTCAGTTTGCAGGTAATGTCTGCCGGATTGAGTGAACCACTTGAATATCCAAGACAATTTAGAAAAAATATTGGAAGAGAAATCGAGGTGATGTTTGCGGATTCTACCAAAGTTGAAGGCGAACTTTTATCAGTTGATGATGAAAAAATCGTTTTAAGACTAGAGTACAGACAGCCAAAATTAATTGGAAAAGGAAAAGAAGACGTAGTGGAAGAAAGAGAAATTTCTTACTCTGACATCAAAAAAGCATTAGTAGTAATTAAATTTTAACAATTAGATGAATTGATATTATGTCAGTCATCATTTACAATATATATTAGGATATGGATAATTTAGCTTTAATAGAAGCCTTTGGTGATTTTAAAGAAATAAAGAATATCAGCAAAATAGACTTAATGGCTATTATCGAAGATTCTCTTAAGACTCTTCTTAGAAAAAGATATGACTCTGATGACCATTTTGATGTGATCGTAAATCCAGACAAAGGGGATTTTCAGATTTTCTTAAACAAAGTAATTGTTGAAGACGAAATGTCTGAAGATGATGATTTGGAAATTGAGATCTCTGAAGTTAGAAAAATTGATTCAACTTTTGAAGTTGGAGAAGAATACACTCAGGAAATCGAGGTTGCTAAATTAGGAAGAAGAAGTATCTTGACTTTGAAGCAAATTTTGGCTACGAAAATTCAGGAGCATTTCAACGCTTCTTTGTACGAGCAGTTCAAAGACAGAATCGGAGAGATCATCATTGGTGAAGTTCACCATATCCGTCACAAACATGTGATTCTTTTGGATGATGAGGACAATGAATTCATCTTGCCTAAAGAAAATCAAATTCCTTCTGACTTCTTCAAAAAAGGAGAAACAGTGAAAGGTATTGTGGAAAGCGTTGATTTCCGAGGTTCAAAACCACAGATCATCGTTTCCAGAACAGCACCTAAATTCCTAGAGGAATTGTTGGAGCTAGAGATTCCTGAAATCCAGGACGGAACTATTATCCTTAAAAAAGTGGTAAGAATTCCTGGTGAGAAAGCGAAAATAGCAGTTGATGCTTATGATGACAGAATTGATCCTGTTGGAGCTTGTGTTGGTGTGAAAGGTTCAAGAATTCACGGTGTTGTAAGAGAACTTAAGAACGAAAATATTGATGTAATCCAATGGTCAAAAAATCCTGAGATCTTTGTAAAAAGAGCTTTAGGAAATATTATCATCAATAAAATTGAAATCAACGAGGAATCTAATTACGCATTGGTTTATACGCCGGTAGAAGAAATTTCTAAAGTGATCGGTAAACAAGGACAAAATATCAAGTTGGCATCATGGTTGACAGGTTATGAGATTGATGTTTACAGAGAAACTTCTGATGATGATGATGTTGAATTGAGAGAATTCTCAGATGAGATCGAAGCTTGGATTATCGATGAGTTCAAAAAAGTTGGACTTACAACTGCAAGAAGCGTCTTGGACAAAGAAACGGATGCATTGTTGAAAATTGTAGATCTTGAAGAAGAGACAATTGATGATGTGAAAAATATTCTAAGAGAAGAATTAGAAGGATAAGAAAATGAAATATGGTAATTCGGAGTTTTCTGTATTACTTAAATTTAATAAAAAGAAAAAATAAAGCAAAAGCTTAAAACGCTAAAGCCAAAAGCAAATTTATATTTATGCCAAAAATAAGATTAAATAAAGCCGTTAAAGAACTTAACATTTCTATCCCAAGAGCTGTGGAATATCTGCAGGGAAAAGGGATCGAGGTGGACAGTAACCCTAACGCTCTATTGGAAGAACAGGCATTTTCTGCATTGGAAGCTGAGTTCCGAAAAGATGGAGAACAGAGAAAAGCTTCTCATGAGGTGGTTATTTCTAAAGTTCCTGACGAAAAATTAGCGATCGAAGAAAAAGCACCTGAGGTTATAAGAGCCAAATCAAACGCAAGACCTGAAACCAGAATCTTGGGTAAAATTGACCTAAATCCTGCAGCGAAGCCTGTGGAGGAGGTTGCTCCTACGCCTGAACCGGTAGTAGAAGAGAAAAAAGAAGTACAGCCAGAGGTGGTTGTAAAAAGAGAAGAAAAACAGGAGTTCAAAGTTTTAGATAAGATTGATCTTTCAACAATAGATACCGGAAGACCAAAAGTTTCGGAGAAACCGAAAGAAGAACCAAAACCTGTTCTTAAGGAGGAGCCAAAAGCAGAAGCTAAACCAGAGCCTAAAGTTGAAGAGCAACCAGCAAAACCTGTTGAAATAGTTCAAGGTCCTGATTCTGAAGAATCTCAAAAAATAGAAACTGTTTATCAAAAATTAGATGGTCCTAAAATAGTTGGAGAAAAAATTGACCTTACTCAGTTCAATAGAAAACCATCCGCTAACTCCAATAACAACGCTGCCAAGAAGAAAAGAAAGCGTATTACCAAAGATGTTCCAGGACAAACTAATACCAACCAAGGTGGAAACACTCAAGGTGGCGCTAACAGACCTGCAGGACAAGGTAATAATAACCAAGGCAACCGTCCACCAGGACAAGGGGGAGGACAAAATCGTCCAGGGGGAAATAACAACAATCGTCCGGGAGGAAACAATAATCGTTCAGGAGGAAATAACCGAGGCGGACAAGGACAAGCTCGTACAATGCCAGTTGAACTGACGGATGAGCAAGTTAAAAATCAAATTAAAGAAACTTTAGAAAAGCTAACTAACAAAGGTGGTAAATCTAAAGGTTCTAAACATAGAAAAGACAAAAGATCTTGGAGAAGAGAGCAGGATGAAATCCAGCAAGAAATTGATGCTGCAGACAGAACTCTTAAAGTTACTGAGTTCATTACAGTTAGCGATTTAGCTAGTTTGATGAATGTAAGTGCGACAGAAGTAATCTCTGCTTGTTTCTCTCTAGGTGTGATGGTAACGATGAACCAACGTTTGGAAGCTGACACATTATTATTGGTAGCTGACGAATTTGGTTATAAAATAGAATTCTCTGATGCCGATGTTGAAGAGGCTGCAGCAGATGATGTAGAAGATTTGGCAGAAGATCTATTGCCAAGAGCTGCTGTTGTAACAGTAATGGGACACGTAGATCACGGTAAAACATCTTTGTTAGATTATATTAGAAAAACAAATGTAATTGCTGGAGAGTCTGGAGGAATCACACAGCACATCGGAGCTTACAACGTGAAATTGGAAAGTGGACAAAGAATTACATTCTTGGATACACCAGGTCACGAGGCCTTTACAGCGATGAGAGCCAGAGGTGCTCAGATTACAGATATCGCTATTATCGTAGTTGCTGCTGATGATGATGTAATGCCACAAACAAAAGAAGCTATTGCACACGCACAAGCCGCCGGTGTTCCAATGATTATTGCCATCAATAAGGTAGATAAAGCTGGAGCTAATCCAGACAAAATCAGAGAGCAACTTTCTGCAATGAATGTCTTGGTAGAAGAATGGGGAGGAAATGTACAGGCACAAGAGATTTCTGCAAAATTTGGTAACAATGTAGAATTGTTATTAGAAAAAGTTTTACTTCAGGCAGAAATGTTGGAATTGAAATCTAATCCAAATAAGCAAGCAAGTGGTGTCGTAATTGAAGCAGCTTTGGATAAAGGTCGTGGATATGTAGCAACAATGTTGGTTCAAAATGGAACTTTAAAAGTTGGAGATTACGTACTTGCAGGTAAAAACCATGGTAAAGTAAAAGCAATGCTTGACGAACGTGGAAAAGCCATGGAAAGTGCAGGGCCATCCATTCCGGTTACAATTCTTGGATTAGACGGTGCACCAACAGCCGGAGATAAATTCAGAGTTTTTGCTGACGAAAAAGAAGCGAAAACCATCGCAAATAAAAGAGAGCAGCTTCAAAGAGAGCAATCAATCAGAACTAAGAAACATCTTACTCTTGATGAAATTGGACGTCGTATCGCTTTAGGTGATTTCAAGGAATTGAATATTATCTTGAAAGGTGACGTGGATGGTTCAGTTGAAGCATTGGCTGATCAGTTACAAAGATTATCAACAGAAGAGATTCAGGTTAATATCCTTCACAAAGGGGTTGGTCAGATTACCGAATCAGATGTGTTGCTAGCTGCGGCATCAGACGGTATTATGATTGGTTTCAACGTAAGAGCAAGTGTGAACGCTAAAGATCTTGCAGAAAAAGAAGAAGTAGAAATCAGGACATATTCTATTATTTACCGTGCAATTGACGAAGTTAAAGAAGCGATGGAAGGATTACTCTCTCCAGAGATTCAGGAACAAGTAATTGGTAATGTTGAGATTAGAGAAGTATTTAAAATTTCTAGAGTTGGATCTATTGCAGGATGTATGGTCCTTACAGGTAAGGTAACCAGAAATTCTAAAATCAGATTACTTAGAGATGGTATCGTGAAATTTGATGGAGAATTAGAAAGTCTGAAACGTTTCAAAGATGATGTAAAAGAAGTAACCAAAGGATATGAATGTGGTCTTAATATCAAAGGATACAATGATATTGAAGAAAGAGATATTCTTGAAGTCTATGAAGAAGTAGCTGTTAAGAAAAAACTTAAATAATTTTATCTAAATAATTAAAAACCGCCTAGTTGGCGGTTTTTTTTAAATTAAAATATTATTTATAATGATTCTAAATAAAAATATTTGTATTAATTATTTTGTTCCATAAGGTAAGCATA
This sequence comes from Flavobacteriaceae bacterium PS02293, assembly GCA_029960045.1. Classification (GTDB taxonomy): domain Bacteria; phylum Bacteroidota; class Bacteroidia; order Flavobacteriales; family Weeksellaceae; genus Epilithonimonas. The sequence goes on from JASCOV010000006.1 coordinate 44,394, forward strand.
GTGATTATAATATTGATTTTAATTAATCTAAAATTCAATTAAATCAAAAAAAAATTATGTTATTGTAATTGAAATTTATAAAATACGATTGAATTGATAATAATACCTGTGCTGATTTTTTGTAGTGTTAATATTTTTTAACATATTTGCAGATTATAATTAAATAGTGTTAATATGAATGTAAAATTACGATTGTTGTCTGTTGGAGTTCTCTTCTTCACAGGACAGGCATTAATGGCACAGAAAAAAACTACGGTTAAACCAAAAACTGATACTGTCACAAAAACAAAAGAGATTGAGGAAGTTGTTTTGGTAGGTGGTGTAAGACTAGATCCTGCACAGAAAGTAGGTTCTTACAGTGTTGTTTCTAAAGCAAACTTCGAATCAACACCTTTCTCTACAATTGATGAAGTTCTAAATGGTAGAGTTGCTGGTCTTAACTTTTCTTCTGCGAGTGGAGATCCCGGGTCTTCTAATATGGTTATTATTAGAGGGGTAAGTTCTTTAATTGGAACACCAAATCCACTGTATGTTATCGATGGTATTGTTATCGGTAAAGGTGCAGATAACGCACAGATGATGGAATCTTGGAATCCTTTGGCTGCACTTGATCCCAACTCTATAGAATCTGTTAACGTCCTGAAAGATGCGTCTTCTACTGCCCTGTATGGCTCTAGAGGAGCAAATGGGGTTATCATTATCAAAACTAAAAAAGGGAAATTTAATCAAAAAACAAGATTCGAGTTCTCTTCAGAAACAGGTATTCAAGATAGAGCTTATGATAAGCTCGATCTGATGACTGGTGATGAGTATATTAAATATGGGGGAATCTTGATGTGGAACAGTCAAGGTGTTGGTTCTGTACCTACATTCTCAGGTTTAGAAGAGGCTACTCAATATTATCTTAATACTTACATTCCTACTTATACAACAAAGGAGAATATTAAAGATACTCGTAATTATACGAATTGGACAGATGTAGTTAACCGAAATTCTTCTATCGTAAATACTTACAACTTCGGTGCATCTGGAGGTGGAGAGAATACCTCTTTTAGATTAGGTGGGTCTTATTATCAGAATGAACCTTTGGTAAAATCTGCTAAGTTTGATAGAATAAGTTTGAATGCTGCGATAGATCACAAAGCATCAGATAAATTGAAATTTGGGGTTAACTTGAACTATTCCAACGTTAAGAGAAATACTTATTTAGGTGGTAGAGCTTCTGCTAATCCGGTAACTAATTCTATTATGCTATCTCCTTTACGTCCTGTTTACAATTATGACGGGACTTTCAACCAGGAAGCATGGGATACACCAGATATGAGTGAAGGTTTTAACCCTGCTTCAATATTGAAAAATGCTACACAGACATCTTGGATTAATACATTTTTAGCTTCTGCTAATATGGATTACCAATTCATGAAAAATGTTTCTTTCAATTCATTATTTGGTACCCAATATCAAACTATGAGAGAGTTGCAAATCATTGCTCCGGGACATCCAATCTATACTGCACAAGATCCTTTATATGGTATGTTGCAAGACTCAAGAACAAATATTTGGGATTATAACTGGTCTAACAGTTTCTCTTATAGAAACGTTTTTGCAGAGAAACATAACTTAGAGGTGCTAGCTGGAATGGAGTATCAAAAACATAGCTATAATACGCTGACAAACATTTCATTCCGTATGACGGATCTGAGACCTTATTTTCAGTTTGCGGAAGAAGGTACTGTCCTTAGTTCAGGGGATGATTACTACTGGACACAGATTGGCTATTTCGGGAGATTGAACTATATTTATGATAACAAATATACGTTATCAGGACAATTAAGAAGAGATGGTAACTCAACTCTAGGAAGTAATAATAGATGGGGTAATTTCTGGTCAGTTGCTGGTGCTTGGAATGTGAAAAATGAATCTTTTGCACCAAAAATGTTTTCTACATTAACTTTTAGAGGAAGTTATGGGGTATTAGGAAACATTCCTTATGCAGATCAGTGGGGATTTCAGTATAATTCATATGCTACGGTTGGATATGATGCTTCCCAAGGAGGCTGGGGTGGAAATGGAGGCTATGGAGGAATAAGTAATCCAGGTAATCCAGATCTGCAATGGGAAAAATCAAAACACTTAGATATTGGTGCGGATATTGGTTTATTCAACGATCGTCTAAAGTTTACTTTAGATTATTATCACAAAATAACGGAAGATGCTATTTATTTTGCTTTCCCAGCTACCGAAACTGGAGGTCCAACCAGTTATTATGACAATGTAGGTACGATTGATAACAAAGGTTTTGAACTGACAGTCGATGCTACACCGATTCAAACACAGGATTTTAGATGGTCTATCAATGCCAATGGTGCATATTCCAAAACAATGTTGACAAAATTAAATCAGGATGTGTTACCAGATCCGAATAGTGAGACAGGTGATGGGAATAATAAATTTGTATCATTAGTACCGGGGCGTATCTTTGGAGAATATTATGCTGTTTTGTTTGCAGGTATTGCTCAGGCAGATGATCCTTCAAAAGGAATTAAAGCTGGACAGGCTCTGTTTTATACCGATGGTTCAAAAACAGATGTAACAAATGATAGAAGGCTTGCTGACCCTGCTTTTATGGGGAAAAGTGCTTTTCCTGTTTACAATATTGGATTGACAAATGAATTCAAGTATAAGAATATTTCGTTAAGCTTCATGCTTTCTGGTCAGTTTGATTTCTATGTGCATAATGGTGTTCATTCGTATACATTACATGATGGTGCATTCCCAACACGTAATCAAGTAAATGATGCGTTGTATGATAGCTGGACAGATGCGCCGGGAGCAGAAAATTATGGCGCTTCAAATCCTAAAGCAGTTGTTGGAGATGTACTTACTTCTAGATTAGAATCTTCCCGACATATAAACAAAGGAGATCATATCCGTTTGAAAGAGATGAAAATTGCTTATTCTTTTGGCAGTCAGTTCAAAGAAAGTATAGGTATTAATAATTTAACGATCTACTTGAGAGGAACCAATCTACTGACTTATGTGTTCGACAAAGATTTAGATTATGATCCAGAATCTAACGCTAATTCTTGGTCTTGGGAAGGAAAAGGTAAATACTGGTATGCATCCCCAGTACTGAGAACAATGTCAATGGGTATTCAAATTGGTTTTTAATTAATAAACAAAAATTAGAATGAAAAAGTTTTTTATAATATTATCATCTTTATTGGCTATTACAGCAACTAATTCTTGTAGTGATAAGGAGTTAGAGTTGTATCCAATAACCCAGGATGATATACAGGATATCGATACAGAGGATAAGCTTCAAAAATTTCTTAATGCAGGCTACTTAACAGTTGGTTCGGTGAATGTTTTCGGAACAAACGCTATGGCACTTGGGGATGTTTTATCAGATAATGCTTATATTACTGGCGCTAAAGCATTCAGTACAACTTATAATATGGCTTATACTGCAACGAATAATGACACTAGTGGTCTTTACAGATCGTTGTATGATGCTATTATGAATTGTAATATGGTTATCAATAACACAAAGGTTGAAAGTAGTACAAACGTTTCCCGTATGAAAGCGGAAGCGAAGATAATCAGAGCATTCTCTTATTTTACCTTGCTTAATTATTTTTCGCCAGCACCAACATCTGGTATTAATCAGGAATATGGAGTTCCAATAGTTTTAGGCGATTATGATTCGTCAATTCAGCCAGCAAGGGCTACAGTTGCTGAGGTTTATGCTCAGATTATTTCTGACTTGAATTCGGGCATGGCTGGTGCTGATGCTGAACCCGTTGGTCCAGATGGCCCGAGCAAAGTTTTTATGAGTAAAAATGCTGCAAAATTAATTCTATCGAGAGTATATCTTACGAGAAGAGCAGCCGGAGATGCACAATTAGCACTACAGTACGCTTCAGAGATTGTAAATAGCTCGCCATCTACGTTTGCACCAATTGAAAAAGACAAGTATGTTGCTTATTTTTCGGGAACACCAGAAGATGGGTCAGAAAACCAAAAGGAAACTATTTGGGAACTAGATCTGAATCCTACTTCAAATCTTATTTCGGGGATTGGTTCGAATTTGGCATTACCTACTTTATATAATAGAACAAGTACAGACCGTCGCGCAATTCTTTTCACAAAAGTATTTTTTGATAGTTTTCCCCACACAGATTTGCCACCATTTAACGGTGTACCACAAAGTACATCTCCAGACGTAAGAAGAGGAAATACAAAAACATCTGCGCCAACATTGCCAGCCGGTTTGATGTCAACTCTTACTTTACCAGTGGTGGATAATCCTGCTGGAGCTTGGACAAATAAATATCCAAGATTAACGGCTGAAGGTAATTTCTACCGTAATATTAAGGTTTTCAGATTTGCAGAGGCTCAACTAAATAGAATAGAAGCATTGCATCTAACAGGGCAATCTACTCTTGCACTAACAGAACTTAATGCATTTGCTGTTTCTAGAGGAGGTTCTACATATACAGGAGCTAATCTTCTAAATGATATACTAACAGAAAAAGCCAAAGAATTTTACGGAGAAGGGCAAAGATTTCTGGATATTAAACGCAATAATTTACCACTTGTAAAAGGATCAAACTGTGTTATGAATTGTAGTGTACCTGCAAATGACAAACTATTTGTTATGCCTATTAGTCAGAATGCATTAAATTATAATCCAAATCTTAAGCAATATCCAGGATATTAAAAATAAAATTGGGAAGAGTGGTATAGCTACCTTCCCAATTTTTACAAATAAGATGTTAAAATAAGAATCTTGCTTTTTTTTTCGCAATTATTTATTTATTTTAGCCTTAATTATTAATTCAATAAAATTTATTATTATGAAAAAAGTTTTACTTTCATTAAGTTTAGTTACCCTTTCTTTGGGTGCTTACGCTCAATATTCTTGGTCACCACAAGGTACGAAATTGGCTACTAGTTTTGGTGTAAATGAACTGTCAATTGTTAACCCAACTACTGCATGGCTTACGGCTTATGACGGTTCTGGCGCAGGGACTTATCCAAAAGTGGTTTCTAAAACAACAGATGGTGGTACAACTTGGACTGCTACTACAATTACGGGTCCTGTTGCTGCTGCTTTAGTTGGTGATATTGCTGCACTCGATGCGAATACTGCATTTATTGTTACAGCTCCAGTTACTGGAACTGCCGCTAATGGAATTTGGAAAACGACAAACGGAGGAACTAGCTGGACTAAGCAAACTGCTTATTCTACAGCCTCTTTTGCAAATGTTATCCACTTTTGGGATGCTAATGAAGGATTTTCTGCTGGAGATCCAACAGGATCAGGTGCAAACGCTAAATTTGAAATACTAAGAACGACAAATGGAGGGACTACTTGGACTGCAGTAGCAAGTGCTCCAGCTCCAGTAGGAGGTATAGAATATGGTTTGACAGGTGTAAAATATGTACTTGGTAACAATATTTGGTTGGGAACCACTAAAGGTAGAATTCTTCGCTCTTCTGATAAAGGTGTGACTTGGACAGCTAACTCAACTCCAGCATTAGATTTTGGAGGAGGTGCTTCTGGCGGTGGTGTAGATGGTTCTTCTGCTAAAATTGCTTTTAGAGATGCTAATAATGGTCTTTTAATTGCAATAGACAATAGTATTGATGCTGTTTTGTATGATACCGCAGATGGTGGTTCAACATGGGAGCCGGTAGATGCTACAGGAACTTGGTTCTTTGGTGATATTACTTATGTGCCAGGAACTCAAAATACTTACGTTTCAACTGGTATTAATTCAACTGCTACACAAGGTACAGGTTCTTCCTTTACTGCAGACGGTGGCGCAACTTGGACAATTATTGATAATATTGCAGGTGTAGATGGTGGACAGAGAGGTAAAGTTAATTTCTATAATAATACCACAGGATGGGCTGGTTTCTTTAGTGATGGACCAACTGGTTCTGCTGGAATCTTGAAATTTGTAGGAGCATTACCTGTTGCACCTTTAGCTGTTAACGAATCTTCTGCAAAATCAAACTTAAAAGTTTTCCCAAATCCAGCTGTTGATGTTGTGAATCTTACTTCTAACAAAGAAGTTAAATCCGTAACTATCTATGATTTGTCAGGTAAAAAAGTTAAATCAACAACTGAAACAAAACAAATCAACGTTTCTAACTTAGCAAAAGGAACTTACATTCTTCAAGCTAACTATGGTAATGGTGCTGTTGAAAACACAAAGATTATCAAAAAATAATATTATTTTATATTTCAAAAAAAGACTGTTTGCAAAAACGGTCTTTTTTTTTGAGATTAGGATTCGTGAAGTATTAGATCAAATGTTTTCTGATATTATTTAAAGTTAAATAAATGTAAAAAACATTATTTTTCAATAATTTTCATTACTTTAGTGTCTTAATTGGGCTTTTAAATGCTAATTTAATCTGAATATTTCCAATTTTATAAATTTCGTATAATTCAAACCATACATACTTAAATATTATCATTATGAAAAAAATTCTACTATCGTTAGCTCTAATTTCTCTTTCAGCAAGTGCAAATGCACAGTCTTGGGTAGATCAAGGAATTAAGTTTACTCAGTACTACTATCCTAGTGTAATCTCTATTGTAGATGCTAATACAGTATGGACTGCTGCTTCTGATGGATCTGGTGGCGGTACTTATCCTAAAGTGATTTCCAAGACAACAAATGGTTCAACTTGGACTACAACAAATATTACAGGACTTACTTCGCAAACTTCTGCAATGGTTTCTGATCTTTTTGCCATTGATGCCAATACAGCATATCTCGTTACAGCTCCAGCTACAGGAACCGCAAGTAATGGTATTTATAAAACGACAAACGGAGGTACTTCTTGGACAAAACAAACTGGTTATTCTACAGCTTCTTTTGCGAATCAAATTCATTTTTGGGATACCAATAATGGCTGGACAGCAGGAGATCCTGTAGGTGGAAAATTTGAGATGTATAAAACATCCAACGGTGGAACTACTTGGACTGCTGTTGCGAATACTCCAACCCCAATAAACAGTGATGAATATGGATATAATCTTAATAATAAATATATTGTTGGTGATAATATTTGGATTGGAACTAGCTTAGGAAGACTTCTTCATTCTACAGATAGAGGAGCTACTTGGGCGGCATATAGTACTCCAGTGTTGGACTTTGCAGGAAACATTGTAGAAGGCTCTAGCGGGACTTATGCATTCAAGGATGGAAGTAATGGATTATTAATAGCTGTTGATGGTGATGTAAATGCTGTACTATACTCAACTACAAATGGAGGAGCAACTTGGGAACCAATTGATACTACAGGGACTTGGTATTTCGGTGATATCACATTTGTGCCAGGAACAACTAATACTTATGTGACGACTGGTATATATGTGGATGATACTTCGGTTCAAGGATCAGCTTATTCGAAAGATGGAGGCGTAACTTGGGTATCTATTGATGCTGGATTACAAAGAGGAGTAGTTAAGTTTTTAAATCCAACTACTGGATGGGCTGGTCAATTTAGTGATGGAACAGCAGGAGTTGAAGGGATTCTTAAATTCAGTGGCGATTTATCTTTAGCAGTTAACGAATCTTCTGCAAAATCAAATCTGAAAGTTTTCCCAAATCCAGCTGTTGATGTTGTAAATCTTACTTCTAACAAAGAAGTTAAATCAGTAACTATCTATGATTTGACTGGTAAGAAAGTGAAATCTACGACTGATACAAAACAAATCAACGTTTCTAATTTAGCAAAAGGAACTTATATTCTTCAGGCTAACTACGGTAATGGTGGTGTTGAGAATACTAAATTAATCAAAAAATAATCCCAATTATTTTTAAGATATTGAATCCCGCAACTTGCGGGATTTTTTATTTCAGTATAATTAGTATTTTTGTACTCAAATTTCCTTGATGAAATATTTATTATTACTGTCGTTCGTTTTTAGCATTTTCATAAATGGGCAACAGGTCAACAAAACAGACTCCAACAAAATTTCTTCAGATACTCTCAAAGTAGATTCAGGAGAGAAAGATTCAATGGAGATCTACAAACCTACAATCAACGATTATCAGGTCAAAACCAGATTTTCTGAAAAGAAAATTTATGATACCACTTTTACGATTGAGAGGTCTTACATTGCGACACAGTATAACAAAAAGGATAATTTTGGAAGAATTCAATCATCTAATATCGGTTCTGGATTTCAGAATTTGATTTATGAAAAGAATGCCGAACAAAATCTAAGCCTTCTCCCGGAAAATAAATCCTTCTTTATTAAGGGAGAAAACGATATCAATTACTATGATGTAAAAACCCCAACCACTACATTTTTCTATAATAGTGCAATGAAGAATGGCGGGCAGCTCCAGACAACATACACCCAAAATATAGGAAAGAATTTTAATTTTGCCTTAGAATATATGGGACTCAGATCTCAAGGTTTTTATACAAATAGCCTTGCGTCAAGTAACAATACAATTTTCAGTGGTCATTACAACTCTAAAAATGGTAAATACGAAGCTTACGCACATTACATCCATCAGAATATCAACAATCAGGAAAATGGAGGAGTTGCAGATATTGATGCTTTCCTTAGTGGAGATTCAGATTTAAATAACAGGCAAAATATTGAAACCAACCTTTCTGGTGTCGAATCCAGATATAGTTACAGGAGATATTACTTCAGCCAAGAGTTTTCGCCTTTTGATCCTGCGAAATATCCTTTCAAGCTGAGACATACAATTTATCATCAAGGTAACAAATATTATTTCTCGGAAACATCAACTAATGCGGACTTTTTTGGAGGCGTAGATATTACAGGTTTTCCCTTGGGAAGCAAAAAGTTTTCAAATAATCTAAGCAATACTTTCAGTTTAGTTTGGGACAACGAAAAATTCAAATTAGACGCAGGTTTCCGCCATCAGTATTTGACATTCGGAAATAAAAATGCATATGCACTTTTAAATATTCCGGGTTATTTCAAAGAACAAAGAATTGGCGCAGTTGGTAATTTGCAAATTAAATTATTAGACAAAATCCAACTCAAATCTTTCCTCGAAATTTCCAAAGGTTCCCAATTTGGAAATTATGTGAAAACATCCAACCAATTGGTTTTCGAACCTATCAAAGATTATCTGGTGGAGGGAAGAGTGAATTTCCAATCGGCCTATCCAAGTTTTAATTATCTCGTAAACTCTTCACATTACGTAGATTACAATTATTATCTTCAGAATCCTAACAACGAGATTGTTACCCAACTTGGAGGAACTGTGAGATTAGCAAAATGGTTTGATACAAAGGTTTATGTAGATTTCTTTAAGATAGATAATTATACTTATTTCAACAGCATTGCGAAGCCGCAACAAAGTTCGTCATCACTCAACATTTCTCAAATTGGTGGAGAAAGTACTTTGAAATATGGCAAATTCAATCTGAACGGAAAAGTAACATTCCAAAAAGCTTTAAACAATCAAGATCTTTTGCCAATGCCGGATTTCATTGGAAGAATCAATTTATTTTATCAGGCAAAAGCGTTCAAAAAAGCAGCCGAAATCCAAGCCGGAGTCAAAGTTTATTATTTCTCCAAGTTTTCTTCAAGAGAATATTCGCCGATTCTTAACGAATATATTTTGCCGGGAACTACTGGATATTCGATTGGTGGACAGCCGATTGCGGACGTTTATATCAATATGAGAGTCAAGCGGATGTTTTTCTATGTAGAAGGCCAGCATATCAACGAGACCTTTATGCAAAACAAATCCTTCACGTCGCCCAATTATCCAATCTACGATTTCAGGCTCAATTTAGGTGTTGTTTGGTATCTTTTCCATTAATTTTGCAATGATAATTATGGCAGCTTTATCCGCCTTCCGTTCCCAATCTTTTTTGCAGACAATTTCAAATTAAAAAGAAACTGAAGTAAATGCAAAAAAGGATTTCCACTCAAGTCGGGCTGCAGATTCTACATAGAAACAAGATTTGTCATCCAAATTTTAACTTCCATCATCTTACAATGAATATCGATTTCGAAAATATAACCAGCATTCCAAAACTCGTAAAAGATTTCTTAGGAAAAAAACTGGACGGATTTCAGAATAAAGTTTTTGATTTGGAAAACTTCAAAAATCAAATTGCTGAGAAGCAAAATTCATTTTCTGATGAGAAAAGAGAAGTTCTTTTCAATACGATTTTTTCACAAAATCAAGAAGAACAATTATCTCCAAAACAATTGGAGTTTCTTTTTTCATTGAAGGAAAACAATACGTTTACGATAACAACAGGACACCAGCTCAATCTCTTTACAGGTCCGGTTTTCTTCGTTTATAAAATTTTGCAGACGATAAAAACATCCGAATTTCTAAAATCAAATTTCCCAAATCACAATTTTGTTCCCATATTTTGGATGGCAACCGAAGATCACGATTTTGAAGAAATCGATCATTTCAAAACACGCGAACATTATTACGAGATCAAAGGAAATTCCGGAGGCGATGTCGGAAATATTAAAATCGAAGACCAATATTTCATCCAGGAATTTGAAAAGGAATTCAAAGACAATCTTTACGGAACTGAGTTGATTCTTTGGATCAAAAATGCTTACAAAAAAGGGAATTCCCACACGCAGGCGATTCGATATTTGGTAAATCAACTATTTGCTGAATATGGGTTATTGACAATTGATGGAAATTCAAAAGAGTTAAAATCACAGGTCAAAGATATTTTCAGGAAAGAATTATTATCGAACCAACTCTTCGAAACCACAAAAACTCAGAGAGAATTTCTTGAAAAAGAATATCATAAAGTTCAGGTCAATCCGAGAGAAATCAATCTATTCTATCTTTCAGAAACCAGAAACCGGATTGAAAAAATCAATGATGAATATCAAATTCTTGATACTGATTTGCAATTCTCAGAGGAAGAAATTTTAAATGAATTAGAAAATCATCCTGAAAAATTTAGTCCAAATGCAGTTCTTCGTCCGGCTTATCAGGAATCGGTTTTGCCGAATCTGGCATATGTTGGTGGAAATGCGGAGATTATGTATTGGATCGAACTTAAAGATCATTTCGATTCCATCAATCTTCCTTTCCCGATTCTGGTTCCAAGAAATTCAATGTTGTTCCTCGAAGAAAAAACAATTAGAAAAATTGAAAATTCAGGATTGAAAATTGAAAACTTCTTCGAAAATTTCGCAGAAGTGATGAATCAAAAAATTCTTGAAAATAATGAACTAAAATTGCTTCTCAATAGTAAAGAGAAAGAATTAATCAGTTCATTTTCAGAACTTAAAAACAAAGCTTCGGAAACAGAAAAAACATTCTTCAATCTTGTAGAAGCAGAAGAAACCCGACAACTGAAATCTTTCAATAGAATGCAGAAACGCCTTCTGAAAGCTGAAAAAATAAAGCAATCGGAAAAATTTGATCAGATGCAAAGTTTATTTCTAAAAGTTCATCCTGGCGGAAACTGGCAAGAAAGAGTTTTCAATTTCAGCGTGTTCTACGCAGATTTTGGTAAGCAATGGATTGATGATTGCTATCAAAAAATGAATGTTGAAAAATCAGAATTAATAATTTCGCCCATTTAATCTGAAAGCATTATTTTTGTATCATTATTAAAAAAGAATGATAAAGAAAATTTTCATTTTATCCGCAGTTACTGCCTTTTTAGGTTTGTCAGCACAGAAAACGCACACCGTTGCTCCAAAGGAAACGCCATATGGGATTTCCAAACAATACGGTTTGTCAATCGAAGAGTTGTTCCAATTGAATCCAACCAAGAAAGAGAGCGGTTTAAAAATCGGTGATGTTTTGACGGTTTCTAAAACTGGAAGTTCAACAAAAACTGTGACTCCAAAAGAAACACCTGTGAAAACAACGCCTGTAGCTTCTGGAACAGTTTCCGGAAAAACGGGAACAATTACTTTGCAGCCAAAGCAAACCATTTACGGAATCACAAAACAATACAAAATATCCGAAGCTGATCTCAGAAAACTAAATCCTGAATTAGATTCTCATCTGAAAATAGGAGACAAGATCACTTTGCCTTTGGATAATATTCAGAAATATTCAGATTCTGCTTCTACAAATGTTGCTCAAACAACGACTGTTGTTGAAAAAACACCTGAAGTAAAAACAGTTACCAAGACAGAAACTGTAACTTCTCAACCTGCAAAAGGTTTGTATGTAGTTCAGGAAAAAGATAATTATTACAAAATTTCCAGACAGTTCAACCTGACTCAAAAACAATTATTTGCTTTGAATCCAGGTTTGGAAACTGCTGGCCTGAAACCAGGAGAATCAATCCGAGTTTCCGGTTCTGAATCCAGCAATGCTATCAAAGTTGAAGATAACTCTCAAAGTCATACAATTTCTGCACCTGTAACAAAAACCGTTACAACTACGCAGACTTCTGCTCCCAATGCAACTTCTTCTGCTTCTGGGAATACATCCACTTCAGAAGATGATTATGTGACTTATACTGTTCAAAGTGGCGACACAATGTTCAGCATTATGAACCATTTCAACGTGACTTTGGATCAGTTGATTACTCTTAATCCAAATCTTTCTGACGGTTTGAAAGCTGGAATGACTTTGAAGATCAAGAAACAGGATCCTATGTATTCCAAAAAAGCGGGTGATGTTTTGAGCGTGGTTTTGATGTTGCCTTTTGGTTTCGATGCGAACGATGCGAAGTACAGAACAATGTCTATGGATTTCTTGACTGGAGCTAAATTGGCTGCTGAAAGAAATGCTAAAACCGGGCAAAAACTGGACATCAAAGTTGTAGATGCGGGAAACGAAAATACTTTTAAAAACAGCCTTTCACAAATCAATCAGGATAACACCGATTTGATTGTTGGTCCGTTTTTCAAATCGAGTATCTTGGAAGTTCTTAATTATGTAAAACAAAAAAGTATTCCCGTAGTTGCACCTTTTGCAAACTCTCCGGAGCTTTTTGATTATAATAATTTAATCATCATTGAAACTGAAAATTCTGTTTATTCTGACAGAATTGTGAAAGAAGTTGGACAAGTTTATCAGGATCAAAAAATATACATCGTTGCGGATAATTCCAAAGCGAATGCTAATGCAATAAAAGCAGGCTTAGACAAATCTTTATCTAAAGCTAATGTTGTGATTGTTAATTCATCAAATGATATTCAGTTAGAAAATAATATGATGACTGGGCAATCTGTTCCGGTAATCGCTGTTTTAGCTGATGATGATGAATCTGCAGGAAGTGCTTTTGCTTCAAAAATCATTGCTCTTGGAAAACAAACAGATGGTGTGAAAGCATTCAGTATGTTTTACAGTCCGAGTTTTGAAAAAAATGTAGATGATCTTTCCAAAGCAAGTCTGGTTTATCTGATGGACAGAAAAATCAATTATGACGGAGATTTCGAGAAACAAATTCTTGCAGATTATAAAGCGAAATATTGCAAAGCACCATCCAAATATGCCGTTATCGGTTTTGATGTGATGAATGATATGCTGACAAGAGAAAACAAAAAAGGAGAAATCTTCAAACAAATTGGTAAATCACAAACTCAGCTTGCTACAAAATTCGAATTTGTAAAAGCGAAACCAAATGGTGCCTACATCAACAATGGATACAGAGTTGTTAGATTGATGCAGTAATTGATTGAAAATTAAAAAAATAAAAGTTATGGAATACCAAATGGTATTTCATATATCAAAAATTAGATATAATATTAAATGAAAGCACTTGTATTTCCTGGTCAGGGTTCACAGTTTGTAGGTATGGGAAAAGAATTGTACGATTCCCGAAAAGATGTGAAAGACTTGATGGATTCTGCCAATGAGATTCTTGGTTTTGACCTAGTTTCCATAATGTTCAATGGGACAGATGAAGACCTTAAAAAAACCAGCGTTACGCAGCCTGCTATTTTTTTACATTCTGTTGCGACAGTGAAAGTTGCGAATGGATTGGGCGCAGAAATGGTTGCCGGACATTCTTTGGGAGAATTTTCCGCTTTGGTAGCAAACGGTGTTTTGTCTTTTGAAGACGGGCTCAAGTTGGTTTATGAAAGAGCTCAGGCAATGCAAATGGCTTGTGACATCAACCCGAGTTCTATGGCAGCAATTCTTGGTTTGGAAGATTCCAAAGTTGAAGAAATCTGTGCCGGAATTGAAGGAATTGTGGTTCCTGCAAATTACAACTGTCCTGGACAATTGGTAATTTCCGGAGAAACAACTTCCGTAGAAAAAGCTTGTGAAGCTTTGAAAGCTGCTGGTGCAAAAAGAGCCTTAATCTTACCTGTGAATGGTGCTTTTCACTCACCTTTGATGATGCCTGCTCAAGAGAGATTGGCAGCGGCAATTGAAAAAACAAACTTTAGAAAGGCAATGATTCCAGTTTATCAGAATATTACGACAACTGCAGTTTCTGACCCGGAAGAAATTAAAAAGAATCTAATCGCACAATTGACTGGTCCTGTAAAATGGACTCAAAGTGTGCAGAATATGATAAAAGATGGCGCAACTAATTTCATAGAAGTTGGTCCTGGAAAAACACTTCAAGGTTTGATTAAAAAAATTGATTCTGAAGTTTCTGCATCTTCAGCGATGTAGATTTTGTCAGATTTTAATATTCATCAAATAAAAATTCCCATAAATGAACAGGATATTTTCACCCGGAAAGCTGATGCTGACCTCAGAATATGTTGCTGTTGATGGTGCTCTTGTCCTGGCTGTTCCCACAAAGCTGGGACAAGAGTTTTTTTTTACAGAAAATGATGACGAGAAATCATTAATCCATTGGAACGCTTTTCATCAGGATCAATTGTGGCTGGAAACCATCATTGATTACAAATCTTGGACAATCCTCGAAACCAATAATCAAAATGCATCTGAATTTATTCTGAAAGTTCTGAAAAATGTTCAGGAACTTTCTACAATTAAATTCAAAACGAACAATTCTTACAATCTCAAAACTAATCTACAATTCCCATCAGATTTCGGATTAGGAAGTAGTTCTACTTTGATGAGCAATCTTGGAGAATGGGCAGAAATCAATCCATTTGTTCTTAATGAAATAAGTCTTGGCGGAAGTGGTTACGATGTTGCGGTGGCAAAGGAAAAGTCGGCCATTCTTTACAGCCGTTTTCCGGAAAGAGTTTATGATAAGGTTGCATTTGATCCATCATTTAAGGATGAATTGATCTTCATTCATCTCAATCAAAAACAAGATACGCGCGAAGGAATTTCTCATTATAAATCAAAGCCGACTTCAACGGAATTAATCAATGACTATTCTGAATTAACCAAAATGATTGTCAGAAGTCAGAATTTGGAAGAATTTTCAAAATTAATGACGCTTCATGAGCAAAAACTTTCCGATTTTCTCGGAATCCCAACCGTGAAAGAAAAATATTTCCAAAATTGTCCCAGCTTTGTCAAAAGTTTGGGCGCTTGGGGCGGAGATTTCGTTCTTACATCCAAATTTGGAGATTATGAAGCCTATTTCAAAAACCAAGGTTTCGGTAAAATATTCTCTTGGCAAGAGTTAGTTAATTGATTATTAATTGATTATGAATAATATTTATACTGATGAAAATCAGTTAATAAAAACTTTCATAGTTCGCTGATATTTTTACATTTGTCCCAACACCTTTAATCTTCAAAAAAATTAAAAATGGACAAGCTAAAATTTTATCTTGAACGTCAGGGTATTTTCAATCCCAAAGAAATCTTCCACAACCCAACTTACGAAGAAATTTTCCAGGCAGAAATGGACTCTAAAAATTCCGGTTTTGCCAAAGGGGTTTTGACTAAATCTGGCGCAGTTGCAGTAAAAACAGGAATATTCACGGGCAGATCTCCGAAAGACAGATACATCGTCAATGACAAAATTACGCAGGATACGATCTGGTGGGACGGAACTATCAACCGCCCAACAACCGTAGAAGTTTTTGATGAACTAAAAGACATCGTAACCAAAGATCTTTCCGATGAAAGTATTTATGTAATCGATACTTATTGTGGGTCAAATGAAGATACAAGACTTAAAGTAAGATTCATTACCAAAGTGGCTTGGCAAGCACATTTTGTGATGAATATGTTTATCCGTCCTTCTCATTATGATCTTCAGAATTACGGAGAGCCAGATTTTGTGGTCATCAATTCTTCCGAATCTGTAAATCCAAACTGGGAACAACAGGGACTTAATTCTGAGGTTTTCGTGATGTTTGATTTGACAAAAAAAATGCAAATCATTGGTGGAACCTGGTATGGAGGCGAAATGAAAAAAGGAATGTTCGCTATTATGAATTATTATCTTCCGCTAAAAGGAATGGCGTCTATGCACTGTTCTGCAAACGTTGGCGAGAAAGGCGATGTTGCCGTTTTCTTCGGACTTTCTGGTACTGGAAAAACGACACTTTCTGCTGATCCGAAAAGATATTTGATTGGTGACGACGAGCACGGTTGGGACAACAATGGCGTTTTCAATTACGAAGGCGGTTGTTATGCAAAAGTGATTGACCTTAGTAAAGAAAAAGAACCGGATATCTATGGCGCAATCAAAAGAGATGCGCTTTTGGAAAACGTCATTACAGATGATGAAGGCAATGTAGATTACACGGACGGATCTATCACGGAAAATACAAGAGTTTCTTACCCGATTTATCATATTAGCAAAATAGTTTTACCTTCAAAAGCTGGTCATGCAAGCAAGATTATTTATCTTTCTGCTGATGCGTTTGGTGTTTTGCCTCCGGTTTCTATTTTGACAGATTGCCAGGCACAATATCATTTCCTTTGTGGATATACTTCAAAATTAGCGGGAACTGAGCTTGGAATTACAGAACCAACGCCTTCTTTTTCTCCGGCTTTTGGAGAAGCATTTTTGACGCTTCATCCAACAATGTATTCCAAAACGTTGATTGGAAAAATGAAAGAACATAATGCAAAAGCTTACTTAGTAAATACAGGCTGGAACGGTACGGGCAAAAGAATTTCTCTGAAAGATACAAGAGCAATCATCGATTCAATCATTGATGGAAGTATTGATAAAGCAGAAACAGATCACGTTCCAATTATGAATCTGGAATTCCCGGTTTCTCTGCCAAACGTGTCCGAACATATTTTGGATCCGAGAGATACTTACGAGAACAATTCCGATTGGGAAAAGAAAGCAAAAGATTTGGCTGCGAGATACATCAAATATTTTGAACAATTTGCAGATAATGATGAAGCTAAAAACCTGATTCCTTCTGGACCAGTTTTGTCTGAAGTTCATCAGCATTAAATTATAAAACAAACGCTTCCAATCTGGAAGCGTTTGTTTTATTCTAATAATTTACCATCTTGCTGCAAAATCACTTTATCATTTTGCTCGACAGTTAAAGAAATCTCAGCTGCATCTTTTTCTCCAATAATTCCTCTGTAGATTTTATAATTGAATTCACCTTTTTTGAAAGTAATCGTATGATTTCCGCCGCTTCCGTCAAACTGCAATTCGCCATTTGAAAGAATCAAGTCTGGTTTTGATTCTTCCGGTTTTCCGATTTTCCAAGAAGCGTAGCGGTATTTTCCATTATTCAATTCATCAATTCTGATCAGGTAATTTTTAGTTTGGATTTTATATGTTGGCGATTTAAAAACTTTTAACGTTGAATATAATTTCTTTTTATCATTATTAACCAAATTTGTCTTTTGACTGATTTCAAAATCACTTTGGTAATTCAGAACTTTTATTTTTCCATCAGTTTCAATCCAAAGATCGCCATTATTAAGCATAATTCCACGCCAGCCAACTTCTGACCATTGATCAATTTTAGAATTTGAAATTTCATCAATAATTTTCTGATCAAAAATCTGATTGAATCTTTTCTTAAAATCAGCTTCGTTTTTGACGTTAGGAATTGGATATTCTCTGTTTAAAGGATAATTAACAACCTTCGAAATTCCATCCACGTTTTTGGCTTTAAATAAGTTTACCAACTTTTGAATATTTTCGATCTCATTTTTATCCAAATCATTTTGAGCAAACGAAAGATTGAAAATTAAAGAAAACAGAATCAGGATTTTGTATTTCATCGATTTAAATTTAGGCAACAATACCCAAATTACACTAAATTAAAAAAAGACCAATTGAAACGCTGGTCTTTATTATTTATGGAGAATAATATTTACTTAAAAGATCTTACAGAAAAAGATCTAAAAATTTATGAAAAAATAAAACCTCTTTTGAAAGGAATTAGTTATGAACAATTTCAAAATT
Source organism: Flavobacteriaceae bacterium PS02293 (assembly GCA_029960045.1). Classification (GTDB taxonomy): domain Bacteria; phylum Bacteroidota; class Bacteroidia; order Flavobacteriales; family Weeksellaceae; genus Epilithonimonas. Next base: position 62,649 of record JASCOV010000006.1, read on the forward strand.
TATTTAGAGCATTAATGGAATTTTCTAAAAATTCAGCCATTATTGGCGACTAATCATATTCTCGATTGTTTCAATAGCTTTGGTTATCTTAGGAATATCGTAATCTTTATTAAAAGATACATCTTCTTTGATTTCTTTGATTTCTTTTAATGCCTTATCAAGTTTTTCTGATATTTCAACTAAAGTATCAATAATTGTGTTAGTTTGTTCTTGGTTCATAATATGAATTTTTAATTTTGTTGTAAAAGTATCAAATTTATTTTTTCACTTCCCAATATTCCCATTCTTTTGTCCGAGGATTATAAATTTCCACACCCACAAAGTTGCCAGATTCATCATAGTAATTTCTTCTGGTATTGGAATTTTGGTTATTACCACCAGACTGTTGATTATAAGTGTCAATTCCAAGATCAAGTTTTGCAGGATCACGATATTGATAAGGTTGTTTTGTGTTTTGAGGTTGGACGGTGAAATACTCCCATTGTCGAGATAGATTGTTATAGATTTTATAGCCAATCAGATTTCCGATAGAATCGAAATATTCATAACGTTTATAAATTGAGTTATATTTTTCTACTACCGATTGAGAAAAACACAGAGTACCTAATAACAAGGATGAGAAAATAATTAGTTTTTTCATAAGTGAAATTTTAGATTCACCCAGTCCCAAAGTGAAGGTTTATAAATGCAGAAAGCGTGGAACTAAACTTAATTTGCAATAGGAGGTTCTGACAAAACCATACAACACAAACAAGATTAGCCCACGCCATAGGCATGAGCATCAAACTGTTCATTCTGTGTTGTATTTTGAAACTGTCAGATTTCCTATTACAGAATAAAAGCTAACGCTTTCTTTTTTTCGATAAAATATGTGGTATTTGTCCCACACATTACAAAGATATAAAAATTAGAAAAACGAAAACATACATATTAGTTATTTTAAAATAGAAGTTTTTTACACTAAATTTTAGATTGGTGTAATTTTTGACTATATTAAAAAAAAGAAACAGATGTTTAATTCGGATTTCAATTCTTTAGTAGAAGTAATGCAGGTTTTTTCGACTGAAGAAAAATGTATAGAACACTTAGAAGAACTTTATTGGCAAGGCGTTCCAATTAGTCCCTTTGTAGAAGGCTCAAAGGTTTATAAATGTAAGAACGGAAAATATAAATGTAAAGACAGCGGTAAATACTTTGATGTAAAAACAGGTAGTATGTTCGCAGGTACCAAGGTCAGTTTACAACAATGGTTCTGTGCAATTTATCTAGTGATAAATCATAAGAAAGGCGTAAGTTCCGCTCAATTGGGTAGAGACTTAAATATATCACAGAAAACTGCTTGGTATATGTTGAATCGAATCCGAAAATGTTTTGGAATTGAAAATTACAATAAGCTTGATGATGTAGTCGAAGCTGATGAAGCATTTTATGGCGGGCTTAATAAAAATAGACATAAAAATAAAAAGATTCCACACTCGCAAGGAAGAGCATGTGTAGATAAAACACCAGTCTTAGGATTATTACAACGAGGTGGAAAGTTAACAGCTATTGTAACAAAAAACACATCAAAAGAATCATTGCAACCTGTTATAAGAAAATATGTAAAACCTCAGACAATATTCATCACAGATGATTGGAAAGGTTATAGAAATATGCCTGAGTATAATCATTGTGTTGTCAAAAACTATAAAGAAAAAATATATGACCATACTATTCACACCAACAATATTGAATCGGCGTGGAAAATTATGAAAAATAGTCTGAGAGATATGTATAATTCGGTATCGAAAAAATATCTACAGATGTACGTTGATGAATTTGTTTTTCGTTTTAATACACGAGAAATGAAATCAGGAATTAGATTTAATTACTTACTTTTGAATTCTAATATTAGAACAAAATACAAAGATCTGATTCATGTATAAATTAGAAGAAAAAGAATTATTAATAAGGGCGGATATTAGAAATGTAGAGTTCAATAATGAATACTACTTTTCTATAGAAGATATTGCTATGGAAATAAAAGAAGATTTATCAGAAATCAAAACTATCGTATTACCTATAAATGAAAAGTATATAGAAGTTGCTAAAATATCGGATATAGAAAAAGGTCGTAAGAAAAAAACTCAAGAAGAACTATCTGAATTTAATCAAGCACTTTTAAAAGCTCGTAATTTTAAAAGTGATAATAAATAGTAATAATGTTATAGAAACAAATGTTACTATAACAATTTCTTTTGGTAATTAAAGAAATTGTTATACATTTGCATAACGAAATGCTATTATATTTGATAGAATAAGAAATAATAATCCTTATCTAAAAGTTAAATTATAATTAGATTGTCAAACTAAAATGTCTATCCAAAAAACATATAAAAAAAATAACCTTTCATCCACGGGAATGAAAGGCTATCTACTTGTTGGTAGTTATTTTAACTCTACCCAAAATGCGTAAGTACCTTTATCTTTACAGTATCTTTTACCATTTCTGGTAATGCATTTTCTGTAAATTTTAACGTATGTTACGCCGTCTATAATTTTAGTTTCCATAATTACTGTATGGGGGTTCTAAAGTTATAAGTAAATCAAAAGTTCTTGAGTTCGTACCTCAGGAACTTTTTACATAGTACACTCGCAGGATTACTCCCATTAGTCCCGTGCCTAATATTTTACGAATACAAAATTAACTTAATTATTAATAAAATACAAATACCTAATAAAACTTGTTAACAATTTTTATTAAAAACACTGATTATCAAGTGTATATAAATGTTCACAATAAAAAGACCATACAATGACAGTATGGTCTTTATTTTTATGGACTTAGTGTAAAATGGGTATAGTTACCTAAATTTATTTCAAAAATGAATTATGTGCTTTTTCAAAACCAATTGTGGTAGATTCTCCGTGTCCGCTGAAAACTTTCGTAGATTCCGTAAGTGTCAGTAATTTAGTTTTAATACTTGTAATTAGTTGGTTGTAATCGCCTTTGTAAAGATCTGTTCTACCTATACTCATCATAAAAAGCGCATCACCGGAAATCACAAATTCATTATCCTTATTATAAAAAGCCACACTTCCCGGCGAATGTCCCGGAACATCAAAAATTTGAAAAGTATCAGAACCTAATTTCAATTCGTCGCCTTCTTTTATATTTTTAATTTCGCCTTTGAAAGCCGGAAAAAAGAAACCATAATTCTTTGCTGTAAAAGGAGCTTTTTCGAGAATTTCAATTTCATTAAAGTGAACTAAAACTGGAACTTGAAAATTATCATAAGCCCATTGCAAACCTATAATATGATCGATATGAGCGTGCGTCAATAGAATATTCTGAATTTTAAGATCTTTGGATTTGATAAAATCACTTAAAACTTTGGTTTCTGCATCAGGCATATTTCCCGGATCTATAAGAAAAGCCTCCTTTTCATCGTTATAAATGAGGTACGTATTTTCGGAAAACGGATTGAAAGTGAAAGATTCTACGTGTAACATTTTTTTAATTTAACTGTAAAAATATAAAACATTAACTTAGCGATATGAAGTTAACCAGACTATTTTTTCTTTTTTTAAGTGTAATGACATTCGCTCAGGAAATTGGAGGCGTACAGATTTTCAACCCTAAAACCAATGACGAAACGCCTGTTATTGCACAAGGTGGACAATTAATCCTGAGATTTGATGATCTTTCCAACTCCAGTCAACTTTATCGTTATACTTATAAACATTACAACCGAAACTGGGAAGAAGACGGGCTTTTCTTTACCGAATATGCGAATGGAAGTATGAATGCTTTGATCGATCAATTTCAATATTCATTCAATACTTATCAAAAATATACGCATTACGAATTGGTTTTTCCGAACGAGAAAATCCAGCCAAAAATTTCCGGAAATTATGAGATTATCGTTTATAAAGATTCTCAGGACAAACCTTTATTCAAAAAAAGATTTTCGATTTATGAAGATGGAGCAAATCTTGGAATCAATGTAACTCATTAAAAAATATTCGTCCGAGTTCTACTTTGGGAAATCAGCTTCTTTTTCAACAATTAGGACTAGCTTTTCCTGGAAATAATGAATTCTATTATTATGATAACAAAATAATGAATCAGGCATTAGATATGGTTGCAAACACGGAAAATATCGATGGGAAAAATTACACTTATCTTCATCCTGTTTGGGCTTATCCGGGCGATTATCAATATCAACCTGATGTGAATGGTGCTTATTATTTCAGAAGAAATGATCTTGGAATAGAGAGAGATGCTGACAGAGAAGGCGATTATTCTTGGGTTTATTTTGCGCTCGACAGTCAGAAATCTGATAAAGAATTCTATATTCTCGGATTGTTCAATGATTACAAAGCTGATGCAAAAAGTCAAATGCAATACGACGAAAAAGCTCAAAAATACATAGCTAAAATTTACTTAAAACAAGGTTTTTACAGTTACATTATCGCAACAAAAGGTTCTGATGGAAAACTAAATTACGGCGAAGTCAACGGAAACTTCTGGCAGACAGAAAATCTATATCAAGCGTTTTTATATTACACCCCATTCGGTAGAAACTTCGATGGATTGATTGGTTATGGAGAATTCCGTACGCCTATCAGATAATATTTTTGGTCTCAAATTTTATTTTAATTTTTTGGAACATTTTTCGCTATATTTCTGAAAACAAAATCTTATGGAGTTACTCTTCGAAAACAGCAAATCTGGAAATGGCGGATTCATCTCAATGAAAAATCAGCAGGAAGAAATCGGAAGATTGACTTACACGATTGTTCCGGAACTTAAAAAACTGATTGTAAGTTATGTGATGGTCTTTCCAAAATTTGAAGGTCAAGGCCTTGGAAAAAAATTAGTAGAAAAATCCGTTGAATTTGCCCGAAAAAATGGATGGACTATAAAAGCGCATTGTTCTTATGCACATTCCGTTCTCAGTAGAAAACAGGATGTTGAAGATGTCTTTGTATCTTAAATAAAGCAAATTCCACTTTAAATAAAAATCCCGCCTTGTTAGAAAACGAGACGGGATTTGTTTATTCTAATGAGAAATCTATCTATTCATAGACATCAGGAACTCCTCATTGTTTAATGTTCCTTTCATTTGTTTTTGTACAAATTCCATTGCTTCCATCGGATTCATATCAGCAAGATATTTTCTCATGATCCACATACGTTGCATTGTAGCCTCGTCCAAAAGAAGATCATCTCTTCTTGTACTGGATGAAACTAGATCAACTGCTGGATAGATTCTCTTATTAGCAATCTTTCTGTCCAATTGCAATTCCATATTTCCAGTTCCTTTGAACTCTTCGAAGATTACCTCGTCCATTTTGGAACCTGTATCGATCAATGCAGTTGCTATGATTGTCAATGATCCGCCATTTTCAATTTTTCTTGCGGCTCCGAAGAAACGTTTCGGTTTGTGAAGTGCATTAGCATCCACACCACCAGAAAGTATTTTTCCAGAAGCTGGTGTCACAGTATTGTAAGCTCTCGCCAATCTTGTGATTGAGTCAAGAAGAATCACAACATCGTGTCCGCATTCTACCATTCTTTGCGCTTTTGAAAGAACCAAATTCGCCACTTTTACATGCTTGTCTGCCGCTTCATCAAAAGTGGATGCGATAACTTCTGCGTTCACACTTCTCTGCATATCAGTTACTTCCTCAGGACGTTCGTCTATTAGAAGAACCATCATATAAGCTTCCGGGTGATTGGCAGAAATTGCGTTGGCAATATCTTTAAGTAAAATTGTTTTACCAGTTTTCGGCTGGGCAACAATCATTGCTCTCTGTCCTTTCCCGATTGGCGCAAACAAGTCAACAATTCTTGTAGAAAGCGTTGAACCTTTTCCTGCCAGATTGAATTTCTCCTGAGGGAAAAGTGGCGTCAAATATTCGAAAGCAACTCTATCTTTAATGAAAGCCAAATCTCGTCCGTTAACTTCAGTCGGTTTCAAAAGTGAGAAATATTTCTCGCCTTCTTTTGGCAATCTTACGAATCCTTTTACTGTATCTCCAGTTTTCAAACCATAATTCCTGATTTGATTTGTAGAAACGTAAACGTCGTCTGGAGAAGAGATATAACTGAAATCTGAAGAACGAAGGAATCCGTAATTGTCCGGAAGTATTTCCAAAACCCCTTCAATAGTAATCAATCCATCAAAGTTGAATTCTTTCTTTGGAGATTGCTCAGGTTGGTTTTCGGACTGTTCTTTTTGATTGTTGTGGTGAGGAGAATTGGGATTTTGTGTTTTTTGCTGACCTCTATTGTTATTATTGGTCTTTTGTTGCTGCTGACGGTTGTTTTGCTGTTGAGGCTGTCTTTGTTGAGGCTGTTGTTTTGTTTCCTCTCTTTTCTCGTCAGTTTGAGGAGCGGTTTCTGTTGGCTGAGTTGGTTCTGCTGGTTTAGCTTCTGCAACTACTTCTTGATTTTCGTTGGCTACAACTCGTGCTCTTTGTGGTTTTTTCTTGGGTTGTGGTGGATTTGGTTTTTTGACTTCCTCCATGACAACTGGCGTTTCTACCGTTACAGGAATCTCTGTTTTTGCAACTTCTGTTGTAGGAATTTCTGCTTCTTGTTTCGGTTTTTCTGCAGGTTTCCTGCCTCGTTTCTTTGCAGGAGCAGCTTTTTCCTCAGAATTGTCTTCTGTGTTTTTATTCATATTTTCCTGATTGGCGTTTAGATAATCTTTTATGATTTTTGGATTAGAAGCCTGATAGTCCAGAATTGCAAAAACTGTGTCTTCCGGAGAGCTTTTCTTTGCCAAATTGACGCCTAAATCTTTAGAAAGTTTGGTCAATTCCTCGTCGGATTTTGACTTTAGCGTTTCAATATTAAACATATAATGCGTAAAAAAGTAAATTAATTTTGTAAAAGTAAGAATGAAAATCAGGCGATTATCATTTTTAATAGGTGATTACAATGCAAATCTACATTAATTTTTGAATTACGCAAAAATTATTTTATTTTTGCAGACAATTTATTCCCATTCAAAACGGAATTAATCGAAAAAAATGTTACAAAGAATACAAACAATCTGGATATTATTAGCTGTATTAGGCGCTTTGTTCCTAAACCTTACAGCTCAGGATTTTGATATATTAGGTGGAAACTTAATTATTAATATTTCTACTGTATTATTAATATTATTAGAATTGCTGAGTATCTTTAGTTTCAAAAACCGAAAAAGACAGATCTTGCTGAATAACATCGGCATTTTTATAAACGCTTTGTTGCTTGGTTTTTTGATTTATTGGTTGCAAAACTTACCCGGAGGAATCTCTTTTCCTGAGAAGGGTATTGAGCCGGTTTTCTCAGTAATTTCGATTGTATGTTTGCTTTTGGCAAATGTATATATCAAGAAAGATGAGAGGCTCGTAAAATCTGTAGACAGACTTCGATAAACTTTACGACGATTTTTTTGAGTAAGAACAGCTTCCTTTTTGGAAGCTGTTTTTTATTTTGACATATTGTGATTGAAATTAATATCCGGGATTTGGAGTAGTTAATCCGCCACTTTCTGTAATAATGGTTCTTGGAATAGGGAATACGTTATAATATGATTGAAAAACTTTACCATCATTTTGCATTACAGATTGCGCCTGTCCAGTTCTGATAATATCAAACCATCTGTCGTGTTCCATCGCCAACTCAAACTTTCTTTCTTTCCGAATTGCTAGTCTAATATCTAATTGAGAAGTATAATTCACAGGAAGTAAATTAGCTCTAAGTCTTATTTGATTGACATAATCTCTGGCTAAAAGAGGTTGGTTAAGTTCATTTAAGGCTTCAGCTTTCATTAATAAAACCTCCGCATATCTTAATACTCTAATGTTAACATCACTTTGGTCTAACTCAGGATGTCCTGAATTATAAGCTTTATAATTATATCTTGGATTTTCAACAGTGTTTGGGACAAGTCTTCCATCATACAATGTTGTACCTCTAAAAATAATGGTAGCATTTTTTCTTACATCACTAGATTCATAAGAATTTACTAGATTTGCAGAAGGAGTATTGAATCCCCATCCCCAACCTCCAGTACCTCTCGCACCTTGAACTTGAGTATACTGCATAATTCCGGTAAAGTCTGAACCATCAGAGCTTGTACTTTGTATTTCGAAAAGAGATTCGATATTATTCTCGCCTTCTTTTTTGAACATATCTGCATAACTAGGAGCTAGACCATATCCCGTAATTTGGTTTGCATAATCAATTACTTCCTGCCATTTTTGCTGGTACAGTTTAACTTTCGCCATTAATCCCAACGCTGCTCCTTTTGAAGCTCTACCTATGTCGTTTCCAGAATAATTTTCTTTTGATGGTAGCAGGGCAATTGCATCTGTTAAATCAGACTCAATATAAGCATATACTTCTGCTTTGGGTCTTCTTATGTATTTGGAAATATGTACTTCATAAGTGTCATTAATATCATATTTATAAATTGGAACATCCCCATAAAGTCTTACAAGATTAAAATAATAAACAGCTCTTAAAAATTTGGCTTCTCCTTTATATTGATTTTTTTTAGCAATATTCAGGTGGTCCATATAGTATATGGTTTTGTTGGATAATTCTATACCATTATAAATTCCTCTCCAAACACCTTCTAATGACGGCGTATCTGCATTAAAATCTAAATTATCCAATTTGTCTTTATCACTACCTGTATCACCGGGAGAACTTCCTTTGTCCGCTTCATCAGAAGTAATACTGGTAAGTCCAATCCAGGAAAAAGAGCTTGTGTTCCATTCCAATAGATTTTTGTAAGTATTATTAATCATTTGAGATGCTCTTTCTTCATTTGTTTGAGCATCCATATTATTAAATAAAAAGAATATCAGGCTTACTATAAAAAGTTTATTTTTTTTCATTGGATTCTCAAATTAGTTTTTGATTAGTTTTTCAGTTTTTATAGAATTATTGAGTTGGATTTTCACAAAATAGGTTCCTTTTTCTAAGTCTTTGATAGAATACTTGTCTTGTATTTTATTAAAAGTTTTAATAAGTTTTCCTGAGCTGTCATAAATTCCTAAAGAAATTTTAGATACAGGCATATGATAATTCAAACTAAAATAATCTTGAGAAGGATTCGGATATAGAGCAATGGCATTATTATATTCTAATGCTTCATTAGTTCCCAATGTCCCTTTGGTATAATTAATAATAAAAGGAAAATCTTGCTTTTTAGGTGTTGATAATAAGGAGATTCCATTATCTAAGGCATCGGACCAAGAATTAGTTAATTGGTTAAATTGTAACCCATTAGACGAACTCTGATTTCTTTGATTCAAAATCGTGACAGCTGGGCTGAAAAGCCTTTCTTTATTATAATAGAAAGGAGAATTATTGTCTACTATTCCATATTGCCAAACAATCCAATAAGTTCCAGGCTGTAATTCTACATTCGTATTACCTGAAATCTTTTTAACTTTTCTTTGTGTATTTGCGAAGTTATTGCTGTTTGATGGATAAGAAGAATTAAAAATTCTGTATATAGATTCATCAGAAATAGAAGAAAATCGATTAGTTTCCAAATCCCCATAAATTGGAGTTGCTCCAGAAGTCGAAGGATTTGTATTGTATATTGCAAATCTTAATTTATCTATCATTCCTTCTGATGAACTTCCAAGAGTTCCGAAATAAGCATAGAAATTCAGAGAATTGATTTTCCATTTCTCGTTTTGAGGAACTATAAAGTCATCAGCAAGAAATATGTTTTCTGTATTATCCTTAAAACAGGCAAAACCTACTGTTCCATTGGAGTCATTGGTTGCATTTAATGTACTTTGAAGTTCAGACCATTGAGAGTTTGATGGGGCTGTTATAGAGTTTTTAGAAACAGTTCCAGATGCTATATTACCATTATTGTAAACCTGCGCTTTTATGCCTAATGCTAATAATAATGTGAAAAGATAAATTTTTTTATTATTCATAGTTATTAATTGAATTTGGCAAAAATAACATTTTGATGTTTATTATGAATTATAAAGTGAAATTTTTATAATTAATTTTACGTTTTTTTTAGTATAAATTACTTTTTGGAGACTGTTTTTTATTTTAATAGATTTGTGTAAAAGCTTAGTAACGTGGACACATTCAATCACTTAAAAACAATCATCAGCATTATTCTGAGTCTGGGAATCGGAACTTTACTGAACGGAAGTGTGAGATTTATACAACATCCGGGAAGAAACAAACCATTTTGGCTGCATCTGTTATTTGTTCTGTATATTTTTATTTTGATGATTCACTTTTGGTGGTGGGAATATCGTCTTAGAGCCATTACATCTTGGACTTTTACACAATATATTTTCATTATTGGTTACATTATTTTGTTTTTTGTCATTTGCACATTACTTTATCCGACAGATTTGAAGGATTATAATAATGATTACAAAAACTATTTTTATTCACGCAAAAAATGGCTATTTGCATTTCTCGGGATAATGTTTTGCCTGGACCTTGTAGATACGCTTTACAAAGGCAAGGACTATCTGGAATCACTAATGCCGTTGTATGGAATCCGGATGATAACCCATATTCCGCTGAGTTTTGCTTTGATTTTCATTAATTCAAAAAAGACAATCTATTATTCCTCAGTTTTACTATTTTTTATTCTTTTTGAAATTTTCTTTATTTATAAAAGATATTACCTTTATGCTTGATTATTGGTAACAATTCGTATAAAAAACGTACTTATAAAACTTAATCAATAAATCTAACTATGAAAAAAGTAATCTCCATTGTACTAATTGCTCAATCGTTTCTGTCTTTTGCTCAGGAAATTTCCAAAGAAAGAGTTGTAAATATCGTTTCCACTTTGGCTTCGGATGAGATGAAGGGCAGAAAATTCGGAACGGCGGAAAATGATAAAGCTGCCGAATATATTGCAAGTGAGTTCAAAAAAGATAATTTGGATTACTGTTTTGGAGATTCTTATTTAATTCCTTTCGAATATAAAGGACAGAAAGGTTTCAATGTTTGTGGTATTAAAAAAGGGAAATCTGAAAAAAGTTTAGCTTTCTCTGGACATTTTGACCACATCGGAACTAATAATAAGGAAGGCGACAATATCTACAACGGCGCAGATGACGATGCAAGCGGAATTTCTACAGTGATTGGAATTGCTGACTATTTTAAAAATAAAAAGACGGATTTTTCTCTTGTTTTTATGGCTTTCAATGCAGAAGAAATTGGATTGATTGGTTCAAAAGCATTGTCTGAAAACAAAGATCTGAATCCAGTTTTTAATAATATCTCAGCGCTTTTCAATTTCGAAATGCTGGCAACAGAATCCCAATTTGGAAAAAATGCGGTCTTTATGACTGGTGATGAGTTTTCTGATTTTGATGAATTAATTAATGCAAATGCGGTAAATGATTTGAAAGTTTATCCGGATCCATACAAAACCGAACAGCTTTTTTACAGATCAGATAATGTCAATTTCGTTAAGAAAAAAATAATTGCACATTCCATTTCAACTGTTGATATGACCAAGGCGTTTCATTATCACGCTGTAAACGACGATATTAAAATTGTAGATGCAGACAACCTCACAAACATTATCAACAACTTTGCAAAAACAATCGAGAAACTGAACACCAAAAACTTCGCTCCAAAATACAACGACAAAGTAAAATACGATTTCTAACGTCTTGATAAACTAAGCTATTTATTTTCCGTAATTTTGCAATTCAATTTTTTTTGAATGAAACCATTTCAACGTATTCTAAGTATTGCCAAACCACACCAACGATTTTTGTGGGGCAGTATGTTTTTCAATATTCTTTATTCGCTTCTTCAGATCGCTTCTATTGGGACTTTGTTGCCAATCTTGAGCGTCATGTTTGGAACTGTTGAAAAAGTTGACACTTCTAAAGAACCGGTTTGGAGCGGCAGGATTGCTGATTATTTTAGTTATGTGAAAGATTGGGCGTATTATACGATTCAGATTAATATGGATGAACACGGTGGCCTGAAGGTTTTAGCTGTTCTCTGTTCTATTACTGCGGTTGCTTTTTTACTTAGAAATATTTTCAGATATCTTGGCTCTTATTTATTGGTTAATTATCGTGTTGGTATTACTAGAGATCTCCGGACTTCGATGTACGATAAGTTCCTGAAACTACCAGTTTCTTTCTTTACCGAGCAGAGAAAAGGTGATATGATGTCTCGTATTTCCAATGATATTGGTGCTGTAGAAAGTGGTATTATGGGATCTTTGGTGGATATTGTGAATTCACCATTTATGATTATTTCATCACTTACAGCATTATTTCTGCTATCTCCTAAACTGACTTTATTTTCATTAATAGTTTTCCCAATAATGGGTTGGATCATTTCGTGGGTTGGGAAAAGTCTGAAAAAGCAGGCAAAATTTGCTCAGGAAGAATTAGGAAATCTTTTTTCTTTGGTCGATGAAACCTTGAAATCTTCAAAAGTAATTAAGATATTCAACGCTGATAAGATCCTTAAAAACAGATTTAATAAAACAACAAGCCAATGGCAGCATCACGCCATTTCGATGAGCCGAAGAAGGGAATTGGCTTCTCCGATGAGTGAATTTCTTGGTTCGGTTACAATGTTGATTATCACATATTACGCAGGAACTGAGATTATCAATGGAACCAATAAAGATCCTGCTACTTTCCTTGCATTCATAGGTGTTTTCTTTCAAGTATTAGATCCAGCAAAAAGATTATCAAACGCAATCTCTGCAATTCAGGGCGGAATGGCAAGTTTGGAAAGGGTTTCGGAAGTTTTGGATTATGATTTGAAAGTGGAAGAAGTTGCTAATCCTACACCTATTTCTGAGCTTAAAGATAAAATCGAATTTAAAAACATCGGGTTCTATTATGAAAAATCGAATCTGATCCTCAAAAATGTTTCGATTACTGTACCGAAAGGGAAAACCGTAGCTTTGGTTGGTCAATCCGGAAGTGGAAAAACGACTATTGCCAATCTATTAGCAAGATTCTATGATGTTTCCGAAGGTGAAATCCTTATCGACGGACATGATATTAAAAACCTAAAACTAACAGATTATCGCCAACTTTTAGGAATGGTAACACAAGAATCTGTTTTGTTTAATGATTCCGTTTACAATAATATCCTGATGGGAAATCCAGAGGCCACCGAAGAGCAAGTAATAGAAGCTGCAAAGGTTGCAAATGCCCACGAGTTCATCACTCAACTTCAAAATGGTTATCACACAAACATTGGTGATGATGGAAACAAGCTTTCCGGAGGACAAAAACAAAGGGTTTCGATAGCTAGAGCAGTTCTTAAAAATCCACCGATTATGATCTTGGATGAAGCAACTTCTGCACTAGATACAGAATCTGAAAGATATGTTCAAGACGCTTTGGAGAAAATGATGGAAAACAGAACATCACTAATCATTGCTCACAGATTATCTACAATCCAAAAAGCAGATCATATTGTCGTGATGGAAAAAGGCGACATCATAGAGCAAGGTTCTCATCAGGAATTGATGGAAAGAAATGGAACTTACAGAAAGCTAGTTGAGTTGCAGAACTTTGATTAATGTTAATTAATGAATCCCATTCAGGAATATTTTTTTCGGATCGATGAACCTGCGAGAAGTGCGCTTCTGTTTATCCGAGAAAAGATTCTACATTCCGATGAATTGATTACTGAAACTTTCAGCTTTGGACTTCCTTTTTTGAAATACAAAAAGAAAATGCTCTGCTATTTCTATTACAGCAAACAGCATCAGAAGCATTATCTCAGTTTTTATCACGGCGATAGAGTGGATTATCCCGAACTTTTATCCGAAGGCAGAAAGAAGTTCAAAATCCTACTTTTGGATATGGATGAAGACTTGCCCATAGAATTGATTTTCAATATTCTAACGGAAGTTAAAACTCATATTAAGTAATCAAAGCAATTACCCAACTTCCAACCCATTTTTCACAGGCAAACTCGATGTCAAAAGGGTCACCTCACTTTTACTTTCCCCATAAACACCCATCACCAGACATTCGCTGAAGAAATTGGCAATTTGTTTCTTCGGGAAATTAACGACAGCAAGAATTTGTTTTCCAATCAATTCTTCTTTTTTATAGAAAGCCGTGATTTGAGCGGCAGATTTTCTAATTCCCAAATCTCCAAAATCGATTTCCAATTGGTATGACGGATTTCGGGCTTTTTCAAAATCTGTTGCGGAAATTATTGTTCCAACTCTAATATCGATTTTCTCAAAATCTTGCCAAGTTATTTCTGGTTTTGTCATTGTAATGTCTTTTATTGATAATTAATTTTATGGTTTAATTCAATAGGATTATTATTTTTTCGAATATAATCCTGACGGTCTTCATTCATTTGTTTGATATTCAAATCTATTCGATTTCCTTTTGCTTCTGTAACAAAAACTTTATTGGATTTTATTTTTTGTTCCATTTCCCGATTGGGATTATCATAATAATTTGTAGCTAATTGCTCAAATTGATTCCAATCAATAGCAATCAGTTGCTTTCTGGCATCGAATAATTCTCCGCGGTTCTTCTTAGTTTCGATAAGGTTGAAAACGTACTCAGTGCTCTTATCTTCAATCGAAATAATTAATCCGGGTAATCCACAAAAGACATATGGCCCATCACTGATTGGGATTTCAGAAGTAAACCAAGCAATCCATTCTCTACCACCATAATTTACAGTTGCTTTTTGAGCGTTATAACCAACAATCTTTTTCTTGTCTGATAAAATTTGCCAATTCAATTTCTCTTCAAAAGGAAGAAGGAAGTTATTTTCCGAATTAGTAATGATTTTTTCTGTTCTCTGCTTTGCCAAATCCTTTTTGATATAATACTGATTTTCAAAACCGGTGCTGTTCATAGGAGAACCATTATTGATTTTTAGAGAATCTCCATCTCGGTCAATCATTTCTCTGAAAATAGATTTATTATCAACAAAATCCAAAACCATTATTTGAGGATTGACTTTTTCTAAATTCAAATCCGTTTTGCACTTCGCAGAATATGTAATCCTCAGTTTTTGCGCATTAATGATTCCCGAAATCATTAATAAAAGATAAAATACTTTTTTCATATTATTCCAGATTTATCATATACCAATTCACTTGATAAGGATATTTCTCATAAGGAGAATCGCCCTCGGTAAAGGTCAAACCTTTATCAAAATCTTTTTTTGCCAGCCTTGCACTTTCAAGATACTTTGTATAATCTTTATCCATTTTGTATTGATTTAGAGCTTTGTAATATTCTGCATCTGACAAATTTGGGTAACGTTTCAATGCTTTATCAAATTCTTCAACCGCTTTTTTGTAATCCCGTTTTTCGTAATAGATAACACCTGTGTAAAAATAACAAAGAGGCGAGACCCAATCTTCTCCACTTTGTTTTTTTGTTTTCTCAATTTCGAGTTGCATCAGTTTTAATGCATCATCATATTGATTTAATTGTAAATAACAGAGTGATTTATAAAAATCATAAGAATGGTCATTCTGAATTCCGTCTCCAAATTCTCTTGTTGCGTCATCCAAATCCTTCAAAGCATCCAAATAGTTTTTGGAGAAAATACATTTTAGGAAACCTCTTCTTCCTAGATATTCTCTTCTATTGTACAGAACAGCTTTATCATAACTTTTCAAAGCGAGTTCATACTTTCTTGTTTTCCAAAGTGGAAGCGCTTTATGATGCCAAAAAATGGCAATTGTGGAATCTGCTTTTATTCCATCATTGATACAATCTTCCCAACCTTGAGCCAAATAATGAAATTGATAAGCACATTTCTTTGTGTATTTTTCTATGATAGAATCTTGTTTCAGATTTTGAGAAAAGGAGTAGAAACAAATATTAAAAAAAATTAGTACTAAAATTTTATACATTTTCAATTTTATAATTTATTTTCTACTGAATGATTCAATCAAATTTTCCACCATCCATTTCTTGATTTGATAAGGATAATCCTCATAGAATCTATTGTCTTCTGTGATTGTATTATCTGCTAAGAAATTTTCTTCAGCTTTTTTAATAATTTCCAAAGCTTCAGGTTTTCTATTCAGATAATATAAGCTTAATCCTTTGTAATATTGAGCATCCGAAAATTTAGTATTCTGTTTCAGACTTTCATCAAAATACTTTATGGCTTCAGTGTAATTTTCTCTTTCATAAAAAGTAATTCCGAGATAGAATAAATCTAAAAAATGGGGCTCAATTCCATTTGAAACAAAGAGATTGGTAGAAACTTTGAGATTGTCTTCAGCTTCTTGATATTGATTCAACTGAATTTGCGACAATGCTTTGTAAAAGACATAAGAATGGTCCATAATGATACCTTTTGGATATTTCTTAATTAGAATGTCCAAATCATTGATTGCGCCATTATAGTCCTTTTGAAACACACATTTGATAAATGCCCGATAAGAAAGATAAGAATCAAATTCGTCATCGTTCTTTACCGCATTATCAAGATATTTCATTCCGAGTTCATACTTTTTCCTCTTGAATAAAGGCATTGCTTTCTGTTGCCAGAGAAAAGCATCTTTTGGTAAATAAATCAAAGCTGAATCAAGATACTGCTGATATTTTGGATGAAAATAAGAATATTTAAAAGCGCCATTCTTCAAATATTTTTCATAGATACTTTTCTTATCCTGTGCAGAAAAAATAGTTGGAATTAAAAAGATAAACAAGATTACAATTTTGTAATTTATTAATGACAATAAAACTTTTTTCATATCAAATCGTTTTATTTTTAATGTCTTGCAAAAGTTTTTCAATTTCAAGTTTTTGCTCCAAATATTTTAATTGAAGTTCACTTCCTTCGCCCATTCTTCCGTAATAAATCAATGCTTTTTCGCCAAAGAAGTTTTTGTAGTAGTCGGAAAGTTCTGGAATCTGCGGGAAATTGGTATGAAATAACATTTCGTAGTAAGCCTGCCATTCACGTTCGTTTTTGTCCATAATCATCATTTTTGACGATTTCTGACGAACGTGCAACATTTCGTGAGCGAGCATATTGAGAACCAATGTCAAGTCAAAATCGAAAAGATTTCTTGGAATCAAAACTTCCTGCATATCTCCGATTTCTCCATTAGCGGTCAATAGAATCGAGTTCTTTTCTAATTCTTCGCGGAAACCAAATCCTGCAAAGTTATCGTCGTCCAAATCAAATTGGTGAATGAGGAATTTTGCGCCATCTAGGATTTCGCCGGTTTCTTTGTAAGCGTTGAGGTTGAATTGTAATTGTTCGTAGTTCATTTGTGTTTTTTGTAGATTCTAATTTAATCAAATTTACAATTTAAAGACAAATGTTCAAAATATGTTGTCACTGCGCCCCGACTTGAGTGTAGCTCTTTTTGTCACTGCGAGTGTAGAAAAGTTCAACTAATTACTTCGCTCCTTCGCAATGACAAAAAAGCGGGAACGGAAGGCGGATAAAGGCGCCAAAAATAAAAAATCCCAGAAAATTCCGGGATTTAAATTGTTTATGTTGAAGTTTTAGAATTCCATACTTACCTCCAGCTTTTCTGCAAGGAGTTTGGAAACTTTTACTTTTAATGGCTCAATATCAATGTTTTGCATTGCATCGTTGGCGAAAGCATAAAGCAAAAGTGCTCTGGCTTCTTTCTTGGAGATTCCTCTTGCACGCAGGTAGAACATTGCGTCTTCGTTCAGCTGTCCAACGGTACAACCGTGCGAACATTTTACATCATCGGCGAAGATCTCCAATTGAGGTTTTGTGTCGATGCTTGCGCCTTCATCCAGAAGAATATTGTTATTTTGTTGATAAGCATTGGTTTTCTGAGCAATCTTGTTCACAAAAACTTTCCCGTTGAAAACGCCGTGCGATTTATCCTTGAAAATCCCTTTGTAATTCTGGTAAGATTCACAATTTGGGGTGTTGTGGTGAACGGCCGTGTGGTGATCCACCAATTGGTCTTTCCCGATGATCGTGATTCCGTTCATAAACGAATTGATATTCTCACCATTGTGGATGAAATCCAGATTGTTACGAACCAATTTCCCTCCAAAAGTAAATGTGTTCACCGTTGTCAAACTGTCTCTTTCCTGCTTCGCAAAGGTGTGATCTACGAGATAAGAAGTGTCGTTGTCATTCTGCAGTTTGTGCCAATCGGTTTTTGCATTTTGATAAGTGAAAATCTCTGTCACCGAGTTGGTTAGCACGAAAGATTCGTCCAGATTGTGGTGACTTTCGATGATCTCCACTTTGGCACCTTCTTCTACAATCAAGAGATTTCTTGTGTTGTAGAAAGTGTTTTCTTCTTGATTTTGAGAAAGATAGAAGACGTGAATCGGTTTTTCGATCACTACATTTTTAGGAACTCTCAAGAAGAATCCGAAGTTGCAGTAAGCTGAATTCAGATTCGTGAAAGCCAAATCTTTGTTGGCAATCGTGTTGAAATATTTATCAAAAACCTCTTTGTGAGCCGAATCATTCAATGCGTAATTGAAAGAAAGGAACTCTGCGTTTCCAATCGAAATTTTAGAAAATTCTTTGTGAAGTTTTCCGTTGATGAAAACGATTCGGTCAAAGTTTTCCTCGCCCAAATGAAGTGCATCCAATTGCTCTCTCGAGATGTGGTGCTCTTCTGTCGGAAAAAAATTGTAGTTTTTCTCCGTGATCTCTTTCAGGTTGGTGTATTTGTATTCTTCGTCTTTTTTGGTTGGAAAACCTTTCAAAGCGAAAGCCTCGAGAGCGGTTTTTCTGTCTTCGTCCAAAAATCTGTGACGAAGCGTTCCCAAAAAATCTGAATGTTGATCTATTGTCTGTTCAAATAAAGCCATTGTAATGGTTTGATTTTGCATCTGTTAGAAGATTTGTTTTTAGTTTAAAAGCCAATCGTAGCCTTTTTCTTCCAATTCTAGTGCTAGAGATTTATCTCCTGTTTTAATAATTTTTCCGTCTGCCAAAACGTGTACGAAATCCGGCTGAATGTAGTTCAAAAGTCTTTGGTAATGCGTGATCAAAAGAACAGCGTTGCCTTCATTCTTGAATTTGTTCACACCATCCGCGACGATTCTCAAAGCATCGATATCAAGTCCAGAATCGGTTTCGTCAAGAATTGCCAATTTTGGATTCAGCATCATCATTTGGAAGATCTCGTTTCTTTTTTTCTCACCTCCGGAGAAACCTTCATTAAGAGATCTGGAAAGGAAATCTTTTTTGATGCCCAATTGCTCAGATTTTTCACGGATCAGGCCAAGCATTTCTTTTGCGCCCATATCTTCAAGACCATTTGCTTTTCTAGTCTCGTTAAGTGCTGCTTTGATGAAGTTGGTAACAGAAACGCCAGGAATCTCAACCGGATATTGGAACGAAAGGAAAATCCCTTTGTGTGCTCTTTCTTCAGGCGCATCTTCAGCAATGTCTTCGCCTTCGAAAAGGATACTTCCTTCGGTGACTTCATAATCTTCTTTCCCTGCGATAACAGATGAAAGTGTAGATTTTCCAGCACCATTAGGTCCCATAATTGCGTGAACCTCACCTGGTTTGATCTCAAGATTGATTCCTTTTAATATTTCTGCGCCATCTTCAATTTTGGCGTGTAAGTTTTTGATTTGTAACATAGTTCTTATTCGTAATGTCCTTTTAAAGACAAAATATTTAATATTTCTATAGTATTTTCGTTGGTAACTTGATAAATAATTCTGTGTTCTCTGTCGATTCTTCTTGACCAAAATCCTTGAAGGTTATACTTCAAAGCTTCAGGTTTTCCTAAACCTTCTTAAGGATGATCAATAATATCCTCAATCAACGCAGTTATCTTTTTCATTACAGATTTGTTTCCAGATTTCTTCCAAAATTCAATATCACGTTGAGCTTTTTCAGAATAAATTATTTCCACAAATCTTCTGTTTTTATTTTAATGCCTTTGCCATCTTTAATACTCTTATCGGCTTCCAGAATTTCTTTTACAAATTCAGGATTGTATGGACTTTCTTCTTTTTGTTCAATTTCAAAGCCCAGTGCTTTTGCAAGTGATTTAATGACTGCAAAATCTTTTTTCTTAACTTTTTTGAGAACAATTTCCATAGTTGAAATTTTATTTAAAATTACAAAATTCTATCCTACTGAACCTTCAAGTGAGATTTCCAGTAATTTCTGCGCCTCAATCGCAAATTCCATTGGAAGCTTGTTTAAAACTTCTTTACTGAATCCATTCACAATCAATGCAATTGCTCTTTCTGTATCGATTCCTCTTTGGTTACAATAGAAGATCTGATCTTCACCGATTTTCGAAGTTGTAGCCTCGTGTTCTAATTGTGCTGTAGGATCTTTGATCTCGATGTAAGGGAACGTGTGTGCTCCACATTCGTTACCCATCAACAATGAATCACATTGAGAGAAGTTACGCGCTCCTTTTGCAGAAGGCATTACTTTTACCAATCCTCTGTAAGAATTCTGAGATTTCCCTGCAGAGATTCCTTTCGAAATAATTGTCGATCTCGTATTCTTTCCAATGTGGATCATCTTGGTTCCTGTATCAGCATATTGATGATTATTCGTCACAGCAATTGAATAAAATTCTCCAATTGAGTTATCACCTTTCAAGATACAAGATGGATATTTCCAAGTCACAGCGGAACCAGTTTCTACCTGTGTCCAAGAAATCTTGGCTCTGTTTTCACAAAGTCCTCTTTTGGTCACAAAATTGAAAACACCTCCTTTTCCTTCTTCATTTCCTGGATACCAGTTCTGAACTGTAGAATATTTGATCTCAGCGTCATCCATTGCAATCAGTTCTACAACTGCGGCGTGAAGCTGATTTTCGTCTCTTGATGGTGCAGTACAGCCTTCCAGATATGAAACATAACTTCCTGCATCAGCAATCACCAAAGTTCTCTCGAACTGTCCGGTTCCTGACTGATTGATTCGGAAATAAGTGGATAATTCCATTGGACATTTCACTCCTTTTGGAATGTAGCAGAAACTACCGTCCGAGAAAACTGCGGAGTTAAGTGCTGCGTAGAAGTTATCACCTCTTGGAACTACTTTTCCAAGATATTTTTTAACGAGATCAGGATGGTTCTTAATAGCTTCTGAAATTGAACAAAAGATAATACCTTTCTCCATCAAGGTCGCTTGAAAAGTGGTCTTAACAGAGACAGAATCTATCACGATATCAACAGCAACATTCGCCAATCTCTTCTGCTCTTCAATGTTGATTCCCAATTTAGCAAAAGTTGCCAAAAGTTCTGGATCCACTTCATCCAGACTTGCCAATTCTGGTTTTACAGTTGGCGCTGCATAATATTTTATCGCTTGGAAATCCGGTTTTTCATATTTGATATTTGCCCAATCCGGTTCTGTCATTTTCAACCAGATTCGGAAAGATTCCAAACGCCATTCCGTCATCCATTCCGGCTCTTCTTTCTTTGCAGAAATAGCGCGCACGATGTCTTCATTCAGTCCAGTCGGGAAATCATCATACTCGATATCGGTATAAAACCCCGCCTCATATTCTTTAGTTTTAAGGTCTTCCCTTAAATCGTCCTCTGTATATTTTGCCATTATATTTTTAACGCAAAGCGCGTTAAGATTTTTAAATATTATTTCTTTTTAAGCTCAAAACTTAATAAAGCAAATGTCTTCGAAGTTTCTAATTTTTTAAAGACTGAAACTCTCTCCACAACCGCAAGTTCTTGCAGCATTGGGATTGTTAAAAATAAAACCTTTCCCGTTCAATCCGCCTGAATATTCCAGAACAGTTCCTGCAAGATAAAGGATAGATTTTTTTTCAATAATGACTCTTACGCCGTTATCTTCGAAAATCGTGTCGGTTTCATTTTTTATATTATCAAACTTCAAGACGTATTCTAGTCCGGAACAACCGCCACTTTTTACGCCTACTCGTATATAGTCAGTCTCAGGGTTGAAGCCTTCTTCGGACATCAGCTGAGCCGCCTTAGATTTTGCCTGATCGCTTACTTGTATCATTGTTTTTATTTAGACTGATTTTAGACTGCAAAAGTACGAACTAATTTCCGCAATCTCAAATCGATGACATCTATTTTGATGATTTTCCAATATAGCTTGACATTCCTTTGGTAATGAGAAACAGTTTGTTAATGTTAAATTCTTATCAAAAAATAAACAATTATTAATTCTGACAATTCTAATAATTAACTTTGCTTGATTTTGTTAATCAAACAATCAGTTTTAAATTATGAAGAAGCTATTTATTTTGATGATATTAATTTTCGTCTCAGTGAAAATATCAAGTCAAACAGAAAGATACATTTACCTAACGGAAGTGAATCCGGATACCATCAATCTTGTGAATATGAAAGTTGAGAACACGTTTTTGGACATCAAAAATAATCAGTCATTATTCATTAGTGAAAGTAAATTATTGAGAGATTCTTTAACTACAGTTCTAAGACAACAAGGAATCACCGAGGTTAAAAAATCAAAAAAAGATAAATCTGAATTTCCAAAATTGCCAAACGGAAAATCTATTCAGCCCACGTTCTTTGATTATTTCATTACTAAAAACGGGGAAGATAAATCTGTAAATTTTGTTGAAAGCATTGGTTCAAAACAAGTTTATTATCAGGAAGACCGGAAAATGAATTGGGAAATTTCTACTCAAGTTTCAGATTTCAACGGATACAAAGTTCAAAAAGCAACAATGACTTTTGGAGGGAGAATCTGGACTGCTTGGTTTGCGCCGGAAATTAAAATCTCGGATGGACCTTACAAATTTCTTGGTCTTCCGGGATTAATTTTAAAATTAGAAGATGACAAAGGCGATTATAGATTTACTTTTATTAAAAAGATTAATATTCCCAATGCCTTTTCTGAAAGTGTAAAACCTGACGCCAGAAAATCGACAAGAATCAATTTCCGAGGTGACAAGGAGTCTGTAAGAATGGAAATGGTGAAAAACAAAGACCCGGAAATCAACTTCGACAGTTTTAACCGAATGGGAAATGGAAATGGCCGAATGAATAACGGCTTCGGAGGTCAACCAGGAAACGGAATGAATGGA
Source organism: Flavobacteriaceae bacterium PS02293 (assembly GCA_029960045.1). Lineage (GTDB taxonomy): Bacteria > Bacteroidota > Bacteroidia > Flavobacteriales > Weeksellaceae > Epilithonimonas. Next base: position 85,661 of record JASCOV010000006.1, read on the forward strand.
GGAATGCCTGGCAGCGAAGTCGGAAACGGACAACCAGATATACAAATGGGAAATCCAACGCAGAATTCTTCTTCACATAACAATGGAAATTCCACCAATTTTGGGAATATGAATCCAATTGAATTAAGTAATAAATATTAATAAATATGAAACTTTTAAAAATATTAAGCTTGCTCGCAATGCCTTTCGTGATGGCTCAGCAAAGCACAAGATTTATTTATCAGGCCACACTAACGCCAGATTCTACAAATGTTGAGAAAAAAACAGAATTAGCTTATCTTGATACTGATGGAAAAAAATCTGTTTTCTACGCAGAAAATTCTATGAAAAGAGATTCTGTGATGGAAAGAATGCGTGCTACGAAAAACTTTGACAGAGCGCAAATGCAGAATTTGAGAAGCAATATGCAATTCGTCGTGGAAAAAGATTTGACAAACCAAAGCATACTGTACAAATCCAGAATCGGAAGAGATAACTATTCTTATTCAGAAACGCCTGTTTTTGAATGGAAAATCTTACCAGAAACGGTTAAGATTGGAGATTATCAAACGCAAAAAGCAGAAGCAAAATTTGGTGGAAGAACTTGGTATGCGTGGTTCACACAACAAATTCCGTTACAGGACGGGCCCTATAAATTTTCCGGATTGCCTGGATTGATTGTGAAAGTTCAAGATGAGAAAGGCGATTATTCTTTCGATTTGATGCAGACAAAAAAAATAGCAGAGATATATCAACCTCTGAACCGAGGACAATTTATCACACTTTCCAAATCGAAATATATTGAGATGGAGAAAAAGATACAAAAAGATCCTGCAAGTTTCTACTCTGCGCAAAGATCCGGTGGCGGAAGAGGGCCAGCTGGCGGCGGTGGAAATCGACCAGGAATGGATCCAAAACAAATGCAGGAATTCCAAAAAAGAATGGAAGCTGAGGCAAAAAGTAAAAACAATCCAATTGAATTAAAATAAAGAAAACCGGAAATTAATTTTTCCGGTTTTTTTATTTTATGATTTTCTGATTTCTTTCACTTCTTCAATCTTTTCTTTGAAGTAATCTATTTTATGAGGATGCTTTTCAGAGAGTGTCTCGTAAGCTTTGATGGCTTTGGAATAAAGTTTTTGTTCAACGTATAACTTTGCCAAAGTTTCTGTCATCAAGTGTGAAATATCATCTTTTTTCTCTTTCACAACAAAATTAACTTCATCTTTCAATTGAGAGATTTTTGGATTCTTCTCTATGAATTCATCAATTATTTTTTCTTTAACAACTATCGTTTTTTCGATTGCTTCAGACTCTTTTGGTCTGTTAATCTTTAGCCAGCTTTGCCAAGTGTTGATGAAGGTTCCGACATTGCTATCAACAGTTTCTTTCACATCTGGTTTTTGAAGAATTGCCGGAATTTCTTTTTCTTTTTCTTCAATTTTAGACAGTTCATTTCCGAAAAATGAAACATTCATTACTGGTCTTTCCGTTTCTAGGATTTGAGATTTTTCTTCTACGATTTGCTTTTCATCAATAATGATTTCTTCTATAACTTGAGGTTGCGCAATTTTTTCTTCAACTATAACTTTTTCTTTTGGGTTTTCAACTTCTGGAGTTTTACCAATCAACGCGTCTGGTGTATTTGCGGAAAATGACATTGGTTTCCATTCAGAAACTGGCTGTACGGTAATTTCTTCTTTTTCATGAATCTGAGTTTCAATTACAGATTCTTCTGGTTTTAAAACTTCAAAAGTCTGAGTGTTTTCAAAACTGATTTCGTTTTTATCAACGTTTTCATCAATTTTAGATTCTACAACTTCCGTCGGTTTTGAAGCTTCAAAAGATTGTGTGTTTTCAAAGCTGATTTGACTATCATCAATTTCACTTTCAGGAATTTCAGCAACAACAGGTTCTTTGTATTCAGATTTTGAAACTGACTTTTCTTCCGGCAAAATTTCTTCTTTTCTAACTTCTTTTTTCGGTGGATTCAGATAGTCCAAATGATTTTTCGGAACAGAGAATTTGACTTGAGGAAGGAAATCTTCAATACCATTAAAGCTGATATTTCCGGAAGAATCTTCATCCTGAACTTGAGCTTCAACTTTAGCTTCAAGAATTTCCTCTTTAGGAATTTCTAAAATTTCCTCAACATTGATGTGTTCAGAAATGGTTTCTTCAGAACGATTTTCATCATTTGCAATCAGATTTTCTTTAATCTCAAGATCATCTTTGATTGTGATTATTCCGGATTCTTTAGTCGCTTCAAGATCTATTTCCTGCGATTTTTCTTCGAGGAAATTTTCTTCGCCTTCATACAACAATCTATTTTTTTCGCCTTCTACCACAATGAATTCAGAATTATCCTGACTTTCATTTTCGATAATTTTATCAATATCAAATTTATTCAGAACTACAGATGTATCCTCAATTTCTTCAGGATTTTCTAAAGTTTTTTCGATAATATTCTCAGCAGTTGTGGTCTCGTTAGGAACCTGAACTTCAATAACTTGCTCAACAGGTTTTTGAACTGAAATTTCTTCTTTCAGGCTATTTTTTTGAGAATTAATAAACTGGAAAAGTATCTTTTTATCTGTTGTGTAGGCTGCGGTTTTAGAAAGATTTTCTTTGTAATTTTCTGATTTATAAAGATTAATCCCATAAAGATAAAGCGCCCGAATACTTTGTGCATAAGGCATTTTTTCTGATTCGGATTCTAAGATATTCAAATCAGATTCAGTAATTATTTTCGGATTCTTTATTAATTCTAAAACTCTAGTATTCATACATTTACCAATTGGCGACAATGTCGTTATAAATTTTGTTGATGATCCTTTCGTTCACAATTCTTACTTGTGCAGTTTCTATCGTATTGATATCCAAATCGCTATTGAAAACTGCTTCATCACTGTAAGTTCTGTCAAAACTCAACTTTGGATCTACGCTGTTTTCGTAATGGACTTTTATCGTGATGGTCAATTTGTTTTGCAATGCTTCAATCGTGCTTCCGGCAGCTGTAGTCGTAGAAGCACCAATACTGGTCGGCGTGATATTGTAATCACTAATTTCTCCTTCTATCAAAAGATCCGGTTTTTCAATCGCACCTTTCAAAGTCGTTCTCTGCAAAAATCGATTTTGCAATGCAACAGTGAATTCCTGGCTCAAACTTGGAAGGTTGTTCGCAGCATTATTCGGAAACGTATTGATTTTCACCGTTTTCATTTCAGGACTGAGAGACGATCCTGTGAAAGAATAACAAGATGTTAAAAATAATAAAAGCAGTAAAGAGACTCCTAAACGGATTTTCATAATTAAATTTTTTGACCAATTTCTGTGATGTCGTCATATTCGATCTGTGCAAGACCATCTTTGAAAGCGAAATAATGGGATACATACAAAAAAGGAATTGTTAAAATCAATCCAATAAAACAAGCAATGATCCCCAATTGAGAAAGAAAACTTGCTACTATCGAAAAGAAAAGAATCTGTAACAAATTGCCTTTTGTCATTACTTTCGAAATATTCCAAGCAGTTTTCACATCCTTTATATTTTTGAATGTAATGAGTGCCGGAATGTAAAATGCCTGTAGTAAAAAATAGATTATTGCAATGTAAACTACCACAAAATAAACGACGCCAATACCACCAACCAAACCAGAAACGGTCTCATTAACTCCTGCAAAAAGCCCGAAAAAAGCGAAAGGAATAAAAATAAGAAAAAACGCCCCAATCATATAAAGTTGAAACATAAAATAAGGCATAAAATCATCAAAATTAAAAACCTCATCAGCTTTTACAGGAATACCTTTATCCAATTTGTAACATACTTTATAAAAATTCCCGATCGCCATTATTCCGCAAAAAGGAATAATTCCTAATATCATTGCAAAAATAAAAGCCAATAATATGGTTCCGAAATCTTTTTTCATCAAGTCTATGGCTTGCGAAATATAGTCTCCCAATTTGAAATTGACTGGTCTTGGTTTTAGTTGAGCTTGCATTTTTATTCTTCTAAGTTATATTGTTTTATTTTCCTGTAAAGCGTTCGCTGGGAAATTCCCAATTCGTCAGCCGCTCTGTTTCTTCTGCCTTTGTGTTTTTCTAATGCTTTGATAATCAAATCTTTTTCGTTGTTTTGCAGCGAAAGAGATTCTGGTCTGCTTTCTTCCAATTCAATATCTTCTACATCGTTGTAATGATGATCTTCGTTTTCAGAAACAATTGTTGGGTGATGAATCTGGTTCTGATTACTTTGATTATTTTCAAAATAAAGTAAAGAATTTGGACTCGCAGTTTGTTGTGTTTCAGGGGTGTAAATTCTATTAATAAGATTTTTTTCCTGCAAACTAAGATCTGTATTTCCTTTATTTTTTATCAGTTCCGAAGTTAAGGATTTTAAATCATTAATGTCACTTCGCATATCGAAGAGGATTTTGTACATAATATCTCTCTCCGAACTGAAATCCGAACCTTGATTTCCTCCCAAATTATTCTTCTGAACCACAGCAGGAAGATTCGCATTCATAGGAATGTACTCTGCCAGTTTTGTCGAATTGACTTCTCGGTTTTGCTCAACAACAGTCATTTGTTCAACTAGATTTCTGAGTTGACGAACGTTTCCTGGGAAAGCATAATTTTCCAAGTAAGAAACTGCATCATCGGTCAGTTTCAGTTCAGGCATTCTGTATTTCTCAGCAAAATCTATCGCAAACTTTCTGAACAACAAATGAATGTCGCCTTTTCTCTCACGAAGAGCTGGCATATCAATCTGAACCGTATTCAAACGATAATACAAATCTTCACGGAAACGGTTGTCGCCGATTGCCTTCATCATATTCACATTGGTTGCTGCAACGATTCTTACATTTGTTTTTTGAACTTGAGAAGAACCGACTTTCATAAATTCGCCACTTTCAAGAACTCTTAATAAACGAACTTGAGTCTGAAGAGGTAATTCTCCAACTTCATCAAGGAAAATTGTTCCGCCATCTGCCACTTCGAAGTAGCCTTTTCTGGTAGAAGTAGCGCCTGTAAACGCTCCTTTCTCGTGACCAAAAAGTTCGGAATCAATTGTTCCTTCTGGTATTGCGCCACAGTTTACGACAATGTATGGTTGATGTTTTCTTCTGGATTCGCCGTGGATTATTTTTGGGATAAATTCTTTCCCAACACCACTTTCTCCCATTACTAAAACTGAAATATCTGTTGGCGCTACCTGAATTGCTTTTTCTAAAGCTCTGTTAAGTGCGGGAAAATTCCCAATAATTCCGAAGCGTGCTTTTATGGATTGTAAGTCTGCCATTTTTTTTGATTAAATGATTAAAAAATTAAATGATTAAAATCTACAGTTCAGCAATTTGAACTCTGTAAATTTTGTTGAAATGATGGGTGTAACCATCTTTCATTGTTTTGCCTTCGTCATAAGACTTCAAGGCAAGACTTTTCAAATCCAAATAATCTTTATTTCTAATTTTAGAAACTTTGCTTCTAAAATATATATTTTCTGCAAAATCGTAAACTTTGCTTTGTTTCTCGAAGTTTTCTAAGGCTTTATCATATTTCCCATTTTCGAAATATGTAACACCTAATTGATAATAATCGTAAAGTCCAAAATGATAATCTTTAGTTTTGAAAAGATTTTCCAGAATCTGAATTGCTTTATCTTTTTGACCTAAAGCACTGAAACAAATTGCTTTTGCAACGTATAAATTATAGTCTCCATTTTTGGAATAACCTATATTTCCCGGTCTGTACTTTTCAAGTTTGTCAAAATCTTCAATTGCACCTTTGTAATCTCTCAGAAATTGATACTTGCACCAGCCTCTGTAATCCAGATGTTCGTTAGGATTAAGTTCTACAGCTTTGTCAATTAACTTTTTCCAAGTAACGAAATCGCCTCTTTTGAGATAGGGAACAGCTTTTTCAGAATAGGCATAATCGTAATTTGGGCAAATTTCTATTGCTTTATCAAATGCCATTTGAGACAATGCAAAACCTTGTCTTTCTCCAGCCTGAGCAGAAATTTCACAGGCTTTTTTGCAGTTTTCGTCCGTGAAAATACTGCAGTTGACCTGTGCGGAAATTTGAGAATAAACCGCAAGGAAAATTAAACTAAGATAATATTTCTGAAACCTTTCCATCGGTAATTTTGTAGGTTAAATATTGGTAATAATCAAATTTTCTTCCTTCAAATTCTTTGGGAATCCAGCCGTTTAAAGATTTTGTGAAATTCAGAAGTCTATCGACTAAATCTTTATTAAGACTTTGTTCCTGATAATTTTCATTCATTTGCTGAACACGGAACAATCCTGTTTTTCCTTCACAATTGATAACAAAACGAATTGTGACGTATCCATTTATTTTTTTTGAAGAAGATAAATTTAACTTTTCTAATTCCCGAACAATTGCAATCTTTTCGCCTTTGTATTGAAAACCCTCTGAGTCATTATAATACTGAATTCCATAATCCTTGTCCATACATCTTTTAAAATCGGGATTGTCTATATTTTTATCAAAGACAATATCTCCAACTTGGTTTGGATAGACGGTTACAGTTTTTTCAGATTGGCAACTGAAAAGTATTGGTAAAAGAAATAATATGTGAAAAATGTTCTTCATAGATGTTTACCTCTTGATACTTTTAGATTTTATTTTCTTCTAAAATTTTAATAAAATCTTCTTTGCTCGGTAAAATTGTCAAGTATTTACTTGCGAAAATCTGTTCATTATCTTCTGGTAATGTATATTTTACCAATGCTTCACTTTTGTCTTGACAAAGAATGATTCCGATGGTTTTATTTTCTTCTTCCAAACGAACTTCACGGTCGTAATAATTGACATACATCTGCATTTGACCAATGTCTTGGTGTTTTAGTTCTCCAATTTTTAAGTCAATTAGAACAAAACATTTCAGAATTCTGTTGTAAAAAACCAAATCTATTTTGAAATGTTTCTCGTCAAAAGTAATTCGGTTTTGTCTTGCTACAAAAGTAAAACCTGTTCCCAATTCCAACAGAAAATGCTCAAGCTTATCAATCAAACCACTTTCTAAATCGTTTTCGGAATAGCTTGATTTTTCTGATAAACCGAGAAATTCCAAAATGTAAGGGTCTTTGATAATGTCTTTTGGTTTTTCGAAAATTTGACCCTTTTCGGAAAGCTGAAGAATCTCTTCTTTGTTTTTGCTTAAAGATAATCGTGAATACAATGCAGAATCGTATTGACGTTGCAATTCCCGTAAACTCCAATTATTTTTAAATGATTCAATCTCATAGAATTTTCTTTCATTTAAATCTTTGATTCTCATCAATTTGAGATAATGCGACCAAGAGAGATTGAAATTGACAGACAGTGTATGTCTTTTTTCAACTTGTTGACTATCTGTGTTTTGAAATTCAGCAAACAGTGTCTGCGTTTTTGTATCATTTAAAATCGTCAAAGGTGTTGACGAAATTTGGTCTTGAGAATTCGTCAACACTGTTGACGAATTTTGTTCATAATAGGTTTTATAGAAAAATCTCATTCTGTCTAAATTTTCTACCGAAAACCCTTTTCCAAACTTTTCCGTTAAATGAAAAGACAAATCCTTAAGCAAAGCTTTTCCATACTCGGCGCGGTTTTTGCCATTTTGCTCATCTTCCACAATCATTCTTCCGATTTCAAAATAAGTCAAAACCATTGCTTGATTTACAGCAACCGCGACTTTTTTTCTGGCATTTTCTAATAATGCAGAAATATTTTGAAGAAGTTCTTTGGATTGCAGATTACTCATTGTTTGAAATGAAGTTTGGATTTAAACCGTTTCCCCCAAAAGCGTTCCCTGCGTATTGCCGTGAACAAAAACAGACACAATGTCGCCCAATTTCTGTCCTTCCAATTTATCAAAAACACAAACTGCATTTTGAGAATTTCTTCCTTTCCACTGGTTTTGGTTCTTTTTGGAAGTGCCTTCGATTAGGATTTCGTGAACTCTGCCAACGTAACCTTCCATTCTTTTTCGGGAAAGTTCGCCTTGTAAAGCAATCACTTCTGCCAAACGTCTTTGCTTCACATCTGCAGGAATATCGTCTTCCAGCTTCTTGTGAGCCGGTGTTCCTGGCCTTGTAGAATAAGAGAACATATAACCGTAATCGTATTCTACTTCTCGCATCAGGCTCATCGTCAATTGATGGTCTTCTTCAGTTTCCGTACAAAAACCGATAATCATATCTTGTGAAAATGAAATGTCAGGAACGATTTCTTTTCCTTTTTTAATTAAATCCAAATATTCCTGACGCGTGTGCTGACGATTCATCAACTGAAGGATTCTGTCGCTTCCGCTTTGAACAGGAAGATGTACATAATTACAAATATTATCGTGTTTTGCAATCATTCTGAAAACCTGTTCCGTCATCTCGTGTGGATTGGAGGTTGAGAATCTGATTCTCATCTGCGGAACTGCAACTGCAACCATATCAAGCAACTGAGCGAAATTAACGGCTGTCAATTTCTGCATCTCGGATGCTTTAGCGAAATCCTTTTTCGGACCACCTCCATACCAAAGATATGAGTCAACGTTTTGACCAAGAAGTGTAATTTCTTTATAGCCATTTTCCCAAAGACTCTTGCATTCCTCAATAATAGAATGTGGGTCACGGCTTCTCTCACGACCTCTCGTAAATGGAACGACGCAGAAAGTACACATATTATCACAACCTCTCGTTATCGTCACAAAAGCTGTAACGCCATTTCCTCCCAAACGAACAGGATTGATGTCGGCGTAAGTTTCTTCTTTCGAAAGAATGACGTTGATTGCATCTCTGCCGTCATCGGTTTCTTTAAGAAGGTTTGGAAGGTCTCTATAAGCATCGGGACCAACCACTAAATCAACGAGTTGTTCTTCGTCTAGAAATTTAGTTTTTAATCTTTCTGCCATACAACCCAAAACGCCAACCGTCATATTGGGACGTTCCTTTTTGAGGTTTTTGAATTGAGCCAAACGCATTCTCACGGTTTGCTCTGCTTTTTCACGAATCGAACAAGTATTTAAAAGAATCAAATCTGCTTCTTCTACTTTCAAAGTTGTGTTGTAGCCTTGCTCGTTGAGAATAGATGCAACAATTTCGGAATCTGAGAAATTCATCTGACAGCCGTAGCTTTCCAGAAACAATTTTTTGCCATTTCCCGGTTTTTCTGCGATGGCGAATGCTTCTCCTTGTTTGGTCTCGTCTATATATTTTTCCTGCACTTTAATTAAATTTTAAATCTTGAATTTTAAATTCAAAACTGGATGCAAAGATACAAAATATTGTGACAGAATGGCAGTGGATAATTGAAACAGATTAATTCTATCAGGTAGAAACATAGGATTCTAAAATAGAAATTATGTTAGATAAATTTTAATATTCGATATCTGTTGTGGCTCTAAGTGTTAATCTGAATCGAAAATCTATGGGTTGACCATTGATGGTAGCTGGTGTCCATTTTTTCTTCATTCCTTTAAAAGTCAGAAGGATCATTCTATCAAATTCGTCAAGTCCTGTTTTTTTTGTCAAGATAATATCTTCCAGTTTTCCTTCTTTATTAATTGTAAATTCTGTCTCAACAGTAAAAATATCGTTCCAACTAAATCTTCTTAAGTCTAACCTGGCAACAAGTTCCTTACGAAAATGATCAAGATGATCTTTTCCATAATTGTTATAAACAGGGCCATTGAAAAGAGGGTAATAACCTTCTCGGTAATTATTAAAAAAATCATCTGGAAAAATGATAAATCTTGCCACTGCACTTTGATTATTACCATCTGCCGATGCAGGTTTCCATCCTTTTTGATATTTCGCAACTTCTCTTGCAAGATTATAAGCACATTTGTTTGCTTCTACAACTTTCGGGTTAAGATCTCTGATAAATTGTATAGAAGAATCAGGTTTGATTAACACACTGAACTGATAAATCTCTTGCTTGTTTGAACAAGGTTGTAATTTTTTTTCGATGATAATATCATGAAAATCCTTATAATAACCTACATATCCCCCTTCATAAGGTATTTGATTCTCAGGGTATTTTTGTAAAATTTCGGTTTGTGAATTTGCTACAGAAAAATGGAATAAAAAAACTACTATTAAGATCAGTTTTGTTTTCATTGTTGGAAAGTTTTTAGTTTTAAAATTAATATTCCTCGTCAGAATGATCAGACGTAAAATTGATTTCGAAAATAATATTAGAACTCACAGGAACTCCATTTTGAATTGCTGGTTTCCATTTTTTCTTGATGCGCTTCATTGCAAAATTCATATCCTGTTTGAACTCTTCATCAAACTTAACTTTCGGATAGATTTTCAGTTCGCTCATTTTTCCTTTTTCATCAATGGTCAAAACGAAAGAAAATTTTCCATTCACAGCGTAAGCGGTAATGTCCACATAGGCGTGAACCATTTTCATAAACTCTTTTCGGAAGGCAGTTTGTCCGCCTGGAAATTCGGCTTTGGAGTCGGAAATGATTTCAGTTTTGGTTGTTTCGGATTGTGAAAAAGCAGTATTGCTTATCAATAAAGTGATTATTAATAGAAAGATTCTCATTTCAAAGATTAAAAGTTTCCTCAAATATATTAAAATGACCGTAGAAATAGATTTCGCTTTTATTAATCTTTGCCCGTGTAGAAATTATAATCTTTAATCACAACGCTAATGAATTGTCTTTGAGTGAATTGAATCGCATCTGGTTCCAGTTTTAGAATTTCAACAATTCTTTTCGTCAGTCTGTTAATGATTTCACGATCATCGGATTTCAAGGCTTTTTGGAAATTTTCTTTGATGATTCTCACGTCGTTATCACTTAATAAAATCACTTGCGGAAAAGTTGGAATGTAATCTTCTTTCAACTGTTCCAAAATTGTGTGGGAAATATTCACATTATTTTTGAGAGAAACAACTGCAGTTCCAGTTGCAATATCGCCCAAACGCTGATTGTTTTTTGAAGCCAGACTTGTGATGAATGCCACTAATCCAAAACTGCCAAAAATATCTACCAAACGAAAAATCCAACGCATCAAATAATCTCCGAAACCTGCCTGATAGCCATCGATTTTCACGACTTTTATCTTCATTAATTTCTTTCCAAAAGTCTGTCCTTCCATCATACTTTCCAAAACCAAAGTGTAAATATGAATGGGAAATGTGATGATGAAAATAAAAGCGCCAACAGACCAGCCATCCATTCCCTGAATAAAATTATCATAATCAAAAAAAGTCCGCATTGCCCAAGAAAGAATAAATACATAAATCCCTTTGATAAATGAATCAATAAAAAAAGCCACTATTCTTTCTCCAACGCCAGCCAATGTAAAATTAACATTTACATTTTGTGAGGTATTGATGGCAATTTGATTCATATTTTTATTATTTTAGCGTTATGAGAGAGGTGGCTTTTATAAAGCAAAATAAAGAAAAATGGTTGGAAACTGAGCAGGTTGTCAATGGAAAAATGAAAAAAAATCCAGATGATCTCTCGTCGCTTTACATCAATTTGATTAATGATCTCTCTTTTGCCCAAACCTATTATCCAAAAAGTAAAACCACGGTCTATCTCAATTTTCTTTCTTCTCAGATTTTTCAGAAGATTTATAAAACCAAAAGGATTGAGGAGAATCGGATCAAACATTTTTTTACGAGAGAAGTTCCGCTTACGGTTTATGAATACCGGCGTTATCTTTATTATGCTTTTGTATTTTTTATTTTGTTCGTTGGCATTGGTGTAATTTCTTCTATTTATGATAAAGATTTTGCAACCTTAATTTTGGGAGAAGGTTACGTGAATCAGACTTTGGAAAATATCAAAAAAGGCGATGCAACAGCGATTTACGGATCTGGTGCAAGCTGGAGCACTTCATTAATGATCATCATTAATAATTTGGTTGTTGGTGCGAAACTTTACATCTACGGAATTACTGGCGGTTTGGGAACATTGTACGCATTGATGCAAAACAGTATAATGTTGGGCGCGTTTCAGTTTTTCTTCAAAACACATAATGCATTATTAGAAAGTGCGAAGGGAATTTGGTTGCACGGCGTTTTTGAAATCTTCGGAATGGTGGTAGAAGCTATGGCGGGATTGATTTTAGGCGCTTCGATTTTATTTCCAAAAACTTTATCACGGTTGGAATCATTTAAGCTTGGTTTTAGAAATAGTTTTAAAATTTATTTGAGTACAGTTCCCTTTACCATATTTGCCGGATTGATAGAAGGTTTTGTTACAAGATATGCGCAGACAATGCCATTGATTTTGAACATTATTATCATTTTCGGAACCTTATCTGTTATCGCTTTTTATTATTTTATATATCCTTATATTGTTATCAAAAAACTAAACCAGAATGCAATTATCTCACAACCGAAAATTCTTTAATCTGACTATATTTATTTGAATAGATGAGATTTAGAGTTTTCCTTTTTCTAATTTTTTCTTTGTTCGGCACTTTTGCTTTTTCACAATATGAAGAGGTAGAGGAAGTTGTGATTGTAGATTCGGCTGACACAGAAACTTTTGTGGAATCTGATTCTCTGGTCAAGACCAATTATTCAACAAATAATGTTCTTTATCCAAAAAACTTTGCTCCAAATTTCAAAAACAAATACAAAGGAGCTGATTTTAACTACGAAGTTTTAAAGCCTAAAGAATCCGTTTGGGATCTGATCAAAAGAAAAATTGGACAATTATTATCCAAGATTTTTAAAGATATTGATCCTAATAAAGCTGCTAACTATACAAACAATATTTTAAGATTCTTCGGAATTGCTATTGTTGGATTTTTACTGTATTTTTTGATTCGTTATCTGATGTCAAAAGATGGTAATTTCTTATTTGGAAAAAGGAACAGAAAAATCAATATTAACAGTCATGACATCGAAGAAAACATCCACGAGATCAACTTTCCTGAAAGAATTTTGCTATTGGAAAAACAACAGGATTACCGTTCAGCAATCCGATATCATTTTCTTTATTCACTCAAAAAACTGACGGATAAAAACTTCATTAACTGGAATGTGGAAAAAACAAACCGCGATTACCTTAGAGAACTGAAAAACAAGAATTTACAAGAGGATTTCAGACGCATCATTTACATTTACGATTACGTCTGGTACGGTGAATTTGACACACAAGAGAAAGATTACCAGCACTTCAAAACTTATTTTAATAAATTCTGATAAAATCAATTGACCAAGTAAAAAAATAATGAACAAAAATTTCAAAATATACGCTGCTATTTTCATCATCATTCTGATTGTGGTGGCTATGTTTGGGATGAACAAAAAGCCTGTTCTGGATTGGCGAAAGAATTACAATATTGAGAAAAAAACACCTTTTGGACTTTATATTTTTGATCAGGAATCTAATAAATTATTCAATAATAAATTAGAAAAAGTAGGTGTTTCACCTTACAATTATTATGAGAAAAATAATCAAAAAAAGCCTCATAATATCTTGATCATTCAAAAAGAGTTGGATGAGGTTTCTTGGGAGTATATTATGGATGAGGTTTCTTATGGTTCCGACGTGATTTGGTTTACAGACAAAACGACGGCGGCATTGAGAGACACTTTAGGTTTCAGATTCAAAACAGTAAGTTATGAAAAAAGTTATCTTCTGCAATTGACCGATAAAAAACTGACTAACAACAGATTATTAATTGACAAATCTCCTGACAACAAAGGTTTTTCTTACATCAGAAATGACATCGAAGTTCTTGGAAAAACAATGCGTAAGGAAAATAATAATCAGACTTCTATCAATGTAGATTTTATCAAAGTTCCTTTTGGGGAAGGTCATTTTTACATTCATTCCGAGCCTTTGGTTTTGACAAATTATTATCTTTTGAATTCAAAAAACAACTATTTAGATAGCGTTTTGTCTTATTTGCCAAATCGGGAAACTGTTTGGTTTATGGACAATGATGCGCCTTTATCAATGTCTCCGCTGAGATTTATTCACAGCAATCCTCCACTCAAATATGCTTGGTATTTATTGCTTTTTGGATTGATAGTTTTTGTTATTTTCAATGCGAAAAGAAAGCAAAGAATCGTTCCAATTACTGAACCTTTGAAAAATACTTCGGTAGAATTTATCAGAAGTATTGGGAATCTCTATTTACAGGAAGGTGATTTCCACGAGATGATGGCAAAAAAAGCACAATACTTTTTGAATAAAATCAGAATGGATCTGATGATTGACACTCACAATCTCGATGAGCAATTCATCAATAAACTCCATTTAAAAACCGGAAAAAATATAGAACTAATAACTGAAGCTGTAGAACTCGTCAAAAAAGGACAAGATCCGTATGCAAGCGTGATGAAGGAAGATTTGATAAGGATGAATAAATTGTTGGACGATATTTTGAAATGATAAGAAGTATCGCTCCTACGGAGCTCAGGCTTTTTTAGGTGAATTTTGCCTACAAACATTTTGCTCCGTAGGAGCAAAATAAAGGAAAGTTCCGTAGGAACGAAATGTTTGTAGCAACGAATCACAATTTAATTTCAGCTCCATAGGAGCGACACAAAAACACAAAAACACAAAAACACAAAAACACAAAAACACAAAAACACAAAAACACAAAAACACAAAATGGCAAATACGTACATTCAAATTTATATTCAATTTGTTTTCGCTGTACAAGGAAGACAGAATTTGATTCATACATCAAAAAGAGAATTGTTACAAAAATATATTTCAGGAATCATTAAAAATAATAACCAAAAATTATTGTCAATCTATGCAAATCCTGACCACATTCATCTTCTGATTGGATTTAGTAGTTTGAATTTTAAAATTCCGGATTTGATTCGGGATATAAAATCAAATTCTTCTAAATTTATCAATGAAGAAAATTGGTTTGATGGAAAATTTAACTGGCAGGAAGGTTATGGGGCGTTTTCATATTCGAAAAGTCAGATTGATAAAGTGGTTAATTATATTAATAATCAAGAAGAACATCATAAAAAGAAAAGTTTTAAAGAAGAATATCTTGAGCTTTTGAATAAATTTGAAATACAATATGAAGAAAAATATTTATTTGAATTTTATAACGATTAAAGTGTCGCTCCTACGGAGCTTTGCTAAGAAAATAAATTAATAGCTACAAACATTTCGCTCCTATAGAGCTCGCAATAAATAAATAACCAATTTATGGAAGAACAATACCAAGACAAAGCCCCCGAATTCCAGTCAAGGCTGGATATGACGGACTTACGAAATAATCTCGAACGTGTAAAAGCAGAAATTGCAAAAGTGATCGTCGGTCAGGAAAATATGATTGAACATTTGTTGGTAGCGCTTTTGTCAAACGGACACGTTTTGATAGAAGGCGTTCCAGGCGTTGCAAAAACCATTACAGCAAAATTATTGGCAAAAACCATTTCTGTGGATTTCAGCAGAATACAGTTCACGCCGGATTTGATGCCATCAGATATTTTGGGAACATCGGTTTTCAATGTGAAAGAAGCGGATTTCAAATTTAAAAAAGGACCTATTTTTTCGAATTTTATTTTGATTGATGAAATCAACCGTTCGCCAGCAAAAACCCAATCCGCTTTGTTTGAAGTGATGGAAGAGCAACAAATCACGATGGACGGCGTAAAATATCAGATGGAAGAACCATTCTTAGTTGTGGCGACTCAAAATCCAATTGAACACGAGGGAACTTACAGATTGCCGGAAGCGCAACTCGACCGTTTTCTTTTCAAAATTGAAGTCGGTTATCCAAATCTGGAGCAGGAAATTGAAATCATTAAAAACCAACACAACAACAGATTAGAAGACAAAACGGATGTTGTGCAAACCGTGATTTCCGGACAGCAATTGAAGCAATATCAGCAGTTGGTAAAGGAAATCATTGTTGAACAAAACCTGCTGGAATACATTGCAAAAATCATCGTCAATACAAGAGAAAATCAATTTTTATATTTAGGCGCTTCTCCAAGAGCAAGTTTGGCTTTGTTGACAGCGAGCAAAGCTTTTGCCGCAATCCGAGGTCGTGATTTTGTAACACCGGAAGATATTAAAGAAGCGTCGTTTGCAGTTTTGAGACACAGAATTATTGTTTCCCCAGAACGCGAAATGGAAGGTTTGACAGCAGATGAAATTATCAGACAAATCTTAGAAAGTATCGAAGTTCCAAGGTAAATAAACGACAAAAATAATTGGAAATCCTTCGACTCCGCTCAGGATGACATCTCTCTAAGCACTTAAATCACTGTCAGGCTGAGCATTTCGACAGGCTCAATATAAACTTAGTCGAAGCCTTCTGATAACAAACTATTGAATTCCATAATTAACTAAAGTGAAAATATTAAAACAATTATATATCAATAACAAATTCTTCTTCGCTCTTTTCGGCGTTGGAATCTGTTATGTTTTAGCATTTTTCTTTCCGATGATGATGTGGATTGCCAATTCATTATTGATTTTTGTTTTGGTGTTGACGGCAGTTGATGGATTGATTCTTTTCATTAATAAAGAAGGCATCAACGCACAAAGAATTTTACCCGAAAAATTATCAAACGGCGACGAAAACTCTGTGAAAGTTGATATTAGAAATAATTATAATTTTAATATCAATACAAAAATCATTGACGAAATTCCCTTTCAATTTCAGAAAAGAGATTTCCTAATTAAGAAAGATATTGAAAGCGGAAACAACACCTATTTGGAATATATTCTCGAACCAAAGGAACGTGGTGAGTATAGTTTTGGAAATCTGAATATTTATGTCAATTCGCCAATTGGTTTGGTTTCCAGAAGATTTACTTTTCAGAAAGATGCGAAGTTGGCAAGTTATCCGTCGTTCATCCATCTCAGAAAATATGAATTGATGGCGCTTCAAAACGAATTTATGTTGGGTGGAATCAAGAAAATCAGAAAGCTTGGACATACGATGGAATTTGAGCAAATTCGGGATTATGTTCAGGGCGATGACATCAGAAGTATCAATTGGAAAGCAACTTCAAAATCCAGCAAATTGATGGTCAATCAGTTTCAGGACGAAAAGTCTCAGCGAATCATAATGTTGATAGACAAAGGCAGAACGATGAAAATGCCTTTCAATGGATTGAGTTTATTAGATTATTCCATTAACGCAACGATGGCTTTGTCACACATTATTTTGAAGAAAGGCGACCGAGCCGGAATGATGACTTTCTCCAAAAAACCTGAAAATAAAGTCGTTGCAGATAACAAATCCGGTCAACTAAAAAAGATTTCGGAAGCACTTTATAATGTTCAAACTAACTTTTTCGAAAGCGATTTTGGAAGACTCTATCAGGAAACAAAATTTCATCTGAATCAAAGAAGTTTGGTCTTATTATTCACGAATTTCGAAACGTTAGATGGACTGAATCGCCAGATGAAATATCTGAGAGGAATTGCCAAAAACCATCTTCTAGTCGTTATATTTTTCAAAAATTCTGAAGTTCAAAAACTGTTGAATACCAATCCGGAAAATATGCAGGAAATCTATGACGAAATCATTGCAGAAAAATTCGAGTTTGAGAAGAAATTAATTATTCAGGAACTCAGAAAATATGGAATTTATAGCATTTATACATTGCCGGAAAACCTCAACATAGATGTCATCAATAAATATCTGGAGATAAAAGCAAGAGGAATTTTGTAAATTTGAATTTAATTACAAATCTTATTTGAACGAAGTGGCTTTGTGAACATAAAACATTGAATTATTAAAAAAACTTTGTGCGCTTCGTGTTCAATAAATAATAAAATCTTAAAATGAAAATTACACTCAATAGAATCAACGACGATTTCCTTTTCGAATGTTCCAATGAACAGGGAAATTCTATTTTACTCGATAATACAACTTTACCAGGAGCAAAAGGAGTTTCTCCAATGCAATCTGTTTTAATGGCGGTAGCAGGTTGTAGCGGAATTGATGTCGTTTCGATTCTAAAAAAACAACGTCAAACAATCACAGATTTCAAAGCGGAAGTGGAAGGCGAAAGAGTTCAGGTAGATGATGCAAAACCTTTCAAATCCATCAAAGTGAAATTTTTCCTCGAAGGCGAAATCGACCCGAAAAAAGCAAAAAAAGCATCGGAATTATCTTTCGAAAAATATTGTTCGGTTTCCAAGACGTTAGAACCAAATGTTGAAATCTCTTATGAAGTCAGCGTGAATGGAGAAGTCGTGCAATAGAGTTTGAGAGTGGGAGAGTTTGAGTGTCAGAGTGTACTGGAATTTGAGAAAATTCAAAAAACTCCCCTAAACTCTAACACACTCCAACGCCCCAACTTATCTATGCGTCAATCTCGGCTGAATCAACTTCGCCACCGTAGAAGTCCATCCAGTTTGATGAGAAGCTCCAACACCTCGACCATTGTCGCCGTGGAAATATTCGAAGAACATTATATAATCTTTGAAATTTGGGTCTTGATTAAATTTCTCAACACCACCGTTGAACGCTCTGTTTCCATTTTCATCTTTTAAGAAAATCTTACAAAGTCTGTCGCTGATATCTTTGGAAACTTCTTCCAGATTCTTTTGGACACCGCTTCCTTTTGGATATTCAATCGTCAATGCGTCTCCGAAAAAGAAATGAAAACGTTGTAAACTTTCAACAATCAGGAAATTAATCGGAAACCAAATCGGTCCGCGCCAGTTACTATTTCCACCAAACATTCGGCTGTCACTTTCTGCAGGCGTGTAATAAACAACGTGTTCCTGCCCGTGAACAGTGAATCGGAAAGGGTTTTCTTCATAGACTTTGGACATCGCACGGATTCCGTAATCGCTGAGGAATTCAGATTCATCAACCAATCTGTCAAGAACTTTCGTCAATCTTGTTTTCCTCAGGATACTCAGAAGATGTTTGTTTCCTTCGCCTTCAACATACCATTGGGAGACCAGTTTTGTTAGGTCTTGCTTGTTTTTCAGAATCCATTCCATTCTTTTTTTGAATTCCGGAAGTTTTTCTAAAAGGCTGTGTTCTACAACTTCCACCGCAAACATTGGAATCAATCCAACAATACTTCGAAGTTTTAGATTTACACTATCTCCATTTGACAATTGAAGCAAATCATAGAAAAATCCATCTTCTTCATTCCAAAGTCCTTGCTTGCCATCACCGATATTTTCCATCGCTTCGGCGATATAAAGATAATGCTCAAAAAATTTAATCGCCATATCTTCATAAACCGGATTGTAAGTTGCCAGTTCCATTGCGATACGCATCATGTTCAAAGCGTACATTGCCATCCAGCTCGTTCCGTCAGCTTGTTCCAGATGTTCGCCTTCACTGAATTCCATATTTCTATCGAAGGCTCCAATATTATCCAGACCAAGGAATCCACCTCCAAAAAGGTTATTACCATTGTAATCTTTTCGGTTGACCCACCAAGTGAAATTCAGTAATAATTTCTGGAAAACTCTTTCAAGGAAAGCCAAATCTGGTTTCCCATTATTTTTTTCATCGATTTTAAAAACTCGGAAAGTTGCCCAGGCGTGAACGGGTGGATTAACATCATCAAAATTCCATTCGTAAGCCGGAACTTGTCCGTTCGGATGCATATACCATTCTTTCGTCAAAGTAATCAATTGATTCTTTGCAAATTCTGAATCAATTACAGAAAAACTCACACAATGGAACGCCAAATCCCAAGTCGCATACCAAGGATATTCCCACTTGTCAGGCATCGAGATAATATCCTTATTATGAAGATGTTCCCAATTGCTGTTTCTTACAAAACCTTTTCGTTGAATAGGGAAATTAGGGTCGCCTTTCAGCCATTTTCCAATGTTGTAATGATAGAATTGTTTATTCCAAAGTAATCCTGCAAACGCCTGTCTTTGAACATTCTTTTCATCCTCATTTTCGATATCTTTTTGGATATTCGCATAGAAATCGTCAGCTTCTTGTTTTCGTCTCGAAACAATTTCATCAAAATCCCAAAACGCATCATCCATAATATGTGGCGACAATCGGAATTCGAAAACCTTGTTGCTGTTCGCTTCTATAATTTCTTCACAATGAAGAGAAGCTTTCGTTCCTGTTTTAGAAGGATTTACTGTATCAAGGCCTTTTGTAATGTATTGATTGATTCCGTCCTTGAAAAAACCTTCTGTCTTCGGGAGATTAAATAACCTTGCACGATTCGTTTCATTCTCACAAAACAAAGCATCAGAATTTCTATTTCTGGAATATAATTTCTTTATACTAAGACTATTATGATGAACGTCAATCTCGCCTTGCTTAGAAAAACCAAGTTGACCTTTGTAATCATTGTAACCCCACATCCAGTTATTTCTGTACCAGACAGTTGGCAAAACTACAATCGGAGCAGGCTGATTACTTCTGTTATGAACATCAATTCTGATTAAAAAATCGTCTTCTCCAGCTTTCGCATATTCAATGAAAATGTCAAAATACTCATCGTTATCAAAGATTCCTGTATCAAATATTTCATATTCAGGATCTTTATTGGAGCGTTGCGCATTCGTATTAATAAGGTCATCGTACGGAAACGCATTGATTGGATATTTGTAAACCATCTTCATATAACTATGCGACGGTGTATTGTCAAGATAATAAAAAATTTCCTTGATATCTTCCCCGTGATTTCCCTGATAATTACTCAGTCCGAAAAAACGTTCCTTAACTCTGCAGTCATTTTTATTCCAGAAAGAAAGCGCAAAGCACAATTGCTGTTTCTCGTCGGAGATTCCTGCGATGCCTTCCTCTGCCCAGCGGTAAGTCCACGCTTCTGCCATATCGTGACCAGTAAATCCCCACGCATCGCCGTTGGTACTATAATCTTCGCGTACATTTCCCCATTGGCGGTGGCTCACATAAGGTCCCCACTTTTTCCAATGCGGATTTTTTAATTTTTCTTCTTCATTCATTTTTCTAATTATTTTTCGAGAATAATTATTCTTTTTATTAGGAGCAACAAGTTTTTGTCTTCGAAACACGATTCCAACCCGCTGTCCACTATATCTTTTTTGTTTTTTTTACAACATTTGTCATTCTGAGCTTGTCGAAGAACCTAAAAAAAAAAAAAAAGGATGCCGTTCCCATCGGGGCTATGTTGAGGTTTTTCCCTTCTTTCAAGTTTTTAAAATTTCAAGAAACCATCAACTTAAAAATCGATTTATCGATTCTTCTTTCTTCAAAATACTTAGCCCTTCAAAAAAACTTTGCGTTCAAACTCAACAAAAAACCATTAATAATTTATAATTCATCATTAATAATTAATTACCCATTATCTGCAAAACTCTCCAGACTCGTCATTCCACCATCCACATAGATACTCGCACCTGTAATATAATCCGAATAATCACTCGCCAAAAATACGGCTAAATTTCCAATGTCTTCCGGTTGCCCGATTCTATCATACGGAATCAGCGTCATCAGCGCATCCAAAGATTTTTGATTATCCCAAGCCGACTTATTGATTGGTGTTTGTATTGCGCCCGGACAAATATTATTCACACGGATTTTTTGTTTTCCATATTCTTGCGCCAAAGTTTGCATCAACATCCTAAGCGCGCCTTTGCTGGAAGCATAATTAGCGTGCCCGGCCCACGGAATAGTTTCGTGAACACTACTGATATTGATGATTTTCCCCAACGCTTTGGATTTGTCATTCATTCCACGTTTCAAAAATTCTCTGATGGCTTCTCTTGAACAAAGAAATTGTCCTGTCAAATTCACATCAATGACTTTTTGCCATTGAGCAAGTGTCATTTCTACGAAAGGTGCATCTTGTTGCAAACCAGCATTATTAATAAGAATATCGACAGTTCCATATTTCTCAACCGTCATTTGAAACATTGCCAAAACTTGGTCTTCCTTACTAACATCACATTGAATAATCAAACCTTTGCCTCCGTTTTCTTCGATTGTTTTTAGCGTTTCTTCCGCTTCTGGACGAGAATGTTCTGATGAATGATTGATGATAACAATTGCTCCCGATTTTGCTAAACTGATAGCAATTCCTTTTCCTATTCCGCTACTAGAGCCTGTGACAATAGCAACTTGTTTATTTAGATTAATGTCCATTTTTCAAATTTTGTGATTTTTTCTAAGCAAATATTATACATAATTGGTATTATAAATATCTTAAAATTAATTGTTAACAAAAAATTGATGTAGAGAAATTTTCATACAATTTGGAAATACAGCAATTTGTTAGTTATATTTGCAGTCAGAATTGTTCATTTACATATTGAAAATGTTATCGAGAAAGGTGGAGAGATTAGACTCTGTGAAACCTTGGCAACCCTTCGGAAACGAAGAAGGTGCTAAATTCTATCTGCAATGGCGGAAAAGATAACCAAACATTTATTCTACATTTCCCGTAGCATTTTCAATTTAATTATATAAAAATTGAAAAACGAGCTACAACATATCAACCTTCATAACTTCACGACTCAGAACGGAAAAGTTCTCGATATCCCATTAAGCTATCAGCTTTTTGGAAAAGAACTGTATTATGCACCGATTATTTTGATCAATCACGCTTTGACGGGAAATTCTGATGTTGCCGGAGAAAACGGTTGGTGGAAATCTTTGGTTGGAGAAGGAAAAATAATTGATACCAGTCGATTTACGATTATTTCTTTCAATATTCCTGGAAATGGGTTTGATGGATTTTTCATTGATAATTATGAAGATTTCACAGCTCAGGATATTGCGTCTATTTTTCTTGAAGGATTACAAATTCTTAAAATCGAAAAACTATTCGCTTTAGTTGGTGGTTCTGTTGGTGGTTCTATCGGTTGGGAAATGTTGACTTTACAAAATGATTTAGCGGAAAAATTCATTCCGATTGCAACAGATTTTAAAACTTCGGATTGGTTGCATTCTCAATGTTTGGTTCAGAAATTCCTTTTGGAATCAGATGAAAAACCATTAGAAAAAGCCCGAGTTCACGCAATGTTGTGCTACAGAACACCGGAATCTCTTAACTCAAGATTCAAAAGAGAAACAGATTCTGAAAAGCAGATTTTAAAATCTCACGACTGGCTCAACTTCCACGGAAATCGGTTGAACGAAAGATTTAGTTTAAAAGCTTACAAACTCGTGAATCATCTTCTGATGAACATCAACGGAAAGGAAAATGAACTGGAAAACATCAATGCAGAAATTCATTTGGTGTCTGTAGATTCAGACCTTTTTTATCCGGCTTTTGAGATTAAAAACACTTACGATTTTTTAAGACATAAAAACAAAAATGTTCACTACCACGAAATCAAATCCATCCACGGACACGACGCTTTCCTAATGGAATACGAACAGCTGAACACAATTTTAACACCTCTATTTTTGAACTGATGACAGATAAGAACGCAATTAATATTTATAGAAACAAAGCTTTGGTCAACTTCGAAGGAAAAAATTTCCTCGGACAAATCGGCGTAGATTCACGTATTTTTCAAGCTTTGAATGGAGGCGGAATCAGCGTTGGCGTTATTTCCCAGCAAGCCATAGAAAACGGAATTTCTGTTCTTGTAGATGAAGTTGATGCGGAAGATGCTGTCAAGTTTCTGAAAAAAGAATTCGAACAGGAAGCAAAAGAAGGTCACGTCAGCAATATTTATAGCATTGATAATTTGAGTGTTATCGGTTTCGTTTCAGACAATTATAATAAGATTTTATCGGAACTTCAGCGCAACAAGATTTATCCTTTATTATTAAGTCAAATCGCATCTGCCGGAAGAGTAAACATCGTGGTAACCGGAAATCAAACCGAAATCACAAAAAATATCATCGAAACCGAAATCTACGGAAAACCAAAAACCGTTCACCTCGCTTTGATTGGTCACGGAAATGTCGGCGGAACTTTGGTTGAGCAAATATTGGATTCAGCTTACGACATTCTGAAAAGAAAAAGAGTCGATTTGAAAATCGTTGCAATCGCAAATTCAAAGAAAATTGCTTTTAACCAAGCTGGTTTCGGAAACGACTGGAGACAGAAAATCAAATTTTCCCAAACAGATTCCAGCGTAGAAAAATTGGTTGAATTTGCTAGAGAACACCATTTGGAAAACCTTGTGATGGTTGATAATACGGCAAGCAAAGATTTTGTAAAACATTACCCAACTTTTGTTGAGAATGGTTTTGATGTCGTTGGTTCAAATAAAATTTATAACACCTTAGCAATTTCAGAATACCGCGATTTTCGAAAATTATTAGAAAAAAACAAAAAGAAATACCTTTACGAAACCAATGTCGGCGCAGGTTTACCTTTAATTGACACCATCAAACTTCTCCATCTTTCAGGAGAAAACATCACCAGAATCAAAGGTGTGTTTTCCGGAACTTTGAGTTACGTTTTCAATAATTTTTCCCTTCGAAATGACAAATATTCTGTCATCATTCGAGAAGCGATGGAAAAGGGTTTTACAGAACCAGACCCACGCGAAGATTTATCTGGAAATGATGTGGCGAGAAAATTGTTGATTTTAGCAAGAGAATTAGATTTGATTAATGAGTTTCAGGATATTAATATTCAAAATCTTGTTCCAGAAAACCTTTTGGATATTGACAAAAACGAATTCATTTCAAGATTAGAAGAATTAGATTCAGAATATCAAAGCATTAAAGAAAACCAAAAGCCTGACCACGTTTTAAGATACGTCGGTGATTTACACGGAAACCTTCAGGAAGAAAAAGGAGAATTGGATGTAAAGTTAATCTCAGTTCCAGCAAACTCTGCACTTGGACAATTGAAAGGTTCAGACTCCATCTTCGAAATCTACACCGAAAGTTACGGTGAAAATCCAATCGTCATTATGGGCGCAGGAGCCGGAGCAAAAGTAACTGCCCGAGGCGTTTTCGGAGATATTTTAAGACTTAGCGAAACAAAATAAATTCTAATGTACCAATCTACCAATGTAAGGAATGTAACAATGACATTGGTAAATTGCTAAACTGATACATTGTTACATTACTTTATGGAAAATTTCGAAACATTAGCCATCAGAACCCAAACCGAAAGAACTCAGTTTGACGAGCATTCTACACCTTTATACCTTACTTCGAGCTTCGTTTTTGAAGATGCGGAAGATATGCGCGCGAGTTTTGCAGAAGAAAAAGACAAAAATCTTTACAGCCGTTTCAGCAATCCGAACGTCACAGAATTTGTAGATAAAATTGTGAAAATGGAAGGCGCAGAATCCGGTTACGCTTTCGCGACGGGAATGGCTTCGATTTATTCCACATTTGCAACTTTGCTCAACGCGGGTGACCATATTGTAAGCTGTCAGTCGGTTTTCGGTTCCACGCACACTTTGTTCACGAAATATTTTCCAAAATGGAATATCGAAACGACTTATTTCAAAGCAGAAGATTCTGATAATGTTGAGAAATATATCAAACCAAATACAAAAATATTGTACTTGGAAACGCCGACAAATCCTGCAATTGAGATTTTAGATTTAGAATTCTTCGGTCAAATAGCTAAGAAACACAACTTAATTTTCATCGTAGACAATTGTTTTGCAACGCCTTACTTGCAACAGCCGATTAAATACGGCGCAGATATTGTCGTCCATTCCGCAACGAAACTCATTGACGGTCAAGGTCGTGTTCTCGGTGGCGTTGCCGTTGGAAAAGCTGATTTGATTCGCGAGATTTATTTGTTCGCGAGAAACACTGGTCCCGCAATGTCGCCGTTCAACGCCTGGGTTTTGAGCAAGAGTCTGGAAACTTTAGCGATTCGTATAGAAAAACATTGCGAAAATGCATTGAAAGTAGCAGAATTTTTAGAAAAACATCCGAATGTAAAATTGGTAAAATATCCTTTCCTGAAATCTCATCCAAGCTACGAAATCGCCAAAAAACAAATGAAATTAGGTGGAAATATCGTGGCTTTTGAGGTCAAAAACGGCATCGAAGGCGGACGAAATTTCCTCAACAGAATAAAGATGTGTTCCCTTTCCGCAAACTTGGGAGACACAAGAACGATTGTCACGCATCCCGCTTCCACAACCCATTCCAAGCTTTCCGATGACGAGCGAAACGAGGTCGGAATCACAGCTGGATTGGTGCGTTGTTCGGTCGGATTAGAAACTATAGATGACATTATCAACGATTTGAAACAGGCACTGGATTAATTCTATGTTGATAAAATAAAATTTAGAAAAATGAAAAATTCAGAACAATTATATAAAGCTATTTCCGAACGCATCTTAATTTTAGACGGCGCAATGGGAACAATGATTCAGCGCTACAATTTCTCGGAAGAAGATTATCGCGGCGAACGATTCAAAGATTGGGAATCTTCACTTAAAGGAAACAACGATTTGCTTTCTTTGACACAACCGGAAGCGATTGAAGAGATTCATAAAAAATATTTGTTAGCCGGTGCAGACATCATCGAAACCAACACATTTTCCGGAACCACGATTGCGATGGCAGATTATCATATGGAAGATTTGGTTTACGAACTCAATTATGAATCAGCCAAAATCGCCAGAAAAGTCTGCGATGAATTCACTGCTCAAAATCCTGACAAACCAAGATTCGTTGCAGGTTCAATAGGACCGACCAATAGAACGGCAAGTTTAAGTCCTGACGTGAATGACCCAGGTTATCGCGCTATCACTTTTGACGAACTGAGAATTGCCTACAAACAACAAGCAGAAGCTTTGCTGGATGGTGGTTCAGACATTCTATTAGTTGAAACCATTTTCGACACTTTAAATGCAAAAGCAGCACTTTTCGCCATCGATCAAATTCAGGAAGAAAGAAAAATCGAAATCCCAATTATGGTTTCCGGAACGATTACTGATGCTTCCGGAAGAACTTTGAGCGGACAAACAGCAGAAGCTTTCCTGATATCGGTTTCTCATCTTAACTTATTAAGTGTAGGATTCAATTGTGCTTTGGGTGCAAAACAGCTGACGCCATATTTAGAAGCGATTTCTTCTCAATCAGAATTCGGGATTTCCGCTTATCCGAACGCCGGCTTACCGAACGCTTTCGGCCAATACGATGAAACTGCGAGTCAAATGGCGGAACAAGTTCAGGAATATTTGGAAAAAGGACTCATTAATATTATCGGTGGTTGTTGCGGAACAACGCCGGAACATATCAAAGCGATTGCCGATTTGGCAAATAACTACGAACCGAGAAGAATCAATGTAACAATATAACAATGTATCGATTTACCAATAAGTTACGAGCTCAGGATTGTTACATTGGTAAACTATTACATTGGTAAATTAACTTATGAAATACTTAAAATTATCAGGTCTAGAACCTCTAATTATAACGCCGGAATCCAACTTTATCAATGTTGGCGAAAGAACCAATGTGGCCGGTTCCAAAAAATTCCTTCGATTAATTAAGGAAGAAAAATTTTCCGAAGCTCTTGATATTGCACGTCATCAGGTAGATGGTGGCGCACAAATCCTGGATGTCAATTTCGATGACGGATTGATTGACGGAAAAGCATCAATGATAAAATTCCTGAACTTAATTGCTTCAGAACCGGACATTTCCAGAATCCCAATTATGATTGATTCATCGAAATGGGAAATTTTGGAAGCTGGATTACAAGTCGTTCAGGGAAAAGCGGTTGTGAATTCCATCAGTTTAAAAGAAGGGGAAGTAGAATTCATCAAACACGCAAAAGCAATCAAACGTTACGGCGCTGCTGTAATTGTAATGGCTTTTGATGAGGTGGGACAAGCCGATAATTTTGAGAGAAGACTGGAAATTACCAAACGTTCTTATGATATTTTGGTCAATCAACTGAATTTTCCAGCAGAAGATATCATTTTCGATTTAAATATTTTTCCAGTAGCAACCGGGATGGACGAACACCGCCGAAACGCTATCGATTTTATCGAGGCCACGCGTTGGGTTAGGACCAATCTTCCTTACGCATCAGTGAGTGGAGGCGTTTCCAACGTTTCTTTTTCTTTCCGAGGAAATGATTCCGTGCGTGAGGCAATGCATTCCGTTTTTCTTTATCACGCAATAAAAGCTGGAATGAATATGGGAATCGTAAACCCAACAATGCTGGAAGTTTATGATGAAATCCCGAAAGAACTTCTGGAATTAGTTGAAGATGTAATGCTCGACAGAAAAGATGATGCAACTGAAAGATTGTTAGACTATTCCGAACGCGTAAAATCCACCAAAAAAGAAAAAGCCGAAGATTTGGCTTGGCGCGAAATGTCTTTGCAGGAAAGAATCACACATTCTTTGGTTAAAGGACTTGACCGTTTTATCGAAGAAGATACGGAAGAAGCAAGATTGCAGGCAGAAAAACCACTTCACGTCATCGAGGTTAATCTGATGACAGGAATGGGCGTTGTCGGCGACCTTTTCGGAAGTGGAAAAATGTTCCTGCCTCAGGTTGTAAAATCCGCGAGAGTAATGAAAAAAGCTGTTGCTTATCTGCAACCATTCATAGAAGCTGAAAAAGACGGTACAAGACCTGCGAACGGAAAAATTTTAATGGCAACTGTAAAAGGTGACGTTCATGACATCGGAAAAAATATTGTGAGTGTTGTTTTGGGTTGTAATAATTACGACATCGTTGACCTTGGTGTGATGGTTCCGGCAGATAAAATTATTCAAACTGCGATTGACGAAAAAGTAGATATCATAGGTTTAAGCGGATTGATTACGCCAAGTTTGGACGAAATGGTTCACTTGGCTTCGGAATTAGAAAGACGAAATCTAAGTTTCCCATTATTGATTGGTGGTGCAACAACTTCCAAAGCACACACAGCTGTTAAAATCGCTCCGAAATATGCGAATACAGTTGTTCACGTGAATGATGCTTCAAGAGCTGTCGGTGTGGTAAGTTCGCTTTTGAATAAGGATAAATCCAGCGTTTATTCTTTGGAATTGAAAAAAGATTACGACGATTTCCGTGAGAAATTCCTGAACCGACAAGTTGATAAAGAATATGTGACAATCGAGGAAGCGAGAAAACAGAAATTCAAAATAGATTGGGAAAATGAAGAGATTCACACGCCAAATAAATTAGGAATTACAATTATCGAAGACCAGGATTTGGATGAATTGATAGAATTTATCGACTGGTCACCATTTTTCAGAAGCTGGCAATTGTTTGGGAAATTCCCTGATATTTTGACGGATAATGTAGTTGGCGAACAAGCGACGATTTTGTTTAATGAAGCCAAAGCAATGCTTAAGAAAATCCTTCAAGAAAAGAGCTTTAAAGCAAAAGGCATTTTCGGAATTTTCCCTGCGAATGCTACTGAACGTGATGATATTTTGGTTTATGATGACAATCAAAATGTGATATCCACTTTCAGAACTTTGAGACAGCAACATAAAAAATCTGAAGGCAAAGAATATTTTGCTTTATCGGATTTTATTGCTCCTGAAAATTCTGAGAAGCAAGATTACATCGGAGTTTTTTGCGTTTGTACAGGTTTTGGCGCTGATGAATTAGCGAAAGAATATGAAGATAAAATGGACGATTACAATGCGATTATGGTCAAAGCTTTGGCTGACCGTTTTGCAGAAGCATTCGCCGAATATCTTCACAAAAAAGTCAGAACCGAATATTGGGGTTATTCAGAAAATGAAACTTTGACCAATGATGATTTAATTAAAGAAAAATATTTGGGAATTCGCCCGGCTCCAGGTTATCCGGCTTGTCCCGACCATTTGGATAAATTGACGATTTGGGATTTACTGAAAGCGGATGAAAAAATTGGTGTGACTTTAACCGAAAGTTTAGCAATGTGGCCAACCGCAGCGGTTTCAGGATATTATTTTGGTAATGAAAAATCAAAATATTTCGGCGTTGGAAAGATTGATGAAGACCAATTAAAAGATTATGCCGAGAGAAAAGACGTTGATTTGGAATATGCTAGAAAATGGCTTAGCCCCAATTTGGCTGATTAGACTTTGAATTTTAAACCTTGAATTTTTAATTAAAATAATGAAAATTACTGACCATATAAAAAACGCCAACGGAAAAACGCTTTTCTCTTTCGAAATTGTTCCGCCACAAAAAGGTGTCGGAATCGCAGATTTATATAAAAATATTGACCCTTTGATGGAGTTCAAACCTCCTTTTATAGATGTGACAACTTCTCGCGAAGAATACATTTTTCTGGAAAGAGGAAACGGATTGATGGAGCGAAAAATCACAAGAATGCGTCCCGGAACTTTGGGGATTTGTTCGGCAATTCAGAATAAATATAACGTCGATACAGTTCCACACGTGCTTTGCGGAGGATTTACAAAAGAAGAGACAGAATATCTTTTGGTAGATTGTATGTATTTGGGAATCAATAATATTGTTGCGTTGCGAGGCGATGCGATGAAAGGTGAAAAATATTTTGAACAGTCAAAAGGCGGACATAAATATGCATCAGATTTGGTAAAACAGATTCACGACCTCGGAACTGGAAAGTACCTTCACGAAGAAATCGAATCTGATGACAAAAGCAGTTTCTGCATCGGCGTTGCGGGTTATCCGGAAAAACATATCGAGGCGCCATCTATGAATTACGACCTTCAAATGTTGAAGAAAAAAGTAGAAGCTGGCGCAGATTATATCGTGACTCAAATGTTTTTTGATAATCAAAAATTCTTCGACTTTGTAAAACAAGCCCGAGAAATTGGAATTGATGTTCCGATTATTCCGGGAATCAAACCAATTGCGACAAAAACTCATTTGCAGATGTTGCCACAGGTTTTCAAAATTGATTTGCCAGAAGCTTTAATCAATGAAGTTCTGAAATGCAAAACCAATAGTGATGTCAGAGAAGTTGGGATAGAATGGGCAATTAACCAGAGTAAGGAACTTTTAGATTTTGGAATTCCGGTTCTGCATTTCTACTCGATGGGGAAAAGTGATAATATTCTGAAAATTGGAAGAGAAGTTTTTTAAATAAAAAGAGATGCAATTTGCATCTCTTTTTTTATTTGTTAAGGAAAGTAACCAGTTTTATCAGGTCAAGTTCTTCGTTTAGTTTTATTTTATTTGTTTTTATAAAATCCTTAGTTGCATCCTTTTTATCTGCAGGTAATACATTTAGTAAATCATCTGCCTTTTTTGTCAGCTTTATAACACTATCTTCAGTTTTAATAAAATAGATTGGTTTTTGTTTTTCAAATTTAGCTGGTATTGCTGAAACTAAAGAATTTGGAGCTGGAATTTCATCTTTAAATTTAGTCGAAATCTTTTTAAGAAGTCTATTTTTCCCACCTACCAATTCAAAAAAATACCCGGAATATTCATTATTAGTATTTACTAAAACTAATTTTTCATGTGTGGTTTCAAAAGTAAATTTTGGATAAGCTTCTTCTTTTGGAAGTTCATATACATTACCACTATTACTATCCAAAATTTCAACAGAATCCAGAAATGGGCTATAGCGAATAGGAATTATCCCAGAAGTATCACCAACTTTTGCCGGAACAAAATTAGCATAATAATAAGGAGAGCCTTGTATATCAGCATATTTAAGTTTTTTCGGACCGTTATTTACCTCATCTATAATTTTATTGAAACGTGCTGCTCTAGCAGCTTCTCCAAGTGTCATATGCTGTTGAGCTTGCAAAAAAATTCCTCCAAAAAATAAACTTGCTGTAATGATTATAGTTTTCATTTGTTTTTAAATTTATGTAAAAATACAATGAAAATTAAGATAAAAAAATAAATCGTCCAAGATTTGTATTAATTTATAAAGAGAATATCGTTTTTTAACCAAGATTCAGTATTTTAAAATTCATTAAACTAAAACTTAATCATTATTTTTACATCACAAGTTTTAATATGAAATTATCAGGTCCTTTCAAACAAATTATCACACTCAACAATCTTCCATTAAAGGGAAAATTAAATGATGAAGATTTAGAAATAATTAACAGTGGCGGAATTCTAACAGAAAACGGAATCGTTATCGAAGTTGATGATTTTGAAGTTTTAAAACAAAAATTTCCAGATTCTGAAATCGATTTAATTGAAAATGAACAAATTGTAATTCCAGCTTTTACAGACGCACACACTCATATTTGTTTTGGAGGAAATCGCGCCAATGATTTTGCACTCAGAAATTCCGGAAAAACCTATCTCGAGATTGCAGAATCTGGCGGTGGAATCTGGAGTTCTGTGAAGCATACAAGAGCAGCTTCTGAAGAAGATTTGATTGATGGAATTCTGAAACGTGTTGATATTTTGTTAAAACAAGGTATCACAACCATCGAGATTAAAAGCGGATATGGATTAAACGTCAACGAAGAACTGAAAATGCTACGAGCAATCAAAAAAGCTCAGACAAAAACCAAAGCAACGCTTGTTCCTACTTGTCTCTCAGCGCATCTCAAACCCAAAGATTTCGAGGGAACATCTCAGGAATATCTCAATTATATTATTGATGAAATTTTACCAAAAGTAAAAGAAGAAAACCTTGCAAATAGAGTTGATATCTTTATAGAAAAATCAGCTTTTCAACCGCAAGAAAGCAAAGAGTTTTTATTACAAGCAAAAGAATTGGGTTTCCAAATTACCGTTCACGCAGACCAATTTACAGCAGGAAGTTCCAGAATCGCAGTAGAAGTGGGAGCAAAATCTGCCGACCATCTGGAAGCTACAATTGATGAAGATATTGAGTTTCTAGCAAATTCTGATACTGTCGCTATTGCACTTCCAGGCGCAAGTTTAGGATTAGGCGAACCATTTTCTCCAGCAAGAAAAATCCTTGACAAAGATGGAATCCTCGCCATTGCGACAGACTGGAATCCAGGTTCAGCACCTATGGGAAATCTCGTAACACAAGCTTCCATCTTGGCGACTTACCAAAAATTATCAACTGCTGAGATCTTGGCAGCGATAACTTTTCGAGCCGCTTATGCTTTGGATTTAGAAGACAGAGGAATTCTTTCAAAAGGAAAGAAAGCAGATTTTATCACTTACGAAACAGACAATTTTCAAAATATTCTATACAACCAAGGAAGTTTAAAACCTTCAAAAGTTTACATCAACGGAAAATCGATTTTATGATAGAAGAAAGAGATAGCATTATTTTTGATTTGGACGGAACACTTTGGGATGCGTCGGAAACTGTTGTCAGAGCTTTTAATGACAGTATTGTAGAAATTGGTTTTGATATCAATTTGAGTTCATTGGACATCAGGAATTTTTCAGGAATGAAAATGGATGATATTTTCTCCCAACATTTCGATTTCGTTCCGAAAGAAAAACTTCAGGATTTCGAAAATATTTATAGTACAAAAGAGAAGATGTATCTTAATGAGTCTGGAGGGAAATTGTTCCCTAACATTAGAGAGACTTTAGAAAAACTCAACAAAACCCATCGCCTTTTTATCGTTAGCAATTGTCTTTCCGGCTACATCGAGAGCTTTTTAGACTTCTATGAACTCAATTCATATTTCGATGATTTCGAATGTTTTGGAAATGATGGTTTGTCTAAAGATGAAAACATACGCTTGATAATCAGAAGGAATAGCCTTCTAAATCCAGTTTATGTCGGCGATACGATTTGGGACAAAGAATCCAGCGAAAAAGCTGGTGTAGATTTTATCTATGCAGCGTACGGTTTTGGAAATATAGAAGATCCAAAATGTAGGATAGAGAATTTTGAAGATCTACTTTTAATTTAATATGATTTAGATTACTCCCTCGACTAATTGATACAATAAAAAAAGCCTCCGAATATTCTTCGAAGGCCTTTCCCTATGATAAAATTAAAATTAGTTCTTAATAATTTTCTTAGTAACTGGTTTCCCGTTTTCAGGTTCTATTTTTAAGAAATAAACACCGTTGTTCAAATTAGAAATATTGATGCTTGATCTGTTTTCTGTTGATAACAACATTTGACCGGTTGCATTGTATAAACTTGCTTTGAATTTTGAAATATTTTTATCCAATTTGATATTAATGAAATTCTGTGTAGGATTTGGATAAACACTGATTCCGTTTTTAAGATTCTCAAGATCAGAGTTTCCTAAGGTTTCCAGACTTATTGCATCTTTTAATATCCCCAAAGATTGAGAAGTCAAATAAACTTCCACATTTTGAGTGTCAACAAATCGAACGGCACCCGCAATTACTACAGTGTTGAAATAGTTTGTAGAAGTTTTTTCTGTCCAGGTATTTCCATTGTTGATGGTGTAGATCACTTTTGGAAGATCAGCTAAATAAGAATTTGAGATTCCTACGATCTGGCCATTCTGTTTTGTAGAATGTTCAACCTTGTTAACCATTCCGTTGTAGATCTTTGTCCAGTTGTTTCCACCGTCAGTTGATGTATAGATTCCATTCGAGGCTGCGATTGTATATTGATTCAGATCCAATGGATTTTGGGACAGTTCCAAAGCAATATTTGGTAAAGTCAAATCTTGTAGTCCATTTGTAATTTGTGTCCAGTTCGTTCCGCCATCTGTTGTTTTCAGGATTTTGTTTCCAACAGTTACAAGGACTTCGTTTGGATTGTTTTTGCTGACTTTGATGCCATAAATATAATCATCCGAGTAAGGCAGGTTGATAAAATCCATCTGAGCATCTTCCGGATTAGAGAAATTAACTTTGATCAAAGATGCCGATTCTCCGTTGAAAGTTGCCAACCAAGCAATATTAGGGTTAGAAGAATCCGTTTCTGCTGCTGTAAAACCATTGTCATAAGTTGTGTAGATCGGCGTTTTATTCAAGCCATAGTCATCACTCACATTGATGGTGTTTCCCATAAAAGAAGAATCAAAAGTGTAAACTCTTCCTGCATAATCTTTGTCCACATAAACCAAACCGATCTGGCTTCCCATCGGACTTTCGTTCAAAGGATAAACGCTGACAGGCGACTCTTCATTCGTTTGTAGATTCTTGATCGTATAGCCGTATTGAACGCCGTACATCAATTTGTCTGTTCCATTATCATTAATGATATTCAGATTTCCCATTCCTATGAAGAAAGGATTTTTGATAGATGTCAAAGTCACACCTTTGTCAGAAGAAAATTTTGCAAAACGATTATTAGCAATGATAACATTGTTCGAATTAAACGGATTGAAAGCTGCTCCGGTCCCGTAATAGTAAGATTGCCCGTCATGTAGGCCATCGTGTTCGGTTGTTGTCCACGTGTTTCCTCCGTTCGTCGTCACCGCAACACGATCGTCAGCCAAAACTAAAACGTGATTTGTATCGTAAGGATTGATCTGGATC
The DNA here is from genome assembly GCA_029960045.1 of Flavobacteriaceae bacterium PS02293. Taxonomy (GTDB): domain Bacteria; phylum Bacteroidota; class Bacteroidia; order Flavobacteriales; family Weeksellaceae; genus Epilithonimonas. The sequence continues at coordinate 120,809 of JASCOV010000006.1, forward strand.
TTTGGAATATTTTGCAAACCCTGATTGCTTTGAGACCAAGTAATTGCTTGTTCAGTCCAAGTATTTCCACCATCAATTGATTTATAAACTGCCTGATGCTGATCCAGATAAGACCAACGGACACCGCTTCCTACATAGATGATATTGGTGTTGATTGGATCTACTTCTACAGTTTGCAGGATAAGTCCGTTCAACGTTTCTGTCCATGTTGCACCGCCATTTGTAGATTTAAAAAAACCGCCGTCTTCATTTCCGGCACCACCATTACGGGCTATGTACAGATTTTGAGGGTTTTTTGGATCCATAACAGCGTCATTCAAAATAACACTTTCGTGATCGGTTGCATCGTAAACTTTGTTCCAAGTTGAGCCACCATTGGTTGTTGTAAAGAATTTATATTCATCTCCACCAGTGAACATACTTACGGTGTTCATTGTTCCATCTTCATAGATAGTGTAATTCTGGATGTTATAAACATTTTCGTTTTCAGGAATGCTAATTTCCTTGATGATTGATTTTGATTGCAAATCGAAGACAGCAACTTTGTTAAATGTGCTTCCGCCGCCATAATATTCGATAAAGCTTAATGCTGTTCCGTTGTTTGTAAGTCTTAATTCCAAGATTTCCGGTGCGTACTCAGGATCTGGAAGTGTTGCAAGAACATTCCAAGTAACACCGTTGTCAAGAGAAACCAATATATGCGACCCGATAAGAGAAGTTGCATAGATTTTATTAGGTGTGGTTTTGTCGTAAGCGAAATTCTTCATACGCCCATAATCCTGATTTCCTGCAAAACCGACTTGTGAAAAGTAAAGTTGTACAAACAAGATGACAAATAAAGTAAATGTTGTTTTCTTCATATCATATTAGATTTAATTGTTGTACAAATATATTTTCGTATTCGCGACAATAATTATATATGACAGGAATAAACAGGACTTATTAAGAAAAAACGTGACATTTTCCTATATGCTTGACAAATAATCGTATAAATCGTTGGAATTATCCAGATTTAGTTTTTTGGAGATTCTTTCTTTTCTTTTTCTGCAGGCTTCAATAGTGATGTTAAAGATGGATGCGATCTCTTTTGTAGAGAGATTCATATAGATGTAAGAAATATATCGGATATCATTTAAAGTCAAATCGTTATGTTTTTCTTTTAATGATTTGATGAACTTGCTGTTGATTTCCTGAAAGTGATTGAGGAAATCATCACCGTTGTCTTCTTTTGAGAGAACTTCTTTGAGTTGATCCAATTGTTTCGCCAAAAGTGGATTTGTCAACATTTCCGGACGCTCTTTCAAACGAAGAATGTAGTCCTCAATCTTATCATTTTTCTGAGCAAGATGAATGGCGTTGGCAGCAAGCTGACGGTTCTTGTTTTCCAACTCATTCTTTAATTTTTCTTTTTCCAGAAGTGCATCGGTTTCTTTTTCCTTGATTTGTTTTTCAAGTAACAAAGTGTAATTTTCCTTGTTCTTTAGTTCTAAGGCGATTATTTTTTCATTCTGCTCAGCTAACCTTCTTTTTTGCTTATTTTTTTGAAGATAACCTCGGAAAAACCAAAGAATAAGCGCAACAACAGCAATCCAAAATCCGATGATGTAGAATTTCAATTTTTTCTCGTTGATCAGTTCTTTTTGAGAATCCTGAAGTTTCAGCTTGATCTCACTATTTTGATACATCGCCTGATTTTGAATTGCGTTCAGAGAATCTTTTACAACGAGCACAGAATCTTTATACTGAAAAGCCTTTTGATAATCTGACCGTGTAAAATAATTATCAGAATATCTGTTGTAGATATCTGTCATATTGCTGTAATTCAGGTTTTCCTTCTGGGCTTGTTTGATGAACAAAAGTGCTTTTTCCGAATCCTTTTGATCTTCGTAAACTTTTGATAATATTAATAAAGAAGATATTTTATAATCGTTAAGTTCCGGAGTATTCAATTTATTGATAAGCGGATTAAGAAGTGCAAGTGTTTTTTGATAATCTTTCCTTTCCAAAGCATTTTTGGCTTCGGCAATATCAAGTGTTTTTTGTGAATCTACTTTGTTTTTGACAACTGGTCTTGCGACGGAAATGTAGTAAGAAGCTTTGTCTAATTCCTTTGTCGTGTTGTAAAGATCCGCAAGATTGACTGCGTAAAGAGCGATTCCAATGCTGTCTTTATTCATCACAGCAAGGTCATAAGCTCTTTTCTGATGTTTTTCTGATTCTTTATATTTTCCCTGTCTTAGATAAACGAGTGCAATATTATTAAGAACCGTCATTTCCCGATCCTTGTTCAGATGTTTCAAAGCAATCGTGTAAGCTTCCAGATAATAATCCAAAGCCTCACTGTAATCCAGCATTTGATAATAATTAAGTCCGATACAATTGGTCGAGATGAATTGCTGTTCGTGCCAGTTATTCTGTTCTGACAGGCTTTTTGCTTCGGAAAATAATTCTAATGATTTTGAATGTTTTTTCTGATACAAAGCATCTATTCCTTTTGATATCAATTCATCACAATGTTTTGTGGAAGTGTCATTTTGTAACACCGAAAGCAAAGCGATAAAAGCGAACAGAAACTTCATAAAATATAGCAGAGAACTAATTATAAAGTAAAATTAACCAAAATATTGATTTAATGAAAACCAGACTTTAAGATAAGACATAAAAAAACCGGAACTGAATCCGGTTAATATCATTATTTAGCTTCGACACAAAAAACAGCGTAAGGAATAACTGTTGCCGATGGATAGACTTTTTTAATATTTTTGAGATCGTCGGCTGCACTTTGTTTGGAGAAGTAGCTTCCGGCAAGGATCTTATAATTTGGTCTGAGTGACGCATCTTTCTCAACTTTCAGATTTCTAAAGTTATTTCGGAATTCTGAACTGATTTTGCTTGCCTCTTCATTGCTTTTAACAACAACAACCTGAATTTTGAATCCCATAATCTTAGGGTTTTTTCTACAGATCTCAGCATTTGTAAGCTCTCTGTTGGCTACCAAAATTTTTGGCGGTGCTTTTACAGAACTGTCTCCAGAGCGGTTGCAATTGTCTTCCACCTTTTCCAAAGCATCATTTATACGTTCATCCAGAGAGAAGGAAAGCTCGGTTCCGGAGATGGTGTCTTTCTTCACAATGTATTGAGCATCAATTTGGTAAAAAGAGAATACAGTTGCAATTATGAAAAGCTTAAGCAGATTGTTCATTTAATATTTATTTTCAGCAAATTTAAAATAAATTGATTGAAACGCAAACGCTGTTATTTAGAACGTTTACAAATTAATTGGATTTGACAAAAAGCATCCGATAAGGTCGTCTTAATTTTTGTTAAAGTACTATTTTTGCGGAATTGAATGTAACAGTCAATAGAATTTACTAACCCAAGATTATATAAATGATTAGTTGGAGAAAGCATTACAAAAAGGGTCTGATAGCAATTAGTTTATTGTTATCAACCGGCGCTTCCGTTTATGCACAAGGCGATCCGAAAAAAGGACAGGAGCTTTTCAAAGCAAACTGTACGGCTTGTCACGCTTTGGATAAAAAAGTTGTAGGGCCTGCACTTGGCGGTGTTGTTGAGAAAGTCAAAAAAGATGGTCAAGATACCGACTGGCTTCACAAGTGGATCACTAATAATGAGAAACTGAGAGCATCAGGCGATGCATATGCAAACAAAATCTATGAAGAAAATGGAAAAGTGGCGATGCAGGTATTTGAAGGGAAACTTTCTGATACGGATATTGATGATATCCTAGCCTACACAACTGATCCACCAAAAGAGGAACCAGCAGTTGATGAAAAAGCAGGTGCGGCTGATACAAATAGTACAGCGGCTATCGAAGCTCAAAAAGCACAACAGCTTAATTCTAAAATTGTAATTGCAGCATTAATTGCAATTGCAGGTTTGTTATTCTGGTTGTTGATCAAAATTCGTCAATTAGTTAAATTACAACAGACTCCTGAATTATCAGATCTTAATTCTACAAGAGTTGTTTCTTACTCAGCATTGTATGAGAAATACAGTTATGTAGGAAAAGGACTTGTTGGATTGTTGGCTTTGTTCGCTGTTTATGGCGTTTGGAACTGGTTGATGTGGATTGGTGTTTATAAAGGATATGCTCCTGAACAGCCAATTTATTTCTCTCACAAGATTCACGCAGGCGAAAACAAAATCGACTGTCAGCTTTGTCACTCTGGTGCAAAATATGGTAAAGTTTCTGAGATTCCTTCTCTTAACGTTTGTATGAACTGTCACCGTTCTATTTCTGAGTACAAAGGAAAATACCTTGAGCCAGGAAAAGACAGAGAATTCTATACAGGAGAGATCAAAAAGATCTATCAGCATACAGGATGGGATGAAGATAAACAAGCTTATACTGGTAAAACAGAACCTGTAGAGTGGACTAGAATTCACAATATGCCGGATTTTGTTTACTTCAATCACTCTCAACACGTTGTTGCTGGTGAGCAGGCAATCATTAACGGATTCAATGCAAAACAGAAAGATGCAGCCAACAAGATTGATGTGGTTTGTAAAGCTTGTCACGGAAAAATTGATACAATGAATGTGGTTCAAATGGCTAACAACTTCACAATGGGATGGTGTATAGAATGTCATAGAACTACAGAAGTAGATATGAATAACGGTTATAATAAAGAATACTTCAAAAATCTGCATGATAAGTTGAAAAAACAATATGGTGAAGGAAGTAAGATCACTGTAGATGCAATTGGAGGTCTTGAGTGTGGTAAATGTCATTATTAATAACAAAAATTAGAAGTATAAATGGCTTCAAATAAAATACAATTCAGAAGTATTCACGAACTAAAAGATCCAACCCTGAACGGGAAGTTGGCGCTGAAAGAGTTTCAGAATGAGATTCCGGTTGAAGAGTTTTTAGACGATTCTAATAGTTCCGGGACTTCTCGTAGAGATTTTCTTAAGATATTAGGGTTCTCTACAGCAGCTGTTACTTTAGCAGCTTGTGAGGCTCCGGTTCTTAAAACAATCCCTTATGTGGTAAAACCACACGATATTATTCCGGGGATTCCTAACTTTTACGCATCTTCATATTTTGACGGATTCGATTTCGCTAGTGTTTTAGTTAAAACCAGAGAAGGTCGTCCAATCAGAATTGATCCAAACCCAACAGCAGGTTCATTAGGTACAACCAATGCAAGAGCGCAGGCAAGTGTACTTTCTCTTTATGATAATGATAAAGTGAAATTGCCGGCTTTGAATGGAGATGAGCAAACTGATTTCAACAAAATCGATGATTTTGTTCTGAAAGGTTTGACAGAATCTCAGGCTAATGGTAAAAAGATTGTGGTATTATCACATTCTTTCCCAAGTCCAACATTCAAAAAGTTGTTTGGAGATTTTAAAACTAAATATCCTTCAGCTGAACTTATTACTTACGATGCAATTCCTTACGCAGCAGCATTAGACGCAGCTCAGGAAGTTTTCGGACAAAGAGCATTGCCGGTTTATGATCTTAGCAGTTCTCAGTTAGTCGTTTCTTTCCAGGCAGATTTCTTAGGAGATTACAACGCTTCCAGCTTAGAAGTTTCTTATGCTAAAGCAAGAAAGCCAGGCCCTGATATGTTGAGACACATCCAAGTTGAATCTAACTTGAGTTTGACTGGAGCTAACGCCGATTCTAGATACAGATTGAAGCCAAGTGCTGTTTTCAAAACTTTAGTGGAAGTTTACAACGGACTGAATGGTGGAACTGCTGATAAAACAGCTTCTGAAATCGTAAAAGAACTTCAGGAAAAAGGAGATAAAGCAGTTGTTTTGGCAGATGGTTCAAAAGCAGCTTACGTTTTAGCTCACTTAATTAATCAAAAATTAGGATCTAAAGCTTTCACAGGTAAAGCTAATTTCCTTAAAGAATATGACAATGCAAGATTCAATGAGTTTGTTTCTTGGTTGAAAGGTGGTCAAGTTGGAGTTTTGATCTCTAATAATGTTAACCCGATCTATTCTCACGCTAAAGGTCAAACTTTAGTTGATGCTTTCAAAAAAGTTCCTTATTCTGTTGCAATTACAGATAAAAAGAATGATATCTACAAAGCTTCGAAAGCAGTTATTCCTGCTACACATTGGTTGGAATCTTGGGGAGATATCGCTCCGGAAACTGGTGCATATTCATTAATGCAACCAACAATCCAAAAGATTTTTACATCAAGACAGGTTGAAGAATCTCTATTGTTGTGGATTAACGGAAAAAACAGTCCGGCGAATAATTACTACGAATATCTTAAAGCAAATGCTTTAACGCTTAACGAAGGGAAAACTTTCAATAAGACTTTGTATAATGGTTTTACGACTGGTGGTCTTTCTACAGGATTGGCTTACACGGGTGGTAATGCAGCTCAGGCTGTTGCTGAATTATCAGCTTTCAAATCAAATCAATTAGAATTACAACTTTATACCAAATCTGCAATTGGTGACGGAACACAATCTAACAACCCTTGGTTGATGGAACTTCCGGATCCGATTTCTAGATTGTCTTGGGATAATTACTTAACGATCTCTCCAAAAGATGCAGAAGTTTTAGGTCTTGAAAATAGCCTTAATGCAAGAATGCAGTTGGACGGAGACTTGGTGAATGTAACTGCAAACGGTGTAACATTGAAAGATGTTCCTGTTTTCATCCAACCTGGACAAGCGGAAGGATCTTTGGGTCTGGCTTTAGGTTATGGTAAAAAAGATTCAGGGAAAGTTGCTGATACTGGTATCAATGCTTATCCTTTATTCGACGGTTACAACACAGTTCTTACCAATGTGAAAATTGAAAAGACCGGAGAAGATTATGAATTTGCAGGAATGCAGCTTCAAAATACTTTGATGGGACGTTATGAGATTGCTAAAGAAGTTTCTTTGGAAGATTTCATCAGCAAACCAGTAGATGAGTGGAATAAGCCTTTGGCTATGCACACTATTGGAGGTGAACTTCCTATCGGAAAAATCGATCTTTGGGATTCTTTTGATGATACAGATGGTCCTCACTTCAACTTGTCAGTCGATCTTAACTCTTGTACCGGTTGTGGTGCGTGTGTGATCGCTTGTCAGGCTGAGAACAACGTTGCTGTTGTTGGTAAAGAAGAGATCAGAATGTCCAGAGATATGTATTGGTTAAGAATTGACCGTTACTACTCTGCAATCGAAAAAATCGAAACTAAAGAGCAAATCGACAGAGGTCTTAATGCACCTATGTTGTACGGTGGTCCTTTCTCAGAAGGTATCTTGAACCATCCAGCAGATAATCCAGATGTGATCTTCCAGCCGGTAATGTGTCAGCACTGTAACCATGCTCCTTGTGAGACTGTTTGTCCTGTTGCTGCAACATCTCATGGTAAACAAGGTCAAAACCAAATGGCTTACAACAGATGTATTGGTACAAGATATTGTGCGAACAACTGTCCTTATAAAGTAAGAAGATTCAACTGGTTCAATTACGCATTGAATGACAGGTTTGACTTCAATATGAACAATGACTTAGGAAGAATGGTTCTTAACCCGGATGTTGTTACAAGAACAAGAGGGGTAATGGAGAAATGTTCACTTTGTATCCAAGAAACTCAGGCTACTATTCTTAACGCTAAGAAAGATGGCAGAAGAGTATCGGATGCAGAATTCCAGGCGTCTTGTGCTTGTGCTGCAGCTTGTTCTACCGGAGCAATGAAGTTTGGAGATATGAATGATGTAGCTTCAGAAGTTCGTAGCTTGTTCAACAGCAACAGAAAATACGTATTACTAGAAGAGATTGGTACAAAACCAAACGTTTTCTATCATACAAAAATCAGAAACAGAAAAGAAAGTTTAAATAATAAATAGGTAAAAAATGTCAGGACATTACGAAGCTCCGATAAGGGAACCTTTAATTATTGGTCACAAGACTTATCACGATATCACAGAGGATATCGCAAGACCTATCGAAGAACGCGCAGGGAAATTATGGTGGGCATCATTATACGCCGCTTTAATTCTGTTTGTTTACGGATTTGGTTGTATTGCATACACCATCGGAACCGGTATCGGTGCCTGGGGACTAAACAGAACCATTAACTGGGGTTGGGATATTACCAATTTCGTTTGGTGGGTAGGTATTGGTCACGCAGGAACATTGATCTCTGCCGTACTATTATTATTTAGACAAAGATGGAGAATGTCTGTGAACCGTTCCGCAGAGGCGATGACAATCTTCGCTGTTTGTCAGGCGGCTATCTTCCCTGTTATTCACATGGGTAGAGTTTGGGTTGGATATTGGGTTTTCCCTTTGCCAAACCAATTTGGTTCTCTTTGGGTTAACTTTAACTCACCATTGCTTTGGGACGTATTTGCGATCTCGACTTATTTCTCAGTATCAGTTGTATTCTGGTTTATGGGATTGATTCCTGACTTTGCAATGATCAGAGATAGAGCTAAGACTCCATTTAATAAGAAAATTTATACGCTATTAGCATTCGGTTGGGGTGGAAAAGCAAAACACTGGCAGAGATTCGAAGAGTTATCTTTGGTTTTAGCAGGTTTAGCAACACCACTTGTATTCTCGGTACACACGACGGTATCATTTGACTTTGCTACATCAGTAATCAAAGGATGGCACTCAACTATTTATCCGCCATATTTCGTAGCTGGGGCGATCTTCTCAGGATTTGCAATGGTACAAACACTATTGTTGGTTGCTAGAAAAGTTTGTCACTTAGAAGACTATATCACAATGTATCATATCGAAATTATGAACATCGTAATCGTAGTAACTGGTGGAATGGTAACTGTAGCTTATGCAACTGAGTATTTCATCGGTTGGTATTCCGGATCTAGATTTGAAGATTTTACCTATCTGTCTCCAGGAGCAGCAACTGGTCCTTACTGGTGGGCATTCTGGGCATTGATTATTTGTAACTTGGTTGTTCCTGCAGCATTCTGGTTCAAAAAAGTTAGAACTAATATCTTCTGGACATTCATTATCGCATTGATTATTAATATCGGAATGTGGTTTGAGCGTTTTGACATTATCGTAATCAACTTGTCAAGAGATTATTTACCATCTTCTTGGACAATGTTTAAGCCAACAATTATTGACGTTGGAGTATATCTTGGAACAATTGGATTCTTCGGAGTATTATTCCTTCTGTATGCAAGAACATTCCCTGTAATTGCACAGGCGGAGTTGAAGAGTATTTTGAAAATTTCCGGTGAAACTTATAAAGCAAAAGAAGGAGATGAGCACCACTAAAATTATATATGGACTTTACGGTGACGACGATGATTTGTTGCACGGTGTTAAAGCCTTTACAGATAAAGGAATCAGCATAAACGAAGTTTACACGCCGTTTCCTGTTCACGGACTTGATAAAGCACTTGGATTAAAGAAAACCAGAATTTCTGACGCAGCTTTTATCTATGCTTGTTATGGAGTTACAATTGGTATTACTTTGACTGCTTGGATTATGAACCACGACTGGCCACAAAATATTGGTGGTAAACCTTCATTTGACTGGTTGCACAATATGCCGGCTTTCGTAGATCCAATGTTCGAATTGATGGTATTCTGTTCTGCTCATTTGATGTCATTGACTTTCTTAGTTAGAAATAAAATGTATCCAGGCGCAAAACCTCAGAATCCAGATCCAAGAACTACGGATGACAAATTTATGATGGAGTTTGTTTCTGATGATGTTGAAACTATTAAACAACTGTTGATTGATACAGGTGTTGAAGAAATAACAGTTAAAGATGCTTAATATGAAGAATAGTATATTAAAATTGACGGCAATCTTTGGTTTAACTACTGTTTTACTGAATTCTTGCGGTGGTCCAAAAGACAATCCACCTTTGGTATATTTTCCGGATATGTATTTTCCTGTAGCTTATGATCCTTTGATGAAAGCTAAAGATGCTTATTCTGATCACGAAAATGAAATCCCTGCATTCGTTGCTCATAATGGTGCAACCGGACTTTCTCCTGTAGAAGGAACTGTTTCCCAAAACAAAGACGGAATCGTAACTGAAGAAGCTTTACCAAAAAATGTAGATCAGTACAATGCTGGTTACGATGCTTCAAAATTGATCACTGCTTCTCCTTTGAAACCAGAAAATCTTGAAAAAGATTTGGCAAGAGGGAAAGTATTATTTGATCATACTTGTTCTGCTTGTCACGGAACTGGTGGCGACGGACAAGGACCAATTGTAAAAAGCGGTGCTTATTCAGGTGTTCCAAATTATGCTGACAGAGATATCACAATCGGATCTATTCATTATGTTTTGACTAATGGTAGAAATGCGATGGGATCTTACGCAGGACAACTTAATGTAGGAGACAGATGGAGAGTAGCTTTATATGTTTATAATACATTCAAAGCGTCTGCTGCTACAGCAACTCCAGCCGCTGCCGCTCCAGCTACGACAGAAAAAACTTCTACTGCAGCTGCTGCACCGGAAGCTAAAACCAATGCTAAATAAAAAAAGAAAAAAATGTATAGTTTTTCACCTAAATTAAAATTGTATTCTATCATACTCATTGTTGTAGGAGTTGTTTTATTCGGGATTGGTTATGCTCTTAACCATGGTTTGGATGATACTGCAATTTCTCATTGGATGGAGTCTGTTCATTCAAAAGGTCACGAGGCGCCTTCTCATTCTAGTGAGTTAGTAGGTCCTCAGGATCACGATGCACACTTAGAGCATGCAAAACATCAGATTCACAATCAGCCTTTGGCAGCAGTTCATACATTCGCAGTATTCTTTTTTGGAATCAGCTGTTGTGCATTGTTCTTCTATAGTATTCAGCACGCGGCTCACGCTGGTTGGTCTATTATTGTGACAAGAGTGATGGAAGCGGTTGCATCATTCATTCCTTATGGAGGAGCTCTTTTAATTATCCTTACACTTCTTAATGCTACTCATAATGGACATTTGTTCCATTGGATGGATCCGAATCTTACCGATCCGAATTCTCCGGAGTTTGACATTATTTTATACGAAAAATCAAAATTTCTTAATATTCCTTTCTACATCGTTAGAACATTGATCTACACCATCGGAGCTTCATTCTTTGTGTGGAAACTGAAAAGTATTTCTAAAAAAGTGGATGAGAACAAAGGAGACAGAAAGATCTATGCTAGCCTTTACAGCTGGAACGTAGGTTATATCGCATTCTTCGGGTTTGCATCTGCAGCTTGGGCTTGGGATTGGTTGATGTCTATTGACCCGCACTGGTATTCTACGCTTTACATTTGGTATTCAATGGTTAGCTGTTTGTCAACTGCTGTAGCTTGTATCATTTTGGTAAGTGTTTATATTAAGAAAAAAGGTGTTTATCCTCAATTCAATAATAACCACCTTCACGATCTTGGTAAGTTCTTATTTGCAACAAGTATGCTTTGGAGTTACCTTTGGTTCTGTCAGTTTATGTTGTATTGGTATGCGAACATTCCGGAAGAGATCAATTATTTCTTCGGTAGATTCGAATATTACAAACCGACTTTCTTACCAATGTTGATCATCAACTTCCTTGTACCATTGTTAGTATTAGTAAGTAGTAGCATCAAGAGAAATTATAAAGTGGTAACATTTATGGCTTGTGTTGTAGTAATTGGTCATGCGGTTGATTATTTCAATATGGTAATGCCAGGAACTGTTGGTCCTTATTGGAACAATCTTTCTATGTTGTTCTTGATTTTTGGATCATTTATCTTCTTTGTTGGTCTTTTCGTTTTCGCTGTAATGACAGCTTTGTCAAAACTGAAATTGATGCCAACTGGAAACCCGTTCTTCCACGAATCAGAGATCTACGAATATCCTTTCTAATTAATTTTAGAATTGAAAATATAAAACCCAGCAGAAATGTTGGGTTTTTTTATTACTTTTAATGAAATAAAACAAATGATCCACAAAATTCCTATAGAAAACATCCTTTTCCTGGATATAGAAACCGTTCCTCAGATTGATTCCTGGTACAACCTTGACCCAACAACTCAATATCTTTACGATAAGAAAACAAAGTCTCAAAGAAAGGAAGAGATAGAAGCTTCGGAATTCTATGAGCAACGAGCCGGAATAATGGCGGAATTTGGAATGATTATCTGCATCTCCATAGGAATGATTGATAACAATTCTGGTAAACTCAAAATCAAAACATTTTCAGGAGAAGAGAAAGATTTATTAATTTCCTTTTGTGAATTGTTCAATTCTCCCCGAATGAATAATGTGATTCTTTGTGCTCACAATGGAAAAGAATTTGATTTTCCTTATATAGCAAGACGTCTTTTAGTTCACGGCATTCAACCTCCAACACCATTCCAAATGTTTGGAAAGAAACCTTGGGAAATTCCTCATATAGATACAATGGAGCTTTGGAAATTCGGAGATTGGAAAAGCTATGTCTCACTTGAATTGCTGGCTCATATCTTTGGAATTCCTACGCCTAAAGATGATATCGATGGCAGTATGGTGGCCGATATATACTACAAGGACGGCGATATAGACAGAATCATTCATTATTGTGAAAAAGATGTCTTAACTTTGGCAAACATTTTCCGGCGTATGCGTCAGGAAGATATCTTAAAAAGATTAGATTAAAATGAAACTGACAGACGATCAAATCGCGGATATAGGCGAAGAAATAATCAAGGAATTGAAAACCGTTTTTGACCCGGAAATCCCTGTTGATATTTATGAATTGGGATTGGTTTACGACGTTCAAATCTCCGAAGAAGCAGATGTCTTGGTTACAATGACATTAACGTCTCCCAATTGTCCTGTTGCTGAAACTTTACCAGTTGAAGTTGAAGATAAAGTACGTGGAGTAGAAGGCGTAAAATCTGCCAAAATAGAACTCACTTTTGAGCCAACCTGGACAAAAGAAATGATGAGCGAAGAAGCCAAGTTTGAACTTGGTATGTTATAAAAAATAAAATCCTGCAATTAGCAGGATTTTATTTTTAGTCTTTATATTCGAAAAGAAGTATTTTCTTTATTTCAGAATTTAAACTGAGATAAACAGGACTCGTTTTTACAGTGTGTTCTATGAATTCCTGCTCTTCTGCTGTATAAGAATGAGGAAATTTAAATACTGCGAAAATCTCACCAATTCTTCTTGGCTCGAAGTACATTGTTTTTTTCAATTCGCAAGTTGCTCCGGTAATATCGACGTGTCTGTCTTTCCCCAAAACAACAAGAGATGCAAATGCACTTTCTGCTAATGCCGTTGCGAAGATATCAGTAGGAGAAAAATGTTCTCTTATATTAAAATCATTGGATGGAACGTAAGTTGAGAAAACGTCGCCAGAAGCTTCGTGTACAGATTCAATTTTAGATTCGCCTAAGTAAGTTGTTTTTGAAGTCATAACGATAGTTTTTTAAATTGTTTTTTTGTAATAAATTTACATCATTTTTTCGGAATCAAAAATTTCAAATATTAATTATTATCAAAATATGATAAAATTTATATTTGATCTGTTAATCTAAAAATGAAAAATATCCTTTGCCATATTGTATGCACTTTCGAAATGAAGAAGATTTTGTTTAATATCTAATTTTTCCGAAGAGATAAATGTAAATACTTTTTCTGTTGGCATATTTCCGACCAAATCATCTTTCGCCATAGGACAGCCGCCGATTCCTTTTATTGCGCTGTCAAATCTCCTGCAGCCTTCGTCGTATGCTGCTTTTAGTTTAATATAAGAATCCTCATATCGGTTATGAAAATGAGCCCCGAAATTAATCTCAGGATATTGAGAAGGGATTTTATTAAATAAAAGCGAAATTTTCTCAACATTGCCCACGCCGGTCGTATCAGAAAGTAAAATATCCTTAATACCAATTTCCTCAAAACGTTTTGCCCAAAAATCCACATCTTCCCATTTCCAGCTTTCACCATAAGGATTTCCAAAGGCCATAGAAAAATAGAGATTAAGTTGCCTACTTTCAGATTTTGTTAATTCTAAAATCTTTACAACTTCAGTGAAAGCTTCCTCACGACTTTTGTTCGTGTTACGATGTTGAAAAGTCTCCGAAATAGAAAATGGAAAACCCAAAATATCAACCTGTTCATGACTCAAAGCTTTTTCAGCACCTTTCAAGTTTGCAACAATGACGGAAAGTTTTGTATTGGAAAGCGATTTATCGATTTCGTCCAGCACAGTTCCGGAATCCGCCATTTGAGGCATCGTTTTTGGGTTCACAAAGCTTCCGCAATCCAACACATCAAAACCCACTTCCATCAGCCTGTTGATGTAGTCTATTTTCGTTTGCGTGGGAATCAATTCTCCCCAGCCTTGCATTGCGTCTCTAGGACATTCGGTTAAGAACATTGGTCTATTTTTAAATTTAATTTGACTTCGTCGAACCACTTTGTTAGGTTTGGGCAGCTTTTCCGCCTTCCACTCCCGCTTTTTTTGTGATTGCGAAGAACGAGAAACAATCTATTAAACTTTTCCACAATCGCAATCACAAAAAAGAGCTCCGTTCAAGTCGGGCTGCGATGACAGTGTAGAATAACTTTTCAACAATCAATTGCCATTTCGGTTATCAAACATCACTCAACTCTCATCACGAATTGTTTGTTGTTCACTGCATAAATATATAACTTTGCGGAGATATAGCAAATTATATGGAAAACATCCAATTGGACGGAGTTTGGAAAGAAAAACTCCTGAACAGATTCATCACATACATCAAGATATTTTCAACCAGCGACGCAGAAAGTGAGACTACGCCTTCTACAGAAAGACAGTGGGACATTGCGAATTACCTTCACAAAGAATTGCAGGAACTCGGTTTGGAAGATGTAAGCATTGATGACAAAGGTTATGTTTTTGGATTTATTCCTTCTAATATTGAGGAAACAGTTCCGCAAGTTGGATTCATTGCACACTACGATTCTTCTCCCGATTTCAATGGTGAGAATGTGAATCCGCAGATTTGGGAAAATTATAACGGCGAAGATTTATTGCTTAATAAAGAAACAGGGTTTACCTTGTCTTCAACCAAATTTGAAGCTTTAAAAAAATACATCGGACAAACCATCATCACAACAGATGGGACAACATTGTTAAGCGCAGATGATAAAGCAGGAGTTGCAGAGATTGTAACCGCCGCAGAATTTCTTTTAGCAAATCCTCAAATCAAACACGGAAGAATCTCAATCGGATTCAATCCGGATGAGGAAATTGGAAGAGGTGCACATCATTTCGATGTTGAAAAGTTCGGCGCAGAATGGGCTTACACGATGGATGGTGGCGAAATTGGAGAATTGGAATACGAAAACTTCAATGCGGCCGGAGCTGTCGTGAAAATCCACGGATTGTCCGTTCATCCAGGTTATTCATTCGGTAAAATGCTGAATGCAGGTTTGGTGGCTTCAGAATTCATCAGTTCATTACCAGAAAATGAAACACCTGCAACTACAAAAGGTTTCGAAGGTTTTTTCCATCTGACAGATTTCGAAGGCGATGTTTCCGAAGCTAAACTCCAATACATCATCCGCGACCACGATGACCAGAAATTCGAAGACAGAAAAAAACTGATTGCTGAAAAAGTAGAAGCCATCAACCAAAAATATGGAGAGAAAACGGCTGAGATAGAAATCAAACCGCAATATCTCAATATGAAAAAACAATTCGAAGGTAAAATGCACATCGTTGACATTGCTGAACAAGCACTGAAAAACGCAGGCATCGTCCCAAAAATCAAAGCCATCAGAGGCGGAACAGACGGCGCACAACTATCTTATATGGGATTGCCTTGTCCTAATATTTTTGCCGGAGGACATAATTTCCACGGTCCTTACGAATTTGTACCTTTAGAAAGTATGGTTGCTGCAACTAACGTAATTGTTCAAATCGTTCAATTGATAAAATAATTGATTAATTTAATCGAATAAAAATTCTGAATGACAATCAAAGAAAATCAACAAGAATTAGTAGAAGAATTTGCCTTTCTCGAAGATTGGGAACAGAAATACGAATACATAATAGATCTTGGAAAAGAATTGAAAGGACTTCCTGAAGAGAAAAAAACGGATGAAAATCTGATCCGAGGCTGTCAGTCCAAAGTTTGGATAGATGCAGAATATACAGATGGAAAATTGTTCTTCAATGCAGATTCTGACGGAATTTTGCCAAAAGGAATAGTTTCGCTTTTGGTAAGAATTTACAGTGGGCATTCTACTCAGGAGATTTTGGATTCTGATTTTGATTTTATTTCACAAATAGGATTGCAGGAATTCCTTTCTCCATCCAGAGCAAATGGCTTGATGGCTATGACAAAACAGATCAAATTTTACGCAGTTGCATTTCAACTAAAGAAATAGGTGAAGACAATTCTAGCATATCGTTTTTCCGCTTTTGGAGATGTCGCGATGACTGTTCCTGTGTGCATTGAGTTTCTGGAACAGAATCCTGATGTGCAAATTATATTCATTAGCAGAGATAATTTCAGAGATCTTTTTGATGGTCATGATAGATTGATTTTTAAAGGAATCAGCTTTGATGATTACAAAGGTGTTTTTGGAATACGGAAGTTAACAAGACAACTTATCAGAGAATTTAAACCGGATTATGTTGCTGATCTTCACGATGTGATTAGGACGAAAATGGTAAATTCTATTTTCAAAAGACATCGCTATAAAGTCTATAAAATCAACAAAGGTAAAGAGGAAAAAGAGAAACTTACAGACATCTGGAATCTTAACAAAAAACCTCTGAAAAGAACTGTCGAACGTTATGCTGATGTTTTCCGAAAAATGGGATTTTCATTAGAATTATCACACCAATACAGGTCATTAACTGATCAAAAAAATGGAATTGGTTTCGCACCGTTTGCTCAGCATAAAGGTAAAATGATGCCTTTGGAAAAATCCTTTGAATTAGTTAGAATTTTAGCAAAAACCCATAAAGTATATTTTTTTGGAGGTGGAAAAGAGGAAGACGAAATCCTTAGAAAATGGGAAAGTCAAATCCCGAATACGCTAAGTCTTTCAGGAAAATTAAGCTTAAAAGAAGAATTGCAGAAAATATCAGAATTAGAAACAATGATTTCTATGGATTCCGCCAATATGCATTTGGCGAGTCTTATGGGAACCAGATGTGTGTCTGTTTGGGGTTCTACACATCATTTTGCAGGTTTTCTGGGTTATGGACAGAGCGAAGATGATATCGTTCATGTTAAGGATTTATCATGCAGACCTTGCTCTGTTTTTGGTGATAAAGAATGTTATCGAGGTGATTATGCATGTTTGGAGGAACTTAATATTCAGAAAATCATCGATAGGATATGAAGTTAAGTATTTGTATTCCTGTTTTTAATTTCGATATTAATGAATTAATTGAAGATCTTCGGGATCAGATTAATTTAGATCACTTAGATGCAGAAATTATTTTGATCGATGATGGTTCTGATAATGAATTTATAGAAATAAACAAAGACCTGAAAAATAAAGTCAGTCAATTTATATTTCTTGGAAGTAATATTGGCCGTTCAAAAATTCGAAATTTATTTTTAAAATATTCTCAATCAGAATATTTACTCTTCCTCGATTGTGACGGAAAAATTATACAAAAAAATTTCCTTAAAATTTATTTTGATTTTATTGATAAGAAAAGTCCTGATGTCGTTTTTGGTGGCAGGAAAGTAAGTGATGTTAAACCAGATTCAGAATACGGATTAAGATGGAAGTTTGCAACAGAGAGAGAAAATCTGCCGGTAAATCAACGTCTTAATGCTCCATACTTAGATTTTCAAACCAATAATTTTATTGTTAAAAAATCGATTCTTGAGAAGGTTCCTTTTAATGAAGGGATTACGCAATATGGTTACGAAGATTTGGTTTTTTCCAAAGATTTATATGACCATCAAGTGAAAATTGATCATATTGATAATCCGATTTTTAATAATGATGTTGAGACTAATGTTGTTTTTCTCTCAAAGGCAGACCAATCTGCAAAGAGTTTGGCTCAATTAATCAAAACGGATAAAAACTTCAATAGAGTTTCTCAGATCAAATTAACAAAGGCTTATCTAATGATGAGAAAAACCGGGACGATTTATTTATACAGATTAATCTATAAAATATTTAGATCTCGGATAGAAAAAAAGCTTCTAACGGGCAATGCCTCATTAAAAGCTTTAGATCTATATAAATTAGGCCAGCTTATCGGTTATATGAATAAGGAGGATTAATTGGGTCGTAATTGAGTTCTAGTCTAATGTTTGCAATATTCAACCAAGTTGCTAATTTGAGTCCGAAATATCCAATCAACATTCCAAAAGTATTAAGGAAAACATCATCTATATCTGCAGTTCCTCTGGCTGTGTAATATTGCGCAAGTTCTATAATAGAAATCCCTGTAATAAATAGGAAGAACAATAAAGGCAAATTATTTAATTTCTTAATTAGCAATCCCAATCCACCGAACGGAATAAATACCAAAATGTTTCCAACTATATTTACCATAAATGTTTCTGAGAAGAAATTATTATATCGTAAAAAGTAAGTGATGCTTTGTAGAGGATTTAATTGTAAAAAACCAAATTCAGGATGCCTTCCGCAGCCATAAAACATCATATATAACAGAAACATAGTGTAGAAGGGAATTAACACTGCATAATATCTTTTCATAGGTTTCCTTTTGAGGGGATTAGTAATTAAAAGAGTTTTATACCAAATAATAAGGCGAAACAATTTTATCCCGTACACCCATCAAAAATCTTTCCTTAAATCAAAAATTAAACAAATGATTAACTATTTTGGGAAAGTTTAACATTTGTGTTAAATCAGAATTAATAAATTAAGATTTTTTTAAGAAATGTTCTAATGTTTTTTTTCTTGAAATAAAAATTGAATTCGGTTTTAAAACAAAAAAAATCTCTCAGTTTCCTGAGAGATTTGTGGGCCCTGAGGGATTCGAACCCCCGACCCTCTGGGTGTAAACCAGATGCTCTGAACCAACTGAGCTAAGAGCCCTGAAATTTTTTTAAAGGCTTCAGTATCCTTTTTGTGGGCCCTGAGGGATTCGAACCCCCGACCCTCTGGGTGTAAACCAGATGCTCTGAACCAACTGAGCTAAGAGCCCCACTGAACGGCTTACCGTTTTGAGTGGTGCAAATATACAACTAATTACTAATTCAGCAAATTTTTTTCTAAAAAATCTCCCACCACAAAGTTACTTCCTCCAATAAAAATCATTTCTTCTTCTTTAGAATTCTGTGTTGCAGAAAGATAACCATCTTGGACGTTTTGAAAAATTTTGTAAGAGATTTTATTTTTTTTCAATAAATCTTCATAAGTTTCCGGATTTCGGCCTCTGCTGACAGATGGTTTTACAAAATAATAGTTGGCATTTTTAGGCAAAATTTCCAAAACTTCATCAATTTTTTTCTCATTTACAAAACCTAGAACGATATGTTTATGCTGAGAATATTCATTCAACTGATTGAAAACTTCTTCTAATCCAGCTTTGTTATGCCCAGTGTCACAAATTGTCAGAGGAGATTTTGAAAACTCGAACCAGCGTCCAATGAAGTTGGTGTTTTTATAAACATTCAGAAGTCCGGATTTTATATTTTCGTCCCCTATTTTTAAACCTTGTTTTTTCAACTCATCAACCAAAGCCAAAACTACTCGGATGTTTTTTTTCTGATATTTTCCCTTTAAATCAGATTCTAAAGAGCTCACAATCGTTGTTGCATCAATTAGCTCTGCATTCTGTTGTTTTGCTTTATTAATGATGATTTGCTTTACAGAATCCTTTTCATCACCGGAAATAATAGGGGTGTTTTCTTTGATGATTCCGGCTTTTTCAAATGCTATTTCCTCAATTGTTTCGCCCAAAAGGTCTTGATGGTCGAGTTGAACATTAGTGATAGCAGAAACCAAAGGTTTGATGATATTCGTAGAATCCAATCTTCCGCCCAAACCAACTTCAATAATTGCATAATCAACTTTCTGCTGATAAAAATATTCAAAAGCCATTATGGTTGTGAATTCAAAAAAAGAAGGCTGGATTTCGCTCGGCAATTCTTTCAGTTTTAAGATAAAATTATAAACAAATTCCTTGTCACAATTCTCCCCATTTACTTTGATTCTCTCTGTGAAATCTATCAAGTGTGGTGAATTATAAAGTCCGATTTTATAACCAGATTCCTGAAGAACTGAAGCCAGCATATTGCTTGTAGAGCCTTTTCCATTAGTCCCGCCAATGTGGATGGTTTTGATTTTATCCTGTGGATTTCCGAAAAAGCCACAAAGTTTTTTAATGTTATCAAGTCCAGGTTTGTAAGCTGAAGAACCATCTCTTTGGAAATTTGGAGCTTGTACAAAAAGCCAATCTACGGCATCTTTATAGTCTTGTGAAGTCATATTTTTTGTGAAAAAACAAATTTAGAAATAAGATGAAATTAAAGAAAATTAATTTTGAAAATTTGAATTAATTAAATGAAACAAAAACACCTTTGTGGTCACTCAATATATCTTTTTTTACAAATACTTTTGCTTCAGTGAAATTTTTGTAGAAGGATTTTGGAATAATAATATGGTCAATATTTTCCTTAATATTTTCCGTTGCATTTACTAAGTTTAAATTCTGGCAAAGTGCTTTCAGAGATTCTGTAGTTTCAGAATTGATTGTGAAATATTTCTCATCCTCAAGAAAAGAAGTGTTCAAATCTCCTGCAATTATGAGATTAGGATTTATTAATGAGATTTTTTTACAATCATTAATACAGTTATCAAGTTCATTTTTCGCAAACGGTTTCTTTTTAAACTGAGTCCCAATAATCGTTGCATAGATTACGAATTCTCCAAATTCAGTTTCGAATTCCAAAGCAAGACTTGTGTTACTATCCTTAACAGAAAATTTCTTTTTTGCAGGAATTTTAGAATAGATAATTGTTCTGTAGGCCTTCTCTCCATTCAGATATTTAGAATAATTTAAACCTTCGTATTCAACATTTTCAGGGATTTGTTCGGATAAATATTTGAAATCAAAATTAGCAAGATTGAGATTGATAGCTTCGGTCAAAATAAGAAAATCAAAATCCTGACTATCTAAAAATTGTTCAATCTTTTCTTTCTTGATTTTTCTTGACCAATCAATATTTAGAGTAGCAATTTTCATCTAAATATTAAATGAAATTTAGAACGTAATCGTATAGGTTCCTTGAGAAATATTCTGGGATTTTTTAGCTTTCACATATTGCTTTGTCCAGATTACGGCTGCTGTTACATTGCAGGCATCTTTGATTCCGCTGCTTCGTCCCGCATTGGTTACATTTCCGGCTTTGTCAATCGTGATGAACATTACGAGCTGACCTTTGGCTTTACAATTGTGAGAAGGTAATTTTCCGGCTTTTCCCATCGTTCCGGGAATGAAAGCGGTTAGAATTCTGTCTTTGCCTATTTTGGTGATTTTTCCATCCTTAGAATCTTGGTTTCTGAGCGGAGTCGAAGAATCGTCTTTTTTGGCGAGTTTTTTATCCTCTTTTTCTGTTTTTTCAGATGTTGGAGTTTCCTTTTTCTCCTCTTTTACTGGAGTTGTTTCTTTAGCAATGGAGACTGTGTCAGCGGGCAAAACTTCAACATCCGGAACATAGATTTCTGGTTTGACGATAGAATCCTTTGTGGGTTCAATTTCCTGTTTCGGAATTTCTTCCACGATGGATTTCGGTTGCTCAGAAGCTTTGTAATAAAGAGAATTAAATGAAAATAAAAGCACGAAGAAGACCAGCGCAACTACATAAAATGCAATCGGCAATCCTGATAATCTTTTGGTTCTTCTTCGGAATTCCATTTATAAATTTTAATAATTATATAATCTCTAACTTCTAAAGGCTAGTTTCTAATTAAGCCGGCTTATTGATAATATCCAAAAACTCATTCGTATGAAACTGAATTTTCATTAATAGATAATCAACTTTCGCAACCAAAATATTATGAAAAATATAAGATAAAAATCCAACAACCAATCCAATAACAGTTGGTGCTAATGCTTTATAAAAGTCAGTAGCTAACATATTCTGAGATATAACAGTTTCAGTTTTTGATAAAGTACCGAAAGTAGAAGCCAAAATCAAAACGCCGCCAAGAAGTCCCAACATTGGCGCTGCACCAGAAAGTGTTGCAAGGAAACCAATATTTTTTTCAGCTTTGTTAAGTTCTATTTGTGCGTGAGTTTCCATCGCATTAGCAATTTCGCTGATTGGCCTTCCCAATCTGTTAAGTCCTTTTTCTACGCTTCTGGATTCAGGAGAATTATCTCTTCTGCAAAAGTCCACGGCAGATTGTACTCTTCCGTCATTCAGAAGGTCGTTTACATTTTTTAGCAAATAAGGGTCAACTTGATTTTCTTTGTTTAAGGAATAAAATTTCTGTCCAAAGAAAACTAAGGCAGCAATTCCTGAGAATATCAGAATAATGATAAGCGTAACGCTGAGTAAGCCTCCGCCAAATAAAAATTCCCAAATAGAAGGTTGATTTGCCATAGTTTTTTAAATGTTATTTACAGTTTCAAATTTATGAATAACTTAAAGATTAATCTTGCTAGATTATTGAAAAGTTTACGAGAAATGATTATTAATAGGAATTTTAAAAAACAATTTTATAAGTTCCTTTAGATGATACGGAAGATGCTTCTGCTTTCACATATTGTTTTACCCAGCTTACTGCTGTACTCGAGACGCAAGGGTCAGAAACTCCGCTGAGACGTTTTGCAGAAATCACCTTTCCGGATTTGTCCACAGTATAAGAAATACTAATGCTTCCGCTTGCAGTACAGTCGTGATTGGGCTGTGCACCACCTCTTCCCATCGTTCCGGGGATGAAACCTACCAGTTTTCTATCGACTCCTATCAAGCTATTTCCGTCGCCGTCTCCGCCAAGTGGATCGCCGTAATTTCCAGGTCCTGTTCCATTGCCTTGAGAGCCGGATTTTGTACCTCTTCCTTTCAATAGATTTCCGATGGCTGCATTTCCTTTTCCGTCTCCGGTTGCATTTTCTTTTTTGATGTCACCTTTAGCGGTGGTTTTCCCAGTTATTGTTTTGGTGGAATTTGCAATAGCTGGAGAATTAGTTTTTTCTGTAGATTTTTTCGTTGCTACAGGTGGATTTTTCGTTCTGGTTGGGATTGGAACCGTGTTTTCAGGAACGTCTTTGTCTACTTTTTCTTTAGAAACTTTTGCAACCTCCGCCACAACTTCTTTTTCCTCCTTTTTTTCGATGATAGGAGCAGGGCTGCCTTCTTCCTCTTTCGGTTCTTCCAGGCCTTTTCCGTTTCTGTTGTCTCCGTAATTAATACGCATTTCTGTCAACTCAACAGGAATTATTTTTTCACTATCAACAGCAGTTATTTTTTTTGATTTAATAAAAGAAGCAGGAAGACAAAATAAAACCGAAAAAATAAAAATCCCAACCACCAAAGCTTTTGTAAGCGTAAAATCATAGTGTTTGCGAATCGCATATGCGCCGTAAGCCTTATGTTTATCTTCGAAAATAATATCATCCAGGTCCTGATACATAGCAAAAAACTTGTTTGCGTTATAAATTAATTTTATAACGATTCGTAAATATAAATATTATTTCCTGAAAAAATTAGTCGTCCACTTCTATCTCATCCGGACGGAAATGGCATTTCAGCTTAAAAGGAATTGGATTCTCAGAACCAGTATAGAAATCTGTGATTTTTCCTGTCCAGCAAAGCTGGAGGTCATCGGTTTCATTTTTATCAAATTTGAGTTCATTTTCGAATAGAAAAGCATCCTCGTCATCAAAAAGATCAACTTCTGTAAAGATCTCATAGTCTGTATCTTCTACGATAAAAGTCTGTCCTTCCAATTCCGAAGTTGCCACAGGAAACTCGATGATGTCTAATGATAATTGAGGGAAATTGTATTGCAAAGAGTCGTCGTCAACGTGATCTAGAGAATCGTCTGTGATAATCTCAACTTCCAAGAAATTCTGCGCATTGATGTAAACAGACTTGCAATAAGTGTTCTTGATAAAGTACTTCAGAGTTTCCTCTGGATGATAGATCTTTAGTATTCCTTTCATTATAAGGATAATAAATTATGAAATGATTTTTTTTAATAGTGTTGAACAAAGATAAAAAATAGAATGAATGTGAAAAATTTTTATCAATTATTTTTAATGATAATGATCGAATTTAATAAAATTGTTGATATTGTATTAATATGAGAATCTAACCCACAGAAAAAACAGGGTAAAAATTTATAATCATAAAATATTATCTTTACACTGCTTAAAAATTTTAGAATGAAGACTCTTTATCAAATATTAATTTTTGCTGTGTTTACCCTTTCAGTTTTTTCCTGTAAAAAAGGAGACTCTCCGATGGTTAAAAATAAAGGATTCGAATCAAATTTAGATTCTATTGCCGCAAATTATTACGAAGAATATCTTAAGTTTTATCCTCTGGAAGCTACTTCACAAGGCGACGAAAGATACAATGACCTTTTACCGAATAATCTAAGTTCTGATTTTATTAAAAAAGAAATTGCATTCTATAACTCGGTTCAGAATAAGTTGAAGTCTGTGGACTACAATTCTTTGAATAATGACCAGAAAGTGGTTTTCGACGTTTTAGAATACACATTGATTGACAAACAAGAACGTTACGCTTATCATCCGGAATATATTCCATTCACGCAGTTTGATGGTTTGCCTTTGACTTTTCCGATGTTGGGAAGCGGAAGTGGAATTCAGCCTTTTAAAACTGAAAAAGATTATGATAACTGGTTGAAAAGAATTGATGAATTTCCAATCTGGATGGATTCTGCAATTGAAAATTTTAGATTAGGAATTAAAAATAATGTGGTTCTTCCGAAATCATTAGTCATAAAAATGATTCCTCAAATGAAAGCCGAAGAAATCACAACTTTCGAAATCGAAAAAAATATTTTCTATGGACCAATCAAGAATCTTCCGAAAGATTTCAAACCGGTAACAGCTAATAAATATGCTAAGCTTTATCAGGACGCTATCAAAAATAAATTGATTCCTGCTTATCTTAAAATGGCGGATTTTCTTGAGAAAGAATATCTCCCAAAATCCAGAGCAAGTGATGGTTATGGAGCTTTGCCAAATGGAAATAATATCTATGCTTATTACGTGAAAAGCTGGACAACAACAGATAAGACACCGGATGAGATTCATAAAACAGGACTTTCTGAAGTTGAAAGAATCCGTTCAGAAATGGAGAAAGTGAAAACTCAAGTTGGTTTCAAAGGTTCTTTGGAAGAATTCCTGAATTATGTAAAAACCGACCCGAAAGCAATGCCTTTCAAAACATCGCAAGAAGTTCTTGGAGCGTTTCAATCAATTCTTGATAAAATCGCTCCGAAGCTGAAAACGATGTTCAATATAACGCCAAAAACGCCTTTTGAAATCCGTCAAACCGAAAAATATAGAGAAGCTAGTGCGAGTGCAGAATATATCCAAGGAAGTCCGGATGGAAAACGTCCTGGGATTTTTTACACACCAATTCCAGACCCGAAAAAATTCAATGTGACATCGGGAATGGAGTCTCTTTTCCTTCACGAAGCGATTCCAGGTCATCATTATCAGATTTCCCTTCAACAAGAGAATTTGAAGTTGCCAAAGTTTATGAGATTCGGTTGGATTGGCGCTTATGGCGAAGGTTGGGCTTTGTATTGCGAGTCGCTCGGACCGGAGTTTGGACTTTATACAGACCCGTATCAGAAAATGGGTTCTTTGAGTGATGAGATGTTACGTGCTGTTCGTTTGGTTATCGATACAGGAATTCACACAGGGCAAATGTCTCGTGAAGAAGCAATTAAATATTTCTTGAGTAATGTGGCTTATGATGAAGCCGGAGCAACGGCAGAAGTGGAGCGCTATATGGCTTTGCCTGGACAAGCTTTGAGTTACAAAACCGGAGCGATGAAAATCAGAGAATTAAGAAACAAGTATCAAAAAGAACAGGGCAAGAAATTTAATTTGGCATCTTTTCACGATGAAGTTTTAAGCCAAGGTTGTCTTCCACTGGAAGTTTTGGAAAGAAAAATGAATCTTTGGGCGAAAGGCGTAAAATAATGAGAAAGCATATCAAAAGAAGACTAAGACACACCAAATATATATTTTATCAGGAAACACTTGTTGATTTCAAAGACCATTTTTGGTCGTTTCTTGGTGCTTTTTTCGGAATCGGATTGATTGCTTTTCTTCAATCTCAACATTTCTCTGAGATTGAAAATGTCTTTCTAATTGGTTCATTTGGCGCATCAAGCGTTTTGATTTATGGCGCTGTCAATAGTCCTTTGGCTCAACCAAGAAATCTGATTGGTGGGCACGTTTTGTCAGCTTTGGTTGGTGTTACAGTTTTTAAATTTTTACCGGAAATTCTCTGGCTGAATGCTTCTGTTGCAGTTGCTTCTTCTATTGTTGTTATGCAAATCACAAAAACAATGCATCCGCCAGGAGGAGCGACAGCTTTGATTGCGGTTCTTCCATCAGATAAAATTCAGGAATTGGGATATTGTTATGCGTTGTCGCCGGTTTTGAGTGGCGCATTGATTTTATTAATTGTGGCCTTGATCTTCAATAACATTCCGAAAGGTCGAAAATATCCGCATCGAATTCGTCAATCCAAATATGTTCATATGAGGAGAATGATGAAAAATAAAGATTAAATTATGATAATAGAAAGTCTGAAATCACTTTATAATAGAGATTTAAACAAATTAAAATTTGAAATCGAATCTTATCAAAGTGAAGAATCCATTTGGAAAATCGATAAAAATATTTTGAATTCTGCAGGGAATCTTTGTCTTCATTTGGTAGGAAATCTCAATACTTACATTGGCGCGGAATTGGGAAAAACCGGATATATCAGAAATCGTGAACTCGAATTTTCTCTGAAAAATATTCCCAGAACTGAATTGATTGAAAAAGTTGAATCTACAATAAAAATGATTGATTCTACATTGGATAAATTATCTCAAGAAGACTTAGAAAAAGATTATCCACAAGAATCATTAGGCTACAAAATGACAACCGAATATTTCCTAATTCATTTGCTTTCTCATCTGGATTATCATTTGGGACAAATCAATTATCACAGAAGATTATTAGATTAATTACTTTTCAAACAACATTTTAGTCAAAAAATCCTTCTCCTGATTTCCTCTCGCAGGCGAATATTCTCGTCCGTAGAAAATAATTTGAAGATGCAATTTGTTCCAGACACTTTCGTCCCAAATACTTTTCGCATCACGTTCGGTTTCGACAACATTTTTGCCTGATGTCAGTTTCCATTGTGTCATCAATCTGTGGATATGCGTGTCAACCGGAAAAGCAGGAAAACCAAATCCCTGACTCATTACGACAGAAGCCGTTTTGTGACCAACACCGGCTAAACCTTCCAATTCTTCATAAGTCTGAGGAACAACCGAATTATATTTTTCCACCAAAACTTCCGCCATTTTTTTTAGGTTTTTTGCTTTAGAATTGGTTAATCCAATTTCTTTAATCAATTCTCGGATTTCTTCAAAGCTCAACTTTGCCATTTTCTCAGGCGTGTCTGCGACTGCAAAGAGTTTTGGTGTGATTTGATTCACTTTTTTGTCCGTTGTTTGGGCAGAAAGCGCAACCGCAACCATCAGAGTATAAACGTCTTTGTGCTCCAGCGGAATCGGAACTTCGGGATATAATTTTTCTAATTCTTCCTGAACAATCTGGGCTCTTTGCTTTTTCGTCATTTTGATGCTAACTTTGTCGTACAAAAATAGAAATTATGTTGAAGGTTGGCGATTCTTTACCGGAATTTATCGGAACAAACCAAAACGGAGAACAAATCGATTCTCAAAAACTGAAAGGCAAAAAACTCGTGGTTTTCTTTTATCCGAAAGCGAGTACGCCAGGTTGTACTGCAGAAGCCTGTAATTTGAGAGACAATTATTCGGTTTTGAAACAAAAAGGTTTTCAATTGATTGGAGTGAGTGCAGACTCCGAAAAACGTCAGAAAAATTTCTCTGACAAATATGAATTGCCGTTTGATGTCATTGCGGACGAAAATCACGATGTTATAGACAAATTCGGAGTTTGGCAGTTGAAGAAATTTATGGGAAGAGAGTTTATGGGAATTGTTAGAACAACTTTTGTTTTTGATGAAAAAGGAATTTGTATTCAGGTTATTGAGAAAGTAAAAACCAAAGACCACGCTTCTCAGATTTTGGAATAATTAAATATTCAATTTCCGATATTCTGTCGGTGTTTGATTTTTAATTTTCTTGAATATCCTGTTATAATAAGGAATATCATTAAAACCAGAAGCGACACAGATTTCCGAAACCGACATTTTTGTTTTCAATAACATTTGACACGACGATTCAATTCTGAAATCTGTAAGATAAGTCACAAACGATTTTCCGGTCATCTTTTTGAAAAACAAACAGAAAGTCGATTTTGGCATTCCTGCAATTTTAGCCACTTCATCCAGCTCTATTGCACGATGAAAATTACTCAAGATAAACATATAAATCTCGTGAAGTTTCTTTTCGTTTTTTCTTTCAGAAGTTCTGTTGCCGACGATGTTGACAGATTTGGAAGAAGAGATTTGGTCAAGAATCAGAATCAGGCTTGATAAACGTTCTATTGTATTTTGAGAACTCATTTTCTTCATCAATTCCTGAAGTTTTTTCTGAGTTTCTCCAAAGAATGATAATGCATTTTGATTTTCCTTAATGTCAGAAATTGTTTTATTAAGTTCTGAAAATGAGTTTTTTAAATTGTCAAGAAATTCGCTTTTAATGAAAACACAGATGTTCTCGATTTTGCCTTCTTCATCGTGAACATTTTTATCAAAAGACCAGCAATGCGGAATGTCAGGTGGAATCAAAATAATTTCACCTTCCGAAAAACTCTCGACAACATCACCTATGATTCTGATTCCCGAACCTGTAATGATGTAAGCCAATTCCCAAGTTTCCTGCTGATGCATCGGAACCTGCTTATCAAACGGAATACGAACGTGGTCAAAACTAAAAGTTTCGGTCGAATTACTTGGATAATATTTTAAATTTTTCATTTCTAAAATCTAAAATTAATTCTATTTTTAGAATATCGGACAATAATAAAAAAATATCAGACAATTCTGGAGATTTCATTCTCATTATTTTTGACCAATTTTAAAATCAGTATGGAAATTTCTCAAACCAAACCACATTACGAGATTCTCGACGGACTGCGCGGTGTCGCCGCAATTACGGTTGTTTTCTTTCACGTTTTCGAAATTTTTTCAAACGGAGACCACACCAAACAAATCATCAATCACGGTTATTTGGCAGTCGATTTTTTCTTTATGCTTTCCGGTTTTGTGATTAGTTACGCTTATGATAACCGTTGGGACAAGATGACTTTGAAGGATTTTTTCATCAGGCGATTGGTAAGACTTCAGCCTATGATTATTATCGGTTCTTTGATTGGCGCGGTTTTGTTTTATTTTCAACATTCGCTTAATTTGGGTTGGGGTGGAATTGCGGAAACGCCAGTTTGGAAAGTGATTTTGGTAATGGTTATTGGAATGACGGTTTTTCCGGTTGGAAAGTCACTTGATATCCGAGGTTGGGGCGAGATGCATCCTTTGAACGGACCAAGCTGGTCACTCTTTTTCGAATATATCGCCAACATAGTTTATGCTTTGGTTTTAAGACGATTGTCTAAAATTATTTTAATTATTCTAATGATAATTGCAGGCGCTTTTACCATTCATTTGGCGTTTACAAATCCGAACGGCGATATGATTGGCGGTTGGTCGATTGATGACCCGACGCAATTGAAAATTGGTTTTACGAGATTGGCTTTTCCTTTTCTTGCTGGAATTGTTTTGGCTAAAGTTTCTAAACTGAAATTCACTAAAAAAGCATTTTTAACTACAAGTATTCTCTTGGTTGCACTTTTAGCTTTTCCGAGATTAGGTGGAAATGAAGCGCATTGGCAAAATGCTTTGTACGAATGTTTTGCATTGATGATAATGTTTCCGTTGGTAATTTGGCTGGGAGCAGGCGGAAAAGTTATTGGCGAAAAAGCGAATCGATTCTGTAAGTTTTTAGGCGATATTTCTTACCCGATTTACATCACACATTACCCGATTGTTTATGTGTTTTATGCTTGGGTTGTGAATAACAAAATTCCGTTGGAAGATTCTTGGCTTCAAGGGATTGTGACAGTTATTGTTTCGATTGCATTTGCTTATTTCTCGATGAGGTTTTATGATATTCCTGTCCGAAAATGGTTGGCAAGTAAATTCATCACTAAAAAATAATTTGAAATGAGAATTGAACATATTGCCTTTTGGGTAAAGGATTTGGAGAAGATGAGGTCTTTTTATGAGAATTATTTTGATGCAGTTTCCAATGAGAAATACATCAATCCGATTAAAAAATTCGAATCGTATTTTCTAAGTTTCGAAAACGGTTCACGATTGGAAATAATGTTTCGTCCAGATATTATCGAAGCCAATAATCACAATGAAGTTCAGAAATTAGGATTAATTCATCTGGCTTTTTCGACTGGAAGTAAAGAGAAAGTGGATGAATTGACTGAAAGACTTAGAAATGAAGGTTTTGAAATCATTGGAGAACCGAGAACGACTGGCGACGGTTATTACGAAAGTGTAATTCTAGACCCAGAAAATAATATCATCGAGATTACAGAATAATTATTTTATCGGAATCCAAATCTCTTCTTCAGCAGAATCGCTGTTTGGATTATAATCATCTCCGAAAATCTCAAAATGCGGTCTGTTATCCACTTCGAATTGATTTTCAGGAATGAAATTTTGAAAAATACATCTGAAAATCTCAGGTCCGTTTTCCGCTTTTCCTTTGTAATTGAAAACCAAATATTTTCCAGTTTCTAATTCGAAGGTTTCAAAATCATGTGGAATATTATCGAAATCAGAAATTTCCGCCAAAGCATATTTTGTGAAAGTTTGATTCGGCGTAAAATTCTCAGGATAAACTTGAAGAGAAAATAATTGATTAGGAATTCTGTTTACGATTTCATTTTTTCTCATCATAAATTTCTTCCAGACAATCGGAGTTTTATCGTCCTGAAAAGAAGAGAGAATACTAAAACCAATTAATTTCTTTGGTTCTGTAATTTCGATTCGATGAGGTAAGTTCATTATTCTAAATTCCATTCATAAAGATTCAAATCCGCATCATCATTGGGAATTCTTACAACTTCTTTGAATTTTAATCCCAGTTTTTCAATTAATTTGATTGATGAAAAATTCTCAGGCAAAGTAATCGCACTCACTTTTGTAATACCAAAATCATTGATTCCGACATCCATTATTTTCTTTGCAGATTCGTAAGCATAACCTTTCCCCTCGTATTCTTCCAAAAAAGCAAAACCAATGTCCACGCCATCGATTCCTTCACGGTCATACAAGCCAACAGTTCCTATTTTTTCATTATTAGATTTCAGAATCACAATGGCGTTTCCAAAACCTAACCTTTCTATTTGCGGAAGATTCTTTTCACGAACATATTTCTGAACGCCTTCCAGATTATGAACATTTCTGTCGCCAATATTCTTCAGCCATTTTTCTGTGTTGAGCAATTGCATTAGAAATTCAGAGTCATCGATATCGACGAGTTTGATGATGAGGCGTTCTGTTTCGTAAGTTTTTGACATCAGTTTTTTTATAAATTAATTTTCATAATATCTTAATTCCTCATTATCATCAGGAAAAATCACATATTTTTTGAATTCAAGTCCAAGTCTTTCAATCAGTTTTTGAGAAGATAGATTTTCGTCAGAAGTCATCGCCGAAAGTTTTTCTATTCCGAATTCCGCTTTCACAATTTCCATCAGATTGACAGCGGATTCGTAAGCGTAACCCTTACCTTCAAAATCTGGAAAAAAAGAAAAACCGATATCAGGAACATCGATTCCTTCTCGTACAAATATACCAACCGCTCCAATTTTTTTATTAAGTTCTTTATGAATCACAACATAATTCCCAAATCCCAATTTTTCGATTTGAGGCAGAAATCTACTGGAAATATAATTTTCCGCATCTTCTTTGGTGCGAAGATTTCGGTCGCCAATATGTTTTATGAAAGAAGGCAAATTATACAATTCTAAGAAGAAATCCGCATCTTCTAAATCTGCTAGTTTCATTATTAATCTTTCGGTTTCGAAGGTTTTCATATCGGTTTTAATTTATATTGAAAAAAATCTTAAGATTTTTGAGTTTTTGTTTGTCTTCGAGAGCCTCAGACTGACAGTGCCCATTCTGCAGTTTTTGTTGCAGTCCTAAAATTTCATCCGATAAAAATATAAATTTTATGGAACAATTACAGTGAAAATGTAAGCCAGAAGATTCACTAATAGGACAACGCCATAAAGAATATTCGTCTTTCCTCGACTCAAAGAAAGCATCACGGTGTAAAGTGACAAAGCCAACAAAACCATCGATTTGATGTCAAGTCCGAGAACCAAAGGCATCTCGTAAATAATAGAAACTACAGCAACACAAGGAATAGTAAGTCCGATACTTGCAATTGCGGAACCTAAAGCTAAGTTAAGACTTGTTTGAAACTGATTTCTTCTTGCGGCCTTTATCGCTGCCATTCCTTCCGGTAAAAGAACGACTGCTGCGATGATAACACCAACCAAAGCTTGTGGAGCGCCAAGGTTATGAACGACGCTTTCAATTGTTGGAGATAGTGCTTTTGCCATCACTACAACTACACCAAGGCAAATAATCAGAAATACCAGACTCATAATGCTTGTGAAGTTATTTGGCGGGTCGGCGTGAGGCTCATCATCATTTTCCGGTAAAAAATAGTTTCTATGTCTTACGGTTTGAACCATCAAAAATGTGCTGTAAATCACTAATGATGCAACAGAAAAGAAAATTAATTGTGCTTTGCTGAATGTTGCAGAAAGCTCGCTGGTAGTATAATTTGGTAAGATTAATGTCATTACAACAATCGCTACCAAACTTATCAATGCCATATTTCCGGAAGTTCTGGCGAAAAATTGTTCTTTGAATTTAAGTCCGCCAACTAAGAGACAAGCGCCGAGAATTCCGTTCAGAATCAACATTACTGCTGCGAAAACCGTGTCTCTTGCTAATGTACTGGTTTCTTTTCCTCCGGCTACCATTAATGAAACAATTAATCCAACTTCCAAAACAGTAATTGCGATTGCTAATATGATTGTTCCGAAAGGTTCACCCACTTTATGCGCCACAACTTCGGCGTGATGTACGGCTGCTAAAACGGAACTTATCAAAAGCAAACTTCCCAAAGTTGCCAGCCAGGCATTGTCATCAACTACACCAAATAAATAGTAAGCGAGGGTTAATAATGGGAAAATATAAGACCAGTGAAGTAAAGTTTTTAAACTCATAAAAAATGATTTCTCTAATTTACAAAAAATTATTTTAGCAGTGTTTCTGAATTTTACCCAACAAAAAAGCCACCAAAACTGGTGGCTTATATGATATTTGATAAGAAATTATTTTACCAAAGTCAATTCGCTGATAAGTCTAGTCGCTCCAGCATATTTGTCGATTACCCAAAGTACATAACGAACGTCAACGTTGATAGTTCTCTGTAAATTCGGTTCGAAAACGATGTCGCCACTCAAAGCTTCGCTGTTTCCGTCGAAGGCAAGACCTAGCAAGTTTCCGTTTCCATCGATGATTGGAGAACCTGAGTTTCCACCAGTGATATCGTTATTAGACAAGAAATTGATTGGCATAAATCCTTCTTTGTCTGCATATTGACCGTAGTCTTTTTTCTTCGCAAGGTCAAGAACTTTTTTCGGAAGGTCAAATTCTTCGTCGCCTTTTTTGTATTTGGCAACCATTCCGTTGATATCAGTATAATAGTTTTCTTTGATGCCTTTGTAGTTTCTGTCGTCTCTTACAGGAAGCGTTTGTACAGTTCCGTAAGTTAATCTCATTGTAGAGTTAGCATCCGGATAGAATACTTTTTCCGGCTGTGCTTTTCTAAGTCCGTCCAAGAAAAGTCTGCTGTTTTTAGCAAAATTCTCATCTACTTTAGCATATTTTTCAGCACCTAATTTTTGGTCTTCTACAACACCGTTTACAAATTGTCTCAATTTATCAGCATCGATTTTTAGTCTGTCTGGATTCTCGATGAAAGCCAACGCTGATTTTTTATTAGCAAAAATAGAAGCATAAGCCAAGTTCGAAAGATTTGCTACATCAGCTTCCAGAATAGTTGTTGAAGCAAATTCCTTAGCCACTTTTGATTTATAAAGAGAAGTTAAAGCAACTAACATTTCTCCTTCTACATTATCGTGGAAACCATCGTAAGCTTTTTCAACTGCTTCAAGAACTTTTGGTTTCATTGCCGTTTTTCCAGCTTCGTCTTGGTCTGCGTAAGTTTTGAATAGGCTTCCTAACTGGAAAGCTGTTGCAATATAATGCGCATTTCTTTGTAAAATTCCACCATAATTACGTTCTACATTTCTACCAGAAATCTGTTTGTAATAAGTTTGAATTTCCGGCAAAACATTGTAATAAGTTTGCTCGTTCGGAGACTGAGCTGCCCATTGGTTGTATGTTTGCTCAGTTTTTTGTTTTTCAGAAACTGTTCCGTTTTTCTTCACAGCGTCAATCGTTCCCTGTCTGTTTTTCCAGTAATTGGCAACACTTGCGTACTGAGAAGCATAATCCAACTGAGTCGCTTTGTCCTTGTCCATATATTTTTTCATCACGTCCATCGCCACTTTGGAAGCTTCAACCCAAGCCGGATAATCTTTGTCTACCATTTGCTCGATTCCGTAAGAAGTTAAATAACGGTTGGTTCTTCCTGGATAACCAAGAATCATTGTGAAATCTCCAGGCTTGTAACCTTTAAGAGAAACGGGTAAATGATGTTTTGGCTTCAATGGAACGTTGGTTTCAGAATATTCTGCCGGATTTCCATTAGCATCGCCGTAAGCACGGAAAACTGTGAAATCTGCAGTGTGTCTTGGCCATTCCCAGTTGTCTGTATCGCCACCAAATTTACCTAAAGATGAAGGTGGTGCACCAACCAATCTGATGTCTTTATAGTCTTGATAAACAAAATAATAGAACTCATTTCCGTTGAAGAAATCTCTTACTACAACAGTATATTTCCCGTTCTCAGAGTTTTCTGTTTGAATAGCTTTGTATTCTGCATCGATAACAGCTTTTCTGTCAGCAGCAGACATATTGTTATTCAGTTTTGCATTGATTCTTGCAGAAACGTCATCCATTCTTACAAGGAATCTTACGTAAAGACCTTTTGCGTTGAATTCTTCATTCGGTTTCATTGCCCAGAATCCGTTTTTCAGATAATCTTTTTCAGGCGTAGAAGCTGCCGCAACAGCATCATAACCACAATGGTGATTCGTAAAAATCAAACCTTGGCTGGAAACCATTTCGCCTGTACAGAAACCACCAAAACTTACGATGGCATCTTTCAAACTGGAGTTGTTCACAGAATAGATTTCTTCCGGTGTCAAGTGCAGACCTTCTTTCTGCATATCAACTCCGTTCAGTCTTTTTACAAGCATCAGAAGCCACATTCCTTCATCTGCTCTCATTTGCGCAAAACTCAATAAAAAAGTCAGCGCCAAAAATATTTTTTTCATAATAGAAATTTATTTTAATGGGGCTAATTTACTCATTATTTTAAATCTAATGGTATGAATTTGGATAAGAGATTATGCAAAGTTCAAAGTATGAAATTTCTACAGTCAATCGGTATTTTATCATTAATATTACTACTTGGAATTTCTTGTAAATCATCAAATCAATCAATCTCAGGAATGCAAAATCTTCACAAAAAATGGATGCTTGTTGAATATAAGGATTTCACAAAACCAGAATTGGTAAAGTTGGAAGCTAACATTGATTTGACAAAAAATGCAGAATCGCCGCATCGTTACACTGCAAAAATGGGTTGCAACGGAATGTTTTTTACGGCAGAATTTAATAAAGGAAAAGCTAAATTCTCAGGCGTTGGTTCCACAATGATGTATTGTGACGGCAGAATGAAGTTGGAAGAATTATTTGGAAAAGATTTGCCGAATATGAATCAGTACAAAATCGAAGGACATTTCTTAACTTTATCAAATTCAAACGGTGACAAAATGAAATTTGTTGAGCAAGATTGGGATTAAGAGAAGACACAAGAAAAAAGTTAAAAGATTCAAGAATATAACATCAATAAATCAATTTAATAAAATCAAAAAATTATGAAAAGAAGTGCAAAAGCAGTCTGGAAAGGCACAGTAAAAGATGGGAGTGGCGTTTTAACAACTCAAAGTACAACGCTTAATGATACTCAGTATTCCTTCAAAAGCAGATTTGAAGACGGTGTTGGAACCAATCCGGAAGAATTGTTGGCAGCAGCTCACGCAGGTTGTTTTACAATGAAAACTTCAGCGTTGCTGACAGAAGCTGGTTACAATCCTGAAACTTTGGAAACAGATTGTAAAATCAGTTTGGTTGATGGGAAAATTACTTTGTCAGAATTGACTTTGAATGCTAAAATTCCAGGAATTTCAGAAGATGATTTCCAGAAAATTGCAAAAGATGCGAAAGAAAATTGCCCTGTAAGTCAGGCTTTCAGTTTTGAGAAAACTTTGACAGCGACTTTAGTTAGCTAAGCGATTAATATTTAATCAAAAAATTATTGAGGCTTTCCGAATTGGATAGCCTTAATTTTTTTCTAAGTCTTGACCTCGCAACAACAATACTGTGTGGACTTTGGTGCGTGATGTCGGAAATTTCTTTCGAGGATAAATTAAGTTTTAGAAACGCGCAGAGTCTCAATTCATTCTTCGTCAGGTCAGGAAATTCATTCAGAAGTTTCTTGTAGAATTGGTCTTCGGTTTCCATAAAAATCTTGTAGAATTCATCTTTTCCGAAGCCTTTTGAACTTTTTTTGAGTTCAGAAATAATATGAAATATCTTGTTGTCAGACATTTCTGTCCCCGAATTCAGTTCGCTTAATTCCTTTTGTGTGGATTGAATGATTTCGGAAGTTTGCAGCATTTGAATCGCGCTGTTCGTCAGTTCCTTGTTCTTTTCCTCTAATTTCTTTTCTAACAATTCATTTTCCGCAGCTCGTTTTGCCGTTTTGCTTTTTTGTAATTTGAACATCAGAAAGATAATAACAGAGCAAAATAGTAGCAACACAATTCCAAAAATAAAGAACCGTTCTCTTTTCGTTTGAGAAGCCAAAAGTTCATTCTGAGTCATTTTTTCATTGAACTCAATTTCCAATCGGTTCACTTTTTTATCATTTTCCTGATTAATAGAAGCTTCGGATAATGACTTTGCAGTGTGAAGATATTGCAACGCATTTTTGTAATCTTTTTCCTTTTCAAAAAGCTTTACCAGACTTTCTGAAGAAAGAAGTTTGATGTCGGAAAAACTACTCTTGTCAGCGATGCTGTAAGCATTTTTCAAATAATATAAAGCAGAATCCCGAACGTTTAAATTCTCAAGGTTTATTTTCCCAAGGATATTATAAAGACTTGCGATATCATAAGGAGATTTTATTTTTTTCGCTAAAGTTATCCCTTGTCTTAAGTTTTCTACAGCGGTTTCGGTTTCCTTCAATTTTAAACTGACGTTGGCAATATTTTCATAAGCCATAATAATATTAAGCGTGTCTTTTGCAACCGTATTCCGATTTTTAAATTCTTTCAACATTTCCAATGCTCGGGCATAATTTCCCTGTTCTTTTTCCAGAACTGCGAGATTGTTGTAAATAATAGAACCTTCTACAGATTTCTCATCAGGTTTAATACTTTCAAATTTTTTAAGAGATTGTTCCCAAAAGTGACGGGCTTTTTTATAATTACCCATAAAATAATAGCAACCACCAATATTATTAAGGATAGAATAAGAATCTCGTGCGTCTATTTTATTATTGATTTCGAGACCTTTGTAATAATAATTAAGTGCTTGATAGTAAGATTCTTGGTCTTTGTAAATATTGCCTGCAGTTACATAAAGACTGATTTTTGTACTGTCAGCCAATTTGTTTTCCAGCTTAAGAGCTTCTTGTAAATAACTCATTGCCTTTGTTCTATTGGTCTGCATATAATCTACAGTCTGCTTTAGAAGAGTAGAGGCGTACTTGTCCGGTTCTTTGGAAAAACTGGTTTGACCGGAAATAAATACCAGATTAAAAGCAAAAAATAGACAATAAGTCCAACGCATTTTCAGAAATATGACTCGAAGATAGGAAGAATTAATTTCAAAATCAATTACTTTTTTAATTAATTGATTTTCAAAGCATTATCCAAAATGTATATATAATGTTACCTCATAGTTTCTGATAGTAGTTATATTGTTATCTCAACAAATATTTAAATTCTTTGATGATATTCTAATATTGTCTCAATAATTATAAAATATTTACAAAATGGATGTGAAATTACTATTTAAGTGGCTGTTTCTAATTATGTTCGGCATAACTAGCGCACAGCAGATTACATTGGATACTTCTTTGGTTTCCGATGAAGCGAACACAATTGAAGAATTTTGGTATTGGTCAGGTGGATTTCCTGTCGTTGGAACTGGATTTACTCCTAATACGACAGTTACAGTTTATGATACCGATCCAAATGGAAAAAGATGGAGAGACTTTACAGGAACAGTTGATGCTCAAGGAAATTTTTCTGTACAAATCAGTGCTAAAATGATTAGTTCTGTAAAAGGAGCGCATACTGTAAAAGCAACTGATGCTCAAGGAAAAACAGCCAATGCAACATTGAACGTTGTAGCCAATGCAAGTGACGTTTTACAAGCTTCTGTTTCAAGCAGTACTTTGACTATGAGTCAGTTTGAAACGCAAGGTTTTAAATTGAAGATTAAAAACCTGGAACCATTTGTACAAGTTAAGGTTCATATCTTCTCGCCGTATGAATCTGGTTCAGAGATTACACCTTCCGAAGAAAAACTGGCAGATGCAAACGGAGAATTCGAAATGACAATCAATCAGTTCACACAGTCTTATCCTTGGGGAGAAGCTATGCCGGATACACCAGGAATGTGGAGAATCAATGTTCAGGATTTTGGGGCAAATGGTCATAAGGGCCAAGTTTATTTCAGAGTTTTACCAGACAATCCTTCTCCTACTAATTATTGTACGGTTCAACAGCAAACCAACTTTTTTGCGCCGACTCCTATTACGTCTTTCGAGATTGTAGGCGTTAATTCAAATACATCTTCTGCAAGTTCTACGGACTATTATGAGGATTTTACAAACAAAACATTTGACCTGACAGCTGGACAAACTTACACTGTTAAATTAAAAGGTAAAAATGGTTCCGCATTCGCTGCAGATACTTACACTTTGTTTATGGATTGGAACCAAAACGGAATCTTAGACGAACAGAATGAAATTATTCAGGAAGGTTACTTGTTTAATTCTACCGGAGAAGACGGGAAGTTTACAGAATTCCAGTTCACAGTTCCTCAAAATGTGTTGAATGGAAACACTCGTTTGAGAATTCTGAAAATAGTTTCTGCAACAACCTATTCTATGTTCTGGCCAACAGGAGCCTGTGGATATTATTACAGCACAGGACAAGTTGAAGATTATACATTGAAAATTTCAGGTGGCGTTACAGACCCGGGATGTGATTTCGCTTGTCCGGCAGATGTCAATGCAAATACACTTCCTGGAGCAAGCACTGCAAAAGTGGATTACAATTTGACTTTCAATTGTACACCTCCGAGCAATACGTCTTGTGGAATAGATTATCCTGGGAACAACTTCCAAAACTGGATGGCAACTTCTAACTTCAATACAGTTGCCAACGATTTTGTGATTCCTGCCGGGAAAAATTTGAAAATTGATAAAATCATTCCTCATCTAATTAGATTCTCTTACGGCGCAACATTGACTTTCTACAAGGATAATAATGGAAAACCAGGCGAATTGATTATTAATTATACCAGTCTGCCTTTGGAATCACAAACTGAAATTGGCACTACCAGTGGAGGTTCTGCTTACGAAGCAGTTATCAAATTACCTGCGACGCTGGAACTTACAGCTGGAAAATATTGGGTTGCAATAAATGCAGACGGACCGCTTATTTCTTGGGAAACAAAATCTGCTTTATCAAACGGAACTACAGCTTTCACGAAGAATGGAAACGACTGGGTTGCAAAAGATGGATTTGATGGTGTTTTCAAAGTAAGTTATGTTTGTGAAATTCCGACTCCGGAAGTTGTTTTGGTTCAAGGTTTAGAGTCTGGTGCAAATTTCCCAATCGGAAATACAATTGTAATTCACAATTTGGTTTACAATGGCGTAGTGATAGATACTTGTGTTTTCAATGTGAATGTAACAGGAATTCTTGCCACCGCAGAAGTTGTAAAAAGCCAAATTTCATTCTATCCAAATCCTGTAAAAGACTTCTTGAAAGTTTCTTATGCTAAGGAAATCAAAAGTTTAGATATTTATGATATGTCAGGAAAACGAGTTTATTCCAAAGAACTGAATCGTAAAGAAGCGGATATTAATTTGTCAAGCTTACCTGCTGGAAATTATATCGTCAATGCGAGAATCTTGG
Organism: Flavobacteriaceae bacterium PS02293; assembly: GCA_029960045.1. Lineage (GTDB taxonomy): Bacteria > Bacteroidota > Bacteroidia > Flavobacteriales > Weeksellaceae > Epilithonimonas. The sequence continues at coordinate 161,404 of JASCOV010000006.1, forward strand.
GAGAAATTAAAACTTTCAAAATCATCAAGAAATAATCATTTATTCAATTTTAAATTATGTCAAGGCCGTTCTTTTTGAGCGGTCTTTTTTGTTTTATTAATAGAAAACTATGATTTTCGATGGTGTTAATTGCTCACGGCTTAGTCTTTGTATTTTGTTTTTTTGATAAAAAATAGTATCTTGTCAGAATCAGATAATAATATAATTTAATGATAGAAAATAAAGAACATCAGTATGAAAAAGCGGTTTTGGTTGGTCTAATTACCCAAAACCAAAGCGAAGATAAACTGATAGAATATATGGACGAACTGGAGTTTCTGGCTTTCACAGCCGGCGCTACTGTTGATAAACGTTTCACCCAAAGATTGACTCAGCCGGATTCTAAAACCTTCGTTGGTAAAGGGAAAATGGAGGAAATCCGTGATTATATAAAAGAGAAAAAAATAGGAACAGTCATTTTTGATGATGAATTGTCGCCTTCTCAATTGAAGAATTTGGAGCGCGAAATGGAAGTTAAAGTTTTGGATAGAACCAATTTGATTCTCGATATTTTTGCCCAGAGAGCTCAGACTTCGTACGCAAGAACTCAGGTTGAATTGGCTCAATATCAGTATCTTTTGCCAAGATTGAGCAGGATGTGGTCCCACTTAGATAAACAAAAAGGGGGAATCGGAATGCGTGGACCTGGGGAAACGGAAATTGAAACCGATAGAAGGATTATCCGTGACCGAATCACTTTATTAAAAGAAAAGCTAAAGGTCATCGATAAGCAAATGGGAACGCAGCGAAACAACCGTGGAAAAATGGTGCGTACAGCGCTCGTTGGTTACACAAATGTTGGAAAATCAACATTAATGAACGCTCTTTCAAAATCAGATGTTTTTGCTGAAAATAAATTATTTGCAACATTAGATACAACAGTTCGTAAAGTGGTAATTGGAAATTTGCCTTTCCTTTTAACAGACACAGTTGGATTCATCAGAAAGTTGCCGACTCAGCTGGTAGAGAGTTTCAAATCGACTTTGGATGAGGTTCGTGAAGCGGATTTGCTGATTCACGTTGTTGATATTTCTCACGAAAGTTTCGAAGACCATATTAATTCAGTAAATGAAATTCTTCAGGAAATCGATGCACATCAAAAACCGATGATTATGGTTTTCAACAAAATCGATGATTTCAGCTACGAGAAAAAGGACGAGGATGATTTGATGCCTGGTTCTCACAAGAATATCTCGCTTGAAGAATGGAAAAAAACGTGGATGGCAAAATCCAAATTCCCAACCGTTTTCATTTCAGCTTTGACGAAGGAAAATTTCCCAGAGATGAAGAAAATGATTTACGATGAGGTTCACAGGATTCATATTTCTCGTTTCCCTTACAACGATTTGCTGTTCGAATATTTTGAGGAAGAAGAAGAAATTAATGAATAGAATCTTTTTATTTTTCTTTTTGATGATGGCGGCTTTTGGGTTTTCTCAGAAGTCAAAAATCAATTTGGTGAGTATCAAGAAAGAAATTTCGGACAAGAAGTCGGATTTTTATTATCAGAAAATGCTTTTCAAATACAAAGGCTTGCCAAAATCCATAGACAGTCTGGAAGCTCAATATTTGTATTATGGCAGGACTTTCTTAGAAAAAACTGTCTCTACAAGTGATAAACCGTTCAAGAAACTTTTGGACGATTTCAAAAAACAGGATTACGTGGAAACTATAGCAAAAGCGAATCAACTTTTGTCCGAAGACCCGACAAATCTTGACTTGCTGATGATAGTGCTGCAATGTTATGACAAGCAGCAGGATGTGAAAAATTTCACGTATTATCTCAGCCAGTTCAAATTGCTGACGAGCGCCATTTTGGATTCCGGCGATGGAAAATCGGAGGATTCTGCTTATCTCGTCAACTCTGTCGGCGACGAATATATTTTAATCAATGTCATCCAAATTCCACGGCAAGCGTCGAGGTCGTCCAAACCTGCAACTGGCGGAATGTTTGACATTTGGGAAAACAACAATATAAAAACCTACATCAAAGTCATTTATAACGACTTCTAACGGAGTCTAAATTTAGATAAAACAAAAATATTAATGGAGTTATATTACTCATTTTCAGTCCTAATTGTGTTAGCATCACTGTTTGCTTACATCAATCACAGAATTCTAAAATTGCCTAGTGCAATCGGAATTATGGTCATCGCGATTATTGTTTCGGTAACTTTGGTTGCTTCAGGCGATAATTTTTTACCGAAAACGACGAGCCATTTGACGGAACTCATCAACAATTTTGATTTCACCGAAGTTCTGATGGGCGCAATGCTTAACTTCCTGCTTTTTGCTGGTGGAATCCACATTAACATCAAAGATTTAAAGGAACAATTTGGACCGGTTGTGATATTTTCTACAGTCGGCGTGATTATTTCCACGTTTGCTGTCGCTTTTGGCGCTTATTATCTGTTGCCTTTTGCTGGTGTTCAAATTCCATTTATTTACTGTCTCGTTTTTGGCGCATTGATTTCCCCGACCGACCCAGTCGCAGTTCTTAGTATTTTGAAGCAGGCGAATGTTTCAAAATCATTGGAAACTAAAGTGGCAGGAGAATCTCTTTTCAATGATGGGATGGCGGTTGTGGTTTTCACGGTCGTTTTACAATTGGCCATCGGAAAAGAAATCGATTTGAATGTCGAAAGCATAGGCTTGCTGCTTCTTCGTGAAGCTGGAGGCGGATTGCTTTTAGGTGTTCTTCTTGGATTATCAGCTTCCAGAGCGATGAGAATGGTGGATGATTACATTATTTCCGTACTCATCACATTATCAGTCGTTATGGGCGGTTATTTGATTGCTCACGAGATGCATATTTCTGCACCTTTAGCGATGGTTGCGGCCGGATTGTTTATGGGAAATTTCAGCGAGAGTTTCAAAATGAAATCGGAGACGCAAGATTATTTGATTAAATTCTGGGAATTGATTGACGAAATTATGAACGCAGTTCTATTCCTATTTATCGGTTTTGAATTACTGTTAATCAAAGACTTAAATGAATATTTGGTTGCTGGTGGAATTTGTATTTTAATCGTTTTATTGGCACGTTGGGTTGCGATTTTTGTTCCGACGAAGTTTATGTCATTAAGATACAGATTTAGTCCACAAACTGTGAAAGTTCTGGTTTGGGGTGGAATTCGTGGCGGTGTATCCATCGCTTTGGCGTTGTCGATTCCCCAGAACGAATACAACAAAATTATCATCAGTATCACTTATTGTGTTGTTGTGTTTTCAATTGTAGTTCAAGGTCTTACGATTGGAAAAGTGGCGAATCCGAATAAGATTGCAACAGAGGAAAAAATATTAGAAGAAATTCATTAAAAATGAAAGTGATTGACATCGAAAACTGGAAAAGAAAAGAACATTTCGAATTCTTTTCCGGAATGAAAAGTCCTTATTTTGGAATTGTAACAGAAGTTGATTGTACCGAAACTTTTCAATTGGCAAAAGAGAATAACGAATCTTTCTTTGCTCATTATCTTCACAAATCGATGAAAGCAGTGAATTCGGTTGAGGAATTTGGTTATAGAGTTGTGAATGATGAAGTTATAGCCTTCGATATTGTGCACGTCGGTTCTACGATTGGAAGAAATGACGGAACATTTGGTTTCTCTTATTTCGAATATTCTGATGATTTTCAAACCTTTAACCAGAATCTGCAAAAAGAAATTGATGAGGTTCAGAATTCCACAGGTTTAAGAATTAAAAACGAGTCACTTCCACCTAATCATATCCGACATTCTACGATGCCTTGGACGCATTTTACAGGTTTGCTTCATCCGACAGATTTCGACCCGAAAGAATCGATTCCTAAAATTGTCTTCGGAAAATTCTCTGAGAAAAACGGACGAAAAATGTTGCCAGTTTCTATAGAAGGACATCACGGTTTGATGGATGGTTTTCATTTGGCTAAATATCTTGAAGAGTTTCAGAATCAACTTAATTTGAAGTGATTTGTAAATGATGAAAAATCTATTTTGTCTTTTTAATTTGTTGGTTTTTGTATTTGGTTTTTCTCAAAATCAATTGTCTCAAAATCAAAAAATTGATTCAATTGTAATTGGAAATCAAACTTTTGAAGCTTACAAAGCTAATATTGTAGAATATGGAATAAAACCGATGAAAGTTGCATATCCGAATGCTCCGAAAGAATTTTGGGATGAAATTGATTCAAAGCTAACTGATGAAGAAATCCTAGCTCAAATCCGTGCGGTATATAAAGAATTCTTTACTGATAATGAGATTAATGAACTTTATAAATTTATAACTTCTCCATCGTACAAAAAATACACTTCTGATTATGGAAACATTCAAGGGAAAATTCAAGAAAAATTCTTTTGGATAGGAGAAAAACTAAGTAAACTGGAAACGGAAATCTCTAATAATGAAGTATCTTCAAAATTTGATTCTAATGATTTTGTTCCCGTAAAAACCAATCTTCAAGATGGATTTTACGAAGTTTTGAATGATGAAACGAAAGATGTTATTAAAATGAAACTTTCTACAAAACCTTCAATTGTTTTGAAAAATGTTTCTAATGCCAAGGAAAATTTGGACGAACTTAAAAGACTTATAATCAATATAGAATTGGATGAAGAAGGCGCTGCTTTGTTTCATCTTTTAAGCTTTAAAAATATAGGAAAACCGATTGCAATTGTTGTTAATAAAAAAATAATTTCTGCACCAGTTGTGATGGAGGCCATTCCAAATGGAAAAATTCAAATTTCTGGAAAATTTAGTAAGGAAGAAGTTAAAAAAATTACAGATAAACTGAATTTAAAATGAAGTCAGTTGATGATATAAAACAAGCGCTCGAAGTCCTTTCCATTCCCGAAAAAGCCGAATTCTTCCCCAAATTTTTCAAAACAGGAAAAGGCGAATATGGCGAAGGCGATGTTTTTATTGGAGTAACTGTTCCAGACCAAAGAAGCGTTGCGAAAGAATTTTACAATAAAATCTCTCTTGAAGAACTCAGCGAATTGTTGTCTTCAAAAATTCACGAACATCGCTTGACGGCTTTGCTGATTTTGGTTTATAAATATGAGAAAACTAAGGATAAAATTCAGCAAAAAGAAATCATTGATTTTTATCTGAATCACACAAAACACATCAACAATTGGGATTTGGTTGACACATCGTGTTATAAAATTTTAGGTCGATATTATTTTGAAAATCAGGATTCTAAAATCTTAGAAAAATTATCTGATTCCAAAAATATGTGGGAAATGCGAATGGCGATTGTCGGAACAATGCATCACATCAAAAAAGGACAATTTGAATTAACCAAAACCTTCGCTCTCAAAAACCTGAAACATCCACACGATTTGATGCACAAAGCCAACGGCTGGCTTCTCCGAGAAATGGGAAAAATGAATGAAAAAGAATTACTGGATTTCCTTAATCTTCATTACAAAGAAATGGCAAGAACCAGTCTCCGATATGCGATTGAAAAACTGGATGAGGAATTGCGACAAGATTATTTAAAAGGAAGAATCTGATGGAATATTCTTGGCTGAGACCGATTTTGCATTATTCTTTGCACTTCGTTTTTCCTGTTGTGCTGGCTTTCTTGTTCTTCAGAAAAGATTGGAAAAAAGCTTATTTCATAATGCTGGCAACGATGTTGGTGGATGCAGACCATTTGTTGAGTACGCCAATTTTTTCTCCAGACAGGTGCAGTATCAATTATCATCCGTTTCACACCTATTGGGCAATTGGTATTTATTTTCTACTGTTATTTTTTAGAGGCATTCCAAGGATTATTGGCGTTGGATTATTGTTTCATATGCTGACGGACTGGATTGATTGCCAGTTACATTTACTTAATTTCTGAAAATAGGCTTAGCTTCTCGCATTCACCATTTTATGATGCATAATTCTGGCGATGTTCAAAGCTCTGGCAATGGCGGTTTCTGTATTTTTACCTTCGAAGTGCTCGTGAACAGTTTCTTCCCAAATCTGCAGCCAACGGTTGAAATGTCTTTCTTCCAACGCTGCAACTTCATTGATTGGAAAATGTTTCGCCATCGGATGACCTTCGTAAACTGGATTTCCGAGTAAGATGCTTTCCCAGAAATTATACATTTTAGGCAAATGCTTGTTGAGTTCTATTTTCGCAACATCTGTAAAGAAAAATCCGATAACATCGTCTTTTATCACTTTATCATAGAATTTGTTGACCAATAATTCTACGTCTTCACGACTTGTAATATCTTTCATTTAACAAAATTAAAACAAATTAAAATGTAATTTTGCAAATATGTCAAAATTCAGTTTTTCCAGATTAAAGTCAACCAAAGACACAGGTTTTGGCGATAATTTTTCAGGCAGATTCATCAATAAAGATGGTCATCCGAATATCAAAAAGAAAGGAATCAATATCCTGAACCGTTTCAGCTGGTATCATACGATGCTGGATTTGAAAAGGTGGCAGTTCATCGGACTTTTGGTTGGGAGTTATATTATTGTGAATTTTATTTTCGCTTTGATTTATTATTCGATAGGAATAGAACATCTTACGGGAATTGATAAAAGTAATTTCACAAATGAATTCACGGATGTCTTTTTCTTCAGTTCACAGACGTTTACAACGGTTGGTTATGGTCGGATTGCGCCTGTCGGTTTTCTGGCAAGTTTGGTAGCAACATTTGAAGCATTCTTGGGACTTTTGGCATTTGCGATTGCGACAGGACTTTTTTACGGACGATTTTCACGACCTCGGGCTTTTTTGAAATTCAGTGATATTGCTCTGATTTCCCCTTACAAAGACAAATCTGGACTGATGTTTCGGATGGCACCATTCAAGAACACATCGCTTACAGATGCAAGTATTACGGTTTTATCTTCTTTTGAAATTACAGAAAACGGAGAAACAAAAAGTTCTTTTTATACCCTGAAATTAGAAGTTACAAAGATTACTTCATTAATTTTGAATTGGACAATTGTACATTATATAAATGAAGAATCACCCTTTTTTGGGTTAACACCTGAAGACCTGAAAAATATTGACATCGAAATAATTGTTCACGTAAAAGCATTTGACAGTATTTTTTCCAGTGATGTTGTGCAGAGAACGAGCTACACTTCGGAAGAAATTATTTACGGCGCAAAATTCGAAAAAATGTATGGCCCGGATGAGACCAATCAATTTACCGTTTTGAATTTGGATAAAATTAATACAAACTTGCCAGCTCCGTTGCCAGAAATTTCTTAGATATGGACTTAGAATTTTATAAAAAACAAGCTCAGCTAAAGCAAAAAGACCACAGAAAATTCCTGGATGGCCTCAAAAAGAAACCGCCGAAAAATCTGGATTATCTTGTAGTAGAAAAACACGAAGAGACTTTTGCTGAAATTGATTGTCTCAGTTGTGCCAATTGTTGCAAAACTACAGGTCCGCTTTACGTAGAAAAAGATATAGAGAGAATATCAAAACATCTCCGAATGAAACCTGCAGATTTCGAAACGAAATTTCTACGAGTGGATGAGGACCAAGACAAAGTTCTCCAAAACTTACCTTGCTTTTTTCTGAATGATGATAACACTTGTTCAATATACGATGTCCGTCCAAAAGCCTGCAGAGAGTATCCTCATACAGACCGAAAAAAAATCTATCAAATCAATAATCTCACAATTCAAAATACGTTGATTTGTCCGGCAACTTATGTTTTTGTGGAGAAATTGAGAAAGGTCTTAGAAAAATAATTTATCCTAAAGTTTTCCCAAAAACCCCAACGTTTCTAAATTTTAAATCATATTGGTTTAATGTTTGACTTTAATAATCAACACTAAATAAATTATTATGAAAAAGTTAATCACAACAGCCGCCTTTATAGTTTTCGGAACGATAATCACTTCTGCACAGACAACTCAGAAAAAAGATACTAAAATCAAAATGGCAGAAAAACCAGCCAATTCAACAGAAATGAAATTGAAAACGCCAGTTGAATCAAACAGTATGAATAGAACTGTAGATACGGCGAATATTGAGCAAAGACAAAAAGAAGCAGACAAAAAACTTCAAAGACAAACAATTCCTCAAAAAGACGGATTGAATAATGAAGCTGTAAAATCTGCGCAACCACAACCTACACCAGGACAATTAGAATAACAAAAAGGAGCAAATTAATTTGCTCCTTTTTTTATTATGCTTTCCAATCTACAACGGCCTTTATAAAAGCTTCCGCATTTTCAACCGGAATATTTGGTAAAATGCCGTGTCCGAGATTCACAATATATTTATCTTTTCCAAAACGGTCAATCATCTCGTGAACCATTTTCCGAATCGTTGCCGGCGTAGAGTGCAATCTTGATGGGTCAAAATTCCCTTGCAAAGTCACAGAATTATTGGTAAACTTTCTAGCCAATTCCGGCGTAATCGTCCAGTCAACACCCAAAGCAGATGCTTTAGATTTCGTCATATCTTCCAGCGCAAACCAACAGCCTTTCCCGAAAACCACAACGTGCGTTAATGGCGCCAAAGCTTCTACAATCTGATTGATATATTGCCAAGAAAACTCTTGATAATCAGCTGGCGAAAGCATTCCGCCCCAACTGTCAAAAACCTGAACCGCAGAAACACCTTTCTCCACTTTTCGTTTCAAATAAGCAATCGTCGTGTCCGTTATTTTTTGCAATAATTTGTGAGCCGCTTCTGTTTGCAAAAAACAAAATGACTTCGCAATGTTGAAATCCTTAGAACCTCTTCCCTCGATGCAATAACAGAAAATCGTCCAAGGCGAACCAGCAAATCCAATCAAAGGAATCTCATTGTCCAGCTTTTCCAAAGTCATTTCTATCGCATCGAAAACGTAACCCAAAGTGTCATTCACGTCTGGAACTACCACATCGTCAACTTGTTCAGCGGTTCTGATAGGTTCGTCCAACCAAGGTCCAACAGATTCCTTCATTTTGAAATCGATGCCCATCGCTTGCGGAACCACCAAAATATCCGAGAACAGAATCGCCGCGTCCAAAGGAAATCTTCTAATCGGCTGAACCGTAATTTCCGAGGCCAATTCCGGCGTCTGGCATCGTGTAAAAAAGTCGTATTTATCGCGCAACGCAATGAATTCCGGCAAGTATCTTCCGGCTTGTCTCATCATCCACACAGGCGGTCTTTCCACGGTTTCGCCTCGCAAGGCCTTCAAGTATAGGTCGTTCTTTATCATTTTCTTAAATTATTTGGGCGCCTTTTTCCGCCTTCCACTCCCGCTTTTTTCTTTTTGTTGCCCGAGCTTAGTCCAATGCAACAAAAAGAAAAAGAGCTCCGTTCAAGTCGGGGCGCGCTTCGCAAAGTTTCAACATTAGTCTTCCAAATCAGCTTTCCCGGCAGTTAAACTTTTCTGAAAAATCAATTTTAAAGTTATTTTACTTATTTGAACCATTACAAAAATTGCAACAGTTCAAAATTTTCTAAATTCAAGTTGTTGCAAAAAATACAACAACCATTATAATATGTATAATATGCAATTATTTATCAATAGCGTCGGGCTTCAGCCTGATGTCAAAAATTTGCAACATTTAGGCTTTAGCCAAAATTTAAACCATGTTTTGGCTAAAGCCATTTTCATTTCGCTTTTAAAAATGGGCTAAAGCCGCTAAAGCCCATTCCTATTGATTTTTTAAATTACGATTTCACATCTGCAGAAATCAAATTCAACAAATCCGCCAAAGTATTTTTATGACTTGTAATTATTTTATTTTCAGTGAGTTTCTTCAATTCCGAAGTCGTTGTTTTTCCAATCGAAAAAATCTTCAAATCCTCCAAACCGTTGAACTTCGCAAAACTACGAACTCCACTCGGACTGAAGAAAACCACAGCCTGATATTTCTCATTGATTTTCGGAAACAACAATTCAGTCTTATAAACTGGGATTTTCTTGTAAGAAATATTTTGCAACGGCAATTTTTCATCCAAAATATCCAACGCCAAATCGCCACAAAAATGCAAAAATTTCTCATCCACAGAATTTTCTGTAATGAACTGTGAAAGTTCGCTCGCATTCTTACAAAGTTTGAAAGTCCCAAAATTATGTTTCCTCAATTCCTTTTTCGTCTGCGAACCAACGGCGTAGATCTTATTATAATTCTTCTCAGCAAAATTCTCATTCGCATCAAAACCATTTTCGAAGAAGGATTTCACACCATTCACACTTGTGAAAATCAAAGAATAATTCTTCAAACCGAAAGTTTTCGTTTTAATGAATTCCGTTTTGATGACCTCCACAAAATCAACTGACACTTCGACTCCGCTCAGTGTGACAGTTCCCAATTTCTCAGCAACTTTTTCTTGGTCCAGTGATTTTGTAAAAAGGATTTTCATATTTATAAAGTCTTCGAGAGCCTCAGACTGACATTATTAAAACATTATTTTGTCATTCCGGAGGAATCTCAACTGTCTAGATTCCTCCGGAATGACAAACTAGGCGTAGAATTAAAATTAATTAAATACTTTTACGAATCTCATCCATCAATTCTTTTCCGCCGTTTTCCAAAACTTTGAAAGCTAATTTCGCTCCAAAATTTTCAGATTCGTTCCAATCAAAAATCTCATCGGTTTCGATGCAATCTTTTCCGTCCAGCGAACAAAGTCTTCCAACAAATCGGATTTGATTTCCAATCAATTCCGCTTTTGCACCAATCGGCGCCGTACAACCGCCTTCCAAAGTTTTCAGGAATTCTCTTTCTATGGTAATACAAATCTCAGTTTCCTTGTGAGAAATCGATTTTAAAATATCGCTCAATTCAGGATTGTCAATTTTACTCGCGATTGTAACCACACCTTGCGAAGGTGCTTGCAACAAAAACGGAATCTGCTCATATTCCACATCCAGATTCATCCTTTTGATTCCTGCTAATGAAAAAATCGTCGCATCTGCAACACCGTCACCCAGTTTTTTCAAACGGGTTTGAACGTTTCCGCGAATATCTGTGAATTCAGTTTCCGGAAATTCCTTCAACCAGAAAGCACGTCTTCTTAAACTGCTGGTTGCAATTTTCAAAACATTCAAATCCAAAGGTTGAGCATCATTATTTCTAACCAATACATCTTCCGGAAAATCTCTTTCCAAAACTGCAGAAATCTGAACGTTTTCAGGTAAAAGTGTCGGAACATCTTTTAAGGAATGAACCGCAATATCGATTTCATCATTAAGCAAAGCAATGTCCAAATCTTTTGTGAAAATTCCAGTGATTCCCAATGCGTAAAGCGGTTGGTTCAGGTTTTTGTCGCCGGAACTGATGATTGGAACGATTTCCGTCTGTAATCCAAGATTCTGAAGTTTAGATTCAACTTCGTGAGCCTGCCAAAGGGCGAGCGGACTATTTCTGGTTCCTATTCTTATGGTTTTCATTGTCTTACTGTTTGTGGATGTCGAGGATCTCCTCCATCAATTTTGTGATTTCGTCGGCGCGGGAAGGATTTTCCATAATATATTTCGCAAATCGATTCGTGATTTTCTGTACCAGATTGTTGGACAGTTCCATATCCTCGATTTTGGCGTAATGGAATTTCTTATGGATATTGTGCATTTCGTTTTCCTCGATTTTCTTCAAAGAATTTTTGAAATGATTGATTTGAGGCGCTAGTTTTCTTTTCTTTTCCCAATCTGCAAATTCCTTCGCCATTTCTTTGATGATGCCTTCCGCTTTCGGGATTTCCTTCTTGCGCTGTTCCATCGTTTCCTGGATGGTTTGCGAAAGTTGGTCCACATCTATCAAAGTCACATTTTCCAATTTCCCGATTTCCTTTTGAACATTATTCGGCATAGAAAGGTCGATGACGAGCATTTCTTTGTTTTTAGGAAAATTAGTTTCATCGATGATATATTTCTGAGCGCCGGTTGCCACGATTAGAACATCGGTTTGCTTCAATTCTTCTGGGAACGTTTCAAAATCGATTTGAGGAATATTGTATTTATCAGCAATCTTCTCCGCTTTTTCGAAAGAACGGTTGGCGATTTTTATTTTGGGCTGATAAATGTGTTTTACAAGATTTTCAATCGTATTCTGACCAATTTCTCCAACACCGAGAAGCAGAATATTCTTCTCGTGAATGTGTTTAGTATTATTTAAAATATAATGAACCGCCGCGTAAGAAACAGAAGCTGAACCTGTGCTGATTCCCGTTTCATTCTTAATTCTCTTCGAAATTTGAATCGAGGAATTAATCGCACGTTCCAAATATGGATTAGAAAAATCTTTGTATTTTTTGAATCGATGATAAGCATTCTTGATTTGAGAGACAATCTCAAAATCTCCAATAATCTGACTTTCCAAACCAGCTGCGACACGGAAAAGATGAAACAATGCATCTTCTCTTTGCAGTACATTTACGTAATTCAAGAATTCAGAAAGCGAAACGCCAACTGTATTGCAATAAAGCTCTGCAATGTGAAGATAATTCTTTGTCGTTGAATAAATTTCGGTTCTGTTGCAAGTAGAAACCACAAAAGCATCACCGTAATCCTGCTCGTGAATTTGGTTGACAAAAGCTTTTATGTGGTCATCAAAAAATGCAAATCTGCCGCGCGTTTCTGCATCGGCTTTTTCATAACTGATGCTGAGAACAGCAAGGTCTGAGGTTTGATGAAATTTATTTTTAGTGCTCATTTTCAGTCTGCAAATTTACAATATTTAATACAAAGACTGTTTCCGAATATCATTTTGGGAAATTGATAAAATCTATATCATTAGGTTGAAATCTTTTGAAAAATAGTAATGTATTTTGGGTTTTGATGCAAGAGTAATAATTTTTGATTTTCAATTGATATTCAGATTTTTTTGACAATCGAAATTATTAAAATTTTAAGGAAATTTTAACCAAATTATTTTTAATTCGTCAGATAGAATGAGTCTAAATTTATATCTTTGTAAACTTAATAATGACTGAACAAAATGGGTATATTGGATATGTTTACGCAAGAGATTGCGATCGACTTGGGAACTGCGAACACACTTATCATACACAACAACAAAATAGTTGTGGATCAGCCGTCTATCGTGGCGATTGAGCGCTCGACAGGCAAGCCGATTGCTGTAGGTGAACAAGCAAAACATATGCAAGGGAAGACTCACGAGGATATCAAAACGGTTCGTCCATTGAAAGATGGTGTGATTGCGGATTTCCACGCTTCGGAGCATATGATTAAGGAATTTATTAAACAAATTCCGGGTATCAAAGGAAAGCTTTTTCAGCCTGCACTTAGAATCGTAATCTGTATCCCTTCAGGAATTACTGAGGTGGAGAAAAGAGCGGTAAGAGATTCTGCTCAAAAAGTGAATGCGAAAGAAGTTCGTTTGATTTATGAACCAATGGCTGCTGCAATAGGAGTTGGTATAGATGTTCAGAAACCGGAAGGTAATATGATTATCGACATAGGTGGTGGAACAACAGAGATTGCTGTGGTTGCGCTAGGTGGAATTGTTTGTGATAAATCTGTGAAAATTGCAGGTGATGTTTTCACAAATGATATTGCTTATTACTTAAGAACTCATCATAATTTATATATTGGAGAAAGAACTGCGGAGAGAATTAAAATCGAAGTTGGTTCTGCTGTGGAAGAATTGGATGTTCCAATTGACGATATTCCTGTACAAGGACGTGACTTGATTACTGGGAAGCCAAAAGAAATTATGGTTAACTATAAAGAAATTGCTAAGGCTCTTGACAAATCGATTATCAGAATCGAAGATGCGGTAATGGAAACGTTATCTCTTACGCCTCCGGAATTGGCTGCTGATATCTACAAAACCGGAATCTATCTTGCTGGTGGTGGTGCACTCTTAAGAGGTTTGGCAGACAGACTTCACAGAAAAACCGGACTTCCTGTTTTTGTAGCAGAAGATCCTTTGAGAGCGGTAGTAAGAGGAACAGGAATTGCTCTTAAAAATATGGATAAATTCAATTTCCTTATCAAATAATTAAGATTTTTCTCAAGTTTTTAGATGGGTGCTTTGCTGAGATTTTTTTCTAAGAATGCTTTGTTTGTGTTCTTTGTATTTTTGCAATTGGTTGCAATTGTACTTATTTTCAGCAAGAATGCTATGCAGCAGAGTTTTGTTGCAGCAAAAACTGCAGCCTTCAATTCTTGGGTTTCCGGTTATATCGATGAAGGAACTTCTTATCTTAAACTGAAACAAATCAACGAAGATCTCGTCACTCAAAACAAAGCTTTGATGCTGGAACTTTATGGAAAAGATAAAGTAAAAAATCCGAGTTTCAGAAAAGTTTATGATACGATTGGCGGCGGACAGATCTACACTTTTGTAGATGGGGAAGTAGTTTTCAATAGTATTAATAGACGAGATAATTACTATACGATTAATCGTGGACGTTTGCAAGGCGTGAGTTCCAATATGGGGGTCATTGCTCCAAAAGGAATTGCCGGAATCGTTATTAATACAACGGATAATTATTCCTTGGTAAAATCGATTTTAAGTGTTAATAAAATTAAAATCAGTGCGTCTCTTAAAAAATCAGGCTATTTTGGGACGTTATCATGGAAAGGCGATGATACGAGAACAATGACCCTTTCTGATATTCCAAAATATGTTCCTTTGAAAGTTGGTGATTCCGTTGTAACAGATGGGAAATCTTCTATTTTTCCTGCTGGAATTATGGTTGGAACTGTTGCCGGTTATGAAGTGGACAGTAAAACCGGATTCTGGGATATTTCTGTAGAACTCAGTGAAAAGATCGGCAAATTAAGTAAAGTTTTCGTCGTACGAAATCTGAAAAAATCCGAAGTTCAGAAAATAGATGATTCATTAAAAGTTCAAATTAAAAAAGATGATCAGTAGAAACGTTGTGTCAGATCTGGCTTTGATCGCAATATTGACGGCTTTTCAGATTTTTATTCTGAACAGAGTTGCTCTTTTTGGGCAATATATTCCTGTGCTTTATCCTGTCTTCGTCATGTTTTATCCATTCTTCAGAAACAGATTTCATTTTTTGGCACTCAGTTTTATTTTAGGATTATGCGTTGATGCATTTCTTGGAACTTGGGGAATCAATGCTTTTGCTACAACGGTTGTAGCATATTTTAGAACAATTATATTCCGAACATCTACAGATACAACGACAGATTTTTTCTCTTTCCAAAGTATCCAGTGGACACAATTTATATTTTTTATTGTAACCAGTATTTTTATCCACCAGCTTTTGGTGCAATACATCGAATTCTTTAAGTTCGACAGATTTTTTGAAATTTTATTTAATGTAATAGTTACCAGTATAATCTCGTTTGTATTTATATTAGCCTATGCATTAGCATTTAAAATCAAGCAAAAAGTTTGAAGTCACAATATCTCAAGATCACTCTCGCCCTTTCTATCATTGCATTAATTTTCATTGCAAGATTATCCTATCTGCAATTATTTACAGACAGATATGCTTTGAATGCTGCAAATACATCCATCAAAATAGAATATGTAATTCCACCAAGAGGCGTTATTTTTGACAGAAACGGAAAAATATTAGTAGGAAATCAGCCATCATTTGAAATTTCTTATACTGCGGCACTTCTGAAGCCCGATTTCGATACGATAGGCTTCTGTAAATTATTAGGAATTACACAGGCCGATTTCGTCAATACATTGAAGAATATCGAAAAGGAAAAATATTATTCCAAGTTGACACCCATGACTTTTATGAAAAATCTAAGTCGGGAAGAGATGGCGAGAATTCAGGAATTAATTTTTAAATATCCAGCTTTCAGTATCGTTCCGCGTCCGCAAAGACAATATGAGGTCAACACTTCCGGAAACCTTTTGGGTTATACCAATCAGGTGAATGATGGCGATATTAAGAAAGATTCAACCTATTATTTACCGGGAGATTTTGTTGGAAAAAGTGGTGTAGAAAAATCATACGAAAAAGAACTCCGGGGCGAAAAAGGAATGAAATACATCCAAAAAGATATTCGCCAAAGAAGTATTGGTTCTTACAAAAACGGAGAACTCGACAAAGAAGTGGTTACCGGAAAAGATTTAACATTAACCATCGATTACGATTTGCAAAGAATGGCAGAAGAAATGTTGGTTAATAAACACGGCGCAGTTGTAGCTCTTGACCCAAACAATGGGGAAATTCTGACAATGGCAACAGGTCCGGATATTGATCCAAATCTTTTTACCGGTCCACAAAAATCAAGAAATCTTTATCGATTAGCAAACGATACCATTTTTGAAAATAAACCAACTTTCGACAGATCTGTTCAGGCAGCATATCCGCCAGGATCGACGTTCAAGTTGTTAACTGCTTTGGCGGCAATGGAAATGGGTGTGATGACAGACCAGACGATTTTCCCTTGTGGAAGAGGATTTTTTTATCGTGGGAAAAGTATCAAAGGTCACGGTGGAGCAGATCCGTTGATTCCTTCCATTCAGGTTTCCAGTAACTGTTATTTCACTTATGCTTATTTAGCAATTTTAAAAAAATATCCCGGAAATCCTTCACGAGGCGTAGATGAATGGAAAAAGATCATTAATAGTTTTGGAGTAGGAGAGTTTCTTAATAATGATTTGGCGGTTGGTTCAAAAGGTAGAATTCCTTCCGGAGAGTTTTATGAGAAACGAATGAAATCTATCTATAAAGCGAATGGATCAAAACGCACAGATTATAAAAACTGGGACGAGATGCCAACAGGTGCTTTATATAATGGGATGGGACAAGGCGATGTGCTTTTAACACCTTTGCAGATGGCAAATTTTGTAGGAGCAATTGCAAATAAAGGCTGGTATTATACACCTCACATCGTCAAAAGCATCGATGGGAAACCAAATCCAGATCCGAGATTCAACAAGAAACATATGACGATGATCCAAAATCCTCATTATTATAATGTTGTTCTTCAAGGAATGGAGGCCGTTATGATAAAAGGAACGGGTAGAAGTCTAAGATCTAAAGATTTTACACAGTTAGCAAAAACAGGAACAGCGCAGGTTCCTCAAGGAAAAGATAATTCTATTTTTGTATTAATTGCACCTGCTGATAAACCGAAAATTGTTGTGGTAGCCGTAATGGAGCACGCAGGTTTTGGCGCAACTTGGGCTGGTCCGGCTTGTACCGTAATCGCAGAAAAATATATCACTGGAGAACTTAAAAGAGAAAATCTTTACAAGAAAATGATTACCTCCAGCTTTATGCCTGAATACAAACGCCAGTATATTTCTGAAATGAAACGGAAAGGCTGGTACAAAGAACCACCAAAGGATTCTGTAAAACTGAAAAGAATCAAAGATAGTCTGCAAGCCATTCAAGATAAAAAACTTAAAAAAGACAGTTCCAAAGTTAAACCTCTAAAAAGCAATTCAAGATGAAGTGGGCAGAAGGGATAGATAAATTAGGAATTGGACTTTACATCCTGCTTTGTGTTTTCGCTATTATTAATATTAATAGTGTAGATGCGAAATTGGGAAGCAAGCAATTGATGTTCTTCGGAATCTCTTTGTTCGTTGGAATGATCATCTTCTTTATGAGAACCAAATTCTTTGAGAATATGTCAGCCATTATCTATGTTGGTGGCGTTTTGCTTTTGGTTGGATTATTTCCTTTTGGGACAGAAATTCTGGGTCAGAAAAACTGGTACAAATTCGGAGGATTTACCATGCAACCAGTAGAGTTTGCGAAAATAGGAACTTCTCTAATGTTGGCCAATTACGTTTCCAGTCCGGATTTTAATCTAAAAAATAAAAAAGTACTTTATACAGTATTAGCTATTGTTGGTATTCCTGGAGTTGTCGTTTTGATGATTCCTGATGTCGGATCACTTTTGGTGTTTTTCGCTTTCGTAATGGCGCTTTATAGAGAAGGTCTTTCCGGATGGTTGTTTGGCGTCATCTTTATTTTTGCTGCGACATTTTTAGTTTCGCTTGCAGTAGCTCCAATTTATGTGGTAATTACTATTTTAATTATCGCTGCTATTTTTGTTTTTCTTAATTTTTACAGAATTCAAGGTAATGTAATCTTAATTATCGGAATTGTATTATCTGTAGGTGTTTTAAGCGGATTGTCTTATTCATCAGATTACGTGCTTTCCAAATTACCAAAACACCAACGAGAAAGAATCGAGGTTCTTTACAAAGGCGAGAAAGCTTTCCGAGACACTTCAGGATATAATTTGCTCTATTCCAAAACTGCAATTGGTTCTGGCGGAATGACTGGAAAAGGTTACAAGCAAGGTTCTGTAACGCAAGGTAAATTCGTTCCTGAACAGGAAACTGATTATATTTTCTGTACAGTTGGAGAAGAATGGGGATTTACCGGAAGTACTATTTTGATTCTGTGTTACGCCATTTTTATTGGACGGATTTACTATCTATCAGAAAATCAAAAGTCAACTTTTAATCGGGTTTTTGGATATTGTTTTGCTTCTATTTTATTAATTCACTTTTCCATCAATCTTGGAATGGTAATGGGGCTTTTCCCAACTGTTGGTATTCCGCTACCGTTTTTTAGTTATGGAGGAAGTTCACTTTTGGCATTCTCGATAATGACTTTTATTTTCTTTAAGCTAAATTACGCAGATAAGAATAGTTTGGTGTAAATTTAATTTTCATCTAAATATAAAATTTATAAAAAACTTTATATTTAGATGAAATTTAAAAAACTAAGCTGTGAAAAAAATAATTTTACTTTTTACGTTTATTTCTTCTTTTCAGATGATTGCACAAACCGCCCCTACTATTCAATGGCAGAAATCGGTTGGGGGAAGTCGTGATGATTATGCTAATTCTGTTCAGCAAACTGCAGACGGCGGTTATATCATAGGCGGATATTCACCGGAAATTGATTATGACTATTGGGTTGTGAAGTTCGACAGCAGCGGTACTGTCCAGTGGCAGAAATCGTTTGGTGGCAGTGATGTGGATATAGTCAATTCTATTCGGCAAACCACAGACGGTGGATATATTGTTGCCGGGTATTCTAATAGTAACGACGGCGATGTCAGCGGTCATCATGGAACCACAAATAATTATGACTATTGGGTTGTAAAGCTCGACAGCAGCGGTGCTATCCAATGGCAGAAATCCCTGGGCGGAACTGATAGTGAAAGAGCTGATTCTGTTCAGCAAACGGCAGACGGTGGTTATATTGTTGCAGGATACAGCGCTTCCACCGACGGTGATGTTAGCGGACATCACGGCAATATAGGATATCCTGACTATTGGATTGTGAAGCTCGACAGTATTGGCACTATCCAGTGGGAGAAATCTCTTGGTGGCAGCGGTAGTGACATTGCTTATTCCATTCAGCAAACTACAGATGGCGGCTATATTGTTTCAGGGTTTAATGCTTCCATCGACGGTGATGTTACTGGGCATCATGGTAATATAAATGATACCGATTATTGGATTGTGAAGCTAGACAACAGCGGTGCTATCCAGTGGCAGAAATCCCTTGGCGGAAGTAATAGTGAGTATCCTTATTCTATTCAGCAGACCACAGACGGTGGCTATATTGTTGCAGGATCTAGCGATTCATCCGATGGCGACGTCAGCGGACACCACGGAACAACAGACAATAATGATTTTTGGGTCGTGAAACTCGACAGTGCAGGTGTTATTCAATGGCAGAAATCGCTTGGCGGAAATAGTAATGAATATGCCTTTTCTGTTCATCAGACCACAGACGGCGGTTATATCGTTGCCGGATCTTCTTATTCAACCGACGGTGATGTCAGCGGGCATCACGGAACAGAATATAATTTTGACTATTGGGTAGTGAAGCTTAGCAGTAGCGGAAATATACAGTGGGAGAAAGCTCTTGGCGGCAGTAATAGTGATTCTGCCTTATCTATTCAACAAACGACAGACGGCGGCTATGTTGTTGTAGGTTTTAGTTCTTCAACCGATGGCGATGTGGGCGGGAATCATGGGAGCAGTGATTTGTGGATAGTAAAGCTTTCAGAAGAAGGACTGGCAACCCAGGAGGGACAAACTATTAAAATTAACATTTATCCCAATCCTGTAAAAGATATTCTTAATTTTTCAGAAGAAGTTTCCAATGTTATAATAACCGATGTTTCGGGAAAACTTGTAAAAAAAGTTCCAATTTCTACAAAATCACTTAAAGTTTCAAATCTTACAAAAGGGCATTATATAATTACTGCTACCACAAAATCAGGACAAACAGCAACTAAAAAAATGATTAAAGAGTAATAGAATTTGTTTCCCTCGGTAGATTCATAAAACCAAAAGAAACTTTTAACAAAAAAGCCTTTCAAAGTTCTGAAAGGCTTTTTTGTTGAAGATAAATCGATTTTAGTTCTTCACCAAAACCAAATACTCCCAAGGCTTCAAAGTAATACTTGTCTTTTCAGAATTAATATTAAAAATCTTTCCTGTGAACAATTCTCGATATTGACCATTATAATATTTGGTGTCAACATTTGTTGGCAGGCTTTTATCAGAGAAATTATAGATGGATAATACAGCATCATTATTCTTTTCACGATAGATAGAGAGAACATCATTCATCTGGCTGTTCGTCACTCTTATCATTTCTCCTCCCGATTTTCCATTCCACAAAGCTTGATTTTTATGTTTCAAATCGAATAATTTCTGATAAATGCCATAAAATTTGTGGTCTTTCCATACGATTTCATCTTTCTCAAAGAACTCAAGACTTCTGTCTAATCCAGCTTCTTGTCCGCTATAGACCAAAGGCATTCCATTGGCTGTTCCGCAAAGAACCATTGCCGTTTCCAAGCCTTTCCCGAAGTTGGAAAACTGATTGCCTTCCCAGGAATTTTTGTCGTGATTGTCTGTGAACAACATTCGGTAGGAATCTAAAGGAAAACTGCCAATATCGTGTGCCATATATTCGTACAGAGCACTTGCCCCTTTTTCGCCTGTAGTAGCCAATTTCAGTTTATCCCAAAGCGTCCAGGAATAGGTTGCGTCAAATGATTTTTTGTAAAGGTCACGCGATTCCCATTCTGCCAACATAAAAACAGGTTTTATCACATCCATTTCCTCCCGTGCATTATCCCAGAAATCTACGGGAATAAAGCCTGCAACGTCACATCTGTAACCATCAATGTTCGCTTCTTTTACCCAATACTTCAAAGCGCCTGTCATATATTCCCGGAAGTCGGGATTGTTATAGTCAAAATCTATGACGTCGTCCCAATCGTACCAAGGCGTCGGCTGAAAGTTGCCTTCTCTGGATTTGGTGTACCAATCCGGATGTTGTTTGGTTAATGGATTATCCCAAGCGGAATGATTCCCCACCCAATCGATAATGACATACATTCCCATCGAGTGGATTTTGTCAACCAGACTTTTAAAATCTTTCAAAGTTCCAAAATCAGGATTCACGCCTTTGAAATCTTTTACAGAATAATAACTTCCCAATTTTCCTTTTCTGTGCTCTTCCCCAATTGGATGGATCGGCATCAGCCAAAGAATATCAACACCCATCTTTTTGAGTCGTGGCAGATGTTTCTCGAAAGCTTTGAAAGTGCCTTCCTTAGTATATTGTCGGATATTAACTTCATAGATAGTAGCATTCTTGCTCCATTCCGGATGTTTGAGTTCTACGTAGGGTTTTGGCTGATAGCGTGGGTCTTTGGTCTGACCGAATCCCAAAAACGGAATTATCAGAATGAGTAGTAGGTATTTTAATGAATTCATAAGGTTGATATATTTCTCTAAATTAATAAGAGTTTTTGATTTTCATTAATTTTAATCGAAAAATATTCTGCCTGAAGAATTTTGTCAAAGATTTGAAACTTTGACAAATGAAAAACCCTTTCAAAGTATTGAAACTCTGAAAGGGTTTTTATTTGAATCGTTGTCGTTAGTGACAAACGTCTATTTTATGTAGAAATCCGCGCCCCGACTTGAGTGGAAATCCTTTTTTACTTGTACTCAAGTTCTATTTAGATTAAAATCGTCGTGCAAAAAAGATTGAGAGCGGAAGGCGGATAAAGGCGCCCAAATTATTTTAAGAATACATCTGCTCCTGCAATTCTTTAATCTTTTTATCAGAAAGATATTCATCATAAGTCATATCTCTGTCGATGATTCCTTTCGGTGTCAATTCGATAATTCTGTTACAAACCGTTCCAAGCAACTCGTGGTCATGAGAAGATAGCAAAATGTTTCCTTTGAAGTTGTTTAATGAGTTGTTCAACGTTGTAATACTCTCCAAATCTAAGTGATTCGTAGGCTCATCCAACAATAGAACATTTGCTTTCTGTAGCATCATTCTACTGAACATACAACGCATTTTTTCACCTCCGGAAAGCACTTTACAAGATTTAAGAGCCTCATCTCCTGAGAAAAGCATTCTTCCCAAGAAACCTCTCATAAATTCTTCGTGACGTTCCTCATCGTTTTTCGTGAATTGTCTCAACCAATCAACAAGATTAATGTCTTCTTGGAAAAAAGTCGTATTATCCAAAGGCATATGAGATTGGTTTGTCGTCACACCCCAAGCGATATTTCCTTTGTCAGCAGGTAAATTGCCAGC
Organism: Flavobacteriaceae bacterium PS02293; assembly: GCA_029960045.1. GTDB lineage: Bacteria > Bacteroidota > Bacteroidia > Flavobacteriales > Weeksellaceae > Epilithonimonas. Next base: position 183,920 of record JASCOV010000006.1, read on the forward strand.
CAAGATTTCGAAGAATTCTGTGATAGCCAAAGAGTTTCTTGAGATTACCGCAACTTTATCACCTTTCTTAAGATTAAGATCAATGTTCGAGAATAATAATTCGCCGTCTTTTGTTTTTTCAAGACCTTTTACGTCTAAAATCTGATCTCCAACTTCTCTTTCTGTATCGAAAATGATTGCTGGATATCTTCTGGATGAAGGTTTGATATCGTCGATATTCAACTTGTCGATCATCTTTTTACGAGCGGTTGCCTGTTTAGCTTTCGCAACGTTAGAACTGAATCGAGCAATGAAATCCTGCAATTCTTTTTTCTTGTCCTCCGCTTTTTTATTAGCCTGATTTCTTTGTCTTGTCGCTAGTTGAGAAGCCTGATACCAGAAAGAGTAGTTACCAGTGTAAAGATTCAATTTAGCATAATCCAAATCGCCAATGTGGGTACAAACTGTATCCAGGAAGTGACGGTCGTGAGAAACAACGATTACCGTATTCTCATAATCTGCCAAGAAATCCTCTAACCAAGCGATTGTAGAGATGTCCAAGTCATTGGTAGGCTCATCCAGAATCAATACGTCCGGATTTCCAAACAGAGCCTGTGCTAGTAGGACTCTTACTTTATCTTTATTCTCAAGTTCGCCCATCATTTGGTAGTGCATATCTTCTGAAATACCAACATTAGAAAGCATCGTCTGAGCATCAGCTTCTGAGTTCCAGCCTCCCATTTCGTCATAGACAACACCTAGTTCCCCAGCTTTTATTCCATCTTCATCAGAGAAATCTTCTTTAGCATATAGGGCATCCATTTGCTCCTTGATATCGAAAAGCATTTTATTTCCTCTAAGAATAGTTTCTAATACTGTGAAACCATCATAAGCAAAGTGATCCTGCTCCAGAACAGACATTCTTTTTCCATTTTCAAGAGAAGTATTTCCGGAAGTTGGATCTTGTTTTCCACTTAATATTTTAAGGAAAGTCGACTTTCCTGCACCATTGGCACCAATGATACCGTAGCAATTCCCTTTTGTAAATTTTATATTGACTTCATCAAAAAGAACTCTTTTCCCGAACTGTAATGATAAATTAGATACTGTTAACATATTGTTTTGTAAGTTTGTGCAAAAATACGAAAATAAGTTGGGATGAAGAAAGCTCCCTGCTTATAATAATTTAACACTATGAAAATAGAAAAAACTGTTAATATCTTCAACAAAAGAGCCCGTTTTGAGTATGAAATCTTGGATGAATATGAAGCTGGTTTGGTTTTGACAGGTACAGAAATAAAATCACTCAGATCTTCGAAAGCATCAATCACAGAAAGCTTTTGCCAGTTTATTGATGACGAACTTTATGTCATTAATATGATGATAGATGAGTACAAATTAGGAACTTTTTACAATCATAAAACAAAAAGGGAACGGAAGTTGCTAATGCATAATTACGAATTGCAAAAACTTAAAAAAAAGTTAAAAGATGTTGGCAATACAATAATCCCGCTCAAGCTATATATAAATGACAAAGGTAAAGCGAAGCTACTTATATCATTAGCTAAAGGTAAAAAACTCTTTGATAAAAGGGAAGCGATCAAAGACAGAGAGAATAAGGTAAATATCCAACGGATATTAAAGAAAAGTTAAAAAAACTTTGTTTATAAAGAAAAATTATATTTATTTTGCATTATCAATTATTTAATCATTTAATTCTATGAAAAATCTAAAATTAGGAATTACAGCATTGGCACTTACTGTTGCTTCTTCTGTTTTTGCGCAAACGACGACTAACCCTTGGGTTATTGGCGTAGGTGCTCATGGAGTGAATCACGTTGCTCAAAGAAACAATTTCAGCAATACGTTCGCGTTCAACAATTTTAAAGAAAACTTATTCGGAACATCTAAGTATTCAATTACACCACCACTTTCTAAATTGACAGTTGCAAGAAGCCTTGGAAAAGGTTTGGTAATCGACTGGCAGACTACTGTTGGTAATGTTGATAACAAGAGAATTGGAATGGAAAAAGAATTTTTCCTTCAAACAGGTCTTGGTATTCAATTCAAAGGTGCTGGTCTATTATGGGACGAAGAGTCTTGGTTTGATCCTTACTTAAGAGTTGGTGCTAACTACCTAAGACATGATTATACAGGAGTTACTTTTCCTGTAACAGATTCAAAACCTAGAGGTGGAGGTGTATACGCTGCTTATGATGGTGATGATAACTTGACGGGAAAAGCTAATCACTTTACTGTAAGTACAGGTGCAGGTATTAATTTCTGGGTAACTAAAAACTTTGGTTTAGGTGTTCAAGGAGATTATGTAACTACTCCAGTTGATAAATCTAACATTGCTAACTTCTGGCAAGCTTCTGCGTCTCTATTATTTAGATTCGGAAATACTGACAGAGATAAAGATGGAATTCCAGACAAAGAAGATGCTTGTCCTGATACACCAGGTTTACCAGAATTCCAAGGATGTCCTGATACAGACGGAGACGGAGTTCCAGATAAAGACGATAAATGTCCAGATGTAGCAGGTCCTAAAGAAAACGAAGGTTGTCCTTGGCCAGATACAGACGGAGACGGTGTATTAGACAAAGATGATGCTTGTGTTGACGTTGCAGGTCCAGCTGAAAACAAAGGTTGTCCTTGGCCAGATACAGACGGAGACGGAATCTTGGATAAAGATGATGCTTGTCCTACAGTTCCTGGATTGAAAGAATATCAAGGTTGTCCTAAACCGAGAATTGCTACTGCAACAGGTGTTGAAAAAGCTCTAGGAAGTGTATTCTTTGATTTTAATAAAGCTACAATTAAAGCAGAATCAAAAGCTGCATTAGATGAAGCTGCTAATTTGATCAAAACTGACGGAGGTAATTATTTATTAGAAGGTCAAACTGATGCCAAAGGTTCTGAGGCTTACAATTTGAAATTATCTAGAGAAAGAGCTGCTGCGGTAGTTGCTGCTTTAGACGGTAGAGGAGTTGATGCTAATGCACTTAAATCAATCGGTGTAGGTAAAGCTAAAGCTAAAGTTCCTGCTACAGCTTCTGATGCTGAGAGACAAGTAGACAGAAAAGTAGCTGTTACTCCAATCGAAGATATGGCTCAATGGAATGCTCTTAAGAAAAGAGATTATGACGATCCAACTCCAGTAAAAGTTAAGAAAAAAGCTACAGCTAAGAAAAAGGCTCCAGCTAAAAAGAAAAAATAATTTAAACAATTAATTTTCTAAATATAAATACCTCCAATTTTATTGGAGGTATTTTTTTTGTTTCTATATTTCAGTACTTTTGTAATATAAAATAAAACTTGTAATGGGAAGAGCATTCGAATATAGAAAAGCCTCAAAAATGGCCAGATGGGATAAGATGGCCAAAACGTTTTCCAAGATAGGAAAAGATATAGCCTTGGCGGTAAAAGCCGGTGGTACAGATCCAGAAGCCAATCCTGCGCTTAGAAGATGTATCCAGAATGCTAAAGGTGCTAATATGCCTAAGGACAATGTGGAAAGAGCCATCAAAAAAGCAAGCGGTGCAGATGCGGAGAATTACGAAGAAGTAACTTATGAAGGTTACGGGCAAGGTGGTGTTGCTTTTTTTGTGGAATGTACTACGAACAATACCACAAGAACTGTAGCAAACGTAAGAGCAATTTTCAATAAGTTTGACGGCAATCTAGGTAAGAATGGAGAGTTAGCCTTTGTCTTCGATAGAAAAGGGATTTTCACAATTGATAAAGCACAAATTAAAACCGAATGGGATGACTTCGAGATGGAAATGATAGATGGTGGTGCGGAAGAAATCGATCAAGATGAAACGGAAGTTCTAATCACAACAGCGTTTGAAGATTTCGGAGCAATGTCACATAAATTGGATGACTTAAAAATCGAAGTAAAAAGTGCAGAACTGCAAAGGATTCCGAACAATACCAAAGAAATGACGGACGATCAGTTCAAAGCCAATATGAAGATGTTAGAACGTTTTGAAGAAGATGATGACGTACAGAATGTCTTCCACAATATGGAATTCACAGAAGCACAATTAGAAACGCTTTAATAAACAAATACCAAACAAAAAATCCTGAAACATAAGTCTCAGGATTTCTTATTTTTATAAAACGCTATTAATTATGCGTTTGGTTCAATAGATACAAATGATCTGTTGTTAGCTTTCTTTCTGAAAACAACTTTACCGTCAACAAGAGCGTGCAAAGTATGATCTTTACCCATCCCAACATTTTCACCTGGGTGATGTTGAGTACCTCTTTGTCTGATGATGATGTTACCAGCAATAGCGTCTTGTCCACCGAAAATCTTTACACCCAATCTTTTGGAATGAGATTCTCTACCATTTTTGGAACTACCAACTCCTTTCTTATGTGCCATTTTATTTAAACTTTGTGGTTAAAAATTATTCAGCAGTTTCGCTGGTTTCTGTTACTTCAGCTTTAGCAGCTTTCTTAGGAGCAGCTTTTTTAGCTTCTTTTTTCTCAGAATCAAAACCAGTGATACCAGTTACGATGATTTGAGTAAGAGATTGTCTGTGACCGTTTTTCTTTGCATAACCTTTTCTTCTCTTCTTTTTGAAGATGATTACTTTATCCGCCAAAACGTGGTCAAGAATTTCTACATCTACGGTAATACCGCTTACAGCCGGGGCACCTACAGTGATTGCGCCGTTTACAGTAAGAAGAACTTTATCAAAAGAAACTTTCGTTCCTTTGTCTCCTTTCAAACGGTTCACAAACAACTTTTGGTTTTGCTCAACTTTGTATTGAAGCCCTGCTATTTCTACAATTGCAAACATTGTTTATAAATTTTATATTATTCGAGGTGCAAAAGTACACATTTACTTTCTAAAACACAAACACTTATCACAAACTTTTCAATAATAATTATTTGGGCAGCTTTATCCGCCTTCCGCTCCCAATCTTTTTTGCTCACGATTTCCATTCAAATAGAACGACAGTACAAGCAAAAAAGGATTTCCGCTCAAGTCGGGCTGCAGATTCTACATAAAAACACGGGACAAGATAAAATCAAATTTTGTCATTCCAAATAAGTCTCAGCAGTCAAACATTTCTGAATTCTAATTCCTATTTTAAAAGAAATCAAATCTAATATCTAAAATCTAACTTCTAACATCTAATATATAAAAGAATACTTATAAATTTGACAATCGAAAATTCTTAATTGATGCTGGATTTTATCAAGAAAAATATTGCGCTCATCTGGGCAAAAAAACATATCGCTAAAACAAAAGATTCCAAAACCAATGCGGTCAAGAATCAGGAAGAACTATTGCTCTCACTCATAAAAACTGCGGAGAAAACACTGTTCGGAAGAGAACATCAATTCGAAACGATAAAAAATATTGAAGACTTTCGAACCAATGTTCCGATTGCAGATTACGAAGACCTGAAACCTTACATCGAGAAAATCAAAAAAGGACAATCCAAAATCCTTTGGCCAGATTTGCCGGAATATTTCGCAAAAACTTCGGGAACAACTTCAGGTGCCAAATACATTCCTATCTCCAAAGAAGCAATGCCTTTTCAAATCGCAGCAGCTCAAAGTGCTTTGTTTCATTACATCGAAAAGAAAAATAATGCCGATTTCGTAGGAGGAAAAATGATTTTCCTGCAAGGTTCTCCAGAATTGCAAGAAATCAACGGGATCAAAAATGGAAGACTTTCCGGAATCGTGGCTCATCATATTCCAAATTACCTTCAAAAAAACAGATTGCCAAGCTGGGAAACCAATTGTATCGAAGATTGGGAAACCAAAATCGATAAAATCGTTGAAGAAACCGAGAAAGAAAATATGACCTTGATTTCCGGAATTCCGCCTTGGTTAATCATGTATTTTGAAAAACTGATTGACCGACACGGAAAGAAAATTACAGAGATTTTCCCGAATCTTCAATTGATTATTACAGGTGGTGTGAATTACGAACCTTACCGTGACAAGATGAACGAATTACTGGGAAAACCTGTCGATATTGTTCAGACTTTTCCTGCATCAGAAGGTTTTTTTGCATTTCAGGATGATTATCAAAAAGAAGGTTTGTTGCTTTTGACCAATCACGGGATTTTCTATGAATTTGTTCCTTTGGAAGAATATGGCAAACCGAATGCAAGAAGATTAATGCTGAAAGATGTGGAACTCAATAAAGATTACGCTTTGATTTTGACGACCAATTCTGGACTTTGGGCTTATTCTATCGGCGATGTTGTCAGATTCATTGATAAAAATCCTTACCGAATTTTAGTAAGCGGAAGAACAAAACATTTCACGTCGGCTTTCGGCGAACATGTGATTGCATTCGAAGTAGAAGAAGCGTTGAAAGCAACGGTTGAAAAACATCCTTCTCAGATAACAGAATTCCATCTTGCTCCTCAAGTGAACCCAGCGGAAGGGTTGCCTTATCACGAATGGTTCATCGAGTTTGAAAAAGAACCTAAAAATTTTGAAGCGTTCAAATCTGAATTGGATTTACAGCTCAGAAAACGAAATACGTATTACGACGATTTGATTTCCGGAAATATCCTGCAGCCTCTTGTTATTACAAAGCTAAAGAAAAATGCCTTCCAGGATTATGCTAAATCCGAAGGGAAACTTGGCGGTCAAAACAAGATTCCGAGACTTGCAAATGATAGAAAAATTGCTTTATATTTGGCGAAACTAAATTTACGATGAGAACTTTTTCTTTTATTATTGCTTTACTTCTACTGTTGCAATCTTGTACAACAACTATCTACAGGAATAGTGTGAATAAAAATGATTTTTCCTCAATTAAAGCAGGAAAAAATTATACTTTTTATGAATACAATAAGCCTAAAAATAAAGTTAGGGTTTCTGCTGTAGAAGAAAATAAAATCGTGGGAGTTGCTAATAACCAAGAAGTTACAATTGCTAAGGAGAATGTCAGAACTGTTAAGAAAAATAATCCAGGCGGAACAACTGCTATTGTTGTAGGTTCTGTTGCGGGTGTGACAGCTTTTGTTGCATTGATTGTTTCATTGGTTAATAGTTCTACAGATAATTATTACTATTATTAAATTCCAATAAATTTTAGGAATAAAATTTTTAGAACGTTTCAATCTGATAAAGGTCGAAACGTTTTTTGTTTAGCTTCTGAAAAAGATATCTTTTAAGAATAATTTGCCAGAAATCGAATGCCAGTTGAAAGCTATCAACTATTTTTGCATAATGATTTCATTCACGCCGCTTCGGGTTTTAAAAAATATAGAATTTCGTCATCTTCTCACGGGTAGATTTTTTCTAATCATAGCATTTAGGATGCTGGCAACTTTGCTTGGCTGGTGGGTTTATCAGCTCACGCACGACCCATTTTCTATTGGATTAATTGGTCTTTCGGAAGTTATTCCTGCAGTTTCCTGTGCGCTTTACGCTGGTCACGTGATTGATATGAATGAAAAGAAAAAGCTTCTTTTACTTTGTAATTATGCTTACGTGGTTTTGATAAGTTTGCTTTTGATTCCTGCTTTTCTAGGGCACAAAATGCATTTTACAGGTCACGAAATTACCTATTTTATTTACGCTGTTATTTTCTTCACAGGGATTTGTCGTTCGTTTTTGGGACCGTTGGTTCCAAGTATGATTCCGAGAATTGTAAAGCAGGAGAATTTGCCTTATGCAGTAACATTGAATCAGGCGACGTTTTTGATTGCATCGGTTTCTGGTCACGCTTTGGGAGGTTTTCTGATTGCTTTGATTACGATAAAATGGACCTTGGTTGTGATTGTAAGTTGTATGGTTTTGTCGTCTTTGTTTTTCTGGACTATCAACAAACAGTTCTCTGAAAATAAGAATAAAGACGTCAAAATTTTCGAAAGTGTGAAGGAAGGTTTGGCGTACATTTATAAAACGAAAGAGATTCTTGGCGCTCAGATGCTGGATATGTTTGCGGTACTTTTTGGTGGTGCAGTTGCGATGATTCCGGTTTTTGCGAGTGATATTCTGAAAGTTGGTTCGGAAGGTTTTGGTCTTCTGAATGCAGCGTCTGATATTGGTTCGATGTTGATTATTATTACATTGTCTTTAGTTCCGCTTAGAAAAAATCAAGGAAAGATTTTATTGTTTGTAGCTTCTGGATTTGGACTTTGTATTATTGGATTTGGGTTATCAAAACTATATTGGTTGTCGTTTGCTTTCTTAGTTTTAAGTGGAATGTTGGACGGAATCAGTGTTGTAATCAGAGGAACAATTGTTCAGTTGAAAACGCCTGAAGAAATCCGTGGGCGAGTTCTAAGTGTGAATTCGATTTTTATAATGTCAAGTAATGAATTAGGACAATTTGAAAGTGGTTTGACAGCGAAACTGATGGGCGTTGTACGTTCCGTAGTTTTTGGTGGAACAATGACCGTTTTGACGGCATTATTTATCGGAGCGACTTCTAAAAAGTTGAGGAAGATGGAGTATTAATTTTAATCCTTGATGAAAAGATTTTATAAAGTTATTAAATCGATTCTGCTTTTAATAGTCGTTTTGTTTTTAATCCATTCGATTTATATTACGATTGATGGACTTAATGATAAAAATAAAAATGCTGATGTAGCTATTGTTCTTGGTAATAAAGTGAATGAAGACGGAACTTTGTCCGAAAGATTGAAAGCTCGTCTTGATAAAAGCATTGAATTATTTAATCAAGATAAAGTTAAATCAATAATTGTAAGTGGAGGTCTTGGAAAAGAAGGGTTTTGGGAAGGAAAGAAAATGCAGGAATATTTGATTTCGAATAAAATTCCTTCAGAAAAAATATTAGTTGACAATTACGGAAATGATACTGAGAAAACGGTTGAAAATTCGATAAGAATTATGGATAGTTTACAGTTTAAAAGCGCAATTTCTGTTTCCCAATATTTTCATCAAACCAGAATCAAGAAATTATTCAGAAATAAAGGATTTGAAAACATTGAAAGTGCAAGTCCAAATTATTTTGAGTTGAGGGATTTCTACTCAATTTTTCGAGAGTTTGTGGCTTATTATAAAGAAGCAATTTAAATTCAAAATAAAAAAAGAAGCAAATTTTGCTTCCTATATTTTTACAACCAATCTTTTATTTGTATCCATTTCTTGATTCCAAATATTACCAATGTTTTCAAGGTCAATAGTTTCGGTTTCTATATTTATTTTTTTACTTATTGCTAATTCAAACATTTCGGGTAAGATTTCGGTTAAAAGGACTCCAACTTCTTGTTTTGTCCAGCTTCCCAAACCTGACCCAGATATTTGCAAATCCGTTCCACGAAGAATCTGCGATGACAACTGAACCGAATCTCCTGTGATAGAACCTATGGAAACAAATCTTGTTCTGTGAGAAAAAGAACCATTTCCTTTTATCGCTTCCAAGATATTTTCTGCAGATTTTCCCCACAAATAATCTATTACAACATCAATTGGTAAATTTTGATGGATTGTTTTTAATTTTTCGAGAAAGTTTTCGTCCGTTGTCAATATGTATTCATCAGCTCCGAGTTCCAGTAATTTTTTGGTTTCGGATTCATTTCTTCCAGTTACGATAATGTTTTTTGCACCATATATTTTGGCGATTTGGACAGCAACTTTCCCTGTGAATCCTGTTGCACCATTAATCAAAACAGTTTCTCCAGATTGCATTTTTGCCCGAAACTTCATTCCCATTGCAGAACCCATAACCGCATTTGGAAGTGATGAAGCGATAGAGTCTTCCAAACCATCAGGAATTGGAACGATAAATTGCTTGTCAACTGCGATTTTTTCTGCTAAAGTTCCTTTTGGATTTACGACATAAACTCGATTTCCATTTTCTAATATTCCCACACCATCGCTCCCGATTATTTTGGCTTTATTAATGTCGTTTTCGGAAGAATAATGTGTTCCGCTGGCGATAGCTTTGTCCAGATGTTTCATTGCGACACCTTTCATAGATACAAGAATTTCATTTTCTTTTGGAGTAGGAATTGGGAGGTCTATCAATTCTAAGTTTCCGTTTTCCGGAAATATAATGGCTGTTTTCATTTTATTGAATTTTATAAATTATTTTGTGAAAAGAAAAATATGATAAAAGTAAAATCATAAATGCAATAATTGCTGAAAAGCTTTCTAATAAAGAGTCTCCAGAACAGATATGTGCAATAAATCCAGATATTACGATAATGAAAAACCCTGCATAAGTCCATTCTTTCAAATTATTTTTAAACGGGATTAGCAAGAGCGCTGTTCCAATTATTTTGGCAATAGCAAGTTCAATCCTAAAATAATCTGGAAATCCAAAATGAAGGCAGAGTTTTTTCGCTTCCGGGTTGGTAAGATATGCCGAAGCATTAGAAAGCATCCAAATAGAAAAAACGGATGTAGAAAGCCAGTAAAGTATTTTGTATGTTTTCATCCTATATGATTTACAGGACAAAATTAGAAGGCCGAAGCATCGGGAAACGATAACATTTGTTATCAGTTGTGATTATTTTTCTTTTAGAATTTTACTTTTGATTCGGCTGAGATGCACGGTCGTAATGCCAAGATAAGAAGCAATGTAATGTTGCGGAACGCGTTTGATGATTTCCGGATGTTCTTTGGAAAGGTTGATGTAACGCTGTTGAGGAGAATCTTTGATAAAAGAGAAAAAGTGTTTCATATAACTGAAGGTTCTTTCAAATATTTTATCCAAAAAAACAGTTTTCATTTCTGAATCTTCAAAAGCTTTCTGAAGGATTTTTTCAACATCATTTTTATGAATTCGCCATAGAATGCAAGATTCAATGGTTTCAAAACAGACAAGACTCGGAATGTTTTTTCTAAAACTTTCTATGGAAGAAAATATACTCTTTTCACTAAAAAACTGGAAGGTAAGGTCTTTGCCATCATTGTTATAATAAGCCCTTACGATTCCTTTTTCGATAAAATAGGCAAAAGAAGAAACCTCTCCTTCGTGCAAAAGAGAGGTTTTTGTAGGAATTTCCAGACGTTCAAAAAATGCTTTGTAATCATTCCAATCTTCAGAACTCAAAGAAAGTTGATTTTTTAGTTCTTCAAACATCGGTTTTAATATTTATATCAAACTTCTGATTTTCGCAATCATATCGTCTCCCAATTTATCCGCTTCTTCCTGCGAAAAAGCTTCGGTATAAATTCTGATAATCGGTTCCGTATTAGATTTTCTCAAATGAACCCAGTTTTCAGCAAAATCGATTTTCACACCGTCAACGGTTGAGATTTCTTCATTTTTATACTCTTCCTGAACTTTTACAAGTAAAGCATCAACATCAATTTCTGGTGTCAATTCAATTTTCTTTTTACCCATAAAATAACTTGGATAAGTTGCTCTGAGTTCAGAAACAGTTTTGTTTTCTTTTGCTAAATGAGTCAAGAATAAAGCAACACCAACCAAAGAATCACGTCCGTAATGAAGCTCTGGATAGATGATTCCACCGTTTCCTTCGCCACCGATGACGGCATTTTTTTCTTTCATTAAGGTCACAACATTCACTTCTCCAACTGCACTTGCAAAATATTCTGAATCAAGACCTTTTGCAACATCTCTCAAAGCACGGCTGGAAGAAAGATTGGAAATTGCCACGCCTTTTTTATCTTTCAAAAGGTAATCTGCAACAGCAACCAAAGTATATTCTTCGCCAAACATTTCGCCTTTTTCGTCAACCAAAGCCAGTCTGTCAACATCTGGGTCAACCACAATTCCCATATCTGCTTTTTCCTTGATGACCAACTCGCAGATGTCGCCAAGATGTTCTTTCAAAGGTTCCGGATTGTGAGGGAATTGCCCGTTTGGTTCGCAATAAAGTTTCACAACTTCAACGCCTAACTTCTCCAACAATGGTGGAATAGAAATTCCGCCGGTAGAATTTACAGCGTCAAGCACAACTTTGAATTTTTTAGCTTTTATCGCTTCAACGTCAACTGTTGGTAAATCTAAAATTTGTTTGATGTGAATATCGAAAGCGTCGTCTCTGGTTTCATATTTTCCCAAATCATCCACTTCTGCATAATCGAAATCTTCATTTTCTGCCAGAGCCAACACTTCTGCACCATTTTCTCCGCTGATGAATTCGCCTTTGTCATTCAATAATTTCAAAGCGTTCCATTGTTTTGGATTGTGAGAAGCCGTCAAGATTATTCCGCCGTCAGCTTTCAGTTCTGGAACCATTATTTCAACAGTTGGAGTAGTCGAAAGTCCTAAATCGACAACATTAATTCCAAGACCTTGCAACGTAGAAGCTACAAGAGATGAAACCATTTGACCAGAGATTCTGGCGTCTCTTCCGATAACTAAGGTTAAATCTTTTTTATTTTTATTATTCTGAAGCCAAGTTCCGAATGCCGAAGCAAATTTCACAACATCCAGCGGAGTCAAGTTGTCGTTTACTTTTCCGCCAATAGTTCCTCGGATTCCGGAGATTGATTTTATTAATGACATTTAATAAATTTTAAGGTTTTTTCTGAATGCAAATGTATTAAAAAGAAGTTGTTTTGTTTTTAATTCTACATTAAAGCTCGGGTATTTTATCCTGAATTTTTTCATAGACCTTTTTTACTTTCGAAGGTGCATTTAACCTATAACCGAAAAATAAAAGAACATAGAAATTATTATTGATAATATTAGAGCCATTGTCATCATAATGATTTCCTGAATAATTGAATTTGGAACCGAAGAAAATTTTCTCAGAATTATAACCTAAATGCAGACCTGCACCGAAATTCTGAGTGAAAAAATTTTGTTTTTCTTTTTCGTCTTTTGTGATGTCAGATTTATAACTGCTCCATTTTTTTCCTAATCCTGCAAAGACAAATGGTGAAATATTGAAGTGTTTTGTGGCAACATAATTATAATGATAACCAACATCAAAACTCAAATCCAATTGATGTTCTTTGGATTTTATTGAGTTTAGATTATCAGAAAAAAGAACATATTCATAATTGATGGACGGCACAAAACTTCCACTGCTCGTTTCCTGCCATTCTTTTTGATAATAAATGCCTTTGAGCGAAAAATTCTTATTGAAAATATAAGAGGTCGAACCGCCAAAACTTTGGATTCTAAGATTCGGAAAAGTCAGAAAAGGGTCTTTGCCTTTTTGCCAATTGCTTACGAAATCCTGAGTGTTGCTGATGTAATACCCTTTGCTATTCTTGTATGACAGTGTCTGGATAATGTTTTTCGGAAAGAATCTGAAAGTGTAGTTGGTAAAACTGCTTTTTCCTTTCAAATCATTGTTGTTTCCCTGTAAAAAATTGGGCGCGAAAGACACTGTTGCACTGACGATTTTATAATCAAACCCAATAGTGGTGTTGATTTTATTATTGAGATTCAGCCTTGGTTTTATATCTAATCCTTTGGACGAAATGACATAATTATCAATGTTGGTATCAAAATTAAGGCGAAGAATGATTTTGTCGTCGTAGGAAATCACTTTATTATTGATGCTGTCATTCTGTGCAAATGTTAGTACGCAGAAATTGAGCAAAATAAAAGTGAGGATTCGCATTGATTAGTTTTAATACAAACTTATTTTAGATTTCTTTTAAGCAGTTTTATAAGCTTTTTCCGTTCAGAAGACCTTATTTCAATCACATCTTCATCAGACAATGGAAGAAAAATTTTTTCAAAATCTATCTCTTCTTTTACAGTTATAAATTTTAAAATTCGAGGATAAGAATACAGACGACTCTTTACATTTTCAGAGATGTGAAATTCATTGAATTTTCTACTTAAAACTAATTCTGATTTATTGAAAAATGGTAAATAATCAATCATCCCATCAATCCATTCTTCAGACACTTCTTTTGGTAAATACCCTTTTTCAATATAAAATAATTCCTCATTAACCAAATCTAAATATTGCCCTAAAAATTTAGGATTGTCATATTTGTCTTCATATTTGTGATACAATTGTCTGTAATCATTAATACATTTTTCAATTGTTGAAAAATGTATTTGTTTTCTTGAAAAGAAATAAGCGTAAACTATTCCAAGTAGGGCAATTATTGTAGCTATATCAGCTAAGAAACCAGATATTGTACTTAATTGGTTCAAGGTCATTTCTCAGAAATTTTATAATATTCGATTAACATTTTAGAATACAGAGAATTTCCTTTTTCATAAGTTAGATTTCCTTCATTCATTAATTTAGAGAAAGAATTTCTTGCAGAAACATATTCTCTTATCACATAGCTGTAAGTTCCACTTTGCATAATTTCATCATAAGATGCAGTATGAAAATTAAAGCCTTTTGGTACCTTACTTACAAGAGCAGAATCAAATTTAGCATCAAGCTGTACAACTTTTTGAATAATGGGATTTATTGTTTTGTCGGAATATTTTTGTAGTAAATCATTATAACTTCTAATAATAAAATTTAATTTGTTAGTTGCAACTGTATGCGATGACATATCTGTATAAGTCTCATCGGCATAAATAACCTTTTCATCAAATTCTTCAAGAAGTTTTTCTTTGTCCTCATCGGTAAAGCTAGATGACCTAATTTTTGCGGACAAATCATTGTATTTTTTTTGTATAATACTTTGATAGTAGTCTATACGTTCTGTGATTTCTTTGGATTCTTTCAAGGCTTTAGATAGCCCGATAGCTTTTGCATATTCAATATCGGAAGCGGATAAAGAAGTGTTTAATTCTACATCAGACCTATTAAATTTTGATTTGGGTTTGTTCTCAGAATAGTACTCCCACTGTTTTTTATAATCATTGTATTTTTCATATCCAATAAGGTTTCCTTCACTGTCAAAATATTCGTATCGATTATGATATTCATTCCATTTTTTAGTAGATGAAGGAGACTGTGAGTAAGAAAAAAATACAAATAGAAATGCAAATAATGTAAGTGTTTTTTTCATTCGATTAGTTTTTGAAATCCGAAATTACGATAAATTTCTAAAACTAATGTTTTTACATTAAGAACAGCCACAATCCGGACCGCAGTTTTTTCCGTTATCTTTTTTGGAAAATGTTTTTGTAAGCTTTCTGACAATTGCATAAACAGCCGTTAAAACGATAAGTCCTATAATTACATATTGTAAGGTTAATGAATTGTCCATTTTAAATTTACTTTAAAATTTGATAAATAATCAAAGCCGAAAAGTATGCCAAAAATGTCATTGAAACTGTTTGTAACATCGTCCATTTCAGGCTTCGCGTTTCTCTGTAAACGACAGCAATTGTAGAAATACATTGCATCGCAAATGCATAGAAAAGTAAAATCGAAACACCGGTTGCAAAACTGAAAACTTTTTCGCCATTCGGTTTTACATCCAGTCTCATTTTTTCTATTAATTTTCCTTCCGGAGCTTCATCATCCAAACTGTAAAGTGTTGATAGAGTTCCTACGAAAACTTCCCGCGCCGCAAAACTCGTCAGGATTCCGATTCCCATTTTCCAGTCGTAACCAAGCGGAGCAATGGCTGGTTCCATCGTTCTTCCAATTCTTCCAAGATAAGAATGGTCAAGGGAAGATTCTGTTGCTAAAATCTCATCTTTATGTTGTGGCGGCCCAAAATAACTCAAAGCCCAAAGAATAATACTCACAGTGAAAATCACTTTTCCAGCGCCGGAAATAAACTCCCAGACCTTACCTAAAACCAATTTAAAATCATATCCAAACAAAGGCATTTTGTAAGTCGGCAAATCCATTACCAGGAAACTTTTTATTTTGGTTTTGATGAAACTTTTCAAAATAAATGATGAAAATAATGCCATCAAAAATCCTATCAGATACATTATCATCAGTGCAATCGCTCTGTATTTGATGCCGTAAAAACTTTGGTCAGGAATAATCAATCCGATAATAATACTATAAATCGGAAGCCTCGCAGAGCAAGTCATAAAAGGCGTTACAAGAATGGTAATCAATCTTTCTTTGACGTTTTCAATGTTTCTGGTTGACATTATTGCAGGAATTGCACAAGCCGTTCCGGAAACCAATGGAACAATACTTTTTCCGTTCAATCCGAAAGGTCTAAGCATTCTGTCCATCAGGAAAACAACTCTCGCCATATATCCGGAATCTTCCAAAAGATAAAGGAAATAAAGAAGAATTCCGATTTGTGGCGCAAAAACCATAATTCCACCGATTCCTGGAATGATTCCGCTGGAAACCAGAGAATTGATTGGTCCTTCAGGAAGGCGTTCGCCTGAAAATTCTGACAACCAAGTGAAGAAATCTTCAATCCAGGTCATCGGATATTCTGCAAGAAAGAAAACACTTTGGAAAATTAATAATAGAATTAATAAGAAAACGACATAACCCCAAATTTTATGAACTAAAACTTTGTCTAATTTTTCCGTCAGTAATTCTTTTAACTGAGGTTTTTTCTCAGTAATTTGAGAAGTTATTTTATCAATATTTTGATATCTTCTTATCGTTTCCTGTATTTGTAAACGCTTTGGAACACTGCATTTTGAATCTTCTTGCGTGATGATTTCGTGGATATTTTCTATTTTTCCGAGATAAGTATCTGCGGCTAACAGTGTCCAGATTTTATAGAGATTTTTCTCAGACGTATTAGAAGAAATCTTGTAAACCAAAGCTTTTTGCTCTGTCGGAATTTCGAAAGAATTAGTTTGAGAAATTTTGAAATCATTATTAAAAACCGCTTCACGAACTGTTTCTATTCCAAGGTTTTGTTTTGCATTGGTTTCAAACACCGGAATGTTCAGAATCTCTGCAAGTTTGGAAATGTCGATTTTGATTCCACGTTTTTCGGCTTCATCGATTTGATTTACAACCATTATCGCAGGAATTCCCAAATCCTGAATCTGCTGGAAAAGAAGAAGACTTCTTCTCATATTAATAGCATCGGCAATGTAAACAACGCCGGAATAATTTTCCTGTTCCTGAATCAAATATCGTGAAAAGATAGCCTCGTCTTCGGAAGTCGGATAGATGCTGTACGAACCAGGCAAATCGATAACTTCGACTTCCTCGTTTTTGTAAATATATTTTCCGGAAAGGCTGGCAACGGTAACACCAGCGTAATTTCCGGTTTTTTGTTTTCTGTTGCAAAGCACATTGAACATCGTGGATTTCCCGACATTGGGATTTCCAATCAATAGAATTTGCTTTTGTTTTTTCTCCTGCATTATTCCGAAACTTCTACTTTTATAAATCTTGCTTCTGCTTCTCTCAGGGCGATTCGTGTTTTATCAGAACCATATTCTATATAAAGTGGTCCGCCAAAAGGTGCCTGATAGAGAATCCGAAAAGTTGTTTCCGGCAATAATCCCATTTCTATGATTTTCGTTGGCATTTGCAAATCGTCATTATCATAATCTTTGATAATTCCTAATTTGTTCTTCGGGAAACAACAGAGTTTGTCTATATGTTTTTGCAAAACTTTTCAATTTTTGGAAGTACAAATATAGCTTGTTTTAAATAAATCTAAATAAGGATTTTGGTCATAAAAAAACCGGAAACTTAATTTCCGGTTTGTCATTTATTTTTTCTTTTTCTCTGCGACTTGCACGACTTCTATCGGGTTGTCATTGGCATTGAAGAAATCTTTTGCGATTTTTTCCTGATTTTTCATCATTTCTCCAATGGTCATATCGCTTCCAGGCATTTTCATTGTCAACATATTTTGAGGAACCTGAGCGCGCCATTCTGCCATAGGGTCTTGTTTGAAAGCGGCAAAAGCTTTATCGAATTTATCTTTAGGAATCACTTTTTTCTCGTTGCTTACCATTCCGGATTGTGCCTGTAATTCTTCTACATAAGAAAATTCTTTCCAGTCTTTTACCGATTTATTTCCGGATAACAACCAAGAATAATTTTTGCCATCATCCTCTATTTTTACGATTAATCCAGGCAATCCGTAGAATTTATAAGGACCATCTTGGAAAGGAATGTCTGTTGAGAACCAAGCTGTCCATTTTCTGCCGCCAAATTCTGTCGTTGCTTTTTGAGTATTGTATTCGCCGATTTTTTCTTTGTCAGAAAGGATTTTCCAATCAAATTTTATAGCTTCTTCGTAAGCAAAAAGATTTTTACTGATTCTGTCCACATATTGCTCTTTCATATCAGGATACATTTTATATATCTTGAAAGCGAATTTTGGCATTTTTATCGTTTTCGAAAGGTCTTTCCATGCTTTGGTTTTTTGCATTTCTTCCACTGCCATTTTGATGATAGAATCCTGTGCTGTGATTGTAAAATCCTGATAGATTGATTTATCTTTTACAATATCAAGCGTTGCCATTACTTTATCGATTTTGGCCGAATCTTTTTTTGGTTTGAAACTTAATTCATAAAAGAAACGATTGGCTGTTTCTTGTGCAGAAACCATTAATCCTAATAATAGCAAAGGAAGAATGACTAATTTTTTGAGAGATTTCATAAGTAATTTTTTATTTTTTTAATTGTCATATGCAATTGCTTGGCAATTACATAATTTCTATATTTTTTGTTTCTGAATAATTAGTGCAGAATTCCGGAAAATGTTACACAATTATTGATACATTTTTTTAATCGACTCATTCATCAGTTGATAAATTTTTAAATGTTCATTATCATTAATGAGTTCTTCGTGTAGTTTTAAAATTCTTTCATCGCCTCTCACAGCTGGTCCTGTTTGAGCAGATTTTGGGTCGAGATGATGAATTTTCTCAACGGTTTCATTAATCAAAGGAAGAAAATAATTGAAATTCAAATCCTGAGAATCCGATATTTCTTTGGCTCTTGCAAAAAGATGATTCACGAAGTTGCAGGCAAAAACTGCTGTTAAGTGAATGTATTTTCTCTTTTCGTAAGTTGAAACTTCGACATTATCGGAAATGATTGAAGCCAATTCCATCAATGATTTTTCATCAATTTGATTGTCAGCTTCAATGAAAAACGGAATTTTAGAATAATCCAGATTTTTGGTTTTCGAGAAAGTCTGTAAAGGATAGAAACTCGCTTTTCTGTAGTTGCCTTTCAACATTTCTTTTGGAAGAGAACCGGAAGTATGAGCAACGAGCGCATTTTCATTTTTAATTAATTCAGAAATATTTTCCACAGCAGAATCAGAAACAGCGATGATGTAAAGATCAGCTTCATCTAAATTTTCATTTGAATAAGGAATATTAAACTCATTTGAAATCTTCGAAAGTTCGACTTCATTTCGCCCAAAAATCTGATGAATCTTAATATTACTTTGAGTGAAAGCTTTTGCCAAATGATAAGCTACATTTCCCGAGCCGATAATTACTGTTTTCATATCAACAAAGATAGAGTTTTGTTTAAAATTCAGGAAAAATGTTGAACACCAAGTCCACAAAGATTTCTAAAATTGATGACGTATATTTTAAGTTTCACAGAGACGTAAAACTTAACAAAGAAATAAAACTTATATAAGCGAAGCGGCTTTGTGAAACTTAAAGGCATTATTATTGAAAAGAACTTTGTGAACTTGGTGTTCAATTTAAATAAAAGAAAATTCAAAAAATAATTTAACTTTGGTCTTATTTTTTAATCAAAACTACGAAACATCTGAATGAAGCTCAAAGATGAGGAAATTGTAAATCTCTTCTCAAAACCACAAACGGTAGAGAAGGGCTTGCGCGCAATGATGGATGCTTATCAGAGTCGTCTTTATTGGCATATCCGGCGGTTGATTGTTGACCACGACGGTGCTCAGGATGTTTTGCAGGATACATTTATTAAGGCGTATCAGAACATTCATCAGTTCAAAAGTGATAGCAAATTGTACACTTGGTTGTACAGAATTGCTACCAATGAGGCTTTGCAGGCGCTCAACAAAATGAACAGGATGAAGAAAACAGATGAAGATGCTGAATATCATATGCAGAATCTGGTAGCGGATAATGCGGGGCAAGATGCGGAAGAAATTCAGGTTTTTTTGGCGAAAGCAATTCAGACTTTGCCGGAAAAGCAGAAATTGGTGTTCAATATGAGATATTATGATGATTTGCCTTACGAGGAGATTTCGAAGATTCTGGATATGTCTGTCGGAACTTTGAAAACGAATTATCATTACGCCAAAGACAAAGTGGAACAATACATTAAAGATAATTACTCGCAAGAGTTTTAAAGAAATAAAAGTTATGCAAATCGATATAGAAAAACTAAACAGAAAAACACCTTATCAGGAACCTTCGGAAGATTTTTTCAAACAAATGCAGGCGAATGTTATTTCACAGACTGTTGGTAAAGAACCAATTGTTGTGAAAAAAGAAGCTAAAGTTTTCTCTTTGAATTTCAAATGGATGGCTGCAGCTGCGGTAATTTTGATAGGAGGAATTACGGCATTTTTTAGTCTTAATAATGATCCGGAAGTTTCTATGGCTCAGCAAGCGCCAATTGTTGACAGCGTTTATGAAATCGAACAGCCAATTCAGCAAACCTCGACTGAGTTGATGGCGAAAAATAATATTTCAGAAGAAACACAGACAGAAATCTCGAAGCCAAAACATTCGAAAGCGCATTCTGCATTGGCAACACCTAACTCCAGAGCGGAAAATACTTCTAATAAAAATATGACTGACAGACAAGATTACGCAGTTGCAACGAGTAAAAAATCTGGTTTGGATGTAGAGAAAGTTTTGGCAGCTTTTACGCCTGACCAGTTAAAAGATATTGACAGAAACAGCGAACAAGACGTATATCTTGATCTGTATAATTAATTAAAAATCAAAGAAATGAATAAGTTATTATTAATTGTTTTGATTGCCGGATTTGCTTCAGCCCATACTGCTAAAGGTCAACAGCGAAGTTCCGGAAATACATCTGGGAGAAATGCTGTGACTCCGACATACAAGAGTGGAACAACATCCTCATTATCACCTTCCGGCACAGTGCAAAGGCAACAATCTATTCCTAGAACTTCTGAATGGAAATCTATGAATATGCAGGAGAAAAAAGAAGCTGTAAGTAATATGTCTGTAAAAGATAGGACTGTTTTTCTGCAAAATATGAAACAAAATATCGTGATTGATGATCTTGATATTTCAAAAGATAAACAAGACGAATTCAAAAGTTTATACGCTGAATATCAAAACAATCAAAAACAGATCAAAGAGAAATTCTACGTAGATAAGAACCTGGATAATCTTTCTGATGAAGAAGCAACAAAACGTCTCAATCAAAGCTTTGAAGTAGGACAACAGTTGCTTAATAACAGAAAAACATACGCAGATAAATTCTTGAAAATTCTGACACCACAGCAAGTTTTGACGCTATTCCAGACAGAAGGAAAAATGCGCGACAAAATGCTCGATAAAAAGAATGACAAATAGTTTAGAAACCTCTAATTTTTAGAGGTTTTTTTTATTTTATCTCACACATTTGCAATTGTCTGTAAATTATTTTCCTATTCTGTTAAAAATATGTATTTTCGCACACTGATTATAAATACATAATATAAATGGCAATTTTAGGCGAAATTAGAAAAAGATCATGGCTTCTGTTAGGCGTAATAGCTTTGGGGTTGTTAGCATTTCTTTTCAACGCAGATACCTTTGATAAATTATTTTCAAAGAATCCAAATGTTTTTGGGCAGGTCAATGGCGAAGATATTACAAGAGACGAGTTCAATGATCAGTTGTTCATTATGCAACAACAGGCTCAGCAGCAAGGACAGCCAACAAAAGGCTTGGAAGAGCAGGCTTGGCAGATTCTTGTTCAGTCAAAACTTATCAAACAGCAATTTGATAAAACAGGATTGACGCTTTCAGATGAAACTTTCTGGAGCCAATTGCAATATGATCCTATTTTTGCTCAGAATCAACAGTACTATGATGAGAAAGGAAACTTCAAACTTCAGGAGATAAAATCTGAAATCGAAAAATCTCAGGCTACAAATCCTGATAATTATACTTTCTGGTTGAAAAACAAAAAAGCAATCGAGTACAGAATGATGGCCAGAATGCTTTTCGGAAATATCACTTCTGGAATCACTACCAGCAAAAAAGAAGCAGAATTGATGATCAAATTCCGTGATGAAGTTGCAAACATCGATTTCGTGAAAGTTGATTACCTTGAATTCTCTAAAAAGAATGACGTAAAAGTTACTACGCAAGATCTTGCAGATTATATCAAATTGCATCCAACAAGATTCAAAGCTACTGCTAGCAGAAACATTGCTTATGCTTATTTCCCGGCTGCACCAAGTGCTTCTGATGATGCTGCAACACTTAATGAAATCAACAAACTTTTCCTTAAAGGAACAGATGCTTCCAACGGAACGGAAAACTTCCAGAATACAAAGAATGATTCTATGTTTGTAGAACTTAATTCTGATGTTCCTTTCATTCCTCAATATGTAAGCCCAACTCAATTGCCAGCAGAGTTGAAAGATAAGATTGCAACTGCAGCTATTGGACAAACTTTTGGTCCTTACAAAGAACAAACACTTTATGTAGTTTCAAAATTATTAGATAAAAAAGCTTCTGACTCTACATTGTCAAAACATATCTTGATCGCTTACAAAGGTGCTGAAAGATCTACAGCTACAAGAACAAAAGAAGCTGCGAAGAAAACAGCTGATAGTTTATTAGCGGTAATCAAGGCTGATCCGGCAAAATTTGCTGACGGACTTAAATTGTCTGACGAACCAAACGCAGTTGAAAGAAACGGAAGTGTGGGTTGGACTACACCAGCAAGTCAGTTTGCGCCTGGATATCTTAGTTTCTTAGCAAATAATGCAAAAGGTTCTACTGGATTACAGGAAACAGCTTTCGGTTACCACATCATCAATGTTGAAGATAAGAAAAGCGGTGCAATGACTTATAAAATTGCTCACCTTGCTAAAAATATCAAAGCTTCTGACAAAACTGAAAATCAAGTTCTTACTCAGGCAACAAGATTTATCCAACAAACTCAAGGGAAAAGCTTTAATCAGTTTAAAAACTTAGCTGAGAAAAACAAATACAGATTTGACAATCCAAAAACTGTAGGAAGATTCCAAGGAACACTTCCGGCACTTGGAACAGACAAAGATGCAGACGTTATTGCTTGGGCATTTGACAAAAAGAGAAATATTGGAGATACTGATATCTTCACAGTAGAAGGAACTGGCGACAGAATCGTAGCTTATGTTGTAGGAAAACAAGATGAAGGTCTTGCTGATCCGGAAACTGTAAGAGATCAAATTGAGCCAATCGTAAAAAATAAAGTTCTTGCTAAGAAAATTCTTGAGAAAATCAATGCTGGAAAATATGCTTCACTTGATCAGGCTGCAAAAGCACTTGGGACAAGCAAAGCAAGCGCAACAGTTAATTTGTTCAATCCTTCTGTAAATGGTGCAATGGAACCTAAAGTTTCTGGAGCTGCTTTTGGAGTTGCGGTTAACAAATTATCTCAACCAATTGAGGGTATGACTGGTGTTTATTTAGTAGTTAAAAAATCTGTAACAACTAACAAGTTGCCTGGAGATATCAAACAAATTACTGAATCTATTACTCAACAGAATTCTCAACAATTTACAGGCGCATTCTTGAAGAGTCTTCAGGATAATGCAAAAATCGAAGATTACAGAATTGAAGTTTGGGATAAGAATCCTCAACAATAGTTTTAAAATATTTTACAATAAACAAAAGCGGCATAATTGTCGCTTTTGTTGTTTTTTTATTTATATCCATTATAAATCCAATATTCATTATATTTGCTAATTAGTTAAAACCAAAAAACGTGAAGTTAAGTAAAGAATTAAAAACAGGACTGATAGCCATTTTTGCAATTATCAGTTTCGTCATACTATATCAATTTATGAAAGGTAAAAGTCTTTTCACAACAGATAATATTTTCTATGTGAATTATGATAATGTTGAAGGCCTTTCTGTTTCCAATCCGGTTTCTATCAACGGACTGAAAGTGGGACAGGTAGATGAGATTAAGCCAATCACAACGGGCGGAAAATTGCATTTTATAGTAAAACTAACTATAGATGATTCATTTGAATTTTCCAGAAATTCTACAGTAGAAATCTTCGAACCTGGATTGATGTCTGGAAAAGAGATGAAAATCAACTTGTTTTATGGCGGAAATACAGCAAAAGATGGTGATACATTGAAAGGGAATTATCAATTATCAATGCTTAATTCATTGTCTTCTCAGGTAAAACCAGTGAAAGATCAATTGTCAAATGTCTTATTGAAATTAGATTCCACTTTAGCAAGTACAAACAAAATTGTTGACGAGCAAAACAGAAGAGAAATCAAATTATTATTATCCAATCTTAATAAAACCATAGAGTCTTTCAAAGGAACATCGGATCAGGCTAATAATTTGTTAGCAAGTAATCAAAAAGGTTTGCAGGAAGTAGTAGCCAATGCCAACTCTGCGATGCTGACTGCAAATAAAACTTTAGATAAATATGGCTCCGTTGCAGAACGTGTAGATATCGATAAATTAAATGGAACAATTGACCAGTTCAACCAAACCGCCGGGAAACTTAATAACGTTATTTCCGGCATACAAAACGGTGAAGGTTCTCTTGGTAAATTGGCGAAAGATGAAGAGCTTTACAACAATCTAGCAAAGACATCTAAAAACCTGAATGAGTTGGTAGAGGATTTCAAAGTTAATCCTAAGAGATACGTCAACTTCTCGGTTTTTGGTAAGAACGCTGACAAAAAATAATTTATGCAATACATCGATAATGTTATTTTCCTGATTCTTTTGGTGGTTGGTTTCGGACTGTTTTTTAAAAGTCTGAAAGAAATTTACAGAAATATCAAATTAGGAAAAGAAATCAACAGAACCGACCGAAAAGCTGAACGATGGGCAATTATGTCCCGAGTGGCGCTTGGACAAAGCAAAATGGTAAAACGCCCAATTGCAGGAGTTTTGCATATTTTCGTTTATGTTGGTTTCGTCATTATCAATATCGAATTGTTGGAAATTATTATTGATGGAATCTTTGGAACTCATCGGTTTTTACAAAGTGTTTTAGGAGATTCATTCTATGCATTTTTCACTTCAACTTTAGAAATTTTAGCTTTATTAGTTGTAATCGCAGTTGTAGTGTTTTTCATTAGAAGAAATTTCTACGGTGTGAAAAGACTGACGATGAAAGAACTTTTTGGTTGGCCAAAAAAAGACGCCAATTGGATTTTGATAATAGAGTTTGCTCTGATGGTCGCTTTCTTTACCATGAACGGCTCTGATTATTTTATTAATAAACATTTGTTGACAGAATCATTATCAGCAAGCAATACTGCTCTAACAGGTTTAGTGAATGAATTTAGCAAGCCACATTTAGATTTGAGTCATAATTTTCCAATTTCGTCTCATTTTTTCTTTTTGGAAAATTTAAATAACGGAACACTTCATATCATAGAGAAATCCGCTTGGTGGTTTCACTTTGTCGGGATTTTGTTCTTTATGAATTATCTTTATTATTCAAAACATCTTCATATTATATTGGCTTTTCCGAATACTTGGTTTTCAAACCTTGAGAAAAAAGGGAAATTCAATAATCTGGATTCTGTTACCAAAGAAATCAAATTGATGATGGATCCAAATGCGGATCCTTACGCTGCTCCGGCTGAAGATGAAGCGGAAGTCCCTTCGAAATTTGGTGC
This sequence comes from Flavobacteriaceae bacterium PS02293, assembly GCA_029960045.1. Taxonomy (GTDB): domain Bacteria; phylum Bacteroidota; class Bacteroidia; order Flavobacteriales; family Weeksellaceae; genus Epilithonimonas. The sequence goes on from JASCOV010000006.1 coordinate 209,458, forward strand.
AGAAGATATTTTTGATCTCAATCAACATCAATTGATGAGTGCTTATTCTTGTACCGAATGCGGAAGATGTACTTCGGTTTGTCCTGCAAATATTACTGGGAAGAAATTATCTCCAAGATTGATTATGATGAAAACCAGAGACCGTCTGGAAGAAGTAGGGAAAAATATTAATAAAAACGGAGGTAAGTTTGTAGAAGATGGCAAAAAATTAGTCAACGATTATATTACCAAAGAAGAACTTTGGGCTTGCACCACTTGCAATGCTTGTGTAGAAGCTTGTCCGGTTCTAATAGATCCTTTATCCATTATTTTCGAAATGAGAAGATTTTTGGTAATGGAACAATCTGCAGCGCCACAAGAATTAAACTTGATGATGACAAATGTGGAAAATAATGCTGCGCCTTGGCAATACAATCAGGCAGATCGTCTGAATTGGGCGAAAGATAATTAATGTAACAATGTAATAATCTACCAATGTAACAAGAGTTATTTCAATTGCTAAACTGTTACATTGATTAATTGGTAAATTATAAAAATGGATTTCACTATAAAAACAATGGCGGATTACGCAATGGAAGGCAAATCTCCCGAAGTTCTCTTCTGGGTTGGATGCGCCGGAAGTTTCGATGATCGTGCGAAAAAAATAACTAAAGCATTCTGCAAAATTCTGAATAAAATCGGAGTGGAATTTGCTGTTCTTGGTCAGGAAGAATCTTGTACTGGAGATCCCGCAAAGCGAGCAGGAAATGAATTTGTTTTCCAAATGATGGCTTTGACCAACATCGAGGTTTTGAATGCTTATGAAGTTAAAAAAATAGTGACGGCTTGTCCACATTGTTTCAATACTTTGAAAAATGAATATCCAAGTTTAGGCGGAAATTATGAAGTTCTCCATCACACTCAATTCCTGAAAGATTTGATGAACGATGGAAGACTGAAAATCGAGGGAGGAAGTTTCAAAGGAAAAAAAATCACGTTCCACGATCCTTGTTACCTCGGAAGAGCCAATGATGAATATGAAGCGCCAAGAATGCTTCTTGAAAAATTGGATGCAGAGCTTGTAGAAATGAAACGTTGCAAAACCAATGGATTGTGTTGTGGAGCCGGTGGTGCACAAATGTTCAAAGAACCGGAAAAAGGAAATAAAGACATCAATGTCGAGAGAACGGAAGAAGCGCTTTCTTTTGAACCAAAGATTATCGCTACTGGTTGTCCTTTCTGTAACACAATGATGACAGACGGTGTTAAGCATTTCAATAAAAATACAGAAGTAGAAGTTAAAGATATTGTGGAGCTTTTGGCAGAAGCAGATGATCTTTAATTTTGAATCCTTTTAAAGTACAAACCCAGATCTGTTCTGGGTTTTTTCGTTTTCATAGAATTGAATAAAAATCCGTAATTTTATATCTTTAAATTATCAAAAATGAATATCGAGGAATCCAATATTGTAGAAACAAATGATTATCGCGTCATTATATATCCGGCTTCAAGACCTTTTACAGCCAAAGAAAGTAAAACGATTGCAGAAAAATTATACGACTTCTTAGGTGATTGGGCTGCTCACGGCAAAGAATTGTCTTCTTCTTTTAAAATTGAAAAAAATCAATTCATCATCATTTGTGTAGATGAGGAGAAAGAAGCTGCTTCTGGTTGTAGCATTGATGCTTTAGGAAAAATAATGAGAGAATTGGATTCAGAATTTGATCTTGGATTATTTGACAGAATGAAAGCGAGCTTCATAGAAAACGGCGAAGTCAAAACTTTAAAACTTTCCGATTTTAAAAGCAAAATACGAAGCGGAGAATTATCGAAAGATATTGAGGTTTTCGATTTTTCCAAAAATACATACTTGGATTTTCTAAGTCATTTTGTTCAGCCTTTTGGTAGAAGTTGGGCTTCAGCTATTTCTTAATTTTATTCAATTTCAAAATTAAACTTTGAAAATACTTTTCCTTTCTTCTTGGTTTCCCAATAAGCTGGAGCCTACGAATGGTAATTTTGTGCAGCGCCATGCAGAAGCTGTCGCAATGAAACACAACGTTGAAATTCTTCACACGATTGGAGATTTTGACCAAAAAGAAACTTTTGTTTTTGATGATAAAGTAATTAATGAGATTAGAACCTTGATTATTTATTACAAGAATTCTAAAAACCCCGTTCAGAATTTTATCAGGAGAATGAAAGCTTACAAAATGGGATTTGCAAAAATGCAAAAACCAGATCTTGTACACGCCAACGTCCTTCACAATAATATGCTTTTTGCAGTATATCTCAAGAAAAAACATGAAATTCCTTTTGTCGTATCAGAACATTGGTCTGCTTTTCTAAAGGTAAATAGAGCTAAGCTTTCTTTAACTAATTTATACATTGCCCGTTTTATTGCTGGTAATTCATCATGTTTATTTCCCGTAAGTAGCAATTTGATGAGAGATCTAAAAGCGTTAAAACTAGGGACACATTTTAAAGTGGTAGGCAATGTGGTAGATACAGATCGTTTTTTTCCTATTGACTCTCAGGGAGATATTTTTACGTTCCTTCATATATCGAATCTTATACCTCTTAAGAATCCGGATTTGATTATAGAAGCTGCTATTCGTCTTAGAAAAGAGTTTCATAATTTTGAATTTCACATTGGTGGAGATGGAGATGTGGAAAGATTAAATGCCATTGTTGAAAAATATGATGCTCAAGATTATATTAAGACATTTGGAGAAATCTCTCACAGAAAAGTTGCCGAAAGGATGAGAAATAGTGATTGTTTTATTCTCTTCAGTGATTATGAAAACTTGCCTTGCGTATTACTTGAGTCAATCTCTTCCGGAACCCCGGTGATAGCGACTCAGGTAGGTGGTATTCCGGAAATTGTAAATGAAAATCAAGGAATTCTTATTGATAAATCTACGGAAGAATTATATTTGGCAATGAAAAAAATGCTTATGAGAAGTCTTACAATTGATTCTCCAAAACAACTCCATCAGCATATAATAGACAATTTTTCTATGTCAAAAATCGCCAAAAGTTTTGATGAGGTTTATAATAGAGTTGTTTAAACTTGCTAATAATTCAAGCAAACCAGAATGAAAAGTTTAGAGGATTTTATAAGAGCTTTTTTTGCAAATAAAGGACAACACGTCTTTTTGTCTTTGTTAATTACCAAAATATGTGCTTTTTCCGGTTCTCTTTTCATGATCAGGATTCTACCCGAAAAAGAGTTTGGGCTGTTAAGTATTGTGGCTTCGTTTTTTGTGGTTTTTGTCTCTTGCAGTGGATTTGGAAGTTTCCAGAGCTTAATCAGATTTGGATCATTAAGCAATTCTGATGAGGAGAAGAAAGAATTAGCAGAATATCTTTTGAAGAAAGGTTTTATTAATCAGCTTATTCTAAGTATGGTGTTTTTTTTAATTTCGTTTCTATACGTTAGTCACTATTACTACATTTTTTATATTTTCTTTTTTTTTACAATCCGTTTGATAGGGGTATATTTCTTCAGTCATATTCAGGCTGAAAGACGTGTTTATCTAAGGAATGACGAATTTGCGAGGATAAACAATGTTGTCAACATTTCAGGATTGATTCTTATGATTGTATTTTCAATCTTTTGGGGATTATATGGATATTTAGTTGCAAATGCAATTGCACCTTTTATTTCCCTGTTCTGGTACAAACGATCTTTTGGGATTAAAAAACCATTACTGAGGTATACAAAAAAAGAAATCTGGAGCTTTGCAATATATGCCTCCTTAACTGCATTATTGTCAGATGCTTTTTTTTCAGCCGATATTTTACTGTTGAATTTTTTTAAGGACGAAACTGCTGTGGCTAATTATAAAGCGGCATTACTCATTCCTGCAAATATTACTTTTTTAGCACTCTCTTTTATGCAGAGTGATTATCCCGTTTTAGCTAAAAATCATCTTAATAAATCTTTTTTAATCAATTATATCGTTAATTATTATAAAATTTTCATTCCTATATCTCTTATAATATTGATTACCGGATGTCTTTTTAACTCTATGATATTAAAACTTTTTTTTGGTGTAAATTATTTAGATAATTCGTTAGAATTTTCAATTTTATTAGCAGCATTTTGTGCAAGCATGTTGTTGAGAAATCTCTATGGAAATATGTTGTCTGCGGTAGGTTTGATGAAGAGAAATACTTTTTTTTCCATCTTTTCACTAATTCTTTTAGCTGCCTTCTCCTATTTTCTTGTTCCTAAATTTGGTGTAATGGGAATGGCGGTCTCTCTTGCAGCTACGTTAACAATTATTGGATTTTCCATGATGTTTTCATTTCTAGCTTATCTTAGAAAATTGAAATAAGTATCTTTGTCATTATGAAACTCAAGATATCAATCATTTTATCAACTATTCTACTCTTGTTTTCTTGCCAAAGGGATGAGGCTGATGTCCAGGCCATTGATCAGGTTCTGAAGCTTTACATGACTAGTGCTACTACAGGACAAGATTTGTTAAATCCCAAAATTACAGGTTCATATACCACACCAGCTTTACTCGATCTTTTGGGAGAAAGAGATTTACAGACCGTTTCTGGATACACTTTTCCGAAAGATGCAGACACATTAGTTTATATGGATTATCCGGCTGGCGCAATCAGATTAAAAATCGATTCTCTTAGCAATGATGACCAACAGGTTTACTATTCCAGATTTGTGATTAAGCTTTTGAAAAAGAATGAAGTTGTGCCCGATTACGATACGATTAAGATAGAATATACCTCAACACCATCACTTTTCCAGATTTCAAAACTCTGGTATAATGATAAACTGAAATTCACAAAAGTAAAAGGGCAACCAAACATTGTCACAATCGTGAAATAAAATTCCTAAATTTGCAAACGTCAGAGAATTGAAATTAATTTTCTGAGTACGAAATACTATCAACCAACAACCAAACTATGTTACAGGTTAATTTTTTGCGCGAGAACAAAGAGCGCGTTTTGGAAGGCTTGAAGAAAAGAAGCTTCAAGGAATTAGATTTGGTCGATGCAGCAATCAACGCTGACGACGAAAGAAAAAAACTACAGTTTGAGCTAGACTCACAACTTTCCGAAATGAACAAAATTTCGAAAGAAATCGGAATTCTGATGAAAGACGGAAAAAAAGAGGAAGCCGAAGCTGCAAAATCCAAAACTTCGCAATACAAAGATTCCAGCAAAGAATTACAAACTCAACTGAACGAAGCTGAGACAAATTTGATCAATATTCTGTATCAGATCCCAAATGTTCCTTATGAAAAGGTAGTTGCCGGTGTTTCTGCTGATGACAACGAGATCATTTACGAATCTACAACCGTTGAAGGTCTTGGAGAAGGTGCAATTCCACATTGGGAATTAGCGAAAAAATATAATTTGATTGATTTTGAATTAGGAGTTAAAATTGCTGGAGCTGGTTTCCCTGTTTACTTCGGGAAAGGTGCAAGACTGCAGAGAGCTTTGGTTCAGTATTTCCTTGATAAGAATGTTGACGCAGGTTATCTGGAAGTCAATCCACCTCATGTTGTGAATGAAGCTTCTGGCTACGGAACCGGACAATTGCCCGATAAAGAAGGACAAATGTACTATGTGAACGAAGATAAATTATTCTTAATTCCAACTGCAGAAGTTCCGGTTACGAATCTTTACCGCGATGTTTTGCTAGATGAGAAAGATTTGCCAATCAAAAATACTGCATTCTCACAATGTTACAGAAGAGAAGCAGGAAGTTATGGTGCTCATGTAAGAGGCCTTAACCGTCTTCACCAATTCGAAAAAGTGGAAATTGTGAGACTGGAAAAACCAGAAAATTCTTACACAGTTTTGGAAGAAATGGTAGAACATATCAAATCTATTTTGGAAGATCTTGAATTGCCTTACAGAATCCTGAGACTTTGCGGAGGCGACACTGGTTTTGCTTCAGCAATGACTTATGACTTCGAAGTTTGGAGTGCAGCACAGGAAAAATGGCTGGAAGTAAGTTCTGTTTCAAACTTCGAAACGTTTCAGGCAACCCGTTTGAAATGCCGTTACAAATCTGAAGGTAAAACACAATTGGTTCATACTTTGAATGGATCTGCAATGGCTTTACCAAGAATTATGGCAGCTTTGCTTGAGAATAATCAGACAGAAGAAGGAATCAGATTACCAAAGAAAATCGCGGAATATGCAAGATTTGAATTAATTAATTAATTAATTCGAATTCTCTAAATAATATGAAAGCCACAAAGTTTATTTGTGGCTTTCTCTATTTTTTACTTAATCAGAATATTTGTCATTCCGGAGGAATCTCTATAATTTAGATTACAGCAAAATTGTTAACATCATTTACAAACACTCAAATTTCCCATTTTTGTATTCAAATAATTGAGTTGAAACCAAATGGTCTCCTTCATTATTTATCTCATTAATTGTAAATTTCATTCTGGATAAATTTTCAAAGTCATTTTTTCCAGTAATAAGAAGTAAGTCACGAGCAGGAATTCCAATAACTATTTCTCCATCTACTTCAAAGTTTTCTTTATTCCAAATATCTAATAAGATCAAGCTAGTTTCATAATTTCCACCCGCAACTAACATATAATAGCCATCTTCTCCGTGTTTCTCAATTTCTACAGAGTTCGATAAGTTTTCAATTGCAATTTCTTTAAGTCCATATGAATCTATATTAAGATTTTTAATGTCCTCTTTAGTCAAATAATTGATATTGGTTTCAGTATCTTCTACATAGAAAATGTAGAGCTCATCATTATACTTTTCAAAAACATTATTTTCTTCAAAATTATTATCAAAATCAATCAAGTTTTGGATAAATCTTCCATCTTTGATAACAGGTAAAATGTTTTTGAGATTGATTTCTTTTCTTATCTCGTAAAAGCTTTTACCAACATTTAAATATCTTTCAAATATTTCTTCAATTTCATCAGGATATCGAAGATATTCTGAATAACAATTATCTAGAAAATGTTTGTATTCATTTGAACCTTGGAATTCTGTTCGAATTTCTAAATGATTTGTTGAATGTATTTTTAATCCATCAATTTTTTGGACTAAGCGTTGTGCAAATTTTTCAACAAATTCTGATTCTGTAAGCATACTATTTCTTCAAATTCAAAAAATAATTCCAAATCAATCGGATCTCACCATAATCAAAATCCGCAGGCAACGCCGCCTTCCAATCATTGATGTTCTCCTTTGGACTTTGCTTGAAAACCTTTTCAAAGGCCGTGACTTTTTCCTTAGGATAGATTCTTAATAAATCACTTTTGTCAAGCAAGTTCTGTTCGGCATATTTAGATAAATGACCAAAAATAGTGGAATTTACCAAACCTCGTTCTCTCGCAATTTCAGAAACGGTTTTCCCGTCTTGGAATAACTGATAAGTCAAAACATGTGTCGGAACTTTATTGATTGTCATAGAAATGACCTTGTCTTTTTCCTTATCGAACAACGGTGTTTCCAAAAGATAAACTTCTTTTAGGTCTTTCAAATATTCCTCCAGGTCATCCAGCCAAACCCGGAAATCTTCATTGAACGCTTTCAAACCTTTCACGCCTTTTGTCTCAGAATAAAAATCTTTGAGTGGCGAAAAAATCTTATCATTTACATTCTCAAAAAAGAAATTGACAGCGCCTTTTGCCTTAACTTCAACCTCTTGCCATTCCTCTTCACCTTTCAGGAATTTTTGGGTTTTCTGAAGCAATATTCTTTCAAATTTTTGGAAGATAGTCGTTAGATTTTCAATTTCAGATTTTAAAGTAATGTAAAGCCTTTGCGATTGATCTTTGTCAATGAATTTGCTGCTTCGGCTGATAACCATCCAATTTTCCAAAGCAGACTGAAACCAAACACAGTCAATTCTTCTGATTACTTTTTGGATGCTGTAATCGTATTTTTCAGAATTAAGGATTTCCTCTATTTTAGAATTGGCGTGCGTCTCATCCTGAAACTTCGAAACCCGTTTGTCAGAGAAAATGACTTCGGGCGTAATTTTCGATTTCAAAATAATTCCTTCCAAAGTTCTGCAACGCGAAAGCGCTACATAAACCTGACCGGAAGCAAAGCTTTTCCCGGCATCAATAATCAATCTGTCAAACGTCAAACCTTGACTTTTATGAATCGTAACCGCCCAAGCCAAGCGAATCGGAAATTGTTTGAAACTTCCCAAAACCTCCTCTTTGATATTCTTTTCATCATCCAGAGAATATTTTTTCTGCTCCCAAGTTTCAGCTTTCAACGTGATTTCCTCTTCGCTTCCATCAAGAATTACAGAAATTTCATCTTCATCCAAATATGAAATTTGAGCCAGTTTTCCGTTGTAATATTTTTTGTCAGATGACGTATCATTTCGAATGAACATAATTTGAGCTCCAACTTTCAGTTCCAAAACCTCATCATTCGGATATTGTGTTTCTTTGAAATCGCCTACAACATCTGCGGTGTAAGTGTGAGATTTTCCGCCGAGCTCTTTTATCTTTTTTTGATTGATGTCATCCGCCATTTTGTTGTGCGAACAGAGATAAACGTAAGCTTCATCCTTCGGGTCAAAGTCTGGCTGATATCTTTCATTCAAAGTTTCGAAATCAATATCTTCTGAGATTCCGTCTCGGATAGCATTTAAGATTGCAAGGAAATGTTCATCGGTCTGTCGGTAAACTTTGGTCAGTTCTAAAGTGATGAAGTTGCTGCCTTCCAAAGCTTTGGCGTGAAAGAAAAACGGCGAAGAATAATACATTGCCAAGATATATTCGTCTCTCACAACCGGAGGCAACTGATAAAGGTCGCCAATAAATAACATCTGAACACCACCAAATTTCTGCTGATTCCGGCGAACGTGTCTCAGAGAAAAATCCATCATATCCAAAACATCCGAACGCAACATTGAAGCTTCATCAATAATGATAATTTCGATTTCGCGAAGGAGTTTTAGTTTGTCTTTTCGGTATTTGAAATGAACCATCAGATCCGGAATATTGTTTCCGAGATTCTGGTCAATTCTTTCTGTGGTTGGTAGAAAAGTTCTGAGTGGCAATCCAAACATAGAATGGATGGTAACACCACCAGCATTGATGGCTGCAATCCCAGTAGGCGCAACTACAATGTGTTTTTTCTTGGTTTTTTTCACAAAGTCGTTTAGAAATGTAGTCTTCCCGGTTCCTGCTTTTCCAGTAAGAAAAATATTTCGGTTGGTGTGTTCTACGATTTCAAAAAGAGAGTCATTCATCGATTCAAAGATAGAAAATCAGGAGACAAGAATCAAGGGATAAGAATCAAGAAAAAAGGCAAAAGATTCAAGAGGAGAAATCTAAAATCCAAGAATTAAAATTACTTAATCCTATCTGGATTCTGTTTCAGAAAACTATCCCATCCTGAGTAAGATTTATCAGTAGAAATAGTTCCGGAATTAAAATGATGGCAAACTGCAACCGCCAAACCATCAGATGCATCTAGATATTTCGTTGGGAATTCCTTTAGTTTCAATAGATTTTGAAGCATTCCTGCAACTTGTTCTTTGCTGGCGTTTCCGTTTCCGGTAATTGCCATTTTTACTTTTTTGGGAGAATATTCTGTGATTGGAATGTTCCGGTGGAGACTTGCTGCAATGGCAACACCTTGCGCTCTTCCCAGTTTCAGCATACTTTGAACATTCTTTCCGAAGAAAGGCGCTTCCAATGCCGTTTCGTCAGGATGATATTCGTCTATTAATGCTAAGGTTTTATCAAAAATAACTTTCAGTTTGGTCTCGTGGTTTTCATATTTCTTCAGAACTAACTCGTGCATAACAATCAACTCCATTTTTCCGCCCTTTACAGATATAATCCCGAATCCCATAATAGATGTTCCCGGATCGATTCCTAAAATTATTTTTTCAACTTGCATAGCAACAAAATTACAATTATTCTCGGGATATTTTTCTATTGAACTATCTTTGCCGTGTTAATGTAACCGACAGATATATGAAGCTTTTCCTCATACCTTTTTTCATCTTTTTCTTTATCAATGCCTCTTCTCAGAATTCTGACAGTTTGAAAATTGATAGTCTTAATTTAACAAAAGATAGTATTAGTGTAATCACAAAAACATCGATTGGAAGACAATTGGTTTTGGATGGTAAACAGATTGTCAATAATATTGCCCACAGCTATCTAAGCCCGCTTCATTGGAAAGGAGAAAACTGGATAGACGTTGGTGGTGTAGCTTTGGGAACAGCTTTACTTTATTCTGTAGATAATGATACCAGCAGATTTTTCATGAAACAAGGAAATGACGCACCCGAGGTTTTGAAAGGATTTGGATATTATTTCGGAAGTCCTCAGAATAATTATGGAATTACCAGTTTGGTTTACCTGACCGGACTTTTCTCAAAAAACGAAAAAATAAGAAACACTGGTGTTTTGATGATTTCTTCCGCAACTACTGCAGGTGTTTTGCAAACATTTATGAAGACCTTGGTTGGAAGAGCTCGTCCGGGAGTTGGCGAAGGAAAGTTTGATTTCAAGCCATTCAGTGGTCAGCCGGCATATCGGTCTTTTCCATCGGGACATACAATCTTGGTTTCTACAACAATGTTTGCTTTAGCCAAACAATTTTCCAATCCTTGGGTGAAAGCTGGGATTTATAGTGTAGGGATGATTACGCCAATATCCAGAATGTGGGATGGGGCACATTTTTTCTCTGATGTATTTCTAAGTGCTGCCATCAGCTACTTCGTGGTCGAAGGTACAGATCGTTACATGAAAGGTACTAATAATACAAACAACAAAAAATTAATCTCCTGGAATATCAGTGCTTCTCCAAATATGGTTGGACTTCGGGGTGTATTTTAATATTAATAATGTTTTGATTGATTAGTTAAGGTTATCATAAACATTAATAGCTGAACGGTGTTTTTGAATAAAAATTGTTACTTTTAAAATTCAAAAATATAACTATCAAAACATGAAGAATTTTCTACTGACTGCGGCGGTCGTATTCTACGCAGGGATTAATACACCTGTGTTTTCTCAAAAAGCCGAAACCCCAAAATATGTCGGAAATATAGAAGGTGTAAAGGAATACAAGCTTTCCAATGGAATGAATGTACTTTTCATCCCAGACCAATCTCAGAGTAATATGGTGGTTAACATCATCTATAACGTAGGTTCGAAAGACGAAGGTTATGGAGAAAAAGGAATGGCGCACTTGCTGGAACATATGCTTTTCAAAAGTACCAAAAACCTTGGCGACATCAAGAAACAATTGTCTGATAAAGGTGGTGTAGCAAATGGAACAACATATTTTGACAGAACCAACTACTACGAGATTTTCCCTTCCAATGATGAAAACCTAAAGTGGTCTCTTCAAATGGAAGCCGACAGAATGATTAATGCAACGATTCTTCAAACCGATTTGGACAAAGAATTCTCTGTAGTAAGAAATGAATTCGAGATTGGGGAGAACAATCCTACTAGAGTAATGATCCAGAATGTTTTTTCTAACGCTTACACCTGGCATAACTACGGAAACTCTACCATCGGAAGCAAAGAAGATATTGAAAGAGTAAAAGCACCAACATTACGCAAATTCTACGAAAAATATTATCAACCTGATAATGCAACGCTTGTTATCGCAGGTAAGTTTGATGAAGCTAACGCTTTAAAATACGTTTCCGAATACTTTTCAGCAATCCCAAAACCATCCAGAGAATTAGGTGGAACTTACACAGTAGAACCAGCACAAAACGGCGAGAAATATTTCGAAATTAAAAGAAATAATGACCAACAAATCATCGCTGCAGGTTATCATGCTGCAGCTTTTGCAGACAAAGATTATGCGGCACTCAGCGCACTTAATGAAATTTTAACGGCTGATCCTTCCGGCTATCTGTACAAAGGTCTTGTGGATGGCGGAAATGCTTCCTCGGTTTGGGCTTATTACATCCCGGCGAGAGATCCTGGAATGATATATTATAATTTTGATATCTCCAAAGAGAAAAATCTGGATGAAGCTACAAAATTGGTAAAAGCTCAATTGGATAAAATTGCAACCATCAATTATACAGAAGCAGATCTAAACAGAGCAAAATCCAAGCTTCTGAAAGACATTGCTACAGAAAAGAATAATACCATCAATTACGCCATCGGATTTACAGAGATCGTAGGAACGGGAAGTTATAAACTGGCTTTCGTTTACAGAGATAATGTGGAGAATCTGAAATTAGAGGATATCAAAAGAGTAGCTGCAAAATATTTCAAAAACAACAACAGAACATTAGGCGTTTTCCGCCCTTCTACAACCGAAGAACGTGTTTTACCAACAGAATTCAGATCCGAGCAGATTGCTTCATTGACCAAAGATTACAAAGGTAGAGCATTAGAAAAAGAACCGGCACCTTTTGAAGCAAGTATCGCTAACGTTAAGAAAAACCTGACAGAAGGAACACTTACAAACGGAATGAAATACGGCTTGATCAACAAAGAACTAAAAGGCGACAAAATCCAAGGTTCTTTCCGTTTCAGAATTGGGAACGAGAAAGATCTTCAAGGGAAATCTGCGGTTGCAAGTATCGCTGCTTCATTGTTAAAAGCTGGAACCAAAACCAAAACCAAAGAACAGATCCAGGATCAATTGGATCAGATGAAGTCTTCACTCAATTTCTATACTTCGGGACAAAACCTTATTGTACAGTTCACAACCTATAAAAATGATTTCCCTAAAGTAATGGCGATTGTTCAGGACGTCCTTGCAAATTCAACTTTCCCTGAAAATGAATTGACGAAAACCATTGCAGAAAACAACACTTATCTCGATGGACAACTGAAAGATCCGGAAGCAATTGCCTACAATGAGTTGGCGAGACTTTCTTCGCCTTATCCAAAAACCAGTATTTTCTATACTTCAACATTAGAAGAAGAGATTGCGGACAACAAGAAAGTGACACGCGCACAAGTTGTAGATTTCTATAACAATGTTTTCGGTGCTTCTATTGGAGCAGGAACAATTATCGGAAGTTTGGATCCGAAATCTGCAGCTTCAGAATTGGAAAAAACATTCGGGAAATTCACAGCGAAATCTAAGTTCGAGGAAGTAAAACCTACGTTGTTCGAAACCAAAAAAGTCGATAAAAATATCATCACGCCTGACAAAGAAAATGCAGTCGCACTTGGAACTTCAAGCTTCAAAATGAAACAGGATGATGCAGAATATCCGGCTTTGGTTTTAGCAAACGAAATCTTGGGAAGCGGCGGTTTCCTTTCTGCAAGGCTTCCAATGAGGCTTCGTGAAAAAGACGGAATTTCTTATGGTGTAGGTTCTTACCTTACTGTACCAATTACGAATGATGTTTCATCCTGGAACTATTACGCTTACCTGAATCCTACAAAACGTGACGCAGTAGAATCTGCTGTGAAAGACGAGGTTAGCAAAGCTTTGAAAACTGGATTTACTCAGGAAGAATTGGATTCTAATAAGAAAAGTTATGCCAACATCCGTACTACAAGTTTAGGAATGGACAATACTTTAATTAATTTAGAAAACACCAAACTTCTTTTCGGCGTTCCATTGGAAACTTATGATACATTGAATTCCAAAATTCAAAACCTGAAACTGGAGGAAGTAAATGCAGTGTTGAAGAAATACATTTCTCTTGACAAAGTGACTTCCATCTATGCAGGAGATTTTAATAAGAAATAATATCATTTCTTTAAAAACGAAAACCGTCTCAGTGATCTGAGGCGGTTTTTCTATGTTCCGAAACTCACTCCAATGCTCAAAACAAAAATAAGGAGCCGAGAACCTGCTTTCCGCTGCAATCTTTTTTGCATCACGTTTTGTTAATCAAAAGTTCCCGAAGTACACGCAAAAAAGGATTTCCACTGCAATCAGGGCTATGGGTTTCAGTGCAAAATAACATTTCTATTCCGATAGAATTTATCACAGCAAAATAAATTATCAAAATGACAAAAAAACACCCCTATTCCACAAAGAAATAAAAATACATTTAGAGTACGGAAAGGGTACAGAAAGTATACAGCGAGTGTACAGACGTAGTATAAAAAAGCTAATGTCAAAATGACAAAAAACGACCCCAATATTTATTGAAGTCGTTTAGTTTATTTAGTAATTCTTAGGTCAGAAATAATGATCTTGTAATGATCACAATCCTCAAAACAGATTCCGTTTTCTTTCCAATAAGGATTTTTAGGTTCTAAGATTGGAACTTTATAAAGCTCAAGATTATCAACAATCTTCTGAAATTCTTCCAAGCTTTCCGGATAGAAAACCAAGATGTCATCATCATCAAATTGAGATTCCGGAATGTTTTTGTCTTGAGTGAATTCCAAATGCCAGTTTTCATTCTCCTTTCCAAGAAAAACACCGTCATAGCCATTATGTTCCTTGAAATCTCCAAGAACTTTAAAATCCAAAACTTTGGTATAAAAACCAATCAGCTTTTCCAGATTCTGAGTGTGTCGTGCGTATCGGAAAATCATTTTATAATAAGTTTAGAATTGAACGAGCTTTTCTTCAGATAAAATCTTCACAACATTCACCCAATTAGCATCCTCATTCAAACAAGGAATATAATCGAATCTTTCTCCGCCTCCGTGTAAGAAAATCTCTTTTCCTTCCTCCGAAATCTCTTCCAAAGTTTCCAAACAATCGGAAACAAAAGCCGGACAAACAATCGCCAGTTTTTTAAAACCTTTTTTACCAAGACCTTCCAAAGTGGCGTCTGTGTAAGGTTCGATCCATTTATCTTTTCCTAAACGTGATTGGAAAGTGACTAAAACTTTTTCATCAGGAATACCTAATTTTTCTACAACCAATTTGGCAACTTTATAACATTGATGTCTGTAACAATGAGCATTATGAACTTCATTCTTGCTAATGATGCAATTCTCTTCGTCTATTTTACAGGTTTTGCTTGGGTCGGTTTTATAGATATGTCTTTCCGGAACGCCGTGAAAAGAAAATTGAAGCAAATCAAAATCCGAAGGTAATTTGTCGCCAATACTTTTCGCCAAAGCATCGATATAAATATCCCGATTATAAAAAGGCTCAACATAATTAATCCTAACATTCGGGAAAAATTGCTTACGGACTTCTTCTGTTTTATCAATCACAGTTTCTGTCGTACTCATCGCATATTGCGGATAGAGTGGAAGAACTGTAATCTTCGTCACACCTTGGTCAATCAACTCCTGAATTCCGTTTTTGATAGAAGGTTCGCCATAACGCATTCCCAAACCAACCGGAACATCCACAACTTCCTGAAGTCTTTTTTGCAGATTTTTGGAAATCACGATCAAAGGTGAACCTTCGTCGGTCCAGACAGTTTTGTAAGCCTCCGCAGATTTTTTTGGTCTGGTTTTCAGAATAATTCCCTGAACCAATAATGCTCGAAAAATCCAACGATAATCGATGACTTTTTCATCCATCAAGAATTCGTCAAGGTAGTTTTTAACATCTTCAACGCTTGTCGAATTGGGTGAACCGAGGTTTACAAGTAGAATTCCTTTTTTGTTGTGGGTTTCCAATATTGAAATTATTATGATTTTAAAAGTCTTCGACTCCGCTCAGACTGACACATTTGTAATAAAGGTTTAGTATTAGCAATGTCACACTGAGCGGAGTTGAAGCGCTTATTTATAAATATTATCCATTAACAGCTTCCACGTTCTCTACCAATTCAGGAACGAATTGTTTCAAGATATTCTGGATTCCGCTTTTTAAGGTTGCTGTTGAAGATGGACAACCGCTGCAAGCACCTTGAAGCAACATCCTTGCCGTTTTGTTTTCCTGATCATATTCGATCAATGAGATTTTCCCACCGTCGTTTTCTACGGCTGGCGCAACATATTCATTCAGAATATCGCTGATTTTTTGCTCGTCACTCGTATATTCTCTGTTGATGATCTTCAACATTGGATTTTCGTGGTTGTGAGGTTCTGCATTTGAAATCGTTTTTCCAGCCTGCAAAAATTCTGCGATGAAAGAACGCACTTGGTTCATGATTTCGTGCCACTCAAACTGGGCATCTCTGGTCACGGCAACGAAATTATCACTTACATAAACTTCTTTTACAAAATCAAAAGCTTCGTATAATTCTTTTGCCAAGGGTACTTCGTCTGCTTCTTCTCTGGATTTCACCTCGATGAAACCATCCATCAACATTTTGCTGGAAATGAATTTCATAACCGCAGGATTTGGTGTCATCTCAGAGTAAATCTGGTACATTTCTTTTTTCTTCTGAAGATAGATTCTTGGATTTGCCAACAATTCGTCCTCGATGATATTTTTCAGGCTTTCGGAAACGTGATCCCATTCAACCGTATCTTCTTTTGCGACTGCAATGAAATTGGCTGTGATGAAAATTCTATTGACGAAAGGATAATTGAAAAGTTCTTGTGCCAACGGAATCTCTGAAATGTCAGATTCTCTGTCAAGCTCCAAAGATCCGGGAATCAGATTGTAGTCTGTTACAAACTTCATCACTTTTGGATTCTCTGTTGGTTCTATAATGATTTCTCTCATTTTAAGTATATTGAAGTACAAAAATATCGTAATTTGGTGGAACAAAAAAGCCGATGAATCCCAATGTTGTGTTAAGTTTTGATTATGAGTAGGTTTGCGGATTTTCGATTTTTTCTATTGCCTTAATATTAATTGAATTCAATAAAAATTAATGTAAATAAATGCCAATTAAAAAACACAATCAATGAAACTTAAATTCTCTTTTCTTTTTCTCTTAATTATTAATTTTTTCTTCTCTCAAACTGTAAAAATCATTTCCTCAGATGATAGCGCTCCAATAGAAGGTGTCGTTCTTATGAATAAAGCTGGCGAATATCTGGGTAAAACAAATGTGAACGGAGAAATAGACGAAAGTCTGGCAAAAAATACAGATTTTCTATTGATGAATCATCCATTGATAATTGCCGATACGCTTTTCATTAATAAAATTGTCAATGGAGAATATAAAACAAAAACAATCAAGGAAACCAAGATTCCGGAAGTTAACATTGTTTCTTCTAACAAGGATTTTATCATTGTCAAAGGTTATTTTAATAGTTATGTGACCAATAATTCTGAGTTCAATATTTTTGTAGATGGGATTATAGAATATGTTTTTGATAGAAAGACAGGTCAATATAAATCCGAAAATATTAGAGAATACAGGTCATTTATATTAGACAAGAAAAAAGACGAGAGTAGAAAAGAAGTTGCGAGTTATGTTTTTGATGATTTATTAAAACTGCCTGAAATGAAAGTGATTAATTTACTGAATGATTCAGAAAATAATTTTAATAAAATTTACAGTGAAACAGATAACAAAACTATCTATGTGAGAACTATAAATCGACTTACAGACAAAGAATTCAAACTGTTTGGATATGTTTTCAAAAATGGACATCGAGAAAATATTTTGACTTTTGATGGAGAATTGTCGAAGCCAAGTCCAAATCGATTGTCAAATTTTAGTAATTCGAATTCTATTTCAGTAAAACATAAATCGGAAGAGGTTTTTTCGAAGATTATAGTAGTAGGAAATTTTTATCCAGCCGAAATCTTTTTTAAGAATAAAAACGAAATAGTAAAAGGTGTAAAGTTTGATAGAGAAATAAGTAATTATAAAACTAGATATTGGGAGCAAGATTCTAACGCTTCTTTCTACGAATTTCTTTCTAGGCAATTCAAAGATTCATTCAAACAAAAAGAAAATAAAAATTAAATAAAATGGCAATTATCAGAGAACTTTTAGGCAAAACGCCTCAACTTGGAGAAAATACTTTTGTGGCAGAAACTGCTGTGATTATTGGTGACGTAACAATGGGGAAGGATTGTAGTATTTGGTACAATGCGGTTTTGAGAGGCGATGTTCATTTTATCAAAATGGGCGACAAAGTGAATGTTCAGGACAATGCAATGATACATTGTACTTACCAAAAAAGCCCAACGACGATTGGAAGTAATGTTTCGATTGGCCATAATGCGATTGTTCACGGCTGTACGATAAAAGACAATGTTCTGATTGGAATGGGCGCAATTGTAATGGATGATTGTTTGGTTGAAAGTAATTCGATTGTTGCTGCAGGTGCAGTTGTAACAGCTAATACACACATAAGAGAAGGTGAAATATGGGCTGGCGTTCCTGCGAAAAAAGTAAAAGATGTTTCTCAGAATCTTGTAGAAGGCGAGATTAATAGAATCGCCAATAATTATGTTAAATACTCCAGTTGGTACAAAGAAGACTAAGTTGGTATAAAGATTGAATTTCCCAAAGAAATCTGGACTATGAATAAGCTTAAATCTTTTTGGGAAATTTTAAAAGATACTTTCAACGAATGGATGTCGTCCTCGGCTTCCAAAGAAAGTGCAAGTATGGCTTACAATGCGATATTTTCCTTGCCGGGTTTGCTTATCATTATCATTTGGGTTACCGGACATTTTTTCGGTGAAGAAGCCGTGAATGGCGAAATCCGACGTCAACTTCAAGGAATAATGGGTTACGACGGAGCGAAAAGTATACAAGACATCATTGCCAGTGCGATGATTGATAAGCAGAATTTCTGGATGAAAGCGCTTGGAGTCGGAACTTTAGTCTTTGGTGCAACCAGTTTGTTTTTCCAAATGCAAAGCACGCTCAATAATCTTTGGGATGTTGAAGCAGCGCCTAAAAAAGCTTGGCAAAAGTTCATTCTCGACAGAGCGAATTCTCTTGGGATGATTTTGATTATCGCTTTTCTTCTTTTGACAAGTATGTTACTTTCTTCGGTTATTGGTTTGGCTAATCAATGGATTACGAGATATTTTGGGCTGGAAACTTATGTGATTGTTCAGGTTACTAATTTCATTCTTGGACTGGCGATTGTCACAGTTTTATTTGCGTTGATGTTCAAAGTTTTGCCGGATGTTGAAATCAAATGGAAATCTGTTTGGATTGGCGCTATTGTAACAGCTGTGCTTTTCAATATTGGGAAAATGCTGATGAGTTTTTATTTCGATGTTTCAAAACCAACATCCGTTTTCGGAGCGGCGGGAACAGTAATTTTGCTGATGATGTGGATTAATTATTCTTGTCAGCTCGTATTTTTCGGGGCAGAATTTACTAAGGTTTACGCTTACAAAAGAGGACATAAAATTGTCCCTTCCAAACACGCTAAGTGGAGCAAAGAGAAACTTTACCGAGATTCTGAATTGGAGAAAAATCAAATCTCGTCAGAAAATTTGTAAATTATTTGAAAACAGGTTTTCCATTTTCGCAAACGATATTTTCGGGTTGCATTACCAACATACAATCTGAGACAAGGTTGTATTTTTTGTTATATTCTATAGATTTTTGATTATATAAATCAACTTTTTCAAGTAAAGTTTTTACATCAATTTTATTCGAATAAGCGATATAACTGATTGGACCACCACAGGATTTTACGCCTAAACCAATAGTTTTCCAGTCTGCTGGATTTGTGCACTTTTCACTATTTGCCAATGTTGTGATTTCTGCTTTCAAATTTTCCATTTCTTGGGATTCTTTGGGAGTTAAATTTCCGTTTTTAGAATTTTCTTTTGGTCTTTCCGGTAGAGGTTTTGGAAGGTTTTCCACATTATTGACTGGTTTACAGGAAAATAAAAAAATTGAAAATGAGCTTAGTAAAATCAGATTTTTCATAAAAATATTTTATTTGACGATTCAAATATAAGACCTAAAATAATTTTCTCAATAAATAATAATTGGTATAAATTTCGTTATTAGGTTTTACCTAATACTATTTGTAACAAATTAACGTTTTAGAATACATATTTTTATAATTATTAAAATGAAAAAAAATACTAACACTTATAAAATGAATTGGTTCCAGCATTTTCTGATGATTTGCTCTGGAGGTAATATTCATATCTTAAAGAAGTCTCCAAGTGAATGGAACAAGTTTGCCGGAATCGGAGGAATCGTTTTGTTTACTGCGATTTTTGCGACACTATCCGCAGGTTATGCAATGTTTACGGTTTTTGACAACATTTGGGCTTCCGTAGGATTTGGAATTCTTTGGGGACTGATGATTTTCAATCTAGATAGGTATATTGTTTCCTCAATCAAGAAAACTGGAACTTGGTGGAATCAAATTCTGATGACAATTCCACGTTTAATTTTGGCGACATTTCTGGGAATTATTATTTCAAAACCTTTGGAACTTAAGATTTTTGAAAAGGAAGTCAACAAACAACTGAACACCATTATTCAGAGAAACAAAAAGCAGTTACAGGCAGAGATGAGTGGAAGAATTTTGCAGCAATCTGGACCATTTGATTTGGAGAAAAAGCAAATTCAGAATCAAATCAAAACTTATCAATTAGCTTATGATTCAGCTGCTGTTGAATTGGAAAAAGAAATTTTGGGAAAACAGTCTGGCTTGACAAGTGGAAAAGTTGGTTATGGAACTAATGCAAAACGTAAATCTGAACTCAAAGAACAAAAACGAGCTGACCTCGAAAATTACAAAAAACAACAGCAATCACGATTGGAATATTTGGACAAAGAAGTTTCGAAAGTCTATTCTAATCTCGAGAACGAAAGAAAATCAACAGAAGGTATTGAAGATAAATTCAATGGATTTGCAGCGAGATTACAGGCTTTGGATGAATTGGGCAAAAATTCTGCAATCATTGCACTTGCGGCAAGTTTCATTATGGGATTATTTGTCTGTTTAGAAATCTCACCGGTTTTGATTAAACTAATTTCTTCGGTTGGACCTTATGATTATCTTCTGGAGAAAACTGAAAACGATTTCAGACTTTATTCTAAGGAGAAAATCAGAAAAGGAATTTCGTTAACAGATTATCGGATTGGAGATTTTGAGAATGACCTTAAGATTAGGAAAGAAAGAAAACAAAATCAGCACAATATATAAAAGAAAAGCTTCCAAACTTGGAAGCTTTATTTATTTTAAATCACCAACCAAAAAAGGCTGCTCGGCATTCTCATTATAATCTCTCATAAAACCAATTTCTTTTGATTTTGTAATCTCAGATTTTGAAGCTCCGGAAAAACCATCCCCAAAATCGATACTGAAATCGATATAGCTTAATTTATTTCTTGTAAACTTCATTTGATTAAAAACCAAAATGATGTTTTTTTCTTTAAGGTTTTTCTGTAAACTTAGAAGGTCTTTTCTAGTCATTTCCTTGTTGAAAACAACAGCTATTACTTTCTTGTTGGAAGTGAAAGACATTAAGCTGAAAGCAAAAAATGATAGAAATAAAATCGAAAATAAGGTGGTCTTTTTCATTGTTCAAATAACTCTGCAAAACTATAAAATTCTTATCAAATGTGAAACCAAAGTTTTGATTTTTAATGGATTTCTTATAGATAATTATTTTAACTGTAAAATTTAAAAGAAATGTGTGATTGAAAAATTAAATGAACGTTTGTTTTTAAAATAAAATTGATAACTTCGTGATCCTAATTTTAAAATTTAATTATTATGAAAAGAATTCTATCTTTTTCTTTATTGGCTGTAATGGCAACAGGTACATATGCACAAACTATCTGGAGCGATAATTTTGATTCTTATACCACAGGAAATTTAGGATCACAAGGAGGTTGGCTAAGGTTTCAAGGCAGCAATGCTATGGGTAAAGTGGCTACAATTGATGCTGCACACGGGAAATCATTTCAACTTGCAAGTACTGCTGCTAATACTGATGGTGTATTTTTTTATCATGAATTTGATGCTTCAACTAGAACTTCTGGGAATGATATTTTTGTAACAGAGTATGAGGTTCGTACAGATGCTAATTATGGTATTCTTCAAATCTACGACGAAGGAGCGACACAATACGTTGCTGATATAGCTTTATATCCAGGTGATGGTTTCGTGGTTTATACGCAAAACGATTATGAAAATGACACAGATGGAACATTTATTGAAGCTGATATTGTTGCGAATACTTGGTATAAGGTAAAAGTGAGTTACGAATTTTTTACAGGTAACATAATTGTAACTATTAACGGAGTAGAATATCCCTCAGTAGAAGGTTATGCAGGAATAATCCCTGGAGAAATTGATATTGTAGGATCAGGAGCCAATACCAGCGCTTTTGATAACTTCAAATTTTCTGCGGTTGATACTTTATTAGCAACTTCGGATGTTACTAAAAAATCTGCGGTATCTGTTTACCCAAACCCAACAACAAACTTTATCAACGTGAAATCTGAAAGCAAAATTGCTCAAATTTCTATCTATGATGCTTCTGGTAAAGCTGTTAAAACCACTGCAGAAACAACTATTAATGTAGAAAATCTTGCAAAAGGTTCTTACGTTGTAAGTATCAAATATGCTGATGGAACTACAGAAAGCAAAAAAGTGATTAAGAAATAATTTCTAAAACGAAAATTATAGCTATATTGGCTTAATATTTAAAAATTTATCCATGAAAAAAATTAATTTATTTCTTTTGCTACCAGTTTTATTTTTTATTAATTCTTGTAGTCAAGATTCTGTTGTGGGGATTGATGAAAACAATCAAGTCACATCATCCCTTGCAAATAAAATTTCAGTGTCTTCGGAATCAAATTTAGCAATCGTTGATGGTGATTTGGTTTGCGGGAGTTCTGGAACAGGTGTAATCTTGGATCCAAGCCAACAACTAATAACAAGTTATAATGTGAGCTTTTGGGATGGTAGTGGGTATGGAAATTGTTTAAATAACGGTAGGGAATGTGTAGATTTATCACATTTTGTGGGTAAAAATCTTCCTCGTCCAACTGGCAGAGAAACTGCAGCACATCTTCCGTCAAATAAACTTTATTATGGTTCGTCTAGAGAGTCTGATTTTGAAAATTCTCTAACTAATGGACAGATGATTGTCACTTATACAATTGGTGAAACCAATAACGATGGAACTGTTTTTGGAGGAAACCCTTATATATCAGATGAAAATACAAATAGAGTTTTACAGGCTTTTAAAAATAAAGTTAGTTACTTACAATCTCAAGGATACCAAGTTAAGGCATACCATATTAAAACTGATGCATTACTTTGTGACCCACCTTATAGATTTGTAAGATTAAGAATTAAATATAGTTTTTAATTTGAAAATTTAAAAAAGGGCTGCAAAATTAATTTTTGCAGCCTTTTTTTATTTATGATTTTTAATTACAAAGAATAATTCGGAGCTTCCTGAGTGATGATAACATCGTGCGGATGAGATTCTTTCAATCCACTTCCTGTAATCATTACCAATTTTGAATCTTTCTGCAAAGCTTCGATATCTTTTGCACCGCAATATCCCATTCCGGCACGTAAACCGCCAGTCAATTGGAAAATCACGTCTTCCAGTTTTCCTTTGTGTGGAACTCTTCCTTCAATACCTTCAGGAACAAATTTCTTAGCTTCACTTTGGAAATATCTTTCTTTTCCGCCACGTTTCATTGCTGATAGACTTCCCATTCCTTGGTAAGATTTGAATTTTCTGCCTTGGAAAATAATTTCTTCTCCTGGAGCTTCATCCGTTCCAGCCAAAAGTGAACCTAGCATTACTGCTCCAGCACCGCTTGCGATAGCTTTCACAATGTCTCCGGAAAGTTTGATTCCGCCATCAGCGATAACGGCAACATTTTTCTTTTTAGCCAATTCGTAAACGTTATAGATTGCGGAAAGTTGAGGAACGCCAACTCCGGCAACAACTCTTGTCGTACAGATTGAACCTGGACCAACACCAACTTTAAGGACATTTGCTCCGGCTTTTATTAAATCTTTCGCCGCCTCAGCTGTTACGATGTTTCCACCAACGATATCCAAGTCAGGGAATGTTTTTCTGATTTCTGAAATCTTATCCAAAACACCTTTGGAATGTCCGTGAGCTGAATCTATTGCGACAATGTCAACACCAGCTTTTACCAAGGCTGTAATTCTCTCAATCGTGTCTTCACCAACACCAACGCCGGCTCCAACAATCAATCTTCCGCTTTTGTCTTTATTGGCATTTGGATATTCTAATTGATTGTCGATATCTTTGATGGTAATCAAACCAACTAATTTGTTTTTCTTGTCAACGATAGGAAGTTTCTCGATTCTGTTTTTTAGCAAGATCTCTTTCGCTGTTTCCAGATTCGTAGTTTTGTCGGAAGTGATGAGGTTTTCTTTCGTCATTATTTCCTCAACTTTCACTTCCAGATTTTGTTGATATTTTACATCACGATTAGTAATGATTCCAATTAAGTAATTGTTTTTATCAACTACAGGAAGACCGGAGATTTTGTATTCTGCCATTAATGCTTTCGCTTCGGCTAATGTGTGGTCTTTGGAAAGTGTGACTGGGTCGGCAATCATTCCGTTTTCGGAACGTTTTACGCTGTTGACCTGAGCGGCTTGTTCCGCAATCGTCATATTTTTATGAATGAATCCAAGACCGCCAACTCGTGCGAGTGCAATGGCCAAATCTGCTTCTGTTACGGTATCCATTGCTGCGGAAACTATAGGAACATTGAGCGAAATTTTGTCTGTGAGTCTTGATTTTAGGGAAACCTGATTAGGTAAAACTTCTGAATAAGAAGGGACTAATAGAACGTCATCGAAAGTGATGGCTGCCTCTACAATTTTGTTATGAATAGACATCTTTACTTTCTGTGCAAAATTAAGCTATTTTTATGGGATTTGAAAATAGAGTTATTTATTTGAACTAAAGTTAATATAGACAATCAATATCTTAGCCCTGATTGCAGTGGAAATCCCACAGCAAGCGATGGCCCTTCGACTCCGCTCAGGATAAGGCGGCTGCGCGAGGAATTGCAACGGAAAGCAGGTTCCCGGCTACTAATTAATTATAAATGATGAATTATAGATAATTTTATTTTATCAAAATCTGCTAAGAATTCCCCAATGGATTTTTATTTCGTTGAATTTGAATGGGTTACCGAACTGATTCCCATTCGAAATCTGGAAGCTCATCAAACCAATGGGAAGAAAAAAATTGAAACCGAGACCTAAACTATATAGTTTTGGCGTGATTCCTAAAGCTTTGTTGGACATTTGTCCATACTGCGCAAAAAGGTCGAAGAAGGCTTGGTCATTGACGAGATATCGATATTCCGCGCCGGCAAATGCATAGAAATCGCTTATGAGACTTTGCTCGTTGAAACCCCGCATCGAGTTCCAGCCGCCAAACCTAAAAAGTTCGTTTGTGGATAATTCGTTCTTGGCGCTGAGCAATGCAGATTCTGCTTTTATATTAAGGAAATGATTTCCTGAGAGATTGAAATTGTGTTCGGCAAAAAGGAAATAACGGATTTGGTCAAATTTTTCCTGCGTATCATCGTAGTTAGTCTTGAGGAAATCGGCTTCTACACGGATGTTGCTCTTGTTGATGAAGAGCGGAATGTCGCTTCCTTCCTGATATTGATACCAAAGTCCAATCCCTTTTTTGCTGTAATCGCGACCGCCTGTGTAGAGCGAATCCAAAATTGCAGACGACTCGAAAGTCCCTTTAAGACCCAGTTTTTGACGTGGCGAAAGATGATAATAAACTGCTGGCAGGAATTTGACATTGGCGAAAGTGGAATCCTGACGAAAAATATTGACGTTGATATTCAAACCCACATTACTTCCAAAAGTGTACGGAATATCCGTCTGCATATCGAAAGTCTGACCTTTGTCTGGATTTCTCTGCCAGTAAACGCCGATGCTTTCGAAGCTGTTGAACATATTTTTGAGCTGGACATTCAAGGTTCCGTTGACGGTGAATTTTTCGGTTTTGTCATTTCCGAAGCCAATCATTCCGTCGAAAGTATTGGTTTTTTTCTTTTGCATAAAGAGGAAAACCTGCGTAGAATCCTTTGTAAATAATGTCTGAGGCGGTTTTTCCAACGTTACGAACTGGTGATTTTGCAATTGCTGATTCATCGAAACCAAGTTTTTGTCTTCGTAGTTTTTGCCGACATATTCTTTGTTCAAGGCTTTAACGAATTGTTTCGGTAAACGTGTGTAGCCTTTGTAAACAATTGCGTCTATTTTCCTTTGAGACGCCGTGACAACTGATATTTTGACCGTCGGAATTCCGTTTTCCATTTTCTGAAATTTGGTTTTCACACGGTTGAAGGCGAAACCTTTATTACGGTATTTTTGGTTGATATTTTTCTTGAGAGAATCAAGATTTTTGGTGTAGAGATCGTTCTTTTGAAGTTTTAATTCTGAAACTAACGAGTCTGAGAATTTGACATTGGCTTTGTTAAAATTCGGGCCTTTGTCATAATATATTTCTGTTCGGTTTTCTATTTTTTTGACGTCTTTCAGTTCTGTGAAAAAGTAGGAATTCTCGGTTAATGAATCCAAAAACTTCACTGCTTTTGCTGAATCGGAAACGATTTTTTTTGCATTGGTTTCTTTGTCGATGAGCCAATATTCTTTTTTCTGCGCGTTGGAGAAAAAAGAAGTTAAAAAGGCTAATATGAAAATGAAGCGAATCAATTTAAATCTAATTTTGAAGTGAATTGTCTGAGTTGTCAGGCTGAGCGGAGTCGAAGCCTTTGTTTATATTATCTGAATGACTATTATTTTTACAGATAGACAATTCTTTTAGTTTCTTCCAATTATCGTTGGTGATTGCTTCTTTTTTCTTTCTACTCCAACCTTTTACTTGTTTTTCAAAAGCAATTGCTTGCTCTATTTCATTAAATTCATTGTAAAAAACCAATTTAACTGGTCTTCTGTTGTGAGTATAACTTTCAGGGAAATGTCCTGACTGATGTTTGATAAATCTAGATTCCAAGTTGCTTGTAACTCCTGTATAGTAAGAGTTATCGGAACATTTTAATATGTAAACATAATATTGATTCATCTTGCGGAAAGCACTTCGACTCCGCTCAGACTGACATCTCTAATACTAACTGTTTTTTATAAATGTCAGTCTGAGCGGAGTCGAAGACCTTACTTATTATAACTAAAACCGAAGTTAGTCCATTTTATTGTATTTCTTCATCAGATTCTCGTAAGTGCCTTGAGGAAGAATCCATTTGAGTGGAACGCCAATCTTCTGACCGAATTTCCCGAAATAATAATGGGTTTTCCACTTTGATTTCCCTAGAAGGCCATCAATGTAAATCGCAACATCCAAAGGTTCGGTTCCGTCGCCAACGTGGGAATTCATCAAAGCATAAACTTTATCGAACACATTTTTATATGGTTCGGAAACTTTTGTTTTGACACGATTTTCTGCAATGTTGGTTTTGATATCGCCCAAATGAAGCGAGCAAACGTGGATATTCCAGGGATAAACTTCGTAGCGCATTGCTTCCGTTACTTTATCCAAAGCGGATTTGGAAGCAGAATAAAATCCTCTGAAAGGCAGTCCCATTTCGGAACCGATGCTCGAAACATTGATGATTTTTCCTGATTTCTGTTCTCGCATTTTTGGTAAAACAGCGGTCATCATCTGGACAGAACCAATCAAATTAAGATTGAATAATTTCGTAATATCTTCTTTCGTCGAATCTTCAACCGAGCCAACCATTCCCATTCCGGCGTTGTTGATGAGCACATCGATTCTGGTTTCAGTTTTCAGAATTTCAGAAATAGCGTTGTCGATTTGTTCTTTCTCGGTAATGTCTGTCGGAATCGAAACGAAGAAATCTGAACTCACAGTTTTTCTGCTGAGTCCGTAAACTTTGTTTCCTTTCTTCCCGAAATATTCTGCCAGCGCAAATCCAATTCCGGATGAAGTGCCTGTGATGATGATTGTTTTTGACATTTTAGTAACTAAATGATTTTTTTGAATTAGGAATTTTGATTTCATTTTCGCCAATCTTGAAATCGTTCATCTTTATGAGTTTAGGAAATCTATGAGTAAATTCTTTATAATAATTTTCTGGGATTTTTCTGTCAGAACCGTCATCACAGTCTGAAAATTGCTCATCGATAATGACTTTTCCAGTTGAGAAATTAACTTCATTTTTAAAATTATATTCGCAAGTGTCATCAAACTGAATCGATGCTCCTATCAAATAAAAATCGCCGTTCTGAAAACGAAATGTATATTTTGACGTATCTGTATGACGAGAATTCGTAAAATACATTTGTGAAATATTCAGACAATTATTTTTGATGCTTATCTTCAGTTCGTTGTCAGCAGGATAAAATCCTGTTTTGCTGTCAAATACCAAATTAGAATTTTCTTTCCAAATCTTCAGTTTTCCATCAATATTTTTTAGAATGAAAAATTTTCTTTCAAGCCCTTCGGATTTACTTTTTATATCTGTGTTGAAAACGATTACTATTTCGTCTTTTCCATCTTTGTCCAAATCGCCTTTAGTTTCCAATATTTTCTCATAACCTTTTGGGATTGTGAAATCTTTCAATTCCTGCGATTGGAGAATTGATAAAAATATTAAGGCTAAAAAAGAAAGAAAATTTTTCATCTTAGTTTACTTGATAATTTACAAAATCTGTAAGGCAGAATAATTATCCAGATTAATATATTATTGATTAGAGCGATGGTTCCTAATGTACTGTATAATATTATTCTAATGTCAGGGATAAAGTTATTTGCAAAACTTATGAAAACATTATCATAATGATTAAAAGGATTGTTGTACCAAGATAAATCTTTTCTCTCCGTTATTGTATAATACCAAAATATAATATTGAAAATTAACAATATGATTATTGTAAAGGAATTTTCATAAGTGAGGCTTATAATAAATATCGATAAAATTAGAATTACCAAAAGAGAGAATTTTAGATTAATGAACTCATAATATCTAAAGATTTCAATAACATTCATTAAAATACAAAATATTAAAATGCTAATGATGAATAATTTTGTAATCTTATTGATTGTATGAAACTTTGAATTAATACTCATTAAGTAAAACTATTCAATTTAGTTCGTAGTCACCTTCGCAAAATCCTCCCAAAACTCAGGATAAGATTTTTCTACAACATCTTCATTTTCGATATTCAATTCTTTGATTAAGGCAAACGGCGCAAAAGCCATCGCCATTCTGTGGTCATTGTAAGTTGCGATAGAAATATTTTCTTCAGGTTCTATGAATTCAGAAGATTCTATTTTCTCAACCGTGATGTGCGTTTTTGCTCCGATTTTCAATAATTCATTTTGAAGCGCAACCAATCGGTCGGTTTCTTTTACTTTTAAAGTGTGGAGTCCGGTGATTTCGAATGGAATTTTCAAAGCTGTTGCCGTCACACAAAGCGTTTGCGCAATGTCAGGACAATCATTCATATCCAAAGTAATTAATTCAGGATATTCGAAAGCTGGTTCTGGCAATAGTGAAATCGAGTTTTCTGCATAATCTGAAACAGTATTGATTCCGAAATATTTCCAGTAAAGTTCCTTGATAACGCTATCGCCTTGTAGAGACAATGTGTGGTAACTTTTCAAAGTGATATTTTTT
The DNA here is from genome assembly GCA_029960045.1 of Flavobacteriaceae bacterium PS02293. GTDB lineage: Bacteria > Bacteroidota > Bacteroidia > Flavobacteriales > Weeksellaceae > Epilithonimonas. The sequence goes on from JASCOV010000006.1 coordinate 238,838, forward strand.
CTGCCAATTGCAGCCAAAGAATAGAAATAAGAAGCTGATGACCAATCGCTTTCTACTTCATAATGTTCCATTCTCACGTGGTCTTTGTGTGCAACGATTTCTATTTTATTTTCCGCAAAATGAGATTTGATTCCGATTTCGTTCAGGATTTTCAAAGTCATTTCGAGGTAAGGTCGGGATGTGATTTCGCCTTCCAATTCCAAGGTCAAGCCGTTTTGCAATTTACCTCCGATTAATATTAATGAAGTCAAAAACTGGCTGGAAACGTTAGCTGAAATTTTAACGGTATTTTTTTCTAATTTTTTTCCGATGATTTGCAACGGTGGAAAACCTTCTTTTTCAAGATAAGTTATGTCTGCTCCAAGTGATTGAAGTGCGTCAACCAAAGGTTTGATTGGTCGGTTTTTCATTCGGTCAGAACCTGTCAGAATTGTTTTTCTGCCTTCAAAAATCGAATAATATGAAGCCAGGAAACGCATCGCTGTTCCGGCGTGATGGATGTCTATAGTTTCAGATTCAGATTCCAACGCTTTTTTGAGCAAAGTCGTGTCCTGAGAGTTGGAAAGATTGAGCATATCAATATTCCCGAAGAGTTTCCCTAAAACCAAAAGACGGTTCGAAATACTTTTCGAACCGGTAATTTGGATTTTTTGATTATCGATTAATTCTGATTTTTTTAATATCATAGTTTGTTTGGAAGTTGGAAGCGGGATGATGGAAGTTTAATCGATGCGCATTAAAACATCTATCTTCCATCATCCAACTTTATCTATTTTAATTTCTCGTTATTTTGATGTCTGTCTTTGTCTCTGTCCGTTTTCACTTTCATTTTTTTATCGAAAGCCGATTGTAAATCTGTTCCGGTTTGATTGGCGAGGCAAAGCGTTACGAATAGAACATCTGCTAATTCTTCGCCAAGGTCTTTGGATTTGTCGGATTCTTTTTCAGATTGTTCACCGTATCTTCTTGCTACAATTCTGGCAACTTCACCGACTTCTTCAGTCAGCATTGCCATATTGGTCAACTCATTGAAATAGCGGACACCAATGGTTTTTATCCATTCATCAACCTGATTTTGGAGTGTTGTGATTTCCATTATTGATACGCTCCGATTGTAATTGGATTTACTCTATTCAGGCCTACAATGTCTTTTGGAACATTATTGTCAAAAACTCCTTTTCCCCTTGCTTTAGAGTTAGCTTTCACTCTCAAATTCATTTTTTGAGTGAAATAATTCTGGAATTCTGGGTCTTCATTTAGGAAAATATTATTCCCAGTTGGTTTGAACGCAGCATTCGCACTTTGTTTCAATGATGAATTATTAAATGTAGCACTGAAAGCACCAGCATTTGTAACATTATTATATGTAATCATATCAAGAGTATCACCAAATACAATAGAATTATTAACTGTAAGGGTCGTGTTTTCATTGAAAATTTCAGTTCCATTTTGATAAAAATTACTTGCATAGATTCCTGCCGCAGACATAGATGGATTCAAATTCCAATAGTTAGCAAGTGTAGAATAATTAATAGTATAAGTTCCGCCGCCAGCAATAGCAAAGTCTGCTTCTCCACAGTTGTTCATCACCACATTGTTCATTGTAAGTTTTGAATTGATTCCGTAAATTCCTGCATTTTGAAAAGTATGGAAGATAGAATTGTTAATTGTTGCCTGATTATTATTTTTAATCTGAAGACCAACATTTCCACCAAAAACTCGTGCGTAATTCATATTAAGAACTGTGGCTTCATCCATTTTGATTCCGTTCCAGTTGGCTGGTAGCGTATCATATTTTGTGTCACTTCTGTCACCACGGAAAATGACTTCTTCGCCTAAAGCGCCGTTTACATTAAGAACCGAACTTTTTTCAAAATTCATTCCGCTGTTTTTTCTGAAATAGACTTTCGTTCCTTTTTCCATTGTCAAAGTTTTCCCTTCTGCAACAGTCAAATCGCCGAAAATCACTTTCACTTTATCCTTGGTCCAAGTCGTATTGTCAGAAATAATATTCGGATTTGATTCAGATTTAATAAAATATTCCGCATCCTGAACAACAGAAAATAAAGTTACTTTTTGTTCTCCAGCTGGTGTATTGAAAACCACTTTATCCTCGGCAATCGCTTCCGGTGCATTGGCAACTGGCGCAATTTCTACGAAAACGTAAAGACTGTCTTTTCTTCTCAAAGCCACATTTTCGAAACTTGTCCCGACTTTCCCATCCACATTAATCCTGTAAAGTGAACTGCTTCCGCCTTCCAGCGCAATTCTAGGAATCATTACATCTTTATCTTCATTGTTGTAAACTTTCACAGCATAAGTTTCGCTACGCATTTGATTATAAACCGTATCGCAAAAAACTGTGTCAGTAGAGAATCTGAGTAATTGACTAGGAGCGTCAAAGGAAATATCATCACGGTTACAGCCTGCTAATAATAAAAGTGACCAAAATGCAATGCCAAGGAATATTTTAATTTTCATTTATCTTGTTTAATCTTCAAAACTACAAAATTTAAATTTTTATTTTGTGATGAGGAACATATTTTAATAATATAAAACAAAAAATCCTTTCAATGCATTAAATATTGAAAGGATTAAAGATTTTAAAAGCGAATAATTATTCTTTTATAAATTTCTTATTAAATGTTTTTCCAGTCTTCGAAGTCGCAGAAATAATGTAAGTTCCCTTCACAAGGTTTGACAGATTTATTGATTTTTCCGAGGTCGAAATTTGCTTGATTATTTTTCCGGAAAGGTCTGATATTCTAATGTTTGAAACTTCTTCTGAAAGATTGATAAAGTCCTTTACGGGATTTTGATAGATTATAATTTCTTTTTTACTAATATCATTTACAGCTAAGAAGCAATTTGTATTATAACTTGCTGTTGCATCTTTTTGCCAATTACTTTGAGAATTAGCGTAAAAAACATCATCAACTTGAATACAAGTAAGGTTCGGATTTTCCACAATATAAATGGAAGTCAAGACTGTATTGTTACCATTTTTTAAATTAAGGCTTGTTAATGCCGGATTTCTGGGACAGTATAACCATTTGAAATTGGTGTTTTTACTAATGTCCAAATTTGTTAAAAGATTACCTCCACAAGATATGGCTGCCAAAACCGTATTTTTAGTCACATCCAAATTGATTATTTTATTATTCTCACAATATATGTTTGTCAATGCGGTGTTTTGACTCACATCAAGAGTTGTAAGTTGATTGTTTCCGCAATATAAGCCAGTTAGCTTAGTGTTTTTGCTAATGTTCAGACTTGTAAGATTGTTAACAGGACATTGTAATACTGTCATATTTACAAATGCTTCTATTCCTGTTAGGTCAGTAATACCTTTATTATAAATATTAATAGTGCCTGCGAAAGCATTAGCTTCCGAAACTTGTATTTGGCTATCTCCATTTGTATTGATTTCAGAATTTGCTACCAAATACGCTTTAAAGTTTGTATCAGGAATATTTACATTCTGAGCATTTATCAGATTTGCAACTCCAAGAATTAAATATAGAACAAACGTTTTCTTCATAATTAGTTATCGAATTATTGATGCAAATATAAAGTTTTGAGTTAAATTTTAAATTATAATAAAACTAACTAACATTTGTTAGTTAAATAAAAATGCGTATGTTTGTTTAAATCACATTCATAATTTAATTTTAGAATTAATTAATTGGATGTCAAATGTTTAAATATGGAAATGACCAAAAGACATTTTTTAAACAAAGAAATTTCTCTGACTGATTTACTCAAGTCGGCTTATCGTCTGATGTTTACGGCAAAAACGATGACCGATTTGTTTGAACAGGAAAAAAAGATAACTTCTAAGTATGTTCACGCCACTTCCCGCGGACACGAGGCGATTCAGTTGGCTTTGGGAATGCAGTTGTTGCCACAGGATTTCGTGAGTCCTTATTATAGGGATGATTCAATTTTACTGGGAATCGGAATCACGCCTTACGAATTGATGCTCCAGCTTTTAGCAAAACGCGACGACCCATTTTCTGGTGGAAGAACATATTATTCACATCCAAGTCTAAGACGCGACGATTTCCCGAAAATCATACACCAAAGTTCCGGAACAGGAATGCAAGCCATCCCAACAACCGGAATTGCAATGGGAATGAAGTACAAAGAGGAAACCGGAATCGCTGAAAATCTTGACGAAAAACCAATCGCAGTCTGCTCACTCGGCGACGCAAGTTGCACAGAAGGCGAAGTTTCTGAGGCTTTCCAAATGTCAGCGCTTAAACAATTGCCAATACTATATTTAGTTCAGGACAACGAATGGGATATTTCTGCCAATGCAAAAGAAATCCGTGCGCAGGATATCACTCAATATATGCAAGGTTTCAACGGTATCGAAACTAGAACCATTGATGGAACAGATTTTATCAAATCCTACGAAACGGTCAAAGAATGCATCAAAACCATCCGTGAAGAACGCCGACCAATGCTGATTCACGCCAAAGTTCCTTTATTAAATCATCACACTTCCGGCGTCAGAAAAGAGTGGTATCGAGATGATTTGGAAGAATGCGCAAAAAATGACCCATTAATCAAATTAAGAAATCAACTTTCAGAATTCAGCATAGAAGATTCTGAAGTACAAACCATAGAAAAAGAAGTTGCGGAACTCGTAAGAACCAATTTCGAAAATGCTGTTTTAGCAGAAGACCCAAAACCGGAAGACGCTTACAAACACGATTTTGCACCAACGCCAATTACCGAAGAAAAAGGAGAACGTTCTCCAAGTGGAAAAATTCCGACCGTAATGGTAGATTGCGCCCTTTTCGCCATCAGGGAATTGATGGCCAAACATCCGGAAGCCTTATTATATGGACAAGATGTTGGCATAAGATTGGGCGGTGTTTTCCGTGAAGCGATTACTTTGGCGGCACAATTCGGAGAGAAACGGGTTTTCAATACACCAATTCAGGAAGCATTTATCGTTGGTTCAACAGTTGGAATGAGCGCAGTTGGACTAAAGCCGATTGTCGAAGTTCAATTCGCAGATTATATTTGGCCAGGTTTGAATCAATTATTCACCGAAGTTTCCAGAAGTTATTATTTGTCTAATGGAAAATGGCCGGTTTCAATGATACTCCGCGTTCCGATTGGCGCTTACGGAAGTGGCGGACCATATCATTCAAGTTCCGTGGAAAGTGTTTTGTGTAATATCAAAGGAATTAAAATTGCCTATCCCTCAACAGGAGCAGACTTGAAAGGTTTGATGAAAGCTGCTTTCTACGACCCGAATCCAGTAGTAATGTTGGAGCACAAAGGTTTGTATTGGTCAAAAATAGAAGGAACAGAAAATGCAAAAACCATAGAGCCAGACGAAGATTACATCATTCCATTTGGTAAAGCGCGAGAAGTTTTACTTTGCGAAAATCGTCAAGATAAGCCAACGTTGACCATAATCACTTATGGAATGGGTATTTATTGGGCTTCCAATGCAGCGAAAGAATTTGACAATCAAATCGAAATTATAGATTTAAGAACGCTCGCACCTTTAGATGAAAACCGAGTCTTCGAAAGTGTGAAAAAACACAACCGTTGCATCGTTTTGACAGAAGAACCTGTGAATAATAGTTTTGCTCAAAGTCTGGCAGCAAGAATCAGTGACAATTGTTTCAGACATCTGGACGCTCCGGTAAAAGTAGTTGGTGCCAAAGATTTGCCTGCAATTCCTATCAATTCTGAATTGGAAAAAGAAATGCTGCCGAACACCGAAAAATTAATTAAAGAAATAGAACAATTATTAAAGTATTAAGATAGCTATTAGCAGTTGGCTTTTGGCAATTAGCTTTAAATTATTATTAAGCTAGTTTTCTTTGTTGAGTTTTACGCCTTTGCGAACCTTAAAGCAGTTAGTATATAAAAAAAATCTTTGCGGACTTTGCGTTCAAAAAACAGATTATTTAAAATGGAATTAGATTTAGCCACAGATAAAAAAATAAAAATCAATAAAAAAGAATTGATTTTGTCCGAAGCCGCAATGCTTTTCAAAGAAAAAGGTTTCGGCGGAACAAGTATGCGCGACCTTGCTGAAAAAGTAGGAATGGAAGCCGCAAGTATGTACAATCACATCAAATCCAAAGACGAAATTCTAGAATTGATTTGTTTCAAAATTGCCAACCAATACATTTCCCAGCTTCAAGAAATAGAAAACACCAACCAGACTTTTCAGGAAAAACTGAATGCCATCATCGGACTTCACGTTCAGTTGATTATCGAAGATTCAGCCTCAGTGTCTGTAGCAAATAACGATTGGAAATATTTGTCGAATGACAAGAAAGAACAATACAAACAAACCAGAAAATCCTATGAAAAAAGCTTTGCCAATATCATAGAACAAGGAATGGAAAACGGCGAATTCAAAAAAATGAATGTTTCCGTCGCGCTTTTCACAATGTTATCTTCCTTAAGATGGATAGAACTCTGGTACAAACCAAGCCGCGAAATCACACCACAGGAACTGGAAGATGATTTGAAAACATTATTAATGAAAGGAATGTTAAGTGATGATAGATAATAGACGAATAGATAATAGATTGCTGAATAAACATTTAGCTTAGTTAAGTTTTACGCCTTTGTGAGCCTTAAAATATTTTCAATAATATCAAAAAAATCTTTGTGCACTTTGTGTTCAAATAACAAATAAAAATGTCGACAACATTTCATCAATTAAAAGTCAAAAAAGTCAAGAAAGAAACGCAGGATTGTGTTTCCGTGAGTTTTGATGTGCCTGCAGAATTGGCAGAACAATTCAAATTCACGCAAGGCCAATACCTGACTTTCCGACAAATCAATGGCAACGAGGAACTTCGTCGGTCGTATTCAATCTGCGCAAGTCCGCACGAAAACGAATTGAAAGTCGCTGTGAAAAAAGTGCCCGAAGGTCTGTTCTCTTCTTTTATGAATGAAAATCTGAAAGAAGGCGACATCTTGGAAGTAATGCCTCCAATGGGCAAATTCTACACAGAGCTCAATGCTGAGAATAAAAAAACTTATGTAGCTTTTGCTGCGGGAAGTGGAATAACGCCAATTATTTCCATCATCAAATCAGTTTTGAAGAACGAGCCACAAAGCCAGTTCATTCTGATTTACGGAAACAAAAATAAGGGAACGATTATTTTCAAAGAAGAAATAGAAGCGTTGAAAAACCGATTTATGGAACGCCTCAGCATTTATCATATTCTCAGCCGCGAGGTTGCCGATGCAGATTTGTTGAGTGGCAGAATCAATTCTGAGAAAGCAAAATCATTCCTCAATAATATCATTCCGGCAGAGAAAATCGATGAGGTTTTCCTTTGTGGGCCAGAAGAAATGATTCTCGGTGTGAGAGATACTTTGGTAAGTTCCGGCGTGGATGCCAAGAAGATTCACTTCGAATTATTCTTCAGCGCAGCCTCCGCCGAAAAGAAAAAAGAACACGAATCCGCAATTAATAAATCGGATGACGTTTTTAGCAAAGTCACTGTCAAGTTAGATGCGACCGCTCTGAAATTAGATTTGGCCTACCACGGCCCAACCATTCTGGATGCCGCTTTGCAAAACGGAGCCGACTTGCCTTACGCTTGCAAAGGTGGTGTTTGCGCCACTTGCAAATGCAAATTGGAAAAAGGCGAAGTCGTGATGGACATCAATTATTCCCTAGAACCAGACGAGATTGCCGCAGGATTTATCCTGTCTTGCCAAGCGCATCCGAGGTCGGAGGAAGTGGTTGTGAATTTTGATATAAAATAGTTTGAAGAATTAATCAATGAAGAAATTTATCATAATTTCTATAGGAACTTTGATATTGGTTCTACTTGGTTTATTTGCTTTTCAAAGATATTATTTTAGTGAAGAGAAAATTAGAGAAAGACAAATTGAAATTTGGACCGAAAGAGTAAATGAGTTTAAGAATTCTAAATCAGGAAAGATTAATTTGACAACAGATATTTATTTGAGATGGAGAATAAAAGATTTTATTCCTAAAAGTCACAAGATAGAATATTGCGAAAATCCAGATGCAAAATATATCTGCAAAATTGATAGCAATGATTGGTATGGTTCTGATTTCAAAATGGATTTACCAAAAAATGAATTAAAAAGTCTAACAATTTATATTGATGAAAAATACATTAAACTTGATGTATCGCAAATGTTCAATCCCAATTATAGTGGAGAATTAGACAAAAATCAGTTTAAAATTAAAAAAGAAAAAGACTTTTATATTTTGTATGGATTCTTTTCTGACGGTGCAGGAACTTATACTACAAGTTGGAAAATTAAAAATGGAAAGTCCGAAAGAAGTAAAATTTCGAACGATGACGAAGACTTTGGGTGGCAAAATGAAAAATAACATTTAAAAATTCTTTGTTGAGTTTACGCCTTTGCGAACTTAAAAATATTAGAATAAATAAAAAAAATGCGCGCTTTGCGTTTAAATAAATTCCATTAAACCAAAAAATTATGGAAACAACAGAAATCAATTTAGAAGAACATTTTCAGAATAAAATAGACAGCGAAATCCGCATCGAACCAAAAGACTGGATGCCGGACGCGTACAGAAAAACACTGATTCGTCAGATTTCTCAGCACGCCCATTCCGAAATTGTGGGGATGTTGCCAGAAGCCAACTGGATTACGCGCGCCCCAACTTTGAACCGGAAGAAAATCCTTTTGGCAAAAGTTCAGGACGAGGCTGGTCACGGTTTATATCTTTATTGTGCTGCCGAAACTTTGGGCGTTACAAGAGACGAAACCATCAATGACCTTCATTCTGGAAAAGCCAAATATTCCAGCATTTTCAACTATCCAACCTTGACTTGGGCAGATATGGGAGCAATCGGCTGGTTGGTAGATGGTGCAGCGATTCTGAATCAGGTACCACTTTGCCGTGCTTCTTACGGACCTTACGCCAGAGCGATGGTTCGGATTTGCAAGGAAGAAAGTTTCCACCAGAGACAAGGTTACGAACTGATGATGAAACTCGCACAAGGTTCGCCGGAGCAGAAAGCAATGGCTCAGGATGCCTTCAACCGTTGGTGGTGGCCTACTTTGATGATGTTCGGACCCAAAGATGCCGAATCAGGAAACACAGAACTCTCAATGAAATGGCGAATCAAACGCTTTACCAATGACGAGCTGAGACAGCGTTTCGTAGACGTTTCCATTCCTCAGGCAGAATATCTGGGCTTGACGATTCCCGACCCGGACTTGAAATTCAATGAAGAAACCGGACATTACGAATTCGGAGAAATCGATTGGGACGAGTTCTGGAAAGTCGTAAAAGGTAACGGCGCCTGCAACAAAGAACGTGTCGAGACCCGCAAAAAAGCCTTCGATGACGGCGCGTGGGTAAGAGAAGCCGCAACCGCTTACCACGAAAAAAGAAAATTAAGAGAAGAACAAAACAGAAAAACAGTTTAATATAAGCCGGCAGATTAAAGTCTATTATCTCTAATCTATCCGTCTCTAATCTGAAATATTATGCGAAATACAGAATGGCCACTTTGGGAGGTTTTTATCAGAAGCAGACAAGGTCTCGACCATAAACACGTGGGCAGTCTTCACGCTGCTGATGCAGAAATGGCAATCCAAAACGCACGCGACGTTTACACGAGAAGGCTGGAAGGAGTCAGCATTTGGGTTGTAGAATCCAAGCATATCCACGCCACCAATCCCGACGATTCCGAGGCGTTTTACGAACCTTCGGAAGACAAAGTTTACCGTCATCCAACATTTTACCATGTTCCGGAAGAAGTGAAAAATATGTAATATGATGAGGGTATTAAAATTATTTTTTGGTTTTTGTACTTATTTATTGATTAGTATTTTTTATCAAAAATTCTCTGGAGAAGAACCCTTTAATAATGCTTTCTCAATAGGATTACCAAGATTTTATTTTGAATTTTATACAAGTGATGGTATAAAACTTAATGGAAGTAATTTTTTAAATTTAGTTATAAACATTATTATTTACTTAGCTATTGTAATCATTTATTTCAAATTTATGAAAGCTAAAAAAGTATCAAATAACGATGAAAAATAATCAAAACAACTGGCTTAATTATATTCTGAATCTTGCGGATACAAGCTTGATTCTCGGACAGCGTTTATGCGAATGGTGCGGGAAAGGACCAGTCTTGGAGCAGGATATTGCCTTGTCAAATATCGCTTTGGATTTGTTGGGAGAATCTTCCAACTATTATCAATATGCAGCCGAAGTTCAGAATGAAGGGAAAACAGAAGACGATTTGGCTTTCCTGAGAAATGAGAGAGAGTTTAGGAATTTGCTTTTAGTTGAAAGAGAAAACGGACATTTCGGAGATACGATTGCACGACAATTTTTCTTTGATGTGTATCATCATCTATTATTAACAGAACTGAAAAATCATTCCGATTTGAAGTTGGCTTCTATAGCAGAGAAGTCATTAAAAGAAGTCACTTATCATTTAAAATGGAGTAGTGAGTGGATGATTCGTTTAGGCGATGGAACAGAAGAAAGTCATAACAGAATTCAAAAATCAGCTGAAAGTATCGTTGATTTCACAGATGAAATGTTCATTCCGACAAACTGGGAATTAGAATTAATCGAACAGAACATCATCCCAGACATCAGAACTTTCCGAACAAAATGGGAAACCAAAGTTCTTGAAATCCTGAATGAAGCAACTTTGTCTGTTGATTTTTCAAAATCGAGACAGTTAACCGGCGGAAAAGACGGAAAACATACAGAAAAAATGGGTTACATCTTAGCAGAAATGCAAGTGATGCAGCGCACTTATCCTAATATGGAATGGTAAAAATATTTCTGACAAATGGAATTATTAGACAAAGCATATTATAATAAAATAATAAAACCACTGAACGAGGTTACAATTAACAATCTATTTGCAAGAGCGGTAGTTGAGCAAAAGATATCAGGGGATATTTATGTCGATAATCAAATCAATCCGAAAACTTTTTATATCGTTCATCCTTATGGGATGTCATTGTTGTTTGGGAAATGTGACAATGAACAATTTAACAATAGTTTTAAATCTTATGCTTTGAATCTTGGCAACTCGAGAAACAGTTTTGAATGGATGCAGGCATTTCCTGATAATTGGGATAATGTTCTTTTGTCTTTGTTTTCAGATACATCTATAAAATCTTCGGATAATATTGACAAAATTGAAAAGAGAATTGTTGAACTAAATACAAGAGTGAATTTTAAATTCAATATTTCAAAACATCAATCTTTATCAACGCAAATTATTGATGAAGATGTCAAGATTGTAAAAGCGGACGGAAAGATGTTTAGCGGTATGCAAGGAAGTGTGGTTCCGTCATATTTTTGGAACAGCGAAGATGATTTTCTGAAAAATGGACTTGCTTATGCTTTGTATTATAAAGAAGAATTGGCGGCTATGTCGTTTTCGTCCTGTTGTTTTGGCAATATCATTGAGCTGGGCATTGAAACCAAAGAAAAGTTCAGAGGAAAAGGTTTTGCAGAATTGGTTTGCAGGGCTATTATAGATTATTGTGTGGAAAATAATTATGAGCCGGTTTGGGCGTGCCGTTTGGAAAATACGGGTTCTTACAAATTGGCTCAGAAACTAGGTTTTGAACCGACATTATATTTACCTTATTATAGACTGAGTAAATAAAAATGGTAGTTACTGAAGAACATATCTGGCAAATATTAGAAGAAGTTCCCGACCCGGAAGTTCCTGTTCTCAATCTTTTGGATTTGGGAATTATCCGTGATGTGAATTTTAATGAGGACGAAATCGAGATTGTAGTTACACCAACTTATTCAGGTTGTCCTGCAACATCGATGATTAATATGTCAATTAAACTGAAATTGATTGAAAAAGGTTTCAATAATATCAAAATAACAAACCAATTAAGCCCAGCTTGGACCACCGATTGGATGACCGAAGAAGGAAAACAAAAACTAAAAGCTTACGGCATCGCACCGCCTGTTTATTCAAAAAACAGCGATGAATTATTTTCAAAAACAGATGAGGTCGAGTGTCCACTTTGTGGTTCAAGGCATACACATTTGGTAAGCCAGTTTGGTTCCACAGCCTGCAAAGCATTATACCAATGCGATGATTGCAAAGAGCCTTTTGATTATTTTAAATGTCATTGATATATTAGCAATTGTCAAAAAAAAAAATAAAATAGTGAAAACATTAATTCCCTTCTTTTTACTTTTAGTATTTCTACGTTTTCAAGCGCAGCAAGTTGATTCGTTAGATACAGATAAAGACGGAATTTTAGATATTTATGATGCTTGTCCTACCGTTGCAGGAGTCAAAAAAGAAAATGGATGTCCAGATAGATATGATTGCTCACAATTTTTTATAAAAGAAGAAAAAATATTAGAAGAATTTAAAATTAAAGAACAAAATAATACACAGAAAATATCTTCCTTAAGAAATATCGTGTTTAAAAATATTTCAAGAAGTATTTTCAAAAAAGATAATATTGCAGTGTTTATTTATACTAATACTTTTGTGAATGACCAATTATCAGATTGTTTGTCCCGTTCGTATTTATCTCACGAGAAAAGTCTTTTTTTAGACCAGCTTTTTTGGAACGAGCAAGCATTTGTGCAATTAAGCCAAAAATTAAATAAAAATATTATTCCAGAAATTAATTTTTTAAGACAGAAAGTCAATGATGAATTTATTAATAATCTTTCAAAACAAGGATATTATAATTTTATTAAAAAGTTTCCAATGTTAAAAAATGAAAACTCCAAAGACACTTTCTATTATTATCCGGCAAAAAATTTGAGAACAGATGAAAAAATTGGATTACTAGATGAAATTGAAATTAATTTAGGACTTTATGATACAGCAAATGAAGTCAATGTGAGAATAACATATTACACATTGCCGAAAATGAAAACTTTGCAAATGAAATTTAAATACCTTCAAAGCAAATGGGCACTGGTAGAAAAAAGAGATTAAAATTAATAAGTCATTATACTTTTTACATCATACATTTTACAATAAAAAATGAAAATAGGAATAGTCGGTAGCGGTGCAATGGGAAGCGGAATAGCACAGGTTTTGGCAACAGCTGGAAACGAGGTTTTGTTGTACGACAGCAATCCACTTGCCGTAGAAAAAGCCGGACAAAACCTCGAAGCACAGTTTCAAAAACTGGTTGAGAAAGGGAAAATGACATTCGAAGAGGCGGAGAATTATTTTGATAATATCCGATTGAGCGATAAATTATCGGAATTAAAAGATTCTGAATTAATCATCGAAGCTATTATTGAAGATTTGGAAATTAAGAAAGACTTGTTCCAAAAATTAGAAAACTTAGTTTCCGAAGATTGCATTTTAGCGACCAATACTTCATCGTTATCTATCGCGTCCATTGCATCGGCTTGTCAAAAACCGAATCGAGTGATTGGAATTCATTTTTTCAATCCTGCTCCTTTGATGGCTTTGGTAGAGATTATTCCTGCAATTCAGACAGATAAAGATTTAATTTCGAAAATAAAAAGCTTGGTAGAAAGCTGGAAGAAACTTCCGGTGATTGCAAAAGACACACCTGGATTTATTGTGAATCGTGTTGCAAGACCATTTTACGGAGAAGCGATTAGAATTTTAGAAGAAGGAATTGCAGATTGTGCAACTATTGATTTTGCAATGACAAGTTTGGGTGGTTTCAAAATGGGACCATTTCAATTGATGGATTTCATTGGTCACGATGTGAATTACCGAGTGACGGAAAGTGTCTTTAAAGATTTTTTTTATGACCCGAAATTCAAACCGTCATTTACACAAAAAAGATTATTTGAAGCTGGATATTTTGGAAGGAAATCTGGAAAAGGATTCTATGATTATTCAACAAATGCTGAACAACCAAAACCAAATGAAAATCCTGAATTATTAGAATTAATATTCAAAAGAATCTTGGTAATGTTGATGAATGAAGCGACAGATGCTTATTTTCTAAATATCGCTTCTGCAGAAGATATCGACTTAGCAATGACAAAAGGCGTGAATTATCCAAAAGGTTTATTGAAATGGGCAGATGAATTTGGTTTAGAAAATCTTCAGAAAGAACTCGATGCACTTTACAATTTCTACCACGAAGACCGCTACAGATGCACTCCGGTTGTCAGAAACTTAGTAAAACAGAATAGAACTTTTTATTAATAATATTTTGAACCACATAGACACATAGTTTTTTTGATAAAGTTTAAATAGTTTGCTTGAACTATTTTTTCTTAATTTTTTTAAATTTCATCCTTAATTCTATGTGCCTAGTTAAAAATTCACAATAACTAAATCACTTATCATTAATCAATCATAAAAATGAACAACGCATATATTATAGATGGCATCCGAACGCCGATTGGAAAACTGAAAGGAAGTTTATCTTCCGTTCGTCCGGATGATATGGCAGCATTTGTCATCAAAAAATTATTGGAAAGAAATGCAAATATCGACCAAAGTAAAATCTACGATGTCGTTTTAGGTTGTGCCAATCAGGCTGGAGAAGATAACCGAAATATTGCAAGGATGTCGGCTTTGCTTTCCGGATTGGATTATCACGTTTCAGGCGAAACGGTCAACAGACTATGTGCTTCTGGTTTATCTGCTGCGATTAATGCAGCAAGAGCAATTCAAGTTGGCGATGCCGATTTGATGATTTCCGGCGGTGTGGAAAATATGACACGCGGACCATTGGTGATTTCAAAATCTGAAAATCCTTTCGGTGGCGATGCGAAAATCTACGATACGACTTTCGGCTGGCGGTTCATCAATCCGAAAATGAAAGAAATGTACGGCGTAGATGCAATGGGCGAAACAGCGGAAAATCTGGCTGAGCGTGACCAAATTTCCCGTGAAGACCAGGATTTGTTTGCCTTTAATTCTCAGCAGAAAGCAAAAGTTGCTCAAGCAAATGGAAGATTATCTCAAGAAATTGTTGGCGTTAATATTCCGCAAAGAAAAGGCGAAGATTTGATTTTTGACAAAGATGAATTCCCGAAAAACGATACAACATTGGAAGGTTTATCAAAATTAAGAACAGCTTTCAAAAAAGACGGAACAGTCACGGCAGGTAATGCTTCTGGATTGAATGACGGCGCAGCGGTAAATTTGTTGGCATCGGAAAAGGCGATTAATGAATTTGGATTAACACCAAAAGCAAGAATAGTTTCAAGCGCAGTTGTTGGTATTGAACCAAGATTGATGGGAATTGGCCCTGTAAAAGCAGCAGAACTAGCATTACAAAAAGCAGGATTGACATTTAATGATATTGATATTATCGAACTGAATGAAGCATTCGCTGCACAAAGTTTAGCTTGCATCAGAGCTTGGGGCTTGGATGACAATGATTCCAGAATCAATCCAAACGGAGGCGCAATTGCACTCGGACATCCACTTGGAATGAGCGGTGCAAGAATCCTGAATTCCGCTATGTATGAACTTCAAAACCAAAATAAAAAATATGCCTTGGCAACAATGTGTGTTGGTTTGGGGCAAGGTTTTGCGGTGATTATTGAGAAAGTTTAAATCAGATGAATAGATGATAGACGAATAGAAAATAGACATTTTAAAATCTATCATCTATCCGTCTATTATCTAAAAGTCTAAAATCTAAAAATTATGCAACTAGAAAATTACGCTCTTGGAAGATGGATAAAGGGTGAAGGAGAAGGGCAGGCTTTATATAATTCTATCAATGGAGAATTGGTAGCAACGGCAACTTCCAAAGGTTTGGATTTTGCGGAAATGATGGATTACGCCAGAAAAATCGGTGGTCCGGCTCTTCGAAAACTGACTTTCCAGGAAAGAGGTTTGATGTTGAAGAAACTCGCTTTCCATCTTTTGGAAAAGAAAGAAATCTTCTACAAAGTGAGTTGGGCAACCGGCGCAACCAAAGCTGACAGCTGGGTTGACATCGAAGGCGGGATTGGAAATCTTTTTGCGAATGCATCACTTCGAAGACAATTTCCCGACTTACCTTATTATATAGATGGCGAATCTGTGAAGCTTTCCAAGGAAGGAACATTCATTGGTCATCACATTTGCACGCCGAAACGTGGAGTTGCGATTCATATCAATGCGTTTAATTTTCCGGTTTGGGGAATGTTGGAGAAAATTGCGGTCAATCTTTTGGCTGGCGTTCCCGCAATCGTAAAACCTGCGACAGCAACAAGTTTTTTGACGGAAGTTGTCGTTAAGGAAATCATCGCTTCTCAAATTTTACCCGAAGGAAGCCTGCAATTGATTTGCGGTTCAGCCAACGGAATTCTGGAAAGTGTGACCAGTGAAGACGTTGTCACATTCACAGGTTCGGCTTCTACGGGAAAAATGCTGAAGTCTCACCCAAGAATTCTTGAAGAATCTGTGCCTTTCAATTTGGAAGCGGATTCTCTGAATGCAATGGTCTTGGGAGAAGATGCAAAACCAGGAACCGCAGAGTTTGATTTGTTCATCAAAGAAGCCGTTCGTGAAATGACAACCAAAGCAGGACAAAAATGTACAGCGGTTAGAAGGATTTTAGTTCCTGTGAATTTGGTTGAAGATGTTCAGATTGCGCTTGGACAAAGACTTTCAACAGTCATTATTGGCGACCCGAATGTCGAAGGTGTGAGAATGGGCGCTTTGGCGAATAAAGACCAAGTGAAAGAAGTTTCTGAAAAAGTTCAGGAATTATCCAAAACACAGGAAATTGTTTTCGGGAATTTGGATGATTTCGATGTGAAAGGTGCGGACAAAAACAAAGGCGCATTCATTTCCCCGATTTTATTCCTTAATTCAGACCCGTTTAAGTATACAGATTGCCATAATATTGAAGCTTTCGGACCTGTCAGCACGATTATTCCTTATCATAATATCGATGAAGCGATTGAGCTGGCGAGGATGGGTAAAGGTTCGCTGTGTTGTTCTGTTGTGACGGCTGATGACGATTTTGCAAGAGAATTTGTCATCGGAGCTGCATCAATGCACGGACGGATTTTAATTCTCAATTCCGATTGCGAAAAAGAAAGTACAGGTCACGGTTCGCCTTTGCCAATGCTGGTTCACGGCGGTCCCGGAAGAGCTGGCGGTGGTGAGGAAATGGGCGGAAAACGTGGCGTTCTTCATTATATGCAACGCACGGCGATTCAAGGTTCGCCAACGACTTTGACCAACATTACGCAACAATATCAATATGGCGGAAAACAGTTTGAGGACAATATTCATCCATTCAGAAAGTATTTTGAAGAATTGAAAGTCAGTGAAACTTACATCACTGCAAAACACACGGTCACAGAAGCGGATATTACCAATTTTGCCAATGTTTCCGGCGACAATTTCTATGCGCATATGGACGCAACATCTTTGGAAGGAACGATTTTCGAAGGTCGGGTAGCGCACGGTTATTTCATTTTGAGCAAAGCTGCAGGATTGTTTGTTGATGCGAGAAAAGGTCCTGTTTTACTGAATTATGGTTTGGACGAATGCCGTTTCGTGAAACCCGTTTATCCCGGAATGACGATTGGCGTGAAGTTTACCTGCAAAGAAAAAATCAGTCAGGAAAAACGTGATGAAGACGATATTGCAAAAGGAATCGTCCGCTGGTTAGTTGATGTTTACGACGAAACTGGAGAAACAGTGGCGATTGCTACGATTTTGACAATGGTGAAAAAACTTAATCAAGAATAAATTAAGAAACAAGATAAAAGTAAAAAGAATCAAGTATTTTCGAAGTTTTATAATTATGGCAGCTTTATCCGCCTTCCGTTCCCTCCCGATTTTACATCGGGATCCACTCAGGCCGAGCTGCAGATTCAACATAAAAACATATTCTGAATAAATTAAGAACAAAGTAATTTTTTAATGTCTTAATTTTTTAATCATTTAATTTAATAAAATGGAAGCATACGTAAAATCAACCATAGAAAACGGAATCGGAACCATCGAGTTTTTTCATCCTCAAAGCAACTCAATGCCGAGCTCGCAACTAAAAAATCTGGTAGAAGAAATTAATAACCTTGGAAAAAATGACGCTGCAAAAGTTATTATCCTGAAAAGTGCTGGCGAAAAAGCTTTTTGTGCAGGCGCGTCTTTCGATGAATTGATTTCAATTCAGGACTTCGAAACAGGGAAAACGTTTTTCTCTGGGTTTGCGAATGTTATCAACGCTATGCGAAAATCTTCAAAACTCATTATCGCAAGAATCCACGGGAAAGCGGTTGGTGGCGGTGTGGGAATTGCTTGCGCAGCGGATTATACTTTTGCAACAGAAAATGCTTCTGTAAAACTCAGCGAATTGGCAGTCGGAATTGGGCCTTTCGTTATCAGTCCGGTTGTCGAAAAGAAAATCGGAACTTCGGCTTTTGCGCAATTGGCGATCAACGCGACGGAATTTTATTCCGCAGAATGGGCGAGAGAGAAAAATATGTTTCAGGATATGTATGAAACGACCGAGGAAATGGATGCAGAAATCAAAATTCTGGCCGAAAAATTAGCAACTTCAAATCCAGAAGCAATGTTTGAGTTGAAAAATATTCTCTGGAAAGGAACAGATCATTGGGATCATCTTTTAACCGAACGTGCGGCAGTAAGTGGTCAATTGGTTCTCTCAGAGTTTACTGTGAATGCGATTAATAGTTTTAAAAGTAAATAATAAAACCGCCTTTCATATTTTGAAAGGCGGTTCGTTTTTCATTCGGAAATTAAATTAACTAACTTTAACTAAATTTCAAAATGAGTTCTCATCGTTGTTTGTTTTTAGAACCTTATTGTGTTTGCTTGTGTTCGTTATTGATAGGACAAAAGTAGAAAGATATAGGTTGCACCGGTAGAGTGGAAATTACCAATTTGAAGATTGCGTATTTATACGGATACAATTTTATTGATAAAAAAAGCCTCATCAAAATTTTTGATAAGACTTGGAATAAAAATATGAAAGGTTAATTTATTGATGTTCTAAAAAAGAATGTTCATAAGATTTTATAATAACTTGTTTCCCAGCTTTTGCATTTCTCATCCTCACAACTTTGAAAACGTTTTCCCGTAATTCTACAACTTCGAATAAGCTATGAGTGGTTCCAATAGAAATATAAGGTTTTGCTGTAAAAGTACCTCTCGGTGTTTTAATTTCAGCCGAAATTTCTACGATTGGACAGATTCCTCGTTTTTCTGACCTCCATTTTGAATTTGGTTTTGCAAAAAAGTAATGACTGGCGCAGAAGATAGTCATATAAGTGACTTCGCCTTTGATGATATGATCGGTGGAATTGATTATTTCTAATGGTTGAGACATCGTACTAATTGTTTCAATTTTCTTAATTCAAAGAAATAACAATTAGCTAAACTGTGATAGCGTAGAAATACTGAATTTTGAAAATTACAATTTTATCGGAACAGAATGAATACTGTTAATAACAGCATAGATCACAATCCCAACCGTGTTTTTTGCGCCTATTTTATCAAGGATTCTTTGTCGGTGGCTTTCAACAGTTCTTGGACTTAGGAATAAAATATCGGCAATTTCCTGATTGGTTTTTTCCTGACAGATCAATTTTACCACGTCTATTTCTCTATTGGAAAGTGTTTCTTCATTATCGAATAAAGATTTTTTACGAGCCGGTGTATTCATATAGGACAAAAGCATCTCGTGGTCTTCTTTTGTGAAATACATCCCGTTTTGATCCACCATTTCTATGGCTTCTATGAAAGTCTTCTTGTCAGAGTTTTTGGGAAGAAAAGCGGAAACACCCAATTTTACCATATAACCCAGAACGCTGCTTTTGTAATGAGAAGATAGAATGATGATTTTAAGATCCGGATAGTTCTTTTTTAGAATTTCAACAAGTTCGAATCCGTCCATTGGCTGCATTTGCACATCAATCATTGCGATGTCCGGAAAGTCATTTTTTCCAATGGTTTCCAAATGAGCTAAGATTTCTGCTCCGCTTGTTGCCATATAATCCACAGAAATATTCTTTTGCATAGAAAGCAACATCTTGATTCCTTCCAGAATCAGTTGCTCATCGTCCACCAAAACAAGTTTTATTTTTTCATTCATAATTTATAAAGGGAGATTACTGATTATCCGGCTTCCTTTTCCGATCTTGTTTTTCCATTTGTAAATTCCTTTCACAGATGTGATTCTGGATTCTATATTTTTAAGTCCCATTCCTTTGCTTGCTGTTTTGTAATCGAAGCTTTGTCCGTTATCAGTAAGAATTATGGATAGACATTTCTGATGTTTTCTGATGTAAACCGAAACTTCATCCGCATTGGAGTGTTTTATAACATTACTCGTGAACTCCTGAATAACCCGATAGATCTGAACTTCTGTAAAAATATCTTTTCTCTCATATCTGCTATCTATATATAAGGAGAGATTGAGTTTGTAAGAAAGATTGGTAACCAATTCCTGTAAGTATAAAACCAAACCAAGCTTCTCCAGATTGACAGGATAGAGTGAGTGAGAAATGTTTCTCGTAGAATCTATCAGTTCTGTAATCTGGGAAGTAATAACTTTTTTTGAAGCTTCCTGATTTTCCGGTTCCAGATTATTAAGCCAAAGCGAAAGAATATTAAGCCGGTTTCCAATATCATCGTGAACAGAGATAGCGATTCTCTTTCTTTCATCTTCTTGCCCTTTGATGTTTTCTAGAGTCAGTTCTTTTTGATGATCCATCTCTGCCTGAAACTGAAGATCTTTTTCCTGAACGATTCTTTGGATAAAAGTTCTGTAAGCTAATAATATAAAGGATATGATGATAATCAAAACGAGAATCAGCATAACCAAAAAGACGATATTGAGTTTTATTTCTTTAATTGTAAAAATGTTTTAATGAATAAACTGTAAAGAACCCACAACATCAAATTATTTATAACCCAAATAGCTGAGAAATATTCAAAAGGAAATTTAATAAGTTGTTGTTGAAGTATAAATATAAAAAGACTTACAGTAAAGTAAAAAAAATAGGTACTGTCAATAATTTGAAATGAGCTTTTACTCTTAATATTTTTAATATCTTGAATCAAAGAATATCCTATCAAGCTAATCATTATAAGATTAGAAATTGCTTTAGAATAATCATTGTTATAATCTGGCAGTATTCTATCGGAAATCAAAAAAAAGAAGCTTAAAATTCCTGTTAAGATAAAAGAGTAATTGGGTAATTTTAATTTTTTTATAAAGATGCCAGTAACTACAAAAAATTCTCCTGTAATATATATAGGATATAATCTAGACTTTAGGCCAATTATTTCAAAAAAGGTAATTGTGTATGATATAAGCTCTATCAAAGAAATGAAAATGATATAATAGATATACCATTTTTCATTTTTTGATAAAAAATTATATTTTGATATCCCAATTATAAGCGCAATTGCTAATAAAATAACAGATATTATCCCGGAAATATTGTAAAATTGTTCCACAGTTCAATTAACCTCCCGTTGAAGCACTATATGGAGGAATAGGTCTTGACCAATCATAAGTATTAGAAGGATCAGACTGAACAGCATAAACTGCTCCCGGAGCACCAACTTTTTCTCCAGTTCCGTTACTGATGAAAATTAATGTTGCCAATAATCTTTGATATACTGCAGAATATTTGAAACCAAAAACGCAAACGATATCACGTGTATTTTGTTCATCGTGCAAAAGATCTGCTTTTGGAATATAGAAACTTTGGAAAAGTCTTTCCCCTTTGAATTCCAGAGATTCGCGTTCCAGATAATCCATTGCGTTTTCTCTCCAAGATTCTATTTCATCTACTGCTTTTAATTGTCCTGTCACAGGCTCATTCATAATAGGTAGATTAAGATCTGTATCTTCTTGACTTTTTGTTAAATCTTTAGATAAAACGTAAGTGCTTTTTACAGTATAAGTTTTGGTTTGTAATAATGTAAGATCGTTTTCTAAAAATTGTAGTGGACAGAATTCATAGTTTTCTAATGTTTTTACGTCACCGGCATTAGTTCTTGGAGTTAGAATCAACACAAGATTATCTTTCCAAACCCCGATGTCTGCACGGAAATACGTTTCTGCTTCATTTTCTTTATCAAACCATTCGATCTGTTCACGAGACAGGATAAAAACCTGCTCTGGAGATATAACCTTTTGTATATCAGCATAATTTGATTTCACTTCTGCCCAACTTTTGATAGCAGTTGTGTAATTCTCGTAAGTTAAAATTGCCATTTTTATGAATATATTTAGTTTGGGTTAAAAATAGAGAAAGTAATTTGTAAAAACAATATTAATAAGTGTTTATGATTGGTTAATTAATAAATATTAAAGAAATGATAGTTTTTAATTTTAGTAATAAAATATTTGCAGAATAAAAAATAATTCCTATTTTTGCATCCTCAAAACCAGAGTTGCTGGATCCATTAGTCCGATACTCATATTTATAACAAATTTTAAAACTTCTGAAAATGAAACAAGGCATACACCCAGAAAATTATAGATTGGTAGTTTTCAAAGATATGAGTAACGACGAAACGTTCCTTTGCAAATCTACTGCTGATACTAAAGATACTATCGAATTCGAAGGACAAGAATATCCTTTGATCAAAATGGAGATCTCTTCTACTTCTCACCCTTTCTACACAGGTAAAACTAAATTGGTTGATACTGCAGGTAGAGTTGACAAGTTTATGAACAAATACAAAAAATTCGCTAAATAATTTTAGCAGATTTTTACAAATATCAAAACCTTTCGGATTTTCCGAGAGGTTTTTTTGTTATTTTTGCTGAATTAGAGATTAGAAGTTAGAAATGAGATGTTAGAATTTTCCAAACATCAAAATAATCTAAAATCTAAAATTTATAATCTAAAATTCAAAAAATGCAACTCGTATTCTCAGACGCACAATATTGGGAAGATTTCCTTCCGCTTACTTTTACAAGACCAGTTGCAGAAATGCGAATGGGAATCCTGACTTTTGCGGAAAGATGGAAAAAACTCTTAGAGATAGATGAGGTTTTTTACATTACCGAAAATTACCTTCAGGAAAAATTCAAAAAACCAGAACCGAAACAAAGTCTTTTCATTGTTCCAAATTTCTTCCCATCAGACGAAGTTTTGAAACAAATTAAAGGACTGGAAGCTGGCGAAGCTTTGGTTTATGATAATGAAGTTCTTGCCGCTAATATCAATATGGACAATTTTTCTCTGAATCAAATCAACAAAATGACTGATATTACAGAGAAATTATTATTCATAGAAAAACCAACCGATATTTTTTCTCATAACGATTTTGCAATCAATTTTGATTTTGAATTAGTGACAAAAGGAAAAACGTCTCAGGAATTGTCTTCAACCAACGGATTTATCGGAGAAAAAGAAAATCTTTTTATAGAAGAAGGTGCGGTTGTTGAATTTTCCACACTTAATTGCAAAACTGGAAAAATCTATATTGGAAAGAATGCTGAAATTATGGAAGGTTCTAATATTCGTGGATCTTTAGCACTTTGCGAAGATTCAAAAATCAATCTCGGAACCAAACTTTATGGTGGAACTACGATTGGTCCGCATTCTAAAGTTGGTGGCGAAGTCAATAATATTGTGATTTTTGGTTATACTAATAAAGGACACGATGGTTTCTTAGGAAATTCTGTAGTAGGAGAGTGGTGTAATTTGGGTGCAGATACGAATTCATCAAATCTGAAAAATAATTACGCTTCCGTAAAACTTTGGAATTACAGAAAAGAAAGATTTCTGGATACGGGTTTGCAATTTTGCGGACTCATAATGGGTGACCATTCCAAAACAGCGATTAATACGCAACTTAATACAGGAACTACCGTTGGAGTTGCTTCCAATATTTTCAAATCCGGTTTTCCACCGAATCTTGTCGATAGTTTTTCCTGGGGAGGAATGAAAGGTGACGAAAAATTCCGACTGGACAAATCCTATGAAGTGGCAGAAAAAGCAATGGAACGCAGAAAAATTCCATTAACCGAATCTGATAAAGACATTCTGAAACATATCTATAATGAGTTTTAATTTTAAAACTCATTTTTTGTTTCTAAAAATTGACAGCTTTTAATGTTGAGGATTAAAGTTTGCTTATTTTTGCATTTCAGATTTTAGTCTAACATCTATATATAATAATGAAGCAGTCTCTTCTTTGGCTTTTTGCATCGTTGGTTTTGGTAAGTTGTGCCAGAGTTGGTTCTCCTATCGGTGGAACAAAAGATTCTATCGCCCCAAAAATGGTTGGTTCTAATATTGATTCAGCGAGAGTTGGTGTGCCAAGAAATACCAAAGAACTCAGAATTGATTTTGATGAATACATCCAACTGAAAGATATTAGCAAAAATCTTATTATTTCTCCTCCAATAAAATATACCAAGATTATTCCTTCATCAACAGGAAACAAATATCTGCAAGTCCAATGGAAAGATACTTTGCAGGCTAATACAACTTATAATTTCAATTTTGGAAATTCAATTGTTGATCTTAATGAAAGTAATGTTTTGCCTTATTTCAATTTTGCTTTTTCTACGGGAGAAAAATTAGATGATCTTTACATTAGTGGAACTATTGCAGACGCTTTAGGAAATGAAAAAAATAACGAAGGCAAAGAGAAAAATCTGGTTATTGGACTTTATCAGGTCAAAGACACGATGAATTACCGTCAAAAACCTTATTATATTTCAAAGGCAGATCCGGATGGTTACTTTGAATTAAATTATTTAACGCCTGGAAAATATAAAATTGTTGGATTTGATGATGAAAATTCCAATTCCATTTATGACATCGGAAAAGAAAATGTAGCTTTTCAAAAAGAAGAAATTAATCTTGAAAAAAGTATTTCCGGATTGAAGCTGAAATCTTTCCCTTCCAAAAAAGCAGTAAAGTACAAAGAAATGACAATTTCTACTGGAGGTGTTTTGATGACATTCGACGGAAATCCTGAAAAAGTAATCGTGAAAACTGTTGGAGAAAAACCTGTAGATTATAAAATCACACATAAATCAAAATCGGATTCTGTAAAAATTTGGTTTGATGCGGCCAAAGAAAATATTGGAGCAACCGTAAGTGAAAATTTGAAATTCTCTTATGATACAGGTTCCAAACAAGACACGGTGTCTATCTTTTACAAAAAACCTGCGAAAGAAGATATGACTATCGCTAATCCTTTTTCAAATAAGTTAGCGCCGGAAACGGATTTTAGATTCTCATCTAATTATATTATTAATAAAATCCAACCTGAAAACTGGAAATTAGAATCAGATAGTATTGCTCAAAACTTTACTGCTAAGATTTCCGGATTGGATTCTACACAAGTAATTATCAAGTCGAATTTTATAATCGGTAAAAAATATCAGTTAACTGTTCCGAAAAATACGCTGAGTTCTTTTTACAACAGATCAAGTGAAAGTGTTCGTTTCGATTTTGAAGTTTCGAAACTTGAAGAATTCGGAAGCTTTGCTGCACATATTAAGAATGTTCCAACTCAGAAATTCTGGATTCAAATGCTCAATGAAAAAAATGAACCAGCTTATCAACAATACACCAATCAGGCTGATGTCAAATTTGTTAATCTAAAACCGGGAAGTTATAAACTAAGAATCTTGGTAGATAATAATGAGAATGGAATTTGGGACAGTTCAGATTTTTCTACAGAAGTTTTGGCGGAAGATGCTTATTTATTTAAGAAAGTTGGCGAAAAAGAAGTGATGAGCAAGATTAGTATTCGACCAATGTGGGAAATCAATGAAAATTGGGATCTTAAATTAGAAGAACAACCGGCCAATTGAAAAAGATAATTTTTTGGATTGCTGTTGTATTTGTAGGAATTCAACTTATTCCGATTGACAGAGAAAATAAACCAGTCAATGAGAAAGATAATTTTGTTGATATTTATAAAACACCAGATAACATAAAGGTGATTTTAAAGAATGCCTGCTACGATTGTCATTCCAACGAAACCAAATATCCAGCTTATTCATACATCGCTCCGATTTCCTGGACAGTAAAAGATCACATCAATGATGGTCGGGAACATCTCAACTTCTCCGAGTGGGGTTCTTATAACAAAGACCTCAAACAAAATGCAATCGAGAAAACTATTTCCAATGTTCGGGATCTGCAAATGCCTTTGCCTTCATATATAGGTTATCATCCTAAAGCTAATCTAACGACCAAGCAGAGAAAAGAATTAGAAAATTACTTTATTAATCAACAGATTAAGTAATTTTAAAACATTATTCTTATTCATAACTCAATTATTTTATATATTTGAGAAAATCTAAAAGTTATGAATAAGATATTAATTGCAATCTCGCTACTTTGTTCGTTTGTTGCTAATGCGCAACAGAAAGATTCTCAGGAAAAGATGAATCTTGTCAAGATGAATCTTACATCCATCGCATTCCGCAATTATCAATTTGCCTATGAAAGGCTGATAACCAAAAGATTTTCGGTTCAGGTTTCTTATGGTTTCATTCCTGGCGGTCAAGTTCCACTCATAGATGAAGTGATTAAAGACGAAAACGTTGATAATATAAAATTAGGCGGAAGTAATCTTACAATCGAACCGAGATTTTATCTTGGGAAAGGTTATGGTCATGGTTTTTATGTAGCACCTTATTATAGATATTCTCATTTCAATATAGATAATTTGACTTATCGTTATACTTCCGAAGATCCGGCTGCGGTTGACAAGAAGATTCCAATTGCATTCTCTGGCAAAACGAATTCTAATAATTTGGGATTAATGCTAGGAGCACAATGGTTGTTAGGCAGGCGAGACAATTGGGTTTTGGACGTTTGGTTCATTGGCGGTCATTATGGCGGGGCGAGCGGAACGATTACC
>JASCOV010000007.1 GCA_029960045.1 Flavobacteriaceae bacterium PS02293
ATATTTGAATACTAATTGACACATGAAAAACAAGAGTTTTTATCAAAATTAAGGGTGGTCAATTTAAACCGAAATTACCTGGTCACTTTGAATTGGAATTGGGTGGTCAATATCACTGGAATTTACAGAAATGAAAAGAAACAGTTTATATCGTGAAGATATGGATGCCTTAACAAATGGTAATTACCTGCAAATAATGTATACTACAGCGTGCTCGCCGGGGAAATTTGACTTAGATGCATTTGCAGAACATTATATTAACAATCCTAATGGCGGTGGGGTAGCTATTTTAGCTAACTCAGGAACAGCTTATACAGGCGGCGAACAACAGGATGTTAACCTATTCCAGTCTATCTATGGAAGTGGTTCGTATCAATTATCATCAGATGCATATTTGTTGGGGGTTGCTTCAAATAACGCTAAAAATGGTAATAGTTCTCCAGGTTATAAAAGAATTCTTACTCTTTTTGGCGACCCTACAATGGCAACCTGGTCGAACACACCCCAAAATATTACTTTAACAATGCCATCATCTTTAACCATAAATAATGCATCTGAAAATGCTTTATCTGTTGAACTTAATGCGTTAACGGAAAAAGCGACGATCACTTTGTATAAGTTTAATGAAGTGACAGGCTACCCTGAGATTTTCACTTCAAAAGAAGTGACTGCTGGTATTACAAATGTAGTATTTAATATCAATCCCGATACTGTAGGTGAACTTTTGGTACAAGCCACAGCAAAAAATTATCTACCCGCCGCAAAGAGTGTAAATATATTAATGCCTCAATCTCATTTATATATAACAGGTTATTCTTTTATAGATGCCAATGGTGATGGTTATATTGAACCTGGAGAGAATATATCTCTGACAGTGCAGGTACAAAACTCTGGAGGTACAGCTATAAGTGATATCAATGCAGTTCTTTCGGGCGATACAAATCTCGTTTCCATCACACATCCAAATTCCAGTCATTCCTCTTCTTTAGGTGCAGGCGAAACAATGCAATTAACAGGGTTTACCTTTACGCCTCTTACTGCAATAGGAGTTAATGAAATTCCTGACTTTCTAAAATTTGATTTAAATATTGCAGCAAGTGGAAATTATAATCATTTGGACAATTTCTATCTGGACATTAATAATTCTGACTTGAAATTAGGCAAAAGGATATTGAAAAATAATGCTGGCGATTCTCCAACTTTTGCAATTAATGAAGTAGTCAATGCTGAAATATCAATAGGAAATATAGGGAATGTGGCAACAGGAACGCTAAGTGCAGTACTTTCTTCGAATTTGGAAACTAATGGCATTATACAAATAACAGCATCTAGCAGGAATTATCTTAGTATTCCAGTCAATGATGAAAAATCAAGTATTGACCCTTTTCGATTTAATTTTCGCCAACAATATAGTGGAGAAATGCCCTTCAAATTAACATTAACAAATTCACTGGGAAAAAGTTGGGAATTTAATTTCGAAATGAATGAAGTCCAGCCTCCTCTTATTACTGGATTTGATTTTACTTCTAGTGTTGATCAGATCAATTTGACGTGGAATGCTATTACTAATATAAGCGGATATAACATTTATAGAAGTGATACTGAAAACGGGACTTATACCAAAATAAATAATCAACTTATATCTGGCACTTCTGCATACAGTGATTATAATTTAAATAAAAATACTGAATATTACTATAAGATCAGTGTCATTTCTCTTTCTGGAAACGAGCGCTCTTTGGAAAAAATAGTAACTCAAAGCACACCAGCAAAACAAGGTTATTTAGCTTGGACATCATTAAATGCGCATGCTGCTTTTCCAATTGTAACAGGTAGCACGATATATGCACCACCTATTCTATATGATGTTGATGGAGATGGTAAGAAAGAGATTTTTCAGAATACGATTGGCGCTAACTCAACAGGAAGAATATACGGATTTTTGGATTCTGGACAGGAAATGTATAATATCGATGGCAATGAAACTACGATTTCTGGATTTGCAGGCACTGATATTGGTCTTTGGGCAAATTCTGCCATTGTAGATCTGGATAAAGATGGTCACGCAGAAGTTATAACAATGGGAAGATTGAATAATACTAGTGCAGGTCATTTACTAGTCCATAAGACAATTGATGATAATAATGACAATAATCCCGACTCTTTTTGGGATACACCCTATATAAACACTGGCTGGAGATCTGGTACCACTCCTGTTTTATACGATATTGATAATGATGGCATACCTGAAATAATTATTACAAATGAAAATCAAAAGATTCAAGTATATGATTCCAACAAAAATATGAAGCCCGGATGGCCTGTTCAAATACCAGGTGGTGGTGATTGGTCAATGGGAAGTATTGCTGTTGCAGACTTAGATAATGATGGCTACGCAGAAATTGCTTTAGGAGTTAGATATTCCAGCGGTGCAAAAGGTGGCATTTATGTCTTTAAGCACGACGGTACACCGTTCAATACGAATCCCTTTAAGGAATTTGCAAATAATGAAAGTGCTGATGGAGGAATAACCTTTGCTGATATAGATGGTGATTCACAACTTGAGTTGCTTATTACCACCCGTATAAATGATAATGGAAAAATCTATGCTTTTAACTTAGATGGCAGCCCTGTAAGCTCAGCTTGGAACGGTCAAACTGTTTTTTCTCACTCTTTAGCTTATGGAAACAATCCAAGAATTTCTATTGGAGACATTAATAATGATGGAAATCTTGAGGTAGTTTTTGCAAGTGTAGATAAATTGTACGTTTTAAAGGCGGATGGCACTTCATTAAATAATCTATTTCCAAGAACTATATCAGATGCTAAAAATAGTGCTCCTATTTTAGCAGATATCGATGGAGACGCAGATATTGAGATTATTGTTAATAGCGGAGGCGCACTAAATGCCTATAATCCTGACGGTAGTGAATGTGCCGGTTGGAGATTAAAGTCAAGCAATGGATCACCGTTTATGTCATCACCGTCAGTTGATGATATTGACAATGACGGAATGAATGAAGTCGTTATATCAGCTCTGGATGGTACTTTGTACTCTTGGGATACAGATGGAAGCAGTGACAGAATTGAATGGGGAAGTTATAGAGGCGATACATCCAATACAGGAACGTACAAGAACGGCTGTTTAAAAGGAACAGATTTAATGATCAAAGATGGTCCTTCTGATGCAGGAATTGAGCCAAACAATTTTACGGAGTATATGTGGACAAGTGAAGATATTTGGATCCGTAATAACAATGACAGTGGTTTAGAACACCAAAATCCTAAATATAAGAGTAATGGTGAGCCTAATTTCATAAAGATAAGAGTTATGAACAAAGGGTGTAAACCGTCTACAGGAACAGAGACACTGACCATGAATTGGGCAAAAGCAAATACCAACTTAACTTATCCAGAAAATTGGAATGGAAGTCTTCTAAATTCTTCTCAAATTCCGCTTGGAGGGCAAGTTACTGGAACGCCTGTAAATATTCCGATCATACAGCCAGGAAAAGAAGCCATTATTACAATTCCTTGGGTAGTACCAAATCCAAATAATTATCTTGCAGGGGATGGCAGTGAGAATCCTTGGCATTTCTGTGTATTGGCAACTATTCTTGGCATTAGTGATCCCCTTACACACCCTTATACTTCTAATCCAAATGAGATGGTTAGAGAGAATAACAATCAAGCCTGGAAAAACCTTACAGTGGTTAACGTAACAGGAAATTCGGGTGTATTAAATCCTTACCCCAGCGCTGTTGTAGCAGTGTCAAATTCAGCAAATTCCACTCGGGCATATACTTTGGAACTTATAAAAGAAGCCAATGAGGAGGGAAATGCGATCTTTAAAGAAGCTGAGGTTACAATTTCTATGGATAATGTATTGTATAATGCTTGGGAAAGAGGAGGAGAAAACACATCGAATTTACAAAACAAAAGTAGTGCAACTCCAAATTTAAAACTTGTACAAGGAAATAATGCGTTATTAAGCAATATCTCAATGAATGCTCAGGAATATGGTTTAATTACTTTAAATTTTAATTTCTTGACAGAAGAGCTAACCGACAAATCTAAATATACTTATCATCTGGTTCAAAAAGACGCTAATACAAACGAAATCATTGGAGGGGAAACATTTGTAATCAAAAAAGCGGCAAGAACGAGATTCGATGCAGATGCTGGTGGAGATATCGCTGTAGCAAAAAATCAACCTATAACTTTAAAAGCTACAAGTATCAATGAACCGGCTATATATAATTGGTATGATAGTGATGGTAATTTAGTATATGAGGGTACTGATTTTGAGATACCTAATGCGATGGCTTCAAACTATCAATTGGAAGTAATTTCTAAAAATGATGGTTTTAAAGACTATGATAATGTTAATGTAACATTATTGCCAAGTTCGCTAGATCAGATTGCACCAAATCCCGCAAGTAATAATGCTGTTATCAAATATACCCTAAATGGTGTTAATTCAGCTTATATTCGTGTCGCAAGTTATTTTGACAATATCCAGCACAATTATATTTTAGATGTTAATAGTTCGGAAACTACAATTAATGTAAATGGATATAATACTGGTGCTTATGTTGTCTCACTAATTTGTGATGGAAAAGTAGTAAACTCAAAGACATTAATTAAGCAGTAAATAATTAAAGTCGTAATGAATATTTGACAATATTAAGATCATTGGAGTATTTTAAATGTAAGTCCATTATTAATACTAGAGAGCAGAATGTTATTCTGCTCTCTTTTGTTAAGATAATAATAGACCTGACAATTCTAATCTAATATCAATATATTAAATGTAAAAACATTAACAATTTCCCTTAAATCAATGTTAGTATTAACAATTAGCTCGAAGCCCTTTTTCTTTATACTATTTTTTATCTACCATATGATCAACATAGATTTTATCCCCTACAAAAACCAATACTTCATTAAAAAATTACTTCTCTTTATGCCGTATCTTTAGCTTGAAGATATAGGAATAGTCTATACATCGGTTTTCTTATCTATGATAATTAACTGAGGTTTTAAAATGTGGTTTCTTTGTCATATAATAAACTTAAAATATGTTGCGAGTTATTTTAGTTCGACTTTCTTATCTTTTTCTTTAATCTTCTCTCAAATTGAAGCTCCTCTAAATCTTCGGTTTGTCCATTAGGAAAAAAAATGCTTAAAAAATCGATAGTATTTGAATTACAGTTTTTCAGGGAATCAGAATTGCTTCTGGTTTGCATTTTAGTTGTTGTAATATCAATGTGTGACATTTCATTATAACTAGATTGTTTCTTTGAATTACTAAGTTGTTTTATTTCATCTTTGCAACGATTATTAAAGATATTAGCTGATAGTTCTTTACCTAGCTGTGAACCGTTCCAAACTAATTTGGAATTGTGGTCTATGAATTTGATGCCGTATATTATCCCTTGATCATTTTTTCTTATTACTGAAGCAATACCCTGTTCGAGCAGCTGTGTTTTAAAACCGGCTTCAGAATTACTGCTGCTTAATACTGTTTCTATGGTTCGTTTGAGAATTAATTTTGAAGGATC
This sequence comes from Flavobacteriaceae bacterium PS02293, assembly GCA_029960045.1. Lineage (GTDB taxonomy): Bacteria > Bacteroidota > Bacteroidia > Flavobacteriales > Weeksellaceae > Epilithonimonas. The sequence goes on from JASCOV010000007.1 coordinate 5,565, forward strand.
ATTTTTCATTGTTACCCTAGATTTCTCAATAAGAGCCTGAATATTTTCTGAACCAGCATGTTTACCAAAAAGAGACGATTTAAAAGGATGACTAATTTTTTTTCCATTTTCATCCACTGCAAAATAGACGATTCCGTTTTTAATTGCATCTGATTGATAATTTGTATATTGCCAGTATATTAGAAAGATGAATTTCTTCAGCGTCAGTTTTTCTATTGATGCCATCTAAAACTAAATTTTAACGAAATCAATACAACTATGGTTATTGCAGATTTGTATATAAGGGTCTCGACTGATGAACAGGCTGAAAAAGGTTATTCACAGAGAGATCAAGATGAACGATTACGAAAATATTGTGCGAATAACAATATTGCTGTAAATAGAGTGATTTTCGAAGATCATTCAGCAAAAAGCTTTAATCGTCCTGAATGGAAAAAATATCTTCTTGAAATTAGAAAGAAAAGTCACAAAAGTAATAGAGTTCTATTAACAAATTGGGATCGTTTCAGTCGTAATACGGGAGACGCTTATCAAATGATAAGTTTGTTACATAAAAATCATATTATTCCTCAGGCTATTGAGCAACCCTTGGACATGTAAGTTCCTGAAAACAAATTAATGCTAGCTATTTATTTGTCGACGCCGGAAGTTGAAAATGACAGGAGAGCATTAAATACTTTCCATGGCATACGTAGGGCAAGAAAGGAAGGTCGTGTAATGGGATTGGTTCCTGATTATTTGACGAGTGTAAAGCGTGACGCATTTTATAGCTGGCCTTATGCTTATTTTGGAAAGAATGAGGATCCAAGAAGGAAAGGAGAGAAACCTGATTTGGTAGCCAAGACAATTGTTCCGGATGTTCCATTGGGAAGTCATACAGCTTCTTTGGGATTAACATTTTATACAGGAAATCAATTTCCGGAATCCTATAAAAACGGAGCATTTATTGGACAGCATGGTTCGTGGAATCGCTCTTCCTTTGTTGGTTATCAAGTGGCATATGTACCTTTCAAAAATGGTAAAGCATCAGGTTCTTACCAGCGGTTTTTAACAGGATTTATTGCAGATGAAGCTAAGGGCGATGTCTATGGACGCCCGGTGGGAGTACTTCAAATTGCCGATGGTTCGTTGCTTGTAGCGGATGATGTGAGCGGCGTTGTCTGGCGTGTAGCTTGCAATAAGAAATAAATAAAAAAGGAACTCTTGAGAGTTGCTTTTTTATTTAGATTTTCTTCAAAGCTGATGCTTTATGAGCAGCTGTTTTACCAGTCTTTTCGCTCATTACCTCATATTGAGGTTCTGATTCCGAGGCTCGTCGCTGGCGGTTCAAAAATATAAAATCTGAAGTATGAATCTTTATGATGATGCCGTATGTTTCGCCATTTTGAAATCTCCACTTGACGCGGTCTCCTTTCTTTAGCATAACTAGTGTATTTCTGACTCTTCCAATATATTTTCATCAAATGCTTGCTGATTTAAATGCTTGATTTTTAGTTGATTTCAGCATTCAAATCATCAAATTTTTTATAAGAAGCTTTAAGGTGATGTAAATGATCCAAGATAATACTCGCGATTTCGGGACTTAGATCTCCACCGTCTAGTGCTTTTTGATAAGCTGAAATGGCAGCATCTTCACCGGCAATAACGTCATTGAGACCTCCGTCTTTGGATACCACCTTCAGATTATTTTTAAATTCAATCCAACTCTTATGGATGGAACCTAATACAGTAGAATGATTTTCAGGCTTACCGCCTAAATTATGAATTAAATTAATAAGTTCATTTTTCATTTCATAGGATTGTCTCAGCTTTTCATCGTATGCTTCTTTCAGGCTTGAACGTATCTGCCATACACTTTCTTCAATTGCCAAGTAACCTCCGATTCTATCATTTGTAATGTGAAGAAGGTCATTTAAAGTATTGATATCTTTCGAATTGTCCATAGGTGGATTTTCAGAGATTAAAATCAATTACTATGCCTATCAAATGGTATGTTTGTTGAAATGGCTTATACCAAATAATGTCTAATGGTTTATGAACTTTTGAGGGAACAGTTTTTAGAATGCAGTTTGGATGAAGCGTGGCAGTTTTTCTCATCACCATACAATCTTCCACGTATTGCTCCTTCGGAAATGGATTTCAAAATAGTATCAGATCTTCAAACGGATAAAATTTATGAAGGCTTGAAAATAGATTACACGGTTCGTCCTTTATTTCATATTAAACTTAATTGGAAAAGTGAGATTAGAGGGTATCGATTTCAACACAGCTTTATTGATTATCAATTAAAAGGACCCTACAAGTTTTGGAGTCACTATCACGAGTTTATACCTTCTGATAATGGAGTGTTGATGCGGGATGTTTTGAAATATGAAATACCATTTGGGATTTTTGGCGATTTTATCAATTTCATACTTATTAAACGAACCCTTCATTATATATTTGATCACAGACGAAGTGTTATAAACCGGCTTTTTAATAAGACTAACCACATATCTACCCAATAGGTTATGTTTAAATCTTAGAATTAAATAATCCAGGGGGAATATCTTTGTAACTTTTATCTTAAAACAGCTGTTTTCTTTACCGCTTCCATTGCTTTTATATTACTAAACTATATTAAATATCTGAATATTAGTATTTTATTAAATATTTTACCCATCTTTAGAATCGGTTATAAAATATTTTTATATCATCTATTACTAAGTGTTAGTATTTTTCCAAAAGAGTCTGCTTTGAATTCAAGTACCTGATCTTATAATCAAGATTAATAATTGAGTGTTCTGATCTCAAGTTTCAATCCAAAATGTAAAAGTCATGATAGAAAAGAAAATTTTAATTTTTGATGATGATGAAGCATTCCTTGATGTAGTTAACCTTATTTTTATTCTGCCGGAATATAGATTACAAGTCTTTAAGTCTTCTGAGCATGTTTTACAAAGAGTTGAGTCTTTCAATCCCGATATCATACTTATGGATAATTGGATTCCTAATATTGGTGGTGTAAGAGCTTCGCAATTAATTAAAAGCCACGTTGATTTACAAATAATTCCAATCATTTTCATCAGTGCACATAACGATATAAGAAGCTTATCTAAAAATGCGATGGCAGATGATTACTTGGCAAAACCATTTGATATAATTGAGCTTGAAAATAAAGTCCGCCACTTATTATATTCTAAGAAGCGCATCGCAAAAAATGCCTCTAGAAACAAATCTTTTATGGCATAAATTCTGAATAAGACTTTAGAAAATATTTCTATGTCTGAAAATTTACAATATTTCTACTGCGCACAATGTTCCCGATCATCCAGTACACCTTCTGAAAAAGAGGCCGATTTGCAGTTTTCAAACAATTGTTCGGTAAGCGGATGTATATGCAGACAAAAAAATCTGGAAAAGGAAGAATATATTAATTGGGATCAAACCTATTTTGAGGAAGAATCAGATATTTATTTCAAAGATTTATATATTTTATATAGAAGCTTTTTTTAATCAAGACTCACTAGCAGATGCTCTCAGCTAAAAAGAAACTTTACAAAAAGAAAGACTATCCGGTCGAGGATGTACGATTTTACTTAGAACCAAGTCCTGCAGTTCTTCTTACATCGCAGTATAAAAATGAAAGAAATGTAATGACTTTAGGCTGGTATACAATAATGGAATTCACACCATCTTTAATTGGCTGTATGATTTCCGGCAGTAATCATAGTTTTGAGCTGATCAAGAAAAGTAGAGTATGTGTTATAAATCTACCCACGGTAAAACTTTCTCATACTGTTGTTGACATTGGAAATTGTAGTGGAATAAACATCGATAAGTTTGACAAATTTGGTTTGGAAACGGAAAAAGGGCATAAAATTAATGCCCCATTATTAGTTAACTGTTATGCCAATTTTGAATGCAGACTGTATGATAGTAAGCTGGTAAAAGATTATAACTTTTTCATTTTCGAAATTGTAAAAGCTCACGTGGCAACGTCGCCTAAATATCCTAAAACTATTCAGTACAGAGGAAACAGTCATTTTATAGATTCAGGCAGAAACTTTAAAATTCCCTCACTTAAATAATCATTCTTTAGCTCTATACTCTCACAAATCATACAAGTTATCCGTTTACAATTTCACCGCCATTAGGATGTAAAACCTGTCCGCTGATATATCTGGAATCTTCGCTTGCTAAGAATAAAAAACAAGGTGCCACTTCATTTGGCATTCCTGCACGTTTCATTGGAGAATCACTTCCGAATTCTGAATTTTTTTTCGGTTTGAATGAAGATGAAATCAGAGGAGTCCATATTGGACCCGGAGCTACAGCATTCACTCGAATTCCTTTTTCAACAAGATTGGCTGAAAGACTTCTGGTAAAAGAAATGATAGCACCTTTCGTAGCAGAATAATCAATGAGTTTCGGACTTCCCCTGTAAGCTGTTACAGAGGATGTGTTTATAATGCTCGCACCTTTTTTTAGATAAGGCATCGCATATTTTGTAATCCAGAAATAAGAGAAAAAGTTATTTTGAAAAGTTTTTGCTAACTGGTCTGTCGATATATCTTCTATAGACTCAGCTTCCCAGTGTAATCCTGCATTATTTACAATAATATCGATTTTTTTATGGTTTTTTATGGCTGTTTCGATAATCTTCTTACAGTGATTTTCTTTTCCCAGATCTCCTTTTATCAAAGTACATTTCCTGGAATAGATCTCGATTTCTTTTTGTGTCTGTTTAGCATCTTTTGTTTCGCTGAGGTAAGCAATTATAATATCAGCACCTTCTTTGGCGAAAAGTAAAGCTGTTGCTTTTCCAATTCCGCTGTCACCGCCTGTGATCAAAGCCACTTTGTTTTTCAATTTTCCTTCTTTCGGATATTTAATAGGATCTGTCTCAGGGATGGGATTCATATTCTTTTCCAATCCCGGGCGCTGTTGTTTTTGCTGAGGTCTTATCTTTTTTTTAGTCTGCTTTTCCATTTTACTTTTTCGTAACAGGTACAAATAATGTGCTAACAGAAAATGATGGAATATTTATTGCACAATTGAAGATGGATTAATTAATTTCTTATTTAATTTAAAATCATCATTATGCGAGCAATTTGGAACGGCGCAATAGGATTCGGACTGGTCAATATTCCTATCAAATTATATTCGGCAACGGATTCAAGCACTCTTGATCTGGATATGCTTGACAGCAAGGATTTAAGTAACATCAGGTTCAAGCGTGTCAATGAAAAAACAGGAAAAGAAGTAGTTTGGGAAAATATCGTAAAAGGTTATAAAATCGAAGATAAATACATCGTCCTGAATGATGAAGATTTTGAAGCTGCAAGTCCTGAGAAATCTAAAGTTTTAAGTATCTCTCAATTTGTAAAAGAAGCTGAAATTGATCCTGCACTCTTTGAAACACCCTATTTTTTAGAACCTCAAAAGAATGGAGAAGGCGCTTATAAATTATTATTAAAGGCTTTAACCAAAACTAAAATGGCCGGCATTGGTTCATTTGTATTGAGAGAACGAGAGGTTCTCTGCCTCATTCGTCCTTATGAAGATAAGATATTAATGGTCAACAGAATGCGTTATCCTGAAGAGATGAGGGATTTCGGAGATTTGAAGATTCCTTCCGGCAGTGCTCCAAAACCTGCTGAATTGAAAATGGCAGAACAGCTGATTAAATCTTTGGCAACGACTTTTGAGCCTGCAAAATATAAAGATACTTACAACGCAGACCTTTTGAAAATAATCAAACAAAAAGCAAAAGGTAAAAAAATAAAACTAGCTGCCGTCAAAGAACCCGAAGGTAAAGCAACAGATCTGATGGCAATGCTTAAGGCCAGTCTGGAAAAAGGCAAGAAGAAAGCAGGATAATTTTAAAAAATTTAAAAATGGCTTTAGAAGATTATAATAAAAAACGAAATTTCAAAGAAACCTCTGAGCCGGAAGGTAAAGAAAAAGCGAGTGGGAAGAAACTGAAATTTGTTATTCAAAGGCACGCTGCTTCAAGGCTTCATTATGACTTTCGTCTTGAGATGGAAGGCGTTTTAAAAAGTTGGGCAGTTCCAAAAGGTCCGTCATTGAATCCTTCTGACAAACGATTGGCAATGATGGTAGAAGATCATCCATATTCCTACAGAACTTTCGAAGGTTCTATTCCAAAAGGAAATTATGGTGCCGGTGAAGTCGAGATTTGGGATGAGGGAACTTATGAGCCCATCGAAAAAGTAAATGGTAAGACTGACGATCTGGTTATGAGAGCGGAACTTCATAAACAATCTTTGAAATTCATTCTTCACGGTAAAAAACTAAAGGGAGAATTTGCATTGGTTAAAATCAAAAATTCTAAAGACGAAAATGCCTGGCTGCTTATCAAACATAAAGATCAATTTGCTGTTAGTGAAGATTACGATGCCGAAGAACATACTTTAAAAACATCCAAAGTAACCGCTTATCTCGAAGAGAAAGAGAGTAAAAAAAAAATACTTCCACCGAAAGTCTGAAGCATTATAAAAACTATGCACCTGCAATTTCCGGTGAAAAAAAGCTTTCAGAATTTATCAAACCTATGCTTTGCAAAGTCTCTGACAAAGCATTTGATGACAAAGATTGGGCATTTGAGATCAAATGGGATGGTTATCGTGCCATTGCAGATTTGAGTAAGAATGAACTCCGATTATATTCCCGAAACGGTATCGATTTTTCTCAGAAATTCAAAAAAATAACCAATTCACTTAATTTACAGGAACATCCAATGATTCTTGATGGTGAGATTGTCGCTTATGATGATAAAGGAAAACCTAATTTCCAATGGCTGCAGCAAATTGGTGATAATCCGAATCTTGCATTGACCTTTCAGGTTTTTGATCTGTTATGGCTGAATGGTCATTCGATAGAAAATTTGTCTTATCTGCAGAGAAAGGAATTATTAAAAGATGCCTTGATAGAAAATGAGATCATCAAGTACAGTGATCATATTTTAGAAAAAGGCAGAGATTTTTTTCAAGCAGCAAAAGATATGGGATTAGAGGGAATTGTTGCAAAAAAAACCGACAGCCTTTACAAAGAAAATCTCCGAAGCTCCGAATGGCTGAAAATAAAAATCCATAAGAGTGATGAAGCGGTCATCTGCGGATTTACAGAACCCAAAGGCTCAAGGAAAAAGTTTGGTGCATTAATTCTGGGGAAATATCTCAATGGTGAAATGGTTTTCTGCGGTCATACCGGAGGCGGTTTTAATGACAAATCACTTTCTGATATCTACGATAAGATGGAGTCTTTAATTACTAAAAATTCAGTGTTCAAAATAACACCAAAAACCAATACCAAAGCGACTTGGATAAAACCAGAATTGGTAGCTGAAATCAAATTTTCAGAACTCACAAAAGACAATATTTACAGACATCCGATTTTTTTGAGACTTCGAGATGACATCAATCCTAAGGATGTGAAATTTAATTCTGAAAATTCATCAAAAAACAAGAGTATGAAAAAGACTGAACCTAAAAAGAGAACAGGAAAAGAAGATGTGATAAAAAAAATAGGAAAACAAGAACTGAAACTGACGAATCAAAACAAAATCTATTTTCCTGAAGATGATATTACAAAAGGTGATGTTATTGACTTCTATCAAAGTATTTCAAAGTATATTCTGCCACATCTTAAAGACAGACCGCAATCTATGAATCGATATCCTAACGGTATAAAAGGGTTGAGTTTCTTTCAAAAAGATGCAGCGGATGAAACACCGGAATGGATAGAAACTCAAAAAATTTTTTCAGAAAGCTCGGATAAGTATATCAATTATATCATTTGCAATGATAAAGAAACTTTGGCTTATCTTAATAACCTCGGCTGTATAGAACTTAATATATGGACCAGCAAAATTAAAAAAGCAGATAATCCGGATTATCTCGTTCTTGATCTTGATCCCTCAGAAAAAAATTCTTTTGAGGACGTAATAGAAACAGCTCAGGCAGTAAAAGAAGTTCTGGATCTTGCGGGAGTTGACGGTTATCCTAAAACTTCAGGCAGTTCAGGAATCCACGTTTATATTCCTATGAATGCGAAATACTCATATGATCAGGTCAAAGATTTTGGACATCTGCTGATGCAGATGGTTCAGAAAAAATTACCCTATTTAACCACTTTGGAAAGAAGCTTACAGAAAAGAGATAAGAATAAAATTTATCTGGATTATCTTCAAAATAGGAGAGGACAGACTCTGGCAAGTGTTTATAGCCTCAGACCGAAAAATGGTGCACCGGTTTCTATGCCTTTAGAATGGGATGAAGTCAAAAATGGACTTAAACCTACTGATTTTAACATTCATAATGCTTTGGAAAGATTGAAAAACAAAGGCGATATTTTTAAACATGTTCTAGGGAAAGGGATCGATATGTTGAAAGTTATCAGAAAGCTAGAAGAATAATTCATGACTTGACGAATCAATCTATTAGGTAAAAAGACATCTCATTCTTTACAATAGGATGTCTTTTTTTAATAGTATAAAATGAAGATTATTTAAATGTACTGGTCTTCGTGACGACCTTCTTTTATTTCTTCAACTATTTTAGCATTGAAAGCATGAAGATCCTTTGGTTTTCGACTGGTTACAAGTCCATTGTCAGTTACAACTTCGCTGTCTTCCCAAATAGCACCTGCATTTTTCAAATCGATACTTACTGATTTTACAGAAGTCATTTTTCTTCCATTTACTGCTCCTGCACTAATGAGGATCTGTGGTCCGTGACAAATAGCTGCTACAGGTTTATGCTGTTTGAAAAAATCCCGTACAAATGATATGGCTTTTTCATTAGTTCTTAATTGATCCGGATTAATAACGCCACCGGATAAAACCAGTGCATCATATTCTGAAGCATCAGCTTCATCCAAAGTCCTATCCACAGAATATTCTTTTCCCCAGTCTTTTTCTGCCCATGCTTTAATTGTACCTGCTTCAGGACTTACAATATGAGTTGTCTATCCTTGTTTTTCCAAATGCTCTTTTGGAGATTTCAATTCACTCTCTTCAAATCCGTGTGTCGCTAATATTGCAATTTTTTGTGACATAATATAATATTTTCGGTGTTATGATATTGGATAAAAGATAATATGGTGCCATTGAATCTTGCTCTCATTTATAATATAAATTAACACATAGTAGATAGCTCATTTTATGTGGTGATAATTTTAAAGGCATACTTTATGTAATAGCACAATAACATCAAAAAATAAGCTTATGAAAAATTTACTTTGGTTAGTCGCTGTTATATGTATAATAGCTTGGGTATTAGGAATGGCCGGTATTATTCCTGGAATGGATACAGGAGGATTGATTCACACACTACTGGTTATTGCAATAATTGTTGTTCTATATAATATCATCTCCGGCAGAAAACCTTTAGATTGAATTAATTAGAACAATAAAGTTAAAAAATTAAGAGATGCTATGCGTCTCTTTTTTATTTTATACTTCAAAATTAAAATAGGAATTTTTGGTTTTGATAGTGATTTGGTGTGATAGTGGTTTACTGATAATTAATCACTAATCATAACTATCTCATTATGGAAAAAATAATACAAGAAAGAAGTCTCAAAGGAAAAACAGTCGTCATTACAGGAGCAAGTAGTGGAGTAGGCAGAGCTATTACAGAAGCTTTTGCATTGGAAGGCTGTCAATTGATATTGGCAGCACGCGGTAAAGAGGCTTTAGAAGAAACACTTCGTTTATGTGAAGATTTGGAAGCAAAGGCTATTGCTGTTTCGACAGATGTTTCTAAATATGAAGATGTCCAGCAATTGACAAAAGAGGCTTTAGATACTTTTGGAAGAATAGATTTCTGGGTCAATAATGCAGGCGTAATGGCAAGCGGACGTTTTGAAGAAATACCAATGGATGTTCATGAACAGGTCATCAAGACTAACTTATTCGGTTATATGCATGGCGCTTATAGTGTTTTGCCAATATTTAAAAAACAAGAAGAGGGCATATTGATTAATAATGTATCAATCGGTGGATTTATGCCTGCTCCATACAGTGCAGTATATTCTTCAACAAAGTTTGGAATTCGTGGTATGATGGAATGCCTCCATGGTGAGATTTCAGATTTTCCTAATATTCATATTGCAAACTTATATCCTCAGATCCAGCGCTCAACAGGCAATATGCACTCTGCAAAATATTCTGGTCTTGATTTTAAAATTCCTCCATTTGCTTCTGATCCAAGAGATACCGCTTCAAAGATACTACAGTTGGCCAAACATCCTCAAAAGGATCTGTTTCCGGATTTTAGATCCAAAGCTTTGGTAACACTTTATAAAACCTTTCCTAAGATTATTATCAATACAGCTTCAGCAGGAATGCGGCTTATGATGAAATCCAATGAGACTTCCGGAGATGAAGGAAATGTTCTAAAGCCATCGGGCTATCCGCATCGAATTTATGGTGACACAATTTTACCTGTTCCATCCAAAAAAACAAGAACAGCTTTCTTAGCTGGATTAGGAATTTCACTTTTATTTATGGTTTTGAAGACTAATATGAGGAAAGGTAAATAATCTAATAATATTATAAACTTACAATAATGAGTCAAAATATTTTACAGGAAAAGCATCAATTAGGAATAGGTGGTGTTGCAATTGGAACCGCTTTCAATGATATAACAGATGAGCAATCTTATGAAATTTTAAAAATAGCGTGGGATGCTGGGATCCGATACTTTGACACTTCTCCATGGTATGGGTTGACAAAGAGTGAAAGAAGATTTGGAGATTTTCTTGCAGATAAAAAGAGATCTGAATTTGTATTTTCAACCAAAGTTGGACGCTTATTTAATGAAGTTTTACCTTCAGAAGTACCGCCGACGATGTGGAAGAAACCATTGAATTTTGATTTTAAGCATGATTATACCGGAGATGCGGTAAAAAGATCAATCGAAGACAGTTTACGAAGAACAGGACTGGAATCCATTGATATTGTATATGTTCATGATCTGTCTGAAGATCAGGTAGGAGATCGTTATCCGTATTTTCTTAATTAAGCACGAAATGGCGCTTTTAAAGTGCTTTCCGAATTAAGAGATCAAGGTGTTATCAAAGCCTGGGGTATGGGAGTCAATAAAATTGAGCCAATTCTCGATTGTTTAGATTCAGCAGATCCCGATATATGTCTATCAGCAACACAGTATTCAATTCTTGAACACAAAGATGCTGTTGACAGATTACTTCCTGCAGTCTATAAAGCTGGAGTGAAACTCGTATCTGGAGCGGGATACAATTCAGGATTTGTTACAGGTCGAGACCGTTATAATTATAATGATGTCATACCAAAAGGTATGGTAGAAAAGCGAGACAGAATTAATGAGATTGCTCGAGATTATGATATTTCAATTATAGATGCAGCGCTCCATTTTGTTCTTTCTGCAAAAGAATTTGTATCAATCATCCCGGGAGCAAGCAGTCCCAAACACGTTATAAGTAATAAAGAATCATTAGATACTCATATACCTAAAGACTTTTGGTATGAGCTCAAAAGTGAAGGTTTAATTTATAAGAAAGCAGAAACTCCATACTAGAATCAAAATAGATTTATCAATATTTAAATGCCATTATTATAAGCAACTAATGGCATTTGTTTTAGTTAGTATCTAAGCCCTTCGTCTTTTTAATTTAATGATGTTTATAAATAATTATCTATATAAATCAATAGGTAAAGTGAATGTAAATATTGTTCCTTTATCTATACTACTTTTGACTTCGATGATACCGTTATGAAGTTTGATGATTTCTTTACACAGGTAAAGCCCAATACCGAATCCGGCTATAGAAGAATTACTGCTGTCTTTAATACGGTAGTAACGCTCAAATATCCTTTGCTGGTCTGCTTCTGAGATTCCTTTGCCCTGATCTTCAATAGTAATTCTTAAGCTAGCATTTCCAACAATCGTATATTCAATAGTTATTAAGCTGCCATTAGCAGAATATTTTATGGCATTACCAATCAAATTATATAATACTTGCGATAATTTTTTCGCGATCTGCATAAATTATTATTGTTCCTGAATCCTTAAATATAAACTGATGAGTAGCTGCGGTTGTCCTCATTTCATCTTCGATCTCCAAAAACAATGGTCAGAAATCAAAACTTGTTTTTTCAAGATGCATCTGGCCGGAGTCTAACCTTGACACGTTGAGAAAGCTGTTAACCATAATTGTCATATTGTCAATCTGCTTTAGAGATTTTTCCAATGTATTTTGCTGAAAAAGGTTTTCTGTTTTCACTGCACCTTGTAGCAAAATTTGAAGATAGATTTTAAGCGAAGTAATGTCATGACTTACCATTCCCATAAAATCATCTTTTCTTTACTCCTCTTTTTTCTGTACGGTGATATCCCTCAAAGTACCATTTAAGCTTATAGGATTACCTATCTGATCATAAAAAACTCTTCCATTGGCTTGTAACAGCCTTGCTTTTTTGTCTGTATGAATTTGAATGTGATATTCTATAAAATAGCGGTAATATAATTCAGCAAGTTTTGAATTTACATAGATAATTCAATATATTTGAATAAGCATCGCAGTTTTATGGAGTTTCCGGCAAAAATTCGTTTTTCATCACTTATTTCCGATCCCGAAAAATATATCGAAGAAATGTTTATGCTGCATCCGGATGCTTTGCATGATAAAGAATCTGGAGGAATCGAAATCCAAAATGAAATCGTCAATTCTTCTTTTAAATATCAACTGTTGGAGAAAGGACTTTTTCTGTTTTCCTTTAGCAGTTATAGCCCTGTAGATGCAGAATACGAATTTGTCCCGAATCCGAAAGCAGACTATTTTACACTCGTTTTTTACTTCACCGAAAACCGAACCAAACATCCGCTATACCTCAAGATTGAGGAGCAATTTTATTCTACCGATCAGTTTTCTATGTTTTTTAACGGTGAAATGAATGCCGAAATCTTTATCAAGGCCAAACATAAAGCTTACGGAATCCGCTTAGATATTCATAAAGAATGGTTCGAAAAAGAATTGGATGCCCATTATTTTCAAGCGAAATGTGAACTGAAAGAAGTTCTGCATTTTCAAAGAAAAGGAATTTTACAAACCAAATGCGACTCTTTTCAACCTTTGGTAAAATCAATTCAGGAAAAATTTGAAAAAAAACAAAACGCTTTTCAAAAATTTAATCTCAAAACAACTGCTTACCAATTGTTGAAGGGGTATTTTGAAGAAATTCACCAACATTCGGCTACTAAAAATGATGGGAAAGATTTGGCTAACGGAGAATTGAAATCTGCACTAAACTTTCTGCAAAAGTCTTTGTATAAAGATTTTCCTGGCAGTTATTATCTTTCAGAATTGTGCAAAATGTCGGAAAGTTCTTTCAATAAAAAATTTAAAATAGCATTCAAGATTACTGCGGCACAATATTTCAGAAATCTGAAAATTAAAGAAGCGCTTCGGTTGCTTCAAATGGGAAATACTGTAAAGGAAGTGTGCCATAAAATTGGGTATCAGGATCAGTCAGCATTCGGAAGAATTTTTAAGCAAGTATATGGAAAAAGCCCTGGCTCTTTTATGAAATAGCAGTTTTTCGCACATTTTTTTACCGATTCTGCATAGTTTATTTGATTAGTTTTAACCTTTTAAAATCAGTAAACTATGAAAACTAGACTATCTTTTGCATTGAGTTTCGCCATTCTCAATCTTTCCATTGCGAACGCACAACAAAGCAACGCAAAACTACGACAAGTTTTTGACACCTATTACAAAGAGGCCAATACAATGGATCCACTTAGTGCAACATTTTACGGTGTAGAAGGATATAACGACTTGCTGCCTGCCGATGATGAATCATTTCTAAAAAAGAGACATGATTTCTATGCAAAATACCTAAAAATATTGCAGGATTTTGCCAAAGTTTCATTGACCAATGAAGATAAAATAAGTTACGAAATATTAGAGAACGACCTTAAAACTGCTTTAATACTAGAAAAATACCATCCCGAATATATGCCGATCGATCAAATGAGAAGCCTCCCGATGTATATCACAATATTTGGATCAGGAAATTCTGCACAGCCTTTTAAAACAGTAAAAGATTATGAAAATTGGTTGAAACGATGCAATGCATACTCACATTGGACGGATGTTGCCATAGAAAATATGAGGAAAGGTATAAAGGAGGGCTACGTTTTGCCGAAATCTTTAGTTGTAAAAATAATTCCACAAATGCAGGATGTAACAAAAAACAACGATTCTTCTTCATTTTATGAACCCATAAAAAAATTTCCAAAAGATTTTTCAGAAGCTGATAAAACGCGTTTATCTAAAGAATTTAAAGAAATAATTCCAACAACTATTTTTTCTTCTAATCAAAAATTGGCAGATTTTTTCCAAAACGAATATCTTCCGAAAACCAGACTAACTTCTGGAATCAATGCACTCCCAAATGGAAAAGAAATGTACAGAGATTATATTTTTTACAATACCACAACCCACGAAGACCCGGAAAAAGTTTATCAATTGGGACTCTCAGAAGTAGCGAGAATCACGGCAGAAATGGAGAAGATAAAAACCCAAATCGGATTTAATGGGATACTTCCCGAATTGTTCGAGTTTATGAAGACCGACAAACAGTTTGCGCCTTTCAAAACGGATAAAGAAATTTTGGACACCTATCAAACGATTTATGCCACCATAAAACCTAATCTTCCGAAATATTTCGGAATCACTCCTAAAACACCTTTTGAAATCCGAAAAACAGAAGATTTTCGGGCAGCGTCTAGTTCTGCAGAATATCTTCCCGGAGATTTAGCTTCCAACAGACCGGGTATTTTTTATGTTCCCATTCTTGATCCAACGAAAATAAATATTACTCATGATGATATGGAAGCATTATTTCTACACGAAGCCATTCCCGGGCATCATTTCCAATTCAGTACTCAGAATGAAAACAAATCGGTTCCCAAATTCCGGCAAAATTATTGGAACAGCGCATTAGGCGAAGGCTGGGCTTTGTACACCGAATCTTTGGGAAAAGAGCTAGGATTGTATACCAATCCATATCATCAATTGGGTGCGTTGGGAATGGAAATGCATAGAGCTATTCGCTTGGTGGTAGATACCGGACTACACACCGGAAAAATGACTCGTGAAGAGGCTGTCGCTTATGATATGCAACACGAACCTATTTCGGAAGCATCGGCAACTGCTGAAATCGAGCGCTACATGTCTGCGCCTGGACAGGCTCTTTCCTACAAAATCGGTCAGCTCAAAATTATTGAATTGCGTGATAAGTATAAAAAACAATTGGGTTACAAATTCAGCATCCGGGATTTTCACGATGCTATATTGAAAGGCGGCGTAATGCCCTTAACGGTTTTTGAGAACTATATGGATGATTGGGCTAAAAGTGCAAAATAGAAAATCTAACCAATAATACAATCCTAATAATTAGCTTGGTGTTATTTATCTTTTTAATATACTTTTCATATTACATTTTAAAAAAAATCACAAATTCCAAAAGAATTAATTACGTAATTATTTATTTCATAACAACATAACGAAAATTGCACATTTTTTTACTATTCCTGCACAGCACTCTTAAATAACTTTGTCATAATTAAAAAAGGTTATTTCACATCAATTTAAAAACAGTTAAAAACTTATGAAAACAAAAATAATTATGTTTTGTGGAATCTCATTATTGTTAATGACAAGCTATTCATTATTTGGTCAAGAATTCGCACCTGTAAAAATAAAAAGCGGCTTCAATAATGATGTAATAGCAAGCGGAACAGGTTCTGTGGAAACGTTAGTAACTAATGGTGTAGATGTAGATTGGGCTCTATTATCCAAAAATTATAAAAAAGATGAAACCAGCACACCATCGAGTATCGGCTTACCAGAAGACGGTTTAATAAAAAGTCTTGTAAATCCAGCAATAACTTTTCAGCTAGAACCTTATGATGCAAATAATGTTTTATGGCTGGCTAATTCTGATGATGAAGGTAATCTTGCTTTTGCATCGCCAACTGCTGCCAAAAGTCTTTACATGCTTGCAACAATGGGAGGGAATGGTTCAGCTTTCAACACGCCTACAACTGCAGATATCACCATCTATTTTTCTGACAATAGTGAACAGACTATTAGTGGTATTAATATTTATGACTGGTTTGAAGGTAACTTAAACGATGCTGCGATACATTCAATTGGTAGAATAAACAAGTATGATAGTAATATTACTAATCCTTACACCCAACCAAGATTATTCCAAATCAAGATAGATATTAGCTCTGGAAATCAAAATAAAAACATTGTTAATATAAAAGTCAAAAAAACTAATAACAATGGTAAATTGAATATTTTTGCCTTTACTGCAGAATTATACAATCCATGTTCAGGAGTTAGCAATTTGAATTTTATACAAAATGGCTCTACTAATTCCATAACGTGGGATTCACCAGCCAGCGCGCCTTCATCCGGATATGATTATTATTTAAGTTCTTATCCAACAGAGCCCACCAACTATACCAATCCTAGTGGACATTTGCCAGTAGATGCGACATCCATAGCCTTAGGAAATCTGACAACAAATAAGACCTATTATTTTTGGATAAAATCGAACTGTTGCAGCTCTGCAGGAATATGGAAGTCCAAAGAATTTAAAGTGATAGAAAGTGGAACACTAAATACAAACAACACCATTACAAACAGCAAATCTTTGGAAGTATATCCAAACCCTGTAGATAAAATAATTAATTTCTCCGAAATACAAAACATTAGCTCTGTGTTAATCAATGATGCCTCCGGTAAATTAATAGCAAATCTAACATCTTTGAAAGATAACAAATTGGATGTTTCTTATCTGAAAACCGGATTGTATTACATTACTACGAATCTAAAAGACGGTAAGAAAAAAACATTTAAAATCATAAAAAAATAGTATTTATTAACATCTCATTTTAATTTATAAAAACAATACTAATTTTATACTTATAATTTGAGATAAAGGCATTAAACAAAGATAGAACAACACAAACCTTCAAGTTTTCTAAAAACTTGAAGGTTTAATAATAAAGACAACAATATACTTTAATGTACCAAGAGAATCTTAGTAATTTGTGAGGTGTCATTTACAAAAAATTATTTTTTTAATGTTTCGCAACATTACCAAAACAATAAAAAAGATTAATTTGGATTATTTTGGATTCAAAAATAAAAAAAATGGCTCAACTTGGATTAAATTGGAGCCATTTGGGAGTTTGTAAGCTTACAGGACTTTATTCAAACCATTTATTAACATATTTTGAAGGTGTTAAATAACATGTAAATTATAAAATGAATTAGAAAATTATATCTCTATATGTGAGAATTTTCTGAATAAAAAAATATACCATAAGATCTTCTTGTTATAAAAAGCCTATTAAATTGGAATATTTAATATACTGTTGCCGAAATCAATATTCGACCATTATTACTCTTTCTGCAATCATAAAAATGATTATTTTTAACTGTTTTGGAGTATGTCCAAAATAGTTTTTAAAAGACTGTATAAAGTGTGAAGAAGTCTTATAACCCAAAAGATTTCCCACTTCCGATACTTGCAGGTTTTTTGACAAAAATTCTTTGGCTTTTTTCATCCGGATATTAGTCACATATTCGTGCACAGTACAACCGAATAATTGCTTGAAACCTTTCTTTAATTTGAATTCATTAAGGTAAATAGTTCTGGATAAATCTCGGATTGTTGGAGGATTAGCATAATTTTTTTCTATGAATTTCTTAGCTTTTTCCAGTTGCTGTATTTCGTTTAAACTGGCTTGCTCAGCATTTGCATAGTTCTCTTTACTTTCAAAAAGATGATGAATTCTTATCAGGATTTCTGTAATCTTATTTTTCAGAAAAATATTATCTACAGGATGTGCATATTCATTTTCGAATATTGCCTTCAAGGATGACAGAAGTTCCATTTCTGCAGAAATTTCTACATTTCCAAATGAGAGAAATTCTCCATTGATAATTTTGCTGAGGAAAGATTCTTTTACATTCCAGTCAATAATTTTCATCATTTCAAGAAAAAAAGATTTTGATATAATGAATCTGATGTGATTCACTTTCTTTTCTTTTTTCAACATTTTGATATCAACTGTATGTTCATTTAGATATGCCAACATCACATTTCCGGACTTCATCTTCATCGGCTTTCTTTTATCAAGAACCATTGATTTTCCAGATAATGCAAAGGAAATTTGTATAAATTCTGAATCGATAATAATTCGTTCGTGACAGTCTTTTAATATTTCAAAATTGTAACCCAAACAACAAAATCCGCGATAGGTGTAAGTTGTAATATCACCTTTCAGATAATCGTTGCTCACAGTTTTCTTGCTGTAATTTATTTTTCTGGTTCTATGCTCAGGTATCGAATTGATAAAACTATACTCATTTTCTTTGAGATAGGCAGTGATTTTCATGTATTCCTTTTTTAGACATTTTTTATCCCAATTTGGTTATCAGAAGGGGAAATTAGATTTTACTTTTGCACAAAACTATTTATAATTAGTCTAATTAAAAAATAAATTAATATATTTTTATGAAAAATAAACTACTTTGTTTATTGATATTATTTTTTTCGATAAAATTAATTGCTCAAAACACACATCTCCAAGGAACGGTTTCAAACCAAGAAAAAAAGCTTCCGAATGTCAAGATTCATACAGGAAATGATCAATACAAAACTATAACAGACACCAATGGAAAGTATGATCTTGCTTTGCCTGCAGGAAAACACAAAGTAGTTTTTTACAGCGCGGAATATGGTAAAAAGATTATCGTTGTTGAACTGACAAAGAATGAAACCAAAAAGCTGGATATTTCTTTCTCAACGGAAAATATCAATGAGATAGATGAGGTCAAACTTCGTAATAGATCGGCAATACAAGAAGTGAAAGAAACGCCTTTCAATGTCGTGGCGATAGATGCCAAACAATTCTACAATACCACGATGGATCTTGGACAGATATTAGACAAAGCTTCTGGCATCAAAATTAGAGAATCAGGCGGAGTAGGTTCCAATATGAATATCAACCTAAACGGATTCACCGGAAATAATGTCAAGATATTTATGGATGGTGTTCCGATGCAGGGATTTGGATCAGCTTTTCAATTGAATAATATTCCCGTTGGTATTGCCGATAGGATAGAGGTTTACAAAGGCGTTGTGCCAATAGAATTTGGTGCAGATGCAATGGGCGGTGTCATCAATATTGTGACCAACCAAAGCCGTAATTCTTATATGGATTTTTCCACTTCTTACGGATCTTTCAATACACATAAAACCAATTTAAATCTAGGTTATACTTCCAAATCGGGTTTCACAGCGCAGTTGAATGCCTATCAAAATTCATCAGACAACGATTACAAAGTAAAAACGGAGGTTAAAAATCTTCAAACACAACAAACACCTCTCGGTGAATACCATTGGGTAAAGCGTTTCAACGATGCTTATCACAACGAAGCGGTAGTTGCCAAAGTGGGATTTGTGAAAAAATCGTGGGCAGACCGGTTTTTGATTGGAGCTACACTGGGAAGTGAATATGCTGAAATACAACAAGGCTATATTATGTCTGTGGTTTTTGGAGAGAAAAATAGAAGAGCCAAATCCAATCTCTACTCATTAAGCTATGAAAAAAGAAATCTTTTTGTGAAAGGCCTTAATGTGAGAGTTAATGCCAATTATAACATTACAAATAACAGACAATACGATACTATAAACAAAAGCTACAATTGGATTGGAGAAAGTATCATCAAAAATTCTGTCGGAGAATATGGAAATCCTACACTAAGTAAATTCAAGAATAAGAATAAATCTGTGAATGCCAATATTGCTTATCAGATCACGCCCGAACATTCAATAATGCTAAATGATGTTTTCACAACTTTTAAAAGATTTAGTGTTAACGATGCAGCAATAGATGATGCAGATAATGTCCAAAGTGATATTGAAAGGGTAAGTTCAAAAAATGTACTCGGATTATCTTACAGATATATGTCACCAAATAAAAAATGGACCACCAATGTATTTGGGAAACAATACAATATGGATGTCACAGGCCCTGTAAATATAGGAGATTCCGGACATCCAAATTTTGAAGAGCAGAACAGAAAATATAATATTACGGGTT
This sequence comes from Flavobacteriaceae bacterium PS02293, assembly GCA_029960045.1. Taxonomy (GTDB): domain Bacteria; phylum Bacteroidota; class Bacteroidia; order Flavobacteriales; family Weeksellaceae; genus Epilithonimonas. The sequence goes on from JASCOV010000007.1 coordinate 25,745, forward strand.
ATGGAATTGCCAACACGTATAATTTTAAATATATCCAACTAAAAGCTTCATTCGAGAAGGCTTACCGTTTACCTACAGATACAGAATTGTTCGGCGACGAAGTTCTAGAAATAGGCAGCGCCGCCATCAAAGCAGAAGAATCTTTAAACTATAACTTGGGTGCAACTTTCAATAAAGCGATTAGCAAGAATAGCACTTTGTATTTGGATATGAATCTGTTTTACAGAGATACATCAGATTTTATTAGACGGGTTCCGGATCAGCGGGAAGGTGGACTTGTCAATTCAAATTGGGGTAATGTAACCAATCTGGGTGTAGATGCAGAAGTCCGCTATTACTACAAAAATAGATTTGCAATTGGAGGGAATGTTACCTATCAGAATATGGTCAATATGGAAAGATATACGACTGGAAATAGCCAACAGTTAGCGGTAATGTATAAGGACAGGATTCCAAATATTCCTTATTTCTTTGGTAATGCAGATGCTACCTATTATTTCCACGATCTGTGGGGCAAAGGCAATACACTTTCTATAGGTTATACTTTCAATTTCCTAAATCAATTCTATCTCAATTGGCCAAGTTTAGGAGCTTCTGATTCCAAAGATGATATCCCGACACAAATGTGGAATGACATCAATGTCACTTACGCTTTTCAAAATGGCAAATACAACATCTCCTTCGAAGCTAATAATATCAATAACGAATTGCTTTTTGACAATTTCTACAACCAAAAACCGGGGAGAAGATTCGCTCTCAAATTCAGATATTTTATCACAAGCAGACAAAAAAAATAACATTTTAAAATAATTAAATAAACAACAATGAAAACATTCAAAATTTCTGTCAAGTATTTATTAATGAGTGGCGTTATCCTTACAGCCATCAACTGTAAAGATGATAATGTAACGGAAGAAACTAATACAGGAGTAACAAGCAAATTCTTTATTGCCGCAACACAAGATGCCGCAACCTATTTTATCACAGCAGACGATCTGGAATCTGGCACGGCAACGATCGTTGGACAAGGTATCGAGGTTTCCAATACTTTTACCCATTTAGTAAATGGAACAAATAATGCGATTACGGCTTTAGCTTACAGACAGGGAGATCCTGGCGTGGGAATTTCTTTTAAGTTGGATGACAATGGGAAATTGGCAAAATTGTCCAATGAATTTTCTTTGACCGATGGATATAATACAGTTGGCGTTTTCGAAAATTATATTGTTGCAGGTAGAAATGCAACTTTGGCAAGTACAAATGCAACGGGAGCTAACTTTTATTTCGTAGATCAGGCAACAGGAAACGTATCGTCCAAGGAATTTGATTCCCGAAGTTTAAGCCCTACAACTGCACCAATATTTGCAGGGATCTTGGATAGAGGCAATGGCGAATTTCTGTCAGGTTACACAAAAGAAGCTACTAATGTGGACAGTGTTTGGGTAGCATCTTTCGATAAAGATTTTAAACTGAAAAGAGTTTATAAGGACAATCGTATAAGTTACTCTACAGGACGTTACCGTTCTGCAAGATATTCTCAGATTGCCAATGATGCTAGTGGAAATACTTATGTCTTCTCAGGTTCTTTTGAAGCTACGAGTACAAAACCAGCAGGTGTGATACGTATCAACAAGGACGCAACAACTTTTGATGCATCTTACTATTTCAATATTCAGGAAAAAGCAGGCGGGTACAAATTCCGTAAAGTATGGTCTGCAGGAGGTGATTATTTCTTGCTGGAGTTTTATAATGACTTAGTTGCAACTAGTTTGGGTGGTGCTACACAATATGCGATCATCAATGCTGTGACAAAGGATTTCAAATGGATCACATCAGGATTCCCTTCAAAAGATCAGATCACTGCAACTGGATGGCCTCTAGCTTACAACGGGAAAGTATATTTACCAGTAGTTTCTACGGCTAATTCTTATCCGGTTGTCTATAACATCGATCCTGCAACAGGTGTTGCAAAAGCTGGTTTGGTAATTCAGGCTGGAGGTGTTCTTGGACTTGGTATTTTACAAAAATAATTTGAATCAATTAAACATCCGAGGTTTTTTTAGTTAAAGATCTTGGGTGTTTTCATTAAATAAAACTATTAAAATGAAAAAAATATTTTTCTCAATTCTTGTTTGTGCAAACCTTTTTTTTAATGCACAACAAACAAAAAACAGTCTGTTGGAAGGCTCTTTCTGGAAAAGTACCCCAACTGTAGAATCTGTAAAAGCAGAAGTAGCAAAAGGGAACAACCCTTCACAGTCCAACCAGAACAATATGGATGTTGTGACGACAGCGCTTTTAAATAATGCATCTGTAGATGTAATTGCCTTTCTTTTGGAACAGCCTGGGAATAGTGTTAATAAAATCACACACGAAGGCCGTACTTATCTACATTGGGCATCTATGAAAGGAAATGCAGAGATCATCAATTTCCTGTTATCCAAAGGTTCCGATATCAATTTGGAAGAAGAGCACGGTCTAAGTCCTGCTTACTTGGCAGCTAACAATGGTGGAGGAACCGTTGCTGTTTTCGAGGTTTTTGTGAAAAACGGATTGAACCTTAAAAAGAAATACAAAGACGGTGCAAGCATTTTGTTATCAGCACTTCCAAATGATAAGGATTTTTCTCTGACAGAATATTTCGTTTCAAAAGGATTATCTGTAAAAGATACTGATGCGAACGGAAATACCGCTATCGATTATGCAGCAAGAGGTGGAAACATTACAGCGATCAAAAAACTTCTGCCTCAAGGTGTCAAGTTTACAGATAATGCTCTGGTATTCGCTGCCCAAGGTGGTCGCCGATCAGCCAACGGAATCGATATCTACAAATATTTGGTTGATGAACTTAAAATAAAACCAACGGTTGTTACAAAAAATGGTGAAAATGTACTGCATTTGGTTGCCAAAAAACAGGATCAGGCAGAGGTTGTGAAATATTTTGTTGACAAAGGTGTAGATGTGAACAAGGTTGATAACGAAGGTAATACGCCTTTTATCAATGCGGCATCTTCAAAAGACCTTGATGTGATCACCACATTATTTCCAAAGGTTAAAAACATCAATGCGGTGAATGCAAAAGGCGAATCTGCATTGACAAATGCAGTAAAAGGCAGTTCTGGAGAAGTGGTGGCTTTCCTTTTGGACAAAGGCGCTGATATCAAGATTGAAGATAAAGCAGGTAATAATCTAGCCTATTACTGGGTTCAATCTTATCGTGCTCCTAGAGGTGGATTTGGAGGGAATACCGAACAGAAAGATGATCTTGCCGACAAGCTGAAAGTGCTTCAGGCAAAAGGATTGAATTTTTCTGCGCCTCAAAAAGATGGCAACACTCTTTATCACATTGCTATCGCAAAGAACGACCTTAATATTCTAAAAAAACTGGAACCACTTCAGGTCGATATCAATGCCAAGAACAAGGAAGGAATGACCATTTTGCAAAAAGCAGCTTTGACTTCCAAAGATGACAAGATCCTGAAATACCTTTTGTCTGTGAATGCAAAGAAAGATATCAAAACAGAATTTGGTGAGACAGCATTTGATCTGGCAAAAGACAACGAATATCTTTCTAAGAATAATGTCAATGTTGACTTTTTAAAATAAAAAAAGAATGAGATCATTATCCAAAATAATTCTTGCAGGCGGTCTTTTATTATTTTCTGTCAACTCGTTCGCACAAACATCCAAATACAAATGTATGCTCCAGATGTCCAGCTATATGGGCGATGGTGCTTACATCGTAGTTTCGTTGATCGATTCTAAAGGCACTTATGAAAAAACCTTGTACGTGATGGGCGAAGACAAAAAATGGTACAACAGCGTGAAAGAATGGTACAAATTCTATTCAAAAAAACCGAACGTGAATGCCAAAACCGGAGCATCAATTTCTGGTGGAGACAGGAGTATCACCACTTTTGAGATAGAAGATTCCAAGATCAACAAAGGTTACAAGCTTAGATTCGAATCTGCGGTGGAAGACCAGAAATACCACGTAAATGATGTAGAAATCCCTCTTACAACAGACGCTCTTGCGGAGAAGACAGAAGGAAAGGGTTACATCAAATATGTAAAACTAAGCAAGCAATAATCAAATTATAATTTTTTCAAAAAACGATCAATGACCTTATCAGTCTGGCGATTTGCCCATTTGGCATTAGCCGTGATCTCTTCATTATTTTTAGTTATGGCATCGGTTACCGGTGCCATACTTTCTGTAGATGCAATCAATGAAAGATCTAATTCCTACCCATCTTCCGACTATCAGACACTGAATTTATCAGAAATAATCCCTATGCTTCAGAAGAATTATTCAGAAGTTTCAATGATCGAGATCGATCATAATCAAGTCATCAACTTGGAAGCTTATGATCTGGATGACAATGAGGTCAAAGGTATCATCGATCCAAAAACTGGAAAAATCATCGGAAAACCACAAAAAAAATCTGAGTTTATCCAATGGGTAACCTCTCTTCATCGCTCATTGTTTTTGCACGAAACCGGAAGGATTTTCATTGGCATCAACGCTTTTTTATTGATGCTCATTGCAATTTCCGGCATGGCGCTGATCATCCGAAGACAACGTGGGCTGATGAGGTTTTTCTCAAAGATCATTAAAGATTATTTCCTGCAATATTACCACGTGATCTCCGGTAGATTGCTTTTGATCCCCATTTTGATGATCGCCGTTACGGGAACTTATCTGTCAATGATAAGATTCAAGATCTTTGATGAACAAAAGATCGAACACAAAATACCGAAAATTTCAGATGAAGAACCAGAAAAAAAAGATCTGGCGCAATTTTCTATTTTTAAGAATACAAAGCTATCTGACGTCAAAAAAATTGAATTTCCTTTTCCAGATGATCCCGAAGAATTCTTCAAATTAAAATTGAAAGACAGAGAATTATTGGTAGATCAATTCAATGGAGAGATCGTCAGTAATATTCCTTACACCAAAACGGTCCTTTTGGAGAATCTCAGTCTGGATCTTCACACAGGCAGGACCAATATTGTTTGGGCAGCTATTCTAGGATTTGCATCGCTCAATATTCTGTTTTTTATCATCTCGGGTTTTGCCATTACATTTAGAAGAAAATCGACAAAAATTAAAAATAAATTCAAACCGGAAGAAGCTAAGATCGTCATTTTGGCAGGTTCGGAAAATGGAAGTACGATTGGCTTTGCAGATCATATCCATCAGCAGTTATTGTCGTCTGGTTATCCTTCTTTTTTAGCATTGATGAATGATTATCAGTTATTTCCGAATGCTGGACATTTATTGGTCTTCACTTCAACTTATGGTCAGGGCGATGCACCGAATAACGCTGACCGGTTTTTATCTTTAATGAATGAATTTCCTCAGACTCAAAATGTAAACATTTCGGTGGTTGGTTTTGGCTCAAGATCTTATTCAGATTTCTGTGGTTTTGCTAAAAAAGTTGATATTGAATTAAGAGAAAGATCCTGGACAAATAGGATTGTTGATCTTTTTACCATCAATGAAAAATCTCCGGAAGAGTTTGTAGATTGGGTAAAAGAGTGGAGTTTGAAAACTAAAATTTTACTCAAAACCACGCCTGCAATTATAATAAAAAACCAACAGACCTTCAAAAAATGATGGTCTTGGAAAAGACCAATATTTCTGAAACCGAACATACATTTTTATTGACCTTGAAGCCGAAGATGAGAAGCCGATTTGCATCAGGTGATCTTTTGGCAATTAATCCCGCTGATGATTATAGGGAAAGATTGTATTCTATCGGAAAAAAAGATGGGAATATTCAACTGAAGGTCAAGCTGCATCAAAATGGTTTAGGTTCAGAATATCTCAATGATCTGAAAGCCGGATCAATGATCAAAGCGAGAATTGTTGAGAATAATTCTTTCCATTTTCCAAGAAAATCCAAAAAAGTGGTTATGATCGCCAACGGAACGGGAATCGCACCTTTTCTAGGAATGATCCACGAAAACAAACGAAAAACCGAATGTCATTTGTATTGTGGCTTTCGAAATGAAACAGAAATGATCAGGACGCATCAGATCTTTGCCCAAGACCAAATGAGCAAAGGAAAACTGAAAAGCTCTCACATCGCATTTTCCAGAGAACAAAACCGTTGCTATGTGATGGATCTGATAAAACGTGACGCTGATTTTTTTACAGAATTACTGCAAAGTAACGGAACGATTATGATCTGTGGATCTCTTGTAATGCAACAAGACGTGGAGAAGATCCTTGACAGAATTCTTCTTATGAATACAAACTATAATTTGGAATATTTCAAGTTAAAAGGACAAATACTTACAGATTGCTATTAAAATGATAAAAACAAATAAAATTCTATTCTCTGCTTTTCTGATATTGTTTTGTGTTTTTTCAAATGCACAAACTTTAAGGAAAAGAACGACAACATTGATGGGAAGCCGATTTGATATTACTATTGTAGCTGAAGATTCTTTATCTGCAGAACAAAATATCGACAAAGTGATTTCAGAGATCTCAAGAATAGAAGATCTGATATCAGAATGGAAACCCGAAACTCAAATTTCTGAGGTCAACAGAAATGCAGGAATACAACCTGTAAAAGTTGATAAAGAGGTTTTTGATCTGACCAAAAGAGCGCTTTGGTTCTCAGAAATTACAGATGGTGCTTTTGACATCAGCATCGCTGCGATGGATAAGATCTGGAAATTTGATGGCTCGATGACAGAAAAACCTTCTGAACAACAGATCAACAAATCGATTGAAAAAGTAGGGTATAAGAACATTATTTTGGACAGTATCAATTCTACAATTTTTCTGAAACTTCCCGGAATGAAGATCGGTTTTGGAGCAACAGGAAAAGCTTATGCAGCTGATAAAGGTAATGAACTGATGCAGGGTTTAGGTGTGAAAGCTGGGATAATAAACGCTTCCGGCGATATGGCAGTCTGGGGAAAGCAACCTAATGGAAAACCCTGGAAGATAGGCGTTACAGATCCAAAAGATGCCAATAAAATTTATAAAACGATTTCTCTGAAAAATAAAGCAATTGTGACCTCCGGAAATTATGAAAAATTTGTAATGCTTGATGGAAAACGCTATTCTCATATCATCAATCCGAAAACAGGCTGGCCAAGTTCTGAACTTGTAAGTGTCACTGTTTATGGACCAAATGCGGAGATTGCTAATGGTTTTAGCACTTCTATTATGGTTTTAGGAAAGAAAGAAGGACTTAGATTATTAAGACAATTTCCAGATTATAAATGTATTATTATTCAAAATAATAAGTTTTAGTTTTTGCCAAAATAAGAAATAACATCATCTTATCTTTGGAAAAAAATAATGAAAATTAAATCAAGGGTCAACTGATTTCAATATCATTAAAGTAAACTTGATAAAAGAATTTATAAATCAATTTTAAATTTTTCCAGATATTTTATTGTATCGTATATAAAAATGACTGAGTTGTTTTTCATTTCCAATATAGTAGCCTCTTTATCTGTACATTATATTTTCTTGTTAAGTTGCATTCTGGCAAAGATAAAGGAAACACAATTAAGAATTTTTTAATTAGTTCCTTGAGATAGTCACTCGGTATATCATCACATAAGAAAGCAGCGCTAATAAAAGTATTGACGCTGCTATAATCCAAGACTTATTTTATTTTTTTATAAATTTTAAAGAAATCGACTTTTTATTATTGTTAATTTTAATAGAATAAGTTCCAGACTGTAATTTTTGAACATCAATATTTTTTGATGATGATGTAAGGACTTTGCGGCCATTCATATCGTAGATCTCAGTTTCAATATTTCCTTCAGTTTTTACATTAAGAATAGTGGAAACTGGGTTTGGATAAATGCTAATATTGGAAGCATTATTAAAATCTTGAGTAGCAAATAATGTGCCTCCGCCAGCTAGATAAAGTAAAGTATTTTCAGTTAGTTTTTTAACATTCTGATTACTTCCCGTTCCTGGCGCATACCAATCATAAACCCCTGATCCGTACCAAATAACAGTTCCACCTCCGGCTTGACGTGAATTGAATTTTGCACCTTGTATCTCGGTTCCGTCACAATTTTCTAGAAGAATTTCTGCGTTGAGTGTACTTTGGAAAATTTGTCTTCTTTGCAATAATGTAGAGCTGGCACCACCTGCATCATCATAAATTCTACCCCAATTGAGGTTATACTGTAAGGTTCTGTTTTTCTTTTCCGTATTGGCACCTAAAAATTCAATACTTTGGGAGGTATAACTGCAGTTTACAGAAGAAGCACTAATTCCTGTAGTCAACACCGAATTTGATGAGCTACTCCAGTTAGTACCCCAAGATCCGGCAGTGTTTGCAGGATTTGCGCTCGTATCCCCAAAAGTCTGATTTGGCCTGTACTCCCATGGACTAGATAAACCATCGAAAATACCAAAAACCTCAAGTCCCTTTCCAGCAAAATTTCCTAAAAAGATATTTTTTCCTGATTTATAGAATTGTTTTATTTTCCACATAAAATCATCTTCCAATTGAGTACATTGTCCGTTCCATTGGAATCCTGCTTCTCTCAAAAGACAATGCTTATCACCATTTCCTTCTGTCGTTCCACGAGGCCACTCATTGAGTCTGTCTGTAAATGTTGCACCATCATTCTGAACCCAGATCACATCATAACTGCTGATATCTGCACCTTCTGCAACATCCTGAAAAGAGAAATAGTTTCCGGAAATAGTACCAGAATGAGAAGGAAGGAATGTATCTATAAACCATACGGCGGCAGCCCTGTCATCATCATAAGTCAAACCATCACTGGCAGTGGGGATATTACTTGTGTAAACGTCTGCTTGTCCTATAAAAGCAATCTTTTTGGTTTGTGCATTCATATTTACTGCTATTATTGCAGCAAATAGACTTGAATAAAATTTTCTCATAATTCTAATTTGAAGTTTATATATTGTTTTTAATAAGTTTTTATAAGTTGACAATAATATAAGGTCAGATTTAATCCTCATCAATTGGAGTTTTCCCTATTTTTGGAGTTATTCGAATTAGATTTTCAAACCGGTATGGATCAAATGTATTAGCAAACCATAATTGGATATTTCATTTATTGTTCAAAATACTTTGATTTTGTTAGAGAATTAAAAATAAAAGAAAAAATGTCTGATAATCACTGTTTTTGAAATAAACTGGGAACACAATTAACAAGAAAATTATAATATTGTTACAAGAAGTATAAAATTGTAACACATTAAAAATACATGCCGAAAGATATACCACAGGTTTAATACAAAATATTTTCACTAAAAATTGTCTGTCTGCAACATCTTTATTAATATTGTGTTAATATGTCAACAAAAAAATATATGAAAGTCTTTGGTTTTCATAAGGTTTATCGGACGGTATTCCTTTTGATTTTCCTGTTTTTCTCTTCTTGTAAACAATCTCAAAAAAATTCTGGCAAAATTGCTATCGGATTTTCTCAGGGTCTGGGGAATCATCCCTGGAGATTGGCAATGAACCATTCTATGGAGATACAGGCATCACTCCATTCCGAAGTGGAATTGAACATACAAAAGGCCGAAGGTTCTGTTAGTAAACAGCTTCATGATATACAGAAAATGATTGATAATGGCATGGACGTGATTATCATTTCGCCAATTGATCCCGAATCCTTGGTTCCTGTAGTAGAAAAAGCGGCTTCCAAAAATATTCCGGTTATTTTGCTTGACAGGAAGATCAATTCAGAAAAATACACAACATATATAGGTGCGGATAATACGGAGATTGGTAAAGAAGCGGCCAACTATATTCTTGCAGATTCGAAAATTGATAAAAAAATTCTGGAAATAAAAGGTGATGACCAGTCTTCACCAACTATTGAAAGAAGTCTGGGTTTCCAGCAAGTTATCAAAAATGATCCCAGCACAGACCTGATAAAAACTTTTAAAGGTCTTCCGGTAGATACCTTCAGGAAAACATTGGATTCATTGGGAAATAAAAGTCTATATGTTTTTGCTTTTAATGATGAACTTGCTGCCAGTGCTTGGCAAGTTGCTCGAAATGCTGATGTGGAAAATCAGATCAAATTTATCGGTGTAGACGGTCTCAATACCAAAGACGGCGGAATACAGATGGTTTTGGATGGAAAGCTGAATGCAACTTTACTCTATCCAACAGGAGGAGCGGAAGCAATAGAAACTGCTATTAAAATTCATAATGGCGGTGTCGTTCCGAAACGTATCAAACTTAGCACAACGATTATTGACAGAATGAATGCCGAGATTATGCGTAATCAGTTTGATAAGATCATTGAACAACAGAGTGTTATAGAAAATCAGGTAACAGCGGTTAAAAAACAGGTCGAACTTTATTCTTCACAAAAAGAATTGTTTCGATGGTCTGTTATATTATTAATATTGATGTTTTGTCTGGTTGCATATGCCATTTATCTTATCTATGCCATCAAGATAAAAAATAAACAACTTACACTTACCAACGAGAGAGTTACCATACAGAGAAACCAGATCGAGAACATAGCCAATGAGTTGAAAGATAGTAATGAAGCGAGGGTTAATTTTTTCACAGGATTATCTCACGAATTTAAAACACCCATTACACTTATTCTCAGTTCATTGGAATCTTTGAGGGATTCGAGCAAAAGCAAAGGTACAAAACCATCATATGAGCTGGAATTGATAAATAAAAATTCCAATAGATTGTTGCGATTGGTAGATAATTTATTGGATTTTAGAAAAGTGGAAAATCAGACATTCAATTTAAGGGTTTCCAAGACGAATATTTATGATTTTACTTATGGAATTTTTCGTGATTTTGAAAATGAAGCCAAGAAAAGAAATGTAAAATTTGATATCCATTCCCAGAAAAAAAATCTTGAGCTCTATATCGATAGAAATCTTATGGACAAAGTCTATTTCAATCTGTTGTCGAATGCCTTCAAATTTACGCCTGACAATGGGAAAATAGAAATTACTATCCAGGAAAAAGGCAATCAGGCTGTCATTATTTTCAAAGATAATGGTATAGGTATTCCTGAAAAAGAAATCAGTGGTGTTTTCGAGGCTTACTTCAAGGGTTCTAATAACAGGAAAAATAGCTCAGGTATTGGGCTTCACCTCAGCAAACAATTTGTGGAGCTTCATCTTGGGAAAATAGAGGTAAGCTCATTTCAAGGAACTCAGTTCGTTATAACCCTTTTTAAAGGAAATAAGCACTTTAATGAAGATCAGATCGTGAAAGAACCTGATTTGATAGACGCAGAAACCTTGTCAAAAGATACATTTTTGGAGATCACGGAAGAAGAATCATTTTCAGGAAATACTGATCCACAGGGAGAGCGGTATTCTCTGCTACTGATAGAAGACAATACGGATCTGTCTTATTTTCTGAGCAATAAGCTGCAAAACGAATATGATATTTTATTATCCGACGGGATGGATGCGATCGAAAAAGCTGTAAGTGAGATTCCTGATGTTATTGTCTGTGATGTCAATCTCCCTGATAAAAACGGTTTCGAGATCTGTGAGATCCTGAAAAACGATCTTAGAACGTCTCATATTCCTGTAATCATTCTGACAGCTTTGGATAACAAAGAGTCATATCTTCAGGGTCTTAAAGCCGGTGTGGATCTTTATCTTACCAAACCTTTTAGCTATCCGATCCTTACCCAGTCTGTTAGATCTTTACTCTATAACCGCGAAAAACTGAGATATTATTATACAAATAATATTGGCAAAATTGTGGATAGCAAATCTTTCGGAAGTATTGAACAAACTTTTGTGAACAAGCTGAACCAGATTATAAAGAATAATATTGATAATCCTGAATTTTCAGTAGAAAACCTTGCAGACGACCTCAATATTTCCAGAATACAGCTTTATAGGAAGATAAAAGCAATGTTCAATATCAATGTCAACGACTATATTAATAATTTCCGCTTGGAACAAGCAAAGTCGATGCTGCAGGATCAAGGTTTTACAATTTCTGAAATTGCATATAAGACAGGTTTTTCTTCTCCGAATTATTTTTCTACGGTTTTTAAAAATAAATTTGGTGTATCTCCCAATGCTTTTCGGAAGTCACCAAATGAATAATTACTCCTAAACCAAATGGATTTCATATAATAACCCTGTAACATTTTTATAATTGAATGTTACAAAATTGAATTTAACCAAATATTTGATTTTTAAATTGAATTTTAATTGATTGATTTTCAAGTAATTATAATTTAATTAACAATTAGTTAACGTTAATGAAATATTTTGAAACAAAATTAGACTGCTAGGTAGCCATCTGTCAATACATTAGCCACAAACAAATAATAATTGACAAATGAATAAAATTGTAATGTGGTCTGTTATTGCAGCACTGGCAGGTTTTCTTTTCGGATTCGACGTTGTAGTGATTTCTGGGGCTGACAAAAAATTGCAAACTCTTTGGAACAGTTCAGATGCTTTTCATGGGGCGGTTGTAATGGGAATGGCATTGTGGGGGACTGTAATTGGTGCTATTTTCGGAGGTATCCCGACAAATAAATTTGGAAGAAAAAAAACACTTTTGGCTATTGGAGTTCTTTATGCTTTATCTGCTATAGGAACTGCATTTTCCAATGACCCTTATATATTTTCATTTTTTAGATTTATGGGAGGTTTGGGAGTAGGAGCTTCTACAATTGCTGCTCCAACATATATTTCAGAAATAGCCCCGGCAAAGAACCGTGGAAAACTGGTTTCGCTTTATCAGTTTAATATTGTTTTTGGGATCTTAGTTGCTTTTTTATCTAATTATCTGCTTAATGGTATTGGCGACAATGACTGGCGATGGATGCTTGGCATACAGGCTATTCCTGCAAGTATCTATACCATATTTGTTCTTTCTATTCCGGAAAGTCCAAGATGGCTGGTATCTCAGTCAAAAATAGAAGATGCTAAAAAAGTTATGAAAATTGTGGATCCCGATCAGGATGCGGAAATTCTGGTTTCTCAGATGCAGGATACAAATGCAGAAACACCAGAAGAAAACATCTTTATGAAAAAATACCGTTTTCCGCTTATGCTGGCATTTTTTGTAGCTTTCTTTAACCAAATGTCAGGTATCAATGCCTTTTTATACTATGCGCCAAGAATTTTTGGTGAAGCAGGATTGGGTGAGAAAACGGCACTTCTCAGCAGTATTGGAATAGGTATAGTGAATATGGTTTTCACACTTTTAGGTGTTAATCTAATTGATAAAGTAGGAAGAAGAACCTTGATGTACATTGGGTCTGTTGGTTACATTATCTCTTTGGGACTTGTTTCAATGGCCTTTTATTTCCATTGGTCGGGATTGGCTATTCCTATTTTTTTATTCCTATTTATTGCATCCCATGCTATTGGGCAGGGAACTGTGATCTGGGTATTCATTTCAGAGATATTTCCAAATCATTTACGTGCTTCCGGTCAGGCTTTTGGAAGTTCGACACATTGGGTCTTAGCAGCGATTATTCCTTCTTTAATTCCAACATTATTTTCTACCATTGGTGCAGGAACTGTGTTTTTGGTTTTTACGATAGCAATGGTATTCCAATTATTGTTCGTGATGTTTATGATGCCGGAAACCAAAGGCTTATCTCTGGAAAAATTAAGTGAAACACTTACAAAATAAAAAATATGAAGATCATAAGATCAACGGCGTTAGCCATTGGATTAATATTTATGTACAATTTCAACGCTCAGACAACACAAGCATTATCCAAGGAAGAGCAATTATACAGGCCCAATTATCATTTCACACCACAAAAAGGCTGGATGAATGATCCCAACGGATTGTTTTATCTCAATGGTACTTATCATTTATTTTTTCAGCATACGCCATTTCAAAGTGTACCGGATTTCAGTAAAATGCATTGGGGCCATGCAATAAGTAAAGATCTTATAAAATGGGAGGAACTTGTTCCGGCGATTGCCTATGATGAGAAAGGCGCAATATTCTCCGGGAGTGCAGTTGTGGATAAGGATAATACATCCGGATTTGGTGATGGGAAGAATGTTCCCGTGGTAGCAATCTTTACTTACCACGATATGAAGAAGGAGAAAGCCGGAGAAATTGATGCACAGTCTCAGGCAATAGCTTATTCATTGGACAACGGAAAAACCTGGACCAAATACAGCAATAATCCCGTATTGAAAAATCCGGGAATAAAAGATTTCCGGGATCCAAAAGTATTCTGGGATTCCAAAAGGAAACAATGGGTATTGGGATTGGCGGCTCAGGACAGACAGCATTTTTATGCCTCGAAAAACCTGAAAGACTGGAAATTCCTTTCAGAGTTTGGTAAAGATGTCGGAGGGCACGGCGGCGTTTGGGAATGCCCGGATCTTTTCCCGATCAAAGTAGAGGGGACCAATGAAGAAAAATGGGTACTTATTGTTAATATCAATCCGGGTGGTCCGAATGGCGGTTCTGCAGCACAGTATTTTGTAGGAGATTTTGACGGAAAAACTTTCAGGATGGATGATGTTTTCACAAAGCAGCTCGAAAAAGAAAAGGTCGTCTGGCTGGATTGGGGAAGGGATAATTATGCAAGTGTCTCTTTTGACAATGTTCCGGATAACAAAAGGGTAATTGTCGGATGGATGTCCAATTGGGACTATTCTCCGGATGTGCCTACGGAAAAATGGAGAAGCAGTTCCACAATTCCGCGTGAAGTGACTTTGAGAAAGAGTAAAGAAGGCTACACATTAGCAAGCATTCCTGTTTCCCAACTCAAAAATTACGAGGGAAAAATAATCAAAAAAGAAATTAGTCTTGTTTCTGATAAAAAACTCATCAGTAAAGGAGAAATAGACCTGACCAAGGTAGTTGTTGATATTGATTTCAAAAAAATGACAGCGGGAGTTTACACATTTGTTCTGAAAAATGATCTTGGCGAAAAGGTAAGTTTTGGGATTGATAACATCAACAAAGAACTTTTTATAGATCGTACCAAATCTGGGAAAACTGATTTCAAAGACAATTTTGCAGACAGGATTTCAAAAGCGCCATTAGCAAAAAAATACAAGAACTCAACTTTCAAAATTTTGCTGGATAAAACTTCTCTTGAGATATTTTTTGAAAACGGAGAAAAAGTAATGACCGAAATTTTCTTTCCTAATGAAAGTTTTTCAGAGCTATTGATTTCTACAGATACCAAAGGAAGCATTCTGAATATGAGTGCACATCAGCTTAATATTAAATAAAAAACTAAATATTATGAAGAAATATAAAATAGCAATTGCTTTTTGCCTTCTTCCATTTTCCTATGCATTTGCACAGGAAATAATAAAAGGGAAGGTAGTTTCTGCAAATCAGAAACCTCTAAGCGGAGTCACGGTAACGGTTTCTGAAACTGGATCCAATACCACAACCGACAGTAATGGTGCATTTCAAATCAATGATTTGCAAAAAGGAAACACCTTGATTTTTACTTATCCCGATTATTCTACACAAGAAGTGGTAGTCAATGAAAAGAACATCCTTAACATTGTTCTTGCTTCAGAGAAAATCAAAAATATCGAGGAGGTCATCGTAACTGGTTATACCAAACAGAAAAAAGCGGATATTACAGGAGCTGTTGCAGTGGTTGATATGAAGGATCTGAACAAACAATCAGAACCAAATCCCATCAAATCTTTGCAAGGTAGAGTTGCTGGTGTCAATATCACGACAGATGGCTCTCCGTCTGGTAGCAATACAAAAGTTTTGATCCGTGGTGTAGGAACGCTAAATAATACGGATCCTCTGTATGTTATTGACGGCGTTCCTACAAAAGCCGGGATGCACGAGCTGAACTCCAGTGATATAGAAAGTATGCAAGTGCTGAAAGATGCGTCTTCTGCAAGTATCTATGGTTCCAGGGCTGCCAATGGTGTGATCATCATCACAACCAAGAAGGGAAAAAAAGGTAAAATGAAAATTGACCTCAATTACTATACTTCTTTTTCTCAATATGCTAAGAAAACTTCTGTACTTAATGCAAAAGAATTTGGACAGGTACTTTGGCAGGCCAACATCAATGACGGACTGGATCCAAACAGCAACAACCTGAGCTATAATTTTGACTGGAATGTCCAAAATGGACTGCCGACACTTAATAATATATCTGTTCCGGAATATCTGGATGCTGCAAAAACCATAAAATCTGCCAATACAAATTGGTATGATGAAGTTTCCCAGACCGGTGTCGCAAACTCATTGGATTTCTCAGCTTCAAGTGCTTCGGACAAAGGTTCTTATTTCTTTTCGATGGGGTATTATGATAATGATGGAATAGTGAAGCTTACGGATTTCAAAAGACTATCTGCCCGTGTAAACACTTCGTATAATTTCTTTGACGGAAAGTTGAAAATTGGAGAAAATTTCACCTTCACTAAAACGAATGAGGTTATGGATCCGGGAGTATTGGATCCTGCGTTGCGTGCGTTACCGATAATTCCAGTTCACACAATTGACGGCATAGGCTGGGGCGGACCGGTCGGAGGTATGAATGACAGGCAGAACCCAGTAAGACTTCTGGAATATAACAAGGATAATGGTTACAAATATCAGAGATTTTTCGGAAACGTATTCGCGGAACTTCAACCGGTAAAAAATCTTACTTTACGATCCAGCTTTGGAGTTGACCTGTCTAATTATTACAAAAGGACTTTACAAAGAAGTTATGTCTCCGGATATCTGCAGAATAAAACCAATGCTGTAAACATCGACCAGTCAGATACCCAAAAATGGACATGGTCCAATACTGCACAATTTACCGCAAAAACAGGCAATCATCATTTTGATATTCTTGGTGGTATGGAAATGTACCGGGATCAGTATGATAATACTTGGCTAAGAAAAGAAGGCTTTTTGATAGAAACACCAGATTATATGTATCCTGATGCAGGAACAGGAGATGCTTTCAACGGAGGGACTTCAACATTATACAGCCTGCTTTCTTATTTTGGTAAATTTTCCTACGATTACGATAACCGTTACCTGTTTTCTGCGACTTTGCGTTATGACGGTTCTTCCAGATTCGGTAAAAATAACCGGTTCGGGACATTTCCTGCATTTTCTGCCGGATGGAGGATTAATAAAGAAAAATTTGCACAAGATGTTATTCCATTCTTTTCAGATCTTAGACTGCGTGCAGGATGGGGACAAACGGGTAATCAGGAGATCAGCAACTCTGCGGTCTATTCGCTTTACATTGCCAATTATGCAGGAGGAAATCCAACCTGGGCAACTTCTTATGGAACAGCTTATGATATTTCCGGGGTTGGAAGCGGATTATTGGCATCAGGTTTTATCGCAACACAGACAAAAAATGATGATTTGAAATGGGAAACTACCACACAAACCAATCTCGGCTTGGATTTCGGATTTTTTAATCAAAAACTGACGGGTAGTGTTGATGTTTACAAAAAGGAAACAAAAGACATCCTGGTATTGCCACCCTATCTCGGTGTGATCGGGGAAGGAGGAGACCGATGGATCAATGGTGCATCTATGGAAAACAAAGGGATTGAAATTGCACTGTCCTATCAGAATGAAACATCAGGTGGTTTCCGATATGAAGTTTCAGGTAACGTTTCTATGAACCGAAACAAAATTACCGAACTTCCGCAATCTGTTGTTAACAATTATGGAGGAAATGGAACAACGGATAATATTTTAGGACGACCGATCAACTCCATGTACGGTTATGTTGCCGATGGACTTTTTCGCACACAGGGAGAGTTAGATAGTTCTGCTGATCAACCGGGAAAAGGATTAGGAAGGATTCGATATGCAGATCTTAACGGAGATGGTGTGATCAATGATAAGGACAGAACCTGGTTAGGTAATCCAAATCCTGGTTTTATGTATGGTCTTAACATCAATTTGTCTTATAAGAATTTTGATTTGTCCACATTCTGGCAGGGCATAGGTGATGTAGATGTCATCAATTCTAAGAAATATCAGACTGATTTTTGGAGTGTTGATGATGTTGGTTCCAACAAAGGAACACGTCTTTTGAATGCATGGTCTCCACAAAATCCAAATTCTGATATTCCTGCGCTTACAACAGTAGACGGCAATGCAGAATCCAGATTGTCATCCTATTATATCGAAAACGGAAGTTATGTGAAACTGAGGGTCCTGCAGTTGGGTTACACTTTCCCGAAATCTCTTATGGAGCATTATAAAATTGTCAATTTCAGAATTTATACAAGCGTTCAGAATCTCTTGACTATAAAATCCAAAAGCTTCACAGGAATTGACCCGGAGACACCGGCGTTCGGTTATCCGCTACCACTGACATTCAATTTTGGAGTTAATTTTTCCCTTTAATTTTTTAAATAATAATCAAATGAAAAAGAATATATTTTTAATTGTTACCTGCGCTTTTTTGCTTGGTACCAGTTCTTGCAACGATTTTTTGGATAATGAACCGAGAGGTGTTCTTTCCGAAGCGGATGTAGTGACCCCACAAAATGTAGATGGTTTTGTAGTGGCAGCGTATGCTTCACTTGGCAATGATCATTACGATACGCCGTTCAGTCTCTGGCCATACGGCAATGTACGTTCGGACGACGCTTACAAAGGAGGTAGCGGAACCAATGACATCCAGACATTTCACTTTTTTGAAATTTCCAATAACATCCGTTCGGATTTTGGTGAATTGGATAGATTATGGTACATCAGCTATGTAGGCATCTCCAGATGCAACAAAGCGATCGCTGCTCTTAAACAAGTATCGGACGCAGATTATCCGGACAAGCAGAAAAGGATCGCAGAGATGAATTTTATCCGTGGGCATTTTTATTTTATGCTCAAAATTCTCTTCAAGTACGTTCCTTATGTTACAGACGAAACGCCGGTCGAAGAATATGCCAATGTTTCCAACAGGGCCATGTCCGACCAGGAATTGTGGGAAGCCATAGCTTCTAATTTTGAATTTGCAGCGGCTAACCTTCCGGCTACACAATCTGAAGTCGGAAGACCAAAGAAAAGTGCGGCCTATGCTTATCTTGCAAAAGTAAGATTGTACCAGGCCTATGAGCAGGATGATAATTATAATGTTGTAAAAATTAATCCGACTACACTTCAGAAATCAATTAATGCAGCCAACCAAGTGATCGGAAATTATACTTTGGAATCGGATTTCGGATATAACTTCTTACCGGGAACTCACGAAAATGGACCGGAAGCTGTTTTCTCTATCCAATATTCTGATAATGACGGAACGCTTTTCGGGAGACTCAATTATGGTGATTTGCTTTCCGTACCACAAGGTTTAGGATGTTGTGATTTCCATAAACCAAGTCAGAATCTGGTAAATGCTTTTAAAACAACGCCTCAGGGATTACCAATGTTTGATAATTACAATGATGTAAATTTGGACTATAACCATCTGAATAATTACAAAGTAGATCCAAGATTATATCATACTGTTGCATTGCCAGGTTTACCTTGGAAATATGATGAAAACAAAATCTATCAGGAAAGCTGGAACAGAAGTCCAGGAACTTATGGTTATTATGCTTCATTGAAAGAGAATGTTCCTGTTGGATGTGGTTGTACAGTAAATGTAGATCCCTTCTATGGAAATTCTAAAAATAGGATCATTATTAGATACTCTGATGTCTTGCTTATGAAAGCAGAAGCATTGATAGAATTAGGACAATCCAATGATGCACTCCCCCTTATTAATCAGGTCAGAACAAGAGCAGAGGCAAGCACAATTTTGACAGGAAGCTATACATCAAACAATTTGATCAGTAAATATGAACCTGGAGTGAATTGCACTTGGGATCAAAGTTTCGCAAGAAAAGCTTTGCGTTGGGAAAGAAGGTTGGAATTTGCAATGGAGGGAAATCGTTTTTTTGACCTTGTAAGATGGGGCAGTGCAGGTAGCACTTTGAACGCCTATTACGCTGTAGAAAAAACCAGAAGATCCTATTACTCTCAAGCAGGATTCGATCATGGTATTGAAGAATATTGCCCGATTCCTTTGGCACAGATTAACTTCAGCCAAGGTGTATATAAACAAAATAATGGCTACTAAAAAACGACCAATGAAAAGTATATTTAAAAAATTTCAGTTCGCTATAATTCTGTTACTTTCAGCAGTATTTATAATGTCTTGTGATAATTCTATCGAAGACGGGCTTATTACGGATGTTGCCGTAAATATTTCTTCTTTTAAAGTAAACGGCGTTGTAGGAGAAATTGATAATAAGAATGATAAAATCACGGTAATCCTTCCTTATGGTACAACTGTGAAATCCCTTACTCCGATAATAGAAATACCATCAGGAGCTGTAGTTTCACCAGCGTCCGGAGAGGTGGTTGATTTTTCTCAGACAGTAACGTTCAGAACAAAGAATGGAAATATTTATAAAGATTACCAGGTAACAGTAAAGGCTCAGGATCCTATCTTGAGCTTTAAGATCAACGGACTGTCTGCCACCATTAATAGTTCAAATAAAACTATTACACTCACAATGCCGGAAGGAACTGATCTTTCGTCTTTGAGACCAATCATAGAATTAGGAAATGGAGTCAATATTACTCCGGCATCAGGATCTACGATTAATTTTACAAACCTTGTTCAATTTACAGTTTCTAACGCAAATCTTACTGAGGTATATACTGCAAGAGTGACTATTCCGATCTCAGGGCCATCTATAGCATTTATTGGGACTGCATCCACAAGGACAGGGCTTACCAATCCGGACGAGATTGCTGCGTCTGACTGGCTTTTCGGAAAATATTCCGGAGCAGTTTATATTTCTTTGGCAGATATCGGAAGCGGTGTGGCAAACTTAAGTAATATTGGTGTGATCTGGTGGCATTTTGATTCTGCAGCGACTTTACCAGCAGATGCGATGAACCAGAATGTAACGGCTAAGATCAAGTCTTATCTTAACAGCGGAGGAAATATCTTGCTTACAAGTTTTGCTTCACAATATGTTGATACATTAGGAATAGTTCCAGCAGGAAAAGGACCGAATAATGTTTTTGGAGATTTTCCTCCAAGTGGATTTGTAGATACAGGAAGCGATTGGGGAATCTCTTTTAAAGGATATGAAAGTCATCCGGTTTTTGAAGGTCTTCAGACATATGAGTCGGGAAAAGCGAATCTTCTCCAGAAAGGTACTTTCCGTCTAAATCATACTGCATGGTGGTTTCTGCCGGAATGGGGAGGATATGTAAATGGTGCCGGCTGGCGAAATCAGACTGGAGGCAATAATCTGGCAAGCGAAGCTTGGGACAATACCTTGGACGGGCGTGTAGCTATTGCCGAATTCCCCGGAGGAACAGCTAATAAAAAATGTCTGGTAATCTCTATGGGAGCTTATGATTGGTATAATGAGACTGCAAATGGAAATCCTAGTCAACCAAATGCATATCTTGATAACATTAAAAAGATCACAGAGAACAGCCTGAATTATCTTGTAACCCATTAATATCAGAAACAATGTCAATAAAAAAAATATATTTACTAACGGTACTTACGCTTGCTTTTTTTTCCTGTCAGGACCACGATTCTGATGTAAAAATTGCTCAGGAAGATATTTTCAAAAAAACGAATATTTATCCGCAACCGCCAGAGCAATGGATGGGAAGTAGCAACCCTTACTATACCGCAGGCTATATCGGAGATGTGATGCCTTATTATGAAAATGGTAAATTTCATCTGTTCTTTCTCCACGATGCAAAAACAAAACCAGCGGGAGAAGGCTTCCACGATATACATAGTTTAGAAACTACCGATTTTAAAGATTATACATATCAGGGGAGACAAGTTCCATATGGCTCTTCATCTGAACCCGATTTCGGAGTAGGAACGGGAAGCCTTATAAAAGTAGGAAATACATATTACTACTATTATACTGGTCACAACGAGATAGCTTCTTTTGTATCGAACAATCCCAGAGAAAGCGTCTTGTTGGCGAAAAGTACCGATATGAAAAACTGGACAAAGGTCAAGGATTTTAAGATTACTGCTCCGGCCGGTTATTATGATTATGATTTCCGGGACCCACACGTACTTTATAATGCCGAAGACGGAAAATATTGGATGCTGGTCTCAACACAAAATTCTGCACGCCGTGCTGTTGTTTTGAAATTTACCACCTCCAATCTTGAATCTGGCAACTGGAATGTAGAGAGTCCTGTTTACACGACCAATTCTTCTGAAAATTATCTTATGATGGAATGCCCGGATCTTTTCAAAATGGGCAATTATTGGTATCTCGTCTTTTCAGAAAACTGGAGCAGCAATACGGGAACCCGTTACCGAATTGCAACATCGTCAAACGGACCTTGGACAACACCTGCAGTTGACCGTTTGGACGGATCTTATCTTTATGCAGCCAAAACAGTTTCTGATAATACAGACCGTTACCTTATCGGTTGGACGGCCAGAAAGGTTCCTGAAAATAATACAGGCGGAAAAGATTGGGCAGGTAATCTTGTTGCTCATAAACTCGTTCAGAATACTGACGGAACACTTTCTGTAAAACAGATCCCGAGTGCCCAATCGGTATTTACTCAAAATGCGGCACTTTCTGTAGATAAAATTTCAGGCAATGCAAATCAAAATGGGAACAGTTTCAATCTGAGTGCAAATTCCCAGGTTACTTTTGGAAAACTACAAAAAGCTAATCAGATCAATTTCATATTAAACGCTTCCAGTGGAAAATCCGGACTTATTTTAGCCCATGATACTGATGCAGGGAGTGGTGTTAAAATTGCTTTTGAACCGGAAAGTAATAGAATAGCAGCTTATGTAATGACTTCCGGTTCGGAAGATCTTATGAATTCTTTTTCACTGAGTGCGGTTTCAGGAACATCATATAATGTAACAGTTTCCATAAGTAATGATGTCTGTGTGGTCTATATCAATGATAAAATAGCTTTCAGCAACAGAGTTTACAATATTGTTAATAAAAAATGGAGTATTTTTAGTTCCTCAGAAAGTTCATTCACTAATATCAACATCAAAAACTCTAATTAATGTTCAGTAATACAAAAATAAATGCCGTTAGTTTTGGAGAAGTTCTCTTCGACGTTTTTGAAGAAGAAAAAAAAATTGGAGGTGCTCCTCTGAATTTGGCACTCAGAACCGCATCATTTGGGTTTCCTGTTGCTATGATCAGTGCGATAGGGAATGATGAAGACGGCAAAATAATCTGTGATTATATCAGAGAGAATAATCTGGAGACCAGCGGAATTATTACGACTCAAAATTACAATACAGGAGTTGTTCAGGTTTCTCTCAATGAACGTGGATCTGCGACTTATGAAATTAAGTTTCCTGCCGCATGGGATTTTATAGAAATAACCGAAAAGAGTAAAACTTTGGTTAAAAATGCAAATGTATTTTTTTACGGAAGTTTAGTTTGTAGAAATGAAATTTCTAAACATAGCCTTTTCGAACTTTTGGATTCTAATTCAAAAATGTTCAAAGTGTTTGATGTAAACCTTCGTAAGCCTTTTTATCAGATTGATATTTTAAAGCAATTGATGGACAAAGCAGATTTTATTAAGTTCAATGATGAAGAAATACTAGAAATTGCTTCAGAACTCGGCTTTATATCGGAGGATCTTAACGCAAATATTAGTTTTATATCGGAAACAACTAAAACACCCGCCATTTGTGTTACATTAGGAAAGCATGGTTCCATATTACTATGGAAAGACATTTTTTATAGGCACCATGGTTATCCTGTAAAAGTGGCAGATACTGTAGGTGCTGGAGATTCATTTCTAGCAAGCCTGATTTCAACACTCCTTAGTGATAGCACACCAGAAAATTCATTAGATTTTGCAAGTGCTGTTGGTGCAATAGTAGCCAGCTATTCCGGAGCAAATCCAAAGATAGAAAGCACTGAAATAAATGCCTTAATAATGAAAAGTGTGTGATATATCATAGTTTTTAGTAATTATAAATACCACCAGAAACGGTGGTATTTGCAATTATTAAAACATGTCATTAAAATACTAATCGAACGGTAACCTCAAAAAATACGGCAATTCATTTTTAGGAAAATAATTATTAAATTATGAAAGTAACAAAAAATAGGAGAATATAAATTCTCCTATACGTATTAAAAAACAGAACTTGTGAATATAAATGATTGAATTTTTACGATCAAATTCTTTGCCGGATTAAAAAAAAATTTATAAAGTCGAAATGATTATTAGAATTTATGACTGATCAATTCTGTGAAATATTTGGTTAAAATTTAATTCATATTTCCAAAAATATAGAATTTCAAATTTTTATTCGTTATTTGTAGTAATAATATAAATTATCAAAATAAAATGATTTTCTGTAAATCAAAAAAGTTTTTCTTATTTTTCGCAGTCTTAGTATTATGCGCTTCATGTCAAGATGATGAGCAGGTTAATAATCAAAGCTTAGAAATTAAGCAGCTTGATTCGCTAATTGCCAACAAGTTAGTTTATCGTCAAAATAGAGATCACTTTATTCTTGACTTGAAAGCTAAGCTTAAGCGTAATCATCTGGATTTTAAAAATAAATACATCATAAACGGAGAAATTGCAGATAATTATTTTGGATATCAAAGTGATTCCGTCATTACTTACCTTCAAAGAAATCTCGTGCTGGCTGATTCAGCCGGTAATAAAAATTGGCGATATGAAACCCTGATTAGAAAAAGTAATTTGCTGAATTCCATTGGGCTTTTTACAGAATCTAAAATGATTCTTGATAGTATCAGAAATGATATTCCTAAATCTTTACTATTTTCATATAATTCTACTTCGGAATCCCTTTATACAAATCTCTATGAATATAGTAAAAGCAATAAAATGTTTGCTGACGCATACAGAACAAAACTTATGGAGTATTATCATAAAGGGTTTGTTTCTTCTGAAGATCCTATTTTTAGAAATATTTTCCAGTATAATATTTACAAAATGAATAATGAATGGGAAAAGGCAATACAAAATATAGACAAGTTTATAAACTCTGTCCCCAAAAAAACAAGGCTCAAAGCCATTGGATATTATTGTAAAGCTTTTGCAGAAGGAGAGATCGGACATACGGAAAATCAAAAAAAATATCTAGCATTGTCAGCGATTGAAGATGTCGAATCTGCTACGACAGAAAATAGATCACTGCAGGAGCTTGCATTTCTGTTATATAAAGAAGGTGATTACAATACGGCTTACCGCTTTCTTGGATCTGCCATAGAAGATGCCAATTTCTATAATGCCCGTTTCAGAACTTTTCAGATTAGTAAAGTACAACCCATTATTGAAAAAGCATATATGCTTCAAATTAATAATACCAACAGAAAGCTGCGATTTTCTGTTTGGACAATTAGTATTATGCTGGTTATTCTCGCTTTGGTAACTTATTTGGTGATCCGGCAGCTAAAGATCATTGTGAAATCCAGAAAAGAACTTAGATCTGCCAACAAAAACCTTAGTATTCTGAATTTGAAATTAGATGAGGCCAATCACATCAAGGAAGAATATATTGGTTTTTTTATCAACCAATGCTCAAATTATCTGGAAAAATTTGACCGCTACAAAAAACTGATATCAAGAAGGCTTTCTACCGGACAATTGGACAAGGTCTCAGAAATGGTAAACAACAAAAAGAATGATGAGATGGATCTTGATGAGTTGTACGAGAATTTTGACCGCGCTTTCCTTAGAATCTATCCTAATTTTGTTGAAGAAGTAAATAAGTTACTCAGACCGGAAGAATATTATCAAATGAAATTTGGAAGTCTCCATACCGAACTCAGAATTCTTGCATTAATCAGGTTAGGGATCAATGACTCTAATCAGATTTCTGATTTTTTAAGATATTCTGTAAGGACAATTTATAATTATAGGAGCAAGGTAAAAGCAAAATCTGTAATCGAAAATGATGATTTTGAATCAAAAATTATGCTTATTGGCTCTATTTCTTCTACATAGCATTTACTTTTTCTTGTAACGTGTTTATTTATATTAATCTGATTTTCAGCGTTTAAAACTTGAACGTTATTGAAAAACGTTTACCTAAAGCTTACAAAAACTAATTGTGAGCTTTTTTCAGGTCATAACGGAAATATATTAGCAACACAGAATTAACCTTTAGTTAAAGAACCGTTAATATTTTAAAAATTATTATCAATATGAAAAAGCAATATCTCTTTCTAAAATTGATTTCGTCTATATTTTGTCTTATTTGTTTAGGCAACAATTTTTACAAATCACAAAATCCATATAAAGCACCTTTATACTGGAGTCCCTATGAATATCACATAACAAGAGAATTTGCAGGAGTACAAGATAATTATTTATCAGAACAAGCTTTGTCTGATAATATTAACTGGCTAGAGCAGAATCTCAAATCCTATGGATATACAATGGTTTGTACAGATGGATGGGGAGATGTAAGCCAAATCAATGAAAACGGTTACAGAAAAAGCCATTCTTCAAAATGGCAGCACGACTATGCCTGGTGGTCCCAATATTTGCAAGGAAAAGGAATGACCCTTGGGATGTATGAAAATCCACTTTGGCTGCATGTAGATGCTAATGATACTACCAAAAAAATTGTCGGGACTAATATTAATGTTTCTTCACTTTTGGATCCCAATGAAAATGCAATGTGGTTCCGATGGGTACAGGTAGACAGACCGGGTGCAGAGCAGTATGTAAAAGGTTATGTGAAATATTATGCAGATATGGGAATCAAATATCTGCGCGTAGATTTTCTATCATGGTTTGAGACTGGCTATGACAGAAACCTTGGAACTGTTGGCCCACAAAGAACTAGAGCCCAATATGAAAAAGCGCTAAAATGGATGAAGGAAGCATGTGATGCAAATGGTGTTTATCTAAGCTTAGTAATGCCAAATCTTACTAATACTGCCGAGTTAGAAAAACTATATGGTAATCTTATCAGAATCAATTCTGATGCGCTGGAAGGCACGTGGAACAGATTCAGCGATGT
The DNA here is from genome assembly GCA_029960045.1 of Flavobacteriaceae bacterium PS02293. Taxonomy (GTDB): domain Bacteria; phylum Bacteroidota; class Bacteroidia; order Flavobacteriales; family Weeksellaceae; genus Epilithonimonas. The sequence goes on from JASCOV010000007.1 coordinate 52,709, forward strand.
AAACCGTGGGATTCATTTCCCAACCTGGTCACAGTATGATTCTGCTTTTGACGGTTTTATCTATTGGTCACAACTGACAGGTAGTAATAAAGTGCAACTGGATGGCGATTTTATCAGAATCAACACTTTTGCTAACGATACCGAAAAAAGAAGTGTCATCTCTCTTAATATTCTTGCAGGTGGTCCTGTTACCATCGCTGACCAATTCGATACCATGGGTAATGATCTTTGGTTATATCAAAATACTGAGTTATTAGATCTTAATACCCTTAAGTTCATAGGAAAACCTCTTAGCAATGATCCAAATAATGTTGGGAGCCAGACTTGGAGAGGGCAATTGAGCAATGGTGATTGGATCATCGGTTTCTTTAATAGGGAGACAAGCCCACAAGTACGTTCTATGAATTTTCTCAATCAGCTTGGGATTACTGGGCAAGTAATGGTAAGAGACCTTTGGCAACACGCCAATCTAGGAAAAATGAGCGACATCTCGGTTACAGTTCCGCCACGCGGATGTGTCATTGTAAAATTAATAAGAAATTCTACAGAGACTTGTAATAGTCAAACCATCAACTTCCCGACTATTCCTAACAAAAATGCAAATGATCCTGCTTTTACGCCTGCTGCAACATCATCCGCAGGACAAGCTATTACTTATGAAGTTAACGCAGGACCAGCAAAAATCGTCAACAACCAAGTACAATTGACAGGTTATAACGGGACAGTTTATCTTCAGGCAAAACAATCTGGAGCAAACGGTTTCTGTGCAGCTATACCACAGCTTCAGAGCTTCAATGTGACAGGTGGGCATAACAGCCAGATGTATCTTGGAGGAACTTTTAACAGCTGGAGTATGAAAGCTATGACGATGGAAAATAATGTCTGGAAACTCAAAAATCAAGTAATACTTGCTGGGAATTATGAGCTGAAATTTGCAAACACGAGTAACTTTAGCGGTCAGGATTGGGGGAATGCCAACGGACTTTCTGGAACTGCTCAGCAGACAACCGGTGGCGGTGCTAATATCAACTTTTCTATTGTAACACCAGGTACTTACAATATAGAATTCAATGATATTACTTTGCAATATAACATACAGTTTACACCAAATCATCAGCAAAATATGTATGTAGGAGGAACTTTTAGTAGCTGGGCTTTGCAACAGATGAGTCTTCAGAATGATACCTGGACAAAAAGTAATGTTTCTTTCTCTGCCGGAGATCAAGAACTGAAATTTGCCAATACATCTAACTGGACAGGTGACGATTGGGGTAATGCTAACGGAGCTACAGGTTTTGCACAACTTACAACAGGTGGTGCGCCTAATATCAAATTCAATTTAGCATCATCAGGCAATTATAGCATTCTTTTCAATGATATGACTTTGGGTTATCAGGTTTATAACGTTTTGGCTGTAAGTGATATCAACAAAAAATCTTTATCAATCTATCCAAATCCGGCTGATAAAAATATATTCATCACCTCGGATAACGAAATCATCAGAAGCTACGAGATATATGATATGACAGGAAAATTGATAAAATCTCAAAAAACAGATGATAAGCAATGTGAGATTAATGTTTCTCAAATGATAAAAGGAAATTATATCCTGAATGTAAATCTGGAGAACAGAATTGTAGGACAAAAAATTATTATTAAATAAAATAAAAAACCCAATTATAAATGAAACCTAAATTTTTGAGAAGCACCATTGCGATTGCAGCAGTCTATTTTTCAGGGAATTTGTATGCACAGCAAACCGCTGATACGTTACAAGGAGAACAGAAGATAGATGAGGTTGTTGTAATCGGTTATGGTAAGGCTAAAGTAAAAGACCTAACAGGATCAGTATCGGTAATTAATCTAGGAAAGGCAGAAAATCAACCTGTTGCAGATATCGGACAGGCGATTCAAGGCAGGGCTTCTGGTGTTACTGTCATTAACTCTGGTGAGCCGGGTAGCAACGTTACTTTCCGTATCCGTGGGACAGGAACAATCCAAAACAACAATCCATTGATCGTTGTCGACGGGATGCCACTGAATGGTGGACTCAACCAGATCAATATGAGTGATGTAGAATCTATTAACATTCTGAAAGATGCATCATCCACAGCCATCTATGGTTCCAGAGGAGCTAATGGTGTTGTGATTATTACAACAAAACGTGGCGCAAAAGGCGGAGTCCTGAATTTTGATACCTTCACAGGAATCCAAAGTGTGAGCAATATGATAAAAGTTTTGGATGCATCGCAATATGCCCAGCTTAATAATGAAATGCTTACCAATGCAGGGATGTCAACCAATCCGGAATTTGCAAACCCTGCATCATTAGGAAAAGGTACAGATTGGGTAGATGCGCTTTTCAGCCCGGCTTTAATGTCAAATTATTCTTTGTCATATGGAGACCGATCCGAGAAAAGTAACTTATATGTTTCTACAAGTTATTTCAATCAGAAAGGGGTGGTTCTCAATACAAATTATGACAGATATATTGTTCAGTTAAACGGAGATACCAAAATAAAACCTTTCTTGAAAATCGGGAACAGTGTGAAATTACAACACGATCTTAAAAGAAGCGGTTCTTATGATATCAAAGGAACAATACTTTCTTTACCAACCAGACCTATTTACGATGCAAATGGTGGATGGGCAGGCCCGGGAAGCAATCCTATGCTTTACGGCGATATAGATAACCCGATAGGGAAAGCAACCATTGTAGAAAACTCTACAAAAGGATACAACATTCAGGGAAATATCTATGCAGAAGCCGAAATTATCAAGGATTTGAAATTCAAATCTTTAGGTGGTATGGAAGCGAACCTTTGGTACACAAGAACTTGGTCTCCAAAATACCAATGGGGTGTAAAATCTCAGGAAAATTCTTATTTGTCAGAAGGTTCTAACAGAAGTATCACGCTTCTTTGGGATAATACTTTGACTTATGACAAAACTTTTGGTGAACATCACATCAATGCAGTTGTAGGAAGCAGTGCCCAGAACAATCAGTATAACTATCTAAATGCATCGGTACAAAAATTCCCTAGCGAAAGTACACAGCAGATAGACAACGGTATTTTGCAACCAGTGCAACACGGAAACGCATCTGAGTGGGCAATTATGTCATACCTAGGACGTGTAAACTACAGTTTTGCAGATAAATATTATCTAACAGGAACTATCCGTAGAGATGGATCTTCAAGATTTGGAGTAGATAACAGATGGGGATGGTTTCCATCGGCAGCTTTAGCTTGGAGAATTTCTAACGAGAATTTCCTTAAAGATTCTAAAACAATCAATAATTTAAAACTGAGATTAGGTTACGGAATCACAGGGAATCAGGAGATTGGTAATTACTCATTCTCATCGTCATACAATACGTATTTGTACAACTTCAATAACACTTATGTAAGTGCAGTTTTACCAACTGTTTTACCAAACCCGAATGTAAAATGGGAAGGACAGGAGCAGTATAATGCAGGTTTTGACCTAGATATGTTCAACAACAGAATTAGTTTGATTGTAGATGGATATATCAAAAACACAAATGATATGCTTGTGCCGATGTCGGTACCTGTAACATCTGGTTACTCTGATGTTTATGTTCCGTCTATCAATGCTGGTAAAATCCAGAACAAAGGGATTGAAGCCACTTTATCTACCAAAAATTTTGTTGGTGAAAACTTCAAATGGTCTACAGACGCTGTTTTTTCTTATAACAAAAATAATGTAGAAAGCATCAATAGTGAGACACCAATTATCACAGCAACTGGTGGGCTCAATAGCACCATTGGACAAATACAGAACGGTTATCCGGTTAATATTTTCTATGGTTATGTTACAGACGGAGTTTTCCAAAATCAGACAGAGGTTAATAACCACGCTGTTCAGATGCCGGGATCTAACCCTGCTACAAGCACAGCTCCTGGTGATATCAGGTTCAAAGATCTAAATAATGACGGGGTCATCAATGATAAAGACCGTACGATTATCGGAAACCCAAATCCAAAATTCACATTCTCACTTAACAATACATTTACTTACAAGAATTTTGATTTAACAATTTTCTTACAAGGTAGCTATGGTAATGATATCTTCAATGCCAACAGAATGTATACAGAGTCTATGTCTGTAATTAATAATCAAAACGCATCTGTACTAGGAAGATGGACAGGTGAGGGTACTAGCAACGATATGCCAAGAGCAATCTACGGAGATCCAAACCAAAACTCCAGAGTTAGTGACAGATTTATAGAAGATGGATCATATATCAAGATCAAAAACATCAACCTGAGCTACACACTTCCTAAAGGTGCTTTTGGAGAAAACTTCAGTTTAATCAAAGTATTTGTTTCTGCACAGAATCTTGTGACGTGGACCAAATATTCAGGCTTCGATCCAGAAGTACCTATTAATGGTATAGACAACGGAACTTACCCTATTACAAGAACTGTTTCTTTAGGACTTAATGTAGGATTTTAAAAAATTAAAACAATGAAAAAGATTAAAATAGCAGTATTCGCAATCCTCGCACTTACAGCTGTAAACTGTAGTGACGATTTTCTAGACAAAACCCAGCCGGACACCATTAATACTGGTAATTATCCACAGACTGGTGATGAGCTGATAACTTTAGTTAACGGAGCTTACCAACCCTTGCAACGTCCCAAACTTTATAATATGAGAATGTGGAACACAGATATCTACGCGGGAAACAGTATTGTAGGAGCTGGAGGCGGTGACGATGGTATAGAAACCACACAGCTTTCAAATTTTGTTACAAGTACAGATAACCAAGGTGTTTTAGACCTTTGGAGAGGGCCTTGGCCAGGGATATTATCTTCCAATATTATTATCAAAATAGCACCAACTCTCAGTATTGATGATGCTGTTAGAAACAAATGTCTGGGAGAAGCCTATTTCCTCAGAGCTCATTATTATTTCATTTTAGTAAGATTTTTTGGTGATGTTCCTTTGGTAACAGAACCGCAGGATGTGAATGGTGATCTTTATCCTGCAAGAGCACCAAAGGCAGATATTTATAACCTGATTGTTTCCGATTTAGAAAAAGCGATCCAGTTATTACCAACAAAACAGCAATATGGTGAAGGTGATAAAGGAAGAGCCAGTAAAGGTGCAGCAATTGGCGCATTGGCAAAAGTAAACCTTACCTTAGGAAACTGGCAAAAAGTAGTAGACCTTACCAACCAATTAGAAGGAATGGGCTATGCACTGAATGCGGATTATTCTGATAATTTTAATGTCAATACAGAAAACGGAATAGAATCTCTTTTCGAAGTTCAGTACGCTTCTGATGGTGGATACGATTTTTGGAGCAATGAGAATCAGGCATCTTGGACTAGCACTTTTATGGGACCTAGAGGAGCCAATTTTGTAGGAGGTGGATATGGTTGGAATCAGCCAACGCAAGAATTTGTTGACAGTTACGAAGCTGGGGACAAAAGAAAAGATAAAACTGTTTTCTATCAAGGTTGTCCGGATTATGATGGCAAAGAATACAAAGCTAGTTATTCTCTTACTGGTTATAACGTAAGAAAATTCTTGGTGCCATTGTCTGCATTTCCGTCTTACGACAACAGTCCGCTTAATTTCCCGGTAATGCGTTATTCGGAGGTTTTATTAATGAAAGCAGAAGCGCTTAATGAACTTGGACAGACTTCACTTGCATTGGTTCCTCTCAATACTGTTAGAACCAGAGCTGGATTGGCAAACGTAACATCCGGACTTTCACAAGCGGCATTCCGTGAAAAAGTATTGCACGAAAGAAGAATGGAATTGGCCTTCGAAGGGCAAAGATGGTTTGACTTAGTACGCACCAACAACGGACAGTACGGATTAGACTTCCTACATTCTATCGGGAAAACCAATGCTACTACCAAGCATCTTTTGCTTCCTATTCCTCAGATAGAAAGAGATAGGAATCCAAACCTTACACAAAATCCTGGTTATTAATAAATTAATGATTATCCTCATATGAAAACAAAATCTAACATAAAAAATTGGAGCAAAAAATTATTTTGGATTGTTCCTCTTATTTTCCTTGGCATCTTTGCCTGTCGGGAAGAACTGGCTTCAGAAGATTTCGAAGTCAGTGAGTTATCAGTAAAAACTTCTGAGATCAGCGAGTTGCTACCAGCCATGTTTAATTCCAAATTCAATTTTAGCTGGACACCTGCAAACAACCAAGGTACAAGCTCGGCTATTTCTTATAAATTAGAAATTGACAAAAAAGAGAACAACTTTGCTCATCCTCAAACTTATGAAATTGGGAAAAACATCTATTCTTATGATATTATAATCGGGGATCTTAATAATTTGCTTATTGATACCTACGGAGCAACACCAGGATCGGCTATTACAATGCAGGCCAGAGTTATTGCTACATTTGCAGATACTTCTGTACAGTCTCAATCTGCTGTTGTAGATTTTACACTTAAGCCTTTCAAACCATTTACCAACACCTTGTATATGGTTGGTGATGCCTCTCCAAACGGGTGGGATATTACAAAAGCGACTGCACTTACAAAAAGTTCAACCAACCCTGCCGAATTTGTATATTATGGACAATTGAAAGCGGGTAACTTCAAATTTGCCACTACTCAGGAAAGTTGCTGGTGCCAGGATTTCTACACTAGAGATGCCAATGATGAGACAAAGATGGTCTACAATGTTGGTGGTAGTGGTACAGATTTACAATGGACAGTTGATAATGCAAGTTTATACAGAGTTACTGTAAACGTACTGACGTTAAGCATCAAAATAGAACAAATGAATGGCCCTCAGTTCAATGATATTTGGATCGTTGGTGATGCTTCTCCAAGTGGTTGGGATGTTAACAATCCAGTCGCTTTGAAACAGGATACTAGTAATCCATTCATCTTCACTTTAGAATGCAGTTTGAAAGAAGGAAACTTCAAATTTTTGACAGGTACAAAAGGCGAATGGTGTGGAGAATGGTACCGCCCATTGGTAGATAATCAAGACCTAGTCGCTACAGGAATGGTGCAAAACTCCGGCTGTACTGTAGATAACAGATGGAAAGTGAGCGCGGCAGCATCCGGAAGATATTTGATCACGCTTAATACCGCAAATAATACCATCAAGTTTGAGCCTGTAAATGTCTATATGATTGGTGATGCCACTCCAAACGGATGGAATATGGGCACTCTAATGCCAATGCAGAAAAACGGAAGCGTTTACACTTGGACCGGTAACCTTACTGCAGGATCTTTCAAGTTCACCAAATTCAATACAACGTGGTGTGACGGAACAGAATTGGTTGCAATGACTCAGGATCAAAGCATTTCTAATACAAGTTTCCAGGAAAGAGTAAAATGTGCAGGAGGCGATGCAACAGATCTTAAATGGAAAGTCAATGCGGGCGGTAATCACACAATTACCTTGAATCTCGATACTAATACACTTAATATTCAGTAATTTTTTCTTATCAAAAGATCACACGGCAATTATTGTCGTGTGATTTTTAAGATATTAAGATGCATCTCATTTTTCCAAAAAAATTCGAAGCATCAAGGAAGAATATTGTAAAAAAATAACTGAAAAATTAAAAATGAAAATCAACAAACAATTTTTTCTTTTCATAGGTCTGCTTTTTTCTTCATTAATATATGCAGGCGAGATCACCTCGTTTACAAAAAAAGGAAATGAAGTCACTTTTAACTGCAAAGACGGTTCAAAATTATCATTAACGATCAATAGCAGCTCTGTCGTGAAAGTTTGGTTTGACCAGTCAGGCAAATTCTCCCGTCAGAATCCTTCTTTCGCTGTCATTAATGATCAATTGGAAAATACCGGCGACATATCAGTGAACGAAGAACCTTCGGCCTACGAGATCTTCACTTCAAAATTGAGAATCCGTGTCAACAAAAATCCTATGCAGCTGCAGATTTTCGACAAATGGCAAAAGCTGATTTTTAGTGATTATAATGACAAAGGGAATGTCCCAAACGGGAAAGGCGTAAAATCCTATAAAAATCTCAGAAGTGATGAGCAGTTTTTTGGTTTGGGCGAAAAAACAGGAACACTTAACAGAAGAGGAAAAAACTATAAAATGTGGAATAGCGACAAACCTTGTTACTCTACTACAGAAGACCCGATTGCCAAGAGCATTCCGTTTTTTATGAGCAGTTATAATTACGGGATTTTCCTGGATAATACGTATAAAAGCGAATTCAAATTTGGGACAGAATCTCAGGATTATTATTCCTTTGAAGCGCCTGATGGTGCATTTGTCTATTACTTCATCTCCGGAAAAGATTATAAAGACATTCAGAAACAATACATTTCGCTCACCGGAAAGCCGATTATGCCGCCAAAATGGGCTTTGGGTTTTGCGCAAAGTCGCGGTTTGTACACCAGAGAAGATCAGGCTTTGGAAATTGCAGCAGAATTCAGAAAACGCCAGATTCCCATTGATGTCATTTATCAGGATATCGGCTGGACACAGAATCTTCAGGATTTCGAGTGGCGAAAAGGAAACTACAAAGATCCGAAAGGAATGCTGAAAAAATTGAAATCCAATGGTTTCAAAATGATTGTTTCACAAGATCCCGTGATTTCGAAAAAAGATAACAAACAATACATAGAAGCCAATAAACTGGGTTATTTTGTAAAAGATGTCCGTACAGACAAAGCCTACGAAATGCCTTGGCCTTGGGGCGGAAATTGCGGCGTGGTAGATTTTACGCTTCCTGCAGTGGCCGACTGGTGGGGCAAATACCAGCAAAAACCTTTGGATGATGGTATCAGCGGTTTCTGGACAGATATGGGCGAACCGGCTTGGAGCAATGAAGAAGATACCGACCGTCTCAATATGAAGCACCATCTCGGGATGCACGATGAGATCCACAATGTTTTTGGATTAACCTGGGACAAAGTGGTGAAGGAACAGTTTGATAAACGGAATCCCAACAAGCGTATTTTCCAGATGACACGTTCTGCCTACGCAGGTTTGCAGCGTTATACATTTGCTTGGACCAATGACAGCGGGAATGGCAGTGACGTTTTGGACGGTTGGGCACAAATGGAAAATCAGGTGGCCGTCGGGATTTCTGCTGGTTTAGGCGGAATCCCGTTCTGGACAACCGATATTTCCGGATATTGCGGAGACATTACCAATTATCCGGCTATGGCAGAGCTCTATACAAGATGGATGCAGTTTGGCATATTTTGTCCGCTCAGCCGTGCACACCACGAAGGCGACAATGCGGTGGAACCTTGGAAATTCGGGGAAGTGGCAGAGAAAAATACCAAAGCCGCTATCGAACTCAAATATCAGCTTTTTCCTTATTTATACACTTATTCCAGAAAAGCGCACGACACCGGATTACCGATTACCAGAGGCCTTTTTATGGAATATCCAAAAGATCCCGAAGCCGCAAAAATCGATAATCAGTTTATGTTTGGAGAAGAGATTCTCGTGGCGCCAGTTCTCAAAAAAGGGGAAAGGATAAAACGTGTCTATTTCCCGGATGGCGAATGGATCGATTTCAATGATAAAAAAACCGAATATCTGGGTGGCGAAAAATTGCCTTATAAAGCGCCACTCAACACCATCCCGATTTTTGTGAAAAAAGGATCGATTATCCCAATGATGCCTATTATGCAATACATTGGTGAGAGAAAAGATTATCCCGTGACCTTCCATATTTTCCCGAATTATGAAGATGAGAAAGCAAGTTTCACACTTTATGAAGATGAGGGCGAAAATCAGGATTATCTGAAAGATATTTTTTCATTAACAAACATCATTTGCACAACGGTTTCAAACGGTTATAACATTGATATTTCACCAGAGGACAAAGGTTTTCACCAGTCTGATAAAAGAAATTTTGTACTCAGTATTTTGAGCGATAAAAAACCAACTTCGGTTTCCATCAACGGAAATGTGGCAACATTTGTTCCTTTAGAAAAATTAAATATCGATAATGATTTCTCGCAACAATGGAGCTGGGATGAGAAAGGAAATAAAATTCTGGTGAAAACACCGGATCAAAGAAAAAAAATAAATATTAAAATAAATAATTAATAGAAAATGAAGAAGTTATTATTGCTTGTTGCATTAAGTTTTGTAAGCCTTGTTTTTGCACAACAACTCCAATCTCCGGACGGAAAATTTGTGATGAGTTTTTCCATTCAGAATGGTGGTTTCCCTACCTATCAACTGAATTATAAGGGTAAAGAAATCATCAAACCGAGTAAATTGGGCTTTGAGCTGAAAACCAAAGATGCACCTGCAAACGATGCCCGTAATTTTTTGAACAACAATTTTACAATTACAGGTTCAGAAACGGCCAAGTTTGATGAAACCTGGCAGCCGGTTTGGGGAGAAACCAAAACCATCAGAAACCATTATAATGAAATATTGGTTCACCTAAAACAAAACGGGACAGACCGCTTGGTTGACGTTCGTTTTCGATTATTTGATGATGGATTAGGCTTCCGTTATGAGTTTCCCCAACAAAAAAACCTGGTCTATTTTACCATAAAAGAAGAAAAAACACAGTTCGCAATGACGGGCGACCACACAGCTTACTGGATTCCGGGAGATTATGACACTCAGGAGTATAATTATACAACCTCCAAACTGTCCGAGATCAGAGGCTTGATGACCAAGTCTTATGAAAAGGGAAATGTTTCTCAGACTTCTTTTTCGCCAACAGGTGTTCAGACATCATTGATGCTGAAAACAAAAGACGGCGTTTACATCAACCTTCACGAGGCGGCTTTGATCGATTATTCTTGTATGCACTTGAACCTTGATGACAAAAATATGGTTTTTGAATCTTGGTTAACGCCGGATTCTCACGGTGACAAAGGAAAAATGCAGGCACCAAGACACACGCCTTGGAGAACGATTATCGTGAGCGATGATGCAAGAAATATCCTGGCGTCCAAAATGACTTATAACCTGAATGATCCAAGCAAAATCAATGATACATCTTGGATCAAACCAACAAAATATGTAGGTGTTTGGTGGGAGATGATCTCCGGAAAAAGCAGCTGGGCTTATACAGACGAATTCCCTTCTGTTCAGTTGGGTGTTACCGATTATTCTAAAGCAAAACCAAACGGAAAACACGGTGCCAACAATGCCAATGTAAGACGTTATATCGATTTTGCAGCTAAAAACGGATTTGATGCTGTTTTGGTAGAAGGCTGGAACATCGGGTGGGAAGATTGGTTCGGAAACGATAAAGATTACGTTTTTGATTTTGTGACACCTTATCCGGATTTCGATATTGTAGCACTCAATGCTTATGCGCATTCAAAAGGTGTGAAACTGATTATGCACCACGAGACTTCGGGATCTATCCGAAACTATGAGCGTCATATGGATGCAGCATACAAGCTGATGAACAAATATGGTTACGATGCTGTGAAGAGTGGATATGTAGGAAATATCTTGCCAGTTGGTGAAACACATTACAGCCAATGGACGAACAACCATTTCCAATACGCCATCGAAAAAGCAGCAGATTATAAAATTATGGTAGATGCCCACGAAGCAGTGCGCCCAACTGGGATTGCGAGAACTTATCCCAACCTTATCGGTAACGAAGCAGCTCGTGGAACTGAATATCAGGCATTTGGTAATGAAAGAAACAATCCGAATCACGTTGCTATTTTACCGTTTACAAGATTAATCGGCGGACCAATGGATTACACACCAGGGATTTTCCAAATGGATGTGACCAACGGTTCTCACGTTAACGCTACGATTGCTAACCAGTTGGCTTTGTATGTAACAATGTATAGCCCGTTGCAAATGGCAGCAGATTTCCCTGAAAATTATGAGAAATTCTCTGATGCTTTCCAATTTATCAAAGATGTTGCAGTTGACTGGGATGACAGCAAATATCTGGAAGCAGAACCGGGACAATACATCACCATTGCGAGAAAAGCAAAAGGAACAGATAAATGGTTTGTAGGTAATGTTGGTGGCTATCAGCCATTCACTTCCAAAATTTCTTTCGATTTCTTGGATGCTGGCAAACAGTATATCGCAACCATCTATTCTGATGCAAAAGATGCAGACTACCTGAAAAATACGCAGGCTTATAATATCCGCAAAGTGATTGTTACCAAAAAATCAAAACTAGAACAGCTTACAGTACCTGGCGGTGGTTATGCGATCAGCGTTATTCCGGTAAAGGATAAAGCGGAAATCAAAGGTTTGAAATCACTTTAAGATAAAATTTTAATAATGTATAAAAACAGATTCAGCATCGCGGTCGTTATGGTTTTCCTGTTTGTTTTAGCAGCCAATGCTCAAAGCAAACGATCATTGTGGACGATTGATGCAACAAACACCGAAAATTATGTAGGCGCACCCATAGCAAACGGAAAAATCGGGATTCTCCCGTGGAAAGAGCCATTTTCTGTGCGCCACGTGATGCTGAATCACGTTTTTGATATTGGCGATGCCGGTGTAAACCAAGCGTTGCAAGGCATCAATCCTTTTCATCTTGAAATGTCTCTGGACGGGCAAAAAGTAGAGATGAACCAAGCGAAAAACTGGAAACAGTCTTTGGATCTTAAAAAAGCAGTTCATACCACGTCGTTTATCATTCCTGGGAAAGCTGAAATCAAGTACAATATCACAGCCTTGCGGAATCTGCCCTATTCAGGATTGATAGAGGTGGAGATCAAAGCGCTGGATAATATCCAAATGGAATGCCTTAACCAAATGGAAATTCCCGGAGGTTATCAGGATATCAAAAAAAGAATTGTTTCTGCGAATGTAGGTCTAGACGGTGGTAAGGAGATCATTCTCCAAACCGAAGCCTGGTCTTCGCACAAAGCACATCAGGTTTTTGCCTCATCCGAATTTATTTTCAATCATAAAAAATTGACCATTAGAAATGAGGATCAAAGCAAAAATGTGATTGAAGGTACATTGAAAAAAGGAGAGACAGTTAAGTTTTCTTTGGTAGGTTCTGTCTGTACCAGCCGAGATTTTAACGATCCTAAAAGCGAATCAGAGCGGCAGGTGATTTATGTTTCATATTTGGGAACAGAAAGAATTCTGAAAGAACATTTTGCCTTGTGGGAAGATCTTTGGAAAGGCGATATCGAGATAGAAGGCGATGAAGAAGCGCAATTGGTCGCAAGATCAGCGTTGTTCAATCTTTATTCTAATGCTTCAGAAAATTCGAGATTAAGTATTTCGCCAATGGGATTGTCGGGCACTTTTTACAGCGGACATATCTTTTGGGATTCCGAAACGTGGATGTATCCGCCGATGTTATTTTTGAATCAAGGCATTGCAAGATCGATGATCGATTACAGAACCGATCGTCTAAAAGCTGCTGAAAACAGGGCTTTGTCCTACGGTTACAAAGGCGCAATGTTCCCTTGGGAATCGGATGACAAAGGTGAAGAGGCAACACCTATCAATGCATTAACAGGTCAGTTTGAGCATCATATAACCGCAGATATTGCCGTTGCCTTGTGGCATTTTTACAATATGACGCAGGACAAAGACTGGCTCATAAAAGAAGGCTATCCTGTGACGCAAAAAATTGCGGAATTCTGGACTTCCCGAGCGAGCAAAAATACCAACGGAAGTTATTCTATCCGATATGTGATTGGTGCAGATGAGTATGCAGAGGGCGTAGATGACAATGCCTTTACCAATGCTGCAACCAAAAAAGCATTGGAATATGCAACGCTTGCTTCAGCAATCTGTGGTAAAACAGCACCTCGAATTTGGAAAGAGATCAGTGACAATCTGATTATTAATCAAATGCAAAATGGAGTAACTCAGGAATACAAAGGCTATAACGGACAAACGATAAAACAGGCAGATGCGAATCTATTGGCTTATCCGCTTGGCATTATCACAGATCCGAAACAGATCAAAAAAGACCTGGAATATTACTCCGGAAAAGTGGATCAACAAAATGGTCCCGCAATGACGTTTTCGGTTTTTTCTGTTCAGTATGCAAGATTGGGTGATGCAGACAAGGCTTATTCTTATTTTAAAAAAGCCTACCAACCCAACCAAAGACCACCATTTGGTGTTTTGGCCGAAACCGCTACCAGTTCCAATCCTTATTTTATGACAGGAGCCGGCGGCATTTTGCAAGCATTCATTAATGGTTTCGGCGGTTTGGATATTACAGAAAACGGAATTGTTCAGCATAAGACTGTACTTCCAAAACACTGGAAAAAACTCACCATCAAAGGCGTCGGTTCTGAACGGAAAGATTTTGTAGTAACTCAGTAAATATTATTGATAAAACTATAAATAAAAACAATTTAAACTAATAACAATGAAAACCTTTTTTAAACATACTATTATGAAAACAAAAATTCTTTCTTTGGTTTTCCTGCTTGTTAATGCAGGAATTACTTTGGCACAATTGCCATCGACATTGTATATGGTTGGAAATGCCGTACCGATAGGCTGGCATATAGACAAAGCTATTGCTATGGAGACTGTTTCCAATGGCGAGGCTTCACCGTCCTTTACAAGATCAAGACAATTTAATTTTCCATTCAGACAGAGGGATACAGTATGCGTGCACAGAATTTACGTCAATAGTCGGGAAAAACATTACCCGAAGTATGAGTGGAAAAGGAAATTGCTATGACAATGCTGTAGCGGAGAGTTTTTTCAAGACTCTGAAAACCGAACTTGTCTATCAAAATAAATATGAAACTAGAGATCATGACAAAAAATCTGTGTTTGAATATATAGAAACATTTTACAACACTCACAGAAGACATTCAGCTTTAGGAAATTTAACCATAAGAGAGTATCAAAATTTAATGTCTAACCAATCTAAAAATGTAGCGTAAAGAAGTATATAAATTTTGTCTCAAAAATAGTTGCAAGTTCATTCCATCAATTATAATTAAATTGGTACAGAAATATGTTATTATCTTATTTAAATTTAAGAATGAATATATTGTAAATAGCTTTCCACTGAGTCAAAATTACTGATTTGCAATTTTTTCTTGAGCCTCATTTTACACGCTCTTACGCTTTGTGGAGAAATGCCAAGGCTGTTTGCCATTTCGTTGCCATTCAGTTTTAATGTCATAAGAACCAGGATTCGTACTTCGGCCTCAGTCACGGAAATGCCGCTTTGTTTTATCCTGCTGAAGAAATAGGGATATATTTCGGCAAAACGCTTCTTAAATTTATCCCAACCATCGTCGGTAAAGATTTTCTGTTCCAATAGTTCAGTGACATCGTAATCGATATCCGTATTTTCTTTATCGGTTTCCTGTAATTTGCTGATGATGTTGTTTTTATGCGTAAGATCTATAATGTAGGTTTTAAGGTTGTCTTCCTTCACTTGAATTATTTGTTTTGAATTTTCAAGCTCCAGTTCAAGTTGTTTTTTTCTGAATTTAATAATAGAAAGGTATCGGTAAATAAAAAATGCAGAAATAAGCAACGCAACCAAAGCACAAAATGCAATAATCATAAAACGGTTATTAGCTATTTTCTTTTCATTCTGAAGATTTTTGATACGAAGATTTTTAACCTCAATACCCAGATTTGCCTGATATTGCGATAAGATTTTACTTTGATTGGCTTTCATAAGGCTCTTTTCTACTTCATAATGTTTCTTGAAGTAAAACAATGCCGAATCCGGGATTCTAAAAAGATCGTAATTATGGGATAGCTCGTTAAGCCCCTCGCTTATCCGGACTTTACTTTTGACTTTATAACTTAGCTTCAGGCATTTCCGGGCTGCGTCGAGTGCTTTTTCTTTGTTGCCTTGTTTAGCATAGACAGCACTCAGATTTTGATAGGCGATTGCCTTACCTTCTGTATTGTCTATTTTGTTGCATTCTTCTAAAGACAAAAGATAGAATTTTAAAGCTTCGTTATATACACCCGAATACCTGTAAATCTGACCTTGATTATTGTAAGCGATTGCTAAATCTTTGGGTTTTTCAATTTCTATAAATAATCTGATTGCCTCATTATTTTGAGCAAATGCCTCTTCAAAATTTCGTTCTTCTTTTAGGATCAGTGCCCTGTTGGTATGGGTCAAACCCAAAAGTCTTTTCATTCCGTTTTTTTCTGCCAGTGCAGCAGATTCGGTGTAGCATTCCATTGCAGCAGTGTTATTCTCAAGACGCCAATGCACCAGTCCCAGATTGTTAAGAAGGGTAGCTGTTTCTTTTTCATCGCCGGTTGCTTTTACTTTTTTATAAGCCTTGGTAAAATAGTTGAGCGATTCCTGATAGTTTCCTAAATGCCATTGCTCATCGCCAAGATTTCTCAGATCTGCCGAGGTATTTGGTACAATAAGATTGTTTTTGGCACCAGATTCATCGACTTTATCATTGCAGGAAAAGGCAAAGAGTAAGATTAGGCACAGATTTTTAAACCACTTTACTTTGTTCATATTCAGCATAATGTTCAAATTTAAATTTTTATCCTGCATAAACAAAAAAAGGCTCCGGATATTTACCCAGAGCCTTTGTATTAAAATTGACGAAAACTATTTGATGATCATTTTCTTGGCTTGTTTAATGCCAGATGATTCCAGTTGATAAAAATATATTCCGGTTGGTAAACCTTGGGTATCAAATATTACTTTGTTGCTACCTTTAGGATAATTAGCATTGGTTAGTTCTCTAATCAAACTACCTTGGGTGTTATACAATCTCACAACAACCTTTCCTGCATTAATGAGATTAAATGGTATTGTTGTACTTTCTGAAACAGGGTTGGGATAGTTTTGGCCTAATGTATCATTTACAGTTGAAGGGTTTAATCCATCCGAAAGACCCAATGTTCCATCGTGTTCTGTTTCAAAAAAATAAAGACCCTTATAAAAAGACTGATTACCGATACTGCCCGCCAACAAAAGCCTACCGTCAGAATGTGGGATTAATTTTTGTCCAAAAAACTCAGCATATTCTGACCCTATAAAAGATGTTTCGCCTTTGTTTTGCCCGTTTTTATCAATTTTAACTAAGGAAGCGATCGGGAATGGCTGACTGAAAATTTTGTAAGGAAATGGGTCTGTAATGATTTGGTTCATAATATATGACATATCAGAAGCATCAATATAAAAGTCGTTATAATAACGCAAATTTTCTGATTCAAAATTCCAAAGTTGTTCACCAGCAGGACTATATTTTACAAGTGTATTGTTGATGTCTCCAGTAATTGAAAGGCTGTACCCTACAACAGCAATATCGCCGTTACTGAAAGGTTTGATAGTATAAGAACGTTCGTTTTTGTCTTCATTACCAAAAGTTTTGCTCCAAAGTTTGTTTCCCATGGTACTTATTTTTGCTGTTAAGATATCATCTGCATAAGTTTCATTATTTTTCGTGTAACCGTTGATATAAATGCTGTTGTCATTAGCAATGTAAAGATCGGTTCCATAGGAATTTGCACCTTCAATATTTACAGGAACAATCCAACCTGGAGAACCATCAGCGTTAAACTGAACCGCTGTCAGGTTTACATTTTCAGCGATGAAATTACCACTTCCGTGTGTACCTGCAAGAATCAGCCGTTTGTTGGAATCTACTTTACCTGCACTTATTCTGTAGATTGTATTACCACTTAATCCCGGCATAAAGGTTTTCCACTCTTGAGAACCATCCGAACCAAGTTTAATTCCTAAAAAGGAGCTTGCGCCACCCTCTGTTTCTTTTGCGACACCGCCAAGATAAACCGATCCATCCGCCTGAGGTTCCATAACATAAACCTGAGGATTATATAACTCTATATTCTTTGACCAAAGCTGATTACCTTCCGGCGAGAGTTTTATCACTTTCAGAGCAGGAGGATACTGTTCAAAACTTGGCAATAGACAAACGTAGGAATTTCCATTAATATCCGTCCTAGCTACAATTCCTTCTGCAGCATTACCGTTTTCTGAATTAAAAACTTTGTTCCAAACAATATTCCCTTGTGCATTATGTTTGACAAGGAAATAGTTGTTGTTCAACATATCATCAGAAAAGCTATAATATGAACCTGTAGACAATGTATTTCCATTATTGTCACTGAAAGAATTGAGCATAGTCGCATCTTTCGTACCCACGTTCGTGTAGATTTCATTCCATTCTGTTGCAGGACTTGTTGTCCCAAATGTTGATTTTACGGTTTCAAAAACAGCACCTTTTTCCGTATAATATGAATTGACAGAGAAATAGATATTACCACTGTCATCTGTTCCAACACCTGCCATTTGTCCCATACTCGCCATTCCTGTAGCAGTAGAAATTACAAAAGCAGATTGACCCAAAAGAGTTCCATCCACCGAATATTTATAAGCACGTGCCGCAACATCCTGTTCCCATTCTTCTGCACCCTGCGTCATACCATTGGCAGATACGATGATATTATTTTCTTTATCAAAAGATAATGTAGCATTTTTGTTATCAATAAGATCTGTGGTTTCTTTTACCCAGTTTTGTGTACCATCTGTATCGTATGATAATAGCACAGTTCCGTCATCTGAAAAACCACCCGAATGACTACCTACTACATAAAGCTTATTATTTTTCAGACTAATTTTCCAAGCATTGGTATTGTCGTTATCACTTTTGTAAGTTTTAGTCCATTGTTGTTGGCCGTCAGAATTATACTTAATGGTTCCTATTCGATTAAGGAATGTATCAAAAGTTCCGGTAACATAGATATTACCTTCATTATCACTTGTAATTGCCTGTGCTACAGAATTGGTCACTTCAGCAACATTGTCTGGATCTGTACTTTCATAGTTAAAGGCTTGTTCCCAAAGTTTTGAACCATTAGCATTGTATTTAATAGTATGATAATTTAACCAACCATTTTCATTAGGACTGTAACCACTAACCAAAACATTCCCGTTAAGATCTACGGCAATAGTTGTGGCTTCATTCCAGGTTTCTGCACCACCCGGATTTTCGGTATGATGCCATTGTTCGGCACCATTGCTGTTATATTTTATGGTAAGATAATCTACAGAATTTCCGGACCAAGCAATTCCCGTAATATAAACATTACCATTGGAATCGGTTGTCATACTATTTGGAACTTCAATTCCACCTGAATTATTGTCAAATGTAACATCCCAAAGTTTTGAACCATCTGTATTATATTTAATAGTTCTTATATCCATATCGTTACCATTCCATTTAAGACCAGATACGATGATATTCCCTAAATTATCAAATGCGATATGCATCCCATATTCTACAGCATATTGTGTCGCCTGCTCACGTTTTTGCCACAGCGTTTGTCCATTTGGACTAATCTTAATCGTGAAAAAATCTCCTGAAGCTTGAGTTTCATTAGAACTTCCACCTGTAATGTACGTGTTACCAGCGTTATCTGTTATAGAAGCATAGGGAATATTATTACCTTTATAAGCTTCGCCGCCATAGAACTCAAATTTGTTGGATAATTTTTTAGCGTTTGATGCTGACAAACCAATTTCAGATAACTTTTTTTGTTCAGGATCCGCGAAGTTTTTATGCGCCTCGTTCAATTTGAAAGAATCCCATCGTGATAATAAAGAAATACTGCCACTCGTTTTGGAAACTAGATAACCGTTTTGTTTTTTAAGATCTGTGCTTTGTGCTTCAACGTCTTTATAGAATGCTATTAGCAACAAAGTAAAAATAAATTTGAGATTTAATTTCATCTAAATACAATTTAATTGTTTTAGGTAAATTTATTCCAAATATCAGTCTTTAATGTGCTTAACGTGTTGACATTGGTGTTGACAAATGAGAATTTCGCTTAATATTTATGAGGATTTGGAGTGGAAAGAAAACCTTAATTGTTTTGGTCTAAGAATAAATATGAGTGATCACGCCACTGCCAATTATATTTGAATTTATAAGAAGGTCGAAGCCCAGCCCTGTATATATTTTTTCTAAGGCTTCTTTGGCGTCAGGCAAAATAATATCGGCACCTACGGTATCGCCGGGAAATACAAATTCGGTCTCTGTAAACGTTTGATTGGCAATAAAATCCTGATTGTCATATGGAAATCTGATTACACTCCGGAAACCTGAAGAAACAGGCGTTACAATGCCTCCGTCTTCTGTTGCAAGATAGGTGAGTGTCGCTTTAAAATGAGGTTTCTTATTCATTCTATAATTTTAAATTGAAAAAATATCAAACTTTGAACCGCTTTTGTGGTTATCAACTTTCGGCATCAGGGATATTATGCTTCATGATTGCAAATTTAAGAAAGCATCATTTACCAAAAAATTAGCTATCAATAAAAAATATTTTCACTCGTTTCAATGTTTTTTTCATAGAATCATAAAGTTAGTAAGCTTCAAATCATTTCATATTTGTAATTTTTTATAGTTGTCACATAATGTCACGCCTTCTATGACAGAATTCGATTTTCCATTGTATAAATTCACTTCACAAAAAATTTATATATGGAAAAGCATTTATTATCAAAAATTGTGAAGAAAGGAGCTTTGCTGGTTTCAAGTCTCAGCTTATCATTTGTTTTAGGACAATATCAATCAAAAAAAATCACAGCTTCCACTCGCGAAAGTCGTGCAGAATTTGGAACTTCGGTCGCTATCAGCAATCAGTTTGCGGCAATTGGAGCGTCCCGAGAAGAAATTGCAAAAGGCGCCGTTTATATTTATCAAAAAAATGGAAGCAACTGGAACTTTCATCAAAAAATAAATGCGCCAGATGGCGTTGAAATGGCCGAATTTGGTGGAAGCCTGAAATTTGGAAATGATTTCCTTGCTGCTTCTGCCGGAAGAGCTGACATCGGAAATATAATAAGAGCCGGCGCATTGTACATTTATGAACAGAATTCCAATCAATGGAACTTTAAAAAGAAATTAATTGCTTCAGATTATGATAACGATGCATTACTCGGCGTCAATCCAACGTCGATGTCGGTTGACGGAAACACTATTGCAGCAGGTGCTCCTGGATTCAACAGTTGGAATGGCGCCGTTTATATTTTTGAAAAGAACAATAACGATTGGGTACAAACACAAAAAATCACTTCTTCGGAAAGTGCGGATTACGGAAATTTCGGAATCGGAGTTAGTCTTTTTGGTGACTATCTTGCGATTGGCGCAAGTGGCGTAAATAATAGTTCAGGAAAAATTCACATCTATAAAAAGAACAGTTCCGGAGAATGGATTTTCCACCAAAGCTTGACTTCATCCGATAATTTTGAGAATTCTTACTTTGGAAATTCGGTCAGCTTAAACGGCAGTGAATTGGTGGTGGGTGCGTACACAGAAACAAATACCGGAAATCCCGCAATAGCCTATATTTTTAAACTTAATAATAATGGAATATGGGATGAAACTCAAAAAATCCAAAGCTATGAATCTCCGGAACACACTTACTTTGGCTGGATGTGCGAATTGAAAAATGACAGACTTCTCATCAGCAGCCCACATCTTTACGGTGCTGAACCTGGAAGAACTTTGCTTTACAAAAAGAACAGCCAGAACAATTGGGAATTTGACCAGGAACTGAAACCTCAAAATGACATTGCGGAAGATTTTTACGGCTGGAGCATTGCAATGGACTATAATGAAATCATAGTTGGCGCTTCCCGGGATAACCTGGATAACAATGAAGAAAACGAACTAAATGATGCGGGTTCAGCTTATATTTTCACTTCAACAAATCTTGCAACGAATGACAATAACCTTTCTAAGAATGATGTAAAAATCTATCCAAATCCTGCTAAAGATTTCATTAATATTAAAAGTCAGAAAGACATTAATTCGATAGAAATTATTGAACAATCCGGAAAAAGAATAATAGAAACCAAGGATTTGGAAATCAATGTTTCTCAACTTACAAAAGGTATTTATATTCTGAAAATAAAATTCTCAAATGGAAGTTCATCGATTCAGAAATTGATTAAACAATAATTAAACACAACTTTGTCATTCCGTAGGAATGTAAATAATTTTATTCTAGTCTCATAGAGATTCCTACGAAATGACAAATAATCTGCAAAGTAACAATCATACTTTAATACGAAATTTCATCTTTTTGCTTTTACGATTAATTATATTTATATTTCGTTAACGATTTTACCAAAAGATGAAATTATTTCTGAGAATAATACCGATTATTATCCTTTTTGTTCTGCCTCCAACAATAAAAGGACAGTCTGAAAAAGAATGCGAGGTCATCATCGATTCTGCCATTCAGAAGATGTTCCGGAAAGAGCACACGAAGTCACTGGAAATGCTGATCCGGGTAAAAACGGTTGCGGAACAGAAGAAATGGGACAAGTCAAATTTCCGCGCAACCAACAACATCGGACTCAATTATTATCTGATGACCGACTTTGGCGAAGCTTTGAAGTTTTACCTCGAAGCTTATGATATTGCGACAAATATGCCCGACAAAAAGCACGTGATGACCGTTGTGAACAACATTGCGATTCTTTATTTCCAGGAAAAAAACAACAAAAAAGCCTACGAATATTTCCTGAAAGCCTACCAAACTGCCAAAGAAAACAACCGAAATGATAAAGCCGGTGCTTATGCGGTAAACCTCGGTTTGGTTTTGAATAAATTGAATAAGATCAATGACGCTTATAAATATATCCAGGAAGCGGAGACTTTGACGAAAGATGACCCGAAAGTCAACATTATGAACAAAATGGCGTTGGCAGAAAATCTTTACCTCAAGAAAAAATATAAAGAATCCGAAGCTATTATTGATCATCTGATTCCTAAACTCGAAGCAGATAATCAAACAGAAAATTTGGTTTTCCTTCTCCTGATAAAAGCTCAAATCAATGAGAAAAAAGGTGATTTTTCCGAAGCAAAATCCTTAGCCTTACAAGCAAGAAAACTCTCTCCAAATATCAATAATCGTGAAGAAGTTTACAATTATCTTTCGAAGATCAATGCGGAAACCAAGAATTATGACGAGTCTTTGAAATATAAAGATTCTGTGATAGTTGCAAATGATTCGATTTCAAAAATCAATAATTCGGCTCTGTTCAATAATGGGAAGATCAAGTTTGAAATGCAGAATTACCAGTTCGAACTCAAAGAAAGCCAGCAACGTCTGAGAGATGAAAGAAAGATCTTCTATATCATCATTGCTTCTGCTGTCATTATTATTTTGCTGGTTTTACTTTTTCTTTACAACAATTCGATAAAATACAAACAGCAGAAAAAAATCACGCAGCTGGAATTTGAGAAAAAACAAAGTGACAATCTGATTCTGACGCAACAATTGAAAGAGCAGGAAACTTTATCCTTATTAGAAAAAGAACGCCTCAAAAATGAAATCGAACAGCAAAACCGACAACTGACCTCACAAGCTTTGACCATTTCCAGCAGAAATGACGTGGTTGAAGAGATCATTGAGGCGATTATCAATCAACCGGAAATTTCCAATAATTTGAATTTGGTAAAATCGATCAAAGATTTAAAGATCCAATTGAAAAACAACAATCAGTGGGAAAGTTTCTTCAAACATTTTGAAGGTGTGAATCAGAATTTCATCACCACTTTGAAAGAAAGGCATCCGGATTTGAGTTCTTCCGAGATCAGATTCATCTGTTATGTTTATATGAATCTGAGTCATAAAGAAATTGCTTCAATCCTAAACATCAGTCCGGAATCCTGCAGAAAAAGAAAAGAACGGATCTCCAAAAAACTCAATCTGACAGAGAAAATAAATCTATTCGATTATATATCAACGATTTAAATAAAATTCAGTCACGAATATAAATCCACGTTGTCACAATATGTCACGCCCAAATTAATATGAATCTTTGTCTTTTTCATCAATTTTACACAAATAAATTTTTGAATATGAAGAAAATATTGACTCTATTTTTATTGACCATCTGTTTCAGTTACTCCAGCAGACTGACCGCACAGATCTCATTTTTGACCTCGCCAGATTACGGACAGGTTTTCGATGTCACCTATGACCCGAGCAAGCCCAATGTTTTGTACGCAAATACGGTAACCAATCACATTGTGAAAAGTTCTGATAACGGGCAAAATTGGGAAGTTCTCTATTCTTTCCCGTTAGACCTTAGCTTTGCAACCATCAAAGATTTGAGATGGACGGCTGATCAGAAATATCTAAGTTTTATTGTGACTGCGGAAGGTACAGTTTACAATCAGGTGATCATCATCGATCCAGCGAATGGAAACGTCATCAAGAAAATTGATTCACCAAACGGAAGTAAGCCCGGAAACCTGATCATGTCGTATTCTATTACCGGCAATAGCTATGAAAACATTCTTTTGCACACGACCTATATGTTCAATTTTGGACTTGTGACCGATATCTTTTACACTAAAGATGGTGGAAACGACTGGCAAAACGTATATTCGAGTCCCAATAATGAAGGTGTTAATGTAAATAATGTTGCGATACATCCTAGCAACTCAAATAAATTATTCTTGGCCAGAGGTTTTTCAGCAGGAACAAAATACGGGGGATTATTTGTGTCCGAAGATTCCGGAAATACCTGGACAGAGAAACTTGCAGGAACCAATTACTCAGCGATCACATTTGACCCAATTGATTCTCAAAAGGTATTTTTAGGAACTTTTTATCTTGCAGAAAATCAGGTTGAGAATCTTTATCAATCTACTGATGGTGGTGATAACTGGAATGTTGTACCAATCAGCTGGACTGAGCTTTCTACGAATAGCATCCAAAAGATTGTCATCAATCCAAAAAATACGAATGAAATAATGGTTTTGGAGGAAAATGAAATCGTAATTTCTAAAGATGGCGGGAATAGTTGGACTAATTATGTTTATCCGGACAATGATCTGGAAAACAAATATTACTACGGACTGAACGCAACTTATAACCCATCGAACAGTAATGAAGTGATTATCAGCTCCAATTACTATCCTTTCCATTCTTTGGATGGTGGTATCACTTTATCAAGATTCAAAAATCCATTTGCGAACAATACCGATAAAGTCAGTTTTCACAAAAGCACAGAAAAACATTTGTATTACGGATTGAGAAGAGGCTTTATTCATCAGAATTTCCAAAGTGGGGAAGAGACGCCCATCAATCTTCAGGCAATTAATTTCTTCCCGAATTTCACTAACAATGGTCTATTTGCTGACCCTTTGTTTGCAGGAAGAGTTTATATCAGCACCAGTGGTTTTATGGGTTCTACTTTTGCAGTAAGTGCAAATCACGGCGCAGATTATTCTACCGGTTATAGCGATTATGGACTGAATATTATGAAGATCGCTACATCAAAATCCAATACCAATCATTCCTGGGTAGCTTTCAGCGAGACGGTTCGGAAATTTGATTTCAGTGATTTAACCAATATAACAAGTGAAGAAGTGATACTTCCTGATTTCGGAGTTGTGTTCGGAATCAGTATCGATGATAATAATGAAAATAACGTGCTTATTTCCCAAAATAATGAGGTTTATAAAACAACTGACGGCGGACAGAACTGGACATCTTCGGAAAGTGGATTGGAAGTTTTGGAAAAAGATGTGGATTACATTTACGACATTACCAAAAATTCTTTTAACAAAGACCAATTGCTTTTGTCCACAACTCAGGGAATTTTTATTTCCAATGATGAAGGTACGAACTGGAGCCAGATTTACAGTGGCAATGTCATCAACAAAGCAGAATTTTCGCCTTACAAAAATGGTGTTATCGTAGCAACTTCCAATTTTATGAACGGAAGCGGTGATGGTTATGCTTATCCGCCTTCACAGGTAAGAATTGTCTATTCTAAAGATTTTGGACAAACCTGGAATGAAGTTTCTCCTGGTAAATTAGGTTACTTGTTTTCGGAATCATCGGCTATCGATTTTCTGGATGATGAGAAAGCGGATATTTATTTCAGTACTTCAGATCTTGGATTGATGAAGTATAAGATTAATATGGAAACTTTGTCTGTTGATGCCACAGCTTCGGTAAAATCAGACCTTGTCATTTATCCAAATCCAACTTCCGATTACATCAATATTGCAAATGATCAGTTAAAGGATGTTACAGTTTTAGATTTTACAGGGAAAATACTGCTGAGATCATCTTCTAAGAAAGTGGATCTGTCTAATCTTCCTAAAGGTGTTTATCTTCTGAACGTTACGCTCAATAATGGAAGATCAATATCCAGAAAACTCATAAAAAATTAAATTCTGATTCCGGCTTTAACAACAGAAAGAGAGCAAATATGATTTTGCTCTCTTTTTTTTAACATAGAAATTCTTAGAATTTATAAATCTGTCATTTAGATGTTTGTTATTTTCTTTCTTTGTCAATTTCTTTTATGATTTCCTCTTGTTCCTTAACTGCATTTTCATAAGATTTTTGGGTGTTTTTAAGTTGATCTTATTTCCATAAAACATTAATTCTTGACTTCCAAAACCATTGCTGTTTTGGCCGGAATATCTATTGTATTCTGAAAACTAAAATCTTTCCCAGAAATAATATCTTTTGCCTTGAAGCTATTAGAAATCATTTCCTTATATCGATTGAGGTCAAGCGTTACTTTATTACTGTTTTTATTGAGTAAAACCATAACTTTTTGATTATCGGTATATCGGAAGTAAACATAAACATCATTATTTGTCGGTGCATAATGTTTGAATTTTCCGTTGGCAACCACATTACTCGTTTTTCTCCAATTGAGCAAGTCGGTAAAATATTTCTTCGCTTCTTTTTCCTCATTGGTTAATCCTGCTTCTGTCACAGCATTTTTAGAATCACCTTTCCAGCCTCCATAGAAATCGCTTCTTCTTTGTCCGTCGCTTCCGGCTTTGTCATTGGTCATCAGAACTTCGGTGCCATAGAAAAACTGTGGCGTTCCCCGCATCGTCATATACATAGCAATCCCAAGCTTCCAATTATCAAAATTTTTATTGATTCGAGAATAGAACCTGTCCAAATCGTGATTGTCCGGGAAAATCAATTGACTATCTGGATGTGGAAAAAGGAAGTCGTTTGCCACACTTTCATAGACTTTTCTCCAGGAAGAAAACCAGCCGCTTTTTTCATTGAGTGCAGAAACGATATTGTCATTAATGGAAAAATCCATCATCATCGGCATATAAGATTGGTAACCGTCGGTGTTTTTCTTATCGATTTGCCAATAGGAAGTCTGAGCGATATTACGTGACATTTCTTCGGCAACGATGTTCATTTTCGGATATTCTTCAAGAATGGATTTTGTCCAATCCGCCAGGAAATTTTTATCGGAATAAGAATAAGTATCAACACGCAATCCCGAAAGTCCGGCATATTCAATCCACCAAATGATATTCTGGGTCAGATATTTTGCCAATAAAGGATTCTTCTGATTGAGGTCTGCCATATGACCATCAAACCAGCCATTGAGATATTCTTCTTTGTCAATTTCGGTAGCGTAGAGGTCTGTGATTGTGGTTTTAAGATGATTGGTTCTGACTCTGTTTTCCGAATCAGGATAATTAATCCAGCTTTGCTCAGGCAAGTCTTTGACGAAATAATACTCTGATCCACAATGATTAAGCACAACATCCCAAATCAAACCAATGTTTCTTTTCTTGGCTTCTGTGGATAGTGTTTTCAGATTTTCATTAGTTCCAAATCTTGGGTCGATTTTGTAAAAGTCGGTTGATGCATAGCCGTGATAAGAATAAGTCGGCTCATCATTTTCAATCAACGGCGTGTTCCAGATCTGAGTATAACCCAACGATTTGATATAATCCAAATGATTGATAATTCCTTGAATATCACCGCCGTGTCTTGCATCTTCATTGCTTCTGTCAAGTTTTTGTTCTAAAGTTGTTTTGACGATGTCGTTCTTTTCATCACCATTTGAAAATCTGTCCGGAACAATCAGAAGAATAGCATCTTTTGAACCGTAACTTTCCCGATTGGCGCTGTTTGTTTCCCGGGCATAAATTGGGAAATCTTTTGTCAGAATAACTTTTTTATCCTTTGAAAATTTGATTTTTACAGTTCCGGCTTTTGCTTCAGGACTGATTTGTAAGGTCAGAAACAGATAGTTCTTGTTTTCAACCGTTTTATTTTCAGTAATAGTAACTCCGGAATAAGAAATCTCAGTCCGTAAATCTGAAATGTCTTTGCCATAGATTAACAATGTGACCGAATTATTTTTCATTCCAACCCACCAATTGGCAGGTTCAATTCGTTCAATCTTTTGAGAAAGAATGAGATTGAAACTGATGAAAAGTAAAAGTATTGCGAGTGATTTTTTCATTTTATAATTGAATTTGAGATTGTTATTTTTTCAGAAGAAATTCCAATGGAATTGAGAATCGTTTGCTCCAGGCATTTTCGCTATGGTCAGCCAATTCGAATTTTTTGGTCGTCCAGTTGTTTTTATCAAAGCCTCTCTCCTTCATTATCTGGTCAACTTTGTTCTGATGTTTTTCGTAATGGCTGTCCAATCCTTCGGTTCCAAAATCGAAATAGATTTTATGGGTTTTCGGATTAGGAAGTTTTTGACTGAGATAATTTTCAAAAGCAGTCGGGATTTCGTCATTCAAAAGGTCTGTGATTCCAATCCAATGTGTGGAAAGACAAGCCGAGCCACCAAAAATCTCCGGATATTCGCAAATCGCATACATCGATATCAGTCCGCCCATACTGGAACCGGCGATGTAAGTATTTTGTCTGTCTTTAAGAGTTGGATAATTTTTATCAATAAACGGCTTCACCTCTTGTACAATGAATTTCAGATAGTTATCCGACTGTATTTTTCCTTGGAAGTATTTTTCAAGCGTTTGATTTTGCAATTCTTTAGATAAACTTTCAAAGGCTTTTTGTGGAAAATACTCCGAATGTCGGGTTGCTCCGGTATTCCAAAGTCCGACAATAATGCAATCTTTAAGTTTGGTTTTTTTGCTCAGCTCTGTATAATTTTCATCCACTTTCCATTCGGAATTATTCCAGTTGATTGACCCGTCGAAAAGCATTTGTCCGTCGTGCATATAGAGAACAGCGTAT
Organism: Flavobacteriaceae bacterium PS02293; assembly: GCA_029960045.1. GTDB lineage: Bacteria > Bacteroidota > Bacteroidia > Flavobacteriales > Weeksellaceae > Epilithonimonas. The sequence goes on from JASCOV010000007.1 coordinate 81,663, forward strand.
TTTTTATTCGGATTAAAATTATCAGGCAGCCAGATATCTACATTTCTCGGAACAACATATTTCGAAGGAAAATTGTTGATTCTGATGATTTTGCCAGAACTCACAGCAGGAATCGAAGTCTGAATCACATCCTTGTATCGGTCTTTGATATCGACATATTTCTTAATTGCAGTCTTATATTCTTCCAAATTTTTAGATTTTCTCCAATCCGGGTCCGGAAAATTGTTTTCAATGTAAGTCCAGTCTTTTCCAGTGAAAAAATCGTCATCGTAAGTGCAACCTGTCAAATCCTTGAAAGGTTTGAGGAAAATATAACCGTCAAAAAAATCCTCCATTTTAAAATCGGAATGGCAAAAACTGAAAAAGCTATTGTCTGAAAGCTTCCCGACGGGCGTATTAATCAAATCGAAACCAATCTGAGGATAATTAAGTTTCTGAAGCGCATTTTCAAGTTCTCCATTCGCAGGCGAAACATAAGCCGGATTGTACTGCGTTTTGGAAAACATCGGTGTGTGAAACATAATATTGAAAATCCTTCCAGGCATTAATTTGTAGAGACGATTTCCCACCATTCCTTCATCATAATCACAAAAATCATTGTTGTTCACTTTCAGTATTGGCATTTTGTACTTTGTGAAAACGTGAACGTGACCCATATAAATCAAGGCTTTTTCATTTTTATCAATGATTTCCTTTTTGATAATTTCTGTCCGGAATTGGTCTGACGTTCCGAGATTGAAAACGGCTTTCATATTCTCAGGCGTTCTTGCACCACCTTTGAAGTTTTCCCAACGGTATTGATAGCTTAGATTGACGATTCGGAATTTTTTAGCATTAGGTTTTAAGATTTTATTGAATTCCCAAACCGCCTTGTAGATGTCAAAATATTCTTTGTAAGCCCAGCCGACGTTGTAATAAAAGAACATATCTTTTGCTTTTCGTTCATCAAATATTTCTGCATTCAGCAATTCATCCAGTTCTTTCTGCTTTTCAAAAGCACCGAATTCCATACAGAGATTGTAAACGCCTGCTTTGTATAATTCAGGAATAATGCTCTTAACAAAATCAAGGTTTTCCTTCACAGCGTGGTCCTCGCCCAACAAAACGAGAGGGTAATTTTTGAATTTCGAAACGAGATAATCTTTTGGACTTTTTGGATGTTGCTTCAGATATTCTACAGCTTCAAGCGTCGCTTTATTTTCCTGACCGAATCCTAAAACCGGAAAAAGAAATGCTAAAAATAAAAGTGAAAATTGAATAGGAAGTTTCATTTTTTTAGTTTGAATTTTGAACAAAAATATTCCTCCTTTCCTTTTACTACAAGGCCTTTGGACAAACGACAGGTTATTCTGTACAAAAAACGGACATTGAAATTACTGAAGATTGTTTTAGGATAAATAATTACATTTACAGAAGATTAAAAAGTATGGACCAATCGTTTTCTGAACATTTCAAATCAAAATTTTGGCTGAAACACGTTTTATATTGGACGGCGTTCGTTCTGTTTTTTGGATTGGTTTGGGGTGTTTCGGATGACAATTATTCCCGGAATATTTTGATTCAGATTTTCTGTCTTCCTTCACGGATGTTGTTGGTTTATATCACGCTTTTTTATCTGTTTCCGAAATTCTTTAACCAGAAAAAATATTTCAGCTTCTTTGTTTCGTATTGCGTTTTGGTTGCTTTGATAAGTGTGTTTGTCCAGCGTCCATTGTTTCTTTATTTTATTCAGCCGAACTTTCTTCCGGGTTTCAAGAACTCCGGTTTTTTTATCCTATCAGAAATAGTGAATACGGCTTTGGACATCAATATCGCTGCGATGATTCCGATAGCTTATACTTATCTGACAACGATTGAAAATCTCCAGAAAAATAACTCGGAGTTGAATGAAGAGAATAAATTATTAAAAGAAGACGCTGTAATACAAGACAAGAATGATGATTCTTACGTCAATCTGAAAATCGATAAAAGTATAAAGAAAATTAAAATCAATGATATTGTTTTTGTAGAAAGTCTTCGGAATTATTGCAGAATCAAACTCATTGATTCGGAAATCACGGTTCTGAAAACCTTGACATCTGTTCAGGAATTGTTACCAGAATCCAAATTTGTCAGAATCCACCGCTCGTTTTTGATTAATAAAGATAATATCACCTCGGTTTCTCCCAGCAAGATTGAAATCAATAATATGACGATTCCTGTTGGGAGAAAGTATAAAGACGAGGTCAAAAAGAAGATGTTGTCGATACATCCATAGTCATAAGCCTTAGGTTTTTACTACAATCTTTTGGATATTGATAATAACCAGTATTTAAAAAACATAGTACAGCTTATTGCTATACTGCAAATCGTCAGCCGGACAATTTGGGATGTTCCTTAAGTATTCCTTCACAGATCCGGAGATCCTTGATTACAACTCTCTTTATATTGGGATTGCTAAGCCTGTTCTTATCGTGGGAAGACTTTGTTCGTTGTATCTAATACTAAATAGTAGTCGAATGCCTAGCTGGCTTTCCTTAACCTGCCAATTGGGTTTTTATGCCACGATTATCTCAAGAAGCTTTTATCATATAATTTCTTATCGATATAAATTTTTTTTCAATATAATTTTAAATATCTGAAACAAGTGAAGTTGACATCGTCTGGTTCTAGTTAATTCGATTGTCTTTATCGCTACAATCAGATTTTTAATATAAATATCTACACTATCTGTGATAATTCCTGCACTAAAAATTTCACCTGTAATGGTCTTAGTTTTTTATCGACTTCCAATCTATTATAGTTTCCGGTTTTTACAATAACCATTTTTTTGTCTGGAATCATTATTATGAACTGCCCTAAAAATCCATAAAAAAAGCGATATTTTAATTCCGTCTCATCGTCTGCCCAAATTGTGTAACAGAAAGCATCATTCGCTCGGGTAGGGGTAAGCATTCTTTTACAGTAATCTTTGCTGATGAGTTGTTTACCTTCCCAATTTCCTTCCTGCATTATTAATTGTCCAATTTTTGCAAAGTCCCTTGATACGGCATGTATACAGCAAAATGTTTTTTCCATTCCTTTTTCATCTGTGCTCCATTTTGCTGGGGATTCCATTTGCAAAGGTTTCCAAAGCTTTTCAGAGAGATAAATAGAGAGATTTTGTCCGATAGCCTTTCTCAGAGCTAGGCCTAACAACTGTGCAGAAACACTTTGATATTCATATTTTTCGCCAGGCATTGTTTTTAACTCAATAGCAAAAGCCTGCTTCGCCAGATCATCAACAAAATACTGTTTCGAGTTTTCAGCAAACGGATGATGATATTCCTCTTCCCAGTCCAGACCTGCCTGCATTGTCATCAAATGACGGAAGGTTAGAAATTTCCCATAATGACTCTTTTTATAGTCGGGAAATAAAGATGATATTAATTGGTCTTCAGAGTGTAGATAGCCATCATCAATAGCACAGCCTACCAAAACAGCAAGAATTCCTTTAGCCATTGAAAATGAATTCATCAATGAAAAAGAATTATGTCCTTTCCAATATTGTTCGTATAAAAGTTTATTATCGCGTACTATCAATAAGGACGAAGTTCGTGTTTTTTTAAGGTCTTCAATTAGAAATTCTGAAAGAATATGGGTATTGTAAGAAGAACCTTTGTCCCAGGTTTTCGGATTAAAATTAGGAATGGGATTAGATGGGAATTTTTCTCCATCGTCAATAGATGGGGTTAATGGTCCCTTTTTTAAATTAATACCAATTGCTTTAAAAATATAGCCGTAGCCTGAAAGACATATTGCTGCAGCAATGGCAGAAGCTGCTGTAAGAAACACTGCCAAATTTTTTTTCATAATTAATAAGGATATGTTATTCAGCTTTTTTTTAATTTGTTTAGAATCAAGCTTATTTCGCAATTAATAAATATGCAATAAATATGAATGTCTAAAGAACGCGAAATATAAAAGTTGTTTTTTACAAAGTAAGGAGCAATTACTTAACTGCTCCTTATCATCATAAATATTTCTCTTTAGTTTTTAAGAAAATTAATAAGAATTCGATTAAGTTCATCGGCGTGTGTTACATTCAGTCCATGGGGTGCACCAGAAATTACATGGTATTGATTATTTGCTATTCCATTTGCCGCTTGATCACCCGCAGTTTCTATCGGAACTATTTTATCTTCATCGCCATGAACAATTAATGTAGGAACCGTAATGTTTTTTAATTCTGGACGAAAATCAGTATCCGCCCAGCTCTCTGCACTTTTAATAGTTGCAATAGGAGAGGCTTGAGAAGAAACGCTCCAATCATAATCCAATTGTGCCTGACTTACAGAGTGTGACAATAATCCATAATTATAAAAGTTCATATGGAAACCCTGAAGAAATGTTACTCGGTCTTTCTTAAGATTGTCAAGAATTTCAAGCAAATCTTTTTCAGGAACACCATTAGGATTATCATCTTTTTGTTTTACGAGAGGGATGATAGAAGCTATTAACGCAATTTTATCAACATTGTCAGAACCGTAATTGGTAAGAAAACGTACTACTTCGCCGCCACCCATTGAGAAACCAGCAAGAACCACTTTTTGAAGATCCAGTTGTGTAATCAGTTCCAGAAGATCTTCCGCAAGACTATTGTAGTCATAACCATCCAAAAATGGCTGAGACTTTCCGAATCCTTTTCTGTCATATGTTATGACTCTGTATCCTGATTCTAAAAGTGCTGGAACTTGTAATTCCCAAGATTTACCACTTAATGGCCATCCGTGGATAAGGATCACTGGTTGTCCTTGTCCAAAATCTTCATAATAAATGCTGTAGTTTTTGTCTATTTCTTTTGTGATGTAAGGCATAATAATGAATTTTTTATTAATATTTGAATATGTTTTAACCAAACATTAGACCATAAAACTAATGTGAAATAATTAAGGTGTTATTTTAATATGGCTGCGATTTATTTAAATAAAATAATATTTTGATGTAAAATTCATTTTAATAATGTATTTATTTTTATTAGCATACAATTTGCCTATGGAAGATTACGATTGATATCTAATGATAAATAAACTTGCAAAAATTGAATCGGATACAGAACTGTGTTTATCAATAAAGAAAAATAATAAAGCTGCTTTTGACTATTTATACTCGAAATATGCTTGTACTTTATATGGTTTAGCTCAAAATGCAGTTCACTCACAAGAATATGCTGATGAAATTGTTGAGTTAACTTTTATCAAGATCTGGAATCGGATTGCTTGTTTTGATAATCAGAAAACCTCAATGAAGGTCTGGATATTACAGAATTTAATAATATCAATACAAGAGTTCTTGAATTCAAAAAATATAAATTATAAATTCAAAACAGACAATTTTCCTAATTTTAGTTTTAATTTGACAGACGATTTATTTTGATTCTTAGATCAAATGATTGTTGAAGAAAGAAAAGTACAGTTTTTGCTTTGCAATATCCAATGACAAAAATCTATTTTTTCTTTTCAATATTTTCAGCATCTCTATTATTCTCTCAAAAAAGAGATTCGGTAAACTTTATTTCAGAAGTAAAAATTGATGCTTATAAAAAACCTGCCAAGTACATTTCATCTACAAAATCAGTTTCTGTTGTTTCTGGAAATTTACTCAAACAAAATACGCCCGAAAGAATGCTCGAATCCATCAACCAGATTGCAGGAGCAAGAATGGAGGAACGATCTCCGGGAAGTTACAGGATTTCGCTTCGTGGAAGTACTTTGAGGTCACCTTTTGGCGTTCGGAATGTGAAAGTTTATCTGGACGATTTTATTTTATCTGATGCTTCCGGAAATACCTATTTCAATGTAATGTCTCCCGAATTGATTGACAAAATGGAAATCTATAAAGGTCCGGAAAGTGGCGATTATGGAGCGGTTACAGGCGGAACCTTACTTTTAAAAACGAAATCTTCTGAAAATTTATCTGCAAATATTTCAGCCGGAAGTTACGGAGCTTTCAACCAGAGTTTTGATTTTTCAAAGCAGATTGGAAAGCATTTTTTTGAAGTTTTTCAAAATTATTACCAGACTGATTCTTATCGTGAACAATCTAAAGTTCAGCGCAAACAGATTTTTATAAAAGACAATTTTCAATATTCGGAAAAAGGATTATTGAAAGGGATGTTGATGTATTCTGACCTCGATTATCAAACGCCTGGCGGATTAACTTTGGAACAAATGCAATTGGACCGAAAACAGGCAAGACCCGGAACTGCAACTGTTCCCGGTGCGAAAGAACAGGATGCAGGAATTCGCAATAAAATGGTTTTAGCCGGACTTTCCAATGAATATCAATTCAACCAGAATTTTTCGCATTTTATTTTGATTCAAGGGTCATATGTAGATTTTGAAAATCCATTTATTACCAATTTTGAAAACCGTTTTGAAAAGAATTTTGCCTTGAGAACACATTTTAATTATGAAAAAAACTGGGACAAAATTTCTCTAGCTTACCGATTTGGTTTTGAAGGTGGAATCAATAATATTTTAATTAAAAATTATGATAACAATAAAGGAATAGAAGGCAATCCGCAGAATTTTGATAAGTTGACAAACACTTCGGGATTTTATTTTCTTTCACAAAAATTCAATATTGATGAAAAATTATTTACTGATATTTCTATTAGTTTAAATTCAAATTCTTACGATTGGGAAAGACTTTATCCAATAACAGCTAATGGCAAAGTGCATTTTAAAAACCAGTTGTTGCCGAATTTTGGTTTTGCTTATCTTATTGGTAAAGGTTTTTCAGCAAGAGGAAAAATAGGAAAAGGAAATTCTGCACCGACGAATGAAGAGATCCGTTCTTCAACGCAGGAATTTAATCAAAATCTAAGTCCGGAATACGGCTGGAACAAAGAAATTGGAATCAGAAAACAATTTGGAAATTCAATTTTTATAGAAGGAAGTTACTTCGATTTCCGAATGAAAGATGCAATTGTAAGACGGCAAAATGAAGCCGGACAAGAATATTTTGTCAATTCTGGTGAAACGGTTCAGAAGGGATTTGAACTTCTGTTGGAATCTAAAAACTTTAATCTTAGGAATGATTTTTTCAGCAATTTTAAATTCAGATTTTCGGGGAGTTTTTATGATTTTAAGTTCAAAAATTATCAACAGAATGAAAATAATTTTACAGGAAATGACTTAACGGGCGTTCCAAAAACCACAATCAACAGTTTACTTAATTTTACTTTTTTCAAAAAACTAAGTATTGATTATTCTCATTTTTATACTTCAAAAATTCCTTTGAATGATGCCAATTCTGTCTATTCAGAGCCAAATTTAATTGGAAATATCCAATTTGGATTTCCTTTGGTAATGGATAAAACAAAACTAAATTTATCCTTACAAATTCAGAATCTTTATAATAAAGACTATGTTTTAGGCTTCGATATTAATGCCTTCGGAAACCGTTATTATAATCCTGCAGCAAGAAGAAATTTTGTGCTGGGAATCAAAGCGCAGTTTTAAAAATTAAAGAAAGCATTTTGTAATGCCTTGTCAAGAACTAGAATAATCGTTGGAGGTCTGATATTTGTACCTCATTCATTTTAATACCAAATCTTAAATTATGAAAAATTACTTTTTACCAGCAGTAGCATCTCTGCTTTTTTTTAGTTGTAAGGAAAATAAAAAAGAAACCAATGGTTCTGGACAAAGTGATAGTGCTGTCACCCAAACTGATACTTTAAAACTGCCACCACCGGATGAAAAAGGGGCAAAGAATAAATTCAGTAATGTGATTGGATGGCCAAAAGATAAAACTCCGGTTGCACCGCAAGGATTTACTGTCACTCGATTTGCCAAAGGAATTAAGAGTCCTCGAAATATGATTCAGGCAGAGAATGGAGATATATTTGTGGTTCTTTCCAATTCTGAACGTTCCACAGCAGACAAAATAAAAAATGATATTAGTGGAAAAAGCAAAGCCGAAGTAGGCGGAGATTCTGCAAATAGAATCATTCTCTATCGTGATGCGAACAAAGATGGAATCCCGGAATCGTCGTCCGTATTTTTAGCTAATTTAAATCAACCTTACGGAATGCTGATTATCAAAGATAAGTTTTATGTTGCTAATACCGATGGACTTTATGTTTATCCTTATAAAGCAGGAGAAACAAAAATTACAAAACCTGGAAAAAAGATTGTCAATCTGCCCGCAGGAGGTTACAATAACCACTGGACACGAAATCTCATTACTAATAAAGACCAGTCAAAAATTTATATTTCTGTAGGTTCAGGAAGTAATGTGGGAGAAAACGGAATGGAAAATGAAATAAGAAGAGCCAATATCCTCGAAATAAATCCAGACGGAAGCGGTGAAAAAATCTTTGCTGCTGGACTTAGAAACCCTGTAGGAATGAGCTGGAATCCAGTAACCGGACAATTGTGGACAGTTGTCAATGAAAGAGATGAATTAGGTGATGAGCTTGTTCCTGATTATCTGACGAGCGTAAAACGTGATGCATTTTATGGCTGGCCTTATGCTTATTTTGGAAAGAATGAAGATCCAAGAAGAAAAGGTGAAAAGCCTGATCTGGTGGCCAAGACAATCGTTCCGGATGTTCCGTTGGGGAGTCATACAGCTTCTTTAGGACTAACATTCTATACAGGAAATCAATTTCCGGAATCATATAAAAACGGGGCATTCATTGGGCAGCATGGTTCTTGGAATCGTTCTTCATTGGTTGGTTATCAAGTCGCTTATGTGCCTTTTAAGAATGGAAAAGCTTCTGGTTCTTACCAGCCTTTCCTAACAGGTTTTATAGCTGATGAAGCTAAAGGTGATGTGTATGGAAGACCTGTAGGAGTACTTCAGATTGCCGATGGTTCTTTGCTTGTAGCGGATGATGTGAGCGGTATTGTATGGCGTGTGGCTTACACTAAGAAATAATAAAAAAAAGCGACTCAAGAGAGTTGCTTTTTTTTATGTTTAGATTTTCTTTAAACCGTATGTTATACAGATTACTGTTTTTACGTGTCGTTTTATTCATTATCTATATTGATATTATAATTATGAGAATTATTGCTGGCGTTTATAAATATAATTGATGAAATTATTTGGAATTTAATATTAATAATAAATAATAATTAATTTATTAGCACGTATTTTGTAATATGATTACGAAAATACTTGATATGGTTAAGATATACTATTTATTTATGTTTTTTTGTGCTGTGTTTTTTCACGGACAAAAGCCGGATTCTAAATTTTTGACAGACAATTCAAACATTTCTAATTTTCAATATAAGCCAGCGGTAAATTTAAATGGTTCATCTGGTAATGTCAGATTTTATAATACGGAATTAACTACGGGACAACTAAAAGGAACGATGTCCAACCTTCCCAATTATTATAGACAAAAAGCTGAAGATGATTTTACTCGTGCCCCTAATAGCTATATTTTTTATAAGGATGGTGTATTGCCTAATGGTACCAAAACTGACGGATTATACATCCCGGTTGCAAAAGCCTATCAAATGTGGAAACAAGGCAGATATATGCAGAATGACTCTGGTTCATTCACACCGATTAGTGAAAATGGCCAGCAGACCGCCACTGTGTTTTGGGAAGATGTGAATGGATTAATTAGTTCAACATCTATTGTTGGAACTGGTGAGGGTGCTAAAATTAAAATTATAATTGATAAAACGAAAGGTGAGGGTAATGCATCTATAGCCTTTAAAGTTAATGGTATAATCTACTGGACCTGGCATATTTGGGTTACGGATGATCCTGCGGACGGAGCAGCTTATGGACAAGGATTTGAAACTGATGTTGTAAATCAGTCATTCATCCCAAAGTATATGGATCGGAATCTGGGAGCAACTAATGTCAGCTTTCTAGGCCACGATTGGAACAAGTCCGGAGGTCTGATGTACCAATGGGGGAGAAAAGATCCCGTGCCTTCGTTGCAATATAAAGATGGAACATTCTATGAAGTTACAGGTGATGTTGGAAGTAGGAGGCATGCCTATGCGACATTGCAATCTTCTCCAATTGCTGTAAAACAAAGAGGAACAGATACAGGCACAAACAGCATTAATGGAAATATAAGATACGCCATTAATAACCCTATTGACATTATTAGCCATGCTACTAACAGTGGTACTTGGTTTTCCAGTCAGGAATATAAAGTCAATAATTCTAATACGGATCTGATAGAGACTTGGGATTTATGGTCTGATAATAGAAAAGGCTTGCACAGCAATGCATCTAGCGGAAATACTATTGTTGCAACAGATAGCAAATCATATGAACTAAAATCAGAATATGATCCTTGTCCGAACGGATGGAGAATTCCTTCTCACTATGGCAGAAATACCGTTAATAATAACCTTAATCCATTAGGAAGAAAAAACAGCGGTTTCAATGATGATACAAATACTGCTTACAGTCAAATATTACCTAATGCGGTTAATGATGCATTGATTGGAGTGAAGGTTTACCCCGGCAGGGGAATAGATTTCAATGGAACTGATAATAGAAAAATAGGATTAATTCCAACTAGTGGAAACTATATCTATTATCAGGCAAATGTTGGTACTCCTACAGCGGTTGTTTATCAGGATCCAGCCTCTGATACTTTTTTACTTATTGCCACTTATGGAATTGGGGGTAACAGAGGAACAATCATTCGCAGTGATCCTCAAAGAGCAGATGTTTCAAGTACGGGCTGGAATGGAATTTACGTCAATCAAACTTTTAAAACAAATGCTTTAGGAGCGGTACGATGTATGAAAGATCCAAATATGGCACTTTTACCTGCATTTTATGATACAGAATATGTGTTGTCAACAACTGATGATGTTACGGATTATAAAGCATGGACAAAAGAACCCAATAGCTTTATAGTGATGACAGGAGAGACAAATGAAACAGTGTTGCAGGATAAAGAATTGATAATTAGCCTCAAAAAAGCATATGCTATGCACAAGCTTTACCTTTCAGATAACAAGGGACTTCCTTTCGGTAATGTCAATACAGGAAGTGTAGTTTGGACCGACAATCAGACTTTAATAAAAAAAATTCAAATCATTGGTACATATCCCGATCAGCAAATGAAAGTTACGATAGCCGCAAATAATAAAGGTAATGCCGTAGTAGCTTTTCACAAAGGTAATAATGGGATTTGGGGAACATCGGATCCTGATAAAATCCTTTGGAGCTGGCACATTTGGGCACCAGTAACAGATCCGCTACATGAACAAAATCAAATAACTTATATAACCGAATCTGTTGCGAATGGTGGGATTATTCCTGCTACCAACGGACAAATAATAAATCCCGCTAAAGGAGGAACACCGCTTAAGACCACTTTTATGGACAGAAATCTTGGCGCTTTGCAGGCATTGCCATCATCATTGGTAAGACCTAATCTAACGACAGAATTGCAATCTAAAACACAAATTAAACAATCTGGCGGACTTCATTATCAATGGGGAAGAAAAGATCCATTGCCAACTTTCCATAATCCTGGTGGGACTCAATATATCTCTGCTCATACCAATAGCGTACAAGTTACACCGGAATATAATGTTTATAAACAGATCGGAGTAGATGCTGATAACAACGTTGTTTTAGGGCTGTCAGCTCCTGTTACTGATGCAATTTTCTCTTCAACAGATACTTCCGGTTACTCAAGGGAGTGGAATGTCTATAAATATAATGCCGGAATTGTAACTGCCGATCCTAAAAATGAAAAGATCAGGAAGGTTATCAAATATGCTACTGAAAATCCATTATATTTTCTTTTTCAACCTAAAACTGGTAATGAATTAGGAATAGAGGACGCTGGGACATTGCTCACAAAATCCCTACAGGTAAAAGATTGGATTTCCGATGAAAATGGCTTGGCGCAAGACAGATGGGGACACGCTACAGAAAAATCAGCTTACGACCCTTGCCCTGCAGGATGGAGAGTCCCAGATACCGCTAATGCCAATTTATTTGCTGCAGGAAACAACGGTTCTTATGCAAAAGGCTCATCTCCCTGGTTCTATAATGGATACAATACGACAAGCAGTTTTGCGAATTATGGTATTGTTCAGAGTACGATTGCAGATCTTACAGGTGAATCTGTTAATAATACAATCAATAATAGACAATATCCGGGCTACACGCTATCAATTACTTCAGAAAGTACAGCACCAACCAGCAGATCTGGATGGGTTTTCAGTTTTCCTGACTCTAAATATAATATTGGAAATATCCCTACAACCGGTATACGTGGAATTCTAGGTGGGAATGATTGGAAGAATGAAAGAAGCGGATATCCTACTGTAGATAACTATAAATATCAAACCGGATTATGGACCAGCTCTCCTTCAGATTTCTACACGGGTTACGCTATTGGACTTAACCTCAGCAGCACATCCGGGAATGGTGGTAAATTGGCATCTGGAACAGGTTTTTATCCACAAGCCGCTATGGGGGTTAGGTGTGCAAAGGATACAGAAAGATATATGGGAGATCTGCCTTACACAACAAATCCCGATACAACATACCTCAATACCGTTATTACAGTGAAAAATTATAACAATGACAATATTCAAATTCATCCTAATCCCGTAAAGGATGTGCTTCATATCGTTTTTGAAAATAAAGATAAGCAGGATTTGGGATTTGTAATGTTTAATACGGCTGGTGGTATTGTAAAACAAGGTTATTTTATAAACAACACTATTGATATCGCAAGCCTGCCATCAGGCGTTTATATGTTAACCATTGAAAATTCTAAGAATGCTTTCAAAGTGATCAAAAAATAAGTAATTTTTGAATCTTTGAGTCAACTTTTTGAACCTGATTCACAATTCACATTATTAGAAAACTTTTTATGCATAGTTTTTTCGGAACATTGAAAACAATAAATTCACATTTTAAAGTGACATTTCAGTTGATTTTTATAATTTCATTTCAACAATCATAAGCAGTCAGTTATGAAGCTTAAAATTTTTTTATTAGTATTCGTTCTTTTAATCAGCAATTCCTGCCGATCTCCAAAGGCAGCCAATTTCAGAAATAATATTGTCCAAAAAGAACGTGTAGCTTTTCAGATTATTCTTGGAAAAGATGGTTCAGAAACCAAAAAGCTTAACTATCTGGTAAAGGGTAACTTCAAAGGTGCAATAGCGGCTGTTGATCAACAAGCGCTTGAGTTCGACAAATTGATTAACAGTATTGAGATGCTTTCTTCAGATGGCATTCAAGAGGGTGAACCGCTTAAAACTGCTGCCATCAATTACTACAAATCTCTGAAAGCGCTTCACTTTTTTGAACGCAAGGAGATTGGGCAACAGGAACTCATCAGCAAACTGGATAATGAAGATCCAAAATTGGGTCAGGATCAACTTATAGAATTAGCTCGCCAGAAAAAATATCTCTACGCAAAGGTCTACGAAAATGAACATCTTCTCGGTGTTGCCCTTGATAAATTTGACACTGAAAATGGCTTTTAATCGATTTTAAATAACGATTTCATCACTGTTTGAAAGTTTTTTAAATTCCTGAAAAGCCATCACAAACGCTTCCGCAGCTTCAAAATTATTGATTTCATTTCTTTGTTTAAACCTCTTGGAATCAGAGAATCTAAGTCTTCCAACCTGAACAATTAGTATTTGACAATTATTTTTAAAACTTTTATCAGGCAGTTGATTTGAATCTAATCAATTTGACGTTCTAATTTAAATGGTAATCATTTAATCCCTGTACAACAATACATTACACTATTGGTCGATAAATAATTGTTGATCTTTAGACTTAATATTATCAGCTTATAACTCCAAAAACCTTTGTCGATTTAAATTTTGTAACTATAGAATTGGATCAGAATTAAATCATTAAATTTGTGAAAATTACTGAGTTAATGGATGTCCTAAAAAGGAATAATGTTACAATAAAAGGAGGAGGAGATGTGATTTTCTTTGCCCACGGTTTTGGTTGTGACCAAAATATGTGGCGCTATGTTGCACCTGTTTTTCAGGAAAAATATACAACTGTTCTTTTCGATCACGTAGGTGCCGGAAATTCAGATTTTTCAGCCTATTCATTTACAAAGTATGATCAACTTGAAGGCTATGCCGAAGATATTGTTGAAATTGCCAGAGAACTAAAGATTTCAAATGCAGTCTATGTGGGACATTCAGTCAGTGCTGTAATGGGAATTATGGCAGCAAAAATGGCACCTGAACTATTTGCAAAGCTTGTGCTGGTTGCTCCTTCACCATCTTATATCAATGATGAAAATTATGTCGGTGGTTTTAAAAGATCGGAGATTAATGAACTGCTTGATTCACTTAATGATAATCACTTAGGATGGTCCTCATCAATGGCTCCGGTAATTATGGGCAATCCTGATAGAGTAGAGCTTGGACAAGAGTTGACCAACAGTTTCTGCAAAACTGATCCCGAGATTGCAAAACATTTTGCGCGAACTACTTTTTTAACCGACAAACGGGATATTTTAAAGGATTCAAAAATTCCTGTACTCATTCTTCAATGTAGTCAAGATGTTATTGCCCCTGTTGAGGTTGGACATTATATGCACAAACAGATGGATGGAAGTCAATTGGTCATTATGAATGCAACGGGACATTGTCCTAACCTGAGTGCACCTGAAGAAACCATTGCGGCAATTAAAGAATTTTTAAATGACTGATAAAATATCACCTGATCTTTCAGAGGATTTTGACGATTTTTTTGAATCTTCGTTATGTGGCTATGTGATCACTGATGGCAATGGAAAAATTACGAGACTCAATCAATGTGCTGCTAAGTGGCTGAATGGGAATCCGAAAGATTTTATAGAAAGTCGCTTTTCAGATATTCTTGCCATAGGCAGTAAAATATATTTTGAAACCCATTTGTGGCCTTTACTTCGAATACAAGGACAATTTGACGAAGTATCCATTGAATTGGCTGATACAGGAAATGGTAAATTTCCAGTTTTCATCAATGGATACGAAAAAAAAGATGAAAACAATAAACCTGTTTTTATACGTTTTACTTTATTTAAGGCTGCCGACAGGCGTTTGTATGAAGAGAACTTTAAAATATCCAAAAAGCTTGCAGAAACAAACTTAAATATTGAAAAGGAACAGGCCGTCATTCGAGAACAATTTATAGCAATACTGGGGCATGATCTTCGAAACCCTGTCGGGGCTGTAATAAGTGCAGCTCAGGTATTGAAAAGATCTGAGATGAGTGAACGTGACAAAAAGTTGATAAACATCGTTCATTCCAGCTCGAAAAGAATGTATGAAATGGTCAATAATATTATGGATCTGGCTCGTGGCAGGCTAGGTGGAGGTATTTCAATTACTCCTGCTGCCGTCAATTTAGAGGAGCTACTCACAGAAGTCACTAATGAATTAAAAATTTCTCATCCGGCTAGAGCTATTGAATCACATTATAACATCAGTAAAGTGATTGAGTGCGACCCCGGAAGAATTTCGCAATTGGTGTCTAACCTTATTGCTAATTCGATAATACACGGTTCTGTTGATGCTCCAATCATGATTCACGCAGAGACCACTGACGTACATTGGAAGATTTCGGTAACCAATAATGGTCAGAAAATTCCTGAAGAAAAGTTGCAGAACCTCTTTCATCCTTTCAAAAGAGTAGGCATAGAATCTAATCACAATGGTTTGGGACTCGGATTATATATTTCATCAGAAATAGCAAAAGCACATCGGGGTGTATTGTCAGTGACTTCAGATGAAGAACAAACCTGCTTTACATTGTTTGTGTCAATCTAAAGAAGCTGATTTCTATACCATTATTGTGTCAATTGATAGTCTTTATACCATCAATAGGTAAGATGATTGAGAATATGGTTCCTTCATTTTTGATACTTTTCACCTGAATAATACCGTCGTGGAGCTCAATAATCTCTTTCGAAAGATAAAGTCCGATACCAAATCCTGCTATAAATCTGCTATTCAAATCTTTTACCCTGTAATAGCGATCAAATATTCGCTCCTGATCTTCTTCGGATATTCCTATTCCCTGATCTTGAATATGAATGATCAAATTGTTTTGATCCATTATCAGATATTCTACGGTTATCGAAGTATCTGATGGAGAATACTTAATCGCATTTCCTATAAGATTGTGGAGTACCTGCGCTATCTTTTCACGATCTGCCAATATCATCGTCTGCCCTGATGATTTGAAAACAAAATGACGGGCAGAATTGGTTGACACCACTTCATCTTCAATCTCTGAGAATAATATCTGGAAATCAAAAGTTATTTTTTCCATATGCAATCGTCCGGAATCAAGTCTTGATACATTAAGGAAGCCATTGATCATACTGTTCATGTAATTCGTCTGCTTAAAACATTTTTCCAGAATGTTTTGCTGCTGCGTATTTTCTTCTTTTGATGCAATTCGCTGTAAGATCTGAATGTAAGCTTGAAGCGACGTTAGTGGAGTTTTAAGTTCATGGCTGACCATACCCATAAAATCATCTTTCCGTTCCTCTTCTTTTTTTTGTTGGGTTATATCTCTAAGGGTTCCATTAAGGCTTAACGGATTACTTTCTTTATCATAGAAAACGCTACCGTTTGCTTGCACCAGCCTGATTTTCTTATCTGTTTGATTTTGGATTTTATACTCTATAGCGTAATGACCATCTGAATCTTTGCTAAGTGCATGCGCTATTGCAGCCGTAACGCGATCACGATCCTCAGGCAAAATAGCCGCTAATGCTACGGACAGGTCTATATTTTCGTCGCAAGATAAGCCAAACCACGTTTTAAGGAGGTTATTTCCAGAAAAGAGGTTGGTTGCAGGTTGGTAATAGAAAGTGGCAAGTTCTCCGGCATCGATGGCAAGTGCCAGCATCTGCTGGTCATTTTCATTTTTCCTGCGTGCCAAAACCTGCTCAGTAATCTCTTCAAGAATGACGAGAACCCCTGAAATATCGCCAGTTTCATTAAATATTGGTTGATATATGGAGTTGACGATAGCTTCCCTTAATCCACCGTTATGGTGTAATTTTACAGTGAATTCAGTATTGATCTTGGGCTTTCCACTTTGGTAAACTTCTTTAAGCCAAGTATTGACAGGCTGACCCTTCAATTCCGGACGGGCACTCTCATGTGGATAGCCTATTACTTCAGATTCTTCACGCCCCCAAATCGTAAGAATGGCTGGATTGGCGATTTCAATAATATGTTCAGAACCTTTCAACATGGCAATTCCGACAGGAGCCTGTTCAATGATCGTACGGATATACTTCCTGCTTTCTGCCAGCTGCTGCATGGAATTGTTGAGTTCTTCATTGGTAGATGTCAACTCTTCAAGTGTTGCGGCCATTTCCTCATTAAGCTCATGTTCTGTTTCTTCTTTTTGTCTGATTTGCTGCAAAAACTCTCGGCGGGAGGTCACATTAAGTGCGGTATTGAGGATACACCATGTTTTATTGTTATTATCGGTTAGCGCCTTATATTCATAATCAAAATAATCAAGCGTTTCTAAGCCATTTTTTATCAGTTTTGCTGGTGCCTCATGTACGGAATATGTTTGACCGGTGCGCCAAACCTCCTGCAATAATTCTAAAAAGGGTTGCCCTTCAAGTTCCGGGATGGCTTCTATCAAAGGTTTACCTATAACAGAAGAGTCTTTGCCCCAAAGCGCCAACATGCCCTCATTTGCAAAACGTATGATCATATTTTCTCCCGAATAGATGGATGTCGGTGCAGGTGATGAAACTAGTGCCTGAATGATTAAATCAGGGATGAAATTTTTATCGGGCAGATTTTCTTGGGTACTCATAGCTATTACAAAGATATATAAAAGTCTATTTAATGTCCTCAAAATAGATTAAATGAAATTCTATAAAAATTCTTTCCATAAGCTTTAATCAATTTTTTCAGAAACGTTTGGATCCTTAGGACAGAAGTATTGGAACTGTATCTTTTGCAGTATTCCTTCTTAATTATTAAACTATCAATCATAAGAAGATCATATTCGCATTACGATGATTTCATATGAGGTTACTGGATTTTCTATAGCAAATATATTCTAGTGCCTCTGCGGGGAAAAAATCTTTTTAGATATCCGGATAGCATAGCTTATCAAACCTTCCATAAAAAGATTTCAATATATTATCAATCTTATTTTTTTACTGTTTTCAAGGATTTGATTTCAGTTTTTATTGAGCCTGTCTTAATGATAATTAATTAAAACGATAGGGCTGTACCAATTACTGCAATTGTTTTGAAGTTGCCCAATTAGGCATCTTTCATTATGATTAATGATTAGATCATTTATTCTATCCCCCTTATGAAAAATAACATTTGCCCACTTTCAAAAATTATAATAATTGAAAAGTGAAAAAGTGCGAAAAATTTTTATGGAGATTCAAGCTTCTCAAATATTACAGTTGATCAGAGATTTGAAATGATTTTTCTTAAACTCTTTAAAATAAATTTGTTATCATAAATAATTATTTTTATCAACTATAAACTGTTTTTAATGATTTTACAGGTATGCTTTTTGTTTATTAATTGAAAAATAAACAAATCCACACTGTATATTATGAAAAAAAACAAACTATCTGACGACAAACTGGAGCAGTTGAAAGAGCATACAGCTGATAATTCTGATCAGGCTCTGACTACTAATCAGGGATTAAAAATTAACAACAACCAGGACTCGTTAAAGTCTGGAGAACGAGGACCGAGCTTATTGGAAGATTTCATCTTGAGAGAAAAGATCACTCATTTCGATCACGAAAGAATTCCCGAAAGAATCGTACATGCACGTGGTTCCGGAGCACACGGAACATTTAAAATCAATAAAAGTCTGGCAAAATACACAAAAGCAAAATTCTTATCCGAAGAAGGAAAGGAAACGCCTGTTTTTGTGCGCTTTTCTACCGTTGCAGGAAGTGCGGGAAGTACAGATCTTGCGCGGGATGTAAGAGGCTTCGCCATTAAATTTTATACGGAAGAAGGAAATTATGATCTTGTAGGGAATAATATTCCCGTATTTTTTATTCAGGATGCAATGAAGTTTCCTGATCTGGTTCACGCGGTAAAGCCAGAACCTGATAATGCCATTCCACAGGCTGCATCTGCACATGATACATTTTGGGATTTTATTTCCTTAATGCCGGAAAGTATGCATATGATTATGTGGGCCATGAGCGACAGAGCAATCCCGAGAAGTTACAGGATGATGGAAGGATTTGGTGTCCATACCTTCAAATTCATTAACGATAAAGGAAAAATGCACTTTGTCAAATTTCATTTCAAACCAAAATTAGGTGTTCATTCTGTGGCATGGGATGAAGCTACAAAGATTTCAGGCAAAGATTCTGATTTTCATAGAAGAGACCTTTGGGAAGCCATAGAAAATGGTGCTTTTCCTGAATGGGATTTCGGTGTCCAGATCATTCCGGAGGAAGATGAACACAAATTTGATTTCGACCTGTTAGATCCTACAAAACTGGTTCCTGAAGAAGAAGTTCCTGTTGAATTGGTCGGAACTTTAACGCTTAACAGAAATCCGGATAACTTTTTCGCAGAAACAGAACAGATAGCGTTCCATCCTGGCCATTTGGTTCCAGGAATTGATTTTACCAATGACCCTCTGCTGCAAGGAAGATTATTTTCATACACTGATACGCAGTTGTCCAGATTGGGTTCTCCGAATTTCCACGAGATCCCTATTAACAGATCCATTAATACGGTTCATAATAATCAGCGTGACGGACATATGCGCCAACAGATCGTGAAAGGAAAAGTCAGCTATGAGCCAAACTCTATCGGCGGCGGCTGTCCTTTTCAGGCAATGTGGAAAGATGGTGGTTTTACATCACAAGAGGAAAGAGTCGATGGAAAGAAAATACGAGCGAGAAGCCAAAGTTTTGTAGATCATTATTCCCAGGCAAAATTATTTTATAATAGCCAATCGGAACCTGAAAAGATACACCTTCAAAATGCATTGATTTTTGAATTGTCAAAAGTTACAATTCCTGCAATCCGTGAAAGAGTGGTTGGGCAATTGGCTTTTATCAATAAAGATTTAGCGGCGTTGGTTGCTAAAAAAGTTGGCGTTGATGTGACTAAGCTAAAACAACCCAACGGAAGCATTCCAGCTGATACAGATCCGAAAACTTTACAAAGTCCTGAAAAAGAACCTTCAACAAAAAGTTCTGATGCTTTAAGCATGAAAAATACGGTTAAGGATACTATAAAAAGCCGTGTTATCGGTTTTATTATGGAAAACGGAGTGAATGCAAAAGATGTAAACACGTTGAAATCAAAACTCGAAAAAGAAGGAGCTGTGGTACAGATTATTGCAGGAAGTCTGGCGCCTTTAAAGGCAGATGACGGAACTGTTTTTGAGCCAAAACATTCACTTACAAGTACAGCCAGCGTTTGTTTTGATGCATTGTATTTTGCAAGCGGTAAAAAATCTGCAGACAATTTATTGAATGAAGACAACAAACCTGGAACGCTTCTTTTTGTAAATGAAGCATACAAGCATTGCAAAGCAATCTATTTTGGAAAAGACACAGATGAAATTTACAATGCAAGCAACGTTAAAAGTAAAAAACACAAAGATCCTGCAATTGTGACTTCAGACAATGATAATACTGATGATGCTTTCATTAAAGCTATAGCCAATCACCGCGTTTGGGAACTAGAGAAGGATAGAAATAACCCGGCATAAGACATCTAATCACAAAATATTAAAGTTATGAAAGCAGCAGTTTTTCACGCACCGGGTAAAATTACCTGTGACACAGTTGAAGATCCGAGAATCGAAGATCAAAATGACATTATACTCAAAGTAACATCGACAGCGATCTGCGGCAGCGATCTCCATATGTATTCAGGAGGAATGCCACAATTAAAACCAATGGTTATGGGGCATGAATTTATGGGAATAATAGAAGATGTCGGAAAGAATATTACCCATCTAAAAGTGGGAGATAGGGTCGTAGTACCCTTTCCAATAGCTTGCGGTGGATGTTATTTCTGTGAGCATGATCTTCCGGGAGCATGTGAAAACAGCAATCCCGACCATTATGGTCCGGAAGGTGGAATCCTGACGGAAAAAGGTGGCGGAATGTTTGGATACACAGATCTGTATGGAGGTTATAGCGGGGGACAAGCTCAATATGTAAGAGTACCTTATGCTAATTTTGGCCCTAGGAAAGTACCCGAAAATTTAACTGATGAACAGGTGTTATTCTTGACGGATATTTTCCCAACCGGTTATACAGGAGTAATGTGGGGTGATCTGAAAGGAGGAGAAACTGTTGCAGTCTTTGGAGCAGGACCAGTAGGATCGATGTCCGTTAAAAGTGCGATCCTTCACAATGCCAGGAAAGTCATTGTAATTGACACGTTACAGTATAGGCTCGATCAGATCAAAAGACTAACTGGCTGCGAAACGATTCTATGGGAAAGCGCAGAGCAGACGGTTGAAGAAATCAGAAATCTGACGGATGGCAGAGGTGCAGATCTATGTATTGATGCCGTCGGTTTTGAACCAGAACGGAACCTATTAGATAAAGCGAAAGCCGTTTTAAATTTTGAAAAAGGCTCCATTAAAGTTTTAGAAGCTTGCATGAGTGGTGTTCGAAGAGGAGGCTTTGTTTCTGTGTTAGGAGTTTATCCTGTGAGTTATGATAATTTCAAGTTGGGTCAGATCTTTGATAAGGGAATAACTATCAAGGCTGGACAATCGCCAGTTCACGCTATTATAGATAAACTACTAAAATATGTGGAAACAGGCCAGGTAAAATTGGATGATATTATTACACATAAGTTAAGTTTGGGCGATGTAGCCAAAGGTTACGAAATTTTTCATAAAAAAGAAGATGGATGTGTTAAAGTAGTTCTGGATCCCTGGATTTAAAATATTAGAAGAAAGACCATCACAATGATGGTCTTTCTAATTATAGTATCAATTTTAAATTGAACTACGAATTAATATTGTCATATATTCCTTGGAATTGATGACTGGAATCTTTGATTTTTTTGAGTTGTTCAGAAATGACTTCAGAACTTTCAGGATCAAGATCACCGCTGTCCAATGCCTCCTGATAAGATTGTATCGCAGCCTTCTCACCGAAAATAACATTCTGTAATGTCGATTCTTCTAAATGACTGACAATGACTGAATTTTTAATATCAATCCACGCTCTGTGAAGGCTTCCAGACAAAGAAGCTGAATCATTAGGATTACCTCCTAAAGAAGTGATCAGATTAATGATCTCATTCTTCATTATTTTACTTTGGGTAGTAATATGCTCATATTGATCCTTAAGTTGATGGTTCTTCTCCCATACCACTTGCCTTCAACCTTTTCAAAACCCTCCAAACGGTCATTAATGATATGAAGAAGATTATTTAAAATTGAAATTATTTTTGAATTTTCCATTATATCTTGATTTATTTCAAAAATTGAAATAACAATTATAATGGCCAATTTTTTAATTTTTAAATTATTGATATGCTAGGTTTTAACCATAAAAACATTCAGCTGACAAAAACCTATTTGGCTTAAAAATGGTTAAATAGATTTTATCAACTTTAAACTATTTCTAATGCAGAATGACAACAATATTATCATTATAGGAGGTGGATTTGCTGGTGTAGAACTGGCAGAACGTTTATTAAGATCCAATCAAAAAGAACATATTATATTGGTAGATAAAAATAATTACAATTTTTTTCCGCCGTTACTTTATCAGGTAGCTACAGGTTTTTTAGATGTTTCAAACATCAGTTATCCGTTCAGAAAACATTTTAGAGATCATTCTGATTTCACTTTTAGAATGGGGGAACTTGTAGAAATCAAACCGAACGAAAACAAAGTGGTACTTAATAATGGTGAACTTTCCTATTCTACATTAATACTGGCTACAGGAACGGTTTCCAACTATTTTGGAAATGAGAATATCAAAAAAAATGCGCTTCCGATGAAAACCATTTCTGATGCCATCAATCTGAAAAATATACTTCTGGAAAGGTTGGAAAGAGCATCCCGTACATCTAGTCCCGAAGAGAAAAAAAAGCTTACGACATTTGTTGTAGCAGGAGGAGGCCCGACAGGCGTCGAGATTGCTGGGATGTTGAGCGAACTTAGAAAGAATATACTCTTCAAAGATTATCCTGAGTTGAAAGATGTTTTATTTGAAATATATCTCTTGGATGGACTTCCGACAATATTGGCACCAATGAGCAAAGCATCTCAAAAATATGCCACTGACTCTCTGAAAACAATGGGAGTTATTATAAAGCTGGCGCAAAATGTAAAAGATTATTTTGACGAAGTTGTTATTTTAGCGGACGGTACGAAGATTGAAACTGCAAATCTCATTTGGACTGCCGGTGTAACAGCAGAGATTTTTAAGGGTCTTCCGGAGAATTCTTATGGTAAAGGCAAACGATTGATAACAGATGGATTTAATAGGGTACAAGGCCAAAATAATATCTATGCAATTGGTGATACGAGTATAATGACAACGGATCCGGCATTTCCGCAAGGACATCCTCAATTGGCACAGGTCGCGATTCAGCAGGCTAAGCTTCTTTCATCTAATATAATAGCCGTACAAAAAAATCAGGAGCAAAAAACATTTGTTTACAATGATAAAGGTTCTATGGCAATTATAAGAAGAAACAGAGCTGTTGCAGACCTCAATGGACCTATCAAACATTTTAATGGATTCATCGCCTGGCTGGTATGGATCTTCATCCACCTAATGTCACTAATGAATGTAAGAAACAAAATAACGACCTTTCTGAACTGGTTAAATTCTTATGCTACTAAAGATCAACCTTTGAGAATGATCATCGATCCGTCAAAGAAGAATATATAAGAACTAACAAATATAGAAGCCAAGAGAATCTTAGTAATTGCTAATAAGTATTATTTACGAAAAATTATTTTTTGGGTGTTTCGAACCTAAATTTATTAAAGAAATGAAAAAATGCTAATCTGGCTTTTCTGGAATCAAAAACAAAAAAAATGGCTCAATTTAGATTAAATTGGAGCCATTTGGTTGTTAGTGAACTTGACAGGACTCTATTCAAACCAACTATTGATTGATATTGAGAAAGTTATCGATGTTTTTAATCATATCTAAAATGATTATGTGAAGTTATATTTGTCACGTAGAAAACTGGATGATTTTATTTGATGGATTGTGTTAAACCTACTAATATTTATGTTATTGCATATCGATATTACTTTATTTGCCTCATGTGAATATAAGTTGCATTGTCTGTTAAAATAAATATTTCAAATTTTGATTTACCCATTTTTTTAAAACTAAATCATTTTTTTATGTAACATAAGCCATTCTATTAAGAGTACATTTGAGGAAGAACTAAACTTTATGTTTAAAACTTTTCTTTCATCGTCCTCTATAAAATCTTACATCTCTGAAGTGGGAGATATAGGTCTATTTGCCGGACGTTTTTTTCGTGAAGTTTTCGTACCGCCCTTTGAATTTAAAGAACTAATTCGCCAATGTTACAATATTGGCAACCGTTCATTGCTCTTGGTCATGGTTACAGGATTTATATTAGGTTTGGTCTTTACCCTGCAATCTCGTCCGACATTGGAGCAATTCGGTGCTGAATCCTGGATTCCATCGATGATCAGTATATCGATCATCCGTGAAATTGGACCCGTGATCATCGCCCTGATCTGTGCCGGCAGAGTAGGTTCGGGGATTGGAGCAGAATTAGGTTCCATGCGAGTGACAGAGCAGATTGATGCGATGGAAGTTTCCGGTACCAATCCATTCAAATATTTGGTTGTCACACGGATCGTTGCCAGCACATTGATGCTTCCGCTTTTGATCATCGTAGGTGACAGCATTTCGCTTGTAGGCTCGGCGATTGTTGAAAATTTAAAGTCTGATGTTTCATTCACACTTTATTTTAATAAGGTTTTTACTTCTATAAAATTTGGTGATATTATTCCTGCGACTATCAAGTCAATCTTTTTTGGTTTTGCCATCGGTTTAATAGGCTGTTATAAGGGTTATAATTGTGAGAAAGGAACTGTAGGGGTAGGCGATGCATCCAACGCTGCTGTGGTGTATACCTCAATGTTGATCTTTATCATAGATTTCATAGCCGTATTTGTAACCGATATTATTTTTAATGTATAATGGAAACAGATCATAACATACAGGCGGTTTTAGAACTTAAAAATATCACTAAAAATTTTGGTGAGAACCATGTTTTGAAGGGGTTTAATCTAAAACTACTGGAGGGTGAAAGTTTGGTGATCATGGGAAAATCCGGCTCCGGAAAATCAGTCATGGTAAAATGTCTTGTTGGTTTAATAAAACCGGATGGGGGAACCATTACGATCAAAGGGGAGGATATTACAAAAATGGGGCAAAGGGAACTGGATATATTAAGAACGGAAATCGGCTTTCTTTTTCAGGGAAGTGCTTTGTATGATTCAATGACTGTTCGGGAAAATTTAGAGTTTCCTCTTAGACGTAATATCGATAAAATTAAGAATTTCACAGGGACTGAAGTTTTAGTCAAAGAAGCTTTAAAAGATGTTGGTCTTTCACAAACCATCGACCTGATGCCTTCTGAACTTTCAGGCGGAATGCAAAGAAGGGTTGCATTGGCGAGGGCTCTAATCCTGAAGCCTAAAATCATGATCTATGATGAACCAACAACAGGTTTAGATCCGATCACTTCAAAAGAAATTATAGAATTATTGCGAAGTATTCAACTAAAGTACAAAACATCGTCTATCATTATTACCCATGATGTGGATTGCGCAAGAGTGATCTCAAGCCGAATGATCCTTTTGGTAGACGGTACAAATTATGCCGAAGGAACTTTTCAGGAACTATCAAATTCTGACGATCCTCAGGTAAAGGCATTCTTTAAAAATTAATATTATGGAAAACGCTACCTCAAAAAAAATAAGTGTCGGTATTTTTATTATCGTTGGAACCATACTTCTGATTACAGCACTTTATTCCGTAGGGAAAAGACAGCATCTTTTCAGCAAGAATATTCAGTTGTATGCTATTTTTACAGATGTAAGCGGTTTGCAGGTTGGCAACAATGTCCGCTATTCCGGTGTCGATGTGGGAACTGTTGGCAAAATACAGATGACAGCGGAAGGTAAAATAACGGTAGAAATGTCCGTAGATGAAAAGGCTGCCAAATTCATCAAAAAAAATGCAGTGGCAAGCATTGCCTCGGATGGCTTGGTAGGGAGTATGGTTGTCAACATTATACCCGGAGAAAACAAAATTGGTAAAATGGTCGTTTCAGGAGACTACATCCAGGTGAAGACAAAAGTCACTATTGATGAAATTATGGAGACTTTTAGCAAAACCAACGAAAGTGCTGTTTTGATCACTGCTGATCTTGCTAAAATTACCCATAAGATTGTTGAAGGAAAAGGTTCATTGGGTGCCATATTAAGTGATACTTTGCTTGAAAATGATCTGCGTTATTCCGTATCCGGAATGAAGAGAACGGCAGAAGGTGCTTCTAATGCTGTGGCTAAAGTCAATGCTATCATTTCTAAAATAAACTACGACGAAAGTGCAGCAGCAGTTCTTCTAAGTGATCCGAAATCCCGCGCACAAATTCAAAATGTTTTTTCTAATTTGGAAAAATCCAGTAAAGACATCAACAAGATCTCTCAAAGTTTGGACGATTATGTCGATGAGATCAAGTCTGGAAAAGGTTCTTTAAATTATATAACAAAAGATGAAACATTGGTGAAAAATATCGATTCGACGATCATCAGTGTAAAAGGAGCTGCGGAAAAATTAAATGAAAATATGGAAGCATTAAAACATAATTTTCTATTCCGTGGTTATTTCAGAAAAGCAGAACGCAAGCAGGAAAAAGAACTCAAGAAAAAGAAATAAAACCATAATCGCTAATTCTTAACTCTATCTTTCATCTAAATGAATAATAGAGTTTTTTTTGGTGATCTTCTTCCAAATTAATCAGATCCTATACCGAACCGTTTTTTTAATCGACATGTCTTTGTCAGAAAATTCATCGCACTCAACTTACAACATATTTTCCAGACATCTGCTGGATCTGCTTCTCTAATATCAACGGCTTTTCAAAAGTGAGAATGATGTAAGTTATACATCCTATTGTACAACTGTTCCGATGTATTGATACCTACCTTTACTATAAAGGGATTTATGTATTGCTATTCTAAGTTTTCATTTCATACCAATACGGTTTGAATAACGGAATGATAAAAAAGATATATTACTGATTGTAGCAGATTTAAATGTTTTTTTAAACTATCATATAATGGTATTAACGATAAACGGCGGCTCATCCAGCATCAAGTTTTCTGTGTATAGAATCCAAAATCCTCTTGAGCTTTTTCTTTCCGGAAGCATCGAAAATATTGGAACTGATAAATCCCGATTAACCATTACAAATCGTGACCAACAAAAAAACAGTACCGAGATCGAAGCGATAGATCATGGTCAGGCTGCAGATTATTTGTCTCACTGGTTGGAAAGGTATCAGGATATTGCCTCGATCCAGGCAATAGGGCACAGGATTGTTTTTGGAATGGAGCATGTCCAACCGGAAATTATCACAGATGAATTTTTAAAAGAATTAAAGAGTATGACTGCCTTCGATCCTGATCATCTGCCTGAAGAGATCAAATTAATAGAGGTATTTAAGAAAAGTTATCCCACGATAAAGCAAATTGCATGTTTTGATACAGCATTTCATACCTCGATGCCAATGGTTGCCCAATTGCTATCCCTTCCACGCCGATATTTTGAGAGAGGTATCCGCCGCTATGGTTTTCACGGCCTTTCCTACACCTATTTGGTGGAAGAGCTTGAAAGGATTACAGGAAAAGGAACCGCAGAAGGAAAAATAATTTTAGCCCATTTAGGCAGCGGTGCCAGCTTAGCAGCAATAAAAAACGGTAAATGTTTAGACACCACCATGGGCTTTACACCGACATCGGGATTACCAATGGGAACGAGAACGGGCGATCTGGATCCGGGAGTTATCAGGTATCTTATGCAGGAAGAAAATATTGACCCTAATGCTTTCAACCGTCTGATCAATCACGAATCAGGTCTTTTGGGATTATCCGAAACAAGTTCTGATATGCGTGAACTGCTTCAAATTGAAACCAATGATCACCGCGCATCCGAAGCAATTGATCTTTTTTGCTATCAGACAAAGAAATGGATAGGCGCTTTTACTGCCGCACTTGATGGCTTGGATACATTGGTTTTTTCTGGTGGTATTGGTGAAAATTGCTACCAGGTGAGAGATCGGATCTGTGAAGGGTTAAAGTTTCTCGGAATCGAAATCGATGAGATGAAAAACAGGCATAATCAAACCATCATTTCTACAGACCAAAGCAGCGTTAAAGTCTATGTTATTACAACCAATGAAGAAATAATAATAGCAAGACTGGTCATCAGTCTATTGAAATTAAATTAAAGAAATAGTATGGAAACAGAAACAAGAGATATAAAGAGCACGACCTTGTCGCCAGACCAATTGCTGAAAATCAATGCCTATTGGCGGGCAGCCAATTATTTGTCTGTAGGACAGATCTATTTGTATGATAATCCTCTGTTAAAAGAACCTCTAAAATTAGAGCATGTAAAGCCTCTCGTAGTAGGTCACTGGGGAACAACGCCAGGGCAGAACTTTATTTATGTACATCTCAATCGTATCATTAAAAAATACGATTTGAATATGATTTATGTTGCAGGTCCGGGACATGGAGGTCCGGCCATTGTTGGCAATGTTTATCTGGAAGGTACATGGAGCGAAGTTTATCCAAACGTCACACAGGATGAAGACGGCTTGAAAAAGCTCTTTAAACAGTTTTCTTTTCCGGGTGGAATATCGAGCCATGTGGCACCTACAACACCGGGGTCTATCCACGAAGGTGGTGAGCTGGGCTATTCATTGAGCCATGCGTTTGGCGCAGCCTTCGATAATCCTGATCTCATCGTTGCATGTGTGATCGGGGATGGTGAAGCCGAGACGGGACCTCTGGCAACTTCATGGCAATCGAATAAATTACTTAATCCCATTACAGATGGCGTTGTTTTACCTATCCTACATCTGAACGGTTACAAGATCAGCAACCCAACGATCTTAGCGCGTATTGAAGATGATGAATTGGAGAATTTTTTCAAAGGTTGTGGATGGAAACCTTATTTCGTAGAAGGTGATGATCCCTTTACGATGCATGAACTGATGGCTCACGCATTAGAAAATGCTTTTAAAGATATTCAGGCTATTCAAAAAAATGCAAGAGTTGAAAATGATAACACCCGCCCGAGATGGCCGATGATCGTTTTAAAATCTCCGAAGGGCTGGACAGGACCGAAGAAAGTTGACGGACTCCAGATAGAAGGGACATTCCGGTCACATCAGGTGCCCATTCTCGTAGACGCAGATCATCCTGATCATGTACAGCTTTTAGAAAACTGGATGA
This sequence comes from Flavobacteriaceae bacterium PS02293, assembly GCA_029960045.1. Taxonomy (GTDB): domain Bacteria; phylum Bacteroidota; class Bacteroidia; order Flavobacteriales; family Weeksellaceae; genus Epilithonimonas. The sequence goes on from JASCOV010000007.1 coordinate 111,162, forward strand.
AAAGCTATAAGCCTGAAGAATTATTCGATGAAAAGGGAACACTTAACGCAGAACTTGCAGAATTGGCTCCGAAAGGATATCGAAGAATGGGTGCTAATCTGCATACCAATGGGGGATTATTGTCAAAAGACCTTCATATGCCTGATTTTTATGATCATGCAGTTCAGGTTCCATCACCGGGCGCAGTATTCGCACAGGATACCATGGTTCTTGGAAGGTTTCTAAGGGATGTAGTGAAGCTAAATCGTGATGAACATCATTTTCGTGTATTTGGCCCGGATGAAACAATGTCCAATCTACTGGGATCAATTTTTGAAACCTCCAACCGCCAGTGGGAGGGACGAACAGAAGAGTATGACGAATTTCTCTCACCTTCCGGCGAAGTGGTAGATTCTATGCTGAGTGAGCATCAATGTCAGGGTTTTCTGGAAGGGTATCTATTAACGGGAAGACATGGTGTGTTTAACTGTTATGAAGCATTTGTACGGATTGTGGATTCGATGTTCAGCCAACACGCAAAATGGCTCAAAGTAACTTTGGAACTCCCATGGCGCAGAAAAATTCCTTCACTGAACTATTTGTTGGCTTCACACGTATGGCAACAGGATCATAATGGTTTTACGCATCAGGATCCTGGGTTTTTGGATCATGTCATCAGTAAGAAAGCAGATGTCGTGAGGGTCTATTTACCACCCGATGCCAACTGCCTCTTATCAGTTTTTGATCACTGTCTTCGCAGCCGAAATTATGTGAATGTGGTAGTGGCCGGTAAACATCCGCTGCCACAATGGTTGACTATGGAAGAAGCGGTAACGCATTGTACTGAAGGCGTTGGAATCTGGCAGTGGGCAAGCAATGATCAGGGAGGTGAACCCGATGTCGTAATGGCTTGTTGTGGCGATACGCCAACATTAGAAACATTGGCAGCAGTTTCAATATTGCGCGAGCATCTTCCGGAACTTAAAATAAGAGTGGTGAATGTGGTCGATCTTATGAAGCTACAATCCAGTACAGAACATCCGCATGGATTGACTGACCGCGATTATGACTCTATCTTTACACAAGATAAACATATTATATTTAATTTTCACGGCTATCCATGGCTCGTGCATACCTTGACTTATCGACGCAAAAATCAAAACCTGCATGTAAGAGGTTACAAAGAGGAAGGTACTATTACGACACCTTTTGATCTGAGAGTTCAAAATGAGATCGATCGCTTTCATTTGGTGATCGATGTAATTGATCGCCTGCCTCAACTGGGGAGCAAAGGTGATTACCTGAAACAGCAATTGAAGGATAAATTGATTGAGCACAAACACTATGTCAATGAACATGGGAAAGACCTTCCCGAGATCCTAAACTGGAAATGGAAGGTAGCAGACACTACAAAATGAAATTTTAATTACAGATAAATTCAACAATAATGAAAACAGAAAAAAAAACAGGTATTTGTATGGATCATTCACATGCCCATTTGATAGAATATGGTGAACCTATGGTTACCAAAGTCGTGACCTCAAAATTCACTGATGCCGAAAGGGAGAGATCGCTGGTAAAGAGTGAAAAAATGATGCACAAAAAAAAGCAGCACGATGACTACGAATATTACAAAGAAATAGGCAAATACATCAGAAACTATGATGATGTGTTATTGTTTGGTCCTACCGAAGCTAAAACTGAACTTCTGAATGTTTTAGAAAAAGATCATCTTTTTTCAAAAATAAAATTTGAGGTAAAGCAGACAGATAAGATGACGGAGGGACAGGAGCACGCCTTTGTAAGGGATTATTTTAGTGTTGAGATCTTGCATTAAAAATGTTAAACACATGAATACACAGATATTAAAAAACACGATTGCGGAACTCTTTGCCAACGGAAAGGGTATTCTTGCAATGGATGAAAGCAGTAAAACCTGTGACAAACGTTTTGAAGCATCTGGCATTTCACGGACCGAGGAAATGCGACGACAATATCGGCAGTTGCTGGTTACCACATCAGGGTTGAATGAAAGCATCGGAGGTGCCATTTTGTTTGATGAAACGATCCGACAGAAAACCGATACTGGTGAACTGATGGCGGAAGTATTAATGAAAGCGGGAATACTGCCCGGAATCAAAGTGGATAAAGGAACCGTACCCTTGGCTGGGTTCCCTAATGAATTGATCACAGAAGGCTTGGATGGTTTACGGGAACGATTATCAGAATATAAAACATTGGGTGCCCGTTTTGCAAAATGGCGTGCTGTTATCAAAATTGGTGATGGTATTCCAACCGTGGAATGCATCAATGCCAATGTTTATCTTCTTACAAGATATGCAGCTTTATGCCAGGAGGCGCATATTGTGCCTATCATAGAGCCTGAGGTTTTGATGGAGGGAGATCATTCTTTGCAGGAATGTTATAATATAACTGAACAAGTATTAAAAAGTCTTTTTTATCAATTGTATCAGTTTAAAATTAATTTGGAGGGAATCATATTAAAACCGAATATGATCGTTGCAGGGAACACCTGCGAGATTCAGAACAGTAACGATGAAGTTGCAGAAGCCACTTTTAACTGTTTGCGCTCCTGTGTTCCTGCAGCACTCCCTGCCATTGCCTTTTTATCAGGTGGTCAGTCGCCTGAATACGCATCTGCAAACCTTCGTGCACTTAATAAAAATTTTAAAGGTCATTTGCCATGGATTGTTACGTTCTCCTTTGCAAGAGCCATCCAGCAGCCCGCATTGGATGTTTGGAAAGGCGAGCCGTCTAATATCGAACAAGCCCAAAACTTATTGTACCACTATGCAAAAATGGCTGCTGAGGAAAGGAATTAAATTAGTAGTAGATGAATGAATGCGTTTTTTCCTATCAGTGTCCTGTTGAATTTCTATGTCATATAGTCTATTGTTTAATGGTTGTAAAACTTTAGAATGGTCACGGTTTTGATGTAGGAATTAGGGTATTGAAATGATTTAACTGAGAGCTGAAAGTCTGAAAGATATTTGCAAAACGAACCTATCATTATATCGGATGGTTTTTAAACTTTATATTTTTAAAAAAACAGTCCGGTTCCATGCTCACTTCCAAATAAATCAAAAAGAAAACACCAATTAAAGTAACCGCCAAAATAGAAATATATCAATGGAAAATAGAAACTCAACTCAGAAATGTATCGATACCGTAAGGATTCTGGCAGCCGATGCAGTACAGAAAGCCAATTCAGGACACCCCGGGACACCTATGGCATTAGCACCTTTAGGCCATTTGCTGTGGTCAGAGGTGATGCATTACAATCCAAAAAATCCACAATGGGCCAATCGTGACAGGTTTGTCCTCTCTTGTGGTCATGCGTGCATGCTGCAGTACAGCTATTTACATTTAACAGGTTATCAAATTACCCTGAATGACATTGAAAATTTCAGGCAATTACAAAGCATCACTCCAGGTCATCCTGAATATGGGCTCACACCAGGAATAGAAGTCACGACCGGTCCGCTCGGACAGGGATTTGCAAATGGAGTAGGGATGGCAATCGCTCAGCAATATATGGCAAAACGTTACAATCAAGCGGATTTCAATATCTTCGATTATAAAATTTATGCGATCTGCAGTGATGGGGATCTGATGGAAGGCGTCTCCGCCGAAGCAGCATCGCTTGCCGGACATCTGGGATTGGGAAATATGATTTATTTCTATGACAGCAACCATATAACGATAGAAGGTAATACCGATCTGGCTTTTGATGAGGACGTATCCAAAAGATTTCAGGCCTATGGATGGCAGGTGCAAGAAGTGCCGGATATCAATGATCATGAAGAATTATCCAATGCGATCAAGAATGCCCAGAAAGAGACTGAGCGTCCGTCACTGATTATTGTCCGCAGCCACATCGGTTACGGAAGTCCAAATAAACATGATTCTGCAGCTGCACACGGATCTCCTTTGGGTAAAGATGAGGTTCGTTTGGTCAAAGAAAATTTCGGATTCGATCCAGACAAAAGTTTTGTTGTTCCTGATGATGTTTTAGACTTCTACCGTAAAGCGGGCAAGGAATCTTCTAAAAATGAAGATAAGTGGAATGAATTATATGAAAGTTATAAAAAAAGACATCCCGATCTTGCAAAAGAATACGAATCCATTACCGCTGGTCAATTGCCGGAAGGCTGGGAAGACAAACTCCCCGTTTTTGAACCTGGTGAGGATGTTGCGACACGCAAGGCTTCAGGTAAAACATTGAATGCCATTGCAGAATATTTACCTCAGTTGATCGGCGGTTCAGCTGATCTGTCGCCTTCTACAAATACAGTTCTTGAGGCGTATGAATCCTTTTCAGTGAAACAGCGGGGCGGGCGTAATTTCCATTTCGGAATCCGTGAACATGCGATGGGAGCTGTGCTTAACGGAATGGCGCTGAGCAATTATTTAATTCCGTATGGCGCCACATTTTTAATATTTTCAGATTATATGCGCCCGCCGCTTAGGCTGGCCGCCATTATGAAGATACGTCAGATCATGGTTTTTACCCACGACAGTATTGGTCTTGGAGAGGACGGAACAACGCATCAACCGGTAGAACAATTAATTGGACTCCGAACAGTTCCGAACATGACAGTCATTCGTCCGGCGGACGCCAACGAGACTGCACAAGCTTGGCGTGTTGCCATTGAGCACAAAGATGGTCCCGTCGCATTGGCATTGACCAGACAGGAAATTCCGGTGATCGATCAAAAAAAATATGCGAGTGCCAAAAACCTGGAGAAAGGTGCTTACATCCTTTCAGATTCGGAAGAAGAACCGGATATTATTCTTATTGCCAGCGGATCGGAAGTTCATTTAATTTTAAAAGCACAGGAAGAATTGAAGAAAAATAAGATCAACGCACGTGTTGTAAGTATGCCTTCCTGGAATCTATTTGAACAACAAAATGCTGCCTATAAAGAAGAAGTTTTACCAAAAAATATACGCAAACGATTGGCTGTTGAAGCAGGTTCATCAGTGGGATGGATGAAATATACAACCGACGATGGGGATGTCATCGGAATCGACAAATTTGGTGAATCTGCACCCGCAGAAGAAATCATGAAAGAATACGGATTCACGGTAGAAAATGTAGTAAAAAGAGCAAATGCATTGTTTCTGAAAAAGGAATAAGATTTTTCACGAACTTAGTGTATCGTTTTAATTATAAATCATTTCCGAATCAAATAAAAAGAAAATGTCAACATCATTAAAAAAGATAGGAATCTGCGCAGATCATGGCGGTTTTGAACTTAAAGAAAGGATGAAATCCTTTTTAATTGAAAATCAATTCGAGCCTGTAGATTTCGGTGCAAACCAACTTGACAACGCCGATGATTTTCCGGATTATGTGATTCCACTTGCAAAAGCAGTAGCTGCCGGAGAGATTTTCCGTGGCATTGCCATTTGTGGTAGCGGTGTGGGAGCCTGTGTTGCAGCCAATAAAATTGCCGGCATCCGGGCGGCATTGATTACTGATTATTTCTCAGCACACCAGGGAGTTGAAGATGATGATATGAATTTACTGTGTCTGGGTGGTCGTGTGACAGGTTATGCAAGTGCACAGGAGTTGGTTTTAGCTTTTCTCAATGCCAAATTTATCGGTGCTGAGAGACATCTCCGACGTCTTAAAAAGATTCAAAACTTGGAAATAAAGCAGTGAGATGATTGAAAAGAAAATAAGTAATGTCTGAATTTAATAAATCAGAAATAAAGGTGGTCTTTATAGATATTGGAGGAGTAATTCTTACCAATGGTTGGGACTATGAGTCGCGTGAAAAGGCCTCTGAAATTTTTAAATTCGACTTTCAGGAAATGAATACTCTGCATAATTTCATTTACAATGTTTTTGAGATCGGAAGCATTTCATTGGATCAATACCTGGACACTATTTTATTTCACACGCCGCGTGATTTTACGAAGATGGAATTTAGGGAATTTATGTTTTCCCGGTCGATCGAGTTGCCCAATCTATTGAAATGGCTGAAAGAGTGGAAAACACAAACAGATCTACCCGTGTTTGCACTCAGTAATGAGAACCTGGATCTCAATGAATATCGCATTCAGACCTTCAAACTGCATGAATTGTTTGACGGCTTTTTCTCCTCATGTTATCTTGGAGTACAGAAGCCGGATCCCCGAATTTTTAAAATGGCTATGGATATCACGCAGTTTAAACCCGATGAATGTATCTACTTTGACGACATACCCATGTTTGTCAATACGGCTAAAAATCTCGGAATGAACAGTATCCTCCATGAGAATTTTGAAACAACTAAAAATATTCTGGAAAATTTTATAATAAAGTAATAAGATGAAACAAGAAAATCAAAACGCATTCGGTATGATAGGCTTGGGAACAATGGGCTCCAACCTTCTGCAAAATATTGCAGACCACAGTTATAACTGCGCCGGCTATGACAACAGCATCGAAAAAGTCAATGTCCTTAATGCTCTGGATAATAAAAATATTCAGGGTTTTTCAAATCTGAAGGAATTTACAGACAGTCTTAAAAGTCCGAAAGTTGTCATGATGCTGGTCCCTGCCGGTGAAATTGTTGACAATGTAATCGATGAATTGCTGGCTGTATTGGATAAGGGAGATATCATTATCGATGGAGGAAATTCACATTATACAGATACCGAAAGACGCTACAAAGAACTGGAAGGTAAAGGTTTCCATTTTGTTGGAATGGGCGTTTCAGGTGGAGAAGAGGGCGCACGCAGAGGTCCAAGTATGATGCCTGGTGGTGATGAAGAAGCTTATGAAGTCCTAAAACCTATTCTTGAGAAAATTGCAGCTCATGTAGATAGTGAACCTACGGTTGCTTTTATGGGAAAAGGTTCCGCAGGTCATTTTGTGAAAATGGTGCACAACGGTATTGAATACGCAATCATGCAGTTGATCTCTGAATCTTATGAGATCATGAAAAAAGGGCTGCAAATGGATAATGAAGAAATCCATAAAGTTTATAAAAAGTGGAATGAGGGAAGATTAAAATCTTATTTATTAGAAATCACCACAGATATTTTCGCATATAAAAATGAAGGAGAAGAAAATCTTTTGCTTGATAATATCAGAGATGAGGCTAAAGCAAAAGGAACTGGTAAATGGACTTCCCAGGCCGCAATGGATCTGCATCTTCCAACACCGGTGATTGATATTGCTGTTTCTATGCGTGATCTTTCTTCATTAAAGAATCTGCGAGTTCAGGCTTCTAAAATATATCCGGATTTGGCTGAGATGCATTATTCAAAAAGTGAAAGTGACTATTGTGATCAACTAGAGGAAGCCTTCTATTTTGCCATGGTTTCCGCTTATGCCCAAGGAATGCATTTGCTTTACCAATCGAATGAAGAATTTAAATATAATCTGAACTTAGATCTTATTGCGAAAATTTGGCGTGGAGGCTGTATTATTCGTTCCGAATTTCTGGAAGATATTTATGCAGCATTTAACAAAAATCCTAATTTGCAGCATCTACTTTTGGATGAAACTGTTGCGGGAAACCTTACTAAAAGCATTAAAAGTAACCGAACAGTCGTTTCAGATGCGGTGTTACATGGTATTTCAACGCCCGCATTTTCTGCAGCATTGACCTATTTCGATGACTTCCGTTCTGAAAATATGCCGACAAATCTTATCCAGGCACAGCGGGATTACTTCGGTTCTCATACTTATGAACTGAAAGCTAAAGAAGGTGTATTTCATACCAAATGGGTAATGGAAAATATTAAAAATTAAGCTGTTGTCTTAGTCTAAGTAAAAAAAATTAAATACATAATGCCAAAAACATCAGATACCACTATAAATCCCACGGTTATCATTATTTTCGGAGGAAATGGAGATTTGACCAAGCGGAAAATTATTCCTGCGTTATACAACCTTTTCGTTGAAAAAAGGCTTCCTGAAAAATTTGCCATCATAGGAACTTCAAGAACAAAATTCACGGATAAACAATACAGGGATTCCCTGTTGGAGGGAATCAACGAGTTTTCAAGAACTGGTACGGCCAAAAAAGAGGATTGGTCTCAATTTTCCTCAAATATTTCTTATCAGGCAGCCGATATCGATGATATAGATTCATACAATGCGTTTGAACTTACGATTACTCAATTAAAAGAGGAATGGAAACAAGATGCTTCCATCCTGTATTATTGCGCTGTATCACCGGATTTCTTCTGCACGATTGCAGACAACATTTCAAAAAGCAAATTAGGGAATAATAACAAGACGTCACGCATTATTATAGAGAAACCATTTGGTAGAGACTTGGAGTCTGCAAGGACTTTGAATGCTAAGCTGCTGACCATTTTTGACGAAAAACAGATCTACAGGATAGACCACTATCTGGGAAAAGAAGTCGTTCAGAATGTCATGGCTTTTCGCTTTGCCAATATCATCATGGAACCTTTGTGGAACCGTACCCATATTGAACATGTACAGATATCGGTAACCGAAAAGATCGGTGTGGAAGAAAGAGGCAGTTATTTTGACAATGCCGGGATCTTGCGGGATATGATCCAAAACCATTTGCTTCAATTGTTGTGCATCGTTGCCATGGAACCTCCCGTCAACTTTGATGCCGACCTTGTACGCGACCGAAAGGTCGATGTTTTAAAAGCAATACGAAAGATAGTACCGGGAATGACCGATACTCTTGCGGTCAGGGGACAGTATGGCTCTGGCTGGGTAGAGGGGAAGGAAGTTACGGGTTACCGTGAGGAAATTGATGTAGATCCTGTTTCCAATACCGAGACCTACGCTGCGATGAAATTCAATATCGATAACTGGCGCTGGCAAGGTGTTCCTTTTTATTTACGCACAGGCAAACGGCTTTCCAGATCGGCTTCATACATCGTGATACAATTTCGTGAAGTGCCCCATAATATGTTCCATAATGAGGAATTGACTCTTCCAAAACCAAACAGGCTTATCATTAGTATTCAACCCGATATGGGCATCAAATTTCAACTTGAAAGCAAAACACCAGGTCTTGAGATGGTGTTGAATACCGTAGATATGGTATTTGATTATTCGGAAAAGACAAAAAAAGATGCGCCGGAAGCTTATGAAACACTTTTGCTGGATGTTATTTCAGGAGACCAGACCTTATTTATGCGGGCAGATCAGGTAGAGGCCGCTTGGGAAGTGGTCATGCCGGTTCTCGATCATTGGGAAAATAATAAAATGACCAACTTTCCGAATTATCCCGCAAATTCATGGGGTCCTGAAAATGCAGATGCACTCATTGCCAAAGATGGTTTCCACTGGATCAATTTACCTCAAAAAAATAAGAATAGCTGATGAGCGATTTAAAGATATTTAAAGATGTTGAAGAATTAATAGACGCTTTGGCAGAGACCATTATTGAGGTTTCACAAAAGGCTATTAAAGAAAGAGGGCAGTTTAATTTTGTGCTGTCCGGCGGAAGTTCCCCAAAGAAATTGTATGAACTGCTGGCGTCTGACATTTTCAGACATAGGATCGATTGGAAAAAGACCTATTTTTTCTTTGGTGATGAACGTTTTGTCCCTGAAAATGATCCCCAAAGAAATTCTATGATGGTTGAGGAGGCGTTGTTTAATCCATTAAAGATCAAAGAATCAAATATTTTCAAGGTGAATACATCTGATCTGCCTGAAAAAGCGGCGCACAGCTACATGGAAAGCATTAAGTCGCATTTTGGCGAAAGATCGATTGAATTCGATTTTATTCTTTTAGGTCTTGGTGATAATTCACATACCGCCTCACTCTTTCCAAATACTGCAGTTCTGGAAGAGACCGAAGCTACGATCAGATCGGTCTTTGTGGAAGAGGTCGATATGTTTCGGATTACGATGACTGCTCCTTTGATCAATCAGGCAAGAAATATTGCGTTTTTGGGTTTTGGAGAAGAAAAATCTGATGCTGTATTTCACGTCTTGGAAGACAGATCGGGATCAGTACATCAATACCCTGCACGTTTAATCAAATCGAATGAAAAAAACGTGCAATGGTTTTTGGATTCTTCTGCAGCCTCTAAATTATGAGAACTAATAGAATAGGGAAAATATTTGTACAGTTCCGGAATGATCAGATTACTGATCGATAATTCCCATTGCCGCATAATATGCTGCACCCATCAAGGCAGTTCTATCATTGAGGACTATTTTGATGGGAATGGCTTTTAGCAGATGCTTCATTCGTCCCACATTGATGAAATTGTTGTAAAATTCTTTTTTATCGATCAGGCTGAGGATCTTAGGTGCGATGCCCCCGCCTATATAAATTCCTCCAGTTGCTTTGGTCTTCAATGCAAGCTCGCTGGATTCTATGGCAAGATATTTAAAGAAAAGCTGCAATGTTTCAACACATATCGGATCATTTTTTTCAATGGCTGCTGCTGATATGACTTTGGGTGAATGGTCGATCTTCAGTTGTTCAGTAAGCCAGTCAGGCTCTTTTTCGCCGTTTTGTTTTCGTAAAAATTCATAAATATTTAGAATGCCCTTTCCTGAAATAAGTCTTTCCCAGCTCACGTGGTCAAATTTATCTTTTAAAAATTTCCAAAGTTCAACATCCTGTAAATTGGTAGGTGCAAAATTGCAATGACCGCCTTCTGTGGCATATGGATGGTAATTAGTCCCGTCCCAATACATTCCGGCTTCGCCAAGACCTGTTCCCGGTGAGATCACTACAGCATTGCCGTCATTTTTCTCCCCTTCAGCAAGAATTTCAAAGTCTGAATCTTCGAGCGCAGATAAGCCGTAAGCATTGGCCTCAAGGTCGTTGATAAGAAGCACCCGCTTTATATTAAGATCCGATTCTAATTTTTTGGCGTCTATTTCCCAGGCAAAGTTAACCCCACGAACTACATCGACCTCAACAGTACCTGCCACACCAAGGCAGGCACAATCAATAACAGATGATCCGTCATCGTGAAAATGGCGGATCGCCTCAACAAAAGAATCGTGATCAGTGGTAGCATATCGCTGGTTTTTGATAGGAGTCAATTTTCCTTTTTCGATTTGGAACATTGCCAGTTCTGTTTTTGTCCCACCCATATCTGCTGCTAAAACCATTCCGGAAACAGGTAATTTCTTTTGTCCTGAGGGATAAGCCATTGGTAATCCGGCATCTGAAATGTCGGGTAACACGATTTCCTGAAAATTCTTCATAATAGGTACATTAATAAATAACATGTTAATTTAAAAAGAATTTTCGAGATTATTTTTAATTTTTTCAGATTGATTATTGCATTAGATGTTGCAGTATATCTATCGATCCATTAATCATTATTTCACTTTTTCGGATATGGTTTTTAACAAAACTACAATGGTTTCAATTATTTTTTTGGTTTCTTCAGCATCTTTGACCTGAATGCAGTCAACACCGGTTTCCCTGGCAGGATGATCATTGCCACCTTTGAATAGCGCATCCCCGACAAAAAGCATATCACCAATATCTATATTGAGTATTTCTTGTAATTTCCTTATTCCATACGCTTTGTCAATTCCACGTTTAACGATATCGATGGAGGTCGTCCCGCCTATACCAATTGAAAATCCTTTTAAAGTCTTTGAGAGTGACTCCACCATTTTTTTTCGTTTTTCAAAATCGGGATCCCAAACTTTTTTCTCGGTGAGTGGTGCTTTTTGACCCAAAGCTGAAAAAGTGATCTGGCTTCCCCGGTCTTCGATCTGAGATCCCCAGATTTTTCTGATTTTCAAATTGGCATTTTCTAAAACAGGAGTAAGAGTCCGAAGGATCTTATCTCTTTCCTCCAATGTGAAATTTTCCTCATACAATAGTTTCCAATCTTTCTTATATTGATAAAACTTTGTACCACAAGTAGGAAGTATGGAAAGGTTTTTCAATGCTGTTTTTTTGGGTAGATGATCAAGCACCTGTTCCACGAATTGCGGCCAATCTCCACCGGAAATGATGGCAACTTTGACAATATTCAATAAGCTATTTAATAATCTGGCCATCTCCTGATCTACAGCTGATTTGCTAAGAGCCAAAGTGCCGTCCAGATCAAAAATAATGAGCTTTTTCATTTACTGATTTTTATCGAATGGATATCTTCAATGGAATTGATAGTTGTTGAGTGGCAATGCATAGTCAGAACACTTTTCTTTCGTCAGCATTTTTTTAAGCAGATAATGAATCTTTATTGGTGTTTCCAGAAATCAGGTTTTGAATTTCTTCCTTGTTGAATTCGTAATACAATGGGACACAAGTCCCTATTTCTCTAGTATTGATTTCCGCTGGTGATAGATGTTCAAGATACATCACGAGTGATCTCAGACTATTTCCGTGGGCAACGATCAATACGTTCCTATTTTCTGATAATTTTGGAAGAATAATAGAATTGAAATAAGGTATCACTCTATTATAGGTATCTTTAAGGCTTTCTCCGCCAGGAGGGGCAACATCATAAGAACGCCGCCAGATATATACCTGAGCGTCACCGAATTTTTTCGCTGTCTCGGCCTTGTTGAGTCCTTCGAGATCGCCATAACATCGCTCGTTCAGTGCCTGGTTCATTACTACCTCGATGTTCTGCCAGCCACATACATCCTGTATGATGTGTAGTGTGTGCTGTGCACGTATCAACATCGATGTAAAAGCAATATCAATGTTTTCATCTTTGATCTTCAGGGCTGCTATTCTGGCTTCTTCCTTTCCTGTTTCTGTAATATCGACATCTTTCCATCCGGTAAATCTGTTTTCAAGATTCCATTGCGATTGGCCGTGACGAACTAATATTAACTTCATAATGATGACGTTTTATTGAGATGCTTTGTAATTGAGATTTACTTTTCTTCAAAACAAAGCCTTGCCATCAGGTAACTTACGGTAGATTCCGCACCTTGGTTCAGGTTCACATTTTTCTCTTCTAAACCATCGTAACAACCTCCTGTTGCGGGATTGTAAATAATTTGATTCAGATGATTTTTCCCCAGAAACCAGTTGAAGGCATTTTTCATCATTTTTGGATAGTGCTCATCATTAAAATATTGTTTAAACTTGGATAATGTCAAAATAGTATAGGCCACATCAATCGGCTGTTCGCCACCATTTGCGTCGATTTTAATTTCGTGTTTTTGAAGCCATCCTTTGTTTGAGATCACCTTGATAGAATCCCGCACGAATATTTGTGACAATAGGAACTGAAAAGATTCCATGGCAATTTTTTTGTAAATTTTGTTCCCTGTGGAGATCCAGGCGCAAAGCATAGCTTCGGGAAGTACGCTGTTACCATAGGTCAGGTAACTTTCAAACCAGTGCCAATTATCCTGCGCCTCGTGCTCGTACATTTTCTCTAACCGGTTGGCCAAGATATTTAAGACAGGTATGTTGTGTACTGAATTTTGATAATGTAAGCCTTTAATGATAAATGCCATGGCTCTGGTTGAATATATTTTTTCGGCAAAAGGAAGGTTTTTTCGAATGATCTCTTCTGCTTTTACAGATAATTTTTCCGGTAAAACATCCTTTTTGGAAATCAAATATCCCAAAGCCCAGATTGCTCTTCCGTTGGAATCTTCCAGATTGGTTTCATAGTTCTGCTGGGTAAACTTCTTATACTCATCAACATAATTAAGAAAACTACCGTCCGGTTGTTGGCAAAATTCTATAAAATCAAGATAAATAGTGATCAGTGTCAGATCTTCTACGTGTCGGGTTTGCCCGAAATGTTTGCAAATGGCGACCATCGCACGGGCATTGTCATCCAAAGTATAGCCTGAATCGATATCCGGTCTGTTGATCTTTGAAAACTGGATCATCCCAAAATCTGTGGTCATATTTTGAATGTGTGTCAAATTGATCTTAGGTAAGGTGTATCTTAGCTGGATCTTGTGGTTGCCAAATTTTTGAAAGAGCAAAGCGTGCAGTATGGATGAATTTTCCCAAGCTGTAGGTGCCATTCTTTCCAATGCATTTGAACTTAACTGTTCCTGCATTTGTTTATTTTTCAAAACTTTATTGACAGCTGAAGCAAGTTGTTCCGGTGATTCAAAATCAATAATGATTCCCGTATCTTCTTTTAACACTTCCAAAGCGTGGGGAATTGGTGTGGAAATGATAGGGCAGCCGCAGCTGATGGCATAGGAAAATGTGCCGCTGACCGCCTGATTTCTATCTTTGGAGGTAAAAAGATAGATATCTGTCAACTGAAGATACTCCAGCAATTCTGCTAAGGGAAGGTATGCATTGACAAACCGTACATTGTTCTCCAAATGCAGGTCATGTACTGTTTTCTCCAGAAATAGACGGTATTCCTCTCCGTCATTTTTAATAATGGCAGGATGTGTTTTTCCGATGATCAGAAAAAGGACATCAGGATGTTCAGCAATGATCTCCGGTAAAGCATTCAAAGTGGTCTCGATGTTTTTTCCCGAACCCAATAATCCGAAAGTAGACAGTACTTTCTTACCTTCCAATTGATATTTCTCTTTCAATGAAATTTTGTCTGTCAATGGCAACAGGTGTGTTCCGTGAGGGATGACGTTTATTTTTCCGGATGCGATCCCATATTCCTCTGCTAATATATTAGCGGAAATATCGGTCATTACAATGATCGACTTTGAATAATGGGCGATTTCCTGTACTTGTTTTTTAAGTCCGGGATCGGGTTTTGGAAGCACCGTATGAAATGTGACAACGATGTCTTTTTCCAACAACTGTAAAAATTTTGATAATCCATTTTTTACAGCACCAAAGAATCCGAACTCATGTTGAAGCATCACCAGTTCAATAGCATCGCTTTTATTGATTTTCTTGGCCAATCGGATGTAAGAATCATAGTCTGATGTGTTAAGATGATACGATATATTCTGAGCATAATCGTAGTGCTCATCTTCAGTTTCTATCGGACAAATGATAGCCTTGAAGGATTTTCCGAATTTGGTTTTCAGGCTTTGGATCAGATCTTCAGAATAAGTGGCGATACCGCATACTTTTGGTGGGAAGGAAGTGATAAAAAGAATTTCAGGTGTAGCTTTCGCACTCTGGATATTTTCTTTAATGAACCTTGATGGTCTTCCAATTTGTTCTTCCACATCTGTTTTGTTATCAATTTTCATTTTTTCAATTTTTTAGTGATTTGACTTCATTTTTTATAGACTGAATTTGTATTTCACAAGTTCATCCAGCAGTTCGGAAATACTTAATGAAACCACTGCTATCCGTTCATCTGCAGCTCCGTAATAAATATACAGTGTATCATTTTCCACAACGGTTCCGGTGGGGAAGCACACGTTGTTGACCTCACCCTTCAGTTCCCATTTTTCTTCCGGGCTGAAAAGCGCGTAGGGTAGTCTCGCAAGTTCCTTCTTCGGATTTTCGAGATCCAATAAGGCAGCGCATGCACTATAGACATAACCTTTTAAAGAATCGTGGACGCCGTGATAGATGATGAGCCAGCCTTTTTCTGTTTCGATCGGCGGACAGCCACCCCCGATGTAGCTTAATTCGTGGTCGTATTTTGGTGCTAAAACAATATCTTCTTTAAAATGCAGAAAATAGTTGGTCCAAAATTCAGGCGTCAGTTCTTTTAGATTGTCAATACCTAGAACAATCTGAATGTCAGGTCTTATCCTGTGAAAGAAATAGAATTTACCTTTGATCTTTCTTGGAAAGAAAATAAGATTTTTGCTCCATATAAAAACATTTTTGTCATCCTTGTTATGGCTGATCTGAAATTCATTAAAACGAACATATTTTTCAGGAATCGATCCGTTTTCCTTAGACAAATCTTTAAATTCTTCATAGGTGATCTGGGGAACGATGATCCCTTGCTTTTCCCAGGTCTTCAGATCGCTGGAAGTTGCTAAGGCACCTAATGCATTAATGCCATCATAAGCAGTGTAGGTCAGATAGAACAGGTCTTCAATTTTGACAATCCTGGGATCCTCCATTCCTTGCTTTTCATAATCATATTCCGGAACAAGAATAGGAAACCCTAAACGTTCTTCAATATTTAGGGGACCGGAAAGCAGGCAGTAGCCGATCGTCGAAAAGTTGCCCTTAGCGACTGCTCTGTAGAATAAGTGTATGTTTCCGTTATCTTTGATCACCGCCGGATTTAGTACACCATCAGCTTCAAAAGCCAATTCTGTTTTCCCTAAGAGGATCCCTTCTTTTTTGATTTTAACTGTATTCATTTAGAGGTCTGTGAGTCTGCCTTTGTTTTCTTTGTCTTTCCGTTTGGCCAATTTATCGACCCGTTTTTCTTTGGTGGATCTGGATGCCGGCGTTTTGTCCGATTTCTTTTGGGTATCTTTTTCTTTTGACATAGCAATGGATTTAGTAGTGCATATAAAGATGGGGAATATATAATGGCATTGTTTGCAGTGTTCCGTTTTATATTTACATGTATCACATCTTTTCTACTATAATTGATTGTGATTGAAGCTTATATATATGGGATCCAGTGGTGAAATTATAATATGGTTTTTCATTGTTAAGCAGGAAATCACCTTGTCGTATTCCATTATATTATCGTTCATGCAACCCGTGGTCTGAAGGAAATCGATGCGAATCTCTACCGAGGACGTGCAATAATTTATCCCAAATATTTTGTTTCTTTTCAGAGTCATTATTATAATGATCTAAAGCATTCTGATAGTATTGGTTATAGCTTGTTGCTTCTTCCAGAGAGCAGTCAGGCGGGATGCTGTTAATGATCTTCTGTGAAGTCATATCAACTGTATCCGGAATATATTTTTCAATGAAATCAAGCTCAACTTTGCATATATTGGTCAGTGATGCGATCAGTGAGAAGATTTCATCCTGCGTATTGCATATGCATGTTCGCCAGTATAGTTTTTCTTCTTCAGGAAGAACCTGCATTCCGATTTTCTCCAGGCTTTTATAATTCTCTGCTATGCTTGTAATGTAGCTTTGGTTTTGCAGCCAGAAAACAGTAGAGTTCAGGGTATTTTTTTTTGCGATATTTTTTTTAAGGTAGGTAAACTGTTCTTTTAGTAAAGTTGAGCTGTTACTGATCTCAGTCAGGATTGTCATCCATTGGTCGTTTGTCTCCGGTAGTAGATTGATCTTAAATACTACGCTTGATTTTTTGTTCAGATTTTCCAATTCCTTTAGTGAGTTTAATACTTCCGTAAGATCTTTATCCAGATGGGCATTGGTACTGCGGATATAAAATAAGGCCGTAAACTGAGTATCCTGCAATATTCTGTTTTTGATGGAATCTCTCAATCCCATTCTGTTTCTTGTGCGTTTCAAAAGATTTCTCATGTCATTTTTATTAAAGTTTTCATTTTTGGAATTCAATTCTTTGTAAAGAAAAAGGATAGAGCTTAAAGCATCTATCCCTTTTTTAAAACCTTTTGAAAACATATAGACTATTTTCTATTGGTTTTAATTTGAAAATGAATGAATGAATTATGCTGTTTTTAAGGTTTTATCATATCAATTAACGGTTCACTGTTCTTCATCTCTTATTTTTTATTGCTCCTCAAAAGAACATTGTTTTAACCTTTTTGAAACTGCGGATCAGAGTTATTTTATAACGAATTATTTTATTTTAATTGATAGGACTGTATTTCCGGGCATTCTTAATTTTAAGATTTTCCTTTTTGTGATGAGTTGCCATCAGTTGGAATGTTTAACGTAATATCTATTATTACCAGACAAAGGTGGAATTTATCAGATCATTGATGTTGTGCATAAATACATAAAATTTATATACATCACACATCCGGCATTTCGAGGCTGAATGTGTGAATTTTTTCCAATGTGTGATAGGTGTAAGCCTTTTGCATTGGTTTGTAATGTTTTGATTTTTAATCAGATGTAGCTTTACACTATTGAAACAATAAAGTTTTAATCAAAATTCATTACAAATGAAAACAAACGCAGAATTACAAAAAGATGTTCAGGATGCTATCAAGTGGGAACCTTTACTAAATTCCGCAGAAATCGGAGTTACGGCAAAAGACGGCGTGGTTTCTTTGACAGGCATTGTTGATAGCTATGCTAAAAAAACGGAAGCTGAAAAAGCTGCAAAAAAGATCTTAGGGGTTAAGGCTATCGTTGAAAATATTGAGGTTAATTTTCCAAATTCATATACGAAGAGTGATCTCGAAGTTGCCAATGAAGTTTTAGTAGCATTGAAGGCAAATTATGAAGTTCCGGATGGCAAAGTGAACGTTAAAGTAGAAAACGGCTGGGTAACCTTAGATGGTGAATTACATTGGAATTATGAAAAAGAAGCTGCAAAAAGCTCTATTAATCTCCTTCCCGGGGTAAAAGCCATTACCAATAATATTAAGGTAAAATCAGAATTTCACGATAAAATTGAGCAGTCAGATATTGAGAATGCTCTTAGAAGAAGTGTCATTGATGATGAAGATATCGAGGTAGCAGTTTCAGGAAATGCAGTAACCTTAATGGGAACTGTCAATTCATGGTATGCAAAAGAAGAAGCAGGACGCATCGTCTGGAAAAAAGCAGGAATCTGGGAGGTAAAAAATGAACTGGCTGTCGATTACGAATACGCATTCTAGTCCTTTACTTAATCTCTAAAATTAATATCATGAAAACTACAGAAATCAAAGCCAGGACAGAAAACGACGGCATTCCAAACGCTGAAAACAATACAGGTATTGAAAACCATAAAAAGGCAGCCGGTCATTTTCAGGCAGCTGCCAACAGTCACTTGCAAGCTGCAAAACATCACGAAAACGGCAACCATGATAAAGCTGCAAAATGCACTGTAAATGCCCACGGTCACTCCTGCCTGGGCTACGAGGCACAGAAAAAAGATGCCAAATACCATGCATCCATTTAAATCGATTTTTCAGCCATTAAAAGCAATTGACAAAAAGTTGCTTTTAAGTTTACTTTTAACAATGATAACAACTTTTTCTATGGCACAGCAACTCCAGACCGTTCCTTATGTGGATCTAAAAAAATATGCAGGAAAGTGGTACGAGATAGCCTCTTTTCCCCAAAGCTTCCAGAAAGGCTGCGAGTTTACAACGGCAGAATATACGCTTACTGACAAGGGCTATGTCATCGTTGAAAACAGATGCAATAGAGAGGGTATCGCGGGAAAGCGATCCTCTATCAAGGGAAAGGCATTTATTGTTAAAAACAGCGGCAATGCAAAACTAAAGGTACAGTTTTTCTGGCCTTTTAAAGGGAAATACTGGATCATTGATCTGGCGGATGATTACAGTTATGCCGTAGTTGGGCATCCCAGCAGAAAATATCTTTGGATATTGTGCAGAACGCCTGCAATGGATCAGAAGGTCTATCAGCAAATTATTTCCAGAGTGAAGGAAATGGGATTTGATACCACGAAAATAAAACTCACCACACAACACCTAAATAAGTAATCTTATGAAAAAATATTTACATATAGCAGTAGTGTCTGCCTTTACTTGCTTAAATGCAATAGTAACTGCGCAAGCACCAGTACTTGGAACATCATCTAATTTTGCGCTCTTTTCGGCAAACGGTGCTGTCAGCAGTACCGGGTTATCCCACCTTACGGGAGATATAGGCACAAATAATGGGTCAAGCACCAACTTCGGAAATGTCGATGGTGTTATGCATGATGCGGATGGTGCTGCAGCCAGCGCCGCCGCTGCTTTAACGGTCGCTTACAATCAGCTTAATGCTGCGATCCCTAACTTTTTCCCGGCACCTCTTCTTGGAAACGGGCAGACGCTTACTGCCGGAACCTATGCCATTGGGCAGAGTGCTACTTTAAATAACAATTTGATTCTTGATGGCGGAGGAAATGCTAATTCAGTTTTTATCTTTAAGATACAAGGGGCTTTCTCAGCGGCTGCAGGCGCACAGGTTCTGCTTACCAACGGTGCCTTGGCCTGCAATGTATATTGGAAAGTGGAGGGACTTGTAGATCTGGCAACCAATACTTCTATGAAAGGAACTATTGTGGCGAATAATGCCGCAATAGTTTTTAACAGCGGGGTCACACTTGAAGGCCGCGCTCTTTCTACTACTGGTGCTATCACGGTATCGGGTGTTACCGTAACCAAGCCGATCGGATGCGGATCTCCAACCCTCACCGGGCCGGTACAACCCCAGCTAAATTCAGTAGCTTGCTACACGGTATTTACAGGAAGCGGTACGGTCACTAATAGCGGAATATCTTTCGTAACAGGTGATATTGGGTCAAATGTCGGTCTTACCACTGGTTTTAATCCTGCTAATGTTACAGGTACCATTCATCCTAACCCTGATGTATCAACAGCGGTATGTGCTGTTGATCTTGGTAATGTGTATACTTATCTCAATACGCTTCCTACAGATATCCAATTGCTTTATCCTGCAGCGTTCGGACAAAACTTGGTACTTACGCCACATACTTATCTTTTGAATGCGGCTACAGTTATCAACGGTGCGGTAATTTTGAATGCGCAGAATAATCCAGATGCCGTATTTGTGATCAAGATCAACGGTGCCTTATCAACCAGCACCTACGCTTCTGTGGTCTTACAGAACGGCGCACAGGCGAAAAATGTTTTCTGGAAAGTGGACGGTGCGGTCAGCCTAAACGATTATTCAAGTTTTAAAGGAACGGTCATCGGCAATAACGGGGCAATCAATTTAAATACAGGTACGGTTATTGAAGGGCGTGTTCTTAGTACGACCGGCGCTGTTTCAACGGCAGGTATCAATGCTGTAATGACTGCCGGATGCACTGGTTCACTAGGAATAAGTAATGCTGATCTGAAGAGCCAGGAAGCCCTGTTTTATCCGAATCCATTTTCTTCAGTGTTGAATATAGCTTTGAAAGATTCAGGGTTGGGGTCAAATCTGATGATTTTTAATTCTGCTGGCTCAAGAGTTGTTGAGGCACGTCTGTCAAATAAAACAACAGCATTGGCGTTAAAACTTCCTGCCGGCATTTATTTCTATCAGATTCAGAATAAAAGCGGTGCACGACAAACCGGCAAACTTATTTCCAGACCATAATTCAATAGCTTACATACTTTACAGGATCCTGCCAAACGACAGGATCTTTTGTTTTATGATAGAGCAGTAAATGACTTTAAAAACAGGCTGTCATTTTATTGAGGATGATGTTTATAGCAAAATTTTTATCCTTCGGACATCCATAGTTTTGAAGCTGAATTTAAAAATCCCTCTCCAATGTGTGATAGGTGTAAGCCTTTTTAATTGGTTTGTAATGTTTTGGTTTTTAATCAAATGTAGCTTTACACTATTGAAACAATGAAGTTTCGATTAAATTCATTACAAATGAAAACAAACGCAGAATTACAAAAAGATGTTCAGGATGCTATTAAGTGGGAACCCTTATTAAATTCAGCAGAAATCGGAGTTACGGCAAAAGACGGCGTGGTTTCTTTGACAGGCATTGTTGATAGCTATGCTAAAAAATCTGAAGCTGAGGAAGCTGCAAAAAAGATCTTGGGAGTAAAGGCCATCGTTGAAAATATAGAAGTTAATTATCCTAATTCCTTTATGAAAAATGATCTGGAAATTGCCAATGAGGTGATCGCGGCACTAAGGTCCAACTATACAGTTCCAAGCGACAAGGTACACGTCAAAGTAGAGAAAGGAAGAGTAACTCTGGATGGTGAACTTCACTGGAATTACGAAAGAGAAGCAGCACGAAATGCGGTAAAGCTTCTTCCCGGTGTAAAGGCGATCACCAATAATATAAAAGTTAAATCCTTATTTCACGATAAGGTTGAACAGCAAGATATAGAAAATGCATTGAGAAGCAGTGCTATCAATGATGACGGCATTGAAGTTTCAGTTTCCGGAACTACAGTGACTTTAAAAGGAACCGTCCATTCGTGGTACGCCAAAGAAGAGGCAGCACGAATCGCCTGGAAAACAAAAGGTATCTGGGAAGTTAACAATGAACTGACTGTGGATTACGAATATGCCTTTTAAAAGAACTTAAATAGGATTGTGACTTAAAAGCACAGCGTAAAAAGTGCTTTTAAGTTTTATCATCAATTATAAAATCATGAAAAAATTAGAATATAAGGTTGCCATCATCACAGGTGGTGCCGGCAGCATAGGAAAAGCGACGGCTCAATTGTTTTTGGAAAAAGGCGCCAAAGTGCTTTTGGTTGACCTTTCGGAAGATGCCCTGAAAAATACAGTACAGGAATTAAATAGTGAGCATGTCAAATATTGTGTTGCCGATGTGTCAAAAGCAGAAGATGTCAAAAAATATGTCGATGAAGCCGTTAAATCATTCGGTAAAATCGATATTTTTTTCAACAATGCCGGTATTGAAGGGGTCGTAAAACCCATCACAGATTATCCGGAAGATGTTTTTGATAAGGTCATTTCTGTCAATGTAAAAGGCATTTGGCTGGGAAATAAATATGTTCTCCCACAAATGAAAGATGGCGGAAGCATCATTATGACATCGTCTGTTGCAGGCTTATTGGGTTTTGCAGGCCTGGGCGCATATGTAACGAGTAAGCACGCTGTAGTAGGGATTATGAGAACCACAGCCATTGAAGCGGCTCCGCGGAAAATAAGGGTCAATTCTGTCCACCCTTCACCTGTAAACAACAGGATGATGCGTTCCATTGAGGAGGGAGCTTCTGCAGGACATGGGGAAGAAGTTAAAAAACAATTTGAAGCATCCATCCCTTTAGGTCGCTATGCTGAACCCTTAGAAATTGCAAAACTGGTATTATTTCTTGCCAGTGATGATAGTCAATTCATTACCGGTACCACCCAGGTCATTGACGGCGGTATGTGCGCCCAGTAATTACTGCTGTTCCAGCATACAGAAACCCAAAAAAATAAAGTGTAAACATTTTAAAATATAAGATCATGGCATTTCAAACTATAAATCCTACGACCAACGAACTCATCAAAAGCTTTGATGAGCTAACGCCAGAATCCCTTGAGAACTCAGTAGCACAAGCCAAAAAATCATTCAATGAATGGAAAAGGACAGATTATAAATCAAGAGCACAACTTTTATACAAGGTTGCAGGACTCTTAAGGGAAAAGAAAAATGAGCTTGCGAAGATCATCACCCTGGAAATGGGTAAACTTCTCTCGCATGCAGAAGGGGAGATCAAGCTAACAGCGGAGATATTTGACTATTATGCCAAAAATGCAGAAGTGCTATTAGCAGACAAAACATTAAATCCGGTGCACGGAAAAGCTTTTATAAGAAGCAGTCCTATAGGTGTGCTGTTAGGAATTGAACCCTGGAACTTCCCATTCTATCAGGTCGCCCGTTTCGCAGCTCCGAATATAATGATAGGGAATGCCATACTGATCAAACATGCTTCCAACGTACCGCAATGTGCTTTAGCCATTCAGGAAATTTTTGATGAGGCAGGTGCTCCAAATGGTCTTTATACTAATTTGTTTCTTTCCGAAAAACGAACTTCGGAATTGATCGCAGACCCAAGAATCAAAGGTGTATCTCTGACAGGAAGTGAAAACGCCGGAAAGAGTGTTGCCATGGAGGCAGGAAAATACATTAAAAAATCTGTATTGGAATTGGGAGGCAGCGATGCATTCATCATTCTTGAAGATGCAGATATCGACAAAACAGTAGAATGGGCAGTAGTAGGAAGGATCAACAATAACGGACAGTGCTGTGTTGCGGCCAAACGTTTCATTGCTGTAGAAAGCATTGCAGATGGGTTCCTGAAAAAATTCACTGAAAAGATGGCAGCTTTACAAATTGGTGATCCGGTTATATCCACCACCAATCTGGGTCCCCTTTGTACTGAGGAAGCAGCCGAAAATATAGAAAACCAAGTGAAAAGAGCGGTAAAATCCGGTGCTACAGTACTTTTAGGCGGTAACAGGGTGGACCGGGATGGTGCCTATATGGAAGCGACGATCCTGACCGATGTCAAATCTGATAATCCTGCGTACTATGAAGAATTCTTTGGGCCTGTCGCTCTTTTCTTCAGAGTGAAAGGTGAGAAAGAAGCCATCGAGCTGGCCAATGATTCTCCTTATGGTCTTGGCGGATCAGTATTTACACAGGACATTGAAAGAGGTAAACGTGTAGCCGACCAGATCGATACTGGAATGGTGTTCATCAACCATCCGACCTGGACACAGGCCGATCTGCCTTTTGGCGGTACAAAAGGATCCGGATATGGTAGAGAAATGGCTGAACTGGGACTACAGGAGTTCGTCAACAAAAAACTGATCAGAGTCAGTGAATTGAGCGATCCCTTTTAATAAACAATAAATCTCTAAAATGAAAAATGTAAGATTTTTAGCGATCGTAGTGACTGTAGTTTTTTTTGGCTGTCATCAAATTTCAAACAGGCAGCTTAACGATGCCAGGGTTAGTGTCAAAGATGCCAAAAGGATTCAGAGTGATTCGGTCAAAGCTAAAAAGATCGCGGACTGGAAGCAATTCAAAACCGAATCTGATCATAAAATGGCAAAACTGGAGACGGATATTGCATCATTTCATAACAGTTCGGTCAAGCAGAAAAATAATGGTTGGCAAAAACGAAATTCACTTTTACATAAAGCCCGGACTGATATCAAAAAACTCAGAGAGAAGCTTAATAAGAAAAGTATCGACTTTGATCATAACATGCAAACATTTAATGACATCGTTGCACAACAAAATGAAATATTCATACGAGAGTTCGTCAATGATCTGGAACAGTTGAATCAGTCGGTCAACAAGCTATTTACTGATCCTGGAAAGTAGAGTTTATTATTGATCAGAACCATGATGTATGTTACTATTTGATAACCGTTGAGCCTTGATCTCAACATAAAATAATTACAAAATGAAAACAGATATATTTAAGTTATTCGCAATAGCTGCAATGTCTATTGTTTTTACAAACTCCACCTACGGACAGAGGCTTGTAAAACCTTCTCAAAAGTCAGAAAGTGAGAAAATGATCCCCGTGATGGTAAGCCAGAACTTCGTCAATGAATATCCAACCGCTGTCAACGCAGAGTGGAGAGGCTATCCAACACCGAATGTCAGTTCAGAATGGTATGAGTACGAGCCATCAAAGCAATCCTCAAAACCTTCAGCATACTACGTTGCAGAATTTTCAGAATTGCAATCAGATTACAAGGCGATTTATGCTGCAGATGGGAGTAAAATCGCAATTCACAGACTATTTATCTCAGAACTTCCGGCAACTGTTTTAGAAGCAGTCAGCAAAGGAATGTACAGGGATTGGAGTCTTGCTCCAGAAAAAGAAGAAATATTCAGAAACAATGCGCAAGGCGCCATGAAAGTATATCGTATCAAGATGAGCAAAGAATCTTCGCAACACAATCTGTTCTATTCTGAAGACGGCACAATGCTGATGGATAAAACCATTCAGTAATACCATTCCGGAATTTTATTCATTACAAAAAGAATCAATTAAATTTTAAATCAAAAAATTATGGAAAAGAAAACCGTAAAACAGGCGAAAGTGATAAAACCATTGAAGGACAAACTTTTGGCAGCAGTCAACAGAGTGCTTAGCAATAACAACTCTGAACTGACGAACAAGATGGAAAAGATCGTGAGAAAATCGCTCAGACCCATTTCCAGAAAAGCAAAAAAACAAATCAAACGAGCTAACAAACTAGCAACAAGATAAAATGAAAGTACAAATAGGAATAGCAGACAACCATCGACAGGCAGTGGCCGATGAAATGGTTAAAATATTGGCCGATGAAAACGTGCTGTATATCAAAACCAAAAATGCCCATTGGAATGTTGAAGGGCCTGATTTTTATGACAAACATAAATTTTTTGAAAGTCAGTTCCAGCAATTGGATGAGGTCATAGACAGTTTGGCAGAAAGGATTCGTTCTATCGGGCATTATGCGCCTGCAACATTAAAATCATATCTAGACCTGACCCATCTTACAGAAGTGAGGAGGGAAAAAAATGACAGCCAGGGATTTATCACAGAACTATTGGCAGATCATCAGAGTATGACCATTATCCTCACTGAACACATCAGAAGCTTTGGAGAAGATTTCCATGACCTGGGGACAGCAGATTTTATAACAGGACTTTTGCAAACCCATGAGAAGATGGCCTGGTTCTTACGTTCACATTTAAAAGATTAGAAATTATGTACTATAATAATTATGAATTTTGGGGAATGCACTTTGGATGGTGGATACTCTGGGTCGTTTTCCTCTTATGGATCTTTGCAACACCCTATAACATTCCGGGGCAGAAAACCAAAAAAGACACGCCACTTGATGTTTTAGATAAACGTTTTGCCTCTGGAGAAATCAATAAACAAGAGTATCAGGAAATGAAAAGTCTTATGGGAGGTTAAAAAATCTCAATACAAAAAATAGCAAGGTTTAATATCATAAAAAAGTATTATCCCTTGTCTTATTTTTTAAACTTCATTTCACTAAAGTTTCTGTCCGGTTTTAATTGTTATGAATAATTATTAACAAGGAACAGAAATAAAAGCAATAAAATAATTCCAGCACCTCCGGAAGAATTATTATATCTTTTAAATAATATAGCAATGGACACACATTATTACAACGTAGACATCAATTGGGAAAACAACCGGAAAGGGATCATCTGTTCCCCGGAACTGAACGCAAAAAAAGGAATCTGCATTGAGGTGGCAACGCCACCGGAATTCCCTAAGGGAATGGAAGGTATCTGGTCACCGGAACATTTATTTGTTGCGTCCGTCAGCGGATGCCTGATGACAACGTTTTTAGCCATTGCCGAAAACTCTACCCTGGAATTTAAAAGTTTTACATGCAGGGCAAAAGGAAAATTAGAGACTGTAGATGGAAAATTAATGATAAGTGAAGTTCTCTTATTGCCAACCGTTGTCATACAAAATGAGATGTTTACCAATAAGGCGATCCGTATTTTAAAAAAAGCTGAGGATAGCTGTCTGATCGTCCACTCAATCAAGTCAAAGGTCAGTATGGAAATAGATATCCGGGTTCAGCCCATTTTGATCGAAAGCAAATAAGCACTAATAATATCAATCAAATATTGAAACGGATTTGTAATTAATTGAATTTATTGAAGAGCCCACATTTCTCAGATCATTGATTACATTAAAAAAGGATAGATTGCAAATGCAACCTATCCTTTTTTTAACCTTTTGAAAATATTCTGATATTCTCAATGGTCTTAAAGAAAATGAATTAAATAATTGGTTTTTTCATCATCTGCCCTTTATAAAATACTGCCTAAGATTAACTAAAGTTAAGCAGTCAGCATTTGCCCATTTTCAATGTACAAAGATTGTGTTTTTTTCTGTATAGCGGTTGTATGTTTCTGTGGGAAAATTACAGATTTCACACCTTTATTTTTTACGGTAAAATATATTTTCCCTACAATGTGTGATAGGTGTAAGCCTTTTTTACTGCGGTGTAAAGAGATGATTTACAAATGGATGTAGCTTTACTCTGTTGAAACAATTCAGTTTCATTTTAATTCATTACAAATGAAAACAAATACAGATCTACAACAGGATGTTGAGAATGCAATTAAGTGGGAGCCTCTTTTAGGCGCAGCAGAAATTGGAGTAACAGCTAAAGACGGTGTTGTTTCCCTTACAGGAACAGTTGACAGTTACGCTAAGAAATTAGAGGCGGAAATGGCTGCAAAAAAAGTGATCGGTGTCAAGGCTCTGGTGGAAAAAATCGAGGTAAAGTTTCCGAGCTCTTGGAATAAAACCAACGAAGAAATTGCAAAGGAAGTTTTAACCGGTCTACAATCGAACTGGTCAGTTCCCGATGATAAGGTAACTGTAAAGGTAGAGGATGGCTGGGTCACTTTAGAAGGTGAGCTGCCATGGAATTATCAGAGAGAGGCTGCGAAAAATGCAGTACGTTTTCTTACCGGTGTTAAGGGTGTTACGAACAACATCAAAATTAAATCTGAGATCCACGACGCAATTGAAAAGAAAGATGTTGAAGCCGCAATTGGCAGAAGCTGGTCAGTAGATGACAGTGATATTAATGTATCGGTATCAGATACGACTGTTACTTTAACAGGAACGGTCAATTCGTGGTATCAAAAAGAAGAGGCAGGGCGTATTGCCTGGAACACCCCGGGAATCTGGCATGTAAAAAACGAACTGGCAGTAGATTACTACTATGCTTATGCTGATTAAAAAATGTAAAACCGGTTGGAGTCATTTTTCTTCTGCCGGTTTTTAAATTCTATACAATTGTGGGAGGTTACCCTGAATTGTTTGACAGCAGTTTGTGAAATACTTTTTGACTTTCCTAAATCCTAAGTACTTTAGAAATGAAAACCATAAGCAATTGGGAAGAAGATATTCTGAACATCACGATGAAGATTCAGAATGAATTTCCGGAGTTATCAAAATACCTTTCAGAAATGCCTCAAAATTTTTCCGGAAATGACAAAGATGTTATCAATATCAGAAATATGAAGGCTTATTTCAACACTTTAGCTGATGTTTTAGAAGAATATTCAAAAACACACGAGAGTACAAAAATATCAGAAGATCCGGACAGTTCTAAACTAATATGACCTGTTACCGAAGATATCATACAAGAGTATGAAATTTTTGTTTTGAAGCACTGATGTTTCAGTAGCTTCAAGTATATATTATGCAGTCCGTACGCGCATCCTAATATTACATTGATCATAATAATTAATCTTTAAATATAAATCATATGTGTTTCTCAGCAGGCGCAAGCTTTACATCGGGAGTTGTTCTCACTGTTATCGGTATGGCTTGCCTCAAAAGGACAGATCATCCTTCGCAGCAGTTATTTGCGGCCATCCCTTTGCTCTTTGGGGTCCAGCAGTTTTCTGAGGGAGTGCTGTGGACGGTACTTCCCGAACCTAACGATCTGGGAACGCAAATGATGTTCACGTATATTTACCTCTTTTTTGCACAGGTACTCTGGCCGGTCTGGATTCCAATTTCTATATTAATGCTTGAAAAACATGAAACCAGAAAGAAAATCCAAAAAGTATTTCTTGCTTCAGGACTCATGGTCGGTGTTTATATGGCCTATTGCCTTTTGGCCTTTGAAGCAGAAGCAAGGATTGAGGGTCACCACATTACATATATACAGAACTATCCTTCCATATTCAGGGGTTATGGTACTGTCTTGTATGCATTGGCAACTGTTGCTCCTTCATTCTTTTCCCATATAAGCAGAATGTGGATCTTCGGAACCACCATTTTAATATCTTATGTGGTGTCAGCGATCTTCTATGAACATTATGTTTTATCGGTATGGTGCTTTTTTTCAGCGATTATCAGTTTGTCTATTTATTTGATTATAAGATATATTACAGGTTCTGAACAAAGAAAGATGAATGTTGGTGTATCTGGATATTAATAGTCTACCTTTGATAACAATGATGAGGTAATCATTTATATTCCCCCGATTTTCATTAGGGCAAAAAGCCTTTCTTACCTTCCGTTTAATATCATAGATCATCATACGATGCAAATACTTAGTAAAGCTTATGAAATTATACATCAAATACATGGTAAGCCTTCGCTGCAAAATGGTGGTTCAGGACGCTTTGGATAGTTTAAATATAAAATATCTGAGTATAGAGCTGGGTTTGGTCGAAACTCCTGAAAAAACAAGTGAACAGCATAGGGTACAGCTTTCCGAGATTTTATCAAAATCAGGATTGCAGCTGCTGGATGACAAAAAAAGCATTTTGATTGAAAAAATAAAAAGTGTCATCATTGAAATGGTCCATTACTCAGATGAACTTCCAAAGCAAAATTTCTCAGACTACATCAGTGAAAAACTGGGTTATGATTATACCTATCTTGCCAATACATTTTCCGAGGTGAAGGGGATCACCATTCAGCATTACATCATTAATCATAAGATAGAGAAAGCTAAGGAATTACTTCTTTACGATGAGTTGAACCTCACGGAGATCGCTTACAAACTCAATTACAGCAGTGTTGCCCATCTCTCCAATCAGTTCAAGAAAGTAACAGGACTATGTCCCTCTTTCTATAAGCAGCTAGGAGAAAAAAGAAAACAAAATCTTGAAGATGTTTAGCAAACACTTATTCTTAACTGTATCAATTTAACAGAAGAAGTAAGATACTTCTTTTTAACATTCAACAGACCAACTATATTATGGATAATAACGAACTTGAAAAATCAACAGCCTATATTACAGTGGAGATCATTGAATATATTCCCAATTCTGTCGTCATCAAAACGATTTTGAAAAAATCTACCGGTAATATTAGCGTGATGTCCTTTGACAGCGGGGAAGGGCTTACCGAAAAAATCTCTCCGTTTGACACCTTTGCCCAGATTATAGAAGGGAAGGCGGAGATTGTCATTGACGGGAAATCCTTTGTCTTGGACACGGGACAATCGATCATCATTCCTGCGCATAAGCCCAATATCATAAAAGCCAATGAGCGTTTTAAAATGATCTTGACCATTATAAAAAACGGTTATGAATGATCATAACATAACACAGTCTTTTAAGGAAGAGGCCTTTGATGGTATTCCAGAAACGCAAAGTCATTCACAGGAAGTGCATATTCCCGTAAAAGAAGTACCACCGTTTTGCTCTAAAATGAACGATATATCATTTGTCAATGATGTGGAATACCGCCATCATTCAATAAGCATAAAATTGCACAATTTTCAGGAATGGAAATCAAAATTGACAGATAAAAATTCATTGCATTTTGGTATTTCATTTTTTATATGATCAAATGAAATCCAGTGTAAGAACTGCTAATTTAATATTAAATCGGTTACAATGGAAACGAGCTATATCAGCCATCAGGAAATAGGCGAAGGGGAAGAAGTGAAAGGAGAGGATCTCCGGGAAGGGATCTTCGATCTCATCAACAGGAAATTCCCTGAGTTCGGCAAAGAAGATTTTATTTCTATCACTGAGCTCAATCAATACCGTAGATTATACCTGACCTCACTAATTGTCGAAGAAAGGGGAGAACTGGAGATCATAGACCTTGATGTCATGGATGCTATTAAAAATAATTCCATTCTTTCAGAAAATATCCAGGACGAGATTGAAGCGGAACTGACAACAGGAGAAAAGCTGGCCGACAAGGTGGCGTCTTTTGGCGGAAGCTGGTCATTTATTATCGTGTTTTTTTCCTTTATCATGATCTGGATATTCATCAATATCCTTTTTATAGCAACGAAGCCATTCGATCCTTATCCATTCATTTTGCTGAATTTGATTCTTTCCTGTCTGGCAGCGATCCAGGCTCCCATCATTATGATGAGCCAAAACCGTCAGGAGCAAAAAGACAGAATAAGAGGGGAACACGATTACAAGATCAATCTGAAAGCCGAACTGGAGATCAAACTTCTGAGTGAGAAAATCGACCATTTGCTGGTCAACCAAAATAAAAAACTACTGGAAATTCAGGAACTACAGACCGATTATCTGGAAGACCTGATGAATGTTCTTAAAAAGAAATAAGTTATTTACGTTCAATTAATTCTAAAAAATAGAATTATCACACAATACAAAATTCTAAAAAAAGTGGAAAAAATTCTTGTTACTACGGATTTTTCGGATCATTCGAAATCCGGATTGCGGTTTGCTGTGCAGTTAGCTGCCCAGAATGCCTGCCACCTGACCTTTCTCAATGTCCACCATCTGCAGACGCCTTCCGCATGGGATGCAGTGAGGATGGATGAATATGAGGATGAACAAAAGGAATTGATTCACGCTAAACTCGTTCGTTTTGTAGAAAAAATATACGCTGCCATGCATATCAAGCCACAGCATATCCAGTATGCTGTAGAGTTGTCGATTTTACCGGAGTCCAGCATCTTAGAATATGCCGAGAAACATACCTATGACTACATTTGTATGAGCACCAGAGGTACGGGAATCTTCAAAAAAGTTTTGGGAACCATCACATCCAATTTGATTCATGAGTCCAAAGTTCCTGTCATAGTGGTACCTCACGATTATAGACCAAGTAAAATTAGATCTTTTATCTATGCATCGGACCTTGATGATTACGAAAATGAGATCATTAAGGTCGTATCATTTGCTAAACCACTCGGGGCTTCTGTCGAGTTGCTGAATTTCACATCGGTGTCTTTGAAGGAAGAAAACAGAAAGATTGTAGAAAAAAAGATAGAAAAAATAGCAAACTATCCTGTGAGTATCTATATCAGTGATAAAAAGGAAGAGGATGACCTGATCAAAGCTATAGAATCTGCTGTTCAAAAAGTGGAACCTTCCGTATTGGTCATGTTTACACAACAAAACAGAAACTGGTTTGAGAATATATTCTATGCCGGCAATTCGGAAGAATATTCATTTCACACCAAAGTTCCTTTGTTGGTGTTTAGAAAGGTATAGCTATTTTTTACCAAAAGGAAACTTAAAAAATGTATAATGACAGTTTTTAAATTGAAATCAACTGGTTTGAAAAAAGGATAACGAATTGTGATGGATAGGAGAAACTTTATAAAGTATACAACGGCAATCGTTGTTATTGCTGGTACCACTTATTATTTGACGAGTGATACATCTAATTTTGAAAGAGCCGATCTGCAAACAGACCTGAAAACTAAAATTCCGATGCAAAATGATGAAAAGGAGATTTTGATCCTTGCATCACTCGCTCCCAGCGGGCACAATACCCAACCCTGGTTTGTCAAATATCATGAACCTTTCCATTGGACTATTTGTAATGACAGGACGAGATGGCTTGATGGCGTGGATCCGACACAACGCGAAACCATTCTATCGATCGGTGCTTTTGTTCAAAATTTAGAATATGCAGCCAATAATTTGGGCTACAGCTGTGCATTTGACCTGCTGGCATCGAGTAATGAGGATGAAGAAATTGTAACCGTAAAATTATCCAGATCATTACCTGTTCAAAAATTTGACATCAAAAAAATACAGGAAAGAAGGACATTAAGATCGAATTATTTGAATGGGATCATCAAGAAGGAAGATCTGGATTATTTACTGGAAAATGAAACAGGTTTCATTAGATACTTCCCCAATACATCAAAGGAGCATTTGTATTTAAATGAGCAGACCATAGAGGCTAATAGAATACAGTCCTATCGGGATGCTGCCCAAAATGAATTGGCGGATTGGGTGCGATTTTCAAATGAAGATGTAGAAAAATACAGGGACGGGCTTACCCCTGCGAGTATGGAAATTGAAGGATTTTCAGGCTGGATCGTTCGTAATTTTTATGATAAGCAAAGCGTAATGAAGCAAGATTTTCGGGAAAAGAACATTGCTAAGGTCGTAGAACAGGTTTCAAAATCTGCAGGTTGGTTGGTGATCTCAAGTCCTGATCATTCTGTATTATCATTATTAGAGGCGGGCAGAAGACTGCAGCGCATCTGGCTGAAAGCGCGTGATAAAAAGATTGCCTTTCATCCGATGACGCAGATCTTAGAAGAAGAAAAAACGAGACTGGCGGTTAATTACGCCATTGGTATCAAAGAAAATATCCAATTTTTACTGAGAGTCGGATATATTGAAAATTATCCTGATCCGGTCACGCTACGGCGACCCATCAACTGGTTTACCAGAAACTGATTTTTACAACATACAATAATAAGATTTCGTTATGAAAAAGACAGTTCATTCCATATACATTTCACTTCTCCTGTTTCTGGGAATAAGTGCGATTTTTGGTGGTGGAGCATTGATCATTTCGCCCTCCGGAAGACTATTGGGAGGATTGCCCTTGTCCATTCTTAAAAATTCACCTTTCTCCAATTTTCTTGTTCCCGGAATAATTCTATTTCTTGTTTTGGGTATTTTCCCAATTTTCACTGTTTGGGCTTTGATTAAAAAACCAACGATGCCTTTTGCATCATATTTTAATATCTTTAGAGATATGCATTGGTCGTGGAGTTACAGTATCTATTGTGCTTTTGCTCTTATGATCTGGATACAGATCGAGACCTATTTTATTCAGGGTGTGGGATGGCTTCAGATGTTTTATATGTTATATGCAATTCCTATCCTTATCGTTGCATTATTACCGTCAATAAGAAACAGATATAAATTGCTTTAAGATGACAATAGTAATCATACTTATATTTTTCGGAACACTTCTACTTGTCTTGTTGATTGGGAAAATCATTTTGCGATTTAATTTCAAAGAACAGATCAAAATCTTATATCAAAATACCGAAAATATTGCAGGTCAACGTTATGAAAGCAGCTCATTAAATGATCTACCGGAACCCGTGCAGCGTTATTTTAAATTAGTTTTAAAAGATGAACAACCTTACATCAGTTCAGTCCGGCTTGAGCATACGGGGTTGTTTAAGACGGATCTAAAAAAAGGATTTATCAAAATTAAAGGTGTACAGTACTTTTCTGTTAGACTTCCTCAATTTATTTGGAAAGGTACAACGATGATGTTCACAGCTATTGATAGTTATGTTAACGATCAGGGAAGTTTGAAAGTTTTTTTGCTGAATCTGTTTAAAGTTGTTGACAGCAAAGGGAACACAATGGATGAAGGTGAGCTGCAGCGCTGGATGGCGGAAAGCGTATGGTTCCCAACCAACCTGTTGCCGTCGGAAATGGTAAAATGGACAGCTGTCAATGCACATTCAGCAAAATTGTCATTCCAATACAAAGAAATCTCATTTCATTTTTTGGTCACTTTTAATGCAAGTGGTGAAATTACCTCTATGCAGACAGAGCGTTATATGACGGATAAAAAAAGAGAAACCTGGCTTTGCAAAATGTCGAATTACAATGAGGTTGATGGAATCAGAATTCCTTTTTCGGCGGAAGTACTATGGAGATTATCTTCTGGCGACTTTACTTATGCGAAGTTTGAAGTTCAAAAAATAGAATACAACAATCATATAGTTTCTACTCAAAATAACGACTGATCACTAAAAGGTAGTCTTAAAAACATTTACAATGCCGATTCACAATTTCAATATCCAGGGTTTATCCGATAATGAGGTCATAAAGGCCAGGGAAAAGTATGGAGAAAATCAGCTGAATTACAAGAAGGGAAATACGATCATAGATACATTTATTCGCATCATCAAAGATCCGATGCTGATCTTACTCCTTGTTGCAGCCTCTATTTATTTTATCAGCGGCAAGACCGGTGACGGTATTTTTCTATCTTTTGCCATCGTATTTCAAACGTCCATCTCTCTATACCAATATTCAAGAAGCAAAAATGCTCTGGAAAAACTGAAAGATCTTTCCCAACCCAATTGCAAAGTGATCCGAAATGGAAAAGTTACAGAAATAAAAAGTGAAGAGTTAGTTGTCGGTGACTGCCTGATGGTGGAAGAGGGAACTCTGATCACCGCAGATGGCAGCATTATTCATTCCAATGATTTTTCGGTCAACGAATCGATCCTGACCGGCGAGTCGCTTTCTGTATCAAAAGACAAAACCAAAGAAGACCATTTTGTCTACAGCGGTACAACGGTGGCAGGAGGTTTGGCGGTCGCTGTCATTACTGCCATAGGCAACAATACAAAATTGGGTAAGATCGGAAGCAGCCTGGAAAGCATTACCGAAGAAAAAACACCTTTGGAAAATCAGATTGCCAATTTTGTGAAGAAAATGGCGATTGCGGGTGCAGTGGTTTTTATAATTGTCTGGGCAATTAATTACTGGCATTCTCAAAATTTATTGAATAGTTTACTCCTATCACTTACCTTGGCAATGAGTATTCTGCCCGAAGAGATTCCTGTGGCATTTACCACATTTATGGCTTTGGGTGCGTGGCGCCTGATGAAACTGGGCATCGTGGTGAAACAGATGAAAACTGTTGAAACATTGGGGAGTGCAACGGTGATCTGTACGGACAAAACCGGAACACTGACTGAGAATAAAATGAGTGTGGCAAAACTGTATTTGCTATCCTCTAACAAAATATTCCAGCCTGGAGATCAGTTGACAGTTGATGAAATAGGACTCATTACCGGAGCGATGTGGGCGAGCGAGCCCATTCCTTTTGACCCGATGGAGATCGCACTGCATCAGGTTTATAAAGATGCGATTGCTGAAGATGAAAGAAATCATTACCAGCTCGTTCACGAATATCCTCTAAGCGGAAAACCGCCGATGATGACCCATATCTTTGAAAACAGTTCAGGAAAAAGAATCATTGCAGCAAAGGGTGCGCCCGAAGCCTTAATGACTGCTGCTGACCTGACAGAAACTGAAGAAAAGCAGATTAATGAAGCGATACAGCTTTTGGCAAAAGATGGATTTAGGGTGTTAGCTGTTGCGACCTCAGACTTTACCGGAAGTGCATATCCCGAAAAACAGCAGGACTTTCCATTTCAATTTAAGGGGATCGTTGCATTTTACGACCCACCCAAAAAGAATATTCAAAAGGTGTTGCAAGATTTTTATACCGCAGGTATTGCTGTGAAAATTATTACCGGAGACAATGCTGAAACGACAGAAGCAATTGCGAAACAAATCGGTTTTACGGGATATCAAAACAGTATTACAGGTGATGAATTAATGAAACTGAACGATAGTGAACTGAAAAGTAGTGTAATGAAAAACACTATTTTCACAAGAATGTTTCCTGAAGCTAAATTAAAGATCATCAACGCCCTAAAATTAAATGATCAAATCGTTGCGATGACGGGTGATGGCGTCAATGATGGTCCCGCATTGAAGGCGGCACATATAGGAATTGCGATGGGTAAAAAAGGAACTGAGATCGCCAAGCAGGCAGCATCATTAATATTGCTGGAAGATGATCTTTCCAAGATGGTGGATGCGGTAGCAATGGGCAGGAAGATCTATACCAACCTGAAAAAGGCCATTCAGTATATTATATCTATCCATATTCCGATCATCCTTACCGTGTTTATTCCGTTGGCTTTAGGTTGGGTATATCCTAATATATTTTCTCCAGTTCATATTATTTTCCTGGAGATCATTATGGGACCTACCTGTTCCATTATTTATGAAAATGAGCCGATGGAAAAAAATGCAATGCAGCAGAAACCGAAAGCATTGACCACTACTTTTTTCAATTGGAAGGAACTATCCACCAGTATCATACAAGGATTGGTCATCACTGCTGGTACATTATTGATGTACCAATACACGGTTCAAAAAGGTTACGATGAGGCATTGACCAGAACAATGGTATTCACAGTTTTGATCACGTCCAATATCTTTCTGACGCTGATCAACCGATCGTTTTACTATTCCATCTGGACCACGCTCAAATACAAAAACAATCTGGTCTTACTCATTATATCGATTACGGTTTTTATAGTAGCATTGATGCTTTATGTTAAACCAGTAACCTTATTTTTTGGTTTTGAAACTTTGCAACTTTCACAGTTGTTAATTTCTGTTGCAGTCGGATTTATTTCAGTCATCTGGTTTGAATTGGTCAAGTTGATCAAACGTACCAATAAACATTGAATGCCATCTAAAGTAATGTGATTAAAAACTGTTTTAATATAAATTCTATTTTGATTCAGCTTATGTAGAATCTAATTGACATTGACGCCAAAAAAATGTCCTACCATTGCTGTGATGCCCATGGCGACAGTTCCCCAGAAACATATCCTTAAAACGGAAACTCCTATTTTGGAACCGCCTGTTTTTGCAGAGATCGCTCCCAGCACCATCAGAAAAACAATAGAAAATCCATATTGGAAATATACCATTTCTTTGATAGGCGCTAACATCGACACGCCAAAAGGTAATAATGCACCCAATGCAAACGAGCCAAATGAAGCAAAAGCGGCCTGAAAAGGTTTGGCTTGGGTAATCTCATTGATTCCCAGTTCGTCATGCGCATGAGCTGCCAAAGCATCGTGCTCGGAAAGTTCCGTTGCTACCTGTAAGGCAGTTTCTTTACTTACCCCTCGTCTTTCATAGATCTTTGCCAATTCATGCAATTCAACTTCCGGCATTTCTTCGAGTTCTCTCTTTTCACGAAGCAGATCAGCCTTTTCAGTATCCTCCTGTGAACTGACCGAAACATATTCTCCGGCAGCCATAGACATCGCACCGGCGATCATTCCTGCCAGTGCTGCAAGTACGATAGTGTGACGGTCCGGTTGTGCTGCGGCAACTCCGATCACGATACTTGTAGTGGACAACAAGCCGTCATTAGCACCTAAAACGGATGCGCGCAGCCAACCCATTCTGTTGACATAATGTTTTTCTAGTAGGTGATGCATATCAAAAGTTTACGACCAATCCAGCTCCTAGACTTTTCGGTTCTAGTACGGGATAGATCATTGTTATGGTATTGGATTCTTTTTTATTGAACAGCTTGTTTACGGTAGGAAAAAGCCAGTAGGCCAGCTCAGTGCTTAAAATACCAAATCCGGCTCCTGCGACCACATCTCCCACCCAGT
Source organism: Flavobacteriaceae bacterium PS02293 (assembly GCA_029960045.1). Lineage (GTDB taxonomy): Bacteria > Bacteroidota > Bacteroidia > Flavobacteriales > Weeksellaceae > Epilithonimonas. The sequence goes on from JASCOV010000007.1 coordinate 149,491, forward strand.
GCTTATTATTGAGGGTTCTGTAAACTCCCGTGAAAATAGCAATAGGGTAGCCTGAAATGGCCAGCCAGATGTTCTCATCCTGATATTCCCTGAACAGAAAATGAGCCGAAGAAAAAGCGGTCGTGGTATGTCCTGAAGGAAAAGAAAGATGATTGGTGCCATCTGGACGTTCCTCTTTTACCAGATGCTTTAAAGGCAAAACAATCGCAGCAGAAATCAGTTGCGAGGTTCCGTATATAATGGTCCGTTCCTTTAAATTATGCTTTCCTTTTATGCCTGTAAGATTATAACCGTAGACCATTGCTGCAGGCAAATATTGGGTGTAGTTATCAAGCGTGATATGCTTGGGTTGATGTTCTCCGATCTCATACTTTGTGGAACTGTTCAGATTTTTGAGCGCATCAGAACTTAAACTGACCACTCCGAAGCCAATAAACACAGTCGGAATAATGAGTTTTTTGTAGCTTGGATGATATACTTTATCACCATAACTCTCTATATCTTGTTTTTTCAGTTCGGCTGAGTCAGATTTAACCTGTCCAAAACAAATATTGGAACAGGTTAAAACAATGATTGTTACTATTTTCATGGTTGATTACTTAAACCTTAAATTTAAGGAAATAATATCTGATTTCATCCCTATTGATTTCGTGTAATGTCCATACCTTATCTCCAGCATATTGAGTCTTTCTATTCCGAACAGTCCATTTTTAGGATTGATGCGGATGCCCGCCCCGTAAAAGTTGCTACTGAATTTTGAAAGGTCATAATTGCTGGTATAAAAATCGTCAAACGCCGTGTGCTGCTGATAGGGGGAAAAATATTTGGCACCCGTCTGAGAATAATACCTGTAAAAAGGACTCACCGAAACAAAAGGTGATATCTTCACAGGTGTTTCCAGACTGATCGTATTGGATCTCAATCCCCAGTCATCTGTATAATAACGGTAGTAAGCTCTCAGGATCACCTTATCTCCGAAGAAATAATTGGCCCTAAGTCCCAAAGGAAGTTTGAATCTCTTATCCGGCAAAGCTTCCTGATGCACAGATCCATCTGTAAAATAAACCCTATGGAAAGGCAAACTGAGATAACCTGTCTGCTGAACAGCATCTGTCATCAATTCCACTTGAAAATTCTTATTGATGATCTGAGAATAAGATAAGGAAAGCGCATAGGTATTTCTTCCGGTTGTTCCATAACCTTCATGTTCTCCTCCGCCTGTACTTCCAGTCCGAAGTTCGATCGGAGCAATAAGCTTTACCTGATCCATAAAAGCCTGAAACTTGGCCGTGAATTCTCCCATTCTGTTCGGTGTTTTCTGTGAAAATCCAATATTGGCTCCGATAGACTGGTAATCAAACTCTCCCGAATAGGAAACGCCGGCCATTATCGTGCTCCCTTTCGCTTCGTTTTCACGGCTCCATCCTAACGAAGGATAAATCCTTGTATCTGCGTGTGAAGCCGATGAGTTGGCTTTAAGGTCGATCATATCAGAAGATGCTGACGTATAATGGTCTATCCCGACATCCAAAGTATATTTGTTCTTTCTTAGTTTCTTGTCATAATTCACAAGGACAACGTCTATCGAATTAGAAATATCGTTGAGTTTTTCTGATCCTACACCGCCCGTTACCGCAGAATTATTTCCGTCTTGTTTATAATAACTCGACACAAGATTGATCTCATCCAGACTTAATTTTTTGAAGGCTTCAATATTGGTGTTTTCCTGTGCCTGAGCATTGAAGAATCCAAAAAGGGCGATAATGTTTATAATTACTTTTTTCATTTTTTAATATATTTTAGGTTTAGTAATTATTATGTTAATTGCATCCGCATCCACCACCCACTTTACCGGCGTTAGCTCCTGAAGAGCCTTCACGATAAGACTGGAAACTGAGTTCTGTCTTTTCAATTGTCCGGTTGCCAAGAACCATCTCAGCATCGTTGAGCTTGCTTTTTTCGTATTCTTTTACTGTTGTGCAGGAATGAACTGATGAAAGGGCAAAGAATATAAAAATGCCCATCATTATTTTTATTACACTATTTTTCATTAGGATTTTTTTACTTGTTTAATGGAAAAGATTCTCAAAGACATTATTTGAAATTGATGTTTTTTGATGAATGAATGTTGTTATGATCATCGATGATAATACACTCTAAGTGGTTGATCTGATCCACAAGTCCAATTGCAGCCTCTATTCCCATAATCGTTACTGGCGTTGCCATTGCATCCGCAATCTCGGCGTTAGGACAAATAATCGTAACACTTTTGATTCCCGAAACCGGCATTCCCGTTTTGGGATTGATGGTATGAGAATACTTCTTACCGTCTATCATCACGAATTTCTCGTAATTGCCGGAAGTTGCTACGGAAGTATTGGTGATGTTCATATAAGAAAACGGAAGCGCAGCATTGTCGGGATCTGCAATACCGATCGTCCACGGTTTTCCGTCTGCTTGCGTCCCCCAAGTTGTCAAGTCACCGGACGCATTTACCACACCGGACGCAATATTTCTTTGCTGAAGAATTCTTTTTGCCATTTCGGCAGCGTAACCTTTTCCAATACCGCCGAAACCGATCCGCATTCCTTTTTCTTTAAAAAAAACCGTTTGGCTTTCCGCATCTAAAAGAATATTTTTATAATTGACCAGTTTCAGATGCTCTTTTACCAATTCGGGATCAGGAAGCTGCTTCATTTCACGGTCAAAATTCCAGAAGGTTTTATCGATTCCTCCATAAGAAATATCAAAATATCCATTTGTAATATGGCTGATTCTTAAGCTTCTTTCAATCAGCTGAAAAACTTCTGCATCTACTTTTACAGTTTGGATGCCTGCATTTTTATTGATGAGATTAGTCTGGCTGTCATCGCTGTAAGTGGTGAGCAATTTTTCGATCCGCTGGATTTCTGAAATTGCAGCTTCGATATGGTCAAAAGCAATTGCTTCACTGTCATCCACAACGGTGATCTCGAAGATATTTCCCATCAGTTTTTGGGATTTCCGAAACTCTTTCAACATTATTTATTTTTTCTGATAAAAACTTCGGACTTCATTGCTGAAAGCTGTTGCGTCTTCCACTGGCAGACCTTCCCAGGTTTTTATAACTTTGCCTTCAGAATTTAATAGAATTGTATAAGGGAAAATACCTTTCGGGTTGTACAGATCTGCCAAAGCCGCATTTTCTTTTTTGATCTCTGCGGAAGGTTGATACTTTTTGCTTCTTGGAAAATCTGCGTTGACATATTGTAAAATGTGATCAGCAGACAATTGTTTGAAAGTCTCGGTTTCAATAATATTTTTGTGCAGCTTGATACACGGAATACACCAGTCTGAGCCGGAAAAGTTAAGAAGAATCAATTCATTTTGTTCAGAAGCTGTTTTCTTTGCTTTTTCAAAACGTGTCTGTGCATTTGCTAGTACAGAGAATAGCGCCAAAAAGATGGCTGTAAATATTGTTTTCATAATGTGTATAAATTAGATTGTAGAACCAATTGTGTCTGAATGATGTTAAATTCATTCAGATCCAATATTTTGTAAAGTATTTTAAGACAGTCTTGGCGGCTGCCAGATAGAGTGCAAATAACCTTTAAAGAAAAAATCATTATCTGATGATGCTATTTTTTCACGTGTAATATGTCCAAAAAAAATATTTCTTTCTTCAAGTTTAAAGACCTGATTTATTGTGAAAATAAGATTTAGTGGGGTAGAATGTATTAAAAAAGGTAGTTTCCTATCTGTTTTGTAATCTGCATCTTTTACCGGATTATCATAGTGGGTTTTAAGAAAAGCTTCAACTGTCATTTCTGAATTCAGCTTTTTGTGTTCCATAAAATGCTCGACAAGAATCGGAACTTTCAACAGCTGATAAAGTTCAGTTGTTGAAAATAGAAACAGTGCGAGTAAAACTACGGAAACCCATTTTTTCATATATCAAAATTATGTAATGTTTCGTTAAGAATGATTTTAAATAGTATGTAATCAGTTATTTCACTTCCTTTTTTATTTCACTGACCCACTTTTCTATTTCAGCCCGACTAGAAGCAGATAGTTTTGCATCCTGATGAATAACTGTATAGGAAGCAAGCGGCATTTCACCTTCTTTGACGGTTTCTACGATCTCATCGAGTTTCTCAAGCTTTTTTTCGCGGCTGTAAGAATTGAATTCATCAAAGTTCAAATGTCTTTTACCTGAATTCACGTGATCTGCCAACCACCATTTCACAGGCTGTACTTTACTGTACCATGGGTAAGAGGTATTATTGGAATGGCAGTCATAGCAACTTGTTTTTAAAATTGCCTGAACTTTTTCAGGTATTTTATAGTGATTTTCGATAGCGTTGGCAGATTGACTCTGACTGATATTTTTCTGGACATCAATAAACTGAATACCGATAAACAGCAACAACAGTACAGTTAAAATATTTTTTAAATTTAAAATTGACTTATTCATAATTTTTTATTTTTTTTTGGATTAATATTTATTTGAGTGGAATTATTCCTCTTCACTTGCCGTATTTTTTAACTTCATTAGAAGCGTATAGGCATTTTTGGTAACGATTTTTCTGTTCTTAAAATCTTCAATATTTTTGATTTGAATGAAACCGTTTTCAGCTTCTCCTAACGTTACCGGAATCATTTTATAAGTTTGTTTTTTCCCCTCAACAAAAACATAATCTTTACCTTCAAAATTGACAATGCTTTCCTCTGGTAGCGCGTTGGAAAAGGATGTTTCAGTCTCGATCTCAGCGTTCATATACATCCCTGGAGTCAGATTGTGATCGTACTGCTCAAAATGGCAATGCACATCTGCCGTTCCGTCTGCATTGATATCTTTGCTGATCAGGATAATTTCGCCACCGTATTTTTTATCCGGCTGCGTATTGGTATTGGCGGTAAATCTTTGTCCAATTTTCAGCATTTGGAGGTCTTTTTCATACACTTTTAGGTTCAGGTGAATGTCATTGGGATTGATGAGTTCAAACAAAACATCAGAAGGATTCACAAATTTTCCGATATTCACATTCACTTTGCTCACAAAACCGTTGATCGTGCTGTACACCGGAACACTTTTTCTGATATTTCCCGAAGTGAGACTGCCCGCATTGATCTTCACGAGCTGAAGCTGTTCTGCCAAAGTATTCATCATAATTCTCTGGCTGTTCATCTCAGACTGCGCCATCTGCATTACTTTATCACTACTTGCCTGGCTTTGGTTCAGTTTTTTTTGTCTGTTATAGTCCAGTTCTGCAAAATGAAGCTTTGATTTTGCCATCAGATAATCCTGCTGAAGCTGTATAAACTGAGGATTTTCTATCACAGCGATCACCTGTCCTTTATTCACCCGCATTCCCGGAAGGAGATTGGTATTTTTCAGATAGCCGCCTAACGGAACACTTACGGAAACCAAATTCTGTGGTGGTACATCTATTTTTCCGTTGATCTTGAGCACCGTAGAAATATTTTTCTCAGACAATGGCATTGTTTCGATAGTCGTATTTTTAAGCTGAGCATCGGTCAATGTAACCGTAGTTTCATCTTTAGGAGCTGCTGGCTTTGCAATAGTTTCTTCTTTTTGATGGCACTGAACCGAAAAAAAGAGAGCAAGTATTAATAAAACCGAATATTTATTTTGAATTGATTTTGACATAATTTATTGATTTAAAGTGATATATTCCAACTCAACAATACTTTCATTGAGATTCCAGACGGCATCTGTATAATTGTTTTTGATGCTGATCGCCTGATTGGCAAGCATCACGAATTCCAGATAATTAATTTCTCCGTTGATGAACTGTTTTTGAGCGGTTTCCAGAATCGTATCGGCATTTTTGAGTTCATATTTCTCGTACTGAGAAACAATTTCCAGGTTTTTCTGCTGAATCTCTGCTAGTTTTTTATACTGGTTTTTTAACATAAACTCAGCATTCTGAAAATCATTTTCACTTACAGATTCTGCAATTTTTGAAGCTTCAATCCTCGCTTTTTGTCCGCCCGAAAATATGGGAACCAAAACGCCGACCTGAACCGAATGAAACTGTGGTGATGCATTGTACACTTTGTCATCTGCACCCATTCCACGGAAACTGTTCAGATTATAAGCGAATTGTAAACCAGGCAATAATTTGGATTTTTCCAAAGCTGTTTGTTGTGCTGCAATGGTTTTTTGCTGTTCCAGTATTTTTAACGAAGGATTATCGGAAACATCATTTTGTAGCCGAGAAAGAGAAAAAACACGCTCTCCATCGGGAATTAATTCTGTTTCTGAATTGAGAAGCCATTGCAATTGCAGCTGCAAAGTTCTGAGTTCCTGTTTCACCTGTTTGATCTGGATTTCAATAGCTGATTTCTGATTGGCAGCAGTCGCTTTTTCCAGAAGATTGCTCTCGCCGCTTTTTAATCTTAAAGTTGCCTTATCCAGAAATTGAGCATAAAAATCCAAAGATTCACTCAGGATTTTTTCCTTTTCCTGCCAATACAGAATGTTGCAGAAGGTGAGTGTCACGCCTTTTTTCAGCTGATATTCTTTCAATGAAATAGTAAGCTCGCTTTTTTTCCATTCTTCTGTGTACAGATTTTTCTGTTTTTTGTAAACGGTAGGAAATGCAATGCTCTGGGAAACCCCGAATTTCATATCACGATAAGCACTGTTGATTTGCCCGTAATCCGCAGAAATTCCTGTCTGAGGAATGTCTGAAGAAGTTTTGATGAGAGCTTTTGCATATTCCGATTTCAATTTCTCATTCTTAAGACCTCTGTTGTTTTTCAAAGCGATGGCAACCGCTTCATTTAAAGTAACTTTGGTTTGAGAATTCATCATATTTCCTGTTAAAACAAAGAAAATAATGAGAACAGGCGTTATTATATTTTTGCGATTATTTTTCATTTTAAAACCTTTTTCAATGGTTACATAAAGCAGCGGAAGCACAAAAAGCGTGAGTAATGTGGCAATCAAAAGTCCGCCGATGACAACGGTTGCCAATGGTCTTTGGACTTCTGCACCAGCACCGTTGCTGACAGCCATCGGAATAAATCCAAGTGAAGCCACAAAAGCAGTCATCAACACTGGTCTCAACCTGGCTTCTCCGCCGTCTACCACAATTCTGACAATATTTTTAATGCCACCTTTATACAGTCTGTTGAATTCTGAAATCAGTACAATTCCATTAAGGACAGCCACACCGAAAAGCGCGATGAATCCAACACCAGCACTGATGCTGAAAGGCATTCCTCTTGCAGCCAGTAACAGCACACCGCCTATAATGGAAAGCGGAATCGCCGTATAAATCAAAAGACTTTCTTTCACCGAATTAAACGCCAGAAACAACAGTAGAAAAATTAAAACCAAGGCAATAGGAACTGCGATCATCAGTCTGTTTTTAGCATTTTTGAGGTTTTCAAAAGAACCTCCGTAGGTAACGTAATATCCTGTAGGAAGCTTCAATTGTTTGTCTACCTTAGTCTGAAGTTCTTCTACAATCCCCTGAACATCGCGGTTTTTGATATTAAAACCTACCACAATTCTCCGTTGACTATTTTCACGCTGGATTTGGTTTGGACCATCTTTAATATCAACATTAGCAAGCTGAGAAAGCGGAATCTGATTACCTGATGGCGTAGGAACTAATAAATTCCTGACATCATCCAGATTTTTACGGTCATTGCTGTTTAATCTCACTACCATATCAAAACGTTTTTCGCCTTCGAAAACCAGACCTGTACTTTGTCCTGCAAAAGCGGTGTTGATCACTCTGTTGATATCTCCAATCGACAAATGATATTGCGCAATCACCGGTCTGTTGTACTGGATGATCACCTGCGGAAGACCAGAAACAGGTTCTATATAAAGATTTTGAGTTCCCTTCACCGTATTGATTATTTTCCCGAGCTGACTGGCATTTTTCGCCAATATTTCCAAATCTTCTCCAAATATTTTCAAAACAACATCCTGTCTTGCGCCGGTCATCAATTCATTAAAACGCATCTGAACGGGATACTGAAAACCAACGGTAATTCCGGGAACGTCTTCCAACGCTTTGCTCATTTTGTCTGAAAGCTCCGGAAAGGTTTTGGCGGAAGTCCATTCGCTTTTATCTTTCAGGATTACCATCATATCAGAAGCGTCCATCGGCATCGGATCTGTGGGAACTTCTCCGCTTCCTATTTTGGTGACTACTTTCTGAACTTCCGGAAAGCGGGTTTTCAGAATATGTGCTGCTTTCTGCGTGCTTTCAATTGTGGTTTTGAGGTTGCTTCCGGGCAAAACTCTGGTATCAACAGCAAAATCTCCTTCTTCCAGGGATGGTATAAATTCGCCTCCCATTCTGCTTAGAACCACTACTGAAAGGACAAAAAGTACAATCACAATACTGAAAATGGTTTTCGGTATTCTTAAAACTTTTAGTAATGTTTTTCGGTAAAGATTTTCAGCCTTCGCCATTAACCGGTCTGAAAAGTTCATTTTATGGCTTATTTTTTTGCTTAAAATAATAGAACTCATCATCGGAATATACGTGAGTGAAAGCAGAAATGCACCCAACAAAGCGAAAGCAACGGTTTGCGCCATCGGTTTAAACATTTTACCTTCAATTCCTTGTAATGTTAAAATTGGCAGATACACAATGAGGATGATGATCTGCCCGAAAACCGCACTGTTCATCATCTTTCCTGCGGAATCGATGACAATGGTATCCATTTCCTGTTTTGAAACTGACAGCGCTTTCCTGAATTTTGAATTGTGGGTAAACTGATGCATTACAGATTCTACAATAATCACGGCGCCGTCTATAATCAACCCGAAATCCAGCGCGCCCAGACTCATCAGATTTCCGCTGACGCCAAAGAGATTCATCATACAAATTGCAAAAAGCATCGCCAACGGAATGACAGATGCGACCAACAAACCCGCACGGAAATTCCCTAAAAATAAAACCAGCACAAAAACGACAATCAATGCGCCTTCCATCAGGTTTTTTTCAACAGTACCAATGGCGTTGTTTACCATTTTGGTTCGGTCTAAAAATGGCTCAATTACGACACCTTCTGGCAATGTTTTTCGGATTTGCTCGATTTTAGCTTTTACATTTTTGATCACCTCACTGCTGTTTTCACCTTTCAGCATCATCACGATCGCACCGGAAACTTCGCCGGTGTCATTGTAAGTCATTGCCCCAAATCTTGTCGCATAACCGTAACGCACCTCTGCAATATCTCTTATAAACAAAGGAACATCATTGTTCTTGGTGGCGATCGCAATGTTTTTGATGTCATCCAGATTTCCGACCAATCCTTCACTTCTTATGTATAAAACGGTAGGCCCTTTTTCGATATAAGAACCGCCTGTATTCTGATTATTGGTTTTCAACGCATCGAAAACATCGGTAATGGTAATTCCGTAAGCATTCAGTTTATCCGGATTGACGGAAATTTCATACTGTTTCAGTTTTCCGCCAAAACTGCTGACTTCCGCAACGCCTTTTACACCAAGCAATTGTCTTCTGACAATCCAATCCTGAAGTGTTCTGAGTTCTGTAATATCGTATTTGCTTTCGTATCCTTTTTTGGGACGGACAACGTATTGATAGATTTCACCAAGTCCAGTAGAAATAGGTCCTAAAGCAGGCGTTCCTACATCCTGTGGAATCTGATTCTGAACCTGTTGCAGTCTTTCTGCAACCTGTTGTCTCGCCCAATAGATATCAGTATCGTCATCGAAAACGATGGTCACCAGTGAAAGTCCGAATCTGGAAAAACTGCGGATTTCCTTTAAACCCGAAATATTACTGTTCGCCTGTTCTATAGGGAAAGTGACTAATCTTTCTATATCTGTCGCACCAAATGATGGCGCCGTTGTGATCACCTGAACCTGATTATTGGTAATATCAGGAACTGCATCTATCGGTAATTGGGTCACCTGATACGCTCCTACGCCTATCAACCCGAATACCAATAATGCTATAATGAGTTTGTTCTTCACAGAAAACTCAATGATTTTTGTTAGCATAAATAATTCTGTTAAATCTTAATTTTAAATAGATAGTTTGCTCCTTATTCCTGTCAATGATGGTCTGCAAAATCGCTGTGCTTACAAGTAAGTACAAACCTGATTTTTCTTTTATTGATGGACAAATAGAAGCAGGGGAGAGCTCAACACAAGACGTGTTGTAACATAAAAATAAAAAGGCTGATTAACAGTTTTTTGGCGGCTGCCAGATAGAATTTACCGCGTCTTTATGATAGAAAACCGGGCTGTAAGAAAAAGTTACCTTCGGGTGATCACAGGGTATTTGCTTTTTTATTTCTACACTGAAATCAGGATTCACCGTAAAAACGAGAGCGAGTGGAAAAGAGTGAACTGCAAAAGGCAATTTTTGGTCTGTCTTATAATCCGCATCTTTAACAGGATGGTCGTAATGTATTTTCAGAAATTCAGTAAAGGTCATTTCCGGATTGAGCCCTTTATGCTCAATATAATGCTCTACAAGAATAGGCAGCTTCAATAACTGATTAAGCTCAGTTGTTGAAACCAGATATAAGGAAAGCAATAATATGGAAACCCACTTTTTCACAGATCAAAATTATGCAATGTTTCGTTAAGAATGATTTTAAATTAATGATAAGCACTTCATCTTTATAAATAGTAAAATGCTACCACATAGATTAAATTCTAATCAGACTGAATTTTTTAAATTTTCGTTGATAAACTGAGGATGAGATCAAGATCGTCCCTCACAACGATCATTCCGCCCATTTTTTTTGGTGGTGTGATCCTGAAATCACTGAACTTTACATTTTTTCTTCCTATCATTTTGCTGTCTTCTATCCAGAATTCTATGTTGTAACGTTTGATCTGGTTCATCATTTTCACTTCTACCACCGCAAGAAAGTTCTTTTGAGTTTTACTGAAGTTGATGAATCTGATGGTCATCTCAGGATATTTTTCTGCATTCAGGATCTTCTGAAAATCCTTGGTCATCATCTTGTTTCCGCAATCAAAATCTTTTACATTCAGAATGATATAGGGTAATTTTTTATCGAAAAAATGATAAAGACCTATTTCTGATTTGAACTTTTTGTTGATGCATTGGAAACTGTTGACATTCGTACTGCCATTGATCTTTACAAAGTTTTCCTGGGCGTTTGCAAAAAGAAAACATAAAACGAAAAGCAAATTTAGAAGTTTCATGACGCTTGTTTTAAAAAGCAAAGAAAACCCTGGAGTTTCCTCTGCCACTATTAACTAAATATTTAAAAAGAGATTACTGCTTCCATCATAAAACCTTTGAATTCACCATCTTTTTTGATGCTGGTTGAAGGATATCCGTCATATTTCTGGTTGACGTATTCCAATTTTGCGAGAATATTTTTGGTCATAAACCAGCCTCCACCAATATTATATCTGTCAACGCTGATGTCTTGTCCTGTGATAATTTTCCCGTCCACTTTGTTGTATCGTCCGCCGAAGTAGAAGTTCTCTGTGTTGCCGAATCTGTAAAGCAATTCTGCAGCATACTGGTTATAAGTTCTTCTTTCGGTTTCTACTAGATTACGTCCTGAAGCTGATTCGAAGATCCCGAAGAATTCCAATCCTTTGTATTTCACAAACGGATTGATCATAAATGAGGTCATTGTGTTTTGGAAGTCCGGATCTACCATTCCTGATCTCATTTGGTCAGCAGAAGTCGCAGCCGTATTTTCCATGACGAAATAATATCTTGAGCCTGCTCTGTCGCCGTTGTAGAAATCCAGTCTCGGTGCCCTTGCGATGTTATAAACTGAACCTGTCAGTCTGATTCTAAGGTCTGCACTCAATTGTTTGTCATACCCCAGTTTTCCGTAAACACCGGGACTTGTACCTCCGGTCGCAGTTTGGTTTAATTTACCATTGGTGATACCACCCATTACGATCACGCCATTTCTTCTGTAATAGAGCTCTGCGAAAGGAAATGTGGCATAAGCGTCCATCAGGTAATTACCAACAAATGGATTAAGAATAGCGTAAGCATTGTCGGTTCTTCTCAGTTGTGCATCACCATAGTTGATCTGATCCTGACCCACCTTGATGGTTGTATATTTCATAATGTCCTCGGCAAATCCTTTTTGGATAAAGTCTAATTTGTCAATTTGCAAGTATCCGCCTTTCACATAAGTATCAGTATGGTGACGAGATGATAGGAACGTTCTCAAGTGAAGATTCACACCATCGTATAAAGCAACGTCAAGATCAAGATTTGCGGTTGGAAGGTTGATGTTGTTTCCAATAGGGTAGAGTTGGTTTGTGTTGACACCGGCTGCATTGAGAACCGGAGTTGCATTATTCTGGTGTTTTATTCCCTGAAACTGCAAGGCAAATGCACCGCCCACTTTCACTCTCAGGTGATCAAAGGTTGACACTGTATCTTTCGGGTTTTCGAAAACAGTGATTCCCGTTTTGTCCCTTGGTTTCAAATTGTCCAGTTTGCCTTCCTGGGCCCATCCCGAATTTGAGATGATTAAAGATGTGAACACGCACACTTTTAGTAGATTTCTTTTCATAATATTTAAAATTTTTCAGTTATTTTTAGAGTGACAGATCTATTCTGCTGTCACATTTACTTTTACAGTCACAGCATCGCCGGTTTTGATTCCCAAAAATCCAGGACGTTCCATTCCAAATTCTGAAAGTTTAATAGTCTCCGTGCCCTCAATTGTGTACGAACTTCCTTTTTTTACAATTGAGACGGGGAAGGAAACATTTTTAGAAGTTCCTGCTATTGTCAACTTTCCTGTAGCATTGCTTTTTCCCATCTTTAGAGAAGTTGCCGTAAAAGTCACATTTGGTGCTTTATCAGATTTCAATGCTGTATAGGCTTTCTTTTCCATTGTTTTCCCTTTTTCTGCTTTAAGGCTTTTTACAGGAACCGTCAAAGTAACTTTATTGATCACATTGCCTGCTGCTGTCCCGGAGAAGGTGGCTGTGGAACCTGTCATTTCCCAATCGTGCATCGGAGATGTTCCGGTGATTGTTACATTGACAGATTTCTGAATTAATTTTTGAGCATAGGAGAATTGAGGTAATAAAATGGCGCCGTATAATAAACCGATGCTGATCAATTGTTTTGTTGTTTTCATTTTTTTTAAATTTTAATTTTTTGGGATTCTATATTGATAAGAATAAATTTTTGTAATAAAAAAGGATAGAGCTTTAATGCATCTATCCCTTACTCTCAACCTTTTAAAAGCATATCAAATACTTTCTGATGGTTGAATTGGAAAAATGATTGATTTATAATGTGGATGACATCGCAAATAGAATGAATTACTACGAGCCAAAGGTGGTCATTTGTTAAATGACTGATGTTGTATTCTGATCATGAAAGTTTGCATCCTTCACAGATTAACATTTCATCGTCGTACAACAGACTAATGCCAATTAGCAGTCATTGGCAATCATCCATCCCTATTGGATCGGGAGAAGTAGGTAATTGATCCCATCGAATGTCAATAAGATACAGTGAAAAAAAGTGTCCATATTTTTTTGCAGAATGGAACAATTCTAAATTTCGTCTTATTCACTTTTAGTGTTGGGTGGTAGTAGTTTAATTGATGTACCTTACCCTTCACTTATTTCCGGATCAAGCCGTTTTTTAAAGGATCATTTTTAAAATTTGAATGATCGATTTGGAGACTATTGATGATTATTTTTTGAAACGAAGGTTAGATTAGGAAGCGATGACATCCGCCGATACCAGTTTTAATACTACTCACTAATAATATATTACACTTAGTTATGAAAAAATTATTCAATGGCAGATTTTCAACACTCTTTGGTGTTTTAAGTTTATATGTTTTCTTATCATTTGTGGTAAGGATCATATTGCTGATCTGGTCTGTAAAGGATTTGGATCTCAACATTATGCATATTCTGAGGGCTTTTTTCACAGGATTTGCCTTCGATCTTACAATAGGTTCGTTATTTTTGGCTTTGTATACCGTTTATCTATTGCTGATTCCAAGAAAATGGATCGGATCATTATTCGATAAGTGCTTTACCTATTTCTATTTAAGTTTACTATTATTCATTATTTACTTCAGTCTTTTGGCAGAAATTCCCTTTTGGGAAGAGTTCGGCGTGAGATTTAATTTTATTGCCGTCGACTATCTGATCTACACCTATGAAGTCTTTGAAAACATCGATCAGTCTTATCCTTTACCTTTGATTGGAGCTGTTTTGATAGGATTGATTATCCTGACATTTTTTTTATTCAAAAAACTTCACATCTTCAAAAATACTTTTTCCGTTAAAAATCCCATAAAACACCGTTTGATTTATGCAGTTCCGGTTTTGACGATTGCTGTGGTTTTAGGACTGGTGATGAAAAATAAACAGGCAGATTTCACTGACAATCTTGTGGTGAATGAACTTGGAAAAAACGGGGCTTTTTCTTTTGTTTCTGCATATCAGTCAAATGAGCTGGATTATGGAATATTTTACCCGACACTTCCGGAGAAAGAAGCTTATTCGGTTTTGAAACACGATCTTTTACAGGACAATCAAAAATATACTACTGAAACAGATGATGGTATTTCAAGGGTAACGCAAGGGAATAATGAGCAGAGACCGAATATTATTTTAATCACCATAGAAAGTTTCAGTGGAGAATTTTTAAAAGCATTCGGGAATAAGGATAATATCACCCCCAATTACGACGGGCTTGCGAACGAAAGTATCTTTTTCACAAACCTTTATGCGACAGGCACAAGGACTGTCCGGGGAATGGAGGCTTTAATGCTTTCCGTGCCGCCAACTCCAGGAAACAGCATTGTAAGAAGACCGGATAATCAGGAGTTGTTTTCCGTTTCCACGATTGTGAAAGCTAAAAACTATCAGCCTTATTTTATTTATGGCGGGGATGGTTATTTTGATAATATGAATACTTTTTTCGGAGGTCAGGGCTTTGATATTGTCGACAGAGACAGAGGAAATCCTTTGCCGGACAAAATTAAAACCGACAGATTTCAAATTAAAGACAACGAGGTCACTTTTGAAAATGCATGGGGCATCTGTGACGAAGATCTTTATAAACAATCGATAAAATACGCCGACAAAAGCACTAAAGCAAATCAACCGTTTTTTCAGTTTGTGATGACGACTTCCAACCATAAGCCTTTTACCTTTCCCAAAGGTAAAATAGATCTTCCGCAAGGTGACCGAAATGCTGCTGTAAAATATACAGATTATGCTTTAGGGAAATTTCTGGCTGATGCAAAAACAAAATCATGGTTCAAGAATACAGTCTTTGTAATCGTTGCTGATCATTGTGCCAATAGTGCAGGGAGATGGGAAATCAACATTGCCAATCATCACATTCCTGCCATCATCTATAATCTTCCTCTGCAAAAAACTGAAACGATCAATCGTCTGACATCTCAGATCGATCTGATGCCGACATTATTCGGATATCTCGGTTGGTCTTACACGACATCTCTGTACGGAAAAGATATCAATCAAACCAAAGTGGGGGATGAGCGTGCATTCCTGGGAAATTACAGGACATTAGGGATGTTGAAGGGCAATGTATTCACTCAAATAGATGACAGAAGAAGAGTAGAACAGTTCATCGTTTCCGGGACCAACCAGTCCCTATCTGAAGTGAAATCAAAGAATAATACACTCATTTCACAGACTGTTTCCTATTATCAAACCGCCAGTGAGAGATTCAAAAATGGAAAAATGAAAGAAAAATAGATTCTGTAAAAATAATGAAATTCTAAATTTCTTCAAACTGGGATCTCAACTTTGAAGAAAAAATGACGAAAGTACTTAACAAAGTAGCATCGGTAACCATCCTTTTTTGGCTGATGAAAATTGTGGCAACTACTTTAGGGGAAACTTTGGGCGATTTTATTTCCATGACACTCAACCTCGGTTACACCGTGGGAATTGCGATTACGGTGTTGCTTTTTCTAATCAGCATTTCCGTTCAGTTGAATGTAAAAAGGTATATTCCTTTTATTTACTGGATTGTTATCATTGCCACAACAACATTGGGAACTGAGATCTCGGATTATATAGACAGGACATTGAAGGCAGGTTATCTGTTGGGCAGCTTGATCTTGGGAGGCGGTCTAACAATGACCCTTCTTTTATGGTATAAAAAGTATAAAAATCTCGAAGTATATCCTGTTTTCGAAATCAATAAAGAAATCTATTATTGGGTTGCTATTCTTTTCTCCAACAGTTTGGGAACAGCTTTTGGAGATTTTATGAGTGATAATTTAGGTTTTAGTTATTGGGTCGGGGCTGTTATCACAGGAGCTATCGTACTTATGGTAGTCCTTCTTCACTATTTCGCAAAGATCAACCGTATTGTATTATTTTGGATTGCATTTATTTTTACAAGACCATTCGGAGCAACTTTCGGTGATTTTCTGACAAAATCTATTGCTAAGGGTGGTTTAAACCTCGGTACCCTTAACGCAAGCTTGGTATCTTTAGTTCTGATGTTAATAATGATCATTATTTCACATCGAAATCAAAATAAAAAATTTAAGTTTTAAATACAGAATTTAAAATTTGCTAAACGTCGAAATGAAATCTCTTTGAAACTTGATGACGTTGATTTTATTGTATCGATAGGGCAGTGAGTCTATAAACTATTATATTTGCCATTCAATTTAATTTTTATCATTACGTTATGAAAGAACTTATCGAAAAGATCAATGCAGAGTTTGAAGCATTTTCAAATGAAGCCAGCCAGCAATCTGAAAAAGGAAACAAGGCAGCGGGAACAAGAGCAAGGAAATCAGCTTTAGAGTTGAGCAAACTGTTCAAGGATTTCAGAAAAGTTTCTGTTGAAGAATCAAAGAAATAAATTCTGTTAAAGTTTAAACCCTGCATTTATGGTAGGGTTTTCATTTTGTTAACATTGTTCTAATCAGGAGTCATTAGCTTTTTAAAGGCGGTTAGGTAAGGAAGAGAACCATTTTCTTAAAAAATTACAATTATCTATATGACATAAAAAAATATTTTTTTATCGTTTGAAAGATGCTACGAAACTGAAATTATATTTTCTCACTCGATAATTGATATGGGTCAATAAATATCTCTGGATTTAATATCATTTAAACCAATGACATAATTTTTTTGGATGTTGTGTATACAGACGATCTGATGACAGGGTCATCCTCTTCTAATTCATTTTTTCAGTGCAGTACCAGGTACAAAGCATTATAGCAATATTTTCGTAAAGATGTGTATTACGATCCTTATTAAAGAATGCACTTTAGAAAGTCTAAAAAATTTTCGATGAATAGTTCTATAAAAATTTAATAATCAACTAATAGCAATGCATTCAGTCTTTCCGTAATTATAGTTATATTTGAATATGAATATTTATGAAATATTAGATCCTGAATTCAAGAAAGAAATTGCAGCCAGTCGGGATTTAAAACTATTCCCTGCAGGTACGGTTATTTTAGATATCAACTCCTATGTTAACTACATTCCATTGGTAATGTCTGGCAGTGTGAAGGTGGTAAGAACTGAAGAAGATGGGAGAGAAATCCTTTTGTATTATCTTACACCCGGGGAAAGTTGTATCTCATCAATACTTTCAGGGCTTACTCAAGGCACCTCCAAAGTTAAGGCGATTGTAGAAGAAGATGCCGAAATTCTTATGCTGTCACTTCCCAAAGCCAAGGAGTGGCTCACAAAATATCCGGAATGGTCTACTTTTGTTTTTGAGCTTTATCATAAAAGATTTGAGGATTTGGTAACGATGGTCAATTCAATTGCTTTCCAAAAAGTAGATGCTCGAATATTATATTTATTAGACCAAAAATCAAAACTGTATAAATCCAAAGAACTTTCTGTTACGCATCAACAGCTCGCAGACGAACTCGGCATCACAAGAGAGGCGGTGAGCCGTGTGCTGAAACAGATTGAGACCGAAGGTAAAATAAAGCTTTCCCGAAATAAAATTACCCTATTGTAACTTACATCACTGACTGACTTTTATCTCATCCGTAAATTTGCATTATAAATTTTAAAACCAATAAAATGTTAGATGCAATAAAAAACCTTTTCGGGATGGATAAAACCGATTACGCTGCCCTTATAAAAGAAGGTGCCATTATTCTTGATGTAAGAAGCAAAAGCGAATATGCGGGAGGACATATCAAAAATTCTATTAACATTCCTGTCAACGAACTTCAAAACAATCTTTCTAGATTAAAAAACAAAGACAAAACTATTATTACCTGTTGCGCATCTGGGATGAGAAGTGCTTCTGCGAAAAGCATTCTTCAGAATAATGGTTACAATAATGTACACAACGGCGGAGGATGGAGTAGTTTAAATAATAAATTATAATCCGATGGAAGCACATTATTACAACGTAGATATTTCCTGGAAAAACGATCGTAAAGGCGAAATGTCTTCCCCCGAACTTTTACAAAGTGTCGAAATAGCAACACCTCCTCAATTTCCCAAAGGAATTGAAGGAATCTGGTCGCCGGAACATTTGTTCACCGCAGCAGTAAGCAGTTGTTTGATGACAACTTTCCTTGCAATTGCAGAAAATTCAAAACTGGAATTTGAAAATTTTGAGTGCAAATCCAAAGGAAAACTGGAGCAGGTTGAGGGCAAATTCCTGATGACCGAAGTGATTTTGGAACCAGTTGTCACCATCAAAAATGAATCAGACAGAGAAAAAGCGGAGAAAGTTTTGCAGAAATCGGAAGCCAATTGCTTAATATCCAATTCTGTGAAATCTAAAATCACGATGATTCCTCAAATCAGATTAAAATAAACCTCACCATATTTTTTTCTTACCGCCTTTAATGGCGGTTTTTTGTTGCCCCCAAAATAAAAACAAATGTTATTCTGAATTATCTTCTTATGTGATAAAGGTTACTGTGCAACAGTTTTCATCAGTCTAATTTTGTCAAAAATTAAAGATTATGCAAAAAGTCTGGGTGCTTATTTTAACGATAGCCACATTTCAAACCATATTTTCACAGGACACCATCAGTATTTCCAAAACAGAATTGGAGCAAAAAATTCTGGATAATAATCTTCAGGTGAAAATGGCGCAAAAAGAAGTCGAACTTGCCGATGCCGAACTTTTGGGAACAAGAGCAATGTATCTTCCAAATATCAATGCCTCTTACACCTTTTCCAATACCAACAATCCGCTGTATGCATTTGGTTCAAAGCTCAATCAGGAACGGATTACGATGACGGATTTCAATCCCGACAATCTTAATTCTCCTAAAAGCATTTCCAATTTTGCCACCAAATTAGAAATTCAGCAGCCCATTATCAATATGGATGCAGTTTATCAAAAAAAGGCAGGACAGATAAAATCCGAAGTCCTGAAAATTAAAACCGAAAGAACCAAAGAATACGTTCAGTTCGAACTCAAAAAAGCATATATGACCTTGCAAATGGCTTATAAAATGGTTGAAACGTTAGAAAATGCGAGAACAACAACATTGGCAAACAAAAAAGTCATCGACAATTATTATAAAAATGGGATCATTCAGAAATCAGAAGTTTTGTATATGGATGTACGTCTGAAAGAAATCGAAAATCAGATACAGTTCGCCAAATCCAATGTCAAAAACGCTTCCGATTATCTCTATTTTTTGTTGGACGAAGATTATCAAAATAAAGTTTTGAAACCCACAGAATCCTTAGAATATCAGGAAAATATGTTAGAAAGTAATCCAACTTTGAATATTAACAGAAAAGATTTGCAAGCCTACCAAAAGTCTTTAGAAGCCTACGATTTGATGATAAAATCTTCCAAAGCCAAATTTCTCCCGAAACTCAATGCCTTCGGAAGCTTCGAGATGTACGATAACAAAATCGCACAGTTCGATGCCAACGGATATTTAGCCGGAATTCAACTTTCGTGGAATGTTTTCGACGGTCTCAAAGCCAAAAGTGAACAGGAAAAATACAAAGCCGAACTGAGTAAAGCACAAACCGAAATTCAGCAATACCAGAAACAAAGCGAGCTGGAACTCAATAAAACTTCCCGACAGGTTCAGGATGCCGAGAACAAAGTAAACCTCACCAAACTCGCTTGGGAACAAAGCAAGGAAGCCTACAGAATCCGAAAAAACCGCTACGATCAGGGGCTCGAAAAGTCTGCAGATTTGCTCACTTCCGAAACCCAAATGTCCCAAAAAGAGTTAGAACATATTCAAGCAATTTTCGAATACAACACCGCTTTAGAATATTATAAATTTTTGAAAAATTAATTTTTTTAGGAGCTATTTCCCGCTGTCCACTATATCTTTTTCTTTTTGCCAAAGCTTTTTCCCTTTCCAAAAAAGAAAAAGGATGCCGTTCCCATCGGGGCTATGATTAAAGTTCCGCCAAAAAATCGTAAAACGACGATTTAACAAGTTTCAGAAAACAAATAAAATCAACATTATGAAAACATATATTTATTCCGGTCTTATTCTGTTAGCAGTTCTTTTGACCAGCTGCTCGTCCGACGACAAAAAATCCGTACAAAACACAGATGCTCCCATTTCGGTTACGGTCAATCAATCAACTACCAATTCCACAGGTTCATCTGCAACTGCCACCGGAAAATTGGTTGCCAGAAATTCCGTGAATGTTTCTACCAGAATGATGGGTTATATCACCTCGATGAGTGGAGAAGTCGGGCAAAACGTAACAGCAGGACAGGCTTTGGTAAGCATTAATTCTACCGATATTCAGGCAAAAGGCGGACAAGCCAATGCGCAGATTTCACAAGCTCAGGCTGGTTATAATATAGCTAAAAAAGACTACGAAAGATTCCAGAATCTGTACAAAAATCAAAGCGCGTCACAAAAAGAATTGGACGATATGAGAGCCCGATACGAAATGGCTCAAGCTGGTTTACAAGCAGCCCAGCAAATGAAAAACGAAGTCAATTCTCAATATAAATATACCAATATTACTGCTCCCATTTCCGGAACAATTACTGCGAAATTTGCAGAGCAAGGCGATATGGCAAGTCCGGGAATGCCACTTTTGACCATAGAATCTTCAGGAAGTTTACAAGCTCAGGTTTTGGTTTCAGAAAAAGACATTACAATGATTAATCAGGGAATGAGCGTTCAGGTCACTTTAAAATCGATCAACAAAACCATTTCCGGAACGGTTTCCGAAATCAGTAAATCAGCCACTAACACAGGCGGACAATATATGGTGAAAATTAATATTCCTGCTTCACAGGATCTGTTACCCGGAATGTTTGTCAATGTGCAGTTTCCATTTAAAAATTCCGGTAAAACCAATCAGGATTTTGAAGAAAGCATAATGGTTCCCCAATCTGCTTTGGTAGAAAATGGACAATTAACAGGAGTTTACGTAGTAAGTTCACAAAATACAGCGGTCTTACGATGGCTGAAAATCGGCAAAACATTCGGAGACAATGTGGAGGTTTTATCTGGTTTAAATACCAAAGAAGCTTACATCATTTCCTCAAACGGAAAATTGTATAACGGTGCAAAAATTCAAATAAAGTAATTCAAAGTTCAAGATTCAAAATTCAAGGTTGTCTACTTTGAACTTTAAACATTGAACCTTAAACCAAAAGTAATATGGAAAAAGGATTCGCAGGACGTATCGCCGAGTTTTTCATCAATTCAAAATTAACAATCCTGTTAATGGCTGCTTTAATGATTATCGGGGTATATAGTTCCACATTAATACCAAGAGAAGAAGAACCACAAATCATTGTGCCAATGGCAGATGTAATGGTCGGTTATCCGGGAGCTTCGCCGAAAGAAGTAGAAAGCCGTGTGGTAAAACCTTTGGAAAAAGTTATTTCCAATATCAAAGGGGTAGAACACATTCACGCAATGGCGATGAACGGAAAAGCAATGATCATTGTTCAGTTTTACGTAGGAGAAGACACAGAACGTTCTTATGTGAAATTGTATGATGAATTGATGAAAAACAAAAACATCTTCCCGACAGGAGTGATGGAACCGATGGTAAAAACACGTTCCATAGATGATGTTCCGATGTTGGGACTTACACTCTGGAGTGAAAAATATAATGATTACGAACTTCGCCAAATCGGTGAAGAACTGTCTTCAGAAGTCAAAAAAATAAAAGACGTTTCCCTAACCAACGTGATTGGCGGAAGAAACCGACAACTGAAAGTCATTGTAGATAAAGATAAAATGTCAGAACTGAATGTTGATGCACTTTCTGTGATGCAGATGATTCAAGCAAACAACGGAAGTTCGCAATCCGGAAGTTTTGATTCCAACGATCAAGAATATCTTTTGACAACAGGACAATTTTTAAATTCTGCGGAAGATGTAGAAAATCTGGTGGTGGGAACATCGCAAAATATGCCGGTCTATCTGAAACAGGTCGCTAAAATTGAAGATGGTGCCGCTTCTTCTTCCAATTATGTAAGTTTCGGTTATGGAAATGCGGTGGAAAATGGAAAAAAGTTCAAATCGGAATATCCTGCAGTGACGCTTTCGGTTTCCAAAGTAAAAGGAGCCGATGCGATGAAAATTTCAGAACAAATCCTTGCCAAAGTTGATGAATTGAAGAAAACCTTAATCCCAAATGATGTTCACGTAGAAGTTACCAGAAATTACGGAGAAACGGCTTCCCACAAAGTGTCAGAATTATTGATGCATTTGGGCATTGCAATCTTGGCGGTAACCTTTTTGGTAATGCTTGCAATGGGTTGGAGAGGCGGATTGGTTGTATTCTTCTCGGTTCCGCTGACTTTTGCATTAACGCTTTTCAGTTATTATATGCTCGGTTATACTCTGAACAGAATTACGCTTTTTGCCCTCGTTTTCGTGGTAGGAATTGTGGTGGACGACAGTATCATCATTGCAGAAAATATGCACAGGCATTTTCATATGAAGAAATTACCCTTCAAACAAGCAGCTATTTATGCGATCAATGAAGTAGGTAATCCAACCATTTTAGCCACTTTTACGGTCATTGCAGCGATTTTACCAATGGCTTTCGTATCCGGAATGATGGGACCTTATATGTCGCCAATGCCGATTGGAGCTTCAATTGCGATGTTGCTTTCGCTGTTTGTAGCGTTGACGGTAACACCGTATTTAGGTTTTCATTTATTAAAAGTGAAAGATACTCAGGAGCATAAAGAAGAACAGGGATTGGAAACCGGTTTAATTTATAAAATTTATAAAAAAGTAGAACAGCCATTGCTCGACAGTAAATCCAAAAGATGGACAATGATGGGCGTTACGGTGGTGCTTTTATTGATTTCGGTATTAGCGTTTTTCACAAAATGGGTCGCCGTAAAAATGCTCCCTTTTGATAATAAAAATGAAATTCAGTTGGTGATTGATATGCCGGAAGGAACCACTCTGGAAAGAACAGCCGCTGTTACCAAAGATATTTCCCAATACCTGAAAACGGTTCCGGAAGTTGTTAATTACCAAAATTATGTGGGTTCTTCTGCACCTATTACATTCAACGGTTTGGTACGTCACTATGATTTGAGAGGAGCGAGCAATACCGCAGATATTCAGGTCAATCTTTTGCACAAAGAAGACCGTGATGAACAAAGCCACGATGTTGCCAAGAAAATCCGTCCGGAAATTCAGAAAATTGCGGCAAAATACAATGCGAATGTCAAAGTGGTGGAAGTTCCGCCGGGACCACCGGTTTTATCGACCATTGTAGCAGAAGTTTATGGACCTAATTATGATGAGCAGATAAAAGTTGCCAAACAAGTGGAGGAAATTCTGCACAAAACCGATGATGTAGTTGATATCGACTGGATGGTAGAAGCGCCCCAAACTGAATTTAAGCTCATTCCGGACAAAGAAAAAGCAATGCTGAACGGTGTTGCTTCCCAACAAATTGTTGGCAATCTCACGTATTTGATGGGTGAACATTCTATAGGGAATTTATATGATGAAAAATCAAATGATCCTGTTGATATCGTAATGAAACTGAATAACGGTGACAAAGCCAGCATCCAAGACGTGACCAACTTGAAAATAAAAGGTCAAATGGGAATGGTTCCTGTGAGTGATCTGGTGAAAGTAGAACGCGATACGTTACAAAAATCTATTTACAGAAAAGACCAGAAAAGAGTGGTGTACGTAATGGCAGATATGGCAGGAGGTTTGGAAAGTCCGGCGTATGCAATCTTGGGAATGGAAGAAAAACTCAAAAAAATACAGCTTCCTAAAGGATATTCACTGAACGAACTGTATATGAATCAACCCGAAAATGAAGATAATTACACCGTAAAATGGGATGGAGAATGGCAGATTACTTTAGAGGTATTCAAGGATTTGGGAACTGCATTTGCCGTTGTGATCATCATTATATATATGCTGATTGTCGGTTGGTTCCAGAATTTCAAAACCCCGATTGTAATGATGATTGCCATTCCGCTGTCGCTCATTGGGATTGTTTTGGGACACTGGCTTCTCGGCGCTTTCTTTACCGCAACTTCATTCATCGGAATGATTGCTTTGGCAGGAGTAATGGTAAGGAATTCGGTTTTACTGATTGATTTTATAGAAATTCGTTTAAACGAAGGTATCCCAATCAAACAAGCCATTATAGAAGCCGGAGCGGTGCGAACCACGCCTATTTTATTAACAACAGGAGCGGTAGTGATCGGAGCAGTTATTATCCTTTTTGACCCGATTTTTCAGGGATTGGCAATATCATTGGTTTTCGGAGCCATAGTTTCCACCATTCTGACGCTGATTGTTGTTCCAATTATTTATTATATGACGGAAAAACATAAATGGGAGAAAAAACCAGAAGTTGAAAATAAAGTTTCCGAAGAGTAAAAAATAAACAAACCTCATAGGTTTCAAAAACCTATGAGGTTAAATAAAGTTAAAAATTATGAAACTATTATTGATTACATCAGTAGAAGAATTTGAAAAAGAAGTGAAAAATATTCTAAAACATTCCGGAGTGAAAGCCTTTTCCTATCAATCTGTAAAAGGATTCAAAAACAACGGTGATGAGCTCGAAAATTGGTTCAGTTCGGACAATGTTGAGATTGATTCTTTGTTATTTACCGTTTTTATAGAAAGCAGATATGTTGACGAAATTTATATCCGTATACAAGATTTTAATTCAGGACAAAAAACACTTTCGCACGTTCATATCGCAACCGTACAATTAGAAAAATCAATTTAAAACAAGAAATATATGCATACAAGAATCGCACACGCAATAGCCGGAACTTTAATTCTGTCCAGCCTCTTTTTAGGAATCAAAGTGAATGAAAACTGGTTTTGGCTTACAGGTTTTGTAGGTGTCAACCTTTTACAAAATGCTTTTACCAATTGGTGCTTGATGTATGTAATCCTGCACAAATTAGGAATTAAGGACGACGGAAAAAGTTGTTCCAGATAAATATTATTTTAAATCTTGCCCTTTCATTATATTTGTGAAAGGGCTTTTTAATTTTCTTCTTTAATTCTTGAAAAATAATGAACATTCCCATTCTCAAATCCTGCGATATTCCGGAAAGGGAAAATCAGAAAGAATCTTTCGTGATACACAATCTCAGTCATCTTGTGAAGGAAGATCTATACATTCCGAAAATTCCGCACAGGCACTCTTTTTTTCAGATTTTGTATGTGAGTAAAGGAACGGGAATTCACTATGTCGATTTTCAGGAATTGGAGATAGAAGATAACACCATATTCTTTCTTAGTCCCGGTCAGGTTCACGATCTGAGGTTTACTTCCGCAGATCCTGAAGGAGTTATGATCAATTTCAGAGAAGAATTCTTTAATGATTTTCTTTCGCAGAAGGATTTTATCAATTCGCTTCCTATATTTTCTAAAAACGGGAAATCCGGCTTCAGGAAAGTGGATCGTTGCAAAAACGAATTAGAGTCTACTTTTTCGAAGATTTTTCAAACTCTGAAATCCAGCTCAACATATACAAAGCAGATCGTTCAGACCCTTATTTTGGAAATCTTGCTGATGATTTCCGAAAAGACCAAAGAAGAAGAACCGCAAAATGAAAGTTTCAATAATAATTATCTTCTTGTAAAATTTGAAAAACTTCTGGAGAAGCACTTTATGGAAGCTCATTATCCGAAATTTTATGCGGATCATCTTTCCGTTACACCCAATTACCTCAATACACTCTGTAAAAAAATTACCGGAAAAACAGCCGGTGAAATAATCAGAGACAGAATCATTCTGGAAGCCAAACGCTATCTTGTCAACTCCGAATATACCATTTCCCAGATCGCATACAAATTGTATTTTGAAGACAACTCCTATTTTACCAAATTTTTTAAAGCCAATTCTGGAATTACACCTGCGGAATTTCGGAAATCTTTAAATAGATAAAAATTACCATTTTACTCTTTTTTACTGCCATAACTCTGAAAGCATTCAGGAGTAACTTTGTTATGTAAAAATAATACTGTAACAATGATACTAGATCAAATATTCCGGTTGATGATTTATCCTTTTCAGGAACTTATAAAGTTATATCAATATGGCTTCAGTGTTATGTCAAAAGAAAATCGGACACTTTGGATCATTGCAGTAATCAAATTGTTTGTAATGTTTGGAATCTTGAAAATATTCTTTTTCAAAGATTTTTTAAAAACCCAATTTAAGGATGACAAACAAAGAATGGAATATCTTCAGAAGAATTTTACAGAAATCAAAAAATAGAAAAATTACAATCTTATGAATCATATAGACTGGGAACTCGTCAATTGGTCCAGAGCACAATTTGCTCTTACAGCAATGTACCACTGGCTTTTTGTTCCGCTTACATTGGGAACTACATTTATGATTGCCATTATGGAAACCATTTATGTGAAGACACAAGACGAAAAATGGAAAGAGATCACCAAATTTTGGATGAAGCTTTTCGGGATCAACTTTGCCATTGGTGTTGCCACCGGAATTATTTTGGAATTTGAATTCGGAACCAACTGGAGTAATTACTCTTGGTTTGTGGGAGACATTTTCGGAGCTCCGCTTGCAATTGAAGGAATAATGGCTTTCTTTATGGAAAGTACCTTTATTGCTGTAATGTTTTTCGGTTGGGACAGGGTAAGCCAGAGATTCCACCTTACTTCGAGCTGGTTGGTTGCCATTGGTTCCAATCTCTCAGCTTTGTGGATTTTGGTGGCAAACGGCTGGATGCAGAATCCTGTTGGGGTACAATTCAATCCAGATACTATGCGAAATGAGATGATTGATTTTTGGGCTGTGCTTCTCAATCCGGTTGCCGTGAACAAATTTCTTCACACCGTTATTTCTTCCTATATTGTTTCAGCTCTGTTTGTTGTAGGCGTTAGTTCTTGGTTTCTGTTAAAGAGAAGAGATGTGGTCTTGGCGAAGAGAAGTATCTTGGTGGCAACAGTTTTCGGACTTCTGGCAACCATCGGAACATTCTGGAGCGGAGATGAATCTGCAAGACAGGTGGCCAGAACGCAACCTATGAAACTGGCGGCAATGGAAGGTCTGTATGAAGGAGACCGTTCTGCACCGCTTATTGCGATGGGTATTTTCGGAGAACAGGATAATACGGTTCATAAAAAAGAACAATTTCTGGTAGAATTTCAGATTCCCAAAGCCTTGTCTTATCTGGCGTTTTTAGATTCTGAAAAGTTTGTTCCGGGGATCAGCGATTTGGTTCACGGAAACAAAAAGGAAGGCATTTCTTCTTATGACGAAAGAATTTCCAGCGGAAAAATAGCAATTGATGCTTTACGAAATTACGGCGATGCCAAAAGATCCGGAAATCTTCCGAAAGCCGAAGCTGAACTGAAAACTTTCCGTGCCCACGAAAAAGATTTTGGCTATGGTTATTATTTCGGAAAAAATCCCCATATGCTTATTCCTAATGTAAAAATGAGCTTCTATTCCTTTCATATTATGGTGATTTTGGGAACCTACTTTTTAGTACTTTTTATTATCCTTTTCATTAAAACCCTGAAAGGAAATCTGGATAAAAGCAGAGCGCTTCTAAGGCTTACTTTATGGAGCATTCCGTTGGGCTATATTGCCTCACAGTCTGGCTGGGTAGTGGCAGAAGTAGGAAGACAACCCTGGACGATCCAGAATCTGCTTCCAAATATCGCCTCGGTTTCTCAAATAGATGCGTACAGCGTACAGATTACCTTCTTTTTGTTTCTGATTATTTTCACAACACTTCTCATTGCCGAAATCAAAATTATGCTTTCAGCAATCAGAAAAGGTTCTCAACATTAAAAAAATAAAACTATGTTTTCATTCTTAGATTATAACGGTCTCCAACATTATTGGTGGGCATTGGTATCACTTTTGGGAGCCTTATTGGTATTCTTATTATTTGTTCAGGGTGGGCAATCACTGATTTATTCATTGGCTTCCAGCGAAAAAGAGAAAACCATCCTGCTGAATTCCACCGGAAGAAAATGGGAAATTACCTTTACCACACTCGTGACTTTCGGAGGGGCGTTTTTTGCATCATTTCCGCTGTTTTATTCTACCAGTTTTGGCGGTGCATACTGGGTCTGGATGGCGATTTTGTTTGCATTCATCATTCAGGCTGTCTCCTATGAGTTCAGGAGCAAAGCTGATAATTTTTTAGGACATAAAACTTTTGAAATCTTCCTTTTTATCAATGGTGTTTTAGGAAGCCTGCTTTTAGGTGTTGCAGTTTCTACATTCTTTACCGGAGCAGAATTTTCCGTCAATAAAACCAATATTGTGAATATGACGATGCAAGAAATGCCCATCATTTCTTCCTGGAAAACACCTTTTCACGGCTTGGAAGCACTTTGGACGGTCGAAAAGCTTGCCTTTGTACAGAATATAAGTCTTGGATTGGCTGTTTTTTTTCTTGCAAGAGTTTTGGCGAATCTGTACTTCCAGAAAATGATTGATAATGAGAATATCCTCAAAAAGTCTAGGAAAAGTATGATCATCAATGCAGTTTTATTTTTAGTATTCTTTCTGTTTTGGATAATTAGGCTAATGTTTTTGGATGGCTTTGCAATCAACCCCCAGACGCAGGAAATATTTCTGCATCCTTATAAATATCTTCAAAACTTTTTAGAAATGCCTTTTCTTACGGCGATTTTCCTGATAGGAGTAATTCTGGTTTTAATTGGATTATTTCTGAACATTTTTATGAAAAGTAAAAACGGAATCTGGTTTTCGGGTATCGGAACCGTTCTCACCGTTTGGATGCTTTTGATTTCAGCAGGTTTTAATAATACAGCCTATTATCCTTCAACTTATGACCTTCAGAGTTCGCTCACGATTTCCAATTCATCTTCCAGCGAATTTACATTAAGAACAATGAGTTATGTTTCACTTCTTGTTCCTTTTGTCTTGGGATATATTGCTCTCGTTTGGAAGAAAATGGATTCCCGCAAAATCTCTTCCGAAGAGCTTGAAAACTCGGAAAACCATACCTATTAATTCTTAAAAAATAAGCAATGCAAATAAAAGAAATACTTCAGATCATTACACTTCCGATAATGATTTATGTTTCCTACAGAATAATATTCTGGTTGTACAATAAACTGGAAAAAGAAGATAAGCTTAAATGAAATGAAGAAAATAGTAATTCCAACCAATGACCGGGAAACCATAGCCGTTCACATCGGCAGATGTCTTGAGTTTGCGGTTTACACAATAGATAAAGGAAATATTATTACTCTGGAATTTGAGAACAATATTCATTCTCATTCGGATGGTAAAAATGCGGGAAAGAATTCACAGGGAATTTGCGGACATCAGGAAATAGTCAGAATATTCTACGGCGCAGATCTTATATTGTATTATACAATGGGTAAAAATCTCAGGAAATTACTTGATGAAAACGGTCTGCCATACCAAAAGGCAAAATCCATTTATATGAAAGAAATTATAAAAGAAATTTTATAAAGATTCAAATTGATCAAAGAATAACAGTAAACATCATCAATTCTGGTTTTTATGTAATCAAAGTTACAGTGTGTTGGTTACCAACCAGGTATTTTTATAATTAAAATCAACAATGTCAAAAATAGTCATTTTGGGTGCAGGAATTGCCGGACATACCGCGGCGGCACATTTAAGAAGAAAACTAGGTAAAGAGCACGAAGTCCTGGTAGTTTCTCCGAACAGCAATTACCAGTGGGTTCCTTCCAATATTTGGGTGGGCGTGGGAAGAATGCAGTCTAAAGAGGTAATATTTCCGCTGGAGGCTTTGTACAGGAAAAAAGGTATAGGGTACAAACAGGCGAAAGCAATAAGTTTCTTTCCTGAAGGTGATAAGGAAGAAAATAAACCTTATATCCTTGCAGAATATGTAGCCGGAGAAAATAAGGGACTGCAGGAAAAGATCACGTATGATTATCTCATCAATGCAACGGGACCCAGACTGGCTTTTGACCAGACAGAGGGATTAAATCCAGGAGAAAACAATATGTATTCTGTTTGTACCTACGGACATGCGGAACACGCTGCTCAAGGATTGAAAGAGTTGGAAGACAAACTCAAAAAAACAGATAAAAAACTTAAAGTTCTCATCGGAACAGGACATGCTAAAGCCACTTGTCAAGGTGCAGCGTTTGAATATATTTTGAATGTCGAAAACGAACTCCGCAGAAAAGGATTGAGAGAAAAAGCAGAAATTACCTGGATTTCCAACGAATATGATCTTGGAGATTTTGGTATGGACGGCATGCTGCTCGCTTACAAAGGAATGCGGATGAAATCTTCGGAAATGGTAGAAATGGTTTTTGAAGACCGCGGAATCAAATGGATCACCAAAGCAGGTGTTTATAAGGTGGAACCAGGTAAAGTACATTATGAGACCTTGGACGGAGAATATAAAACAGAAGACTACGATTTCGGAATGCTGATTCCGGCTTTTGCAGGTCATCCCTTCAAAGCTTTTGGTAAAAATGACGACGACATTACTTCAAAACTGTTTAAAGGTTTTATGATCGTAGATGCAGATTATAGAGAGAAACCTTATGAAGAATGGAAAGTACAGGACTGGCCGGAAACCTACCAAAACCCAAGCTTTCCGAATATTTTTGCTCCCGGAATTGCCTTTGCTCCACCACACGCCATTTCAAAACCTCACATCAGCAAGAATGGAAATCCTATTTTTCCTGCACCGCCAAGAACTGGAATGCCTTCCGGAATTACTGCAAAACTGGCCGCAGATAATATCATCGAATACATTAAGAGCGGTGAGAATCCCCATTTCCATAAAGGTTCTCTCGGAAATATGGGAGCAGCTTGTATTGCTTCGGCAGGTTTTGGCTTAACCAAAGGTTCGGCAGTAAGTATAACCACTTTTCCGATTGTCCCGGATTATATTAAATATCCAAAAACAGGGGGAAGAGATATTCATAAAACATTTGGAGAAATCGGATTGGCAGGACATTGGATAAAATATGCGCTTCACCTCGGATTTATCTGGAAAGCCAAAATGAAACCATTCTGGTGGCTGATCCCTGAGTAATATATTAATCATAAATATTTAAAATAATGTCTGAAAGAATTTCTAAATACGAAAAATTTAAAATGCAGAATCCCTTCCTGCAATTTTTTAAATTCATTTTTCTGAATATCAAAATTATGAATGTGGTAGCCAAAGGACACGGCGGAACCAGAGATGAGGACTACATTAAAAAGTAATTGATGTAAAGCTGTAAAAACCGGTATATATTTTTACCGAATGTAATTCATATCACAGACTTGGATGATTTATCCACGTAATTTTGTTGTATGAAATTATTTAAAATAAAAATAAATTGCTGACAGAAGGTTTTTTTCTTGCTTTATTGGTAGGGGTTTCTCTGGGACTTGTAGGAAGCGGAGGATCTATACTTACCGTTCCCATAATGGTCTACATTTTGGGAATTGATCCTGTTTTGGCAACAGGTTACTCTTTGTTCGTAGTAGGTTTAACTTCATTTTTCGGAGGGATCAGGAATTTTTTCAATCAAACCATAAAGTTCAAAGCTATTTTGCTGTTCGGAATTCCTTCCGTTATTACAGTTTATCTCAGCAGGGCTTTTTTAGTCCCTGTTATTCCGGAAATTATTTTGAAAGCAGGAGCTTTTCAACTTACAAAATCCGTTTTTTTGATGGTGCTTTTTGCAGTCGTGATGGTTGCTGCATCGGTATCAATGATACGTCCTTGCGAAAACTGCAAAACAAATAATGGAAACCCCAAACCCGACTCCAATTATATAATGATGATTTTGATCGGGTCATTGGTAGGTGCCATTACAGGATTGGTAGGAGCGGGAGGTGGTTTTCTGATAATCCCAGCTCTTGTTTTTTTTGCAAAATTGCCTATAAAGTCGGCTATAGGAACATCGCTGTTTATTATCACAATCAATTCGGCCATTGGTTTTGCTGGCTTTTTCAACAGCGAGCACTCGGCGATAGATTGGAGTCTATTGATAAAGTTTACAGCAACAGCTGTTATCGGTATTTTCATCGGCATCTTTTTTTCCTCTAAAGTGTCTGGAGAAAAACTTAAAACCAGCTTTGGATGGTTTGTTTTGTTAATGGGAATTTATATTCTCGCAAAAGAATTGATTTTAAATTAAAAGAAAATATGTCGCAGAAAGATTTTTGGAACGAGCGTTACAGTAGGAAAGAATTCATTTACGGAATTGATCCCAATGAATATCTGAAAGAAAAACTACAGGATATCAAACCTGGAAAAATCCTTTTCGCCGCAGAAGGAGAGGGTAGGAATGCAGTTTATGCAGCGAAAATGGGATGGAAGCCGGATGCGTTTGACCAGAGTGAAGCAGGAAAGGAGAAAGCAATTTCACTTGCGGAAGAAAACCAAACTGACATTTCATATATCATTTCTGATGCAGAAGATATAGAATATCCCGACAATACTTTTGATGCTTTGGTTCTTATTTATGCCCATTTTAAGGGAGATAGGAGAAGGGAATTTCATCAGAAGCTGGCGGGATTTCTAAAGCCTGGCGGTTTTCTGATCATCGAAGGCTTTTCCAAATTTCAGGAAGAATATCAGAAAAAATATCCACGATCCGGAGGTCCACGGAATCCCGAAATGCTCTATGATCTTGCAGAGTTAAAAAAGGATTTTGAAAACTTTGAGATGAAAGAATCTACCATGACAACTATCACGCTCAACGAAGGAGATTACCATAAAGGTCAAGCTTCTGTGGTAAGGATTTTTGCCGTTAAAAAGTAATTTGCCTTGTGTAATCAAGGTTACTGAAAAAGGTTAAAATAAAGGGTAATTTTGTATATATAAATACTAAAAAAGTAAAATTATGTTTTTTCAACACATTTACGATAAAAGTTTGGCACAGAGTAGTTATCTTATCGGTTGTCAGGCTAAAGGAGAGGCAATTGTGATTGATGCCAAAAGGGATATTGATACCTATCTTGCGATTGCCAAAGAGAACAATCTTAAGATTACACATATTACCGAGACACATATTCACGCAGACTTTCTGTCGGGTTCACACGAACTTGCGGCAGCTACAGGCGCAGAATTGTACCTTTCTGATGAAGGAGGAAACGATTGGCAATATGAATTTCCACATATTGGTTTGAAGAATGGAAATACGATAAACATTGGAAATCTTTCACTAAAAGTCATTCACACACCCGGGCATACACCGGAAAGTATTAGTTTTCTTCTGACCGATCATCCTGCGACGGATGAACCAGTAATGATTTTCACAGGAGATTTCGTTTTCGTAGGCGACATTGGTAGACCAGATCTGCTGGAAAAAGCTGCCGGAATTATCGGAACTCAGGAAAAAGGAGCTAAAGAGATGTACCATTCTGTGATGGATTTCAGAAAATTGCCTGAATTTATTCAGGTTTGGCCAGGACACGGAGCAGGTTCTGCTTGTGGAAAATCTTTGGGTGCGGTACCAAGTTCTACCGTCGGTTACGAGAAGATCCGCAACTGGGCATTTCAGTATGAAGATAACGAAGAAGGTTTTGTCGACTATTTATTGGAAGGTCAGCCCGAACCACCGAAATATTTTGCAATGATGAAGAAGCTTAATAAAGTGGAAAGACCTTTGTTACCAGAAGTTCCAAAGCAGAAGAAACTTTCCAAGAAGGAATTTTTGAATGCTTACCATGACGGAGTAAAAATAATTGATACCCGAAATAAAATCGATTTTGCCAAAGGTTTTATTCCCGCAAGTATCAATATTCAAGATAATAATTCCTTTTCTACGTGGATGGGATGGTTGATCGATTATTCAGAACCCTTCATTTTGGTTGCTCAGGAAAATCAAATGGAAGATCTTATCCGAAAGCTGATGAGAATCGGAATGGATCAGATGATGGGCTACATTGATGATATCGATCATTTGGAATTAGAACTTCAAAAGGCTGATGTGATTGATATTAAAGAATTCAAATCATATTTGAATAAAGATCATATACAGATTGTAGATGTGCGAGGCAAAACAGAATTTGACGAAGGTCATATTGAGGGAGCCGAAAATATTTTTGTAGGTACGCTTCCTGACAATCTTTACAAAATGAGTAAGGATAAGCCAGTCGTTATACACTGCCAGAGCGGTGATAGAGCTACAATTGCTTATTCTATTCTCAGAAAGAATGGTTTTACCAATGTTAAAAATTATGCAGGAGGAATGAAAGAATGGAAAGAAATGGAAAATCCTGTTAATAAAAATGTTTAAAATGATACAGAATATATTTAAAAACTGGAACTTTGTGCGAATACTACGCCTGGCAATGGGAATATTCCTGGTAGTAGAAGCCGTGAAATCAGGAATGTGGCTGTTGGTCTTCGTTGGAGTAGTTTTTATTGCGATGCCTTTATTGAATATCGGCTGTTGTGCTACAGGAGACTGTTCTGTCCCGACAAGAAAGTCAAAAAATAATAGGGATGAGGTCCAATATGAAGAAATCAAATAAAATCCGAAAAAAATGAATAAATTTCAAGAACTTATCAATCAGGATAAGCCTGTTTTGGTCGACTTTTTTGCAGAATGGTGTGGTCCGTGTAAAATGCAGGCTCCTATTCTTCAGGATCTAAAAAAGAAAATAGGAGACTCGGCCAATATCGTCAAAATTGATATTGATAAAAATCAGGCTGTTGCAGCTCAGTTCGGAATCCGTAGTGTTCCTACCCTGATGATTTTTAAAGCAGGTGAAGTTAAATGGAAACAGTCCGGTGTCTTTCAGGCAGATGAATTGGAGAGATTAATAAAGCAAAATAGCTAAAATGTATAAAAACCTAATTGTTGCATTTTTTCTCATCATACTCACAGGATGTGGAAAAGCACAAAACAATAAAAACGGAAGTAGTCTTCCCGCAGCAGAATTTTCTCAAAAATTAGATCAGACCAAAGATGCACAATTGGTCGATGTGAGAACTTCGGGAGAATTCCGTAACGGACATCTTAAAAATGCAATGAACATTGACTGGACTGCCGGAGATTTTGCTGAAAAAGCAAAAGCTTTAGATAAAGATAAACCTGTATTCGTGTACTGTATGAGCGGACCGAGAAGTTCTGCTGCCGCTGAGAAACTCACAGAGATGGGCTTTAAAAATGTCTATGAAATGCAGGGTGGAATGATGAAATGGAGAAATGCCAGTCTTCCGGAAATCAAAGCATCCACTTTCGCAGGAATGAGTCTTGCTCAGTACAATGAAATGCTGAAAAGTGATATACCTATTCTGGTTGATTTCTATGCAGAATGGTGCGCGCCGTGCAAAAAAATGGAACCATATTTAAAAAAAATGGCTTCGGAAATGCCTGATAAGGTGAAAATTGTAAGAATCAATGCCGACGAAAATACAGAACTTTGCAAAGAACTGAATGTTTCTGCACTCCCGGTTTTGAAACTATACAAAAATGACAAGGTAGCCTGGGAAAACCTTGGTTTTGTAACGGAAGAGGAAGTTAAAAAACAAATTTCCAAATAAAACTATTCTATAAAGTCTGTTAATATTTTTGACCTCATTATTTAAACATTTACATTTGCAAGAATGACTAATCAGAAATTAAATACAAATCATACAATGAGAAGCATCATCGGAATGTTTTTCATTGTATGCATTTTAATTTCTTCGTGTGCCGTAAAATACGGTATCAAAAATCTGTTCAACGTACCGCCCACTTCCACAAGTCATTCTTCAGTTCCAAAAGACAAATTTACGGTCACAACTTCTGCTTCGCAATGTAATTTCTGTAAGGAAAAAGAAATGACGGCGAAAAACGATACTCAGTTTTCCGTATCCGATTTTCAAGAGCTTGCTGCATTTACATTTATTCTTTTTGCAGGTGCTTTTCTTTCTGTAAATATTCCGAAACATCCTTTTTACAGCTCTTCTAAAATAGGGAATGCTGTTCCCATCTTTATACAATACCGCAAACTTATCATTTGATTTAAAATTAATTCAATCTGTTAACAATAGCAGATGTAATGATTTTATTTTTTTAATCCTTACCGGAATTTTTCGGTAGCTATTAATTTCTCAAAAAATGATAAGAAAAAGTCTATCAGTCCTATTCTTTGGACTGATCACACAACAGTCTGTCCTTTTTGCCCAGCAAGAATCACTCTTGGATAAAATATGGACAGAAACACAAAAAAACTATTCAGGGATCCGTGCAGCTGAGTCTGCAATAGAATCTTCAGAATATAATGAAGAGACGTTGAAATCCAAGGCATTACCACAGGTAAAGCTTCAATATCAAAATACCTACGGCACATTAGAAGGAAGCAGTGGTGGTTTTTTCCCACAGTCCGGTTTTTTTAATGTTTCCGGAAACAGGAATTCAGGCTCCTCTTTATCCTCAAACAATTTCGGTTCGGCTATCGCGGAGTACGAGGTCTATAACTTCGGGCGTCAGAAATCCGAGGAAAAATCAGCAAATGAGTTCACACAAAAACTCAGGACAGATAAAGAATCCTATCTGCTGAGGCTCAAAAGACTGCTCTCACAACGTTATCTTGACTATGTCTTTAATGGAGCAAAGCTCAGATGGGCAAAGAAAAACTCAACAAGGCTCGAAGAAATCCACAGTTCAAGCAAAGCACTTTCCCGTGCCGGTCTCAAACCAGAAGCAGATTCTGTTCTTACCTATTCATCATACGTTCAGGCGTTGGCAATAGAAGATAATTGGTTTGGAAAGCAGAAGGCATCCGCAGAAAAACTTAAGGAATTTTATAGTGATAATTTTAAAGTAGAGGATTACCAGGTCAGTCATTTTCTTGATCCTGAAAAAAATTCTTTTCATAATGAGAAAGTTAATCCATCACATCCTTTTTTAAAGTCCATTCATCAGGAGTCCGAATACTACCAGACCAAAGCGGAAACAGAGAGAAGATCATCACTTCCGTCGATTAGGATTTTGGGAGGTTATGCTTACAGAGGTTCAGGAGCCGATTCGTATGGCAATGTCTCAGGGAAATGGACCGATGGTTTCTCCAATTCTGCCAACAATGCTCTGGTTGGACTTGGATTGACGTGGAATATCAGCAGTCTTCATACGAACAGGCAAAAAGCGAATATGCTGTCAAAAGAAGCGGAACGTATGGGTTATCTCGAAAACCAGTATCAGCTTTCAATGCAGACTGAGATTAAAGCCCTTGAAAACAGGATTGTAGAACAGCAAAAACAGCTTAAGAAAGAAAGTGCTTCTGTGAAAGGCGCATCAGATGCCTACGAAATGTATGTAGCAAGATACAAGAGTGGGCTTATTACCCTCACTGAACTGTTACAGGTCCGTCAGATTCTTGAGAATGCAGAAAAAAGTCAGATCGATGCCGCAAAAGAATTCTGGGAGCAGGTCATAGCAAAGGCTGAACTCACCGGCGATTTTGATTATTTATTTACCCAACTTTAAAATTTTAGAATGAATTTAATACGTTTTGCGCTAAGAAAGCCCATTGCCGTAATGGTCGTTTTCCTGTCGGTCATTGTGCTTTCGCTTACAGCTATAAAAAAAATAAAAGTAGATATTTTTCCCGAGGTAGAGTTGCCTTCAATGTACATTGCGATGCCTTACGGAGGGCTTTCACCTCAATATATGGACGGTTTTATGTCCAATGAATTTCAAAAAGTCCTGCTTTTTGTGAATGGTGTCAAGAATATTGATTTCAAAAGTGTTCAGGGACTTACCTTAATGAAACTGACCTTTTATCCCGGCACTGATATGGCGCAGGCTGCAGGTGAGGTTTCCACGCAGGTTTCTCGGGCAATGGGATTTTTACCACCGGGTGCCGTACCACCAATGGTTGTGCGGTTTGACGGTAATTCACTTCCGGTCGGTCAACTCGTCTTTGAAAGTGACAATCACTCGGTAACAGATCTTCAGACAATGGTTCTTACCAAAATCCGACCGATGTTTGTTGAGATTCCCGGTATTACGGCTCCGGCACCTTTTGGCGGTAACATCCGTTCGATCGTGGTAAATATTGACCCGGCTGCAATGCAGAGTAACGGACTGAGTCCTGAAGAAATTACTTTGGCGATCACAAAAAGCAGCCATCCTTCGCCGGCAGGAAATATCAGAATGGGTGAAACGAATTATATGGCACCGATCAATTCCATAGCCAAAGATCCTGCGGAGTTTCTTAAAATTCCGATAAAGACCCAAGACGGTAGAACTCTTTACGTGGAAGATGTTGCCAATGTTCAGGATGGAGCTGATCAGACATCTGGATATGCATTGGTCAATGGGAAACGCTCTGTCTATCTTCCGGTGATCAAAAAATCAGATGCTTCTACTCTGACAGCAGTTGAAAATCTAAAAAAAGCAATGCCAAAACTGAGAGATCAGCTTCCGGATGATGTGAAGGTAAGTTATGAATTTGACCAGTCAAAATATATTGAACGCTCCCTTTCAAATCTAATTCATGAAGGACTTTTAGGCGCACTCTTTACAGGACTGGTCATTATTCTTTTTCTAGGTGACCTTCGAGGTGCGCTGATCGTGGTCTTTACAATTCCCATAGCAATATTAACAGCCGTCTGTGTGCTCTATTTTGCAGGTTATACTATTAATATAATGACATTGAGTGGGTTAGCCTTATCCATCGGAATTTTGGTAGATGAGGCTACGGTCACGATCGAGAATATCCACCAACATATGGAAATGAGGAAAACAAAACCCAAAGCTATTCTGGATGCAGTACTTGAAATCTCCATTCCGAAGGTGCTTATATTATTATGTATTTTGGCAGTTCTTACGCCTGCCTTCATTATGACGGGCATTCCAAAAGATATGTTTCTTCCGCTTTCTTTTGCAGTTGCATTCGCAATGATAGCTTCCTTTCTGGCATCCCAGACCTTCGTTCCGATCCTCGCTAACTGGATGATGAAGAATAAGCATATTGAGAAGCATTATGTTAAAAACAGGAGTTTTTTCTATCGTTTCAGAACAGGCTACAGTCATAAAATGAGAAAATGGTCCGGAAGGACTTTGGTATTGTTTTCAGCCTATATTATTTTCTCGGGCCTTTTAATACTTTTAATGATGCGCTCTTTGGGCACCGATATTATGCCTCTTTCCAACAGCGGTGATTTTCAGATGAGAATTGATGCGCCACAGGGAAGCCGCCTGGAGAAAACTGAAAAGCTGGTGAAGGATATTCTCAAAGATATTGAAGGTATTTTGCCAGAAAATGCGGTCAGCATCAGTTCGGCCTATGTTGGTTTACATCCTGCAGCAACACCGATCAATCCCATATTTCTTTTCACCAACGGAACACATCAGTCTGTTTTGCAGGTTTCTGTAAATAAGGAGATCTTTTCAGGGTCTATGGAAGATTTGAAAGAAAAGATTCGCAAGACTATTTCTAAGAAGCATCCTGAAGCACAAATCAATTTTGAACCCATGGAACTTACCGAAAAAATCATTGGACAGGGATCGATGACCCCGATAGAAATCAAGGTAGGATCTCCGAATCTGAAACTGGCGGCATCCCACGCAAAAAAAATCGAGGAAAAGCTGAAAAGCAACGATTTCCTGCGAGACGTCCGTATTGCAGAGCCACTTCAATATCCGACTTTACAGATCAACGTAGACCGAAATCTCGCTGCGCAGTTCGGACTGACGATGCAGGATGTAACACGCAGTCTTGTGACCGCTACCTCTTCAACCCGATACACCGACAAAAACCTCTGGGTCGACCCAAAATCAGGACTTGTCTTTCAGACACAGGTTCAGATTCCAGAAAGTGTAATGAACTCTGAAGAGATCCTGAAATCACTTCCACTGAAAAAAGACAGCCCGAGACCCGTTCTTGAAGATATCGCTACTGTTAAAAAAATGACCGCACCGGCACAGGTCAACCGAAAGGGACCTATGAGATATGTAACGATTATCGGAAATGTGTACGGAAAAGACCTAGGCTCTGCTTCCAAAGCGGTGAAAAATGCCATCAGTGAGACTGGAAAACCTCCAAAAAGTGTTTCTGTTTGGACAGAAGGCACACTGCAGCTACTGGATGATACACTTGACAGTCTTGCAATGGGACTTTTGGCGGCAGTACTAGCGATATTACTGATGCTTGCTGCTTATTATCAATCATTTAAAGTGCCTTTTGTTGTTCTTTCCGTGATTCCTTCTGTGATCGTGGGAAGTCTTGTTTTGATTTTCATTACCGGCAGTACGCTCAACCTCCAGTCATATATGGGGATGATTATGTCCATTGGTGTTTCGGTTTCAAATGCAGTATTACTTATCAATCAGGCAGAGTACTACCGTAAACATTACCATATCAGCGCGCTTCATTCTGCGAGAATGGCAGCAGCGTCCAGACTTCGCCCTGTACTGATGACCGCTTTGGCGATGCTGGCTGGGATGATTCCTATGGCAATCGGTATAGGGGAAGGTTCTGAGCAGGTTGCTCCACTTGGTAGAGCGGTTATCGGTGGTATCATCGCATCCACTCTCACCATTCTGCTTTTGGTTCCGCATTTTTTTGCAGCAGTAATGTCTAATGCAGGGCATTCAAATCCTTCATTGGATCCGGAAGATGAGGAAAGTGAATTTTACGTACAATCTTAAATAATTAAAAAATAATGAAAATCATCAATAAAATAAAATACATCTTTATTCCGGTCGTTCTTTTGGGAGTGGCTTCCTGCTCGGGCGAAAAGGAAAGTAAACATGAAACAAAAAAAACAGTTCAGCCTGCTCAGTCTTTCGTGACTACAGAAATCAAGCTTATAAATCCCACTTATCAGATTTCTGTTCCAGGCGAACTGAAACCTTATGAATCGGTGCAGATCTTTGCCAAGGTTGCCGGATTTATCAAGAAAATTTATGTTGACAGAGGGTCAGTTGTGACCAAAGGTCAGCTTCTTGCAGTTCTGGAAGCACCAGAAATGAATCAGGATTACCTATCCGATAAATCTTCACAGCAGAAAACATACACCGACTATCTTTATGCTAAACAGGCTTTTGAGCGATTGCAGGACGCTGCCAGTACAAAAGGAGCTGTTGCCGACATAGAACTGGATAGGGCTAAAAGCATTATGCAGAGTTCCAAAGCAACGTATGAGGCATCAAAAGCGGGCACCGGTAGGTCTTCACAGATGAATCAGTACCTTAGAATCACGGTACCTTTCAGTGGTGTGATAATGGAGAGGAATCTGTCGGTAGGAGCCCTGGTTGGTCCCAATTCAGGAATGGCTCTTTTCAGTATCGCTCAGAAAAATAAGCTGAGACTGACGGTTTCTCTTCCTGAAAAACACGCATCAAGTGTCAATGAGGGCATAGTGGCACAATTTACGGTCAACTCGATCCCGGGAAAGAATTTTGAAGCCCATCATTCAAGGAATTCCGGTGTTATCAGTCAGGAAAACCGTTCGATGACACTTGAGTTTGATGTCCCAAATCCGGGTACTGTCTTAAAAGGGGGAGAATATGCACAGGTCCAGCTCAATCTCAAAAGAAGTGCACCTACATTTTTTGTACCCACGAAAAGTATTCTGCAGACTCAGTCCGGAACCTTTGTGATGACCTTCAATGATAATACGGTAAGCAGAGTTGCTGTGAAAGAAGGAATCACCTATGAAAAAATGACCGAGGTCTTTGGTGCACTTTCCGGCCATGACAAAGTTCTAGTAAAACCTTCCGAAGAAATTGAGGAAGGAAAGATATCAACCAAAAAAAAATAAATAATGACAACGATCTTAAAAAGTAAAACACCTATTTTCATTCTGATGATGACCCTATTTTCTTTTTCTTTGAATGCGATGCAATCAAGAGTTGAGAATCAGGATCGGCTCATCCCACAAAATAATGTAAATGATAATGAGGATATCATCATAATCGATGAGAGCGGAAAGAAAATTGCTCTGAGTGAACTGAAAGGGAAAGTGGTCTTTGTAAATTTCTGGGCCACATGGTGCAGACCTTGTGTCGAAGAAATGCCGAGCATCAGAGACCTGAAAAACAAATTCAAGGGAAATGACAATATCGTTTTTGTCCTTCTCAATGTGGAAGCCAACCTGACAACGTCTAAGAAATTTATGAGGGATAAAAACTACGATCTTCCGGTGTATGTCGCAGCAGACACTATTCCTTCGAAGTACTTTCAGGGAGCAATTCCGACGACTTTGATCTTTAATAAAAAAGGAGAACTCGAAGCACAGATGCAGGGAGGGCAAGATTTTGACCAGCCTGAGATTTATGAAGCGCTTAAAAAGTTAACCGGACAATAATTTATTAAGATAAGAACAATGGAAAAATTTAAAATATGGCTTCGGAAGAACTGGAGTACGGCACTTTTGGTGTCAATATTCATCGTGTTGCTTGTGAGTCCCGATGCAAAAGCCTGGCTAATGCGCCAGATCATCTCTACAGGTCTTATGAACTCAAAGATTGAAGAAAAGGAAACAGAGCCAGCCGTTGAGTCGACTCCTTTGTCCAGTACTGAAAACTTCAGTGTCAGGAATGATAAAGGTGAGATCATCAATACTTCTGACCTCAAGGGAAAAGTAGTATTTATTAACTTCTGGGCGTCCTGGTGTCCGCCTTGCCGTGCGGAATTTCCTTCGATTCAGACATTCTACGACCGATTTAAATCCAATAAAGATCTTGTTTTTCTTACAGTCAATCTGGATGAGCAGACCGCCTTGGGTAAAATGTATCTTGAAAAAGAACAATTCACTGTTCCGTTTTTAGTTGCAGAAGGTTCGATTCCAACCGCTTTTTTTAATGGTTCGCTTCCTACGACCGTCGTTTTGGACAAATCAGGAAAAATTAGGATGCATCATGCGGGAATGGCAGACTACAGCAAAGAATCATTCTATCAAGAAATCAATCAACTTTTAAATGAAAAATAATGAAAAAATTAATTAAGATATTGATCTTATCAATTTTCCTGACAGGGTTTATGGGTTTCGCTCAAAAGGCAGCAGTTTACGAACCAGCAAAATCTATTCATAAGGAGTACAAGGCTTTGTATGTGATCAATGAAGGTGATGACCAGAAAATCAGAGTCATTATCAGAAATATCAATAACGCTATGGAAGATCCCAGGCTGAAAGGCAAACTGAAGGTCGAACTGCTGGCTTTTGGGGGCGGAGTGAAAATGTTCAGAAAGAAAAACCCCTATCGGGAACTTCTTACAAGTCTGCAAGATAAAGGGGTAGTGATGGTACAGTGCGAAAATACCCTTCGTGAAAAAAAGATCGACAAGTCCGAATTATTTGAGTTTATAAATTACACCCCCAGCGGAAATGGAGAAATGATTTTGAGACAGTATGAAGGCTGGGCAATAGTTAAACCTTAAAAATAAAATTATCAATAAGATTGATCAACGGTGTTCACGGTTATCTGAAACCGCACCTGAGACTTTGTTATGACAATTAAAAAG
This sequence comes from Flavobacteriaceae bacterium PS02293, assembly GCA_029960045.1. GTDB lineage: Bacteria > Bacteroidota > Bacteroidia > Flavobacteriales > Weeksellaceae > Epilithonimonas. Next base: position 193,324 of record JASCOV010000007.1, read on the forward strand.
GCTACACTGAAAATTCTGGAGGTTACGCAAAATTTCAGATTGTTTTCAAAATCATCAAAACTTAAAATCTACACCTCCTGTTCTTTTGTCGAAGGAGACACATTCCACATAACGCCACCACTATTACAATCGAAATATGAATCGTTGATTCCAGTACTCAACGAACTTGGCTTAGATGTAATGATTAGACATTGGGATTTTGCCTACATTCCAAAGAATCTGCTTAAATCGGGAGGTCAGCTCAATTATCCTGTTTTAGCTTGCTATGTATTTAATGACGATAGAAAATCCTTTTGGCTTCAGAGTTTAGGAAATATATAATAACGATCAGCATATTGAGAAAGATAAGATGTAAAAAGTATCTTTCCTGACAGAATAAGGGTTCTGAAAAAGTACGGTAAAAACAGAAAAGAAACTGTAATGACTGTCTGTGGTGCTATAAAGTATTATCATGCAAAATATCCGCTCAAAGAAAAATACTCAAATTCTTTCTTTTGGTATAATTAAGGTGACTATATACTTGAATGTCCCAGATTGTATTTTAATAAAATATTAATTTTTACTACTCGTTATAGTTTAGTTTCTGATTCGGTACATTCAAGTATATAATTGTCTGGTATTATAGTATCGAAAGTTGATCTACAAATAGTACAAAAATTGATGCCATTATTGTGAGTTTTACAGAATTTCCTAATGTTTTCCTATTTTAAAAGCTGTATATTTGAAAGTAGGCCAACAATTTCTTTTGTATGAATTTACCCAAACCAACATCAAAAATCAGATTCACATTCGATAAAGGGGTTACTATACCCAGCTTAATTTTTATAGTGGGAATATGTCTGTTCTCAGTATTGTTTCCTGTTGAGATTAAGGCTATTTTAGATTTGATAAAGAATTTTATTTTTGTAAATCTCAACTGGGTGTACGTATGGTGTGTAACAATATTTGTGATCTTTCTCGTATTTCTAATGTTTAGCAAGTACGGAAAAATCAGATTGGGAACCAATGATAGTAAACCTGAACATTCTTTCTTTTCTTGGATTTCCATGCTTTTTGCGGCTGGGATGGGAATAGGCCTCATGTATTTTAGCGTAGCGGAACCTATGCAGCATTATTCTACAGATGCTTTTTCGGAAAGTCATATTATCAGCAGGGCAAAAAATGCACAACTTTATACTTTCTTCCATTGGGGAATTCATGCCTGGGCAATTTATGGTCTCGTAGGTCTCTGTTTAGCATATTTTACCTATCGTTACAGACTTCCTTTGTCACTCCGCAGTTGCCTGTATCCATTGTTAAAGGACAGAATTAAAGGTAAATGGGGCGATGTGATTGATATATTCGCTTTATGCAGTACCTTTTTCGGTATTACAACAACGCTGGGATTTGGGGTTGTGCAAATTAATTCCGGATTGGAAATGATGAAAATTTTGCCGGATACGGGTTTTGTCTATCAAATACTAATTGTTCTTGTTTTAGTATCTATTGCCGTTCTCTCAGCGACATCAGGAGTTAATAAGGGAGTTAAGATCTTAAGTAATATCAACGTTGTTATCGTAATTATCCTTCTTTTATTTGTCCTGTTTTTAGGACCAACCGTTTATCTGATTGGAAGTTTCACCTATGGCCTGGGCAACTATATCAACAACTTTTTTGACCTGACTTTCAACACCCACGTTTATGAGCAGAAAACACTGCCTTGGTTTTATAACTGGACCATTCTTTATTGGGCATGGTGGATTTCCTGGTCACCTTTTGTCGGACTGTTTATTGCTAAGATTTCAAAAGGAAGGAGTATCCGTGAATTCATTGCCGCTGTTTTGATCATTCCCACATTATTCAATTTTATCTGGATGTCGGTCTTTGGAAACAGTGCGATCTGGTTTGACTTCAACGTGGCCAATGGCGCACTGAGTGCATTGGTTTATGATCCGGATGCTTTGATGTTCAGATTTTTAGAATATTTGCCACTTTCCAAAGTTTTAAGTTTTATCGTTCTTGCAATAATAATCATCTTTTTCGTTACTTCAGCAGATTCAGGAATGCTGGTAATGGACAGTATATCCTCTAAAAATTCAAGTAAATCACCTAAGATCCAAATGGTATTCTGGGGAATACTTCTGGCTACCTTAGCCCTTATGCTACTTAATGCAGGCGGCCTTGAAGCGTTGCAGACGATGACACTTATCACTGCGCTGCCGTTTGCGGTCATTATGATTTTATTTGTTGTCTCGTTGATGAAGGCTCTTGTCATCGATTACCGATATTACGAAAAAGGACTTTCGGTTTCTACAGTACCATGGTCTGGTGAATTCTGGAAAGAACGGCTGAAGAAAATTGTTTCTTTTAAAACGAAAGACTCAGTGAAAACGTTTATGGACGACCAGGTCTTGCGTGCTTTCACAGAATTAAAGGAAGAATTTTCACTAAATGGAATTGCCGTTGAGATCAATTACTTAACGGAAGATTTAAAGATCCATTTAGAGATCCATCACGATGTGGTCAATAATTTTATCTATGGAGTGACGGGGCAAAAAAGAATTGTTTCCGAATACATGGTGGATGATGAAAATCTGCCAGACCTGGATAGCAATGTTACTTATTTCCCTAAAACCTATTTTGGTGATTCACGTGAAGGATACGATGTCCAGTACTTTACCAAAAATGAATTGATCAGCGATGTCCTAAAACACTATGACCGCTTCCTTAAGATAGTTGCTGAAGAGTCAAACGAAATGTTTATAAGCAGCGACAATAATTCTCAATAGACTTAATATTTTAATCCAGGTTTCAACCGATCGGATTTCAGTACACTTAAAAAAAAACAAATATTTTAAAAACCATTCAATATAATTCCGGATTGGATAGTTAATCTTAATTAGTTATAAGAAGATTTAGTGATTATATGGCATTTTCTATTGATGATGTCTCACATAAAACATTCAAAAGACAAGACCATACCATATTTATTATCAAGCATTTATTGTTATAACCAGACTGATATTGCTATTTTCATATTTTGTGAAAGCCTTTTCTGAAATTTATGATTATGATGATAAACTGATTCAGAAAAGCTACTTATCAATGTTGATTATCTTGCTGCCTTATCATTTACCTCGAACTTTGAGGGCTACGGAATATTCTATAATTTACTTAAATATTTTTTTAATTACATTTCCTATTTCTACAAAATCATCATGATTGGCAACGTTTCGTTTTTCAATATTACTATTTTCGTATTCTGAGAAAGGGAAGATCAAAAGATAGTTTTTATTGAGTAAACTTCTGTTAAGTAATTCAGGGATCATTCTCATCCGTGGAATATAAGAATGCATTCCTCTTTTGGCCATAAAAATGATCAACCCTTCGTCATCTTTAATGCCTGAAGCCGTTTCTTCGCTGTCTTCCCAGGTGTGCATCATTATAAATTCTGCTTCAATATTGGATTTTTTTATGATGCGCTGCAAAAGATTAATGGTATTTTCAGGAGCATAAAAAAAAATTTTTGCTCCAGAATTTTTTGCAATATTCCAGACCCTGACCAGTGAGTGAAAAAAACCTGCTTCCTTTTGCGCATTTTTAGGAATTATCACTGCGTATTTTTTTATAGTAGATAGAGGCTGAACAGCATGATAGATGAAGATGTTTACATTATCGTTCTGTAGGTAACCATTATAAAGATTTTGTGCAAATGAAGTGGAAAACCCTTTTTCATCTTCCAAACCGATCATTAAATCAGTGATATTGTGCTCTTTGATCACATTATTAATTCCATTGATCACATCATTGTCATACCTTTTTAAGGCCTGAAGTGTCACATCTGCCGCTGCTGCTGTATCTTTTGCCTGATGTAGCAACTTTTCGGCATTTTTAACTGAGGATTCATTCTTATCTTCATTAATAACATTAAGAGCAAAAAAATCCTGAGTATTTGAATGCGCTTTGATCAAAATTCCGAGATTAACCATTTTTTCAACAGTTTCTTCGTAGTTAATAGCCAAGAGAATATTTTCTTCTTCATGATTGTTACCCGAAACCGTATCTTCGTTGATACTTTCTACAATCTTCTGTCCAGCTGACATGGTAATAAAAGACGATATCGTACATGAGACAAGGATTAATAAAATGCTTCCATTCAGTACGTGTTCGTTCAGTAATCGTACAGGTTCGCCACTCTCTGTTTCAGAGATGATAATATTGTATCCTACCATCACAGTCGCTAATGTAGCTGCTGCGGAAGCAGAACTCAGTCCGAAAATCAGTTTACCCTCATCTTTTGTAAACCGGAATGTTTTCTGAGTGATCACAGCGGAAATGTATTTCCCTCCTATCGACGCAACGATCATAATCCCTGCCACTATCAGAGTATCGAAGCTATTGAAAAAAACTTTAAAATCGATCAGCATTCCCACACTGATCAGGAAAAAAGGTATAAAGATAGCATTACCGACAAATTCAACACGGTTCATCAGTGAAGAGCTATGCGGTATCAGTCTATTCAAAGCCAGACCTGCAAAAAATGCTCCTATGATGGCTTCTACGCCAGCTAATTCTGCTAACAAAGCAGCCAGATATATCATAACCAATACGAATATGTATTGTGAAATTTTATCATTAACTTTTTTGAAAAACCATCTTCCTATGATTGGAAATACCAATAGGACGATCAGTGCGAAAATAGCAAAAGACCCTGCGAGCTTAATCCAGAACGCCATATTGACCTCACCTGTCACCATGCCGACGACTACTGAAAGTACCAGAAGGGTTGCCACATCAGTAAGCATTGTTCCACCTACGGTAATATTTACGGCCTGGTTTTTTGCGATGCCCATTTTACTGATTAACGGATAGGTTATCAATGTCTGAGAAGAAAATAGGCTGGCAAAAAGTACGGAAGTAAGTACGGAAAAACCTAAAAGAAAGTAGGACCCTAAAAATCCGAGGATAAAAGGAAAGATAAAAGCATAAGCTCCATAGCCTAAACTTTTCCACTTGTTTTTCTTAAAGTCTCCAAGATCTATTTCCAGACCTGCTAGAAACATAATGTAAAGAAGTCCCGTAGTTCCTGTAACAACGATGCTGCTGTCTCTGGTCAATACATTAAACCCATTTGGGCCGATAACAGCACCGGCAATAATCAGTCCGAGCAGATGGGGAACCTTGATTTTATTCAGTAAAATAGGTGCAGCGAGAATGATGACCAGAACCAAAAAAAACTTAAGAACAGGATCTTCAAACGGAAGATTTAGGTGTTGTAAACTTAAAATCATAGGTGTTTTATTTTGAAAGTCTTATCAATTCTACGTTAAATGTCATCAGGCATTTATTATCAACCGTTACGGTTCTGGTCCCTTTTATTCTGGTAGACGAAATTTCGTTGAGAACAACATTCATTTCAACGCTCTTATCGGCTGTAGAATCTGTTTTATACTGCAGGTGTACCTCGCCGTTTTCATATTTGCCAGAGTATAATCTGACCAATTTATTATTATTTATAATTTTACAAACCAGCGGTTTGGAATCATTATCAAACTCCCAGTTATCAACACGCTGATCGCCTACCACATAATCAGTGCAGCTTGACTCAGTGCAGATTGCTGTTCCGGTCCATGTCCCTAAAATTTCTTCGGGCCATTCACTGATCAATTTTACAGAATCTGTTTTCCTACTTAGAATACTGTCTCTCATCTTTAACAAGGATTGATAATCAGATTCTTTTTCAGCAAATGTTTTTTCTTTATCCAACAATTGGAGTTCACGCTTGGCAATCTGCTGTTCTTTTGCTTTATCAGAACAATTCAGGCAAAATATAAAAAAACAAAGAAGTATAAGTGGATATTTTTTTGACATAATATCAATTTTGGTTTTAGTAATGTAAGAAATATGGCTGAGATCACATAATTCATTTGATTTAATTTTCAATTCTATTATCACTGGTTTTTTAGATTTTGAAACGCTAATGAATCTTTGTGATCACAATTTTGGGAAATGATTGTAACGTTTACGCAATATAATATCAATTGAATAAAGATATGTAACTTGATACAATATCAATTATTTTAATTGTACTGTCCGGAAATTATTTGGCGATACACCCCTGACAGATTTAAAATATTTTCCAAAGTGAGAATTATCATTGAAGCCCAATTCATACGAAATCTCAATGATTGAAAGGGAGCTGTGAAGCAGTAATCTTTCTGCTTCCAGGATTATTCTGTTTTTGATGACCTGCCCTGCTGTTATATCAAGGATCTCTTTTACCAATGTATTAAGATAGCTGGCATTGATATTTAATTTCTCTGCATATTTTGAAGTGGTTTTCAATTCCTTGTAATGCAGGTTTACAAGATCATTGAAATCATCTACCACTTTCTTCTTATGATCTACAGAACGGTTGATAAGGTCTTTTTTGGATGAATTTCTAATATATTTCAGCACAAAAACTTTTAGGAGCAGGCATAGGATTTCTTTTCTGGATTGTCGGTGAGATTCATATTCACTCCTAAGTTCCTTAAATGTCTGCTTAATATCTGATAAGTTTTCAGATTTTAATGAAATAAATGGGGAAACGTTATGAAGTGCAGTGTCGCTTTTGATCATTTTATTACCTGTATAGACGTGGTTGTAAAATGATTTGGTAAATAAAATGACTTCACCTTCATTAGATTCGTGGTTTTTGAAGTAGTAGACCTGATTATAGTTAATGAAAAAAAAAGTGTGTGATTTCAACTCAAATTCCCGATCATCGATGATGATGGAGCCTTCTGCATTGTAGAAAAGCAAGACCGCATAAAATTTATTTTTATAATGCAACCCTGACTTTAATTTACCATTAAAAGCAGAAAAAGGCATCATCAGAAATTCATTCCTCGTTTCTGAACGTATTTCGAGCCTGCCTAATGTCAAAGAAAGTATATTTGGAATCAGATTCTTCTATTTATAATCAAATATATGGATATTAATTCAATTGCGATTTTTGTCAAAAGTAAATATAAGTTAATTTGTGTTTTCCAAAATTTTAAACTCTGCAGGATGGATTTCGTGATCAATCAACTTATCTACATATTCGGAATTCATCGCACGCAAAACAGCCAGATAGCTCATGCTAAAGTCTACATTGTCACCGACTTTTAAATTATTTGGGTTATCCGAGAGATCCAGGATCATCATATCCGAACTTGCACCGATGATCTTTACATCTTGCGTAATTGGTTCAATCTGTTTGTGGTCAATATCAAGCACACCAACGTCAACAATAGCTCTCACAGATGTTTTTCCTTTTTTTGATACATCATGTTGCGGTGTTTCGCCAGTAAGGTTTGTTCCGGCATCACCTGCGGGTATCATTGGCTTTTGTGCAATTTCAATGATCTCGGCGGTGAGTTTGAAAACATCCTGGTACATCCCGCTGATGGTGGAATCATTGTAGACATCTGTTCCGAAAAATAAAGACTCTCCAATTCTGAAATGATTGATTCCGGAATGGATCTTATTCTGAAATATCAAGGGGATGGTGACCGATGATCCTGCGGAGATGAAAGGTATTCTTGTTTGATGTGATTCTTCGATGATCTCTTTAAAACTATGGAGTTTCATCAACTTTTTCTCATCCGGTAAAATACCATTCAGGCAATTAAGATTGGTTCCGATCCCGACAACATCGATGTTTGTAAATTTTTTCACTTTACCGAAAAAACGGGAGAGGTCCCTGACCATAATGCCTTCCCGCAATTCTCCCATCTCTACCATGATGACAATCTTGTGAATCTTGTTTTGCAACACGGCTTCTTTCGAAAGTGCTTTTATGGTTTCAATTTCACTGTTGAAACTGACGTCGGCATATTTTACAATGCTTTTTGCCAATCGTTTGGCCGGCGGTTTTATATAGACAGTTTGTGTTTTGGGTGATATTTTTTTGATGTGCTTCAGGTTCGTCAGTCTGGAGTCACATATTTCCTTATCAGAAAATTCGAGCAGACATTCCAGAAATGTCTCGTTTCCACACAATAGTTTGGCCACTACTGCCCATTCAATGTGGTGTTCTGCAAAAAGCTGATCAAGATAATGGTAATTATATTTTAGTTTATTTGAATTTAGAGTGATGTATGACATTTTATTTTTTTAATCGCATTTCAAGGTACTTGCTTGTGAAACCTAATTTTTTGTAAAGCTGCATGGCAGGATTTTCAGGTTCACAATGGAGCGCAATGTCCCCCTCACAAGAGTCAATGGCGTTTTGCATGAGAAGCTTGCCAATTCCCTGTCCGCGCAATTGCTTATCGGTTGCGATATATACAAGTATGTTTTCAGGGATATAACCGCCCATTCCGGTTTTGTTCAAGACGACTGCTCCCACAAGTCTTTGACTGTTTTGGTCTGTGGCCGTGACAATGGATCCGCCCGGTTTGTTTTGATGCCCTAAGGAATAGTTGACTGCTGTAGCAATGTCGCCTTGTGGATCGCCATATTGTTCCAGATGTTCAAAGAGAAAATTTACAATCTCTTCCTTCTGATTCTCTTCTATTTTATCTTTTTCTGAATATTTTTGTATTGTGATCATAAAATTGATTTTATCCCGGATGCGGAAGCGTGATATCATAACCGGCATTGGCATTTGACAGACTTTGCTTCTTTTCATATTTATTCTTTAGAAAAAATAAAGGAATATCCGTGTTGTTGATTATTTGTTTGAAGAAGTTTTCCAGGAAAAATGATTTCCAGCTGTTTTCATCCCGATAATTGAGAATGATAATGTCTGCTTCGTCATCCTTGGAATGTTCTGAGATCTGTATTGCCTTTTCGCCGCTCATAACAAACTGAGATCTGTATTCCTGTGAACTTTCTTCAAGTGTTCTTTTTACTTCCAGATAGGCACTTCTAATTTTACTGACATCTTCCTGATCGCTGATCCCTAAAAGATTAATGACGCCTTTATTCTTTTCGGCAATGGTTACCGAAAGATCTATCTTATCTGAAAGATCATCCAGTACCCTTACCGGAACAAGTATTTTTTCAAATGTATATTTTTTGCAACTTTCCGGAACTAAAAGTACGGAAGTGTTTGAACCCGTGAGGATCTCGTAGGACAGTGAACCAACAATGACCTGAACAAAGTTTTGTTTTCCGGATGTAGCACAGACCACCAGGTCCACATCCTGATCTTCGATGACTTCGTTAATGCCGTGTATAAGACTATCATTTTTAAGGATGGTTTCAATGACTAATGTTGGATACTGAGCCTTCAGGGATATTTCCATTTGACGCAAAGTATTTTCGGCTCTTTGCACATTGTCTTTTACAACATCGGCACCCAATAATTGTTTTCCGGTCTTGTCGATCACAAAAAAATTATCAATGTTATGCAATACAATCAAGCGTGAGTGATGCCTTGACGCGATATTCAATGCCATCAACAATGCATTCTGCGATTTTTCTGTGAAGTCGGTGGTTAAAAGAATTGTATTGATTGAATTTTGCATTTGAAATGGTATTTACATCAGTATATTGATTTGCAAAGTTCGCTAATGTTTATAGTAATGTATGTTAGAAAATGCTGTGAAAGTGGTATAATTTATAGGCAAGCTTTTAAGAATGAATGAAACTGAAAACTGTATATTTGATAACTACTTTAACGGTTTCTGCTAATGAGATGCGTTCTGAAAAAAGATAATGTAAGAGCGGTTACTTTTACAAAGGTTACTGGTTCAATATTAGCGTAAAACGTGTAAGGGATATAATTATAATTTCTATCACACCAAGGTAGAATGTCATTAATCAATTGTCATCCAACTTATATTATGAATAAAAAAGCACTGAAAAATCTGAGAATTTTATATAAAAATATTACCACAAGCATTGCATTTATTCCGGGAACTGTAGCAATTGGCTTTTTACTGCTTTCATTTTTGATGGTGCAGTTTGATTTCTCTGAAACGGGGAAAGCAATCAAGAGTAATGCACATTGGCTGACCTTAAAAGATGCCAGCACCGCAAGAACTATTATTTCAACGATAACCGGAGGAGTCATATCGCTCACTGTCTTCAGTTTCAGTATGGTGATGATCCTGCTAAATCAGGCAGCTTCCCAAATGAGCAATCGTATTCTTGACAAACTTATAGGAAATCGTTTTCAGCAGACCATACTAGGTTTTTACATAGGGACAATCGTTTATGCGCTTTTTTTACTCAGTACAATTAGGGATATTAATTCAGGTATTTATGTACCTGCAATCAGTACCTACTTTCTAATCGCCCTAACTGTAGTCGATATTTTTTTATTTATATATTTCCTTCATTACGTAACACAATCAGTAAAATATGACACCATTATTCACCAGATCTATGATGCAACAAAACAGTCATTAGAAGAGATTTGTATCAGAAAAGATTCTGGCTACAGTCCAGAATTGTTTACAGAAAAACAGGTGTCGGTCAATTCTTACAAATCAGGTATATTTCAGGGATTTTTGCGCGAAGGTCTACTGAGTATATGTGAGAGAGAGGATTTGGTAATATCTTTTAATTACCCGGTCGGGACGTTCATTTTAAAAGATTTGCCATTCTTGGTCGTCAATAGGGAAATATCTGATGAGGTAAAGAGTGAGCTTAACAGTCTGATAGATATCCATCGAGGTCAGAATATCGATTCTTCATACCACTACGGCTTTAGACAATTAATGGAAGTAGCTGTGAGGGCACTGAGTCCGGGAATCAATGATCCGGGAACTGCTGTTTTGAGTCTGCAGTCGTTAAGTCAGCTATTAGCCTTCCGCTTAAAAAACACGCCGTCAAATCAAATTAAGGATGATAATGGAGTCATAAGAGTGCGTACGAAAGAACGTTCATTTAGTGATCTTCTAAATGATTATGTCTATCCCATCTGGGACTATGGCAAAGGAGATCGTCTTTTGGTGAACGAGATGTATCACATACTTGTGCAGTTGCATACGTTGCAAAATATAAAAGAAGTAAGTGAACTGCTGACCGTTGTGGAAACTGTAAAACTTAAAATGGATCTAAGCGCAAGCTAAGTGTTGCTTTTATGGCGCTGTCATATGATAAATAAGGCTGAAACAAAGATTAATTTAAAAACAGTAAAATTATGGGAATGCTGGAACTTATCTCTCTGATTATCGTATTGTCTGCGGCATTAGCTTACTTCAATATCCGATTTCTAAAACTGCCTTCTACCATCGGGCTGATGATTTTGGCATTGGTTCTATCTTTATTTATTCTGATGCTTGGTGCGATTTCGCCTTTGGGAGGGTTTATGCAAAATTTGGTACTTCAGATAGATTTCTCAGGTTTCCTTCTTGATTTTATGTTGGGCTTTCTGCTTTTCGCTGGTGCTTTACATACAGATGTGAAAAAACTTCGCCGGGCAAAATGGGCAATCATCATTTATGCAACGTTCGGTATCCTGATCTCAACTGTTTTGGTTGCCATCGCTGTTTACTTTTTGCTTCCGGTATTTTACCAACAGGTAGATTTCATCTATTGCTTACTTTTCGGTGCACTTATCTCACCTACGGATCCGATAGCTGTACTGTCTATTTTGAAAAAAGCAGGTATTTCGGAGTCAATTGAAACAAAGATTACAGGTGAGTCATTGTTTAACGATGGGGTAGGTGTCGTGGTATTTCTGTCACTTTTCAGCATCGCAAGTCAAGGTTTTGATGAGGTTAGCACTTCAAATATTGTGATCCTGCTCGCAGAAGAGATTTTGGGCGGGATTGCATTGGGGCTTCTGTTGGGATACGTTGGTTTTGTAATGTTAAAGAAAATAGACCACTACCAGACCGAAGTATTGATCACCTTGGCCATGGTCATGGGTGGGATTTCAATTGCACCGGTTTTTCATTTTTCCGGTCCACTTGCTATGGTCGTGGCAGGATTATTTATAGGGAATAAGGGCGCGCTCGAAGCTATGTCAGAAGAAACAAGTGACTATATTCATAAATTCTGGGAAATGGTGGATGAGATTTTTAATGCCATTCTGTTTGTACTGATCGGCTTGGAACTATTGGTCATCCCGTTTGAATTATCCTTTCTTTATGTTGGGCTTTTGGTTATAATTATTGTCATCCTTAGCCGTTTCATTTCCCTGGCAGCACCTTCATATATTTTTAAGCTGAAATATGAGTTTCCCAAGAAAACCTTCTTAATAATGACCTGGGGTGGCCTTCGCGGTGGCATATCTATAGCATTGGCGTTGTCTCTGGCGTCAAATATGGAGCGGAATCTGATCGTTTCTATTACCTATATCGTTGTTCTGTTTTCTATAATTGTTCAAGGACTCACCTTGGGGAAATTAGTCAAAAGGCTGAAATAGCAGGGTTTGATAAGGATTTTTCTTTGTCGCAAGCATTGGCAAAGTTAAGAAGAGCGCAATACGAAATATAGATCATGTAAGCGCCGCAAAACAATTTTATGAGCCCTGACATTGATCTTTAATCATTTTTACATTATTAGCACAAAAATAAAGGCGTGAACAGGAACTGATTATAATTTTTAATTATTGTTCTGCCGGAGTTCTAATTCAAAAAAAACAAATAGACCGTGGCGGGATATTTGTTATTTTACTTCAAGCCGCTTGAGTATTACAGCTTCGCCTAAACGTACTGAATATTATAGCAATTCACAAAATACTTTTAGCAATAATAAATTTACGTCCTCTATGGATCAATATCTGATTATTTTAGTAATACTCGGCGCTGCCATTTTCAGTGTGGCATGGATGCCCAAAATTTCAAAAAAAACTGGCATCTCGTACTCTATTTTTTATGTAGCAACAGGGTTTGCACTTTATCTACTGGCTCCCGATCTTCTGCCAAACCCAATGCCTCAAAAAAATGAAAATCTGACGCTTCATTTAACCGAGTTGATTGTTATTATTTCGCTTATGGGTACTGGGATCAAGATCGACCGAAAATTTTCTTTTAAAACCTGGTCATCCCCGTTGAAACTTGTAAGTTTTACCATGTTATTGTGTATTGGTGCAGCAGCGGTAATGGGCTATTATTTTTTAGGTTTCAGTCTTGCTTCAGCAGTACTTCTTGGTGCTGTTCTTGCTCCGACGGATCCTGTCCTCGCATCGGATGTACAGGTGGGACCTCCAAATGAGGGAATGAAATCAGAGACCAAATTTGCGCTCACGTCAGAGGCTGGACTCAATGACGGAGTCGCTTTCCCATTTACCTGGCTTGCCATTACTATTGGTCTTATGTTCACAGGCAAAGAAAGCAGCTTTTTAGAGTGGTTTGCTCTTGATGTTATCTACCGAATAGTTGCCGGTATTGTGATCGGATTTCTATCAGGCAAAGGTTTTGGCATTTTGTTATTCAGAGTGTCCAAAAAATATGAGATCCTAAGAACCAGAGATGGTCTGGTGGCAGTTGCTGCTACTTTACTAGTGTATGGTATAACAGAAATTGTTCATGGTTATGGATTTATTGCAGTTTTTATCTGTGCAATCACACTAAGGCATTTTGAGAAAGATCACCAGTATCACGATACACTTCATTCTTTCACCGATCAGATAGAAAGGCTGCTAGTCTGCCTGCTACTGATTATTTTCGGAGGAGCATTAGCAATGGGTATTCTAGAACCCATAACTTTGAAAATGGTTGTGTTTTCGGTAACTTTCCTGCTAATAGTAAGACCTGTCTTTGGATGGCTGGCATTGAGTTCCTCAAAAATGAAAAACAAAGAAAGGCTGGCGATCGGATTTTTTGGCATCCGTGGGATGGGTTCGATATTCTATCTTGCATTTGCTTTCAGCAAATATAATTTTGAACATCAGGATGAATTGTGGGCTGCTGTTTCTTTAACGATTCTCTTTTCAATTTTGATTCATGGCCTTACGGCGACGCGTGTCATGGAATATCTTAAAAGAGAAGCATAGGATCAGTAATACAGGGTTCTACAGAAAAAAACCTCACATTTTAAGAAAATATATTGTTCCTGACCGCAGTAACGTATCCTTAGCGTATTGATGGCCTTGAATTCAATTATAATGATTTTGAATCTACATAATAAATTCTCTGTAATACTAAATGATATATTAGCGCACCTGAAAAGTAGCAGATAATATCTATAAAATCAGCTGTATATCTTGCTGATAGTAACGGACATATAATTTCAAATACAATGGTCAGATTAAGTGCAGCTCCCAGCAAAAACTTCAGATCCGGTCTCCAATCCGGATAATAGGTGAGCTTCATGATTTTCATTATCGTATAACTGAACATAGGGACACTGTATAGATCAGTCAAATGATCATTGATTAGAGGTATGAGTATTCCATTCCTTCTCAAAAATGCGATAATTCCCCAAATGATAAGCCCTCCAATAAACCAATATGAAATATTTAATTCTTTAAACATGCATTGCGCCTAAGATGATGCTCAATATAATTTGAATGACTTTTAGAAAAATATTGACATCAGGTTTTTGTTTGTCTTCAGCTGAATTATCTTTATTTTCGCTGTCTTCGTAATTAAATAATTGCTTTCCTTCCATTTTTTTTCTCAATCATAACAAAATTCATTCCTACTCCACTTGTCTATTAATAGGTACATAATTTTAGATCCTTTTGATAGTAATGTTTAATTGGAATATCCTTTCAGCAACTGCCTGTAACTCATTAAAATCGATGATTTCGAAATAAACCCAAGGAAGATATTCTGCTGATCGACGACAGGCAAGCTCCACGTACCAGTGTTGTCAAAGATCTGGAGTATCTCTCTCGGCTTATCGTCGGGATGGATGAATGCTGCCGGGGCTCTCATTATTTTTGTTATCGTAAGGGTCAAATCATTTTCATCATTGAAAAAATAAGGTCTGATATCATCTAACGTTAGAATACCTCTTAACTTTTTATGATCATCGATAACTGCGAAAAAATTCTTGTTCCCGTTCTTAACTAGATCAGACAATTCTTCTATTGAAGCATTTTCATTAATGGTTTGGGAGTATCTATCAATGAAATCTTCTGTATGGAGTGAGAAAAGAAGATTCTCGTCATGCTGATTCGTGAAAATCTTACCCTGGTCGGCCAAAGATTTTAGTTCTGGGGATATCGGTGAAAACCATTTTGCAATGAGGTAAGAGATCACTGAAACGATCATCAAAGGTATAAAAAGGTCGTATCCAAAACTGGACTCAGCAATTAGAAATATGGCAGTTAGCGGGGCGTAAAGAACACCGCTCATCGCACCGGCCATTCCTACCAGAACTAAGTTTGATACAGGAACGTCCTTAAAGCCGATCTGCTGGCAGATTACGGCAAATAAAAATCCGACGGTTCCTCCTGCAAAAAGTGATGGTGCAAAATTACCTCCGTTTCCGCCGCTGAAAATGGTGAAAGATGTTGCAAAAGCCTTTAACAGGCATACACAAATTAGAAATACAATGATCGTCCATTCTTTGATGTCAAAATATCTAAAGAGACTGTTTTCGATGATCGAGTTGGTATTACCATTGGTAAAAGCTTTCACGGTATCGTAACCTTCTCCGAACAGTGGCGGAAAAAGCACGCAGAGTAACGATAGGATCGCACCGCCCAGCATTGACTTCCGCAATCTGGACATTTTCAGACCTTTGATAAAATGCTCTACCTTTTGGGAAACCATTAAAAAATATCTTGCATACAGCCCTGTGACAATACCTAATATAAGATAGTAGGGAAGATTCCTGTAATCAAATGCTTCTCTGGTATGGAACCTAAAAAGGATATCTTCCTGAAGCAGAATTCTTGATAAGAGGCTACCACATACCGCAGCAACGACCAATGGGATAAAATCTGTAAAAACTACGCCTGTCAATAGGATTTCAAAGGCAAACATGACTCCGGCAATAGGAGCGTTGAATGCCGAGGCAACACCAGCTGTTGCTCCGGCTGCCAAAAGTAGTGTTCGTTCCTTGTAATTCAGGCGGTAGGTCTGCGCGTAATTGGAACCAATGGCCGCACCAGTCACAGCGATAGGGCTTTCTAAACCGGCAGATCCTCCGAGACCTACGGTTATTGCACTTTGGACAATTTGGGAATAGGTCTTCACGGAAGAGACGATACTCGAATTCTGAGCGATCTCATACAATATGGCGCCTATCCCTTTTCTGTCCTGTCCTTTGAATATCGTCAATACGATGCTGGTTGTCAATACGATTCCCAAAAACGGAAAAATGATATAGAACAGGATCTGATATTCAAAATGAACCTTGTTCGTGATAAAGAAATGGATATTGTGTACTATTGTTTTCAGCAGAACACCAGCCAGACCTGCTGTACAGCCCACCAGAATTCCGGAGAGAAGTAAAAACTGGCTGCGGCTCAGCCTGTTGTTGAGCCAGTGGAGGATCAATTCATAGCTGCGGGCCTTTTCAAGTCCATATTTTTGGAAGTCTCTCTTGAACCTGAGAAAACTTATATATCTTTTTTTATTGTTGATATTCACTTACTATAATCGCTTTTATTTGCGCTAGGATCTTGATTAGAATGCGCAATTTTTAGGGTTATTGCAAATATACCAAAAGCTTATGGGATAGGCATCTCTATATCTGCGAAATCAATAAGATCTGTATCCTAAAAGTATGGTAGAAAACGATCTTTCATTTTTTTTGTATCTTACTACGGTCAATTATTCGAAATCATCAATTAAAAAATATAAAAATTGTAATTATGAAAATAGGATTATTAGGATTTGGGAAGGCAGGTAAAGCGGTAGCAAATGTTATTCTTCAGCACAAGGATTTTTCACTGGAATGGGTTCTGAAGAAAACTGATACGCTGAATAAGCTTTCTGCAAAAGATATTCTTGGGATCTCAGCATCGGATGATGCAATGATCTATTCTCAAAGCAGCACGGACGTTGAAACATTACTTGAGAATCATCCTGTAGACTTTGTTATTGATTTTTCCAACGAAGAAAGCATCCATCTTTATGGCAAGTTCGCGGCCCGTAAAAAGATCAAGATCATCTCAGCCATTTCGCATTACGGAGAAAATGAGATCCAAGTTCTGAAAGAACTTGCAAGGGACACTGTGGTGTTTTGGTCGCCTAATATCACATTAGGCGTCAACTACCTCCTGTTTGCAGCATCGCTGTTAAAAAATATAGCGCCTGGTGTTGATATTGAAGTGGTCGAGGAACACTTCAAAGCCAAATCCGGAGTGTCGGGAACAGCAGTGAAAATTGCGGAAACTTTGGATATAGAAACAGAAAGCATCAATTCTGTCAGGGCTGGCGGTATCGTTGGAAAACACGAAGTTATCTTTGGTTTTCCGTACCAGACCGTTAGGCTTGTCCACGAATCCATATCACGGGAAGCATTTGGAAGTGGTGCATTGTTTGTCGCTGAGAACCTTAAAAGCAAACTGAAAGGTTTATATAATTTTGAAGACATCCTGCGGCCTTACTTTTTCGCTCAGACTCCAGATATGTTATCTTAAAATCTATCAGTTGGAAAAATGCCATTCCAATTTTGGAATGGCATTTTTGAAGTATAATTCAATCTAGTTTTCAGAATTGTTTAAAAGTTTGACATTTTTCTCATGCAGCCTTTTTTCAAGCCAGCTTTTGAGCTGTAATTCATTCACTTTCTTTCCAGAGTAGATCATCACAAATTGGAGCCTGGCACTGTCCGTTTCGGGATATTGGGCTATCTTTCCGTAGGAAACGCCGGACATATCCGGGTATAAGATTTGTATCTCTTTCCCCAGTGTGGAGTCTGAAACTTTATAATTATCCAGTTCTGACCGCAGACTGGATAAGGCTATGTCCTTCTCTGATAGATTTGTATTGTTTTTGTTGATCTCACTTAGTATCTCTGATTTCAGATCGGAATTGTTTTGCCTGATGTTGATCTTTGTGTTGGCAAGCCCGTTATCAGAAAGCATCTTGTTGTAAGACTTGATCTCTTCAGTAGTGAATTTTTTATTTAGGAATGCAACGTCGATGGTCTTGGGATTGGCGTTGTAGTTTATCTTTTTATAGATTAATGTGTATCCATTCTTTTCAAATTCTTTCTGAAGAAAAAGTTCTGCGGTCTTCGTGAATTTCTTTTCATTGTACAGGTTGTAGGCCAGATATGAACTTGGAATGATCATTACCAGTATTAACAGCGATATGCTGTACCTGATCCTTTTTTCATATTTGTTGTCGACAATAGAGGAAGGATAATGCAGATATTTCACGACAAGAAAAGTAGCAATGCATATAAAAAAGCAATTGATGCTGTAAAGATAGAATGCGCCGATGAAATAAGAAAAATTAAAAGTAGCAAGACCAAATCCGGCCGTACACAGGGGAGGCATCAATGCCGTTGCAATGGCAACACCCGGAATAGGATTTCCTTTTTCTACCCTTGTTATGGCTATGACACCTACCAGACCGCCGAAAAAAGCGATCAGAACATCGTAGATGTTGGGTGCAGTCCTTGCCAAAAGTTCTGATTGCACGTCCTTAAAAGGACTGATGTAGAAATAAAATCCAGAAACCAATAAGCTCACCACCGTTGCGATGATAAGATTCTTAAAAGATTTCTTGAGAAGAGGAAAATTATAGGTCCCAAGCGCAAATCCCGCACCAACGATCGGACCCATTAATGGAGAGATAAGCATGGCCCCGATAATGACCGCAGTGGAATTGACGTTAAGGCCGATTGATGCGATAATGATCGCACAGGCCAGGATCCAGAGATTGGAACCTCTGAATGAGATGTTGGATGTGACATTTTCCAATACCTTATCCTTTTTCTGTTCTCCATTGTGAAGATTAATAAAATTAAAGATATTATTCATCGGTTTGAGTAGGTTTAGAATCTTTGTTAAGAATGATATAGCCTATGATTCCTCCGATCAATGAGGCTGCGAATATGCCGATCTTTGCCTGTGTCTGATATTCTTCGTGGCTAAAGGCAAGGGAGGTCACAAACAGGGACATTGTAAATCCAATGGATGCCAGAAAACCAAGTCCGAGCAGATTACGGATATTCATTCCCTCAGGTAATTGAGCAATTTTTAGTTTAATAAAAACAGCAGTGAAGCCTACAACACCTAAGACCTTTCCGACCAGCAAGCCCAATGCTACACCCAATGCGATATTGGTGTCGAATAAACTGTTAATGTCAATATTTAACGATACCCCGGCATTGGCTATTGCAAAGATCGGTATGATAACGAAAGTTACAACGGGATGCATCGCGTGTTCCAATATCTGAAGGGGAGGAGTGGCAGCATTTGTCGCCTCATTGATCTTTTCCAGAACATGCAGCTGGTCATTCGTCAATGTAGGTGTATTTTCAGTAGGGTCTAAATTTTTAAACCTTTCCAGATAGGTGCTGATCTTGGCAATAAACAGATTTTCTTTAATCTTCACATCTGCCGGAATGGTAAAAGCAGCAAGAACAGCAGCGATCGTGGCGTGAACGCCTGAAATTACAAAGCATGTCCATACACCGCAGATGCCAAGGAATGCGAAAAAAAAGATCGATCTTACCCCGAGTTTATTGCCCAGGTACATCACTGCAAGAATGCCGAGTCCTATCAACAAATAGGTCATTTCGATGTTCGATGTATAAAAAAATGCGATTACCAGGACTGCTCCCAAATCATCTACGATTGCCAAGGCAGTTAAAAATACCTTCAAGGAGAGTGGGATCTTTTTTCCCAATAGAAAAAGCACGCCCAAAGCAAAAGCAATATCTGTGGCCATAGGGATGCCCCATCCCTTATGCATTTCTCCGGAAGGATTGAGCAGTAGGAATATCAATGCCGGCATGACCATTCCCCCAACTGCCGCAACAATGGGAAGCATGGCTTTCCGCGGATTGGAAAGCTCACCACCGATGATCTCCCGTTTAAGCTCAAGCCCCACCACGAAAAAGAAAACAGACATCAATCCGTCATTGATCCAGTGATGAACAGTAAAATCGAAAAAACTTTCCCCATTCCACTGAAATCCAAAGGTCTGCGCCAGAAAATGATGGTAGCCATCGGATAGTGGTGAATTGGCCAAAATCAAAGCGATGATCACACTGATCCCTAAAAGTAATCCTCCAGACTTTTCCTGCTGGATAAATCGCTGAACGGGTTGTGTGATCTTGTCGATCGGCTTTGTGGGGTAACTTTTGATCATAGTTTATTATTATAGATAACTGCAAATTTATGAATACTAAAGATAAAAATAGAGGAACATTGCGAAAGTTATTTTTGAATGTTATTAGATAATTACCTGGGCAATTTCTTATAAATTAAGAGAAAAGGTGGTCATGGGTCAATTTTAACTTTAAAGTTAATTCTCAGAAAAGAATGAACGTTTTAAAATTAATTTGTTTAATATTATAGGCTTGAAATCTGATCAATCTATAAAAAATGTCAACAAAAAAACTCAGTGAATGGTACGCTACCGCTATTTGTGGAAATGATATCACCTCCTCCTGTCTCTATGTTTCGGCTCTGGCTATTGTAGCGGCAGGTCAGTATGCTTGGGTCGCTCTTCTGATGGTGGCAGCGGTGCTCTTTCTATTCAGAAAGATCTATGGTGAGGTGGTCGGAGCATTGCCCCTCAATGGTGGTGCATATAATGTTCTGCTAAATACCACGACAAAAAGTAATGCGTCTATAGCAGCCTGCCTTACCATCTTGTCTTACATGGCAACGGCTGTGATCTCATCCAGCGAGGCAATGCACTACCTGCATCATATTTTGCCATATTTCAATGTGAACATCGCAACATTCGTACTTTTGCTCATATTTCTGGGGCTTACTATTTTGGGGATTTCTGAAAGCGCCGTAGTAGCCCTGATCATCTTCTTATTCCATCTTGCAACAATGGGACTGTTGATTGGTTCCTGCTTTTTCTTTGTCTGGCAGCATGGATTCTCAATATTGATCGACAATTTTCATCTTCCTGCCAGAAATGGAAGTATCTTAACTGCTATTTTCTTTGGATTTTCAGCTGCTATGCTTGGGATCTCAGGATTTGAGAGCTCTTCAAATTTTGTGGAAGAGCAGGAGCGAGGTGTTTTTGCGAAAACATTACGAAATATGTGGATCGCAGTATCGGTGCTGAACCCGATGATTGCATTTCTTGTAATATGCATCATCCCTATATCGGCAGTAGAATCGCACCAGAATTCTTTCTTAAGTTATATTGGTACTTTGACCGGTGGAAAATGGCTCGCTACGATCATTTCGATCAATGCGGTCTCCGTTTTAAGTGGTGCGGTATTAACTTCATTTGTTGGAGTAAATGGTCTTATCAAAAGGATGACATTGGACAGAATATTACCAAATTACTTTCTGAAAGAAAATAAACGGGGCAGTACATACAGGATCCTGATCCTTTTCTTTCTCTTATGTCTTTCAGTGCTATTGGTGACCAGAGGACAATTGGCACCATTGGCCGCTGTTTATGCTCTGTCTTTCCTGACTGTCATGGCATCATTTGCGTTAGGAAATATCCTGCTTAAACTCAGAAGGTCTCGTCTGCCACGTCCGGAATACGCCAAACCCGGTGTTGTCCTGTTGGCTTTTGCCGCTATAATTATTGCTTTATACGGGAACATCATGACCAAGCCTCAATATCTTGTCACCTTTCTGCAATATTTTATTCCTTCGGTACTGATCATTCTGGCCATGCTGCTGCGAAAGGATATTTTGCATTTTATTGTTAATCTGCTGCAGTCGCTGTCGAAGAACTATAAAAAATACACGCTCACAAGACAGAGATCATTGTACCGGAGCCTGAAAAAACTCTATGAGCAGGATTTTGTTTTCTTCTCAAAAGGTGATGATATCGCGACATTAAATAAGGTGATGATGTATCTTCACGAGAACGAGGTGACCAATAAAATGAAAATTGTTACAATACTTCAAGAAGCCCAGCAGCCGGATCCGAAGTTTCTCGCAGATTTTGACACTCTAGACAGAGCTTATCCCGAGGTCGATATGGAATATGTGACTTTGCTCGGTGACTTCACACCGGAACTTGTCGAGGAACTCAGTAACAAATGGGGAATCCCAAAGAACTTCATGTTTATCAGCAGTCCAGGGGAAAAATTCAGTTACAGAGTTGATGAACTGGGTGGGGTTAGGCTTATATTATAAGTTCTGACCATAAAAAAGAATACAATACGACCGTCCTTATAATACAAAGACCAATTTATATTGAAAGTCTTTCAAGTATTGAATTCACCTCACCGATGTCTCTGCTGGCATACAATGATGCTGTATTCGAGTTTTTGTACTTCAAGGGCTTTGATATGGCATTTCTTATCTTCATCATCGTTGATGAATGGAGTGATGTCATTGCTGTAAGATATTGGGGAAACATCTACCTGTCGCTGTGGTCTCAAGAGTAGTCAAAGAGCCAATAAAATGCTTAGAAGGAGAACATAAAATCTTTACTTAAAGAAATATCATAAACTAAAAATCTACTTTTTAACGGACTTAATTTTTGATTGCAAGTTTTATCCTGTTCAAAACAAGATCAATATCAAATGGTTTAGCGATAAAATCATCTGGATCACACAGTTCCTTCATCTGACTCAGCTGTGCGTGGGCACTCATAATGATTACAGGAATACCAGTATTATTGTGACTTTGTTTTATTTCTTTGCATAGATCTATACCGGATCCATCGGGTAGCATAACATCGAAAAGGTAAAGGTCCGGCAAATCATTCTGGTCACGATTTAAAAATTCGTTTACTGTTGAAAAAGATCTTACGGCATAATTTTCTGACTCTAAAAATATGACTAAAAATTCTCTAATTGCCTGATCGTCTTCTACCAAAATGATTTTTCTCATACCTATACTTAGCAATTACAGAACCACTATTGAAAAAATAACAGTTGGGATTGAATTTATAGCAATTAATTAGCGCAAAGGCAGAGTAAACCAAAATTCACTTCCTTTCCCCAATTGACTTTCAACCCCAATGTTTCCACCATGGTTTCTGATAATTTCTGCGCTGATGTACAGTCCCAATCCGAGACCGGTAAATTTTTGTCCCTGGTAGTCGGTCCTGTAATACCGTTCAAATAAATGCCCCAACTTTTCCTCAGGGATTCCCGGACCATTATCTTTGATCGTTATTTTGACCTTATTATCATTTAATAATTTTGCTCGGACGGTTATATCCGAAGCTGGCGCATATTTTATGGCATTGTTAATTAAATTTGTAATAACCTGTCCTATTTGTTGGTTGTCAGCCTCGACTATAGTGGAGGTATCGCCTTCGAAGTTGACATTCTGATCAGTTTTTTGAAATAAATTCGATATGCATTCTTCAAATAGTTCGGATATTGAAAAAGTGGTCTTATAAAGTTTTAGATGGCCTTGCTCCATCCTGCTTGTATCAAGAAGTTCATCAATAAGTCTCGAAAGTTTATCAAGGCTTTTTACAGACTGATCAATTAATTTGGTTCTCACTTCGACGGACAGTTTCTCATGCGACCTTTTAAGAAGCTGCAACGCAATTTTAAGTGCCGTCACAGGGGTTTTAAGCTCGTGGCTGGCAATACTTATAAAATCATCCTTGCCCTGCGTGATCATCCTTCTGGCAGTAACATCCATGAATGTTCCTATGCCTCCGGAAAGATGGCCTTCACTATCAAAGATGGGAGCAGCATTGATTGATATATAGATGCGGTCTCTGTCCGGCGGCTGAACACCTATCTCATGATCAAACACAGGTTTTCCGGTGGACATCATAATTGACATGGGATGTTCCTCTGAAGGAAGTGGTGAACCATCTAGCCGCAAGTTTTGCCATTGGGGGTCGTGATAAGTCCTGCTTTTAATAGAAGTTTCACTTAATCCCAAGATCTGCTGTGCCATTGGATTTGCGTAGACAAGTTGTCCGGTGGCATCGACGACTCCCACACCTTCCGCCATGGTCTCCAATATGCCATGAAGACGCTGCTCACTGCTTTTAAGCGTTTGCTCCAGTTCAGTCTTTTCTTCAATTATCCTCTCTCTTTCCTGAATAACCAGATATTGTGGTGTCACATCAGTTGCCATATCGATAACACCCGTGATCTTTCCATCCTCAATAAAAGGCATATAATTAAAATTATAGTAGCCTTTTTCTAATTTCCCATTGCGTTTCATCAGTACAGGATTCGAAAGTGCAGAATGCGGCTTACCTTGTTTATAAGAATTGATCAGCATATCGGCAGCTTCCTGGCCTTTTAGTTCAGGCATCACATCAAACAACGGCTTACCTATGATCCCGATATCTTTACCAATCAGGTCCAGCATCGGGTGATTAATCATTGAGACAATAAAATCATCTCCTTTCACAAGAAGCATTGCTACAGGTGCCTGGGCAATCAGATTAATAAAACTGGTTTCACTGTCTGTGATCTTTATATTAAGACGGTTAATAGTATCATTCAGTTCTGTGAGCTCGCTATTTCTTATTTCAAGACTCAAGTTTGAATGATTAAGGTCGCTGATATTGTCCTGATAACCTTTATTATCAGACAAAAGGTCTTTATTTTCGTTATTAAGTTGTTGATTCAGCAAATTGATGGTGTTATTAGCTTCATCCAGATGTTCATTGGTAACAGTGTACTCTTCGTTAAGTACGGCAAGCTCCTCATTGGATGTCTGAAACTCCTCATTCAAAGCCAAAAGCTCTTCATTAACAGCTTGGAGGTCATCACTGATGCGCTGCTCTTTTAATTCCTTCTCCCGCACAAGATTCAATGCAGCAACTCTTTCCGAAGCATCAAGAGCTGTATGTAATATGCAGTAGACCTTACCTTCCTTATCAAGAATCGGTTTGTAGATAAAATCGAAATATGAAGTGACCATAACCCCGTTCAGCTCCAAGGTAGAAGGCATTTCCCGAGCCTTATAGATTTCTTTTGTTTCCCAAACATTTTTAAGCAGCTTTGTAAATGGCTGTCCGATCATTTCCGGTAATGCTTCTTCAAAATTTTTTCCTATAACCGATGGGTCTTTACCCCAGATTTTAAGCATAGCATTATTGGCCAGATTGATTTTCAGATCTTCTCCGGTATAGATAGCAGTTGCATCGTCCGACTGTTTGAGGATCTCTAATAGAGCTTCAGTACCTAAAGAAGAAAGCAGGTGATCATTCACAAGTGCTAAATTAAATTGTTAGTGGGCAAAGCTACGAATATTCCTTTGCCACCATCAGGAAAGTGAGCGTATCTAATGAAAATTTATTTTTTTGGAATAATGTAAATTCCAGTGATATTGACCACCCAATTCCAATTCAAAGTGACCAGGTAATTTCGGTTTAAATTGACCACCCTTAATTTTGATAAAAACTCTTGTTTTTCATGTGTCAATTAG
>JASCOV010000008.1 GCA_029960045.1 Flavobacteriaceae bacterium PS02293
AACCTCTCGATTTGGGTTTGCAAAGATAGTGTTTCCTTTTTATCCCGCAAGACTTTTATTAATTTTATTTCCACTTATTTATAAGCTTCTAATTATATCAATACTTCTCTTACCGGCCTCCTGCGCTACCAATACTCTCGTTTTGGTTCTGCAAATATAGGGTGGAAAAAGCTGCACTTGCAAATGGATTTAACATAATGTTTACAATTGTGTAAAACTACCGTAATTAATCAACTGTAAAACAGTAAGATATAAGCTGTTTTAAAGTTATCCACATTATGTTAAATAACCTTAAATGGGCAACAAATGTAGATTTGATGGGATTTGCGACAGGGATAGTAGCGGTTATCCTTTTGCTTTTTCGTTGATGGGTTGAGGAAATGTGATTGGATAAAGAATGCTTCTTTATATATAGTGTGTTGAAGCATGTCAAAAAAAGGAAAAGATAGTAGCCCTTCGACAGGCTCAGGATAAACTACTAGCACGATGACAAAAATAGCGTGGGGAAAGAAATGGCTTTTTGGCTGTTGCCCGAAGTATTGGAA
Organism: Flavobacteriaceae bacterium PS02293; assembly: GCA_029960045.1. Classification (GTDB taxonomy): domain Bacteria; phylum Bacteroidota; class Bacteroidia; order Flavobacteriales; family Weeksellaceae; genus Epilithonimonas. The sequence goes on from JASCOV010000008.1 coordinate 546, forward strand.
TCGGTAAGTAAAAAATTAAACCTCGGTATAATTTCTCTCAGATTGACCAGATCGTGTAGATTTAATAGGATTGAAAATAATTAGATTCGGTTTTGGAATTTTTCATACCTATTATATATATAGTATGAAAGTGATAAACCTAAAGTATCTGCAACAGCATCTAATATTTCCAGTGAGCGACCCCACTTCATTACGTCTTGAAGAATCTCTGTGAGCAATGCGTAGGAAACCAGAATTAGGAAAAAGTATAAAAGTGTGATCTTGGGAAAACGAATACGGAAGAAAAATCCAAGAAGGAAAAATATTGAAAAGTGAATGATCTTATCTATATGTGGAAACATAAAGGAATATTCTTTGTTCTCTATGCCTGGACGCAAAAGCATATAAGTAAGAAATGCCCAATAAATGGGCAATGTGATCTTACTGTATTTGTTTATTAGATTATCCAACTACTTCCTGGTATTCTTCTGCAGATAATAATTTGGTGAAATCTGCATCTTCAGCAACTTTCAATTTGATGATCCAGCCTTTTCCGTACGGATCTGTATTTAGTAGTTCTGGCTGATCTTCTAATTCTGCGTTCACTTCTAAAACGGTTCCCGGAATTGGAAGGAAAAGATCAGAAACAGTTTTCACAGCTTCTACACTTCCGAAAACGTCGCCTTCGTTAAGATCTTCGTCAACAGTGTCAACATCTACGAATACGATGTCTCCCAATTCGCCTTGAGCATAATCTGTGATTCCGATGATTGCAGTGTCTCCTTCTACTTTAACCCACTCGTGGTCTTTGGTGTACTTTAGTTCTGATGGTGTGTTCATTTCTTTTGATTAGGTTTTGGCAAATTTAATTATATAATTATGATATGACAATAGAATGAAAATAAATTACAAAAAAAGAGCAAACAAAAATGCTTACTCTTTTTTTAGATGTTAGAAGTTAGATTTTAGAAATTAGATTCTAACTTGGAACTTAATTATTAATTTGCTCCAGATCCTCCAAATGTCAACGTTGCCGTAATACCTGCTCTGGTTGTAGATAATGGGAATGCTGTCGAGATTTTATATTTGGTCATCATCTGATCGTAGAAGAATTTCAGATTCAGATTTTGAGACATATTATAGTCTGCAGATAACTTTAAGCTGAAGATATTCTGACCACCTGTTACCTGGGAATCATCAATCAAGATATTAGTAATAGTCGTTTTGCTATCTCTCATTGATAAGTCAACTCTCATATTAAGGTCGCTCTTCACATCTCTTGATTTGCCTTGGTAATTAAGGCGGATCTTAAGATCTTTCAAGATATAACCGTAACCAACTACAAATTCATTTCCTGCTTCCTCAGTCAATGTTGTGTTTACCAATCCTAAAATAAAGGTTCTGTCTCTGTTGTAATTGAAACGGAATTGCATGTTATTTCTCATCGTCACGTCAAAACCGATTAGCGGATAGAAAGATTCTGTATATCCAACTTGTGAGAATGTATAAGGATTGTATCTGTTTCCATTGGAGTCATAAGCTGTTTCTGCATTCGTCAAATCTCTGTTGTAATAATCGATGCTAGATTGAACACCCGACATTGTAAATGTAGAGGTATAAGAATGCAACACATCAAACTTCGAGAACATACTATTCACAATTGGTAAATTTCTAAGTCCTGAATAAACAAGCTTCCAGTTTGGCAATGGTGTTTTCGCTTTGGTTGGATTGCCCATTTGTTTTGGAGATTTACCTTCGATTGCAGCTTTGAATGCCGGAATCAAGATGTATGAATTACTTTTTGAATAACCTGCTGTAAATCCTTCTCTGTCTTTGATACCTTCATACTGTTGAGAAATTGCCAGTGCGTTATCCTTAATAGATTGATAAAGCGCTGCTCCATCTTTGAAAGAGGTATTAAATGTCCAAGCCGTATTGGAATAAGTGATAAGTTCTGTTCCGAAAGCATCTCTGTAACCACGGTAATCTTCCAATTCATTAACTCGATAAACATTGTAACCACCTTGAACATAATTCCTACTGTAAGTTTGTAATACATTGAAATCTATTCTAAGATCATTCGCCGGCATAATTTGTAAATTACCAGTAAGCGTTCTGTTATTAAGTTCAGAATAAGCATCACTCATTAATTCAGAATTAGAAACCCAACCATTTTCAATCACGGTTCTTCTTATATCTGACTGAGAACCGAGCAAGAATCCAATTGTTGGTCCGCCAAGTGTCTGTCCGTAACCATAGAAGTTAGGTGCGGATAGTAAACCTGGCAACACAATACCGTTGCTTTCATTATAATTAAAGTCTAATTGTTTGAAAGACGTTAAAGCATAAGCTACAGCCTGAACCGGACTTAACTTATTTTTGAATTTATAAGTTTTGAATTTGAACCTGCTATTCTTCTTAGTGAATGCTGTGTTATAAACATTATTAAGAGAGTCAATTTCCTGGCGGCGTTTCTGCATTGTCTCAGAAATCTTCTTGAAGTAACCAAACTTACCAAAGAACTTCGGAATATCAACTGTAGAAGTTGCAACAATTGCATTGGTATTCTGAGAAAGGTTACCCAGATTTTCTGTTCTACCATCGAATTCAACATTTCTGGAAGCCGTAGATCTTGCATTCCAGTTGTATTGGAATTGGTAACTAAGCTCTGCATTGATGAAATCCAAATATGGGAAATATTCAAATGGTAATCTATAGTTCAACTGTGCTCTATGGTTGTATAAAACTGGACGACCCGCTCGGAAAGGATTTCCGAAGATCGATTTGTTATTCATAGAATTCACGTCAACCTGATCATTCAAAGTTTTTGTTTCGGAATTGATTTCCAACTTCAAAGACTTGGTAAAATTAAATCCTAAACTATACTGCCAACCGAAGAAGAAGTTTCTGTTTCTGATCACATCAAAATCTGAACCTCCATTTCCGGAAAGTAAAGCATCCACATTTCTGTACTCCAACTCATTATAATTTCTGTCCAAAATCGTTCTGAAAGATAATCTTGTCGGAACCGGATTGAAATTAAATTCCTTGATCCATCTCAAATATTTGTAAGACTTAGCTGTATCGCTAATCATCTTATTGAATGGTTTTAAAACATACGGTTTGAAAGTATAGTTATACTCAACATAACCTTTCAGATATTGTTTGTAATTTCTTTTCGTGTAAACATCGCGATAGAAATCATCGTTGTAAATTGCTGTTACACTAAGGTTTTCTACATCATAGAATTTCGGTTTTTTATCCGGATTCATTCTGTCTTTTCTCATGTTCACAACACCAATACTTCTCTGTTGCGTGTAAGTACTTACCACTTTTTTCAGTTCAGCTTCGTTCGGAGCTTTGGTAAGTTCTACGTCATTATCCAACGGATTGTATTTTGGATTGGTCATCGTCTGTGTGTAAGAATAGTTCACAGGGATTTTCATTCCTACTTTTTCCGGTAAAAACTTATCTACATTCACAGTTGTATTAATACTGAAAGCAGAATTATCATCCTGAGATCTTTCTGATGGTTTCTGATCTATTGCTCCAAATCCTACAGAAGCATAAGAAGCATTGGCATTAACCATTGCAAAATCTCCAAGGTTGAAGTTCAGACTTGCGTTACCGGCGTATCCACCTTTATTCTCAATTTCCGAAAGACGGATTTCGTTGACCCAAAGTATAAGATCTTTTGCAGAGGCTTTTCGATTTCCTTTTGAATCTAAGACCTCATTTCTTACACCTAACATTATAGTTGTAATGTTACCAATACTTGGTCGCCCTTTTATATAGATTTTTTTGTTATCATCACCATAATCTTGATATAAATATCTTTTATCAATAGCAATTTCAGCAGTACCAGCTCTCAGTAGCTCATCTCGTTTTAATTTTCCGTTGACAAAATTTTCAACTTCAAAATCTACATTGTTATCTGCCGGCCAAATATCTAATTGTGATGTTGCGTTTTTTGCAGTATAGTTAAGTGCTGCTTCATATTCATAATAATTATCTGTTGCATCACTACCAAAACGGATAAAGAATTTTGCATTTTTATCTGGATCTACAACACTAGGATTCTTCAAATCTTCTGCGTGTACAAACAACTGTAGTTTTTTGTAACGACGCATATCAAGGCTTGTATTTTTGAAAACACCTTTAGTCGTTGTAAGTTCAGTTGCCTTCATATATAAAGAAGACTCGTTTTGTCTTTGTGCTCCGGCATTTCCGCTTAATACTTGTCTGTCAATTCCTGGAGGCAAAACATACGGAGGAGTTCCTAATGCATTCTCTTCAAGATTAACACTTCCAATATCAAATTTAGAATTATCTACATCTATATTTCCTTCATCTACAGTTCCGACTGGTGTTAAATTCTTAGTATATTTTCTCCAATCAGATCTTACAAGATCTAGAGATCCAAATCTAAGGGTTGAAGTCTGATCAAAACCCTTCATTAATAATCTTGCAAATCTTACATTATTAAGGACAGATGAACTTGAGCCTTCAACAAAAGGATTACTGGTTGAACCTACACCGTCATAATTTGCAACTGGAATTCTGAATAGATACCATTTTACTTTTTTGGATTGTCCGTTTTCAAACTTAACATCTACTTCTTTTACATCTACAATCTTATTAGTTCCTAAAACCAAACTGCTAGGTGAAAGATCAACTGTATACTGATTGTAATTTTCTGTCTGATCCAAGTTGTAATCTCTGTTCACATCTTCCGCATCTGGTGTTTGTGTAGCTACTTCCAAAGTATTAGCAGCTGAGTTACCTTCCGGTCCACGGAAATATTTGTAACGTTCTGTCAAAGATGATGCAAGATCTCCAGTAAATCTGTCCGACATATAGAATACAAAGTTATCAGAAGCAGGATCTAGCTCATTAGTAACTGGATTCACAAAACTAACCCCAAATTTTTGTTCTTCCTGATTTCCATTAAGACCATCATAACCAAGATCCTGCTGTGTCCTCTCATCACCTTCTGTTGAGAAAGCATAAAGAATAGGGAATTGACTTGGCTGAGCTCCCCAATTTGTAGTTGAAGTATTAGTAACCGTACTAGAAGTTGGCAATCCATTTTCGTATTGTAGTTTACCATCTTTCAAGACATCTTCGGAAACGTTTCCTAATTGTAGTAATAATTTTGGATCACTTCCTAAAGTATTTCCATCAGCGTGAGGATCTTGCAACCAGAACTCAACATAATCAATATTAGAGGTTATAAAGTTGGTAACGGAAATTGGTCTCATTAGCCCTGCCCATCTCTGAGAAGTTACTTCAGTAGCCGGATTGACGTTATATGGACCTCTTTCTTCCGGATAATAAGTAATATCAAAAGTATTAAGAAGCGTCTGCTCTCCTGCAACATAATCTCTGTTGTTGTAAAGTTCTTTCATCTGCACTCTTCTGGATGCAAAATTGGAAAGCGTTGCTGCATTGATTCCGTTTGGTGCATTTCCACCAACACCATAGAATCTCGGATCAATTGTATACCAAGACAAAAGCCCTCTCCCATACCCACTTTTGATATCATCGTTGTTTACCGTTTGTGGGAAAACAACAAGATCATCTTTATTTTTCTCAGGTCGAGATGCTAAACTCCATGTTGCTGGTTCTTTCAATGAAATTTTGGAAGTTGTCTGCTCGAAATCATCAATATAAGACTGATCATTGATTCCCTTGCTTTGTCCTGGAATTAGATATGCTCCTTCTGCTTTGAAGTTTAGATTAGAAGCCGCTTCCGTATTGACGAACGGTATTTTATCTGTTAATCTTGTAAGGAATGGCAATTCATTATTATACATTAAATTAAATCCTGCCATTGTATTACTCACAGCTTCCTGACCATAATTTACTTTTTGAGTTAGTGGTCTTTCGGAATAATTGACAACAGTAGCTCCGACTGTCAAATGCTCATTGAATTTTCTCTCAAGGTTAAGTCCCCAGAAACTTTTTCTCTGAGTATTAAAGGTTAATTGATTTTCTAATGAAATATTAATCGCCTGTCCGGATTGTTTTACAGTTTCATTAATAATCGTAACTGTTCCAAGCATATAATCAACGGTATAATCTACACCTTCAACTAATTGTGCTCCGTTTGCAGTCACTTTTACCGAACCTTGCGGAACGTTGATTGCTCCAAGAGAAATCCCCTGACCTTGAGTACCTTTGTAACGGCCTTCTATTGTATATCGTAAAGGAATTTCTGTAGGTACCGTTTTTTGTTTATTATATATATCATTAAAAACATACTGTGACTTGTCCGGAATTGTTAAGATACTTTCCAGATAAGCTCCAAAAGGTTTAGCCTTAGTAAATACTATTTTCCCATTTTCTGCATCTACTGTAATTCCGTTCACAAAATCAAAAACACCATCTCCTTTTGTTCCATCTGCATTGTTTTGTGAATCTCCGTTAACGTTCAGACGATCCAAATTAAACAATCTAAGCAAATTGGTATCAGCTGGCATTCCATTATTATATTCTACGCCCGGAAGATAATTAACTTTCCCTCCCGAGCTTTGATCTTTATAATAAACATTTAGCAAGAAATCCTGCGCCTGAATCTGGTTGGTATTGAGAGAATAAATATTCTTCATCATCAAATCCCACATTGGAGAAGTCGGATTTACTGCATTATTAATTTTCAAAAGCTTAGTGATAAGCACAGGATTCTCTTCAGAAAATTCGCCGACTTTATAAACTGTACTAGATCCATTAATGGTGTAAGAATATGACACCGCCAAAAATTGCTCATTATTTAACCTCTGATTCAAGGAAAGATAACCCAACTGCGTATTAAACTTATATTCTGAAGTATTAAGTCTCCTCGCTTTAACATTTGTAATATAATGTTCGGTAGGGGAATATTGTTCCATTGCACCTTGAGAATTCGGAAATGATCTCCCATTCAACAAATTATATGCTGAAGTGACATCTCTGGTCGTACCCAAAGTGGATGATATTTGACTGTAAAGATTGTTATTAGTATTATTAGGCGTAAGACCTTGTCTTTCTCCCAAATCTCTAATCCCAATAATCGGTTTTTGACTTTCAAGATTGGCTCCGCCTTGATCCAAAATATAAACCTCCATCCTCGTAATATTGATTCTGGAATTGATTAATGGATAATTTGCCAATGAAGAATCATAATTATCTAAAAAGTAATGTCCTAAGTAATAATGCTGATTATCTTCATAGTCATAAGCATTAATTTTAAAAGTACTCATCGTTCCGCCACCTTGTGCAACGATAGTTTTCGCTTCACCTTGTTGTTGTGAAAACACCAAAGTTCCGGTTGTTTTACCCAACTGGAATTCTGTTTTAAGACCAAATAAAGATTGTGAACCTCGGATCAAGCTTGTAGAAAGCGGCATACTGATGTTACCAACTTCTACTCTTTTGATAATTTTATCTTCCGGATCCTGTCCTTTTTCATTAAGACCTTTGTTCATAAGATCTTTCCAAGAACCCTTTGCTTGCCAAACCATATTCATACGATTCTCAAAAGCAAAACCACTTTGTGTATCGTAATTGGCTTTTAACTGAAGATTTTCTCCTACTTTTCCAGTAATTCCCAACTGGATTCTTTGTTGAATATTAATCGCAAAACTTTTTCTGTTCTGCGGAAGAATCAATGGATTATCAATTTTCTGAGATAAAATACCTAAATCAAAAGAAGCAAAACCTTGCGGAATCAACTCTATTTTGTTGCTGCCAAAGATATTTTCGAACATTTTGTTCTTAATCGTAACAGACGGAATTAGTCCCTTTTTCTTAGCATCAGTCTGGTCTTTTCTACGTCCAAGATCATTCAAAAGTGATTTTTCTTCGTAATAAGAACGAAGATTATTCTCCATGGTGTAGTTTTTGTATTCTTCAAACGTCATTGCGATTGGAGCACCTACAACAGTGTTCCCAACTTTTGGATATAGATAATACATTGCAGTGGCAATATCGTAATATGCCTCATATCTGATAGGATCGCCAAGACTAAAATCTTTCCTACCACTTATCAAAGTGTCAGAAGGTTTTTCTTGGGCAAATACGTTGGTAAAACCTACAAAAACTAAAAAAAGGAGGGTTAATTTATAAAGGTAAATATTTTTCTTCACTTATATTTTTTTAAGAAATTGATGATAAACTACCATCAAATGTTAAATGTTTTTTAAAATCTCTTTCACTAATTCTTCTATAGAAACTTCCGGATTTTGCTTCAGAATTCTGTCCGCAATTTTCTCACTCACTTTCCTGGAAATCCCTAAAACTTCTAAAGCAGATAACGCCTCATTCTTGATTTTATTGTTTACCAGATTAGAAAGTTTTTCATCAGAAATACTGAATCCGCCAACCTTGTCACGAAGATCGATGATAATTCTTTCAGCAGTTTTCACACCTATTCCTTTCACTTTTTGAATCAATCCACTGTTGCCAGAAAGTATAGCATTAGCCGCATCCGACAAGCTCAGCGAAGATAGTAATATTAATGCGGAAACAGGTCCAACACCATTAACACTTATTAACAGGTTAAACATCTCTTTTTCCTCTTTACTAAAAAAGCCGAAAAGTAAATGTGCATCTTCACGAATGATCTGCTGAATATATAGAAAAACCGCAGAATTCAATTTCAGATTTTGAGAAGTCTGCAAACTAAGACTTACATAATATCCGATCCCATTGACCTCTATTACGGCAAATGTAGGCGTCAGTTCCTGAACCAAACCTCTTAAAGAATAAATCATCGAATCAAAAAATTAGGGTTTTGCGAAGATATAAATTAAGTTAAAGATAAAAGCCATCTTAGTAACTAAAATGGCTTTTTATCTATATTATGTTGAAATTAATCTACTTCTTATCTTTTGTTTGTGCATCCAAAACTGCAATTGTTGCAAGATTTACAATTTCGTCTACGCTAGATCTCATTTGAAGAACGTGAACCGGCTGATCTAATCCCATCAAGATAGGTCCGATAGTTTGAGCAGCTTTCATTCCTCTGATGATCTTGTAAGAAAGATTGGCACTTTCAAGATTTGGGAAAACCAAAACGTTTGCAGGATTAGTTCCTAATTTTGAGAAAGGATAATCTGCCAAGTGATCACTGTTCAAAGCAAAGTCAGGCTGAATCTCCCCATCAACAACCATTTTTGGGTATTTCTCGTGAAGAATTTTTACGGCTGCTGCCACTTTTTTGGAAGATTCTCCTTTTGCTGAGAAATTTTCGTAACCCAACATTGCAATTCTTGGTTCGATGGCAAAAGATTTAACAGTGATTTCTGCCATTTTTGCAATATCAACTAAATCTTCAGCTGACGGATTTTTATTAATGGAAGTATCTGCGAAGAATAACGGTTTCTTTTCTGTAAGGATCATCATCATTGCCGCTACTTTGTTCACGCCTTGTTTTTTAGGGATGATTTCCAGAACTGGTTTTAGTATTGATGCATAACTTTTGGAAAAACCAATAATTAAAGCATCGGTATCACCGTGAACCAACATCAATGGTCCAAAATAATCGCGTTGTCTTACGTAACGTTTTGCTTTGTATTCATTAATTCCTTTTCGGTTTCTCAGATCCCAAAGTGTTTTTCTATATTTTTTACGGGTTTCTTTGTTTTCGTCATCATTAGGATCGATGATTGGAATATCGAGATCCATCCCGAATTGTTCCATTCTTTCCTTGATGAGTTTTCTGCTTCCTAACAAACTTGGAAATGCAATTCCTTCCTCCTGTAGAATTTGTGCTGCTTTAAGAATATTGTATTCTTCTCCGTTTCCAAGCGTAACCCTTTTTGGATTCGCTTTTGCGCGGTTTTGCATCATTCGGACAAGTTTTTCATCTCGTCCCATTCTGTCTAGCAATTGATTTTCGTAAGCTTCGAAATCTTCAATTGGTTTTCCGGCAATTCCGCTTTCCATAGCTGCTTTTGCAACAGCGATAGAAACTTTTGTGATCAGTCTGTTATCAAATGGTTTCGGGATAAAATATTCTTTTCCGAAACTCATATTAGTTACATTATAAGCCAGCTTTACCATTTCCGGAACCGGTTCTTTTGCAATTTCCGCCAAGGCATGAACGGCAGCTAATTTCATAGCTTCATTGATTCCAGTTGCCTGAACATCTAATGCGCCACGAAAAATATATGGGAATCCTAATACATTATTAACTTGGTTAGGATAATCACTTCTTCCGGTTGCCATCATTACATCTGGCCTTGTTGCAAGTGCTAAATCATAACTGATTTCCGGATCAGGATTTGCCAAAGCAAAAACGATTGGATTTTCAGTCATTGACAATAACATCTCAGCAGACATTACATTTCCTTTTGACAAACCGATGAAAACGTCAGAGCCTTTGATAGCGTCTTCCAAAGTATCAATATCCGTTTGAGCAATGAAGTCTAATTTTTCCGGCGTCAAATTTTCTCTTCTTTGATTGATGACACCTTTGCTGTCACACATCAAAATATTTTTTGGGTTAAGTCCTAATGAAATATACAATTTTGCACAAGCAACTGCTGCTGCTCCTGCTCCATTGATTACCATTTTTACTTCACCGATTTTCTTACCAGCAATTTCCAAAGCGTTGATCAAAGCGGCTGCAGAAATAATTGCGGTTCCGTGCTGATCATCGTGCATCAATGGAATATCCAATTCTTCTTTCAGTCTTTGTTCGATGTAGAAAGCTTCAGGTGCTTTGATATCTTCTAAATTGATTCCGCCAAAAGTTGGTGCAATTGCTTTTACAGTTTCGATAAATTTATCCGGATCTTTTTCATTGATTTCAATATCAAAAACATTGATTCCTGCAAAAATTTTAAAAAGTAAACCTTTTCCTTCCATCACAGGTTTTGAAGCTTCGGGACCAATATCTCCTAAACCTAAAACTGCTGTTCCGTTGGAAATTACTGCAACAAGATTTCCTTTAGAAGTATATTCGTAAACTTTTTGAGGATCGTCGTGGATTGCCATACAAGGCACAGCAACGCCTGGAGAATATGCTAAAGAAAGATCTCTTTGTGATGAATGCGGTTTGGAAGGGATAACTTCGATTTTACCTTTCGGTTCCTGACTGTGATAATCTAAAGCGGCCTTATCGAAAGCGATCTGATCTCTTGAATTTTTTGACATTTTTAATTTCTTTTGCGTGGATCAATTGGAGAAATGATGACCCACTGGTTTTTATTATGACTTGCTGCGTAAGGGCGAAGGGCATTGTTGGAGCTCTTTTTCTGTTTTCTCGTCCTTCGAGAGCCTCAGGATGACAGTGATAAAACAAAATCTCTAAGAATAAACAGAAAAAAGCGACTGCCCGTAGACCGACCCGCTTGTTTTTGCTGGACTGAAAAGATCCTTCGACAGGCTTAGGATGACAAAGCAAAAACAAAGGGTTACGCCCAAATATTTATGCAAAGTTAAAGTTTTGGAATGATATAGTCACGATGATAATTCACCAGACTTTCTATCGGTTTCTGAACAACAGTACCAATTTTGAAATGAAAATCCGAAGCTGCGGCTCTTAAAGAATCCTCAAAAAAATAGGCAATTGAACCAATAAAATTGATTTCACTCTCTCTGCATTCTTCGTACGGCATGACCTGAAACTCAAGGAAGTTCTTGAGTTCTTTGTAAACAAAATTTTGGAAATATGGATGTGTTTTTCTATCCACAATGAACCTTGTGAAATCTGCCATATATGCATTTGCACGAGGATTATGATACATATTTTTGAGCAGATCATCTATATTCAACTGATAAATCTCAGTAAATTGCTGATGAAGATCCGGCGGTAATTTCTTCATAAAATAATGACGAACCAACTGCTTCCCGAGCGCACTTCCACTGCCTTCATCTCCTATCAGAAACCCTAAAGATGGTAATTCTGTTTTGACTTTTTCGCCATCGAAATAGCAAGCATTAGAACCAGTTCCGAGAATACAAACAATTGCAGGAACGCCTCTGTAAGCGGCATAAGCAGCTGCCAAAAGATCTTCCTTGACGTGAATCTGTGCATTGGTAAACACTTTTTGGATTTCCCGCTCAACAATTAGTTTCTTTTCTGCTGTTCCACAACCGGAACCGTAAAAAAAGATATTCTCAAGATAATCCTGAAATTTGGTAAGCGCTTGATTTTTTTCTAGCTCAGGCGCTATCAATTCTACTTTTATGATGTTTGGATTGAAACCTACTGTTTCGGTTTTCAGTACTTCTGTACCGTCGTTTTCCAGGATAACCCAGTCACATTTCGTAGATCCTCCGTCAACGATAGCAATCATAGTTTCTATTTTAGAATGCTAAAATAATATTTTTTTTGTGAAGATTTGTGTGACACCTTTTATTTAGGGTCTTCTATAAGCCAATCCTGAATCTCATCTTCGAGATAAGAGGTCTGCAGTTTGATAGCATTGATGAAATCATCAGGAATGCTTTCTGTAGTTTCACTGCTTTCCAGATTCCAAAGTTCATCGGACATCAATTCGTATTCTGAATAGATTCTTTTGAATCTTGAACTACTCTTTTCCAACTCCTCAATTTTGTCCTGTTGAGGCAGAAATTTTCTGTAAGGTCTGTTAGAATTTTTCATTTTTTGTAATAATTATTTTGTGAGTGTGGTGTCTTGGCTAGTGATGAAAAAATGTCCTGGCTGAATTTCTAAAGCCAGGATTCAATTATGACATCGATATGTGTTAAGGTTTTAATAAAAATTCAATTTAAAAACAATTAATTATTCAATCAAATCGTTAAAATCATTAACACTTAATAAATGTAAAAATATTTTTAACACAAAAAAATTATTTAACAATTATTTTAAAACATTTAACAAATCGTATAAATTTGCAAACGAAATGAAACAATTAATTCTTCGTCACAGGCAAGTCATACTCTTCATCATCGCTGGTGGACTAAGTGCCATTGTAGAAATCGGCAGCTTCAAAATGCTGAGTGTTTACTTACCAAAAATCTTCTCCTGGGAATATAATCTCTCGGGAATTAAATATCCGTTTAGTAATATCCTGTCTACAAGTTGCGGAATCATTACGAATTATTTTTTGAGCATCTGGTTTGTGTTTGAAAGAGGCAAACATTCTAAGCGTAAAGAGTTCGCCTATTTCATTTCCGTTTCTGTGGTTTCTACTTTCATCAGTTTATTTTTGTTTCAAATTCTTTATCATTTTGTTTTCAAAGATGCAGTTGATTTAGGTTTTTATGTTCTATCACAGGAAATGATGAGTAAGATAACATCTATTGTGATTGTTTCGCTCCTTAATTATTCTATAAAGAAAAAAGTCATTTTTAACGGATAAAACCATATTTTTGAATTAAATAGATAATTAAATGAAGGTTTTATTGGTTTATGCTTGGCGATTTTGGATGATAATTGTGGGAACTATTTTCACATTGCTGTTTTTCCTTCCCGTTTACATTTTATCTATTAGAAAACAAGATTACAAATATTGTTACTTTTTCATCCGTCTTTGGGCAATGGGAATCTTCTATGGAACAGGTTTCCGCTACAGAATCATTAATAAAACGGATAAAAAAATCGATAAAAATCAGGCTTACGTTATCATTTCCAACCATACTTCTCTTATGGATGTAATGATTCCTTGTATCCTTTTCCCTAATCATCCACTTTGTTACGTTGGAAAAAAGGAGCTTGAGAAGATTCCTGTTTTTGGGAGTGTTTACAAACGTGTTTGTGTAATGGTAGACAGAAAAAGTGCGAGAAGCCGAGCAGATGTTTACAGAAGATGCGCCGAAAGAATGCAAGACGGACAAAGTGTTGTTATTTTTCCCGAAGGTGGCGTTCCTGATGATACAAGCATTATTCTGGATCAATTCAAAGATGGTGCTTTTATCCTTTCTACAAAGCATCAATTCCCAATTGCAGTTTATACTTTCAAAGGTTTGAAGGAAATGTTTCCTTTCGATAATAAAAAAGGATATCCCGGACGCGTTGATATTTTCTTCAATGATATCTTGACGCCAGATACTCCACTAAAAGAAATAAAAGAAAAAGCACACGAGGAAATCCGATTGTCTCTTATTGAGAATATAAAATAATTATTCTACTAATAAGACTTTTTACTTACATTTGTTTTTAAATATTAACCTAACATTAACAATTAAATTAAATAATGGAAACACAAAAAACCAATTGGGCACAGTTTATCCCGCTTGTTACCGTTTTCTTCTTCTGGGGATTTGTTGCGGCAAGTAACGATATCTTAATCCCTGTTTTTAAAAAGGCTTTTAATCTGTCACAAGGAGAAAGTCAGCTTGTATCAGTTGCATTTTACATTGCTTATACTGTAGGCTCAATTATTTATATGTTGATTTCATTAGCCATCGGAAAAGATTTGGTCAACAAGATTGGTTACAAGAATGGATTAGCATTGGGACTTACAATTTCTGCTTTAGGAACTTTATTATTCTATCCGGCTGCAAATCTTCATTCTTTTCCTTTGATGTTGGCAGGATTGTTTACCGTAGCACTGGGATTCTCTTTACAACAAACGGTCGCAAATCCACTTGCAATTGCACTTGGTCCGGTAAAAACAGGTTCTCAGCGTTTGACATTAGCGGGAGGAATCAACAATCTTGGAACGACAATCGGTCCGTTGATTGTGAGTTTTGCAATCTTTGGTTCAGCTGCTTCTGAGAATACAGAAATGAGTATCGAAAGTGTAAAAATCCCTTATTTGGTTTTAGGAGTAGCATTTTTAGCAGTTGCAATTTTGCTTAAATTATCATCATTACCAGAACATCCTGCAACGATTGAAGAAGCAGTAAAAGAAGAAGGTAGCGCAAAAAGTTCTGCTTTGAAATACCCACAATTAGTTTTGGGAATGCTTGCTATTTTCATTTATGTTGGTGTAGAAGTTTCTACCGCAAGTAACTTACCTGCTTACATGGAATCTATTATTAATTCACAAACAGGTATTGCATATACTTTACAAGAAATTTCTCCCTATATTTCTTTATATTGGGCTAGTTTGATGATTGGTCGTTGGACAGGCGCTATTGAAGCTTTTACAGACAATATGAGCTTGCAAAAAATATTACGTTTCGTTGCACCTTATTTGGCTTTCGGAGTTTTCCTTTTAGTCAACGCAGTTGCCAAACATGATTTGTCACCTTTCTATATTTACGGATTGATTATTTTGGTATTGATTGCCGCAGATATTGCTAGTAAAGGAAATCCGGCAAGAATGTTATTAATATTCTCAGCATTGGGAATCATTGCATTATCAATAGGAATGTTCACAGATGGCATCATTAGTATTTACGCCTTCACAAGTGTTGGATTATTCTGCAGTACGCTTTGGCCTTGTATATTTACATTAGCAGTTAGTGGACTTGGAAAACACACCAGTCAAGGAAGTAGTTTCTTAATTATGATGATTATGGGAGGCGGAATCATAAGCTGGCTACAAGGTGTTGTTTCTGAAAGTATCGGAATCCAGCACAGTTATATTGTTGGTATTTTATGTTTTGCTTATCTTGCGTTCTATGCTTGGAAAGTGAGCGGCATTTTAAAATCCCAAGGAATCAGTTTTGATAAAAAAGTATCTGGTGGACACTAAAAAAAATATCTTTATTAAAAATAAATTTTGGGCAATCATTCTGGTTGCCCAATTTTCGTTATTCTATATCTTATCGAAAGTAGATTTTGCAGTTGATTTCTTTTCAGAGTTTTTTGAACGGAAAAAGAATTTCCATGTATCAGTATTTTCGAAGTTCGGATTTTCCGTTGGTGATGTTATTTATACGTTTGTTTCACTTTATTTGATTTACTTAATCATTCATCTCATAAGAAAGAAACAAAGCTTAACATTAAAGCGATTATTTATTTTCATTAATATCTCCTATTTCGTTTATCAATGCTCTTGGGGAATGCTTTATTTCCAAACTCCAATTATTGAAAAACTTCAAAAGAAAAAATTTACAGATAATGATTTGAAAAACCTGACCATCAAATATCTTAGACTTTGTAAAGAAACAAGAGAGAAAGTTTCTGAAGATAAGAATGGTATTTTTCTCATAAAAGATTTTAGAGAAATAGAACTGGAAATATTATCTCAGCAGAAGAATTTACCGTCTCAAATTACTTCAAAAAATTCCGTTGAAATGTTATCTGTGAAACCAAGTCTGTACAACAATATCATGAACTACACAGGCATTTTAGGGTACTACAATCCATTTACCGCAGAATCCCAATTCAACCCGAATTTACCATCTACACAAGTTCCATTTACACTAGCTCACGAAATGTCCCACCAATTGGGATTTGCTCGGGAACAGGAAGCCAGTTTCATTGCTTATCTATGTGCTAAAAACTCTGATAATTTAGATCTGAGATATAGCACTCAGCTTTACGTTTTAAAAAGCTTATTAAGAAACCTTTCTTTGAAGAATGCATCATTTGTGAATGAGATACTTTCTCAATATTCAGATAAAATGAAAAAAGACAGAGCCAGCGAACTTGATTTTTTGAAAACTCATGAAAGCGTTCTAAGCGATGTCTTTGGTTTTACTAACGATCTATTTCTAAAATCAAATCAGCAAGATGGCAGTATCACATATTCCTACTTCATCACTTTATTAGTTCTGTATGAGGCATAAAAAAAGAATCGTACACGAGGTACGATTCTAAAAACACAAATGATGAAAAAAAATTTATTGCTCCTGAGTGATTGTCTCAAAAGCCCTGTAAAAGTACAACATTCTAATATAACCTCCAAATATATTTTGAAAATAATTTAAAATATTTCAAAAACTTCTAAGAATCAAAAAGTTATAAATCAAATAAAAATGAGTAATTGTTTCACAAGGAAGCATTAATTATTAATAAAATTCTCTTTTTAATTAAAAGAAGAGTTTTTTTCTATTTCTTAGTGGATATATAATTTAGTCTTTTGAGTTTGCAACTCTACGAAAGATTTCTCTTCGATCGATCTCTGGGATAAAATGAAAATCTTTCTCAATGGGAAAAATTTTTATTATTGGAAAATTATAAGTTTCCAGCATATATTCTACGGTTCTATTTTTTGAATCCTCTGCAACCTGAAGTTGCTAACTTTGTTAGGACACAATTCTTATACTCTTTAACTTTAAGAGTATGAAAAAGATCAGAAAAAATTACAGTTTAGAGTTTAAGATCCAAGCAGTATCTTTAAGCGAACAGCGAGGCAATGTATCCTTAATAGCTCAAGAATTAGGGATTTGCAAAGAAAGTTTAGTCAATTGGAGAAAGCTCCACAAAGAAGGTAAGCTTACGAAAGAAAAACAAATTTCCTCCGATCCTATAAGAGAAGAGTTACTAAGGCTTCGAAAGGAACTTGAAGAAACAAAGCTAGAACGAGATATCTTAAAAAAGGCGGTAGGCATCTTCTCCAAGTGAGACGGGTAAGATATAAATTTATCGAAGAACACGCTAATGTGTTTCCTGTCTGTAAATTTGCTTGTTCTCATATCCTAAAATTAATTGTTTTTTATTTTTAATCTTAGGGTTATAAGTTTGTCCAAAGAATAGGGAGACTTACATAACCAATCTAAAAATGTAGCGTAAAGAAGTATATAAATTTGTCTCAAAAATAGTTGCAATTTCAACCTTCTATTGCAATAGGACTAGATGCAATTGCAATAATTTTTTGAAAATATCTAAAGGCATTTTTTTGCCTTGTGCTATAGAATATACAAAAGACATATCCATACTACGATTATACACAGACAATGTTTGTAAAAGTTTGTAAAAATCAGATTGTGTATTAATCTGAAACTCTGGGAAATCTTCAATCCTAAATACTTTATCTATAAAAATTTGCTATAATTATTCTATAAGTTTTAATATTTTTAGAATCTTTCAAATCATAAAACCAATAACTTTTATAAAAATTAGATGTTGTAAAATTCGTCTATCAATAAAAATTTATTACTATATTTTTGTATGCATCAAAATTTATTGTATCCTTTTTATTGTAAAATAAATAACTTTCGCATAGAGAATTATTCAAAATAATTTTATATAGTTTATTTTGAATTTCAATATCTATTATATCTGTGGATGATATTCTTTTTATTTTTAAAATATTATAATGTAATTTGCTTGAGTTTAAATATTTTTTTAATTCACCTGCATTAGTTGGTTTATTTATATTTTTTTCTATGTTTGCACCATAATCATAATAAAATTTCTAAAAATTATTTTATTATTTTTCTCTAAATATGAATACTCTTTCCATTTAATTCTTCTTTAAAATGTCTTTTTACTATCCTTATAATAACTTTGGAATGTATATATTTTTTCTGGAGTGTTTTTATTTTCTTCTAATGGTTTAACATTTGAGTATAAAATAGCTTTAAAACTATCATTGCCAATATGGTAATCTGATTTGCTTACGTATCTATAATAATCTTTTTTAGAAAAAGTTTCAGTTTCAACAATACTACATTTATCAGTGTTACTATTTGATTTACAACAAAATAAAGCTAAACTTAGTATTATATAAGTTAGAGTTCTTATTTTCATTTGATTTCAGTAATTGGTTCTTTAATAGTTTTGATCTAATTTCTAATTTTTCACCATTGAATGTAATATGTTTTTAAAAATTATTTCATCTAAAAAAGCTCACTAAAATATTCTTATATAAATTATAATGTATAGTATCCTTTTTATCATAAAAAAGATAACTTTCACATAAGTTTTCATTCAGAATAACTCTCCTTGTGCAACTTCTCTGATATTTGCTGCCATCAGAGAATAATCTGCAACCGCATTTTGCATCATCATCGCTCCTGCAAAACTATTGTGGTTCATTCCTGCTGTTTTTGAAATATATCAGTCCCACAGACGATGTAATGTTCATCCCGGCAGTTATTGTCACGTTTTCTCCTGCTGTAAAACTCATGTTCTTCGGTGCATTCACACTAATGTTCCCAGCTCCATCCATTAAGTAAGTATTACCACTAGGGTCTTCTATGAAAACTGAACCTTCCGCATCATTCAGGATAATCTTCGTTCCACTTCTTGTATGAATAACTTTTTTATCATTCCCACTCGTATGATAAGAACTCGTTTCTGAAACATTATAATGAGTTCCTATCACAAAAGGTTTCTCTGCATTTCCGCTTTCAAAACTTATTCACCTATTTCGGGAATTTTGTAATCTCCTCGTCCTTGAGTATCCAGTGCGTCATCTGGTTCTTATCCTCCTGCCATAGGAACTTCTCATTCTTTCTACTTCCCGTAATGCTCAAGTTTTTTTTAAAAACCGTAAATAGTAAGTGATAACAGATAAAGGAAAAAAAGATAAGAATAAACGAACAGTTATTCCTAACTTGAATTGGATGAAATTATTAGGGTCTATAAAAAGGAACTCACAAAATAGAATAATTAAAAAGAAAATTATTGGAAAAACAAAATACATTTTTTTTTTTATCTCTAAACAAATAAATAAATAAGGTAGAAATATTCAAAAGAATATAAAATAAAGATATCAATACAATTGACAAAGCTCCTATTTTACCTTTAAATCCTAAAAAATCTAGATTAGATAGAAAAATTAATATTATACCACCTACTAAAAAATTACCAATAAAATGGATCTGATATCTATACCAAATATAAAATACAATTGCTATAAATACTATTGGTATTACAATTTGAAAAATATTTATTTCCATTTTTATTTAAATTTTATTAAAAAATAATCCTCATCATATGTTTCATATTGATACCATTTGCTATTTGGTTTTTTATGGATTTTCGTATTTCCGTGATGAGCTTCCTGTCCATCATTAAGAGTTGTCATCTGATTTTCTTTGATATATTTTTTTGTATTTTCCACAACTGCTTTTGCATTACCTAGATAATCAGTATTATAAACAGCGTCTGCTGATGCTAGAACTCTTCCATGTTTAGAATAAAATACAGGAATATACACTTCTTGTTTCTTTCTAAATTTTGCAATTTCAAAATCTATAATTCCTTTCATAGAACATCTATTTTCTTTTGCAAATTTCACCATTTGCTCGAATAAAGTAATATTCAGTTTATTATGATCTAATTTAAATCTAACTGAAATAATCCAAGCTAAATTTTTAACATAGCATAAATACCATTCAGGACGCATATAAATTAAATCTGGATATCCCGCATCTGTTTGCATGTGATCAAGCGTAAAATAACCTTCGGTTCCACACATAATAAACTTATCTTCTTTATCGCCAGAATGAATAAAATAAATCTCTCTCAAGTATTGTTTTAAGGTTCTTCCATACATCGATTTTTTTTGTAGGTCTTCGTCTGTCAAGAATGAATATCCATATTTATCTACATGAAAATTGATGAATTTAATCCAAGGTTCTATATCCTTACTCAATTTTTTACCACCTTGTCCCTTCCAGCTTTCTATTGCTTTTTCAGCATTTTCGGGTTTATGCTTTAAATCGTAGGAGGTTAAATCTTCCGGCTTTAAATTATCAAATTTAGTATGAGCGTAAGTATCACCAAACCGATGCAATAATTCACCTAATTTATCTGTTGTTTCTTTTGGATTTTTCCCTTTTACATACAAGAACTTCAAAGCAGTTAAAAGCTCTTCTGTTCCGTGAAATCCTCCCGTTAATGAATGTATTTCTTTTTGGTCAGAAGGATACCCCCAAGTTTGATCAATTTCAAAATCGGCTTCACTATGTACATCAGTATCGGGATTCTCCGTCGCAATAGCTAATTCTTCTGCGCCAGTTTCTGCCATTCCCAGCATTAAACACACTAAATATACTGTACTATAATGTCCATCTGTTTCATAAAAAAATACATTTTCTTTATATGGCTCTTCTTTTTTGTCAGTGACCTTGTAATTCTCCATAGAGATTCCATCCTTGCCATCGATAGTATTTTTTTTGTTACCTGTCATTGTTAGATTTTCTTTTTTAGAATCTAACTTTACACTTTCAGCATTTAATTTAAATCTTTTACTGATCTCTGTAAAATTACCACCTCCGCTCATTAATGTAAATTTGAATTTTCTCCAGAATTTACTTGTACAGTTTTTGCTGATTTAATTTGTACATTTTCTGTCAAAGCATATAATTCTATTTTTTCTGCCTGTTTCGTATAATCCTTAGCTTCTTTAGTAATCTTATCACTTGCTATATTTGTTATATTGGCTGCCATCAGAGAATAATCTGCAACCACATTTTGCATCATCATTGCTCCTGCAAAACTATTGTGGTTCATTCCTGCTGTTTCGGAAATATTCATTCCTGCCGACGATGTAATGTTCGTCCCGGCAGTTATTGTCACGTTTTCTCCTGCTGTAAAACTCATGTTCTTTGGTGCATTCACATTAATATTCCCAGCTCCATCCATCAGATAAGTATTCCCACTTGGGTCTTCTATGAAAACACTGCCTTCTGCATCATTTAAAATAATTTTCGTTCCACTTCTTGTATGAATAACCTTCTTGTCATTCCCACTTGTATGATAAGAACTAGTCTCATTTCCATTGTAATGCGTTTTCATCACAAAAGGTTTCTCCGCATTTCCGCATTCAAAATCGACAAAAAAATCCCTAAAATTTCACAGATAAAATAAAAAGTATTAAAATTTTGTTTCATTAAAAATATCAACTCCAACCTACTCATAATCATAAACAGGGACAACTACTGTTTTATGCGGGGCAGATGCCGGAAACTGTGTGGAAGATCTATACATCTCCTGTTCTTTTATATAGGGTTTCAAATCGATACTTTTCTCGGGACTTTGCAACTCAAGTAGCAATCCTTTTCCCTGTACATCCAGATCCGCTGTCTTATCTACCTTTATCGTAAGGGTCAGATCTTCTCTCTCACTAATGTTCTTAAATAAATCCAACATTTTTTCCTGATCGAAAACCAACTCTGCTACGATCCGCTGACCATCATCCCTACGCCAGATTAGATTTATTTTTACGGGAATGCCCTGCTGTTTCCTTATATCTTTTTCATCGGCTATATATAGAGTCTCCTCTTGCTCTGCATTGGCATACCAAATGTTCATAACCTCTATTTTATCGGTGGTTTGTGTTTTTATCAGCAGGTTATACCTCTTGAACAGGCGCTCCCAGGAGCCAAAGGGAATGCGGTGCTCTGCCATTTGGTTTTTTATTTCCTGAGGCAGGTCTTTTGTATAGGCATCTGCTACTTCCTCCATATTTGCTACATCAGGATAAACATCTTTCCAATCTATTGTTTTATCTTCTTTGGCCTGGTAACGCCCTACCTCATAATAGCCCTTGCGATTGCCAACCCAGATACGAACCACACCGCCCGGAAGCAGACCTACTTTTACAATTTTTGCAGTATGATCTATATTAAAATATAAATTTCTGTCTTCATCATCAAAACCTGCAAGTTCCAAATTTTCTTTTTTTAACAAATCATCAATAAGCTGATAGTTAAGATCAAAAATCCCCGTATAGGTTTTCTTCTCAGTGAAAGAATACCAGCTGATGTCCAGAAAACGAGGTGGAGAATACATATCATTGCTAGTATCAGTAGATTGATCCAGACCATTTTCAATTGTGGTATTAAAAGGCAGGTAGCAATAGGCTCCTTTCAGGTTGTCGCCAACAATTAGATGACCGGAATAGACCTCCATAGGATAATCTTTGAGTGCTGTTACGGCTGGCGACCAGGAGTATTTTGGTTGTTCCATATTTTTACAGGAATTTAGTAAGAGTAAAATTATTAGTATAATAGTTATTTTTTTCATCATCGCTATCCATCTATTTTAAATCTGTTTTCTTCCATTATATCTGTTTTAGCGTACCGTCGCGGTTCCATCCCTATACCATCCATACTTGCTGAAAAATGTAAAAACCCTTTCCGCAATGTCCTTAACAGGTTATGGTCACCTGCTTTTTGATTATAATCATCTACTTCTTTCTGGGTTAGTTGGTTTTTGGCCCTTTTCTGTTCTATTATTTTTTTTTGTTGATTTAATGCTTCTGCTGTGTAGTATTTGGGACGTGATTTCCCTTCAAACGCATACGCCCATAGACGTTTTTTTGTTCTAAGTAGATAATCATTATTTTGAAAGGAATAATTTTTACTCATTTTATTTTTGTCCCAAGGGATTTTATATTTTCTTTCACCTATTTCTGTCATTAGGTGCAATACAACATAGCTGTATTGGTTGCTTATTCCGCTACGTTTTCCTTTTACCCTTGTGCTTCCTGTTGACCATTTCATTTCTTCCACCGTGTACCAGCCTTCTGCAACCATCCTGTCCCGGTCCTGTTTTACGTAAGTCGAGTAAGAGCCCTCTATGACGACTTCTTCTTTATCATTATGATTATATCCACCACCAATATCCGAGTGACAGCCCGGCAAGGTGAGCTCTATACCAGAGCTCATGCTTTTACAATTGGTCAATGGGAACATTTCCCTGTATTCGTTTTCTGCTGTGAGATGGGCTACATAGCCTAAAGAACCATTCAATTTTAGAAGTAATTTATTTTTGACTTGATCGTCAAAAACAGTATCACTGCTAAAATTACTTTCGTTAAAAGAAGAAACCGTGTCATAAATCCCTATAAATCGCAAATTTATTTTTTTTGGGATTTTCTTTAATTTTGATTGTTTTAATTCTTGCAAGACTACATCATCTTTGCGTTGGTTGTATTTCCAGATCTCGTTGGCAAACATTCTGGCAGCTGTTGCACCACGGCTAAAACCAAATAGATCCAAGGTAAGACTTTTTATTTCTTTTTTGTTTGTTGTTTTAAATTCTTTTAATGCTTCGAACAAATCTGTAGCGCCCTTTCTAACCTTTTCTTTCAGCCCTGTTTCGCCAGTGCCATAGCCTTGTCCACGGGTAAAGTCGCCATAATAAGAATAAGTGCCATCTTTCTTTTTTTCTGGATTTTTTGTACCAATTCCTTCAACATAGATAGAAAAATTAAGCACTTGGTTTGGATAGATAGTTTGCAGGCGATCTACATTGCTGTGGTCGTTGCCAAAACTAGTACCAGATCCATCGGTATTAGAAACAGTACTGTTTTTTAAATTTTTGTTTTTCCTTCTTCCTTCTATATTATAGCGGTTGTTATTAGTACCATCAAAAAAAACACCTATTATAAGCTCAACGGAGTCTTTAGGTGGAGGTGGCGGGGTGTAATCTCCAAAACTAACGTTTGTTCCCATCTGATACTATTTTCTTATTACTAGCTAAAATCAAATTTTCTCTGGTAGCTTCTACGTTTATCTTTTGGGCAAGCTTTTCCAATTTTCCACCAACTATCAACTTATAATCACTATCTACTGTAATTGTCATATTCTTTGCTTGTTTTCTTATAGCCATAATTTACTTTTTAGAAAAAATTAGATTTTTCAGCACTGTTTAATTCTACAATTTTACCACTCTGCATCGTCATATTTTCTTTTTCGCTGAACATAGAAATTCCTCCTGCTATTTCATTGGATGTTTCAGATTGTCTTTTAAATTCTTTTGTAACCATTTCTGTTCTCATATCAGAGGTCTCACGTATTTCTCCAGAGGCTGTTTGTAAAATATCGGTTCCCGCAACAGACGTAATGTTTTCGTTTGCAGAATTGGAAATACTCTTGCCCGCACTAATATTTATGTTTTCTCCTGCTGAAATGTTAATGCTTTTCCCTGCTGAAATGTTAATGTTTTCAGGAGCTTTTATATCAATATTTCCATTTCCATAAAATATAGCAATCGTTTGCCCTTTTTGACTTTCCAAAGTTATATCTCCAGTATCATCATCCATTATCAATCGGTTTCCAATACGGGAATGTTGCACTTTGTAGCGATTAGTTGGTGTTGCATAGCTACTGATTTCTGTACCATTATACATTGCAGCAGAAACAAAAGGTTTCTCAGTGTTTCCACTCTCAAAGTTTACTAGAACTTCATCATTTATTTCTGGAATTTTGTAATCACCACGGTTGGGGCCTGCATAACTTGTAGTTGTACGAATCCATGGCGTCTTCTCGCCTTTCTTTTCCTGCCAGGGAAATTGTACCCTCACTCTTCCCATTCCGGTTGGATCATCATTATCTACTACTCTGGCTGGTTGCTCTTCGCCCATCGGCAAAGCCTCATTGTCCTGATATGGCGCATTGAACAAATCAGGAATTCCCACAAATTCGTTGTAATAGGTATTGCCATCGTGGTAATGCGTGATTGCAGTGATACGGTAGGTTTCCATTGCCTTACCATTGATATCGATAAGCTTGGCTCTTCCGCCTATTTTGAGTTCAGGGTCTTTGCTTTTGCCTTTTACCTGAACAAGATTTTCTCTGTTCTCTTTTTCTCTTCTTGCTGCTTCTTTCAGCTCCTGCTCGCTATTGTCAGATATCCCTGTATGATTGAACAGCATATCCGGGGTTCTCTTATAGACATTTTTGGACGCATTGATAGCAATTGCCTGGAAAGGGTTTTCCTTATATTGTACCTGTGATGACAAACCTGCCTTCTCAACTTTGCTTCCTGCTTGTACATCATACATATGATAGCTGAACTCTTGCGGTTTGATATTCATTTCCAGCTCTACGTCTATCAGGTCTATGTTTTCTTCTAAAATGACTATCGACTGTACTTTGTTTCCAAATACCATCTGTTGTCCGTTGTAGTAAAAATACTCCCCGTATCGAGATGCCAGCCTTTTAATGAACTGATAATCGGATTCTTTATATTGTACCGTGTAAGGAAGAGAATATTTTGTATTGGTATTTTCCACCAGAACTTTTGCCATTTCAGGATATTCTGAAGTAGCTTCTTTTATGATCTGCTCCAACGTCTTATCTTCAAAACTCTGGCAGTCTTTCCCGTTTTCTAAAAGAATGCTTGGCGCATTACCGGTGATAAAAAGTTTGCCATAACCATTCTCTTTTTTGTTTCGGATGTTTGTGATAATCCCCGAAAAGATATTCTTAACCTCACCAAAACGATGAAGATTGATGGTAATATCCTTACCAAGAATATTTTTAGAATTCTCCATCACATAACCTTGGAAATTGTCCAATTCATCATCAGGAACGGTTATAGTGAAGCTATCGTGTTCATTGGTTTTCTGATCAAGATGCAGAGAAAATCCCGACTTGTCAAGAAAATCCTTCCCGTCCATTGTCAATGTGCAATAAACAAGCGGACTGTCTTTGTCTGTCAAAAAATCCTTAAAGGTCTTGGAGGAGAAATATTTTTTAATATCGTCTGGATGATTCAACCGTCCGTTACTCATGGCATCAGAACCTTGTTGGAAGTCATTCAACATTTCATCGGAATATATTTTTTTTGACATATCATTGTGTGTTTTGGTAATGGTTATTAAAACTATGTAAATTCAAAAATAGAAAATACTATTCTTTCCACGATTTTATGTGAGTAGCACCGTTGACATCAAATTTCTTGGCAATCAGATGCATCTCAATTTGTAATGGTTCGGCATTTACCGAATTAAAATGTTCAGTAAATTTTATACAATAAGCTTTTTCAAATGTAAGCTCCTGAAGTTTGCTCATTGCATCTCTTCTGAAAAATGTCACAGTTCCGTTCTTGGTCTGGTTGTGATCAAGCATCCAACCCAGAAGTTCAGGATTTCCGGTACTTTCTATCCGGATGAAAATCTCTCCACCCTGAGGCATTCCCTGTGGCTTTCCAGTTCCATCTGTAGCTTGTGTAAAGCTATATCTACATTCTAAAATATTATAGATATTACCATCTAATTCTAATTTTGATAAAAAGGACATAATTTTAATTATAAATGATTAATTATAAATGATAAGTGATAGAATCATCAAGTGTTTTTACCACTATATCTTTTATGTTGCTTTAATTTTACAGTTAAGAAAGACAAAAATGGGCAATATCATTATTGCCCATTACTTTTTAAATCTACAAAGAACCAGGCCACTCATTTTCATAAGCACCGCTTCCCATTTCTATTTTTCTTGCAGAGATTGTGAAGGTTTCCGTCAAAGGATTATCTCCCGTAGAATCAAAGTTTTCTTTATGTTTTACCAGATATCCTTCCGTGAATTTCAATTCCTTAAGAGTAGCATCACTGTCTCTTTTATAGAATACCACGCTTCCGTCTTTTCTTTCGAAAGAGTTGGTCATCCATTCAAAAAGTTCTGTAGAATTTGTACCCTCTACAATGATGTCAATTTTCCCACCTCTTGTTACAGTAGATGGTCTCCCTGTTGCATCTGTTTCCTGAAATAATCCGTAACTTACGTTAAGAGCAGTGAACTCTTTTCCTGCTACTTTGAATTTTGCTTTAAATGACATAATTTTCTTTTTTTTTTGTGTTAAATACTGTAATTGATTTGTTTCTTTACATCATCTATTCTAATTTGTGGAAAATAGTTTAGACAAAATAAAACTGATTAAATAAATGATTGTGAAGCTTTGCAGACTATACCCACTCGTTTTTGTGAGAAGCATTTCCCATTTCAATTTCTTTAGCAGAAAGGACGAAAGATTCAGTCAACGGATTTTCACCTGTAGAATCAAAATCTTCAGTATATTTTACAATGTAAGCTTCCTTGAATTTCAGTTCTTTAAGAGTAGCATCACTATCTCTTTTTACGAAAGTAACACTACCGTCTTTTCTCTCGAATGAATTGGTCATCCATTCAAAAAGATCAGTAGCACCTGTTCCTTCAACTTTTAAATGGATTTTCCCGCCTCTTGCAATGGAAGATGGTCTTCCTGTCGGGTCTGTTTGCTGTAGCATTCCGAAATCTACAGCTAAAATGTTGCGTTCGATACCAGCGGCTTTGAATTTTGCTTTAAATGACATAATAAATATATTTTAGGTTAAATATGTAATAACACCAACAATGGAAAATATACCTTAGAAATGTGTTGAAAAATATATTTTTTACACAACCAACTAATGGCATATATTTTCACTAAAAGTATAAATAATTTTTAGTCCCGCAAACAATCCACCGTTCTAAAACACCACATAAACAACAAGTAATCAATCAATTACAATAAATTATATTAAATCATAAAACAATAAAATGAAACAAAAAACTCACATAAATAAAAATCAATATTCTTTCAAATAACTATAAATAACTATCATTAAATTATTCACAATGTGAAAATTCAATATTCCAAACACCATTGTAGATATATATCTACAAAATTTCTTCAAAACATGATCATTTCACACCCCAAAATCTACTTATTTCATCAAATTCAACTTCAAATAATTGTCTTGAATGACAGAATTTTCATAAGAACTTTACAAAAAACTGGTTTCGGATGAAAAACTCATTTCAATTATTAAAATGGAAAAGAGTTTACATTTAACAAAAGATTAGAATTTTATATTTTTTTTGAAAACTTCAATGAGTTGATTGAATATTTAAAAGTCCTCAAAACAATGAAAAAAATAATTAATAATGAAAATAAACCGGTAAAGTGAAAGTTTTAAATTTCCTTAGAAAAGGTAGAAGTATCTTTTGCCTCTAAAATAAAAGCACAAAAAAAACTCTCCTTAATTAAAAGAAGAGTTTTGTATTTTGTAGCGAAGACGGGAATTGAACCCGTGACCTCAGGGTTATGAATCCTGCGCTCTAACCAACTGAGCTACCTCGCCATTTTTGTGGTGCAAATATAAGGATATTTTGCATTTCCACAAATTTTAATTCAATTTTAAATAATCAATTACATCTCCTACATGATTTGGTTTGCTGAGGATCGTATTATTGGCATCTAAAATAAAATAAGTTGGCGTTGCAACAATGTTGTAAGTATCTCCGTATGAGCTATACCAGCCTTTTCCTTCAGAATCATTAATCCATGGATAAAGGTTTGCCTTAGCTTTGAAATCTTCTAAACTGCTGTCCAAAGAAAAACCTACAATTTCGACATTCTGAGCTTTCAGTTTGTCATATTTTTCTAAAAGCTTTGGTAATTCTGCTTCACAATGAGAACAAGTGGACGACCAGAAAACAACAATTTTCTTAGAAGCTTTTATATCATACAATGATTTAGCTTTTGTATGAATTGCATTTATGAAGTTGTTATTTGGCATTTTAGCGCCTATCTCAGTATTCTTATTGGCTTTTATTGTAGAAGCGAGCCTGTCATTGATGGTACATTTCAGATTATTGGCCTCGGTAAGGTATTTATCTTTCAACTTGTCCATCCCGTAAGTATTGAAAATTTCGATCAACTCAGACAAGATAGTTTGCCCTCTTGGTGTTTCTAAATTAACCGATTCTAAGAGCTTATCAACACTCCCTTCAACATTGGCTTTTGAAACATTCAGAAAATTAATTAAAGATGGCTTCAAGATGGTGGATGTTTCCAAATATTCACCTGATTTTGTATAGAAATTAATAAAATCTTCAGGTTTCAATTCGGCAATTTTTTCCTGATTAGAATATTTTTGATTTTTGTTATAATACTCCAGGAAAGGATGATCATTGTACGCTGAAAGATCTTTATTAGATAAAACATTAATCTCACTCTCCAATGACTTGTAAAAGTTCTCTGAGGGTCTATAATAATCTTTGATCTGAATAAGTGCAGGAAGAATCAACTCTTGTTTTTTCTGTAGCTCCACTTCATTACTGAAAAGCTGATTGACCTGATCTTGAAAAACAACATTTGAAATTTTATTCTTTGTATCAAGTTCGATTTTCAAATTAACATCCTTATTCTCAGAAACCATATTCACAGAAGAGTTCGCTTTTTTGAAAAAAGCTCTCATCATCCCGACATATTGTTTATCAACTTTAAATGTTGCTATATTATTGGATATTTTAGCTTTGGAGTACAAGATTTCTTTGGAACCATTGAAGCCATAAAGATAAACTTCGGAATCTGCTAAATATGCTGGGATTTCTGCTTTTACATTAAACTGGGCAAAAGTATACCCAGACAATATAACAGCACTCGCTAATAATAATTTTTTCATAAAGTAAAAATAAAAAAAACCCACTAAAAAAGAGGGTTTTAAAATATTAAAAAAAATATAATTTATTGTAAGATTCTCTCTTTTGATTTTACAGCAAAATACACAATCATTGTAATCGCAACTAAAAACAAAACAAAAGTATAAGCATCTATTGGGGATGCTGGATAGGCTCCGATATCTCCAGATTCAGGATTTTCTGGTGGTGGCGGAACAGATTGTGCAAAACTTAATATACTTATTAAGACTAATAAGAAACTATAAGTTTTTTTTGATAATAAATTCATCATGTGTTGGTTTTGTGTGTGTTTTAATTAATGATTTTTTTGATAACAACTTCTCCTTTTTCTGAAGTAGCTTTTACAAGGAAAGTACTTTTCACTTGATAATTCAAAGGAATTGAATAGTCAGAACCTGTTGATATTTGTGATTTTGAGTGAAGAAGTTGTCCTGCTGCAGAATATACTTCTACAGTAGCATATTTCCAATTTTTCGCAAATCTAACTACCCAATTTGAATCTTTTTTAGCAATGATAGTTTGAGAATTACTGAAGTTATCAGTTCCTAAAGTACCACTTTCCGGAAGTTCATAATACAAACCTAAGTTTGATTGAACACCATTCATAGAAATACTTGCACCATCTACAATTTTTACAAATTGCCCTTCAGGATTTCTAAAATAAAAACTTTTACCATTAGTCAATCCGTCTGGTACTCTCACTCCCTTCTCATACACTTCGAACTTCAGTTGGTATGCTTCATCAGCATAGTTTATATAGAGAGGAATTTGTTTTGCTTTGAAATCAATTTCGTTAGCTTCATTAATGTATAAATTGTCCACAAAATTAAAATCAAAACCACCATCAAGTTTTTCTTCTCTTGTGTATATTTTCTTATCCGGACTATAAGCCTGAAGACTTGTCAAAGTACTTTTCCCAGTAACTGCTGAAGGAGAAATAGCATAATATGTTCTATCCAGTTCCTCTCCTTCAAGATCGTACATTACTACAGCTACTTGCTTTACAATTTTATCTGCAGGAATGTTATCTTCATCTCCTTCATCTTCTCCATCACCTTTTGATGAAGATTTTGCTGCAGTTACGTTATTAGCTACACCACTTGCTCTTGAAGAATATTTGAATCTACGCGTCCCGTTAAAATTAATAGTTTGGTTTGGAACCGTATTTGAGCTTAGCTTTAACATAAAAGCACCTAATGGTCTTATAACAGTAGCACTTGTGTCACCCGCTTGGAAAACCCCAGCTGATAATTTCACCATAAGCGCTGTAGAATATGTAGAACCTGTCTTTATAGCCCAAGAAACATTACCAGATGTATAGTAAGCAATACCTTCAAGATTACTTATATTATTACCATCACTTAAGGTTAAAGCTTCATTTTGCGCAATATATTTTAAATCTAAATTGGTTAAGAATGGATTTGCCATCTGGTACAAATTCAAAGCATAATCCGTAGCCCAGTTAGGTGTTTTGGATCTGAAAGGATCGTCTAAATAACTGTAATACCTTTCATAAAAAGTGTTTTGTCCATTTCCATTTGTTCCAAAACTACCAGCATATGCTCCTGATAAATTCATCTGAACATTAGTTAGAAGCTGATCGGAAACTGGCGTACCCACAAATGTTTTCGTCTGTCCATTAGGGACCCAAAACACTGTATTACTGGATGTTATCCTCGGCAAAACATAATAGGTCATTGGGTTTATAAAAGAAGCATTAGGAGCACCCGCAGCATCGTAAGCTGATCCACTGTAAGCGATTTGATCAAAACGTGCCCTTGCATTGTTCCACCAAAAAGCAGAAGCTACATTAAAACGTCCCGCAGCAGTATTTGCTATATTGGTTACATTAAGATTCCCAGCTCCAAATACACTTACCAATTCCGGAATAGTAAAATTATAGAAAGGCAGTCCTATCTGCTGTCTTCCTGTGTTTACTGTAGTATTACCATTCAGATACTCGGATCGATATTCTTTATTAACTTTTCCTGAAATAGAAGTCTGAGGAATTCCTGCAATATACAATTGTCCATAATCAGTAGCAGGATTAGTTGTAGACGCAACCATCTTAAAAGTAGAGGTTGGTGCAATCGTCAATCCATCGGCTGAAGTACCGTTAACCATTACATTTCCAGAATTATTTACAACCGCAGTCCCTGCAGTCTGTAATCCTCCGCCATTGTAAACCAAAGTATTGCTTTGGATAGTTACTAATGCACTATTTCCAACGTAAGTTAGTATAGCTTGCGAATAACTTATTATATAAAACAATAGCAAATTAAGGGTGATAAATTTTCTAATCATCGTGTTGTTTTGTGTGTTTATTCTGCAAAGATATTAAAATTTTGATAATCGATAAAAAAACTCTCAACAATTAAAGATTATGTAATATAGTTTCGATTTTGACTTCAGTTTCATTATCGATATTAAACATATAATCTTCAAGAATTTTCTCTGTAGTACCTCGCAATCCTCGAGCTCCAAGTCCTTTGTTCATAGTATCTTCTACAATTTCCTCGATTGCTTTATCTGTAAATTCAAGAGCCACATTATCCATTTTAAAAAGTTCTGTAAATTGATTTACGATAGAGTTTTTCGGTTCTTTCATAATCCTTACAAGCACCTCTTTGGTTAATTTTTCAAGATAAGTGATGATTGGAAACCTTCCCAAGAGCTCAGGAATCAATCCAAAACTCTTAAGATCTATCGCATTAATTTGGCTTAGGATATAATCTTCATCTTCAGTTTTGTTCAATTTATCTTTAGAAAAACCAATAGCTTGTTTGTTTAATCTTCTTTCAATAATTTCATTCATTCCATCAAAAGCACCACCAGCTATGAAGAGGATGTTTTGAGTATTCACCTGGATATATTTCTGATCCGGATGTTTACGCCCACCTTGAGGCGGAACATTTACAATACTTCCTTCCAAAAGCTTCAACAAGCCTTGTTGAACACCTTCTCCAGAAACATCTCTTGTAATACTTGGATTATCAGATTTTCTGGCAATTTTATCAATCTCATCAATGAAAACAATTCCTTTTTCAGCCTTTTCTACATCATAATCTGCGACCATCAGCAATCTGGAAAGGATACTTTCTACATCTTCCCCAACATAACCCGCTTCCGTAAGAATCGTTGCATCTACAATACAAAACGGAACATTCAGTTGTTTTGCAATGGTTTTTGCCAGCAAGGTTTTTCCTGTTCCGGTTTCTCCAATCATAATAATGTTGGACTTTTCTATCTCTACTTCACGATTTTCATCTTTTGCGTGAAGAATTCTTTTGTAATGGTTGTAAACTGCAATAGAAAGTTGCTTCTTCGCCTGGTCTTGTCCAATCACATACTCATCAAGGAAAGCTTTTATCTCTCTTGGTTTTTTCAGTTCATCAAGATTTGAAGCCATTGAAGTTTCTGGAGTTGCAGTTGCACTATCTTTCACAATTGCGTGAGCTTGTTCTATGCAGTTTTCACATATAAAGCCATTTTGACCAGAGATCAGAATTTGTACTTCATTCTTTTTTCTGCCACAAAATGAACATTGATTTGGATTCATATATATTTTTGAATTCTATTAAATTAAAAAAAGAAGCCAGAAACTTCTTTTATGCTTTGATTATCGATTCTTGAATTTCCTTGTACTCGTCCGGCGAGAAAATAAGCCGAACGTTTTTAAAATTAAGATCATCTATATTATTTAGCGGAACGAGGTGGATGTGTGCGTGTGGAACTTCTAATCCAACAACAGCAATCCCAACTCTCTTGCAGGGAACAGCTTTTTTTATCTGCTTCGCAATGTTTTGAGTAAAAGCCCAAAGAGCATTGTAATCTTCAGATTCAAGATCAAAGATAAGATCCGTTTCCTTTTTAGGAACTACCAATGTATGACCTTTTACCAAAGGCATTGCATCCAAAAAAGCAATATGCTTGTCATCTTCTGCAATTTTATAACTCTCGATTTCTCCGTTGATGATTTTAGAAAAAATACTGCTCATAATATTAATATTGATTTGTCTAAATTTTCAGCAATTATTAAACCAATACGACCTTTTTGTTACAACGAAATTTCTAAAACTTCGAAAGAAAGTTTGTTACCATTTGGCAAAATAATATCAGCCGTTTCTCCAACAACTTTACCCAAAAGCCCTTTAGCAATTGGTGTATTCACAGAAATCCTTCCAGTTTTGATATCGCTTTCATTATCCGGAACAAGTGTGAATTTTTGCTCACCTTTTGTCGCATTATTCTTCAATCTCACAGTTGTAAGAATAGATACTTTACTGAGATCCAGCTGAGTGACATCAATAATCTTTGAAGTAGAAACAATGTCCTTCAGTTTAGAAATTCTCATTTCCAACATTCCCTGTGCTTCTTTTGCAGCATCATATTCAGCATTTTCAGACAAGTCACCTTTATCTCTTGCTTCAGCAATTTGCTGTGTTATTTTTGGTCTTTCTATGGTTTCAAGTTGTTCCAGTTCGGTCTTCATTTTGTCCAAACCTTCTTTGGTTACGTAGTTCATAACAATAAAATTTATCGTTTGTATAAAAAAATAATCCGACCTTTGCCGGATACTATTTTGTCTCAGATTGAGTTTACAAATATATAATTTATTTTGAAATGAAAATTAAAAAAAACCTATCTCTTTTTATATCATTACTGACTTTCAGTTTATTAACTTTCAGCAGTGCATGCAGCGAAAGAAACGAAACGGTAAGCTGTTTTCCGAATGCAGCAATTTCTGCACAGCTTAATCTAAGTTTACCATCATACAATGCCTTACAAAATGTAGGAGGCTGGATCTATGTAAACGAGGTCGGAGCAGGAACAAGAGGATTGATTGTTGTAAGAATAACCAGCGGATTCAAAGTTTATGACAGAAATGCGCCACACATTTGCCCGGATGCAGAAACAACTTTGGAAGTTAAAAACGGAACTTCTGTCCATTGTCCAAAAGATAATGCAGAATGGATTCTTATTACTGGACAGCCAACTGCCGTAGCAAATGTATCTCCAAAAACTTACGGTTACAGTTTCGATTCCAGCAGTAATGTCCTTTCAATTTATAATTAATTGTAAATCTGATTTCTAAGCTCTAACATCTAATTTCTAAATGATATGAAAGTTGTACTTCAACGTGTTTCCGAATCCAGCGTAAAAGTCGAAAATGAAATTGTCGGAAAAATTGGAAAAGGATTAATGCTTTTAATTGGTGTAGATGAAGCTGACGAAAAATCCGATGCTGACTGGCTTGTGAAAAAAGTAATCGATGTAAGAGTTTTCTCTGACCAAGATGGCAAAATGAATCATTCTGTAAAAGACATCAACGGCGAAATCCTTTGCATCAGTCAATTTACTTTGATTTCTGATTATAAAAAAGGAAACCGTCCATCCTATATAAAAGCAGCAAAACCCGATAAAGCAATCCCTTTATTTGAATATTTCAAAGATGAATTAAAAAAATCCGGACTAAAAGTCGAAAGCGGCATTTTCGGTGCAGATATGAAAGTTTCATTAATCAATGACGGGCCTGTAACTTTGGTTTTTGACAGCAAAACAAAATTATAAAGGAGCAACATTTGCTCCTTTATTTTTTAATTTACTTCGTACTCCAGTTTTATGGTTATACTCGCTTCTTTGTCTTTAGAAGTGGTATTGTAAGTTCCACCATACGAATAATCTTCATTGGAGTTTGGAGCTGTAATTTGAATTACACCCATTGTTGCTTTCTTCAGATTTCCTAAGTCGCTACCAGCATTTTCAGCGATTTTTTCAGCACGTTCTTTCGCATCTTTTGTTGCGTTGGCAATCATTTCTTGTTTTACATCAGACAATTTTGTGTAAAAATATTGAGGAGAAGATGAGGTAAATTCAATGCCGCGATTGATGATTTCTGTAATATTTCTCGAGATGTTTTCGATTTTAGAAACTTCTTTTGATTTTATGGAAACATTTTGAGTTAAGTTATAACCTGCAAATTCACCCTGCTGATAATTCCCGCTCGCATCTGTGAAACTTCTGAATTGTTTCTGAATATCAACTGCAGAAAAGATCATTTCGTTTTCTTTAACGCCTTTGGATTTCAAATAATCATAAATCACTTTTCTGTCAACTGCCAAAGCATCATAAGCAGTTTTCAGTTCGAAACTGTTTTTGGAAAAACTGCCTGACCAAGAAATCAGATCTGACGTGAAAGTTTTAGAACCCAATCCGGTAACCGAAACCGTGTTTTCGGATTTGTTTCTGTTTTTTATAGCATTCCCGAGAAAAGCCGCAGCAATAATAAAACCGAGCGCAGCAATAGCAACTGCAAGATATATCTTCATAAAATTTTGTATTTGAATCTTTTGCATCAAACGCAATACCAAATTTTAAGATTTTATTAACATTTAATACTCCGAAGCAATCTGCCCAATATCTTCAATCGAATTTTCTCTTTCCAAAGCTTCTAAGTAAGCTTTTCTTTTCACCACTTTCGTATCGCTCCAGCTATCGTGCCAACCGTTTGTACCGAAGAAAGAAAATGCATCAAATGGAACAATCCTACTAAAGTTTC
This sequence comes from Flavobacteriaceae bacterium PS02293, assembly GCA_029960045.1. Classification (GTDB taxonomy): domain Bacteria; phylum Bacteroidota; class Bacteroidia; order Flavobacteriales; family Weeksellaceae; genus Epilithonimonas. The sequence continues at coordinate 37,063 of JASCOV010000008.1, forward strand.
TTTTGAGAAAATCATTAGAAGTTGGCAATCCTCCTTTTTCATTGACGACCATTGTTCCGGTGACGAATTTTCCTATTGTTCTGCCTTTTGTAAAATATTCTAACGCATTGTAATAAGTAAGGAGAATGACTATCGAAATGGCATATGCCATTAATTTGTCATTGAGTGCTAAGATGATTTGGTATATAAACTCAGATTCGGTTGCATAGTACAAGAGTCCAATAAGCGTCCCGATAAAATAATTAAGGGAAATAATAATGATGTAATCTATCAGAAAGGTTGCAAATCTTAATATTTTTTCTGCTTTGTGCCGTTCAACGATTTTATAATTACTTTTCATGGTTTTTTAGTTTAGTTATGTTTTATTTTAAGAATTAATTTCTTTTTCAAATTCCAGACTTACACCTTTCATCTCGCCTTTCATTGGTGGAATTGTTTTGGTCAATTTGATTTTGATGAATGTAATCTGAGGGAATGAAATTTCAATTTTATTAATGATTCTTCCAATCACATGTTCCAAAAGTTCGGAACGGATGTTCATTTCCTGATGGATAATTTGATTGATTTCTGCGTAATTGATCGTGTCATTAAGATCATCTGTCTGTGAAGATTTTTCCAAATCAGCATGGACTTCCAGATTCACAACATAATGATTTCCGATAATAGCTTCTTCCTGCAAAACACCGTGGTAAGCATAGATTTTTATATCTTCAAGAATTATTTTTGATTTCATTCTTTAAAAATAGAAAAAAAATTGAACACAAAGTCCACAAAGCTTTTTCTATTTTATTGAAAATATTTTAAGGTTCACAAAGGCGCTTCGCTCAAAAAAGAGATGAATATAAAAAACACGCAGTTTGTCATTCTGGAAGAATCTCAACCGCAGTTTTAGATTCTTCCAGAATGACAATATCCTGCTAAAAAATATTTCAAATTTTGTTGAGTCTTTCCTTCTTTGCGAAGCTGCAATAGGGATAGTAGTGGAAATCCTTTTTTGCATTGGGAAAAGCCTTGGCAAAAAAGATTGCAACCCTTCGACAGGCTCAGGATAAACTTCTAGCCCGACCCGAGCGGCGGGAAAAGCTTTGGCGAGGGGATTGCCAAAATGATTGCTCAAAAAAACCTCATCGGCTAAGACAAGGTTTGTTTTTTTATTTGATGCTTTTGGAAAGTTCCAGCATTGCTTCGATTGGTTTCAAAGCTTTCAGACGAATTTCTTCATCCATTTTGATTTCCGGAAGTTCGTACTTCATACACAGATAAAGTTTTTCCAAAGTGTTTCGTTTCATATAAAAACATTCGGAACAGTTGCAACTTTCGTCGAAAACCAAAGCCGGAATTAATTCTTTATGTGGTGCACGTTTTCTCATTTCGTGTAAGATCCCTTCTTCTGTTGCTACAATAAATTGCTGACAATCATCTTGTTCTACATAATTAAGAAGTGCCGAAGTTGAACCAATAAATTGTGCGAGATCTAAAACAGGCGTTTCGCTCTCTGGATGTGCAATCAGTTTTGCATTTGGATGATCTGCCAATTGTTTTGCGATACGTTCCATAGAAAATGCCTCGTGAACGATGCAGCTTCCGTCCCAAAGAATCATATCACGACCTGTTTTTTTACTTAGATAACGTCCAAGATTTTTGTCCGGAGCAAAGATAATTGGTCGGTCTTTTGGTAATGCCTCGATGATTTGTTCTGCGTTGGAACTTGTTACAATAATGTCCGAAGCGGCTTTGGTTTCTGCATTACAATTGATGTAAGTTGCAACTAAAGCATTTGGATATTGCTCACGCATTTTGTTGAGACCTTCCGCTGAACAACCGTCCGCTAAAGAACAGCCAGCCAAAGTATCAGGAAGAACTACTTTTTTGGTTGGATTAAGGATTTTCGCTGCTTCTGCCATAAAGTGAACGCCACAAAATGCGATCATATCTGCATCAGTTTCCTTAGCTTGTCTCGCTAGTTGTAACGAATCTCCAAGAAAATCTGCAATATCCTGAATTGGTCCTGGCTGATAATAATGCGCCAGAATTACTGCATTTTTTTCTTTTTTAAGATCCAAAATTGCTTTTACCAAATCGTCTCCGGTTGGAATCGCAAATTCTTTAAGGTCAAGAAAGCCTTTGACAGGCATATTATTTATAGCGGTGTTTAATGTGTTTTCCATTATTTTGTCTCAGATTTTATTCATTGATAAAATTACTAATTATTTTCTCGACTTCTGCTTTTGCCACATCAAGATCTGTGTTAATAATAATTTTATCGAAGTGTTTTTGATAGGTCATTTCTTCGCCTGCTTTTTCAACTCTGGTTTTGATGGTTTCTGCGCAGTCGGTATTTCTTTTGATCAATCTCTGTTCCAATTCAGCAATACTTGGCGGCATTACAAAAATCGATAAAGCTTTGTCTCCGAAGATTTCTTTCAGCTTGATTCCACCTTTTACATCGACATCGAAGATTACGACTTTACCTTGATTCCAGATTCTTTCGACTTCAGATTTGAGCGTTCCGTAATATTTGTCAGTATAAACTTCTTCGAATTCTACAAATTCATCTTTAGAAATTCTGCTTCTGAATTCTTCCGGCGTCAGGAAATAATAATCTTCGGTATGTTTTTCTTCGCCTCTTGGTTCTCTTGTGGTAGCAGAAATAGAGAAACTGAGTTCTGGTACAACGGATAATCCGTGTTTTACCAAAGTTGTTTTTCCACTTCCGGATGGGGCGGAGAATATGATAACTTTTTGTTTCATTCTTTTTTTGAGTTTTCTAATTTCTAATTCAAATTATATTAATGAATCAGTCTTTAAAATGCTATATTAAATTCTTTTCTAATATATTTCAGAATGTCCACGAAATAATTTAGTTCGTCGATCTCTGGATAATGCTTTAAGTAAGATTCAGGATTACGATAATTAAATTCGTTTTGTTGTTTTCCAGATTTGTACTTTACTAAATATCCTGTTCCGTCTAAAACCCAAATAGCATTTTTAGTTTCAAAAGCCCAATCTTTTTCCTCTTCATCATAAATAACTCGACTTACATCCTTTTTGTATTGAAAATATTCTTCTTTAGGAAGAAAACCAATGTTTCTCGCTTTTATATTTAAGAATAATTCTTCCAAAGATTTTTCAGGTTTCAGAACTGTAAGTTTTGGTTTGATCCATTCAATTTCATCTCTGCTGATTTCTTTTGGCAAAAACCATTGGATCAGTTCTGCTTTCCAGATTTTATCTTCTTTGTAAATTCTGAAAATATGTCCGCTATTTGTAATTCCTCTGTCTTTATAAATTCTTATTTCAGTTTCTTTAAGCTCTGATGGAATCTTTGCTAACGAATCTATATTTTGTGATTTCAAAATCGCAAATAAGAAGAAAAATAAAAATTTAAGCGAAAATTGCATATCAAAATTTATCGCTCCTACAGAGCTTTAATGTACGTTGATTTATATTTTTCTACAAACATTTCGCTTCTTCGAAGCTTTCCTCACTTGATTCTTTTTACTTTTACCTTGTTTCTTTTAAAGAACATTTAGCGTCTGTTCTTTGATTTTCTCCAAATCATCTTTCATTTCAACTACCAATTTCTGAATCTCAGAATGATTGGCTTTTGATCCCAATGTATTGATTTCACGTCCCATTTCTTGAGCAATGAAACCTAATTTCTTTCCATTGAAATCTTCGTTTCTCATTACTTCAAGATAATATTTGATGTGTTGGGAAAGACGAACTTTCTCTTCCGAAATATCAAGTTTCTCCACAAAATAAACCATTTCCTGATAATATCTTGTTTCGTCGATATTTTCAAAATTCTTAAGCGCAGATTGATAACGATCTTTGATTGGCTGAATTCTTTCTTCTTCGTATTGAGAAACCTGATTAAGATTATTTTCAATATTCTGGACGATTTTTTCGATTTCTTCAGCAAGGTTATTACCTTCAGTCTGACGAAACTCTATGAACTTAGAAACAGATTCCTGAACAACTTCGAGAAGATATTTCCATTCGTTTTCATCAAGTTCAGAATTTTTTGTTGATAGAACATCGGGCATTCTCACTGCCATTTTCAGATATTCAAATTCCGGAGCGTCTGAAGCTACGGCTCTTAATTGTTCTATATAATTTTTTACGATGTCATGATTGATTTTCACATCATTACTATCCTCAAGGCTTTCGCAATTGATGTAGCAATCTACTTTTCCGCGAAGGATTTTGTCATTAAGCAATTTCCTGATTTCAAATTCCTTTTCTTTATATCTAAGTGGTGTTTTGACATTCAGATCAAAATTCTTGCTATTAAGCGATTTGATGTCAACGGTTATTTTTTTTCCTTCATAAACAGTTTCGGCTCTCCCAAAACCTGTCATAGATAATATCATAATCAATATTTAATAAGAGTACAAAGATAATTAAAAAAGTAATGGGAATATCACAAGACCTTGTCTCTATTTTCTCGTAAACACAAGACTTTAAAGGCTTATTTGAAAGTAAATATTATATTTGTATCTGAAAAATATGCAGTATGTTCAAATGTCTATCCTTGTTATTAATGTTTTTAAGCATTAATATATTTGCTTCCACTATTGAAATCCCAAAAGAAACCTACAGAATTGATTATGATAAAAGACTAATTGTCTGTAATACAGACTTAAAGAATTTAGTATTTGATAATCAATTTATTACCATTAAAATTGATGGCGTCATTTATAAAGTTCTGGACAATGTCAAAACGCTGAAGATTGGAATCAGATACACTTTAGCCTTAGATCAAGGTTTTGAAAGATATTCGATTTATTTTACAGAATTACCACTTTTGCACATAGAAACTTCATCAGAAATATCTGACACACCAAAAGTGCTATCAAGAATAAGTCTTTTGGAAAGCAATAATACGGTTACAAAATCCAATGCAGGAATAGAGTACAGAGGTGCAACTTCTCAGAATTATCCTAAAAAATCTTTCGAAATCGAATTTTGGAATGATGAAGAAGGTAATGAGACACAAGACCTTTCACTTTTAGAAATGAGAGAAGATAAAGATTGGAATCTACAAGCATTGTACAATGAACCATTGAAAATTACAAGTTCTACAGCTTGGCAACTTTGGGATAAAATGAGCCAAGTATCTTATCTAGATCTGGAACCGAAAGCAAAATCCGGAATAGCATCAAAATATGCAGAAGTATTCGTCAACAATTCCTACCAAGGCATCTATACTATATCCGAAAAGATTGACAGAAAGCAATTGAAGCTTAAAAAAAACACGGATACAGAGATCCGAGGAGAATTGTATAAAGGAGATTCCGCAGAAACTACAACTTACTACGATTTGCCTCAATATGATAACACTCTAGAAACCTGGGGCGGTTTTGAATACAAGTATCCAAAGGATTTAAGAGATTGGACTAATCTTTACAGCCTGCACGATTTTGCGATTAATAGTAGTAATAATACATTCTATTCTCAATACAAAGAAAAATATGATAATGATAATCTTATAGACTACTTCATTTTCATGAACGTACTAAGAGCATCGGATAATACAGGCAAAAATGTATATACTGCCAGATATGATAAAGACGGCAAGTATTTTTTTATTCCTTGGGATTTAGACAGCGTACTAGGTAGAATCTGGGATAGTTCGGTTGAAAACATAACCGATGATCTTCTGTCAAATGGTTTGTATGACAGGCTTTGGAACGACTCAAGACAAAATGGTTTCCGCTTCGATCTCAATAAAAGATGGCTGGAATTAAGATCCAATACAATTACTGTTGACAACATCATGCAACTATTGATCGATAACTTTAATTATTTGAAAAACAATGGTGCTCTTGAAAGAGATCAAATCGCAAATTCCGGAAGTACAATATCGTCCGAATATGAAGAGTTTGCCTACATCCGAGAATGGCTTACCAAAAGAATAGAATATCTGGACAAAACTTTCGCATTCGATTTTATTGTAACGACGCCTTCTGACGATGATGAGACAGGCGGTAAAATGAATGGCAAATTTCAGTTTTACCCAAATCCGGCAAAGAATTATATTTATTTCATCAATAAAAATGGAACATCCGAAAATATTTTTCTTGATATAGATATCTACACAATAGCCGGCAGAAAAATAAGATCCGTAAGCCAAAACCCTATTACTCAAAGTATTTTCATTGGTGATATTCCAGACGGTAATTATATTATGAACATCAAGTCCAATTCTGGCATCGAGCAAAGCCTAAAACTCATCATCAGTAAATAAAAGTTTTCCCAACAACTTTCTTATGTGTTTCAAAATGCTTTTAATTTCATAGAAATCCCTATTTTTGCAATCTATGAAAAGATGGTATCTCTACCCTTTTTCCTTAGGTTATCATCTCGGAACTTCTATCAGAAACCGAATGTTTGACTGGGGATTATTTTCTTCTTCGAAATTCAAAACACCCATAATAGGTGTCGGAAACCTGTCGGTTGGTGGCAGCGGAAAATCGCCAATGGTAATGTATCTGGCAGATTATCTGTCCAAATATTACAGAACAGGTGTTTTGTCACGCGGATATGGAAGAATCACAAAAGGTTACGGCATTGTAAATTATGACAGCAATTACAAATTGGTTGGTGATGAACCGATGCAATTGTTTGAACGTTTCCGAAATCGTTTTGTAATCGGAGTTTGTGAAGACCGCGTTTATGGAGCAAAGAAAATAATCGAGGATATGGATCTTCAGGTTCTTCTTTTGGATGACAGTTATCAGCATCGCGCGATAAAACCAGGGATGAATCTTCTTCTGACAGATTATAATGATCCTTATTTCAAAGATTTTATTTTGCCAGCTGGCGATTTAAGAGAAAGCCGAAACGGAATGAGCAGAGCCAATATCATAATGGTTACAAAATGTCCTGATGATTTGACCGAAGAAAAAAAACAATATTATATTTCCAGAATACGACCTCAGCATTATCAGAAAGTATTTTTCTCGGCAATCGCCTATGACGAAAATATTATGGGAATTGATAGTATAATGCCTGTGAAAAATCTTGATTATTATGATGTTTTATTGATAACAGGTATTGCAAATCCTTCTCAATTACTGAAAGAGATTTCTAAATATAATAAGAAAGTCAAGCATCTTCAATATAAAGATCATCATAATTTTACGGATGATGACATCAAGAAAATATCTGCAGAATATAAAAAACTCGGAGAATATAAAGTGATTTTGACAACCGAAAAAGATTATGTCCGCCTAAAATCTTTTGATTATCTTCGGAATAAGATTTTTTACTGGCCAATCAATGTAGAAATTGATAAGCGCGAAGAGTTTAACCAGATCATTCAAAACTATGTTAGAAAAATATAAAGAAACAGCAGAATTCATCAAGAATATTATCGGAGAAATACCAGATTTTGCGATTGTATTAGGTTCTGGTTTAGGAAAACTTCAGTATGAAGTAGAGGCTATTCACACTTTAGATTATAAGGATATCCCCAATTTCCCTCAGACTACGGTTGTTGGTCACGGCGGAAAGTTAATTTACGGAATTTTGGAAGGTAAAAAAGTTTTGATGATGAGTGGTCGTTTTCATTATTATGAAGGTCATTCAATTGAAACGGTTACTTTCCCGTTAAGAGTTTTCCATTTGTTGGGCATTAAAAATCTGATTCTTTCTAATGCTTGCGGCGGCGTAAATCCAAACTTCAATGTGGCTGATATTATGATTGTAACAGATCATATTAATATGTTGCCGGAACATCCATTAAGAGGAAAAAACATCGACGAATTCGGACCGCGTTTCGTAGATATGAGTGAACCTTACAACCGCAAAATGATTGCGCTGGCTAAGTCAATTGCTGTAGAAGAGAATATTGATGTCAAAGAAGGTGTTTATGTAGCTTTATCAGGTCCAACTTTCGAAACGCCTGCAGAATACGGAATGATAAAAGCAATTGGCGGTGACGCTGTGGGAATGAGTACTGTTCCGGAAGTAATCGTTGCAAAACATCAGGGAATGGATTGTTTCTGTTTATCAATCATTACTGATCTTGGAGGTCCGGATATTGCTTTCGCCGTTTCTCACGAAGAAGTTTTGGAAGCAGCGAACAAAGCAATGCCAAATGTGATTAAAATTGTTAAAGGCTTGGTAAAGAATTATTAAACCTTAATTAAAATAAAAAAATAAAAGTCTGATCAGATAAAACTGATCAGACTTTTTTAATATTTAGTTTTTAATAAATTTCTCATAAGCAACAGTTCCGTCCAACTTTTCAACTTCGACAAAATAAGTGCCTTTGCTAAGTGCAGTAACATTCATATTCGAAATGTTTTTTTGAACAGGAATTTGTTTTCCGGAAGCATCGAAAATTCTTACAGCTTTTATTTTATCAGCATTTGTAAAGTTCAGAACATCTTTTACCGGATTTGGATAGAGACTCACTTTATTAGCGGACAATGCTGTATCATCTACTGCTAAAGACGGTGACAACGTAAGTGTTGCAAAGTCTTTGTTCCCTGCCCCGTGATACGCCAGACTGGTAGAAGTACCTTTCCCATAAAAAATATCAATTGTACCCGCTGCATTTGTAAAAGCCTTATCACCTGCACCACCGGCAAGCGTTCTTTTAACCACCAAAGTTCTTATACTACCAGCAACAGTATTAGATTGCTCTGTCCAGTTTTGCACGGCATCTGCAGAAGGCGTTACACCAATTCCATTGAACATATAATCTCTGCTGGCTGTACTGTTATAGATAAATCCATCCGCGCCGGCAGCCATTCCGTCCGGACTGAATCCAACACCCAACCACGCAGTACTGCTTCCTGTAAGTGTCATTATAACATCAGTAGCATTCACATCAATTTTTATTGTCATAGCAGTTGTCGGCAGATTTACAACGCCTGTAGAAAATTGAGAAAACATGGTTCCGCCGATCAAAAGCGGAAGCATCCTAAGTAAGTTTTTAGTCATATTTTTAATGTTTTAGAAGATTAATTAATTCTTGATTGTTAGATTTTACAGCATATTCAAAGGCAGAAATCCCTACAGAATCTTTCATATTGATGTCTGCTTTATTTTTTAGCAATAAGCTTACAAGTTCCAGATTATTCCTTTTTACAGCCCACAGAAGCGGAGTATTTCCGTGAGAATCCTGAATATTAGGGTCAGCACCTTTAGCCAGCATTTTTTCAACTAATTCTTTATTATAATTGATACAGAGCGAAGACAAAGCCGTTCCTTCCGGACTGTTATAATTGAGATCTTTTGTATTATCTATAAGGTACTTTGCGACTTCAACATTACCTCTGTAGCAAGCCAAGATCAATGGCGTGAATCCCATTTGGCTGACTGAATTTAGAATTTCAGGATTCTGCTTTACCAAAGCTTCCATTTCTTGAACAGTTCCGCTTCTTGCAATATCAAAAACATTTTTGTTCTGGGAAAAACTTAAAATGCCAAACATTACAAAAAATAAAAAAAAACACTTTTTCATTATTTCTGAAGTATAAAGTTATAATCTATATCTACATTTTCCGCGATTTTCGCAACTACCATTTTCGGTATTTTCACTTTGAAATCTGCAGGCTTTGCAATAAGTTTTCCTTGAACCATTATCTTATCATCTTTCAAATAAATTGTAGCCGAAGATTGAACCTGCTTATCAACGCCGTGGAAATTGAGCATTCCGGTAATTGTATAAGTTTTTGTTTTTGCAGAAAGGTCTGCTTTATTGAAATTGGCAATTTTTCCTTTGAAACTTGTCTTTGGATATTTCGCAGATTCCGCATAGTTTTCATTGAAGTGTTCCTGCATCAGATTGGTTTTGAATTTAAAATCCTTCACCATTCCAAGCGATGCAATCTCTCCGGAGTCAGCATTTAGAATTGCAGTAATAGTGTTATTCTCTGCATAAACATCTTCAAAAAGCGGAACCGAAGCTTCGAAAGCAACTTTTCCCGTTTTAGTAGAATATTTCTGAGCAAAAGCAAAACTCACTGTGAGAAAAATGCTTAGAATTGAGATAATTGATTTCATTATTCTGTTTTTTGTTTTATTAATTTTCCAAAAGCCCGTCAGCTTTCCACTTTTTGATGATATTGATATTATCCGGAGACAAAGTTCCTCCTTGTGGCATTTTCTGCGGATCACCATTGGCACGCTGTATCCTGTCCAATATATTGTCAATCGCATTTTTTGTAGCTGTGTAATCTGTCAAAGGGAAATAAGGATTCGATCCGGTTGGTGAATGACAAACCACGCAATTATTTTGAATGATCGTTTTTACATCTTTGTTATAGGTCACAATTTCCGGGACAGGTGTATTGTCAGAAATATCTTCAAAGGTTTTCGTCTCGCAGCTCATCAATGCTAAAAAGATCAAAACAACAGCTGATAATTTTATAATATTCTTCATAATATTTCTTTTAAAAAACCCTGTAAAGATTAAATCCGAAGAAGAAATGCCCTTTCAGCCAATCGCCGGTGGCATTGCTGATATAACCGCTCTCTGTATTAGCCTGTGAATTACTGAAAACCAATTGAAAAATATGACCGCCAGTGTCAATATCCATCCCGACTGACAAAGGATTTTTATAAAAATTTTTGTCTTCAAAATTGTAAAAATATTCTGCGTTGATAGAGACTCTTTTTGATATCTTGTAGCGTCCACCCAAACCTGTAGAAAACAGATTTTTGCTGTCAATTGTGGGCTCGATAAGGTTTCTGTGAATATAACTCGGCATCAATTGCAAGCTTAGATTCTCCGTAAATCTTCTGGAAATCAAAACTTGTGACACATAAACCATTCTGTCGGAAAATTCAAGTTTTGGAAAATCATCTTTCCTGAGTTCAGAATTAATATCCAAAACGTTATATCCAACAATATCAACCGGCGACTCTCCTTCCTGTTTTACAAGTCTGTATTTTGCACCGAGTTCATATGTTTTCTGGTAAGTATGTCTCGCAAAATTAATAGACATCCAGTCTGTAAGTCCATAGATTACGCCCAGTTTTGTAGTCGCATTATCTAGTCCGAAAAAGTTTTTGAAACCATCGCTCACATCACCAAATCTGTGAGAAATATCGAGATAGAATTCTTTTTTGGCAGGCAGTTTTGTAGATTGTGCCGTTACAATTTGCAAGGCTTTAAAACTTGGAGAATAAGATTCTTTCACCGCAGAAGTATCAATTTCTTTTAAAAGATCATCCTGAGCAAAAGTAAAAATTGAAATTAATGAAAAAATAAAGAATATAATTTTCGACATATTGGCACTTTGAGCCAAAAATATGAAGTCTTAAATCAAAAAAACGGTGACAAATATCACCACTTTCCAATAATTCCTATACCTAATGGGCTTTGAGTAATTAGCCCTTCTTTTTCAAATTTTTTAAGAATCCGGCTCACCACTTCTCTTGCCGTTCCCAGATCATCTGCAATTTTCTTGTGAGATATTTTCAGTACAGGTGTACCTTGTCTTTTGATTCTTTGATCCAGATATTCAAAAATTCTTTTATCTAATCTTTGGAATACAACCTGGCTGATGGTGTCCATCATAATTTTATACCTTAGATCATATTCCATAAAAAAAATTTGATTCAGCTTAGGATATTTTATCAGCCAAGTCAGGAATGAAGAAACAGGTAAAAGCAGAACTTCGGATTTCTCTTCAGAAATTGCGTAAATCTTGCTGATTCTGTCAGAAAATATAGAAGAGAAAGTCATAATGCAGCTTTCCGAAGGTTCTATGTAATAATAGAGTAATTCTTTACCATCATTTAGTGAGAACACTTTTACAATTCCACTTATCAGTATAGGAATGTAGTTCACTTTCTGCCCTTCTCTTACCAGTTCTTGTTTAGGTGCCACAGTTGTCAGAATCGAATGTTCTGCTAACTCATTATAAAATTCTTCATCAAAATTTTTGAATTTCGTCTTAATGAAGTTCAATTTTTCCATTAACTATTTTTCAGCAAAAGTACGTATATTTTGAATATACAATGTTAATTATCTTTAATTTTTACGAATATGAAAACATAAATTGCATTAGTAGATTTAAAAATTATTCTTAACTTCGTTTGTCAAAAAAATTTAAAATAATGAAGAGGATATTAATTTACACATTACTATTATTAATGGTTTTCCAATTTGGTTTCTCTCAGGAAGTTCCAAAAGTTCTGAAAACCAAATTTTCAAAAGAAGCTTTAGCCCAAAAATTACAGGACAAAAATGGTAAAGAGATTTCCATCAATGAAATCCTGAAACAACACAAAGGCAAAATCGTAATTCTTGATTTCTGGGCAGGCTGGTGCAAAGATTGCCTCAAAGCTTTTCCAAAAGCAAAAGAATTGGAAGCCAACAATCCAAATGTTGATTTCGTTTTCCTCTCTTTGGAAAGATCACAAGATGGATTTTTGAAAAGTCTTGAAAAATTTGAAATGACAGACAAGGAGAATTATTGGTTTGCATCCGGCTGGAAAAATGACTTCAATAATTATATTGACCTCAACTGGATTCCGAGATACATTGTAGTAGATCAGAAATCTGCAATCGCAAAATATTACGCTATTACGCCAGATGATCCGGACATTCAAAAAACAATCGATAACTACACAAAATAACATCATCCCGAAATTTTTCGGGATTTTTTTTGATTAAATTTGTAATAATTAAAGCATTTTTCATTAATCTAATTTCTAAAATCCAGTATCTAACTTCTATCTGATGCAACCTCAACGCAAAATAATCCACGTAGATATGGACGCATTTTACGCTTCCGTAGAACAGCTCGATGATCCGAGTCTGCGTGGAAAAGCCATAGCTGTTGGAGGTGGTCATCGTGGTGTGGTTGCAGCGGCAAGTTATGAAGCCAGAAAATTTGGAGTCAGATCTGCAATGCCAAGTAAAACAGCAAGGGAAAGATGTCCGCATTTGATTTTCGTTAAACCAAGATTCAATCGATACAAAGAAATTTCACGTCAGATCAGAAATATCTTTTATGAATATACAGACCTCGTAGAACCACTTTCTTTGGATGAAGCTTATCTGGACGTTACAGAAAACAAAAAAGATATAGAGTCTGCAAATGACATCGCAAGAGAGATCAGAAAACGAATTTTTGAGGAAACCGGCCTCACGGCTTCTGCAGGAATTTCTATCAATAAATTTCTGGCTAAAGTCGCATCTGACATCAATAAACCAAACGGACAGAAAACCATTCACCCAACAAAAATGAATGAGTTTCTGGAAAATCTTCCGATAGAGAAATTCTACGGCGTTGGGAAAGTAACTGCTAACAGAATGCACACTTTGCATATCTTCAAAGGTTCTGATCTAAAAGCAAAATCTCTGGACGAACTGGAAAAACTCTTCGGCAAGTCTGGGAAATATTATTTCAACGTTGTCCGCGGAATCCACAACGGTGAAGTAAAACCTAACCGAATCCAAAAAAGTGTAGCAGTGGAAAGAACATTTTGGGATGACATTAATGAAGATGAAGAGATTGACCAAAAACTAAAATCATTAAGTCTGGAACTGGAAGAACGCCTCGGAAAAAGAGAAATCAAAGGAAAAACACTGACTTTAAAGATTAAATACAAAGATTTCACACTTTATACCAGAAGTAAGACACAGGATCTATATTTTGAAAATGCAGAGAAATTTTACAACACTGCGAAACAACTTTGGGAACTGCGACCATTTGATAAGGCCATCAGACTTCTCGGACTTTCTTTGTCAAACCTTAATACAGAAGAGAAAAAACACGTCTCCGTTCAACTGAAAATTCCTTTCACCGAATTCGAAAATGATTGATTTGAGTTTTCTTTATTTTTCAACCATCTTTTCGCCTCATCATTGAACCTTTTTGTTTGTATTTGATTCTTTTTACTTTTCTCTTGTTTCTTCCATAATTTCCTTGGCTTGATATTTTCATAGAATCAAAAATCAAATCAAACAATCTGAAAAAATCTACATTCTTATGAACGGAACGATGATACAGTTTTTCCATTGGTATACTGATGGTGACTCATTCCTTTGGAAACATACGCAAGATCAATCACAATATTTAGCCGACCTTGGCATTACCGCAGCGTGGCTTCCGCCAGCTTACAAAGGAATTACGGGAGGTTATTCCGTAGGTTATGATCCTTATGATCTTTTCGATCTGGGAGAATTTGACCAAAAAGGGAATTTGGTAACAAAATACGGTTCTAAAGATGAATATCTAAACGCCGCAAAAGCTCTGAAAGAAAAAAACATTCAGGTAATAGCTGACGTTGTACTGAATCATAAAGCAGGAGGTGATGAATTAGAGAAATTCAAAGTCATAAAAGTAGATAAAGAAGACCGTAACAAAGAAATCTCCGATGTCATCGAAATCGAATCTTTTACCAAATTCACATTCCCAGGAAGAGGCGATACTTATTCTAATTTCAAATGGGATTTTACATGTTTTACAGGCGTAGATTATGCAGAAGGAATGGAAACCGGAATTTACAGAATTATCAATGATTTTGGCGACGGTTGGGATAATATTGTAGATGACGAAAAAGGCAACTACGATTATCTGATGTATAACGACATAGAACACCGAAATCCATTCATTCGCGAAGAACTGAATCATTGGGGAAAATGGTATCACGATCTGACAGATTTTGATGGTGTGAGACTAGACGCCGTAAAACACATTTCACCAGATTTCTATAAAGAATGGCTTCATACATTAAGAGCCAACACAGGAAAAAACATCTTTGCAGTTGGCGAATACTGGGCACCCGGCGAGTTGAAACTTCTCGAAGCTTACATAGACGCCACCGAAGGTTGTATGAGCCTCTTCGATTCTTCTCTTCAGAACAATCTTCACGCCGCATCCAAAGATCCGGATTATGATCTAAGACAAATTTTTAATGAAACATTAGTAGCTTCTCATCCCGACAAAGCCGTAACTGTAGTTGACAATCACGACACGCAGCCACTTCAAGCTTTAGAAGCACCAGTGGAGACTTGGTTCAAGCCATTAGCTTACGCTTTGATTTTATTAAGAAAAGATGGCTATCCTTGTGTTTTCTATCCAGATCTTTACGGAGCTAGCTACAAAGACCACGGAGAAGACGGCAATGAGCATGAGATTTTTCTTGATAAAGTAGATGCTATCGAGGAACTCATCAAAGCGAGAAAAGATTATGCTTACGGTAATCAGAAAGATTATTTTGAGGATGCACATTGTCTTGGTTGGATCCGTGAAGGCGATGATGAACATTCTGGTTGCGCTGTAGTTTTGAGTAATAAAGATGCTTATCACAAACCTATGGAAATAGGAAAGAAATATGCAGGAAAATTGTTCTATGATTTTACAGGACATTTGCAAGACAAAATTACAATTGATGAAAATGGTTGGGCAGATTTTCCTTGTCCTGCAGGGAATGTAAGTGTTTGGGTAGCTGAGTAAATTTGGAATTAAATATTTATATTTGAATAAATTAATTGAACTATGGAAAACTCAGACAAAACTCCAAAAGTAACAGGCATCGGCGGCATTTTCTTTTTCTCTGATGACCCAAAAGAAACCAGAGATTGGTATGCTAAAAATCTTGGAATTGACACTACAGAATGGGGAGCAACGTTTGAATCCAGAAATATTAATGATCCAGACGAAATAGAATCTACACAATGGAGTCCGTTCAAAACCGGCAGCAGTTATTTTTCTCCTTCGAAAAAAGAATTCATGATCAATTACCGCGTTCAGAATATCGAAGAACTGGTAAAAAATCTAAGAGAAAACGGCGTAACTATTCTTGATGAAATAGAGGATTCTGATTATGGAAAATTTGTTCATATTCTGGATTCAGATGATAATAAAATTGAACTTTGGGAACCTTCTGAAAGTAAATAAAAACATTTTCGCAGATAAAATGGACGAAGAAATAGAATACAGACTCATCAAGCCCGATCAATCGATTGCTGATTATGTATATTGTTTTTCGTCTTTGCAAAATCTTTCAACTCAAAAGGAAGGCGTCATTATTCCCAACGGAAAGATAGATTTGCTCTTTTGTAAAACTTCGGATAATCAGATTCATATAACATTGATGGGTTTGGAAACCAAGCCTAAACCAATGCCTAAGCTGGATATTATTTCTTTTTTTGCCATTAGCTTTAATCCTTTGGCATTGGAATATATTCTCCATCAATCCATTGCAGAATTTGTAAACAGCGGAATGGAATTACCCGAAAATTTTTGGGATTTTAACATTAATGATCTGGATAATTTTGAAATGTTTTGTGAAAAAGCTATTCTGAAAATTAAGTCACTTTTACCTGAAAAATTAGACGAAAGAAAATTAAAGTTATTCAATTTAATTTTCGAAACAGATGGTGAAATAAGCATCAAAGAACTCTCAGAAAAAATAGTTTGGGAAGAAAGGCAGATCAACCGGTATTTCAAAAAGTATTTAGGAATTTCGCTAAAATATTATTGCAACATTCTTCGTTTCCAGGCCTCACTTTTTCATATCAAAGACGGCAATCTTTTTCCTCAGCTTAATTTTACAGATCAATCTCACTTCATCAAAGAAATCAAAAAACTTTCCGGCGTTTCTCCCAAAGAATTATTCAAAAATAAAAACGACCGATTTTTACAATTTTTATCTTATCACTCCAGGTAATTTTACAGTGTAAAATTTGAGATCATGTTTAATACTATCGTTAAATTAAGTTGCCACTCTAAATATAAATTCATTAAAAAAATTGCAGACAATCTTTTGGAAAAATTCTACAGCTGCGAAATCAACTGTATCGAGATAGACAAAAGCGTATTGTTTGCACATCACGCACGAGGTTGTACAATTGTTGCTGCAAAAATTTGTGAAAATGTTGTAATCTATCAGAATGTTTCAATAGGTGCCAATCTGAGATATAACAAAATCAACAATGAATGGGAAAATCTTGGAAATCCCATCATTTGCAAAAATGTAATCATTGCCGACGGAGCGAAAATTCTTGGCCCGGTTGTGATTGGAGAAAACACAGTGATTGGTGCTGGTTCAATTATTACTAAAAACATTCCTTCAAATAGCATTGCATTCGGCGTAAATCAATTTAAACCAAAAGATGAAAATTACGATTTGATATTCAATCCAAATATGCCAGATTCCGAAAAAATGATTGCAGTCAATAAAAAACTAATTAAGGAATTCTATAATCGTGAATAACCAAAACGTCCGATTTTTACAATTTTTGGTTTATCAATCTAAATAATTTTGCAGCATAAAATTTAAACTTATGCTCATCGATAATAAATCAATCGCGATAGTTGGCGGCGGTCCTGGCGGACTGACTTTAGCACGTCTTTTACAAATGAAAGGCGCACTTGTAAAAGTTTACGAAAGGGATCTTGATAAAAATGCAAGAGTCCAGGGTTCACCTTTGGATCTTCACGAAGATTCCGGATTAGCAGCAATTCGGGAAGCTGATCTTTTAAAGGAATTCAAAGAAAATTTTCTTCCCGGCGCAGACAAGACATTAATCCTCAATGAAAAAGCAGAGATATTTTACAGCGATCACGAAACAAACCTTGAGGAAAATTTCGGACATGAATATTTTCGTCCGGAGATTGATCGTGGGTCATTAAGGAAAATTTTGCTTGAATCTTTAGAGCCAGAAACTGTGGTTTGGGATAGCCATTTCATCTCAATGGAAAAGCAAAATGACGTTTGGAAACTGGATTTCAAAAACAGAGAATCCGTTTATGCTGACATCGTAATTGGTTCTGATGGTGCTAATTCTAAAATCCGTCCTTACATTACAGACATCAAACCGTTCTATTCTGGAATCGTAATGCTGGAAGGTAATATTCATCAATCAAAAACTAAAGTTCCAAATATTTATTCTTTAATTAATGGTGGAAAAATAATGGCTTTCGGAAATGAGAAAAACATTTTGATGGGACAAAAAGGCACTGGAGATCTTGGATTTTATGCAAGTTTCAAAGCAGATGAAAATTGGGCTTCTGACAGCGGTTTGGATTTTAATAATCAATCACAAATTCTGGAATGGTTTAAAAATAATTATCCTGAATGGAGCGATATCTGGTACGAATTGTTTGAAAATGCCGAAACGCCTTTTGTTCCAAGACCAATTTATTGTATACCTTTGGATCAGACTTGGGAAACTTCGTCAAACTTAACAATAATCGGTGATGCAGCACACGTAATGCCTCCATTTGCCGGTGAAGGTGCAAATATGGCGATGTTGGATGCTTTAGAATTGAGCAAATATCTGACTTCAGAAAAATATAATTCTTTAACAGAAGCTATTTCTGAATATGAAATTAATATGAGAAAAAGAGTTTCAAAAGCGGCTGAGGAATCTCTTGAAAATGGAGAAAAGATGCATTCCGAAAGCGCCTTGGAAACAATGCTTGAGTTTTTTGGTGGACATTAATCGTAAGTTTTGTGAAGGCTGTTTTTCCTTTATACTCCTATTGGTATTTAAAAATGCTTGTTTATGAAATGTATTTCAATTTAACAATGATTCGGGAAATAAATTCAACAAATATTTCATCTCATTTTTCATTATTCGCTGTAATTTTCTGAGGAAATATTTAGGATAGTGATCATTTCCATTACTGACTTAAAACTAAACACATAAAAAAAACCGTTCCAAAAATGAAACGGTTTTCTATATTTATTTGAAAATTAAAGCTTAAGCTATAACCTCTTTTACTTTGTTTGCAGCTTCTTCCAAAGTAATTGCAGAATGAACAGGAAGTCCGGACTCGTCAATTAGTTTTTTAGCTTCTACAGCGTTGGTTCCTTGCAATCTTACGATCAATGGAACTGGAAGGCTTCCCATCGCGTGATAAGCGTCTACAACACCTTGCGCCACTCTGTCACATCTTACGATTCCTCCGAAGATGTTGATCAAGATCGCTTTTACGTTCGGGTCTCTCAAGATAATCCCGAAAGCAGTTTGAACTCTTTGTGCATCAGCTGTTCCACCAACGTCCAAGAAGTTTGCAGGATTACCGCCAGATAATTTGATGATATCCATAGTCGCCATTGCAAGACCGGCTCCGTTTACCATACAAGCCACGTTTCCGTCCAACTTCACGAAGTTAAGGCCAGCTTCACCAGCTTCTACGTCTAATGGATCTTCTTCTCTTGTATCTCTCAATTCAGCAAGGTCTTTGTGACGGAACAATGAGTTGTCGTCCAAAGTTACTTTTGCATCTACAGCGATAATTTTGTTATCAGAAGTTTTAAGAACCGGGTTGATCTCGAAAAGAGAAGCATCGATACCGATGTAAGCGTTGTAAAGAGACGTGATGAATTTTGTGAATTCTTTGAAAGCATTACCTTCAAGACCAAGTCCGAAAGCAATTTTTCTAGCCTGAAAACCTTGCAATCCGTAAGCCGCATCGATTACTTCTTTGTGGATCAAGTGTGGTGTTACTTCTGCAACGTGCTCGATGTCCATTCCACCTTCTGTAGAATAAACGATCGTATTTTTCCCTAAAGCTCTGTCTAGAAGGATAGAAACATAAAATTCTTTAGTTTCAGATTCTCCCGGATAATATACATCTTCAGCTACCAAAACAGAATGTACTTTTTTACCTTCAGCAGAAGTCTGAGGTGTGATAAGTTGCATTCCGATGATGTTTCCAGCGTTTTCTTTAAGTTTGTCCATATTAGGAGAGAACTTAACTCCGCCACCTTTTCCTCTACCACCAGCGTGGATTTGAGCTTTTACTACCCAAGCCTGAGCTCCGGTTTCAGCAGTAAGTTTTTCTGCAGCAGCAACTGCCTCGTCCACATTGTTTGCAACAAAACCACGTTGGATATTAACCCCGTATTTTGCTAAAATCTCTTTTGATTGATACTCGTGAAGATTCATAATATATTATTGATTAATTTTTAGATTTTATAAGATTCACAAATTTAAGAAAAAGTGACGAATTACATTATATAAATGTCTGATTGAAATCAGTTTTAGGAATATGATGGTTTTATTAATTGTATTAAACTTTAAAGTGATAAGTTATTTTATATTAATGCTTTATCAAATCAACAATATAGCCTAAAGCAAAAATAGCAAGAGCAAAAGTCTGCATTCCCAAAATATAAGAAAGTATTGCCTTGGGATAATTGATGATTTTTTTTCGGTCATAGAAGTCCACAATTGCCCAAGAACAATAGAGAATTCCAATCCAGCCGGCGACTTTCATCACGTGAAAATGTGTCAAACCTTCTACAATCACGAATACTGAATAGATCAACATCCCAACGCCCATTACAAAACAAAGCAAAATCAAAATTTCGAAAAAATTATAATCGTATTTTCTGAAAAATAACTTCAGCCAAGGTGCAATGCAGATTCCCATCAAAATATTAGCGTAACCATAATGACCTTGCATCCAGCCATTAATAGAATTGAAAGCTGAACCTTTTTCGCCTTGAACCTCCACATAACTTTGTTCAATATGAAAATAATGATCAATTAATGTATAAATCAGCGAGCAGACAATAATAAAAATGATAGGTTTTACAAGTCTGTTTCTATTCTCAGAAAAGAATTCTCTGACACTTTTTCCAGGTCTGATGAGTAATTCTTTGATCGTAAAGAAAATTCCTCTGTCAAGATGCAAAACGTGTTCTATCTCGTGCTGAATGTAATGAGAATCAA
Organism: Flavobacteriaceae bacterium PS02293; assembly: GCA_029960045.1. Lineage (GTDB taxonomy): Bacteria > Bacteroidota > Bacteroidia > Flavobacteriales > Weeksellaceae > Epilithonimonas. The sequence continues at coordinate 57,731 of JASCOV010000008.1, forward strand.
TGCGTTTTAAAGTTGCAGCTTGTCCACAGTTTGAACAGAATTTTCCGGTTAAATCTTGGTTACAGTTTTTACAATTTCCCATTTAATAAAATGATAAAATTAAAATTTCGTCTTGGCAAAATACCAAATCAACATCGTCCAACTGATAATCATAAACAAGCCTCCAAGCGGCGTAATTGGTCCAAGGAATTTTAGATTCATCCCAAGATAATCCTGAAAAGCCAGGAAATAAATACTTACAGAAAACAGAAAAGTTCCTGCAATCATAAGAATGGAAATCCACTTTTCAGAAGTCGTTTCGAATTTCAAAATATAACCGACAATCAGAAGAAAAAATGCCGCATAGATTTGGTATCTAACGCCAGTTTCAAAACTCTCCAGTCTTTCGATTGATAATATTTTTTTGAAGGCGTGTGCACCAAACGCACCAAGAATTACGGACAATAAACCGTAGATTCCGCCGATAATTAAAGTAAAGTTTTTCATAATTTATAATTCTCCTTTTTGATATAAAATAATAAGTTTTCCTGCAATAGATAATATTCCTAGGGCAATAAACAGCCAAGAAAATCTCTTCGCACCAGCGAATCCAGGATCTTTTGTAAATCTCAAAAATACTCCAAAAATCAGCATAAAAGCTGAAAGTGCAATTCCAAACATAAGCTTATTTATTTCTCAATTTTTCCAACTCCGAAATTACCTCGTGATGACTCACCGTTTTATCTTTGAAATAAGTCACAAAATGTTGTTTCTCTTCTTCAGTTGCTCCAAATTGATTCAGAATATTGAAAAGGTGCATTTTCATATGACCTTTCTGGATTCCCGTAGTCACCAACGAACGAAGCGCTCCAAAATTCTGTGCCAATCCGGAAACCGCCAAAATACTCATCAATTCCTGAGCAGATGGTTTTCCTAAAAGTGCTAATGAAAATTTCACTAATGGATGAAGATTCGTTAAACCACCAACAACACCAACAGAAATCGGCAAGTCAATCCAAAATCTGAAAATCCCATTATCCGTTGTACAATGCGTTAATGAAGAATATTTTCCATTTCTCGCTGCATAAGCGTGTGCGCAAGCTTCTGTTGCACGGAAATCATTTCCTGTCGCAATTACCACGGCATCAACACCATTCATAATTCCTTTATTGTGCGTAGTTGCTCTGTAAGGTTCGATTTCTGCAATCGTCACCGCACGTTTGAATTTCCATGCAAATTCTTCATTCGAGATTCCGCTGTCGTCTTTCAAATCTTCAATTTTGCAAGAAACTTCGGCTCGTACGATGCAATCCGGCGTGTAATTGGAAAGGATATTCATCACAATTTGCAATGAATCTTTCTCTTCCTGAGAGAAACTTTCCTCGTTGGCAACTTCTTCCTTCAAAGTTTTTCCGAATTGTTCCAGACACGAATTAATGAAATTCGCGCCCATCGAATCTACAGTGTCAAAACTCGCTTTCAACTGGAAATAATCTTCCAGTTCAGAAGTTTTATCTATGAGTTTGATATTCAAAATACCACCACCACGGTTGCGCATATTTTTGGTAATGTCTTCCGTTGCTCCCAACAATTTTTTCTTCAGTTTAAAATTGAAAAAATGAAGCAGTTTATGAGCTTCCGTTTTGAAGATAAAATGTGTGTGTCCTAGTTTTTCTGTATTGATAATCGTTGTTTTGAAACCACCTTTGTCAATCCAGAATTTTGCCGCTTTGGAAGCCGCTGCCACCACCGAACTTTCTTCGACCGCCATTGGAAGTGCCAAAAGTTTTCCGTCAATCAGGAAATTCGGAGCAATTCCGTAAGGCATATAAAAATTGGAAATCGTGTTTTCGGAAAACTCGTCGTGCATTTTTTGCAGATTAGAATCGTTGTTCCAATATTGCTGCAGAATCTGCTCGTAACTTCTGTCGTTGCTTAGATATTCGCTGATTAGCCAATCGATTTTTCTTTGTTTGGAAAGTTTTGAAAATCCTTCAACAGGTTGATGGTTCATAGGAAAATTTTATGTTGGTAAAGATAGAGATTTTGGAGGATTTTGATTGGATATTTGTTCTATATTCGCATAGATAAAAATTAATAACGATGAAAAAAAGTTTAATTACTTTATTCCTGATTATTGGGAATATTTTGTTTGCACAATACAATTTAAGCAAAACCAATTCTACTCAAGCGTTAATTAAAATCCAAAAAAGCATTGCTGAAAAAGATAAGCACCAGTTTTATAATCAATATTTGAAAATAAAACTTGCTGAAGACATTAAGAAAGCTTTTGTAAATAAAAATTATTCGGAAGATTTACTAATAAAATTTTCCGATTCTATTCTAAATCAATATAAACCAGAATTTTCGAGTTTAAATTCCTATGAAGAGGAAAAAACATTGTCTTTTGAAGATTATAAAAAAAGAGAAAAAGAAAGAACTGCGGATGCTAAAAAAAACGAATCCTTCTATAATGAATTGTTTAATATAAGTAAACAAGATTCTCTGAGAATGGCTGAGGTAATGTCAAAGATGAATCTATCTCAAAAAACAGGAAATATAAAAACTGATTATCAAAACTATGTTTTACAAGTTCAGAAAGCAAATGATGAAAATCCTTTTTCTCCTAAAAACAGAAGCTTAATAATCCAAGAACTTGATAAGTTGTTTTTGGAAAATCAATACTTTTCTGATGAAACTCAAAGATTATTGGAAATCAATTTTAATCCCAATTTAAAAGATAATCCATTTCCAACTCCTATGGCTAAAAAGACAGGAGAAATAGAAATTTATGAAATCATTCCTAATAATATTATAGCTTTTGATAAAATTTATGGAATGGCTGGTGAAACTTATGCTGAAAGATATAAAATTTTGGAAAATGACATAATTTCAATTTCGGTATTTCCTGTAGATGAAGAATGGAATATTAATAATGATTTTTTTAATAAAATTTCTAAATATGTTGGAGATAGAGCGAAATTTTACGGAGGAAACGATGTTAAAATCACAAAAATTAAAAATGAATATTTTATACAAACATTTTTATATAAATCAGGTGATGATAATTGTTGTCCAACTTTTGAAATTCAATATAAAACTTCTGATTTTATAAAATTTGTTCCTGTGAAAATTAGAAAAAATAGTAAAAATTCTAAATGGAATATAATTAAATAATGAAACCAAAAATGAAAATCTTTGTTAATAACTAAATCTTAAAATCCTTGACTTTCTTCATTTATGGAATTATTTTTGACATTCAATTCTGAATCAATTCCACTCAAAAAATAATCTTTCAAATATGAACTTCGACCGCACAAAAGAAAAACTTGAGATACTTGCAGATGCTGCTAAGTATGATGTTTCATGTTCTTCAAGCGGAGGGAAAAGAAAGAATAATGGAGGTTTAGGCGACAGTTCGGCTAGCGGAATCTGTCACACTTATACGGAAGACGGACGTTGCGTTTCGCTTCTCAAAATCCTTTTGACCAATCATTGCATTTACGATTGCATCTACTGCGTTTCCAGAAAATCGAATGATATCAAACGTGCAGCCTTCACAGTTGAGGAAGTCGTTGATTTAACTATCAGTTTTTACAGAAGAAACTACATCGAAGGTTTATTTCTAAGCTCGGGAATTTTCAAAGATGCCGACACAACAATGGAGCGTTTGGTTCGAGTAGCCAAAAAATTGAGAACCGAACATAATTTCAACGGTTATATTCATCTTAAATCAATTCCTGGTGCGAGTGATATTCTGATGCAGGAAGCCGCACTTTACGCTGACCGACTTTCCGTAAACCTCGAAATTCCGACTGAATCCGGACTTAAATTATTAGCACCAGACAAAAATAGGGCAGATATGTTGCAACCGATGCGCATCGTCCAAAAAGGAATTCAGCAATACAAAGACGAAAAGAAAATCATAAAAAGCGTTCCGAAGTTCGCACCAGCCGGACAATCCACACAGATGATTGTTGGCGCAACCAACGAAAACGATTTGCAAATCATCAAAGTTGCCGACCATTTCTACCAAAATTACGGAATGAAGCGTGTTTATTATTCTGGTTACATTCCTGTAACTGTGGATAATCGTTTGCCTGCGATTACTGCAGAAGTTCCTGTTTTGAGGGAAAATCGACTATATCAATCAGATTGGTTGATGCGTTTTTATGGTTTCAAAGCAGACGAAATTTTGGATTCAAACATGCCATTTCTGGATTTGGAAGTGGATCCGAAATTGAGTTGGGCACTAAGGCATCTCGATCAATTCCCTGTCAATCTTCAAACGGCAGATTATAAAATGATTCTTAGAATTCCGGGAATTGGCGTGAAAACGGCGATGAAGATTGTCAGCTCCAGACGTTTCCAAGTTTTAAATATTGATAATTTGAAAAAGTTAGGCGCTGCTATCAATCGTGCAAAATATTTTATTGATTTCAGTTATGGAAATCCATTCTTAAAACACCTGACCGATTTGAACTTGAGAAAATTAATTATCGGCGGAAGTCAGTCAAAATTTCAGAATCAGTTTTCTCAGCAGCTGACTTTGTTTTAAATTAAACACATTTACACATATTTTTTCACAAATAACAAAACAACTTATTTAGGTTTTGAAAATCAAAAATTTATAAAACTTTCAAGAGCAAATACGCTTGACTTGTTTTCTGAGAATTTTAAAAACCATTAAGCTTGTTGTCTTCAACAACACTCAGACAACGACAAAAAGGATTTCCGCTCAAACCGGGGCGCAATTTTGTCATACTTTCAACTTTAGGTACTAAATTTGTGATTTCAACCAAATAACAAAAAGGCTTCGAGAGCCTCAGCCTGACAGTGTAAAAACAATATACTTTGTACGTTGTCCTGCTGAGGCTCTCGAAGCACATAAAAAAATAAAATTCCATATTAAAATTATGAATCCACTTTTAGAAAAATTCAACACAAAATATACTTCATCACCTTTCGAGGGAATCAAAGAAGAACATTATCTTCCCGCTTTTCAGGAATTAGTGAAAACTTCTGAAAAAGAAATCAACGAAATCACTAACAATCCAGAAGCTCCAACTTTTGAAAACACCATCGAAGCAATGGCTTTCTCAGGAGAACAGCTGGACAGAGTTTCCAATATTTTCTTTAATCTGAATTCTGCAGAAACTAATGATGAAATTCAGAAAATAGCTCAGGAAGTTTCCCCACTTTTGACAGAATTCTCTTCCAAAATTTCTCAAAACGAAAAACTGTTCGAAAGAATCAAAAGCGTTTACGACCAAAAAGACACTTTGTCATTGAATGAAGAACAACAAATGCTACTCAACGAAACTTACAAAGGTTTTGTGAGAAGCGGTGCTTTATTAAATGAAGAAGACAAAAAGAAACTGGAGAAAATCAGTATGGATTTGTCTATCAAATCACTTCAATTTGGACAAAATGCTTTGGCTTCAACTAACGCTTATTTCAAACACATTACTAATAAAGACGAATTAAAAGGAATTCCGGAAGCAATTCTTGAGCAATATGAAGAAGACGCGAAAGAAAAAGGATTACAAGGTTATGTGATTACTTTGCAATATCCAAGCTATCTTCCTGCAATGACTTACGCTGAAAACCGTGAACTGAGAAAAGAATTGGCTTTAGCTAATGGAAAAAAATCATTTGACGGCGGAGAATTTGACAATCAAAATTTGATTAAAGAAATCGTAAAACTTCGTCAGGAAAAAGCGGAACTATTAGGTTATAAAAATTATGCAGATTTCGTTCTGGAAGAAAGAATGGCGAAATCGCCTGAAAAAGTTTTTGAATTTCTAAGTGAACTTCTTGAAAAAGCAACACCTTATGCTCAAAAAGAAATCGAAGAATTGAAATCTTTAGCAAAAGCAGACGGAATCGACGGCATCCAAAGTTATGACCACGGTTTCTTTGCGGAAAAATTAAGAAAACAAAAATTCGATATTGATGATGAAGAACTGAAACCTTATTTCCAATTGGAGAAAGTTCAGGAAGCTGTTTTTGGATTGGCTGGAAAATTGTTCGGATTGGAATTTAAAGAAATCAATGATGTTCAGAAATATCACGAAGATGTGAAAACCTACGAAATCACAGAAACCGGAAATGTAAAAGCCCTACTCTACGTAGATTATCATCCAAGAAAAGGAAAACGCGCCGGAGCCTGGATGACGAGTTATAAAAATCAGTACAAACAAAACGGAGAAAATTCTCGTCCACATATTTCTGTCGTTTGTAATTTCACAAAACCAACGAAAGACATTCCAAGTTTACTGACTTTCCAAGAAGTGACAACTTTATTCCACGAATTTGGACACGCACTTCACGGCGTTTTGGCAGACACGCAATATCCGAATCTTTCCGGAACTTCGGTTAAATGGGATTTTGTAGAATTACCTTCTCAGTTTTTGGAAAATTTCTGTTACGAACCAGAGTTTTTGAAAACTTTTGCAAACCATTATCAAACCGGAGAAATCTTACCTGACGAAAAAATCGAGAAATTATCTCAAAGCAAATCCTTTATGGAAGGTTATCAGACAATGAGACAAGTTGGCCTTGGGTTATTAGATATGGCTTTTCATTCGGAAGCTAGTGAGTTGGAGAATTTGAGTGTGAAAGAGTTTGAGGTAGAAAAAACAAGTTCAACAAGTTTATATCCTTCCAATCCAGAAACTGCGACTGCACCGAGTTTTTCACATATTTTCCAAGGTGGATATTCGGCTGGATATTATTCTTACAAATGGGCGGAAGTTTTGGATGCTGATGCTTTTCAATATTTCAAAGAAAATGGAATTTTCAATCCTGAAATTGCTTCGAAATATAAAATCTTATTGTCTTCCGGCGGAACAAAAGACCCGATGGAATTGTTCAAAGCTTTCCGTGGAAGCGAACCGAAAGTGGAGAGTTTGTTGAAAAGAGCGTTTGGATAAAATTAAATTTTAAACCTTCAATATTTGTAAAATATTGAAGGTTTAATTTAAAATCAAAAAAATGAACAACAAAAATGCAATTCAGTATATCGATTCTCATAATCTTATTGGTATAAAAGCAGGAAAAGAAAGAGAATCGTTTTTGGAAATTTGGATGGTTACTGTAGAAAATAGAATTTTCGCTCGTTCTTGGGGATTTGCTGAAAGAAGCTGGTACAATACTTTTCTGAAGGACAATCTTGGCGAGATAAAATGTGGAGACACAATTTATAAGATTGAAGCCAAGATTCCATCGGATTTAGCTGACATCGAAAATAAAATCAATCAAGCCTATCTTGAGAAATATGACTCCGGAGACAACTCATTTTACGCAAAAGGAATTACGGAAAAAGAACACATTGAGAAAACAATGGAGTTTGTAATTCTGGACAACTAAGATTAATCATCACAACAAATATTCAGTCATTATTAAATGAGTCGCAACGAAATATCGGTTTTGAATATCAATTTGTTCCAGTCTGGAGCAAAGCATTCCGATTTTTATTTCAATCCGATTAAAGACCATTTATTAAGAAGTCACAAACATATCGAGAAACCACATCGTCACGACTTTTACGCCTGCATCTTTTTCACAAAAGGAAAAGGAACTCACGAAATCGATTTTAGAAAATACGATGTTTCTGCTGGTTCTCTATTTTTTATGTCGCCTGGGCAAGTTCACAGCTGGCAATTATCAGACGACGCTGACGGTTTTATTTTCTTTCATTCTCAGGAATTTTTTGACCTTCATTATGTCAATCAAAAATTAAGAGAATATCCGTTTTTCAGTTCGGTTCAATATCCTCGGAAACTTCAATTGGAAGGAAATAATTTTGTTAAATTTTCAAATCTATTTATTAAAATCGGTAATGAGAATTCTTCATCAGCTTTGTTATCGGAAAATTTAATCTTAGCTTTTATTTCTCAATTATATATAGAAACGGTCAGATTATTCTCCGAAGAAAAAATCATTGGAATTCAGAATACAAACACTTCTTACATTCAGCATTATCAACATTTTGAAGAGTTATTAGAATTAAATTTCATCAAAGAAAAATCCGCTTTTCAATATGCTGAATGGATGAATCTGACAACCAAACATCTCAATAGAATCACACAAACCGTTGTTCAGAAAACAGTCTCAGATATCATAACCGACCGAACAATTCTGGAGGCCAAAAGAATGCTAATCTATCTTGATGAGAGTCTTGTGGACATTGCTTTCCGTTTGGGTTACGAGGAATATTCTTATTTCGTTCGGGTATTCCGTAAAAAAACTGGGCAGACGCCTTCGACTTTCGTTAAAGAGCATAAACATTAATCAAGCTTTAAAACTGAAATTTGAACGGACCTTCGAAGTAAGTTTTGTAGGAATCCAGCATTTTTCCATCGGCATCGAAAACGCCAATTTCTATATTTTGTTTTGATAATTTCACTTCACTTTCTGGGAAACTGATGTTGACATTTCCTTTTATTATCGCATCTCCTTTCACAACAATACCTTCTTTACCAGCAAAAGTTATCTCCGAATGTTTTGGATAAATAACCTTAATTGTCATCATTTTTTTCTCGTTGGACTTATTGAGAATCGTATAAGTAAATGTATTAGTGATTTTGCCGTCTCTTATAAAGTAGGCAGAACCGGCTGGTCGTATGAACTTAGCTTCAACCGAACCTCTGTCATACATCAATCCACACAAAACACCAATTAATACAAAAAGTGCAACAGTGGTTGCCTTCATCCTAGCCGTGAATTTGAATTTCTCCTGATTTTCTATTTCAGCTTCGGTCGCATATCTTATGAGTCCTTTTGGCATTCCTACTTTTTCCATTACCTCATCGCAGGCATCGATACAAACTGTACAATTGATACATTCCAATTGTTGTCCGTTTCTGATATCGATTCCCGTTGGGCAAACGACCACACATTGCTGACAATCGATACAATCGCCTTTACCAACCGCAGAACGATTTTCTCCATTTCTCCATTTTGCCCTTCCCTCTCCTCTTTTGAAATCATAATAAACATTGACCGTATGCTTATCTATCAGAACACCCTGCAGTCTTCCATAAGGACAAACCAGCGTACAAACTTGTTCTCTGAACCAGGCAAAAACAAAATAAAAAATCCCCGTAAAAACCAACATCACAATAAAATTGGTCGGATATTTAGCTGGTCCGCTCAAAATAATTCTAAACGTTTCTTCGTAGCCAACAATGTACATAAACATAATATGGCTTATCAGCAATGATATCAGTAAAAATACAGACCATTTCAACGCTCTCTTTCTGATTTTCTCTTCATCCCAGGCTTGTTTATTCAGTTTCATCTGTTTGTTTCGGTCGCCTTCTATCCAATATTCGATTTTTCGGAAAATCATTTCCATAAATAAAGTTTGAGGGCAAATCCATCCGCAAAATATCCTTCCAAAAACCACCGTGAAAAGCATTACAAAAATAACCGAAGCCACAGCTCCCAAAGCTAAAATGAAAAAATCCTGCAAATAAAATGGTTGTCCAAAAATGAAAAATTTCCTATCTATAATATTAACCAATAAAACAGGATTTCCACTGATTTTGAGGAAAGGCATTATCACAAATAAAAAAATTAAGGAATAACCTACATATTCTCTATAATTGGTATATTTTCCTTTTGGCTTTCTTGGGAAAACCCATTTTCTGGTTCCTGTTTCGTCCATTGTCCCGACAGAATCTCTGAACGTTTCTTCTATTTTCTCCGAAGTTTTTGCACTAATTTCTTTAATATCCATAATCTTATATCTCAGAAAATGAATCAAATAGATATTCTTATTTTTAAAATTCAAAGTAAGAATCCATTAAATTATTTCCCGAAACAAAATTACTTCTACTTGCAAGCTTTGTCTAATGACATTGACTTACAAAATAGTACAATTAGGACATTTCAATGTTTTTAAGGCTAATAAATATCAGTTTTAATTTCTCTGAAAATTGTTGAGATATTTCTTGGATGTTTTCAAGTTTTAGTACATTCGAAGTTTGAAATCTGAATTAAAAATGAATTGTCCCTGCTGTTCCGGAAAATCGTACGAAGATTGTTGTCAGCCTTACCATCTGAAAGAGAAATTTGCCCCAACTGCGGAAGCTTTGATGCGTTCAAGATTTTCTGCTTTTGCAATCCCGAATGGAGAATATCTGTGGGAAACGACTTCTCCCGGAAAAAGAAAATTTCATAATAAGAAATCTTTGCAGGAATGGGGAGAAATCAATGATTGGACAAAATTAGAAATAGTTGATGTGCCGTCTATGAACAAAGTAGAATTCAAAGCGTTTTATACTGATGAAGATGGAAATCCGCAAGTTCATCACGAATTATCGACTTTCAAAACGATACAGAATCGTTGGTATTATGTAAGCGGAATATTTTTAGATTAAGGTCTACAACAAACCTTTTTTCTTCTTTTGTCTCAAAACATAAAGATACAAACTTTCTACTTTTGCTCTTGCCCAATCGGTTTTTCTAAGGAATTTAAGTGAGGAATTGATGCTTGGATTGTCAGCATTGAAACATCGGATATTGATTTGTTTCCCCAATTCTTCGAAACCATCGTAATAGTCCACCAATTCTTCCAAAATAGCGTCGAGTCTTTTGCCGTGTAAAGGGTCTTTCGAAGTTTGTTCCATTTTGTAAAATTATTGATTTTATATTCACAAACCGAAATTCTGATTGTCGAGATTTCATATATTTGATTTTAAATCTTAAAAAATGAAAATCCTAACTTTTATTATCATTTTATTTTCCACAATGTCTAAAGCTCAAGACTTTGCTAATTTCGGCAAATATCAAAAACAGAATCAAGAAGTAAAATCCAAAACTACAATGCCGAACTCTGTGTTTATGGGCGATTCTATCACAGAAGGTTGGTTCGCAACAGACCCCGAATTTTTCACTAAAAATAATTTTGTAGGACGCGGAATTGGTGGACAGGTGACTTCTCAGATGCTTTTGAGATTTCGGGAGGATGTGATTTTATTGAAACCAAAACGCGTGATTATCCTTGCTGGAACCAATGATATTGCGGAAAATCAAGGTCCGATTTCTTTGGATAAGGTTTTTGGGAATATTGTTTCTATGGCAGAATTGGCGAAAGAAAATCAAATCAAAGTGGTTTTGTGTTCGGCGCTTCCCGCTTCGGATTTTCCTTGGAGAAAAGGAATGATGCCCGCTGACAAAGTGATTGCACTGAATCAAATGATAAAAGATTATGCTCAGAAACACAAAATCGCATACATCGATTACCACACGCCTTTGAAAGACGATAAAAACGGGTTACCGAAAGAAATTGCGGAAGACGGAATCCATCCGAACAAATTGGGTTACGAAAAAATGGAAGCAATTCTGATGAAAAATTTGAAATAATGAATTTAGAAGCACTAAAATTCCCAGTCGGAAAATTCCAAAAACCGGAATCAATCACAAAAGAAATCATCGATTCTGCCATTTCCGAAATTGAAAACTTTCCCAATCTTGTAAAAGCTGAAATCCAAAATCTTGACGAAAACGATTTGCAATTAAGATATAGACCGGAAGGCTGGACAATCACTCAAGTTGTTCATCATTGTGCAGACAGTCATATCAATAGTTATACGAGATTCAAATTAGCTTTGACAGAAAATCTTCCAATCATCAAACCTTACGAAGAAAGCCTTTGGGCAGAATTATCCGATAGTAAACTTTCGCCTTTTGTTTCTTTAAAACTTTTAGAAGCTTTGCACGAAAGATGGGTTTTCATTTTGAAAAATTTGTCTGATGAAGATTTGAACAAAGAATTTATTCATCCGGAACAGTCGGAAAAGATTTCGCTCAAAGAAAATATTTTGATTTACGGTTGGCATTGTCGGCATCATTTGTCGCATATTCGTCAGGCAAAGGAATTGAGATTTTAATTAAATTTTAATATTAGATTATGAAAAAGTCAATCTCGATATTATTTACTCTAATAATTAGTGTCTTTTCATTCGCTCAAAATAAAATTGATGCCGATTTAGAAAAATGTTTAAGTCAAAGAAATTCTACGGCTGGCCAGGTAAGCTGTGTTTCTTCTGCCCGTGATTCTTGGGATAAAGAACTTAATAAATCCTACATTTCATTAAGCCAAAAACTTTCAAAAAATGGAAAAAAGGAATTGGTAGAAGCACAGAGAAACTGGATTCTTTTCCGTGATTCTGAATTCAAATTGATTGACAAATATTATTTTGATGTTAAAAAAGGAACTTTGTTTTACGTGATTGCGGAGAATAAGAAACTGGAAATCGTGAAAGAGCGCGCTTTGCAAATAATCGATTATGATTATCAATTTGATTATTAATTATTAGAAATTTAAGAAAATTATATTTTCGTATTGTATTTAAATGTATTTTTAATAAAATTATTTTTCATTTAAACTAATATCAATTATGAGAACCAAAAATTTTCTTTTTGCTATTTCACTGCTATTCATCTTCTGCATCAAAGTGAATGCGCAAATCAAACCGACCAAAATCCTAATCAACAATGTTCAGATCTTCAATGGAATTGATAACAAAGTTGTGAAGGGAAATGTTTTAATTGAGAATAATATCATCTCGAAAATATCGCAGTCTCCAATTGCGACAGACAGATCAGTAGCTACCAAAATAATAGACGGACAAGGAAAGTTCCTAATGCCCGGATTGATAGATGCGCACGTGCATTTATTATTTGAATCTGTACCTAAAATGCAGGATGTTTTCTGACTTTGCAATGCTAAATCTGTTGGCTGCAAAAGCTACTGAGAAACAATTACTAAGAGGCTTCACAACTGTCAGAGATTTGGGAGGCGGCTCTTTAACACTTGCCAAAGCCATAGATGGAGGTTTGATAACAGGACCAAGAGTATATTCCAGCGGTGCTTTCATCTCGCAAACTGGTGGTCACGGCGACTTTGGTTTACCGACCGATGTACCGAGAAAAATTGGAGAGTTGTCTTACCCAGAAAGAAACGGAATGGTAGCTATTGCAGATGGCGAAGATGCCGTGTTAATGAGATCAAGAGAGCAACTAAGACAAGGTGCTACACAACTGAAACTGATGGCCGGTGGCGGTGTAGCCTCAGACTACGACCCTTTGGATGTAACGCAATATACGAGCAAAGAATTTGCGGCCGCAGTTTCTGCAGCAGAAAATTGGGGAACTTATGTTACTGTCCACGCTTATACGCCATTAGCTATTAAAACAGCTATTGATGCTGGCGTAAAATGTATAGATCACGGGCAGTTAGCAGACGAGGCAACTGCAAAACTAATGGCACAGAAAGGAATCTGGTGGAGTCTGCAACCATTTCTGGATGACGAAGATGCCAATCCACAGCCGGAAGGATCACCCAACAAGCTAAAACAAATTGAAATGACAAAAGGGACTTCCACAGCCTATGAACTAGCAAAAAAATACAAAATAAAAACAGCGTGGGGAACTGACACCCTTTTTGAGCCAGAATTAGCAAAAAAACAAGGGAAGCAACTTGCCAAACTGACAAAATGGTACACACCTTTTGAAATTTTGAAAATGGCAACCTCAAACAATGCAGAACTTTTGAGAATGAGCGGAAAGAGAGATCCATACCAAAAAGGAAAATTAGGAGAAATCACAGAAGGTGCTTATGCCGACTTGATTCTTGTAGATGGAAACCCTTTGACCGAAATCAACTTAGTTGCAGATCCAGAAAACAAATTCCAGATAATTATGAAAGATGGCGTGATTTATAAGAATATTTTGAATTAAGAAATACAATTCATTAAACTACTTTTCTAAATTCTTCCCTAAAAAGTGTATTTTTAGGGAAAATTTTTTAGTAATGATTTACGGAATCGATACGCTTGGATATCAAGATGTTTTGGAAATAGCAAAAGATCCTTCCAAAGCAAAACTCAATAAAAAATCAAGAGACCAAATTATAAAATCGCAGGAAAACGTTCAGAAAATTGTAGCTTCTGACAGAACGGTTTATGGGATCAATACAGGATTCGGACCACTTTGCGATGTTAAAATATCAGAAGAAGAAACTGCACAACTTCAGCACAACCTCATCATTTCCCACTCTGTGGGTGTTGGAAAACCGATTGATAAAAATATTTCCAAAATAATGATGATTTCCAAAGTCCACGCTTTGTCGAAAGGATTTTCGGGCGTTTCTTTGGACGTTATCGAGCGATTGATTCTGATGTTGGAATTGGATATCATTCCGGTTGTTCCGGAGCAAGGTTCTGTTGGTGCTTCCGGAGATTTGGCGCCTTTGTCACATTTGGTTTTGCCACTTTTGGGATTGGGTCAGGTTTGGGAAAAAGACAAAACTGTTGAGACTGCAAAAGTTTTGAAGAAACATAAAATCCAACCTTTGAAACTTGGGCCAAAAGAAGGTTTGGGTTTAATTAATGGAACGCAATTTATTTTGGCTCACGCTATTGTTGGACTTTCAAAATTCGAATATCTTTTGGATTTGGCAGATTTAACTGCTGCAATGAGTCTTGAAGCTTATCGAGGTTCGGCAAGTCCTTTCAAAAAAGAGCTGCACGATATTCGCCCGTTTGACGGAAGCAGAAAAGTGGCAGAAAGAATGCGAAACTTCCTGAAAGATTCCGACAATCTGAAATCCCACGAATTCTGTGACAGAGTTCAAGACCCTTATTCTATGCGGTGCGTTCCACAAGTTCACGGTGCGAGTAGAAATGCTTTTGAACACCTAAAACAAATGGCAGAAACAGAACTGAATTCCGTAACTGATAATCCAATTATTTTAAGTGCAGAAGAATCTATTTCCGGAGGTAATTTCCACGGACAATTGATGGCTTTACCTTTGGACTATTGCGCATTGGCCGCTGCAGAATTAGGAAATATTTCAGACAGAAGAAGTTATCTATTATTGGAAGGAAAATACGGTTTACCGAAATTATTAGTAGAAAGTTCAGGTCTTAATTCCGGCTTTATGATTCCGCAATACACTAGTGCGGCTTTAGTTACAGAAAACAAAACACTTTGTTTTCCAGCTTCCGCAGATTCTATACCGACAAGTTTAGGACAAGAAGACCACGTTTCTATGGGAAGTATTTCTGGGAGAAAATTCAATCAGATTTTGGGGAACTTAGAAAACATTTTGGCAATAGAATTAATGTTTGCAGCACAAGGTTTGGAATTCAGACGACCTGCCGTTTGCTCAGAAATTGTTGAGAAAAATTATGCAATCATTCGTTCTCTGGTTCCGAAATTGGAAAATGACAGATTGATTGGCGAAGATATTTTGAAAATTGCGGAGTTGATAAGAGAAAGGAAATTTGTAGTTAACTAAATTTAAAATAATCACAAGTCTTCGACTCCGCTCAGACTGACAGAATTTAGTATTAAAAAAATGTCACGCTGAACGGAGTCGAAGAGTTTTCCTCAATAAAATTATTATTAATGAAAACCCTCAGAACAACTTCCGAAAATCCAGACTTTCAAAAATTAGTAAAACAACTGGATGCATATCTCGCTGTAATGGATGGCGAAGAACACGGATTTTATGACCAATACAACAAAATTGATTCGTTAAAAAACTGTGTCGTAATTTATGACAATGACGAAGCGGTTGCTTGTGGAGCAATAAAAGAGTTAGATTCAAAATCGATGGAAGTAAAAAGAATGTTTACGCTTCCCGAGAAACGTGGAAAAGGTCTGGCCTCTAAAATTTTAAAAGAATTAGAAATCTGGGCAAAAGAATTAGGTTACGAAAAAACAGTTTTGGAAACAGGAAAACGACAAACCGAAGCTGTTGCGCTTTACAATAAATGTGGTTACAAAGTCATTCCAAATTACGGACAATATATTGGAATTGACAACAGCGTTTGCTTTGAGAAAGGATTATAATTAATTTCCAAACTGATAATCTAAAGGCAACATTTTCGAAATATTCTGATTAGAAAAATGTTCTTCTAAAATCAGCAAATCCGGTTCAGAAGTATTACCCTCAGGAAACACTTCAAATTCCAAAGCTTCAGGATGAACGATTGAAGATTGGGTTGAGAATGTGGTGGCTTTTACAAATTCGCCTTTCTTGATTTCGTAAAAATACTTTTGATAATTCACCATCAGCAAATCTTCGAAATCTAAAAACAATCTTCCATCTTTTCGTTTTGTAAAATCGGATTCTTTGATTTTTGTTTTTAGAATCGCCATTACAAACTCGGGATTTTTACTTTTCTTCTGGGAAATAGCTTCTAACTCATCAGTCCAAGGAACATTTGAAATTCTCTGAGCTTTGACAATTTCGAAATGGTCTTGAAGTTTTTGCAGTTCAGCTTCTGTTGGATATGATGGATTTTTTATTCGGCGAGCGTGATTTACGATGAAACCTTCTTTCTCCAATTCGTTATTATAAAGACTTCGCAGAAAATGCATCAAACTGCCTTTGTACGCATTCATCCGATTCAGAATGGTATTTTTCTTATTATTATTTTCTTTAAAAAATGAAGTTCCAAGATAGCTTGTCGTTTTCTTTTTATAATCTGCCTCAAAATTGATAAGATTATATTGAAGCGTGTAACCCAGATTTTTGTTTTCAATAATCAAAGTCTGTGGTGCTTTGACTTTCAGAAATTGATTTTTCTTGTCATAAGAAAATTTGAGCGTTCGCTGATTTTTAATGGTAACTCCTTCCCTATCAAACCCAATAAATTTATCCAGAAAGTAATTAATAAAATCTTTGTAAGCCTGCTCTGTATAAGGAATAATGACAACTTCTTCAATCTCTTTAATCGGATTGATAATCACTTTTACTGATTTTCCAATCGCCTGATTAAGAGGGAAAACACTCGTTTCGTAATTATCTTTCTGGAAAATCAGATTTCCGCTTTTCTGTCCCTGAACATCTAACTGAAAGCTTCCGTCATTGGCAGAAACAGCTGAGATTTTGGTTCCGTCGAGATAAACATTGACGCCTGAAATCTGATTCCCGGTTTCAGTTTGAATTTTTCCTGAGATAATCTGAGAAATACAACTGCAGACAAAACCAAAGTAAAAGCAAAAAAGTAATATTCTTTTCATTAAAACAATATTACTAATTTTTTAGTTATAAAAAGAGTTATTTAATAGCTCGCTCAAATTTTTATTTAATGTTTTGTCATTCTGATTGGAATTTTGCGAAGCATTATGTAATGAAGAATCTTTTGAAAATTTAGAAATTAGAGATTTTTCGACTTCACTTCGTTTCGCTCAAAATGACAAACCTGTAAATTTAAATAGGCTCTAAAAAATCAGCCAATCCTTATCGATGTCATACTCAAAGAACCGCCAATTAGCGAGTCATTAAATAATGATAATTCCTCTGATTTTTCTTTCAGCCCGAGATTGTAAATCATTGGCAGAAAATGGTCAGGTGTCGGAACTGCATATTGCAAGAACGAACCTTGTTTCTGATAATCAATCAATTTCTGAAAATCGCCGTCCAGAAGCCAATTATTGGTTTTTTCTCTGGCTTCTATTGCCCAATCCCAACCAGCTCCAACTGTATCAATATTTTTCCAGTCAATCAATCGGAGGTTGTGGACAATATTTCCGCTTCCAATAATCAAGATTCCTTTCTCGCGGAGTTTGGATAATTTTTTTGCTAAATCAAAATGATATTGTGGTGGTTTTGTATAATCTATACTCAACTGGATAACCGGAATATCAGCATCAGGATAAAGATGTCGCAAAACCGACCAAGCGCCGTGGTCCAATCCCCAATTGTGGTCTTCTTCCACCATAACCGGAGCTAGCAACCCAGCAGTTTCTTTAGCAAGTTCTGGATTCCCTTTTGCGGGATATTGAACATCAAACAAGGCTTGCGGGAAACCTCCAAAATCGTGAATGGTTCTGGGCATTTGCATTGCCGTGACAAAAGTTCCGTTCGTAAACCAATGCGCAGAAATACAAATAATGGCATTTGGTTTTGGGATTTCTTTGCTGATGTTTCGGAAACCTTGCACAAAAATATTTTCTTCGATGGCGTTCATCGGAGAGCCGTGTCCTAGGAATAGAACGGGCATTTTTTGTGTGGTTTTGAAATTATTGGAGATGTTGGAAAGGTCGTTGAGATTCATTGTAGAATGTATTAAGTATGATGTACAAAGTATTTTGATTGAGTTTTTGTTTCTCGCAGATTTGGCGGATTGAGCAGATTTTAAATTCAATATAATCTTTGTCATTCCGTAGGAATCTCAACAGTCTAGATTCCTACGGAATGACAATACTGTGTTTCTGACAAATCTTGTTTTTATGTAGAATCTGCAGCCCGACTTGAGAGGAAATCCTTTTCTGCTTGTACTCAAGTTCTATTTATCTGGAAACTTTCTGCAAAAAAGATTGGGAGCGGAAGGCGGATTAAGCTGCCCAAATTATTACAATTAAAATCAAAAAAGCGTGAACAAAGTTGCCCTTGTTCACACTTTAAAAACTCAAACTATAAAAAATACTATGATGTATTATTGTTTTACGAATTGCAATTCTCCTGCAATTTTAACTTCTTCGCTTACCATTACACCGCCTGTTTCCAATGCTGCGTTCCAAGTCAAACCGAAGTCGCTTCTTTTGATTTTTCCTTCGAAAGAGAAACCTGCTTTTGTGTTTCCCCAAGGGTCTGAATTGATTCCTCCGAAATCTACGTCTAGAGTAATTTCTTTTGTAATGCCGTTCAAAGTAAGGTTTCCTGTGACATCACCGTTAAGAGTTGAAGCTTCGAAAGTGATTTTCGGGTTAGCCTCTGCGTTGAAGAAATCTGCTGATTTCAGGTGATTGTCTCTGTCTGTATTGTTTGTGAAGATAGAATCTGTATCGATGAAAGCTGATACTTTTGCGCTTGCGAATGTATCGTCCTCTGCATCAATCTCTGCGTTGAATGTTGTGAATTCTCCTTTTACGTTAGAAATCATCAAGTGTTTTACTTTGAAAGTGATTTCGCTATGAGTTGGGTCTAATAACCATTTAGTTGCCATAATTTTAATATTTTGTTGTTTAATTATGATGCAAATTTAGGCTGGTCAGATTTCCCTCACATTGATGTAAGTTAAGAATTGTATTTCTCTGTCAAATATTTCCAATAACGTTTCGGAACGTGCTGGATGTGGAGCTTTGTATTTTTCCGTTCTTTGATGTTGGTTTTTGTGAAATAGCTTTGCCAGAGCGTTTGGTATTTTTTTTCCTCGTCGTGGAATTTTTCTTGGTATTGATTTAAATCTAATTTTTCATCGGGATAAAAGAATTCGCAGTTTTCCAAATCATAGAACAATCCGTAATGTCTTCTCAAATCATAAATCATCCATTTTTGGTCTGCGTATCGGTCTTTGAAATGTTTTCGAATTAATGGCAGCACATTGAAATCTGGGTCAATCTTCGCAAAATAAATATCATCCTGCATTTTTTCGAACCTGACAAAAGCAGTCATTCTGTGTCTTTCCCGACTGACGGATTTGCAGATTTTTGAGATTTGAAGAATGTCATCGTTGGCGAAATTTTGGAGAATATTGTCGTTTGGATGTTTGATGGATTGTTTTACAGCAGAAAAAATGAGTTGCTCTAACTCTGAATCCTCGGAAAGGTAAACTTTGATTAATTGATTGATTCCTGATTTGCCGATGTTTTGCTCTAGTTTGTTTAAAACTCTTTCTGATTTTTGAGTTTGCGTTACAACCTCGTGAATCTCCGCAAACATATTTTCCTGCTGGAAAGTTTCTCTGTTTTTGATTTCCACATCTTTATAACGATATTCGAAAACTTCGAATATCGTTGTGAAAAGTCCGTCGAAAGTTCCGTCGTAGAGAAGGGTTATCATTATTTTATTTATAAAAACCTGGCCTTTTTTTATTTTAAAGTTAAATATTTTTTTCGTCTGTGCTGTACTATCACATTTAGTTTTTTTGATGTTTTTCTATTTTATTGAGTTCACAAATTTAATACCTAAAGTTGAAAAGAATAACAAATGTGAGCCTTGATCAAATCATTGACACAATGCATTGAATAAATATTACCTTAGAAAAAGTTTTATGTTTAAATTCTTTTTAGATTTGTTTTAAACTTAAACTAAACTGATTATGAAAAAATTCTTAAAAATCTCAGGTGTTATTTTGGCGGTTTTCATTGTATATTGCCTGATTGCTATTGTGTTTTTTGACAGTCATTATCACGGTGAAAAATCAATTGTAATTAAAGCTCCCAAAGAGAAAGTTTGGCAAAATGTGAGCTCGATGAAAGCCATTAATTCCTGGAGTCCGTGGATGAAACTTGATAAAAATCTGATACGAACTTATAAAGGAAACAGCGGTGTAGTAGGCGATTTTTTTTCATGGAAAGGTAATGACAAAGTAGGTGAAGGCGAACAGGAAATTACAGTTATTGTGCCAAATAAATTAGTTGCAACAAAGATGCATTTCATCAAACCATTTGAAGATTATGCGACATCTAATATCAAATTGGAATCAGAATCAAATAACACGAAAGTCACTTGGGACATTGATTTTGACTGCGAAACAATGATGAAACCCATGAAGCCGATTCTGCATTTTCAAATGATGAGCACTTTTAAAGAAGGTCTAAATGATTTGAAAATTTTGTCTGAAAAATAAAAATAGCCCCGAACTATCGGGGCTATTTCAATTGATTTGAAAAATTTATTTTGTTTTATTTGATGATTAGTTTAGAAACTGCCAGACCTTCATCTGATTTTAGCTGAACCATATAAGTACCTGAACCGATTCCACTTACAGAGAACATCTCATTTCCTTTAGCAGATTTCAATCCAAAAGATTTTATTAGTTTTCCATTAAGATCAAATAAGTTGATTTGTCCATTTTTGGCTTTGTTGTATCTGATTTTCAATAATCCGTCTGTTGCAGGATTCTGAACGATTTGTAATGATGTTTTGTCTGCATCAATCTTAACCTCGTCAGTTGCTAAAGTCGTCTGATTCCCAAAAATTCTGAACTCGCCAGGCTGAAGAACTACCGTTGTAGAAACACTTGCAGACATTGAAGCATTATTCATCAAGTTGTACCAGGTTCCAGAGTATGGAAAATTTGGAGTAACAGTTTGTGTTGTAGTTGTGAAGTTTGCCACTACCACTACATTTTTCAAAGAATTTGCAGGTAAAGCATCATTCCATACATAGATTCTAGGCAATAGATTTCCAGATTCTACAGTAAAAGTGGTTGTATCAAAAACCTGATTTGACAGTCTGATTGCCAATATTTTTGACCAAGTGTCATAAACTGCTTTTCTATTAGCATTGTTATCATAACCTAATGTGAAGGCTACTGGCTTTGGAGAAGTTCTACAATCATTACTGATCGTTCCGTTTTCGCAACGGTTGATACTGAATTCATATCCTAATTCTCCAAATTGCCAAATCATTTTTGGTCCAGGAACTGTGAAGAAAACAGCGCCAAATGCTTTTTGTCTCTCAAGAGCAGTCTCTAAATTTTTAACACTATATGAACCATTTACACTTCCGTAAGCTAAGTTCTTGAACATTAATCTTTCTTCGTCGTGGCTTTCTCCGTAGCTCATATTTCTTCTTTCAGAAAAAGTATGGTTTTCGAAATCAACTCTGTTGAAATTACTGTCGGAATCATAACCCATTGTGTTTTGGTTGTACGGCCCTACTAGATTATCCCACATCATTACACCTTTTCCTTCATTCAGTCTATAATTTGCCCATTCTCTTTCTTCTGTATTTCCTCCCAAATGTTCAAAAATGATATACGAAGTTGGATCATAAGACCATTGATAATCTGAATATAGTTTTAGTACATCTACCCTGTCTTGCTGGTAGGCTCCAGTGCAAGATTCATCTGAAGCTGTACAGTTCTGAGTAAATCCTTTAGTTAGATCCCAACGGAATCCGTCAATTTTGTATTCTTTAATCCATTGTTCCAAAACTCTGTTTACATAATATTTTGTCTCTGTTTTTGAATGATTAAAATCGTAGAAAACACTGTAAGCATGTTTGGCAACCTGATTAAAATAAGGATTATTGGCTGCTACATCTCCATAACCACCATTGGTACTGGTAGACCAAAGTCTTTCTAGCGGAGATCTTCCTGAAGCGTGATTAAGTGCAACATCTAGAATTACAGCAATACCATTTTGGTGACATTTATCTATAAATTCTTTGAATTTTTCCGGTGTACCGTAAGCTTTGTCTAATGCTAAATGAAATCCCGGATTATATCCCCAAGAATTATTCCCATCGAATTCCATTACCGGCATCAACTCTATCGCATTGACATTCAAACCCTTGATGTAAGGAATTTTGTCTATCATAGATTGCCAGTTTTTTTGTTCTGTGAAATCCCTTACTAATGCTTCATAAACAATTAGGTTTTGCTTTGCTGGTTTTTGGAAATTAGTCACATTCCAGTTGTATGCGGGTTTTGCAGTTTGGATAACAGAAACATCATATTGTTGTCCTGCAGGATAAGCCGGCAATCCCGGATATGTAGTCGAGGAAATCCAAGGATCATCGTCTGGAGATAATACTAAAGTTGAGTAAGGATCTGCTACTTTCACACCGTCATTTGTTCTATATTGGAAAGTATAAACCTGCTGAGGTGTAAGTCCTGTAATTTCTAACCAATATAAATCTGCATTATTGGTATCTCTTTTCATAATATAATTAGAAGAGATCTGCCAATTATTGAAGCTTCCAATCACATGAACATAATTTTTAAGCGGAGCATATAAGGCTAAACCCACTTTTGTAGGATTGGAAGGATCATAGCTGATGCCCTGTCTCATATAAGCAGGGATTGCTGCTGTTTGAACAGTTGGAGTCGGGGAAATTGTAAAATTAGAGGTTAATATAGTTCCTGACGCAACATTCGTAGCAGAAACTTCTATGTTATTATCAATCGTGATGTTAGGTGATGTAGAAATTGATGATACGTTATTTGCTGTATATATTGTGCTTCCATTGGATTTTACCACATAATTGGCCGGCAGTGATGTACTGTAGTTAATGTTAAAATTACTTCCCGATGTAATGAAACTTACAGACCCATTACTTGGAGAACTACTTAAAAACTGGAATCTACCAACTTCAGAATAGATATCTTGAGATTGTCCATTTCCTGTTTTTGTTTTCAAAAGGAAACCTATTCTTCCCAGTCCGGTTCTATTATAGAATGTTTTTGGGATAAAAGTCATTGTATAAGTATCATTACCAGAATTGTAAGTCAGCTTGTTAGCTTCATTAGAAGCTGCCCAAGTTCCGTTTGTCGGACAGTCCTGGCTGTTCGCATCATTGATGTCATAGGACCATGCCCACAAGTACAAAGCATTGTTGGTAACGCCCCAGGTAGACTCATTAATACTACTTCCATTGAAGGTGATGGTAATTGACTCGTCTTCATTAAAGGAAGTGGGGCTGATCGAAGCTGTCACAGTCTGTGTCTGCGCAAAGCTAATGGTCGCAATAAAAATTGCGATCAGGTTGTAAAATTTTTTCATTGGTCTATATATAAGGTTTTAAATATATCATTTTTTCATCATTCAGAATTGTTTTTTATTTTGATTTTATTTCAAGCGCAACACCTTAATAACCAAACTATTAAACATTTTAGTAATTAATAATATAATTTTAGAGTTGATTTCCGACTAACCGAATTTTAACATTAAATACATATTTTGATAATATTCAATTTATATGACTTTTCTATTATATTTAAAAAATTATATTAATATATTTTTATATTTCATATTATTTTCTATAATTTTACCGTCAAATAAAAAACAATAAACAATTATTTTAATTAAATAATGAGTTTAAAATAGATTCACTATTTGAAATTGAATTAAAATTATTCGTTTATTTAAATTATTTTGTATTAAATTTAAAAAATCAAAAAATCAAATTGTAAATTATGAAAAGTGCATCTGAATCTGGTTACCACTTAGACGGAGTTGATAAAGAGATTGTATATATGTTGATGGATAATGCAAAGACTTCTCTTGCACACATATCTAAGCACGTGGGGATTTCTACAACTGCAGTTCATCAAAGAATCAAAAAATTGGAACAAGCTGGTGTTATAGAAAATTCTATCTCCTTCCTTAATCCAAGAAAAATTGGTTACAAAGTGGTTTCTTACATTGGTGTTTTCTTGGATCAGCCAAGTCATTATCAAGACGCAATCAAGAATCTTAACTTGGTAAATGAAGTAGTAGAAGCACACTACACAACAGGAAACTACACAATTTTCTTAAAAGTACTTTGCAAGGATAATGACCACCTGATGGAAATCCTTAACAAGATCCAAAAACTAAAAGGGGTTACTAGAACTGAGACTATTCTTTCTCTTGAACAAAGCATAAGCAGACAATTGAAAGTTTAATAAAAATTGATATAATTATGAAAGGATGCAAGTTATTTGTATCCTTTTTTTATTTTTGTAAATATGAAATCGCTATTATGAAAATCAATCAATATTTAGATTCAACATATCTTAAAACACCAGAACAATCCGGATTCACAGAGGAACAAACTTTCGAAAAAGTAAGAGAGCTGACAGATGAAGCGATCACTTATGACTTCAAAGAAGTAATGATCCGCCCTAATTATGTAAAACTGATCAAAGATTATTTGGTTTCAAAAAACTCCGAAGTTTTGGTCGGGACAGTCATTGGCTTTCACGAGGGAACCTATTCTTTGGAAGAAAAACTAGCAGAGGCAAACCAAGCTGTTTTGGATGGCGTAGACGAGCTAGATTACGTCATCAATTACGAAGCTTTCAAATCCGGGAAACTTGATTTGGTTGAGAAAGAATTTGTTGAAGGAACAAAATTAGGATTAGATTTCGGAAAAACAGTCAAATGGATCATTGAGATCGCCGCACTTACAGATGAGCAAATTGGTGATTTAACTGCAAATATCTGGAAATGGGCGCAGGCAAATTTTGAAGAAAAAGATTTTCCGAAAATTTTTGTAAAATCTTCCACTGGATTTTTCCTAACAGATGATGGAAAACCAAATGGAGCCACTTTTGAAGGTGTAAAAATAATGTTAGACAATGCAGGCAAACTTCCTGTGAAAGCTGCCGGCGGAGTGAAAACACCTAATGATGCTGAAAAAATGATTACATTAGGAATCCAAAGAATCGGAACTTCTGCAGCAAAGGCTCTTCTTGGCGAAGGTGAAGCTGGAGCTGGCTACTAAGGATTTTTTTAAAATATTAATACACCTAATAGATTACCCCAAAACACTACGCTTCCTGGGGTAATCTTTTTATTTATTTTCAGATGACTCACCCGCCTGCGTAATATTAATACTTGTAGGCGTTACCAACTCGATTCCTTCTTTTACAAGCCTTTCATTGATCTGCATAATTGCCTCGCTTTTGACATTGGTAAAATTTCCCCCGACTTCTAACCAAAATTTGATCTGCATTGTAAAAACACCCTGTTTCACATTTGTGAAAATGACATCTACAGCATCTGCCTTATCCATATGTTCTAAAGATTTGATCTCATCCAAAATTGCAGATTTGGCTTTTACAATATCTTCTCCAACTGGAATTTCGAAATCCAAAATAATTCTCCGCTGTGGCGAGTCTGTGATATTAAAAAAGGGTGAATTAAAAATTACCTGGTTGGGAATATAAACTTTTTTTCCGTCATCGGTAATCAATTTTGTCGTTAATAATCCGATATCCTGGACTGTTCCTGAGTTTCCACCTATCGTGACATAATCTCCTATTTTAAAAGCTTTATCAACACTTACCAACATTCCAGAAAACATACTGGACACTAAATCTTTAAGCGCAACCCCAGCAATAACCCCGGCAACTCCTAAACTCCCCAGAAACTTCATAAAGAAACCACTGAATCCCATAATTTCCAACGCAATGAAAGTTCCCATTAGAATAATCAAAAATTTGAAAATTGAAATCAATGTGACAACAGAATCATTTTTTGTTTTCGGGAAGAATTTATGAAAAAGCCTTACAGACCATCTACTGAGATAAGTGCTCGTCATCAGAAAAAATAGAAATACGATAATCCCTACAATCAACCTTGGCGTCAACTCTGCAAAACTGACATACCATCTTTCTAAAACGGCATAAACTGTGTGTAAATATTTCATAATGTATAATTAATAAAAAAAACCGACAAAAGTCGGCTTTATTACATTTTAAGTTTGAATTTATTTAGCTTCGTCAGCAATTCTCTTAGCATGAGAAGTGGGCAAGTAGATACTTAATCCAACATTAAAAGAGATGTTAGAATTCAAGCCTTCATTACCAAATCCTGCTCTACCTCTATATTTTACTAAACCTTCGACTCCAATATTGGGTGTAATAAAGTAAGAATAACCAGGTCCTGCTCCAAAATCAAGACCAGTAGTGGATGGACCATTCTCTACAGAATACCCTCCTACACCTAAGTTACCCTCGAAGAACCAACGTCCGTGATTCAATAAATTATCAACACCTTTTTCTCCTGGAGAAACATAATAACGTCCCAATGCTCCAACCCCATAATCAAATCCTGTTGGACTACCTTTCGTCTCTTTGCTGATCCCAAGATCAACATAAGCACCTAATGCTATATTATCTTTGATGAAATAAGCTGCTTTTGGCTGTAAAGCTATATTATAACCCGCTCCTGTATTAAGTCCAAAGTTACTTGAAATAATACTGCTTCCTACCATCCAGTTTCCTTCTTGTATCTGAGCATTTGCTGTAGATAATAATCCTGTTACTAAAACCGCTGCTCCAAAAATCAATTTTTTCATATCGTTAAATTTTTCGTTTAAAATTATCTTTTCTACATTTTACAAAGGCTGTGCCATTAATAATAAAAACGTATTTTAAAAACAATGAAACACTTTTAATAAATTTAAAACGAAAAAGAACTAAAGAAATAATTATCTAATATTTGTAAAAAAAATAGCCAACCCTTACAGGTTGGCTTATAATTAACATTATCCAATATTAATATTTTACAAGATCACTTTTTTAGTTGCGAGACCTTTATCAGAAGTGATTTTTAAGACATAAACACCTTTCGCAAATCCTACCGAACTAATTCTAATTTCTTTAGAATTCTTTCCAGAAACATTACGGATAAGTTTACCAGAAGCGTCAAACACATCTACAGAAGTAATATTAGAATTTCCTTTTATGACTAATTCATTATTATTCTTATAAACTTGAACTTCTTTTATCTGTGAATCTTGTGCAGCAAGATAATTATTTTCATATATAATACTAAACCTAGAATCATTGGCACCGGTAGTGGTTACAAAAGAATAGTAACCATTCTGCAAATTAGTAATTGTTCCCGTTTGGTTATCTTTTAAATAAATAGCTTTCAAACTACTTTTGAAAACGCCCTCTTTGTCATCCAAAGATATGATAGCATTACCTGCAACAGAAGAAACATAACCCAAACCAATTACATCAGAATTATTTATTGGAGAGTTTCGCGCCTGAATCTGTAATCTATATGGACTCACTATTGAATAAAATGCATCACTTCCTACAGAAAACATATCTGCATCATAATCTTCATCATAACCATTAGTTGCATAAGGTACATGTGCTACAAGAATTGTATTGGCAATTTTATTTGGGTTGATAAACCTCAGCCAATACCTGTCAATAGTTGCTTGCGGCTCCTCACCATCATCATCTCCTTCTTCTCCATCACCTCCTTCATCCTCAGAAGATTTATTAAAGAAAATAGAATCTGCAGTGTTGGAAGATCTGATACCATTGGTAAAAGTAAGAGGTGCATTATTCAATCTTGCCTGCACGATAAATCCTTGAGCTACTTTTGTAAAACCTAACGGCCTAAGAGAAGGCTCTTCTATATTACCCGATACAAATGACGGCCCTACACCGCCGACCCCAGTAACATAAGTAGCATAATTATTTCCTTCATAACTGGAACCCTGCTGTGATTTGACATCATTCAGAGTTGTCCAAAACCATTGTTTGTTGAAGATGGAATTTCTGTTGGTTCCATAATTATACAATGTAGAGAAATTGATATTGGATGGATAAGGATTACCTATAAGATTATATCCCTTGTCCAATCCAGCACTTCTCGCCAAATTGATTGTAATATTACCATTATTATCAGTTCCGTTAAAAGTAAATTCTTCTGTTACCGGAGACACTGGAGAATAAGTATCTTTACCTTTTATAGCATACCCAATACCAGTTGTAAATGTAGAAGCAGCATTGAGACCTGTTGTATAGAATTTATCATTTACTTCGTTATAGAGATAAAATCTATTAGTAGGCGTTCCTACAGAAAAATTGTAAAGATTCTGACCACTTACCGGACTACTCCAATAGTTATAATCATCTTTTTTTAGATTAGCTTCTCTTTTTACGATTACATTACCTGTTCCTGTTCTCGTAGAACCGTCAACCAGCAAGTAAGTCGCATTATTATTTACCAGAATTGTTCCGTTGTTCACAACATTCCCATTTACCTTCAGGGATCTGTCCGGATTAACTGTAAGTGTTACACCAGGATTAACTGTAAGATTCTTTACAGAATTACCATTAGTACCTGTAAGTGTGTAATTTGCTGCATAAACTGCATCAGAAGTTGCTGCCGGAGTTCCAAAATTCCAATTTGTCCCATCCCATATTGTTTCACCAACAATATCGAATGTGGCTTTGTAGTTTGCACCTGCATTGTTTAATAAGATAGTACCTCCGGAACCAGTCGTGGAAAAATAAATTTCCATTGTGTAATTTCCAATCGCAAAGTTTGTTGCTAATGATGTTCCATCTCCAGTATATGAAACATTCCAATTCTCATCTGTTCCTCCGCAAGCATTTGCAGTAGTAGTTCCTTTCGCCAGAGAGATCTGTGTAAAAGTGCCTGTAGGTGCACCAGATGATGAATATATCCTATAATAAGCCGTTACCGCTGTTACCGTTTGTCCGGTGCATCTGGAAACTTTAGTCTGAATACCTGATAATCTCAGAATATTCCCTCCCAAATTCCCCGTACTCAAAACAGCGCCCTGATAGGCAGGATTACTATTACAGCCCCCGCCATTATTGACACAATAGGTAAAAGTCGGATTTTCAAATCTTTTTTTAAAAACGGGATATGCATACAAAATAGACTGCGCTTCTACAGTCATAAAACTGAAGAGCATTACTGCAAAAAAGATAATTTTCTTGTTCATAACCATATATTTTTCTGATTACAAAATTAAAAAAAATAATCAGTAATAAATATTTAAAAAGCAACAAAAGAGACAATTTAACAAAATCAAAATATAGATTAATTTTTACGAATGTTTTTAATTTAATTTTACGAAATCAAAAGATCTTCATAGTTTTTCTTTAGTAATTCCCAAATTACCTCTTGTTTATATTTCATCACACTGTTCCTTGCATCAATCTGAAGTTTATTATACAGTTCCTGATCCAGACATAAATTCATAACTTCTTGAACAGAATTTACATTTTTGGGAGGGAATATCAATCCGTTTTCTAGATTTGTAATGATCTCATTGCACCCATTAATATCTGAAACCATTGCTGGCAAGCCCATTGATAAAGCTTGTAAAACAACATTAGGAAAACCCTCTCTATAACTGGGAAAAATCAATGTATCACTAATTGCAAAATAAGGTCTTACATCTTTTTGAAATCCTACAGATATAATATTCGGATTTTTTTCTATTTCATCTAATATTTCCTGAGATAAGGGATCCAAATCTTGCTCCAAGGGACCCACCAGAAGAAGTTTGATTTTTTTTAATTTCAAACTTTGGATATTTTTGAAGGCAGATATCAATTCGTTGATTCCTTTATCTTTTACCAATCTTCCTACGAATACAAAAACAAAATCATCCTCTGAAATTTTAAGATCTCGTTTTAATTCATTTTTTACTTCTTCCGAAAATAAGGCAGGACTAAAATGGTTGACATCTATACCATTTGTACTTCCATTCCCAATAACTTTTAATTTATCTGCATTCCCCAATTTTTCTTTTAAAATAAAATCATAAAGACCTTTAGAATTAGGATAAACATTGGTTGCGCAGCGGTATGTTAATTTCTCGACTTGGTTTAGCACTTTCCTTTTAAGACCAGAAGTTTCCATCAAAGGTAAGCCAGCAACTGTGTGAAGTCTGACTTTTACGCCTGCCAACTTAGCTGCCATCATCCCGATAAGTCCGGCTTTTGGTGTATGACTATGGACTATTTCCGGTTTTTCTTTTTTAAAATACGTATACATTTCCCACAAAGACTTTAAATCCTGAATTGGTGTTATTTTTCTGGTCATCTCGATGGTATAAGTTTTCACTCCAAGCTCTTTTCCGACTCTTTCCAAGTAGTCTTTATCTGCAGAAATGGCAGTTACATCATAATACTGGTTCATAAAGGTTAATTGTTTTCCCAGTAATTTTTCTACAGAAATCGGAACAGTCGTAATTCGGAAAAGCTTTGCCATTTATAATTATTTTTGCAAATATAGCAAAAGTAACATCTGCTTAAAGAGCTTAATAATTAACCATGTATATTGAAAGAGTAGAATTAATTATTATTTAACCTTTTCATTGCTCAAAGATTTGGAAACGCTGAATATTTTTAGAACGACTACCATCACAAAAGGCAGATACATCACTTTTGTTCTTACAAAAATGCCCAAACAAGAATAGCGCTGAATGAAAAATAAAGATGACACTACAAAAAACAAAAGCGAAATTCGGGCAAAAACGTCAAACTTTATGATTTTGTAACTACTGATGTAAACATACAAAGCATAAAACAATATCAAGAGAGTTAAAAAATTTTCTACACTCAGAATAAATGAAAATAGAGAATCTGCATCTGCAAATAATGGACGAAAATTAAGCGCAAAAAATTTCTCGAATAAATTATAGCTAATCATAGGCACATAAGATCCTGCTCTTTTGAAAGCAATCAAAGAAGCATCATTACGTTCCAGAATATATGCAATATCGAATGGATCGCGGTTGAGAAGCTGCATTGTCATAAGATACATTAACAATACAGAAATCGACATAGAAACAATTATTAAGATTTTCTTCAATGTCAATTTTTTCTCATAAAACACCGTTGCTAAAGAAATAGAAATGAGTAGAAACATTGAGACGTGCGGGCGAATCATAACAAGTAATAGCCAGCCTAAAATATATTTGAAGCTTAAATAATTTCGCTGCGAATGCTTTATTAAAATCCAGGTAATTGTTAAAAAAACAATTGGCTCTTTACCAATGATTGATGTCCAGAAATGTAAATTAGGCAAAAGAAAGATTACCATTAGCAAGTATTTAACCCAACTATTATTTGGTATTATATATTTTAAAGAAAATTTATAAAGCTCATAAATAGCAAAAAAACCTATCAAACTATGAATTAAAAATCCTGTCCAAAATGGTAAATTCAATACTCTTACAAAAGGATAATTGATTAATTTAATAATATCTGTTCCTATATGAAAATAAGTTTTCCAATTTTGAGTAAAGTGCCAATATCTGTAGGAATCGCTTTTGTGTTGTAAATTATACTGCCATGCAATGACAGCAAAGATTAAATGATAAATTAAAAGAAAAACAGGAAACCCTAATCTTTTTAATTTCATATTACTCTATTTGAATCTTTTTTGATTTCTGATTTTATATTGTTGATAGGAGAAGACCCACATCAGATAAATTATCATACCCGGAAGAAACATGTTCCGCATCCTAATCATTATACCGACATTTCCTAACGATTGTGAAAAAGCCAATGTACCGACAATCAGAAAAAACACCAAACCTTTAACCACAAACGGTGCTGCTTTGAAAGCTCCAATAGGATTAGTTCGCATTGCTTTGACAAACAAAATTACTAATATTAGATTTTCTACTGATGCAATTAGTCCATTGAGATTTCTGACATCAAAGAAAAACGGGCGAAACCAAAACGTCAATACTTTGAACGGAAATGGGTAAGAGGAAATATCTATGGCAGAACCTGTATGTCCTTTGCTTAATGCTGCCGCTTTACCTGCAGCAAACTTATCGAAACCTTCTGCAGATGCTTCCTCAATTTTGGCGTACTCCATTACACTCGGCAAAATAGCAATTCCAATCCCTAACATAACCGCTGAGAATAGAAATCTTTGAAATGGTGACACTTTGCCGCCTAAGACATAGGCTAAACCAAATCCTACAAGCAAAAACAAGGTAATATGTGGTCTAATGGCCGTAGAAATTAGCAATGGTATTATTAAAAGAGGAATTCTTTGAAAAGGTTTCAGGAGCCCATAAACAAACATTCCAATACATAAAAATAATGTTGTATCTTTTCCTACTCCTGCGCTCCAAAAGTGAAGATTTGGAAGAAAGAATACCAAAGGGAACAAGACATAACCTTTGATCAT
The DNA here is from genome assembly GCA_029960045.1 of Flavobacteriaceae bacterium PS02293. GTDB lineage: Bacteria > Bacteroidota > Bacteroidia > Flavobacteriales > Weeksellaceae > Epilithonimonas. The sequence continues at coordinate 90,110 of JASCOV010000008.1, forward strand.
TACATTATATGGAACAGTACGTGCTGCTATCAGGAAAAAATAAGTTATCCCCATAAAGCCCAATAAGCTGTAAAACATTGTATTGGAAAGAAAAGACATCCCCATAACATTAGCTGGAATGTAATTGAATGCTTTCATAAATGCTGTTCCTTCTCCTCCTTTTATATCAATTAAAAAATTTTCAAAAGACATTATTTTTGCACCAGACCAATATTGCCAAGCGTCGCCTCCTCCATTATTTGTAATAAAAAAATAAGCAAGACCTAATACAAAATGAAATAGAGCCAGTTTTTTAAGAACTGGCAAATAAATTAATTCTTTTGTTTCCAATAACAGTTTTGGAAACTGTATTGCTAGGAAAATAAATAAAGGGATATAGAGACAATCTAAAATCATGAATTCAAAATATTAACCCACCGTTCAGCAGTAACCTGAATACAAAAATTTTCTTCAACCAAATTTCTAGCATCCCGTCCCATCTTCATTCTTTTCTGGTCATTCTTTTTTAAAAATGAAATTTTGTCAATCCATTCTTGTTTACTTCTTGCAATGAAGCCTGATTTGTTATCAACACAAACTTCTTTATTCATACCAACATCGGAGGCAATTCCTGGAATTCCACAGGCTGCATACTGAATCAATTTGTAGGCACATTTTCCTTTTTCCCATTCAGAATCCTGAAGGGGCATAATGCCAACATCCATTTTAAGAATTTCCGAAACTTCTGTATTTTCTTTCCATGGAATGTATTTTACATTTTTGCCAAGATCCATATCTTCAGTAATTCCAACAATATTGAAATAGATATTTGGTTCTTGATCTTGTAACTCTTTCATCCATTCTTTGCAAGGTAGCAGATGCTTTTCAAATGTAGTTTTTGTACCAATCCAGCCTACTATAAACTTTTCTGAGCTGGAGTTTTCTTTAAGTGGATAACGATCCAAATCTATTACCGTTGGAATTATCTCAATATTTTCAGCTCCAGAAATTTGCGCATATTCTGCAAGATATTTGTTTCCTGCTACGACAGTCCCGCTAAGTTTCATCACATTGGCGATCTTACTGCCAAGGAATTTTTTAATAATAAAATTTGAACTTTGATCATAATTATGAAAAATGGCATCGTCATAATCTACAATATATTTGACCCTTGCAATATTTAATATCCATTCCGCAAGTGCAGGAAAAAACGGGAATATTTCTTTTTCGATTATTACTTTGTCATATTTCATGATTGAGAACATCACAAAGAATCTTTTAAAGTAGGATTTTAGAACAACGCCAATATTTTTTTTACCTGCATAAAAATCCTTGAGATAAGCCTCATCGAAAAAAGGTTTTATTGTGATATTAAAACCTACTTCTTCCAAATAAGGGACGTACTGATAGCTCCGCATCCTGCTACTGCCAGCCATTCTTGTGTATTTGGTAAGATATAGAATTTTCATTAATTGGTTTTGTTTATAGCGTGAATAAATGATTCTGCAACTGCTTCCAAAGAGAAATACTTTTCTGTTATATTATTTCTGCCGGCAAATATAGCCTTTTCTAAAAAAAACAGTGATTTGTATATTCTAAGATTGTATTCTGAAGAATTACCATAGAGATAACATCGAAGTTAGAACATCACTAGTATATTGGAAAACACACATTTTAGCTTAAAAAAATTAAATACAAAATTCGTAGATGATTATTTGGTGAGAAAAACATAATAGAAATGGAATACAAAATTTATTTTTTCAAATACTTGTTTAAATCTATGGCTAATTGTTTCGAAAAGGCATGTGCGCCAATCCCAGATAAGTGGCTCATATCTTTCCAATAAGTTAATGAATTATTGCTTTTAAAGAAATCTGTATAATCTAAATATATGTAATGGTTTTCTTTCATAAAATCAGCCACCAAAATATTATCTTCTTTGCAATCATCTACGTATATTGGGGATGCAACAAAAATTAAATTCTTATTATTTGCTTTACAGAATTCAGAGATATCTTTAAAAACCTGAATGGTTATAGCGTTAATTTTTGGGGTCTTATCGCATTCTTCGGGTGGAGTTTTTTGGATAAGTTTTCTCAGATTTTCTTGTTGAGAAGGACTAATTTCATTGGCATCATAACCGTCATAACTTTTGTAATTATATTTTGGAAATAGATAATTATATAGAATACTAACAATGTAACCATTATAACCAATACACCAAAAGACTTTTTGAAATGGATTATCCTGTTTGTACTTATTAATATTATCCTTAATCACAGTATTCCTGCTGTATTTGGTTTTAAGTGCATCTAAGTCTTGTCCATTGTATTTAGAATCTAACATATAACGAATGTCAACGTTAAATATAATGGTTTGTTTTTTATTTTTTGGAAGGGTTTTCAATAATGTGGCAGGATATGCGATCTTTCGTCCGTCCATTCCAATATTATACCCATTAGCACTTAATTCATTAATCTCAAAATGCCGATTTGCTCTTGAACTTCCAAAGACAATTAAGTCTTTTGAATCTTTAATTTTCAAAAAATGGTTTAATTTACCAATACCTTGTCCTGTGTAGACTTTGTCACTAATTTTGTTAAGTGTAAAATAGGCAATTTTATCGAGAACAAATGATATCACAAAAATTGCTAAGAAAATTTTTGTGAAGTATATAATATTTTTTTTCTGCACAGTAGTTAAAATTGAAAGTAAATAAAATTATTTGAATCTGAGTAAAATAAACAGATCATTATTAAAATTATGGAAGTAAAAATTGCAGTTTTTGCAATACCCCAACTTCCTGCTAATTCTTCTAAAGGGATATCTTTTTTCCTTAGATAAATATCAAATAAAAAGCCTAAAATAAGAACAAATATTCCATTAATAAAAACATTAATATCTCCTATGTAAGGAGCTTTAAAGCTATAATTAAAAATTTTGGAAAGAATTAACCTTGTGTTTTCAAAAGTTTGTGAACGGAAGAATATCCAAGCAAAACATACAATTGCGAAAGTGGAAATATATCCTAAATAGGAGATAAATTTATTATTGAAAATTTTATATTTCTTTGACATCACAAATTTTTCAATACTCAATACAAACCCGTGTATTCCTCCCCAGATTACAAAATTCCAGGAGCTCCCATGCCAAAGTCCGCCAAGCAACATTGTAATCATCAGGTTTCTATATGTTATTATAACGCCTTTTCTATTTCCTCCTAAGGATATATACAGATAATCACGCAACCAAAATGATAGCGACATGTGCCATTTTCTCCAAAACTCTGTTAATGATTTTGAAAAATATGGAAGATTAAAATTTTGTAAAAACCGGAAACCCAACATTTTTGCTGTTCCAATTGCTATGTCAGAGTAACCTGAAAAATCATAATATATTTGAAACGCATAGAGTATTGTCGCAATTATAAGTGTATTGGAATTGTAGAAATCCGGATTCCCGTAAACTGTATCCACATAAGCGGCAATACTATCCGCAATTACTATCTTTCTAAAAAATCCTATTGCAATTTGAAAAATACCGGCATTGAATAACTCTCTGTCAAACTTACGAGGAACGTCTATCTGCAACAGTAAGTTTGATGCTCTTTCTATCGGACCAGCAACCAATTGAGGAAAAAAAGCTTTAAACGTGAAAAAGCTAATAGGATTAGTAACCGGTTTTATATTGCCACGATAAATATCAATAATGTAGCTCAAAGCCTGAAAAGTATAAAAACTGATTCCTACAGGCAGTATTATATTCAATGTAAATGCTGAAGATTTAAGACCAATTCCGTTTGACAAACTTATAAAAGAATCTATAAAGAAATTAAAATACTTAAAAAAACCTAGCAGACCAAGATTAAAAATTAATGCAACATAAAGGAGTCGTTTTTTCTGCTTCTTATCTGTTGCTTTAAAAATATACTTCCCCAATATAAAATTTACTAAGGAGTTTAAAAATAACAAAAATAAAAATCTCCAGTCCCACCAGCCATAAAAAATATAACTAGCAATAAGAAGTAATAAATTTTGAACTTTCAAATTTTTATTTGTCAGCCAATAGAGTACAAATACTATTGTAAAAAAGATTAAAAATTCTGTTGAGTTAAATAACATGGTTTGCTTATTTGGTTTTTATATTATATCTAATGCTTTAATATATGAGGCAGCGGAAGCTTCTAACGAAAAGTATTTTTTAGCTTTTTCTGCAATCATATTATTATCGGCAAATATAACTTTTTCTAAGAAGCTGTTAATCTGTGTTTTTTGTTGTCCCAATTCAAAAGAATGATCAAAAAGATAACATTCTTCGAAGTGTCCCAATATATCATCTGTATCGCCAATTCCCTTGCTGGCAATAACTGGTAATCCGCATAGAAGATATTCGCCCAATTTTATAGGAGCAACGCCTTGCATACTGAAACTTGGCTTGCGCAATGCAAAAGCAACATCTCCTGCATTTAAATAAAAGGGAACCTCATCTGACTTAACAGATTTCAAAATTACATTTGACCGTAACGCTTTCGGAATATTTTGTTCTGCAAACTCCGTATTTCCTGTAAGAATAAGAAATTTGGAATGATTTGTTTTATTATTTTTAAAAATCCCCAGCATTTCCGGCAGGCAATATTGTGGACCTAAAGAACCTGCATAGACAAATAGAAATTCGTTTTCCAATCCCAATTCTTTACGGGCTTTCAATTTTGAATCATTATTTAACTTAAAAAGGTTTTTGTCCCTTCCGTTGAAGACAACAGAAAATTTGCATCTGCTCTCCTCTCCAATATTGCTGATATGAACATCGATTGCTTTTTGAGATCTGGTGATAACAGCATTTGCATTTTTAAGCATTTTGGTTTCCGCTGATTTAAGAAAATTGTAGAGGAAAGAATCCTTCTTCAAACCTGCAAAATCGACTCTTTCTTCTATTGGAAGTCCATCCGCATCGAAAATGAGTGTGGTTTTTTTATTTTTAATTTGATTGACCATCATTGCCGGAAATGTGCTTCTTGGCATTATGATATCAATATTATTTTCCCGGATATATTTTTTGATTTTGCCTGATGATGAGAAAACTGTCATCAAGCTTCCTAGAGATACATTAGGTTTCCTGATAATTGGCAACGCAGAATATAGAATGCCCATTTTTTCTGCTGCATTTTTGGTTTGGTTGATCTTTTTTTCATCTGCCCAGGTGAATTGCAAAACGTGAAATTTCACATCATTCACCTTTGCAATTTCCTTAAAAATAGGCATAAACAAACCTTCCATGTAAGAAGTTTGCGGGCCATCCCAAGTGATGAAAAGAATGTTTTTAGGCATTATTGTTTTTTATAAATTTTCATTAGAGATTGTATATGCCCTTCTAGTGAAAATCCTGTTTTCACTGTATCAAATGAGTTGTCACCAATCTTCTTCCTTTCCGATTCCGGCAAGTCCAGCACAGTTTTCAGGTTCTGATAGATATTTTCTTCATCTATGATGCTGGTTATAAAACCATTTTCACCATTGACAATAATATCTTCTACTCCACCAACAAGTGTCGTAACAGAGACCAACCGCATTGCCATAGCTTCTAATAGTGAGTTTGAAAAACCTTCGTTATTAGAGGTTGAGAGGTAAACATCGGCATTTTTTAAATATGTCAAGGGGTCGGTAATAAATCCTAAAAATTCTACCTGACCCTCTATATCCAATTCCTTAGCATAGTTTTTTAAAGATTCTAACAAAGGTCCGTCTCCCAAAATCAAAAATTTTAAATTGTAGCCATTTTTAATAAGCTTAGCAATTACTCTCAAAGAAACTTCTATTCTTTTTTTTTCTACTAAACGAGCTACCGAAATAATTGTCAGTTCAGATTGTGATTGTTTAAATACCTTTTGTTCTGATGGTATATCTATAAAATTATAAATCTTTGCAACCTTGCTTTGAGATAAATTATATTTCTGCATCAGACTTTTAACAACCATTCCTGATTCACCGATGACAGAATTTGCCAATCTGAATATATATTTAAAGATCAAATTGGCCGTTTTTGATTGAGTATCACTACCCCAATCTTCACAAACTATGATTGGAACATTAGCTAATTTTCCTGCAATTACGCCATGAAAATTAGCTTCAGCACCAGATGTATGTATTACATCTGGTGCTTCTTTTTTTAAAAATTGATATAAGTGATATATTGTGCTTATTGAAGGAATTTTGTACGGAAGATTCAAAGTCTCAACTCTTTTTCCGTTTTGTTGTATTTTCCCTTCTGCTGCTCCTCCTTTATTAATTGCTACATAAACCCACTCATTATCATCGTTCCAAAAAGATAAATTCTCTTTTTTTCGTTCAATACCTCCAAAATTTAAAAATGTAGTTAAGTGAATTATTTTCATAAGCTTTCAATAATTTCAATTTTATTATTTAGAAACCATTTCTTCACTTTCTCTATATCTTGATTGAGACCTTTAGCATTTTGCAAATCTTTTGTATTGAAAAAACCTTTGCGTGAAGCCCCTCCAAAATGAACAATCATATTGTCATGGTCTTTTACAGCTTTTACTTTACAATCTTCATTTTCCAAAATCTCAGCCTGAAACTTTGTCAAGCCCCACCACCATTCAAACTGTTCGTCTAATTTATATTTTCCGTATAATTCTGTATTTACCAGGAAACAATAGCCGTCTGCTCTTATTGGTTCATTAGAACATAAGCCATAGGATACGGCACCATATTCGTGAATTTCAAAAAGTTTGTTTAGCCAGTCTTTATCTTTTATTTCGATATCAGAGTTTAATAATAATGTAAATTCGCTGTCTTTGGAAATACTTTTGAATGCCTCATTATTACCTGGAGAAAATAAAATATTCTTAGGTGAAAAAACTAATCTTGAGATCCAGCCTTTTGACAATGCATATAGATTTATTAATTTGGTTATCAGCCTAGAATTATTATCAAAAACAATGACTTCATAATTATCATAATCAGTTATCCGAAGGGATTTTAATGTTTTGAAAACATATCTAGGGGCATTATATGTCAATATAAGGATGCTAACTTTTGGTTTTTTCATTTTATTTATTTTAAAAATTGAGCTTTCCACTTGGTAATATTAGCGATTGGAATTTTGATATCCATTTTCAATTCGGAATCAATTAATCGTTTTAAATTTTCATTTAACTCATTTCTTTCGATTACCGTTAAATTAAAATCTTTTTTCTTTTCAATTGCACGGTTATCAACTCCTATGATAATAGTTCTTCTGCTTCGTTGTAATGCTCTAACTCCGCCATGCAACCTCGTACCTACATAATCACAATCATTTGTCTCTAAGAAGTTTGTATATGCCCGAAGTGATGGTGATATTATTTTAATTTGACTAATATCAATATTTAACTCATTAAGATAAATCAAATCTTTTCTACTTTGAACCCAGTAATAAACATTCTGATAACTATCAAGTAATGTCTTAATAAGAAAAATATCTGACTCAAAATCTTTTGAATAATCTGTCAATGTAAAAACGACGGTGTCAGATTTTTTTTGAGGAATTTTTGAGCAATGTTCCGGAGTCAGTCTCCACATGGTAGGGCAGGAAGTATTAATAACATTTTCAAAACCTTGTTCTTTTAGTTTTGCTTCTGTATAACTATCTCTAACTGAATGTAAATATTCTTTATTAAGCAATTGTTTAAGCAATTGTTTGGTGAAGAAATTTGGTTTTGCCTGATAATTTCTCCAGCCCACTCCCAGCAGCAGTGCTTTATTTTTAATAAAAAAACTTTGCGGTAACGTGATTTTCCATTGCTTGTACTTGTTCATAGCCGAAGAAAGGATATTAGATCCACCCACGATTCCAAAAACTGAGTTACGAATCAATGAAAGACTTGCAATTCCTATAACTTCATGCGAAGGGATTCTCAAAAACATATCATCTTTGAATATGTCGTATAGCTCGTTATAAACCGCATCCATAATAATCTCATCTCCAATATTTTGAGTTGCTATAGATGTATCGAATACTGATATATTTTTAATTGATTTCATTATAATTTTTGGTAAGTTCTAAATAAAGTTTTTCTATTCTTTTGGTATAGTTTTCTTCTGTAAATTCTGAAAGTGCTTTTTTACGTCCTTGGTTACTTAAAATTTCACATAAAGCTCTGTCATTATACAAGAGCTCAAATTTCTCAGCTATTTCATCTATTTGGTATGGATTCACAAGAAAACCTGTTTCTTTATCATCAACAATATATTTCATACCTCCTACCTTTGTCGCCACAACTGGCAATTGATTCAGCATGGCCTCTGCTAAGACCAAACCGAATGCTTCACGAGAGGATACTAGTGAAAAAACGTCCATCATTTTATAAAATAATGTTACGTCTGATTGATAAGCTGTAAAAATAATCTTATCCGAGATTTTTAGTTCAAAAGCAAGCCTTTCGTATCCAGCTTTTTCTGGACCATCTCCAATGAGTAGAAGCTTAACATTATTTTTCTTTTCAGCAAATTTAGCAAATGCTTTTATCAAATCAGAAAATCGTTTATGGCTGTCCAACAACATCCTACCAGTAGAGCCTACAACAAAATCATCTTTCCTTATTCCCCATTTTGTTTTAGCTTCTGAAATTTCTATATCCGAAACTTCTCTTGGAAGTGCCACACCATTGTTGATAAGGGTAACTTTTTTACTGGAGATTTTTAACTGGTCTTTGAGATATTCATCAGTAACGCTTTTTGAAACACCTACTACCCGATCTGCCAATTTGGAAAACAGTTTCATCAAAAAATGACCTTTCCAACTGCGGTTTTTAGGATCAGAAGTTTCTTCTATTATTACAAAAGGCACTTTTTTTAACCAGCCATTAATCGCTGCCATTGTTACCCCTTCGAATACAGCTCCGTGGATGATGTCTGGTTTATACTCATCAATTATTTTCTGTACTTTTTTATGTTGAGACCAATGAAACGGTGATTTCAAATTCCCTATTTCAAAAACTTCTACACCTGCATTTCTAATATCCTCAATCATCTCTCCACGGTGTGATGTGCAAATCAGCTTTTGTTCAAAAAGAGATTTGTCAAGGTGCTTAGCTAATGATAAACGCCTTCTTTCTACACCACCGAAAGAAATACTTTGCTGAATGTGAAGTATTTTTATTTTAGGAATTGACATAAATTTTCATATTCTTATTTAAATTTTACAAAATATTTTCTGTTGTATAGGAATTTCTATATTTTAATATTTGACTTTTATAAATAATTGGATAGGTAAAAAGTTCAAAAGCACCTCTTATGTTACCATAAAATAATTGTTGCCCGGCGTACTTATAGAGAATTTTTAAGGCTTTCTTATACGGTGTGTGTATATTTGTCATAATCTGTACTTTTTTCAAAGTAAGCTTCTGTTTTTCGAAAGCAGCACTCATTTTACCCTTTCTATCTTCTCGTAAATGATGTACAAAAACCCGAGGTACAATAACACATTTTTTCTTATAATAATGCATTCTTGATAAAAAATTAGAATCTTCTCCATAATGATAAAAAGCACTTGAGAATAGCCCTCCTAATTGTTTGATAGCTGACACTTTTATCAACCAAGCTGCTGCATTTACAAAACCAATAGGGTAATATTGTTTTAATTGGTCTAAAGATGAATCTGAAATAAATTCATGACAAGTGTTTGCACTTATGTATTCCTCAAATTTTTTATCTAACTTAGAACCATCATCGTTGAGGTGAAAAGGTGATGCTATTGCAATTGATCCGTCTATTTCAAAAACATCAATCAGTTTGCTTATAGTATCAGGATAACTTAAAGTATCTTGGTTTAATAAATAGATGTAGTCAGCGTTATTTTCTAAAGCAATTTTATAGCCAAGATTATTAGCAGCGCCAAAACCTAAGTTACGTTCAGATTTTATTAATTTTACGTTTTGAAATTGTTTTTCTATCAATTCTATGGTTCCATCATTGGACCCGTTATCAATCACAATAACTTCCAATGGATGACTAGATCCCTCAATTGTTCTGAGACAGTTTTCTATCCACTTCATCCCATTGTAAGTTACTATAATACAGAAAACTTTTGACTGATTCATATTCCAAAAATTTTAGAATAGTGAGATTTTATGATTTGCTTTTGACGGTTGGTTTCTATGGTTTGTTTTGCCACATCAAATTCTGAATATAATTTTTGCAATTTATCAAATTCATCAAATTTACCATACCATTTATCAGAATCCTTAAACCAAGTATCTACATATATCTTTAATTTTGGAATCTTTTCAGGAAAAACAAAAAACGGTTTATGAAAACTTTGAGCAGTTACTACACCGTGTAAACTTGTCCCAATATAAATACTTGATTCTTTTAAAAGAAACATGATCTCATATAAATTTTTTGGGTGGTAATATAAAAATTCAGGATTTGATTTTTGTATTGATTTTAGAAGAATATCGTCACTATGATCCAAAGCTAAACCTATAGGACACAAAAGTATTTTCAAATCGTTTTGTTGAGAAAATTTTTTCAGATTATCTATAAAAACCTGCAGTTCATTTGGTCCTTTGTTATTTCCCAATTGAACGAATGTATATTTTTTAGCTGTTGCGTCAATACATTCTTTGCTTACATACTGTTCAAATTCGACATCTATAAGATCTGACATTAAAAGTGCAGAATCGGGAATCAAATTATTTTTAATATTGAATGAATCAAAATGACTTTTTGAAGTAGTATCTCTAATACTTAAATAAGAAACATCTTTAAAGTATTTGATATAGCTTTTATTAAGTGATAACATTTTTTTTGCCCCTTGTGCGCCTATTGCATTATAAACAATTTTTTTATCCTTGAATCTTTTACCATCCAAAATAAAAGGCTTACTCGAATGATTGAATCTTAATGAATATCTTTCTAATATAGAAGTTCTATTAACCAAAAATCGTGTATATCTGTTATGATATATCTTATTCCAAAATTCATTCACGAACCTATAAAGATTCAACCATCCGCCTCCTAAAACTTCACCGCCTGCAATAATTATATACGAATTATCCGTAGTAGAATGGCTGTTTTTAACTAGTTCTTTAAAAGGCAAAGTTGGTAAAGCTCCAAAAAAACTTAAGTCAGATTTAATGATACCATAATTGGTAAAAACAAAATCTACTTTCTCTTTTTCTAAAAATTTCTTTATTAGAATAGGAAATAGTAAATCTCCATAATTATTTCTATCTGAAGCAGCAAAAACTTTTACATCTATCATTTTTATTATTTTCTAATATCTTTTATTAAAGCTAAAACATTGTTCTTCATTGCCAAATTTAATCCTAAAAATAAAATTCCTCCTCCTAAAATAGATATTATTACTTTTAGTACATTATCTAATCCAGAAAAACTGTATAAAAAAAGATTAATAAATGCGTAAACAATGAAACCTGTCATAATTGTTATGAAATTATCTTTCACTTGTTGCCACAAAGAATAATTAATAAACTTATCCGTATAATATGTATTGAATAAAAGAGCTATTAATGAATAAGCTACTATACTCCAAGCAATAGCTTCAATTCCAAATGGAAGAGCTATAAATACTAAAATAATATTTATTATTTTTTTTAGAAGTTCTACTCTTAACAAAAGATTTGCTTTTCCATAGACTTTCAATAAGTTCATATTAAAGGCATGAATTGGATATAATGTTCCTGCAAAACAAAGTATCTTGAAAAAATAAGCTGTTTGCTCCCATTTTTTTCCCAACAAAAAAACAATAAGCTGTTCCGAAACAGCAGATAAAATAAGCATCAAAGGAAGCGAAACAAAAAAGGTAATAATCATTATTTTCTTGTAACCTTGCTGAAGCCTTTCTTTATCATCTTGTACGGTAGATAATAATGGATAAGTAACTTTATTTATAATCGATGTTAATATCCTTACTGGGTAATTGTTAAATGTCCTAGCTCTTTCAAATTCACCCAATGTATTAACTGTAAAGAATTTTCCTAGTACAACATTATATAGATTCTCAAAAATAGAATTAACGAATCCTATTAATGTCATTTTGTAACCAAAATTAAAATGCTTTTTTAATTTTGTAAAAGAGAATTCAAATTTAGGAATCCAATTTGACTTTGTCCAAATCAGTATTGAAAAAATTAATTGTGATGACAACTGCATATAAACAATGCTCCAAACTTTATATCCTTTATATGCTAACCAAATACCCAAGATAGAACTAATTACAGTACCAGGAATATTCAAAATTGTTGAGGTCTTAAAATCCAACACTTTTGATAATAAAACCATCTGTATACTGGAGAAAGAACTAATAATAAATATCAACCCATAAACTCGAATGATATCAACTAATTCAGGTTCTTTATAAAAATCTGCTATAAATTGAGATGTAAAAAATAAAATTGCGTATAATAAAAAACTCAATCCCACATTCGTAAAAAACACTGTCGAATAATCTTTATTATCAACTTCTTTTTCTCTAATTAAAGAAGATCCTAAACCACTGTCCGCAATATTTGTAGAAATAGTGGTAAAAATATAAATCATACCCATCAGTCCAAATTCTCTAGGACTAAGTAATCGAGCTAACAAAACTGAAGAAATCAATCCAATTCCTCTTGTAAAAACCGCATCAATTATGGTCCATACAATACCTGAAACGGCCTTTTTTTTTAACGACATTACTTTCTTTTTAAAATACTTGAAAATCCCTTACTTTTCTCGGGAGTAGAATAATACCCATATCCATATTTATTCCCATAACGGCTATCTTCTGGTAGGACATTGTTTAGTACAAAAGAAATATTCTCGACTTCATGTGATATTTGAAATTCTTCTGCAAAATCCAACATTTTGTTATCCGTATAATTGGACTTAATGACATAGAGAATGACATCAGAATTTTTCATTAAATGCAGTGTGTCACTTACCAGCATCACCGGTGCTGAGTCTAAAATGATGTAATCATAGTTTTTCTTTAGAGCAAGTATCATCTCATCAAACTTTTGCATATCCAGCAAATCGTTCGGATTAGGTGCTATTGCACCACTGAATAGTACGTCTAAATGATCACTATAACCAGAAGATACAATATAAGAATCTGGTAATGTATCATCTGATATTAAATAATCCGTCAGCCCTTTTTTATTTTCTTTTACAAAACGATGCAACTGAGGATTACGAATGTCCGCACCAATAATCAATACTCTAGATGATCCTGCTAAAGTGATTGCCGTGTTCATGGCAATAGTAGTTTTCCCTTCTCCCTTTATAGAAGACGTTATAAGAATTACACCTCCTGTCTTAGTTTTTTCTTTAGATCTTAGCAAGAACTTAAGATTAGAAGTCAAAATTCTAAAGGATTCCGCAAAAACAGTGAAGTCATTTGGTTTCAACAAAGCCAATTCGTCATCATCATTCGCTGGAATTTCTGCTATTACAGTTGCATTTGCAATATGAGCTTGCACTTGTTCTCTTGTATGCACCTTGGTGTCGGATGCGTTTTTAGCAAATATAATAACTAACGGTAAAAGCAAACCCACAAGCAAACCTCCTAAAACAATCTGCTGTCTATCAGGCTTAACAATGCCTATTGTATAAGCTGGATTAAGAATCTTTGCTTTGGGTGCGGTAACTGCTAGAGTTATCGCATTTTCCTCTCTTTTTTGAAGCAAATACAGGTACAGTTGCTCTTTTAGATTCTGCTGACGTTCTATACCACGGAAAATTTTCTCTTGGGTTGGATACTTATAAATTCTAGAACGATCTGCATTAAGTTGTCCCTGAAGCTGTGCAATTTGGAGTTGTAGGGTAGTTTTTGACTCCATCAAATTCTGACGTATCAGTCCACGAATTTCCGAAATATCTTTATTCAAGATTATGATCGATGGGTTTTGATTAGTAGCTTGCTTAAGCGTTTTATTTCTAGTCAACAACATATCATTGTATCTCGCAATGTAAGTCTCTGTTGCACTAGTTAACCCCATATTGGATGGCAACAACTTATCTGTATTACTTAGATCATAAATAGAATTTACTAAGTCTAATTGTGTGGAATAAGTTATAAGCTGCTTTAAATTATCATTGGAATTGGTGAGCGCCATAGTTGCCTGTGCATCAAGATCTGTAATCTCATTTGTACGTTTGAAATTTTCTTTTGTACCTTCGATACCAGAAAGATCATTAGAAATAATTTCTAATCTTCCATTGATAAAATCCTGAGTATTTTGTGCCTCTAAACTCCTATCTTTTACCCCCTCAATTTTATATTGCGCTGTAATAGCATTAAGGATATCTTCGGATTTACCAGGAACAGCTCCTATCAAACTCAGCTCCATTAGTAAGCCTTTATTTGGTGGCAATACAACAGTCACCGACTTTTCGAGATAAGAAACTACATTATTAGTACTCTTGAAAACAACTTTAACGGCTTCAAAAGACTTCCTACCAGCTCGAAGATTTAAAGTGATTTTCCCAAAAGGCAACTCTGCAACTTCTCCGAGGTGAAAAACACCCTTACCTTTTAGCAAAGGACCTTCGGAGAGCTGATAAGTATTATTACCTGTATATGTTACCACATATGATACAGAAGAAAAATGAGCATCAGATATTGAAAGGATCTTTCCAACCAAAGGAGAAGAAGTGTACAATTCGTTTTCTTTAATAGCTCCTACACCGAAAAAACCAACATTCAAATTAAGACTACCTACAACTTTAGAAAGAATAGGTTTGGCTAAAATAGCTGTCGTTTCCCCTTGTAATTCACTATCTTCTGACAATCCATTTCCTAATGTAGCGAGATCTGTGAGCGGAATGTTTCCTTTTGTATTTGTCTGAGGAAACTGTAACGTAGTTTTGGAAAGATATTGCGGGGTAGCATAACGAAGATAAATTTTTGCTCCAATGAAAAATACTACAATGCTTAGCAGAATCCAATACCAGTAACGCAGGTATTTCAGAACTTCTTTTTTAAGATTCAGTTTTGTCTTTTTAACAGCCACTTGGCTATCCATTACCTCCATATTTATCTAGATATTGCAATTATAATACCTGATAATGCAACAACACCAGCAAAGATCTGTAAAAATAATGCACGATTTGGGTTGGTTGCATTAGCTGCAATCTGTTTGTTTTTGTCAGGCTCCACATATAAAATATCGTTTTGCTGCAGATAATAATATGGTGAATTGATGACTGAGGCTTCGGAAAGATCCAAAGCATAAGTAATATCTTTACCAGATTCTTCAGAATAACGGATCAATTTAATTTTTGTACGGTTCGCCGAGTCATTTATATCACCAGCAAGAGCCAAAGCCTGAAAGACGTTTAACCGTTCTGTCGTACTTGTTTTCTGTCCAGGATTTCTAACATCTCCTAAAACACTAATATTGAAATTTACCAAACGAATTGTTAAAACAGGATCTACCAGATATTGTTTTAACCGATCATCAAGATCAGATTTCAATTGTTGTTTTGTCATTCCTTTACAATAGACATTACCCACAACCGGAAAGGAAATATAACCATCTGAACTGACCTGATATTCATTATTACCCAAAACCACACCTCCTGAATTATCCCCATCACCAGTTTTCAGCATTGTAGTTTTATTAAATGCTTTTATAGCTAGGTCATCCAGAGCGGTAACTACTATCTCCAAAACATCACCTTCCTGAATGCGAAGACCCTCGTAGCGCGCTTGAGAAACCTCTTGATCAAAGTTGTTGTTGCTCATGTATATCATGTTATCTTTAGGCTTGCAAGAATAAGCTAAAAACATGATAAGTAAAAAAAATAATGGTTTTTTCATTAGAATTCTGCAAAGATAAATAATATCTATTACAGTTTATAAAATATTAATCTACGCTACCTATATAATAACTAATACCTACCCCTAACATTCTGTTATAAGTTGTATATTTTGTATAGTCTGGATAAATTTTTGAAAAGCCTCTGTCAAAACGGATAAAAACATCCCATTTTTCTTCAACCTTAACTCCCACACCTACAGACACTCCATAACCAAAACTATTAATCTTTTGTTCTTGAAATTCAGTAAGAGAAGCAGGACCTGATCTTTTGTCTGTTATCAAGAACTCGAATCTTGGTCCAGCCATAAAATATATATCACCTTTATAACCTTGATTTTTCATAAAATACTTAATATACAAAGGCAATCCAATATAACTATTATGAAATTGCTGTTTTTCCATGTTAGGAACCTCAGCATTTTCACCTTGCATAGCATACTCCAACTGGGGTGTAAAATAAAGCCAAGCCGAATCATAAATATCATTTGGAACTAATGAGAAATCAGCAAATATACCGACATTGGCACCAAAAATACCTTTTGAACGATCGTGAATACCTACGATAGATGTTTTATGGAAATTCCCTGTTACACCATATTTTATAAACTGTGCATTTACTACTCCAAATATCAAAAGAGAATATATGATAATAATTTTTTTCATGTATAGTAGTTCTTCAAATTTGGGACGAAATTAAGAATTATTTATTTATTTTAAGAAATTATTTTCAGTATCTATAGGTACCTCTCATATTAATTTAATTTAATGTTGGATTTGATTCATCTTTTAAAATCTCTAAAACAAGGTCATACTCATAACCTTTGGACAATACATGCTTTATTGTTTTACTTTTACGTTGGTAATCCTCAAATCCTTTTTGCGTAGAAAAATAATTTTGGTAGATCTTAATTAAAGTTTTTTTGTAATCGGATTCATCAATTTCGTCCATAGAATTAGAAATCAGTTTTTCTGTAATTCCTTTTTGCTTCAGATTCATTTTGATTTTATTCCTTCCCCAATGCTTGATGTAGAATTTGCCTCGGATGTAACTTCTTACAAAACGTTCCTCATTGAGATAATTTTCTTCAATAAGATAAAGAAAAATCTCATCCTTAGCCTCAGGAATCAATAAGAAATCTCTCATCTTCTGCTCCACCTCAGCATGGCAACGATCCTGATAAACACAATAGTTCACCATTTTCTGCTTGATCTCATCAAAAGTATAGGATTTTTTTTCCATCAGATTCAAATAAAAAAGAATGAACAAAGATGCCCATTCTTTTTTCAAGCTAAATTTCTTTTATTAATAATTGAAAAGTGCGTGACCTTCCATTAATTGATTTACTTTCTTTCTAACAGAACTTAAAACTTCCTCATTTGTAATATTATCAACAACTTCAGAAATTAATCCTGCGATAGTTTCCATATCATTTTCTTTCAAACCTCTGGTTGTAATAGCTGCAGTTCCTAGACGAATCCCCGAAGTTGTAAAAGGAGATTTATCGTCAAATGGAACCATGTTTTTGTTACAAGTAATGTCCGCTTTCACTAAGGCTTTTTCGGTTTCTTTACCGTTTACATTTTTATTACGAAGGTCAATAAGCA
Source organism: Flavobacteriaceae bacterium PS02293 (assembly GCA_029960045.1). Taxonomy (GTDB): domain Bacteria; phylum Bacteroidota; class Bacteroidia; order Flavobacteriales; family Weeksellaceae; genus Epilithonimonas. Next base: position 107,520 of record JASCOV010000008.1, read on the forward strand.
TCAAATGATTATCTGTTCCGCCACTCACGATCTCAAAACCATTATCAACCATAGATTTCGATAAAGCCTGCGCGTTAGCTTTCACTTGCTTAGCATAAACTTCAAACTTAGAATCAATTGCTTCAGCAAATGCAACTGCTTTTGCACCAATCACATGTTCCAGTGGACCACCTTGAATTCCTGGAAAAACTGCACTATCAAGAACAGCACTCATTAATTTGGTTTCGCCTTTTGGTGTCTTATGTCCGTAAGTATTTTCGAAATCTTTTCCTAACATAATCATTCCCCCTCTTGGACCTCTCAAAGTTTTATGAGTTGTAGTTGTAACAACATGACAATGTTCAAATGGATTATTTAAAAGTCCTTTTGCAACCAAACCTGCTGGATGTGCAATATCCGCCCAAAGAGTTGCGCCAATTTCGTCTGCCACTTCACGGAATTTTGCGTAATCCAAATCTCTGGAATAAGCTGAAAATCCTGCAATTAGCATTTTTGGTCTTTCTCTCAAAGCCACTTCTCTCATTTGATCATAATCAATCAAACCTGTTTCTCTTTGTACACCGTAAGAACAAACTTCATACTGAATCCCCGAAAAATTAACCGCAGAACCGTGCGTCAAATGGCCTCCCATAGAAAGATCCATTCCCATCACTTTATCACCTGGTTTAAGGATAGAAAGATAAATAGCAGCATTAGCCTGAGAACCTGAATGTGGCTGAACATTCACATAATCCACTCCGAAAAGTTCTTTAGCTCTGTCGATTGCTAATTGTTCTACTTCGTCTACAACTTCGCAACCGCCGTAATAACGTCTTCCTGGGTAGCCTTCTGCATATTTGTTAGTTAGTACACTTCCCATTGCTTTCATCACATTTTCGGAAACAAAATTTTCCGAAGCGATCAATTCGATTCCGTGGGTTTGTCTTTCTCTTTCTTTTTCAATTAGGTCAAAGATCGGGTCTTGCATTTTAGATTTATTTTTGTCAAAAATAAGAAATTTTGAAGATATTTTTATAACTTTCCGAGATTAACATTTGTATTATGAATTCTAAGAAAAAATATAAAAAAGAACTTCTGAAATCTCTAAAACATCTTGAAGCAACAGAAAGTGCATCTTTAAAAATAATGACCAACCTTATGCTTCTGAAAGAGTTGAAGGAAAACAATATCAGTTTCAAAAAAGGAGATGTCTTTTCTTTTGAAGACAATATTTTTGATTATAGCGAGGATAAGAACGTTCGTGTTCTGGCAAAACTTCGTAAGAAAACATTGAAAGCGATGAATAAAATTGTAGTAAAAAACAATTTTAAAGATAAAGAACTAAAGTTTTTAGCTTAAAAAAAATTATCTTAAAACGAAAACATAAAAATGTTGTGTTAGATTATAAAACTTAATCAGGTGGGATTGCAGACATCACATATATCGGAAACAGGAATTTGATATTGATAAATACAAAATTGAAACCTCATTCGAAAAAAAAAAAAAAATAGTTGATCAATCCATTGAAATTTACAACGATTTGTCACCACTTTTTGAAACCACTATCTAAAACCAAATGTACAATCAGCCTGAATTGAAAATAAAAAACAAAAAACCAAAGCAAAAAATTGCTTTGGTTTAATTAATTATCTTTGACCTATAAACCTATATCAGATTTCTAGGACGGGATATAATTCTAATTATTCAGCATCGAAATCAGCATCTGCATCTGCAGAAACTTTTTCGCCTTCTTCTTTAGATTTTTCTTTATCTGCTTTTCTTTGAGATAAACCTTCTTTGATAGATTCTGAAACTACGCTCAACAACATATCAATAGATTTGGAAGCATCATCATTTCCTGGGATTACGAAATCCACTTTTCTTGGATCTGAGTTAGTATCTACGATACCGAAAACTGGGATACCCAATTTTTTAGCTTCTGTTACTGCGATGTGCTCTCTCATAATGTCAACCACGAAAATAGCTGAAGGAAGACGAACCATGTCTGCGATAGATCCTAAGTTTTTCTCAAGATTTGCTCTTTGACGATCAACTTGTAATCTTTCTTTTTTAGACAAAGTTTCGAAAGTACCATCTTTCTTCATTTTGTCGATTTGGTTCATTTTCTTAACTGCTTTTCTGATAGTTACAAAGTTTGTAAGCATACCACCTGGCCATCTTTCTGTAATATAAGGCATGTTAAGTTCAGCAGCGTGTTTTGCTACTACTTCTTTCGCTTGCTTTTTAGTAGCCACGAAAAGAACTTTTTTACCTGCAGAAGTTAATTTTTCCAAAGCTACACAAGCCTCGTCCAATTTAACAGCTGTTTTATGTAAATCTACGATGTGAATACCGTTTTTCTCCATGAAAATGTATGGAGCCATATTTGGATTCCACTTTCTAGTCATGTGACCGAAGTGTACGCCAGCCTCTAAAAGGTCTTTTACATTTGCTTTTGCCATGTTTTCTTGTTTTTTGTTAGTTTACTTTCCGCTTTTCTGCAATCAACTTTACTTTAGATGGGAGTAAAGTTTGGATGCTAAACGTAACGGGCAATATTTTTTGTTGATAAATAGAACCAAGTATTGAAAAAAATTCTGAAATGTATAAATACACTTTTGAATCTTCTGAAAACCTGAATCCTGAAATTAACGTTTTGAGAACTGGAATCTCTTTCTTGCTTTTTTCTGACCGAATTTCTTTCTCTCAACCATTCTTGCATCTCTAGTAAGCAATCCGTGTGGCTTAAGAACCAAACGATATTCCTCATTGATAGCGCATAATGCTCTAGAAACTCCTAGTCTGATAGCCTCAGCTTGTCCAGTAATCCCTCCTCCGAAAACATTCACTTTAAGATCATATTGATCAACAGTTTCTGTCAACAAAAATGGCTGATTCACTTTATAAACCAAAACATCCGTACAGAAATAAGTTTTAGCATCTTTACCGTTTATGCTAATAACGCCAGTTCCTGGCTTAACAAAAACTCTTGCAACAGAAGTTTTTCTTCTTCCGATTTTGTGTACTGTAGACATATTAATTATTTGAATTCGTTAACATTGATTACTTTAGGCTGCTGAGCTTCATGTTTGTGTTCTGTTCCTTCATATAAATAAAGGTTTTTGAACAAAGCAGAACCTAGTCTGTTTTTAGGAAGCATCCCTTTGATAGATCTTTCCAAAACTTTCAGTTCGTCTTTTGTCTTAAGCTCCTCAGCAGTCATAAACTTCTGACCACCAGGATATCCTGTATGCCAGATGTAAGTTTTATCTGCCCACTTGTTTCCGGAAAGTGTAACTTTCCCAGCGTTCAAAACGATCACATTGTCTCCGCAATCTGCGTGAGGTGTGAAGTTCGTTTTGTGCTTACCTCTCAAAATCTTTGCAACGGTAGAAGCTAATCTTCCCAACGGTTGCCCAGCAGCGTCTACAACAACCCATTCTTTATTTGCTGTAGCCTTGTTTGCCGATACTGTTTTGTAACTTAATGTATTCACAATTTATCGTTTACGATTAAACATAATTTTCCCTTACGGGTGTGCAAAGATAGCAATTATTTTTTGTCTGAGAAATTATCCTCTAAAAAAGATTTTAATTTTCTAATAATTAATGAGTTATTGAATCAGATTTATTCTGAAGTCTTTAAAATTAATTAATATGAAGACTATTATATAAGTCTGCTTTTTTATATTTTTGAGGAAATTTCTAAAAATGAGCCACGGAAAACTGAGAGAAGAAAAAGACTGCCTGAATTGCGGACATATTGTCGAGGAACACTATTGTCCACATTGTGGTCAACAAAACATCGAGACAAAACAGCCTTTCCATTTCCTTATCACTCATTTCATAGAAGACTTCACACATTACGACGGGCAATTCTGGGGAACTTTGAAAAATTTGTTCTTCAAGCCCGGCAAATTGACCAGCACTTATCTGGAAGGAAAACGACAACAATTCGTGCCACCAGTGAAACTTTATATTTTCGTCAGTTTCATTACATTTTTTCTTTTTGCCGTATTACCGCCTTTCGATATTAATTTTGAGGGAAAGGGTAAATCAAAATTATTTTCTCAGAAGGATAAAATTTCTGAAATACAAAAAGCTATCAATGATGCTAATGCCAAAGAAAAGTTAACGAAAGAAGACAGTATACTAATTGCAAAATACAGCCCTATTCTTACGGACTCTTCAAAAATCGATGAATTTGAAGAGACATTCGATATGGACAAAAAGCTACAGAAAAATGAAATTACTATTGCTGATGACAATTTCTTTAATAGACCAATATCCCGCAAACTTGCTGAATTGGAGAAAAAAGGCTACAAAAAGAGTGAGGTTTTAAAGGGGTTTATAGAAACAACTATTCATAATCTTCCAAAAGCACTTTTCATTTACCTCCCAATTTTTGCCTTTATTTTATGGTTGTTTCATAACAAAAAGAAATGGTGGTATTTCGACCACGGTATTTTCACATTACATTACTTTTCATTTCTATTATTGTCTTTATTACTTTCATTACTATTATACAAAGTTTCAGAATACTGTAGCGTGCCATTTATCAACAAACTATTGTACTTAGGGATTTCCTGTATTTTCTTTTATGACATCATCTACTTTTTCATAGCCCACAAACGGGTTTATAATACTAAAAAGAGAGTCAGCATACTCATCGGATTTCTAACCCTCTGGTTCAACTTCTTTGCTTTTATATTTTTAGTACTAGGATTAGCATTAGTAAGTTTCCTGATGATCCATTAAAAATCAAAAAAGCCAGATTCCCTAAGAAGTCTGGCTTTTTAAATTATATAATTAATATCAATACCTCAACGATTTACTTTCTCGGAAACTTGCTATCATATAATAAGCTACGAAAACTGTAGAGAATTTGATGATGGAAGAAATCGCAGTTTCAAAATCAAAACGCAGTAATCCCAAAACAACGAGGAAAATAATGCCTATAAAAGAAATCCCCATTTTCTTTGGCAAAGGCCAGTCCGGATGGTCAACAAAATAAGCCAATCCCCAACCAATCCCAAAAGCCGAAGCTACATAAAGTTCTACCCAGAAATCTATCGGACTTCCTGTAAGACGTCTCAGGAAAAAACTAACTAAAGTTCCAACCACAAAATACATCAGCGCTTTTACCATTTCAAATAATTTTTGCAAAAGTAAGAATTGTAATTTGTACAATGTAAAAAGTATATTATATTAATGATTAAAATCAATCAAGTTCAAAACTCTCCTCAACAAAATTCCTTAGATTTGTGTAAACGATATTTTTATGCGCGAAGTTCGGCTGAATTCTATTCTAGATAATGACTTTTACAAAATCACAATGCAAAATGCAGTAGTAAAATTGTTTACCAACGAAATTGTAAAATACGAATTCATCAACCGAGGCAAACACGAGTTTCCGGAAGGTTTCGCAGACGAACTCAGAAAATCTGTCAATGCTATGGCAGAATTAAAATTGACCAAAGACGAGAAAAAATATCTCAAAGTAACTTGCCCATATCTCGCCCTTCCCTACCTCGATTTTCTGGAAGGTTTTCATTATGACCCTTCCGAAGTAAAAATTGAACAAACCGGAGCTGAACTAAAAGTTTCTGTCGAAGGACTTTGGTACAGAACCATTCTTTGGGAAGTTCCTCTTTTGGCACTTATCAGTGAACTTCATTATGAAATGAATCATCTGGAAAGACAAACCAACGAAGAAGTCATTGATAAAACCGTGGAAAAAGCCGTTCATTTGACAGAACTTGGTGTTCCGTTTGCGGAATTTGGTACAAGAAGAAGGCATTCTTACAAAGTTCATAGATTGGTAATGGACGCTTTGATTCAGGATAAAAAATCAACTTTCACTGGAACGTCCAATGTTCATTTGGCAATGCTTTACAACGTAAAACCAATTGGAACGCACGCCCACGAATGGTTTATGTTTCACGCGGCGGAATTTGGTTTCAAGATGGCGAATTCTATCGCATTGGAAAATTGGGTAGATGTTTACCGTGGAGATTTGGGTGTTGCTCTTTCCGACACTTATACGACGGAAGTTTTCTTTCAGCAATTTGATAAGAAATTTGCAAAGTTGTTTGACGGTGTTCGTCACGACAGCGGTGACCCATTGGAATTTGCGGATAAAACCATTGCACATTATCAGAAACAAGGCATCAATCCGTTATTTAAATATATTATTTTCTCAGATGGTTTGAATCTTGAAAAAGTGGAAGAAATCACGAATTACTGCAAAGGAAGAATTGGGATTTCTTTTGGAATCGGGACCAATCTTACAAATGATGTTGGACTTAAACCAATGAATATTGTGATGAAACTCATCAGTGTAAAAGGCATTAATAATGAATGGATTCCGACTGTTAAATTATCTGATGAAAAAGGGAAATACACAGGCGACCCGAAAATGATTGAGCTGGCGAAGGAGTTTTTGAGAATAAAATGAGAAATAGCTTGAATTATGTTTAAGTTTTTATTAAAAAAAAGACTAAGGTTAAACGAAACCTGCAATTAGAATTCAATGAAATATTGAAAAACATTGTCTATCCATTTTTTAAAGAACTAGAATTTAAAAAAAATGGAAATGTTTTTAATAAGAAAACAGACGAATTAACTCAAGTCGTAAATATCCAAAAAAGCAGATGGAATCATCAAGATAATGTTTCATTTACTTTCAACATTGGTTTTTTTGTGGCGAAAATTTATACTGAGAATGGGAATAATGAAGTTCCTAAATTTATTCGTGAATACGATTGCCAAATAAGGATTAGACTTGGACAAGTAGTGAAAGGAAATGATTATTGGTATGAATTAAATAACAATATAAAAAAAGAAAGTTTACAGATGGAGATTCATTCTCATCTAAATAATTATTTAAAACCATTTCTTGAAACAAACACTGATTTAATTTCTCTAAAGGATTTAATCCTTAATGATGAAAATATTAATTTAACAACTGGAGAAATTTCTAAAATTCAAATATTTATAAAAGTTGGAGAAATGGAAAAAGCAAAAACATTGCTCAATAAAGCTTATTCAAATGCTTTGAATCCCGAAGATTATGTTTCAAAGACAGTTTATCCTGACGGAACAGAAGAAATACAAACATCTAAAGCAAAAATTAATACTGAATATATTGAAAGATTGAAAAAAATTGGAAAAGAAAACAACATCATCATTAATTATTAATGCCTTTAATAAAGTTTCAACTTCAGAAATCAATCCAACTTATTCAGAAATTAAAAATATCATTATCTAACCATCCACTCAATAATTTTATCAATTATTCCAAAAACCGACACATTTCCATAATTCTCCGCATTTATTTTCATTATTAAGACTGTAAAGATATTTTTGTTCATTAAAATAATAATTATGAACAATAACTATCACTTTTTCAGCAAAGTGTATTTTGTTTTTCTAATGTTTGTAGGAGTTTTCGCTTTCGCACAAACAGGAGTTAAAATAAAATATTACACCGGAACAGAACAGGGATTCAACGTTTCATCTTCGGGGAAACTATATTTCTCAGGCGACAATCTCTTAGTAAAACCCGAAGCTACTTCTACAGAAACTAGTATTCCTGTAAGTATCATTCAGAAAATTACTTTTACGGATGAAGTTCTGGCAACTCAGGAAATTGGAGCCAACAAGAGTAATCTTCAGCTTTACCCGAATCCTTCCACAAACTATATCAGAATCAAATCAGAATCGAAATCTCTGGCTGTAAAAATCTACAGTACAAGCGGACAATTGGTTATTTCAGGAAATTACAAATCTGACGAAGACATCAATGTTTCCAAACTGAATGCTGGTGTTTATTTGGTTCAAGCGAATGGTGTAACTATTAAATTTATCAAGAAATGAGAAAGCATTTATTATTAATGTTAGTGATGCTTTTCTCTTTTTCGATTAAAGCTCAGCAAAAAGTAGTTGTTCATAATTCTGGGAACACGATGTATGCTTCTCCGATTGCTTCGGTGGATAGTATCAAGCTGGACAATACTTATTCGAAATTCAAATTGAGTGGACAAACCAGCACTTTGGATATCAGAAAAAATGTAATTGATAGTTTGACATTTACAAACAGTACAGTCAATCTTGACAAAATCTACATCATCTACAACGGAACAGATAATGCTACAATTATCAATCCTTATTCAGCAAATGGCGTAACGATTACCGCAACTGGAGGAGCTGTTACTGCAACCTCAACTTCGTCAATCAGCAATTTGCAATATCATCTTTTGGGAACGAGCTCTTCGGGAAGCTTAACAATCAATTCTGCAACTCCTGCGAATTTCATTTTGAATAATCTGAACCTCATCAATCCGAATGGTTCTGCAATTGGAGTTACCGGCGGTCAAACGCATACTTTCACGTTGCAGAGCGGAACGACAAATTCTTTAACAGACGGAACTGCAAGCACCAAAAACGGAGCATTGCAAACCAATGGAAAAATCATTTTTAATGGAACAGGAAGTTTAAATATCAACGGAATTGTAAAGCACGGTGTTTCAACTTCGAAAGATATTGAAATTCAAAACGGAACTATTAAAGTAACCGGCGCGGCTTCTGACGGATTACATTCCGAAGGTTTAGCAATGAGCAATGGCGATTTGAATATCACTGCTACTGCTGATGCTGTTGATGCAGGAGATGCAGCAGTTTTAATTTCAGGAGGTTCAATTACTGCAACTTTGGCTTCGGCTGATGTGAAAGGAATCAAAACAGGAAGTAACACAATTAATATTTCTGGCGGAACTATTAATCTGATTTTAACCGGAGCTCAATCTAAAGCAATCAGCGCAAAAGGAAACATTACAATCAACGGCGGAAATATCGCAGCAAATCTTTCTGGAGCAGCTGTTCTTACAGCTTCAGGAACAGGATTTGACCCATCCTACTCTACTGCGATTAAAACTGATGGCGTTTTGACCGTGAGCAATGCCACCATTAATTTAACTCTTGCTTCAACAGCAAACGGAGGAAAAGGAATTTCTACAGGAAAAGAAATCAATATTAATAGCGGAAATATTACGATTTCAACTGCAGGAAACGGAGCAGCTTATACCAATACAACTGGTGTTGCAGATTCCTACGCTTCGGCTTCTATTTCTTCTGATACAGATATTAATATTCTTGGCGGAACATTAGTTTTAACTAATTCCGGAACGGCGAGCAAAGGAATTAAAGCTAAAGGAAATGTGACAATAAGTGGAGGAAATACAACTGCAAATCTTTCAGGGGCAACATTACTGAATGCTTCAGGAAGCGGATTCGACCCATCTTATCCAACAGGAATCAAAGCTGACGGAAAAGTAACAATCTCAAGCGGAACTGTTACCGTAACCGGAACTACAACTGCAACAGGAACAAAAGGAATTTCTGCTGATGCTGATATCGAGATTTCTGGTGGAACAATCAATATTACAACAGCCGGAGCTGGTGCAAAATATACCAATACGACAGGAGCTACTGATTCTTATTCTTCAGCAGCTATTTCAGGAGATGCAAACGTGATTATCAGCGGTGGTTCTTTGACAACAAACAGTTCAGGAATTGCAGGTAAAGGAATCAAATCTGATGGTCAAGTAACTATTGGAACGGCTACTGGAAATCCAACTTTAAAGATTACAACAACCGGAGCAAGATTATTGGTTTCTGGAACAGACTATTCTCATCCAAAAACTTTGGTTGCAGCAGGTGCAATTGTTATCAACAATGGAAATAATACATTCAACTCTACGGATGACGGGATTCATTCTGATACTTCTGTAACTGTAAACGGTGGAACAAACACTGTTTCTGCAATCTCAGCAACTTCTGGCGTTGGCGAAGGAATTGAAGCGCCAATTATTACTTTAGCCGGCGGTGTTAATAATGTGACTGCTTCTAATGATGGACTAAATGCAACTTATGGAACTGTTTCCGGTGGAACTGAGTCCAACGATGGAAGTCATCTTTATATCACAGGCGGAATCAATATTGTAACAGGAAGTGATGCGATTGACAGCAACGGAAACATTACAATTTCCGGCGGAACTACAATCGTAAATGGACCTACAAGTCAGCCGGAAGAAGGCATCGATTATAACGGAACTTTCCTAATGAACGGGGGAACTTTAATTTCTGCAGGTTCAAATGCAAGTATGACAAAGGCAATGGGAACAGCTTCTACACAGGTAAGTATGTATATTAAATCTTCTGCTCAATTAGCCGCAACTTCTTTATTACATATTGAAAATGCTGCAGGAACAGAAATGGTAACTTTCAAACCGAAAAATGCTGTTTATTATTTCCATTTCTCTAGTCCGAATTTGGCAAAATCAACTCAGTATAAAATCTACTTCGGTGGAAGCTATACTGGCGGAAGTTATGTAGGAACTTCTACAGGCTGGGGATTATATTCTGGCGGAACTTATTCTACATCCGGAGCAACATTGAAAAGCACAACTACAACTTCTGCTTCTGCAACGGTAAACACGATTTCTTTTTAATAACTTAACTACTTTTTATACAGATGGGAATGCAATTAATTTTGCGTTCCCATTTTTTATTTTAAAATTCTACATCAAAAAACTGTTAATTTTATTTAAAATTAATTTCTGTATCGAAAAAAAAATTAATTTTACATTAAGTGAAAGTTTAAAATTTCAATGCCGGAAAAATCAACAAATCCTTTTGGCATTAATTTTACTGCTTAAAAAACATAAATTAATTTAATACTATGAGAAAAACATTTAAAATCGCTGCTCTTGCCTTAATGGTATCAATGACGGCTGTTTCTTGTAAAAAGAAAGTCTCTGATGCAGAACTGACATCACAGGCAACTACTGTAATCACGGCTTATCCTGGAACTTCTGTTGAAGTGAAGGAAGGACAAGCTCACCTAAGCGGAGTCTTCGCGACCGAAGCTGACAAACAAGCTGCTATCGATGCTTTGAAAAAAGTAGAAGGTGTGAAAGATGTTCACGATATGGCAACTGTTGCTCCTGTTGCTGCTCCAATAGAAGTAAACGCTGTTGACGCTGCGGTTCTAACAAAAGTAAACACGGCATTGAAAGATATCCCAGGAGTGAAAGCTGAAGATGTTGCAGGAACTTTGACATTGACTGGAACTACAACTTCTGCAAATGCTAGAAAAGTGAAAGAATCTGTAGATGCTTTAAAAATTGGTAAATACGATAACAAAATAACAGTTAAGTAATTATGAGCTTACAAGATAAATACGCAAGTGTAGTTGCTGCAGCTCAGTCTGCTGGACTTTCTGACCTTTCTGTTCAAGAGCAAGATGGTGTTTTGTACATCACAGGAAAAGCAACTAACAGTGCTTCAAAAGATACAGTTTGGAATGCTTTAGGCGCAATCGACTCTTCTTATACTGCAACTGATATTAATATCGATGTTCAAGTTTCTGGATTGGCGACTGGTGCGACTTTGACTGTTGCAACAGATGAATCCAATCTTAACATCAGACAGGAGCCTTCTACGGAAGCTTCTATTGTTGGAAAAGCTGCAAAAGGCGAAACAGTAACTTTAGTTGAGCAATCTTCTGACGACTGGTGGAAAATCAAAACTGCTGACGGCGAAGAAGGTTACGCTTATGCAAGATATTTGAAAGCTTAATTTCAAAACGTAATAAAAATTTAAAACCTCTGATTTTTCAGGGGTTTTTTCTATTTTTGAGACATAGCCAATTTTCTAATGAATATCAAATTTCTCATCTTATTCTTTTCTATATTATTAGCAAAGGTCACTGCAACATCGCAGGAACCTGATAAAATAATCATAAACAATAAAGAATATGACCTCCTGAACAATCCTTTGGAGAAATATTTTGAAATCCATCCCGCAGACCATCCCATTTATGGTGAAAAAATTATTTACAGAAATAAGAAAGGAGAAAAGTCAATACCTTCTTCTACAAGTAATTATCGGGGGTATATTGCAACATTCAAAATCGAAAATAACTTTTTGACTCTTGTAGATATCGAAGTAGAGAATATGAATTCTGATAAAAGCGAATATATTTCTGTTTACCAAAAATTGTTCGGCGACAAAAAAATAACATTAGATTATTCGGGAATTTTAGTTGTTCCGAGTGGAGAATATATAGATTCTGATAATTTTGGATATTCCAGTCTATACAGTCAATATATTTTAATCACAATTCAAAAAGATTCTATTGTAAAACAAAAAACCATTGACAAGAATGATTTTATTAAGTTCAAAATAGTGCAATTTGAAACTTATAAAAAAAGTGAGAATTATAAGAATGATGTTGATGAATATTTTAAAAATTGGCAATTAGAAAAAGAATCGGAGCTTTCCAAAAACAATACAAAGAGAATGTCCAAACGTGAAATAGAAGAATTGAAAAAGCAATATCAATCTATTCCAACAATTGATTATATCGACAATTTTTTCTTTGTGATAAAAGACATTGATTATATAATTGTTGATTATTAAATTTTGTTTCGACATTTAACAATCTGGATATTTCTAATCTAACTTCTGACGCTTACTAATTACTACTAAAAACTATTGATGAAAAAACTACTGATTGTCTTTATTTTCCTTGTTATAAAACTAAATGCTCAAACTTATAACGTAAGCGGAAAAGTGACCGACGATAACAATTTACCATTGGAAAACGCAACGGTTTCACTCATTAAACAAAAAGATTCCTCCATCATCAATTTTACTGGAACCAGTAAAAACGGGAATTTCAGCTTTAAAGTTCCAACTCAGAATGAACCTTTATTTTTACAAATTACAGGCGATAAGCTTAAAACTTATTCCAAAAAATTCGAGGTCATTAATAAAGATGAAGAACTTGGAAATATCAAATTGATAAAAGATTTAGTAACGAGTATTGAAGAAGTTCAAATTACGGTTTCGCCTGTCAAAATCAAAAAAGATACAGTTGAATACACAGCATCTTATCTAAAAGTAAAACCTGACGCAAAAATTGATGAATTATTGAAAGAAATTCCAGGTGTTGAAACTGATGAAGAGGGGAAAATTACCATTAATGGAAAGCCTGTCAACAAAATTCTCATCAATGGGAAACCATTTTTCAATAAGGACGGAACGATTGCTCTACAGACTTTCCCTGCAGACATCATCAAGAAAATCCAATTTACAACATCAAAAACCAAGGAAGAAGAATTCACCGGAAGAACGCCGAAATCCGACAGTATGACGGTCAACTTCAACATCGATGAAAAAAATAACAAAGGAAATCTTAACAATCTGAGTCTGGGTTACGGCAGCAACAAACGCTATGAAGGCAATCTTTTTATGACGAGATTCCAGAAAGACAGAAATATTGCTTTGATTGCGGCTTCCAATAATATCAACACTACCGGATTTTCTGTTGATAGTTTTTTTGACAGCGGTGGAAGCAAGAGTAAAAACTCAGCGGTAAACGGTCGCACCATCAACAGCGGAATTCTGCGAACTTCGATGATTGGAATCAATTATGCGGATAAAATTGGAGACAATCTGAACTTGGATAAACTAAGCTTGCAATACAATGACAGCAACTTGGAAACGTATTCCAAAACATCGAGGACGACTTTTCTGCCGGATTATAAATTGGATAAAAACTCGGAACGAAATGGAAATTCTGATACAAGGAAATTTAATGCTAGTACGGATGCTAATATTAAAATCGATTCGCTGACAGACGTTACCATTTCTGCCAATTTTGCGAATACTTCGGTTGATAATGTCAGCGACAGCAATACTTTCACGCTTCGCGACGACGAAAATCTGAACAGCAGCAAAAGTTCTGTGAGAGGAAATTCTGAGAACAACAACTTCAGTCCGACGATTGGTTTGACGAGGCGATTCAAAAATGAAAGACGGTCACTTTCGGCTTCCATCAATAATACGTTTGCGCAAAGCGTGAACCGGAATTACAATCTTCAGGAAACTTTGTTTTTCCAAACGCCGGAAGATAATGATTACCGAAATCAGTTTTCACAAACCAAGAATTCGAGAAATACTTTTGGAGTGAACTTCAAATATTTTGAACCAATTTCCGATTCCGCGACAGTTTCTTTGGAAATGAATTTTGACCATCAGAATTTGAGCAATGAAAGAATTGTCAATGATTTTGATACTAATTCAAATGAATATTCAAGTTATAATTCACTGTTATCTAATACATTAAATCAAAACAATGATTTCCTTAATACTGAAATCAATTACAACCTCAACAAAGAAAAACTGACTTTCCGAGCTGGTGCGAATCTTAATTACTCCAAACTTGACCTTAATTCCATTTACAATCAGGAAAATATTCCGCTCAAAAAGAATTTTGTGTTGCCAGAATATAGTTTGATGTTACAATACAAATTCACGAGAAGCAAAAGTCTGCGAATTACGAACAACGCCAACTACACGATTCCAGCGGCAATTGAAATGAATCCTTTCATCGATATTTCTAATCCGCTAATCACCGTTCAGGGAAATAAAGATTTGAAAAGTACGTGGCAAAACTCGACGAATATCAATTATAATTCTAATGATGTGGCGAGAGGAATTAACTTTTTTGCCGCGATGAATTTCAGTTATATCAATAATGACATTGTGGATTTTTCTTACTTTGATGAGTCCGGAAAACAGTTCAGCACTTACGCAAACATCAGTGGAAACAAACGTGCGAACTTCAACACGTCATTTTCCAAAAGTTACAAATGGAACGGAAACCGATTGAGAATTGCACCGACTTTCTCCACAAGTTATAGCTATAGAAAAGGATTTGTGGATGCCACACAATTTACGAATGACATCTACACACTTTATCCAAGACTGAACGTGACTCTGAATTGGAAAGATATTATGGATGTTCGCTCGTCTTTCGGAATCAATTATTCCTACTCGCATTACACCAATTATAGTCTGGATAAAACGAAAATTGCGAATCAAACAGTCAATATTGGAACGACCAATTATTTCCTGAAGAAAAACCTTTTCTGGGAAAATGATTTCCGGTATGCGAACAATTCTAATATTTCCGCAGGTTTCAACCGAGCCTCCTATTTCTGGAATTCGAGTTTGACTTATCAGTTTTACAAGAAGCAGATGATGTTGAAATTTAAAGTTTATGATTTACTGAATCAGCGTCAAAATATCACAAGAACGATTGGCGACAATTATGTGGAAGACAAGGAGGAACTGATTTTGCGACGTTATTTTATGCTGACTTTGATTTTTAAATTCAATAAAATCGGTGGAAATAAGAGTTGACATTAGTGGAATTTTGAACACCAAGCACACTAAGATTTTTGACAAAAAAACTAAATTAAGTTTAACAAAGCTGCTTCGCTTAAAGAAGAAATCGTTTAGTTTGTCTTTGTTAAGTTTTACGCCTTTGTGAGACTTAAAAACACAGTGTAATTAAAAAACTTACTGAACTCTGTGTTCAAAAAACATCAATACAAAACCTCTTTCGTAATAATACTTTCGATATTATCCGGATAATTGACCTCAATCAAATTCTCAGAATTAATCCAATCTCGGATTTTTATCGGGTCCAATTTATCGGAATTTGCAACGCCCATTCTGTGAAGCGCAAATGCATTACATTCTTGTTCGTATTGATTTTCTATCGGAATCACAAATAGTTTTTTGTTCATAAACAATGCTTCAGCAGGTGTTTCGAAACCAGCGTTGCAAAGGATTCCTTCGCAAGATTCGAACAGTTCCAGATATTTTTTCTCATCAATTGGGAAAATCTCCACATTATTGAACTTCTGAACCTGTTTCGCATATTTGGAAAACACTTTCCATTGTACATCGATTCTCGTCAGGAAATTCGTGATTACTTCATCCGAAAAGCTTGGCAGATAAACCAGATAATGACCTTGATTGCTCGGATTCAGATTTCTGATTTTTTGTCTGATGACAGGCTTTTTGATATGTGAATTATAGTTCTCAAAATGGAAACCGATTTTCTTTTTGCAAGGCACATAATTATTAAGAATGAGATTCCCAAGCCAGTCTTTTTTCTCCGGTTTCGGTGTTTCCTTAAAAGTAAGTGAAGCCTGATGACTAAGCTCCATAATTGGTAGATTTTTCAGTTTTGCAGCCCAGCCTGTCAACGGCTCAAAATCATTGATAATTAAATCATAAGCAGATAAATCCAAATCTTTGATAACTTTCGCCGCTTTGCAGAAATTATTTTCCAGAAAAGTCTTTTTGTAGGACAATCCACCAGTTTTGTTATAAAGCAAAGACACACCTTTGAAACGGAAATCGATATCAAAATCTGACTTCAACTGCGTTTGATGTCCGCTGATTAAAGTGTCTACCAGTGCGTGCTTTTTGAGAATCGGGATGATTTCCTGAGCTCGTGCGAGATGTCCGTTTCCTGTGCCTTGGAAGGCGTATAATACTTTCATTAATTTGTGTTTTTATATAATTTGAGTCACTATTTTCATCAGTTCCTCACTATTGATTCCTTTCATTTCCTCTGATTCTTCTGGCTGCTCATCACCCAAAGTGTGTTTTTCATCTTCATAGACAAAGAGTTTCCATTCGCCATTTTGATATTCCAGAGCCGAGAGATTTTCCACCCAATCGCCGGAGTTCAAGTAAGTACATTTTCCTTTTTTGCCAATTACTTCTCGGATTTGAGGTTGATGAATGTGTCCGCAAATCACATAATCGAAGTTATTTTCTATTGCCAATTCCGAAGCTGTCAGTTCAAAATCACCGATATATTTCACAGCTTTTTTGACATTATTTTTAATCTTTTTGGAGAATGAATATTTTTCTCTTCCGATTTTCTCAAGAAACCAATTCACGAGATTGTTAATCGCAATTAGCAAATCATAACCTTGTCCACCTAATTTCGCAATCCATTTGGAATGTTGAACCGACGCATCGAAAACATCGCCGTGAAAAATCCAAGCTTTCTTTTCGCCAAGTTTCAAAACGTGTTTGTTGCACAACTTCAGTTTTCCCAATTCAAAATCTGTGAAATTTCGGAATGCTTCGTCGTGGTTGCCTGTGATGTAAAAAACCTCAGATTCTTTGGTTGCAAATGAGATTAATTTCTTGACAACTTTCAAATGCGATTTCGGAAAATAAGATTTCTTGAATTGCCAAATATCAATGATATCGCCATTCAGAATCAAAGTTTTTGGACGGATGGAATTGAGATAACGCAACAATTCCTTCGCCTTGCAACCGTAAGTTCCAAGATGGACATCAGAAATAATGACAATTTCAACATCTCTTTTCATTCAAAATCAGATTTATACAAAGAACGATTTCTAATTTGAACTGTGCGTGAATCGTATTTTATATTTATTGATGCGAAACCTGATGAATTTCCTGATTGTCTTAATATTAATTTAAAAAATAAGTGGTTATTCTCTCAAAAATATTAGTTTTGTTCAGTTACAATTTACATTGGAAGAAAATTTAGTATAATTGGAACGCAGAGCGCACAAAGAATTTATAGAATAATGCTCAAGAGTTCACAAAGCCGCTTCGCTTATAAGAGAATTTTATTCTTTGCTAAGTTTGAAGTTTATACTGAGCTAGTCGAAGTACCTTTGTGAGCCTTTAAACATTCTAATAAATTAAATCTCAGTGGACTTTGTGTTCAAAATATTTAAATCTATATAAAAGTTATGAAAGGTCAGAATAAACTGTTTATCGCAATTATCGTCGCATTGATTTTGGGCGTTATTTTAGGAGGAATCGTCCACACCAATTATCCGGAATCAAATGCAGAATTTGCCAAGAACATCAAGTTGCTTGGAACGGTTTTTATCCGACTAATTCAGATGATTATTGCGCCGTTAGTTTTCTCGACTTTGGTTGTGGGAATTGCAAAAATGGGCGATATCAAAATGGTAGGACGAGTTGGGACGAAGGCAATGCTTTGGTTCATATCTGCTTCCTTAGTTTCTTTGACAATCGGTTTGGTTTTGGTGAATTGGCTGGAACCTGGTCACGTGACACAACTTCCGATTCAGGATGTTTCGTCCGCTTCTGACATTGTAAAAAACAGCAAAGGATTTTCTGCGGAAGACTTTGTGACACACATTATCCCGAAAAGTTTATTCGAAGCGTTTGCTACTAATGAAGTTCTTCAAATCGTGGTTTTCTCCGTAATGTTCGGCATTGCACTTTCTGCGATGGGTGAAGATTATGTAAAACCAGTTATTAAAGGTTTAGATATTATTGCTCACGCCATTTTGAAAATGGTTGGTTATATTATGTGGGTTGCGCCGTTGGGTGTTTTCGGTGCAATTTCTGCCGTGGTGGCGACAAATGGTTTTGAGATTTTTAAAGTCTATGCAATTTACCTGAGAGATTTCTTTTTTGCACTTGGTATTCTTTGGTTGGTACTTTTATTAGTTGGATATATGATTCTTGGCAACAGACTTTTCGAATTGTTGAGAAGAATCAAAGAACCTTTGTTGATTGCATTTTCCACTACAAGTTCCGAAGCCGTTTTCCCGAAATTGGTAGAAGAACTGGAGAGATTTGGTTGCAACAGCAGAATTGTTTCTTTCATTTTGCCATTGGGATATTCCTTCAATCTGGACGGAAGTATGATGTATATGACGTTTGCCTCCATTTTCATTGCTCAGATTTATGGCATCGATATGCCACTTGGACAGCAAATCATAATGCTTTTGGTTCTAATGCTGACAAGTAAAGGAATTGCCGGAGTTCCAAGAGCAAGTTTGGTAATCATCGTCGCTGCGTGTGGAATGTTTGATATTCCGGTGGAAGGCATCGCTTTGATTTTACCAATCGACCATTTCTGCGATATGGGAAGAAGTATGACGAATGTTTTGGGTAATGCGTTGGCAACTTCTGCGGTAAGTAAGTGGGAAGGGCAGTTGGAGAGTTAAATAACAAAGGCTTTCAAAACATTTTTTCGTTCCTTTTTACTGCTTTAATTATAAGAAGCAAAACAGATTCTCCTGAAGAAACACTTCGACTCCGCTCAGTGTGACAACTCTAATACTAAAATTGTTTTTTTTAAAATTGTCAGTCTGAGCGAAGTCGAAGACTTTTCGTATGGTGAAAATGTTAGTCTAGATTCCTTCGAAATGACAGAAATGTCTTTTTATGGACAAGTTTTAAATTTTATTACTTTCTTATGTAATAAAGCAAAGCTCAGAATTGTCCTTATGTCGTAAACCGATAACTAATGAAACAAGCCTTCTTAATCTTATTCTTTTTAAATCTTTCATTTTTAGGATTTTGTCAAAAAGCAGAACAAACAAAAACAATCGACAACTACCTGACCGAAGTAATGAAAACTTACGAGATTCCAGGTTTGGCATTTGGCATTGTGAAGAATGATAAAATAATTTTTCAAAAATATTACGGCAGAGAAAGTTTGGAATCAGATAAAAAAGTGGACTCTAATTCTCTTTTCCGGGTTTACTCTACGACGAAGCTGATTACCAATGTTGCTGTTTTCCAATTGATTGAAAATGGACAACTATCGCTTGAAGATAAAGTTTCGAAGTATGTTGATAATCTTCCAAAAGAATGGCAAGATGTGAAAATCAAGAATCTTTTGTCACATTCATCTGGCATTCCGGATTTTGAGCGTCATAATTTACCTACTAATATTTCCAATTCTGAAGTTTTTGAACGACTATCCAAAGAAAAAATGGAATTCGAGACGGGAAATCAGTATAGTTATAATCAAACCAATTATATGCTTTTGGCGATGATTATCGAAAAAATTACAGGACAAAAGTTTGAAGATTATGTTTTGAAAAATCAGTTTTCTGATGCTCAGAATAGAATCATATTCAATTCCAATTCTCTTGAAGAAATTCCGAATCGCATTCAGTTTTACAGATATAATGATTCTCTGAAGCAGTATAAAAAATCCACGCACGTTGGAGGTTTGAGAGCTCACCCTGCGAATGGACTGGCAATTTCCCTTCCCGATTTTTTACAATGGAGCATCAATCTTGACTCCAACAAATTCCTAAGAGAAGAAACAAAAAAAATGATGTGGAAACCATTTGATTACAGCAATAAGCAAGATTTTTTTGCATACGGCTGGAAAATTACCAAAATCGGAAATGTAACGTCTTACGGTTTTTCTGGCGGAAATGTAAGTGCTTACAGTATCTTTCCAGAGAATGACTTGTCTATCATTTTTATGTCAAACGGTTACAAATACAACGCTTTTCCGCCCCTTTATTTTATCATCAACCACATTGCAGGATTGATTGATAAACAATTATCCAATCCGTACTGGTCACGAGAAGAATCTGTTGCTTCTGAAATTATCAACAAGCCTGATGTCAAAAAAGAAATCTATGGTTATCGGATTGAGAATGATAAAGTGATTTTTACTTACAAAATCCCTAAAGAATTAAATGCTGAAGCTATAGACAAAATGGCTGTAGCTGGCTCATTCAATGATTGGAATCCTGGGAATACAGCTTATCAAATGGTTTTGAAGGACAAAAACATGTTTGAATTGGTGTTGCCGAAATCTCAATTTGAGAAAGGAAAGGCTTATGAATTCCGGTTTGTAATGAACAAAAATGGCTGGTTCACTTCGCCTTACAGCGCACTTAATACTAATGGAAATCCGAATGATAATAATTTGACTTTGAAGGTTGATTAATCTTAGTTAAAAACACTTCGACTCCGCTCAGTGTGACACCTCTAATGTAATCAGCTTTTTCAGCGATGTCAGTCTGAGGCTCTCGAAGACTTTATAAATAAAAATTCCATTATGTGTTTAGTTTCCAATGGAGTGACAAAATTGAGTTTTTATTGACAAGGCTTCAATTGAAATGGAAATCCCTAGCCCTGATGGTAGTGGAAATCCCACAGCAAGCGATGGGAAAAGCAAGGCGCGAGGAATTGCAACGGACAGCAGGTTCCCGGCTCTTAAGATAAGTTGGAGTGCAGGAGAATTTTAGAGTTGGTGAGTTTTTACGCTATACTTATCTCTCGAACACTAAAACGCTCCTACGCTCCCACCCAAGACGCCTGCCAAAAATCATCAACATAGACAAAATCACAAATCGTATTGATTCTAAATTAATTTTAAAATCCGTAAATTTGCAGGATTAAGAATCAAAAGTTTTATGCCGACGAAATCAAAAGTTCAGGAATTCCTGAAAGAAATAGAAGTGGAAGACCTGGTAAGCAATTTTCAGGTGATGGGAGACGATATTTATATTGATATGACTTCCCACTCTCCGGCAATGCACGAGAAAAAGAAACTGGAAGTGGCTATGAAGCAGGCATTTGCTTCGGAATTTGGAGAGCAGATCAATCTTAAACTGAAGATTACTTCTCCGGAATTACCTGCAACGCCGGTGAACGAAATCAAAGGAAAGCAAATTGCTGGAATTCAAAATATCATTGCCATCGCTTCCGGAAAAGGTGGCGTTGGAAAATCTACGGTTGCGGCAAACCTTGCAGTGACGTTGGCAAAAATGGGCTTCAAAGTTGGATTGCTGGATGCAGATATCTACGGACCATCTGTCCCGACAATGCTTGACACAGAAGGTCAAAAACCAATTTCTGTAGAAGTAAACGGCAGAAATCTGATGAAACCAATTGAGAATTACGGTGTGAAAATGCTATCCATCGGATATTTCTCTGGCGCAAACCAAGCGGTTGTCTGGAGAGGACCAATGGCTTCCAAAGCGTTGAATCAGATGATTCGTGATGCGGATTGGGGCGAATTGGATTTCTTGTTGATTGACCTTCCTCCGGGAACTGGAGATATTCATTTATCTATCATTCAGGAAGTTCCGGTGACAGGCGCTGTGATTGTGAGCACGCCTCAACACGTTGCTTTGGCGGATGTGAGAAAGGGAATCGCGATGTTCAATATGGAAAGTATCAACATTCCGGTTTTGGGATTGATAGAAAATATGGCTTATTTCACGCCGGAAGAGTTACCTGAGAATAAATATTATATCTTTGGCAAACAAGGTGCTCAGTTTATGGCAGAGGATTTGGGGATTCCGGTTTTGGGAGAGATTCCATTGATTCAGAGCATCAGAGAAGCGGGTGACGTTGGAAGACCAGCAGCGCTTCAGGAAAATTCTAAGATTTCTGAGATTTATGTGAAAACGGCTCAGAATATGGTAGAAAGTCTGGTTGAAAGAAACAAAAATCTACCTGCAACCGAAGCCGTGAAAATTACAACAATGGCTGGTTGTTCTCCGAAAAAATAAAAAATTCCCCTTCTCTGAAGGGGTGGCGAAATTTCGCAGAAATTTTGACGGAGTAGTTAATAAGAAAATATATAAAATGGATAATAATACAAATCAAATTCAGGAAGAACTGGTAACCAAGGTGATGGATGCTTTGGAAAGCATTCGTCCGTTTTTGCAGAAAGACGGTGGCGATATTGAATTGGTTGATGTTCAGGAGAAGAAAGTATTCGTAAAACTTTTGGGAAGCTGCTCTAGCTGCGGTATCAGCAGTTCTACGATGAAGCTGGGTGTGGAAAGCACCATCAAGCAACACGCTCCGGAGATTGAAGAAGTCATCAGCGTTTAAAAAATAAAAATCCCGATTCAGCGCTTTGAATCGGGATTTTTTTATTCTACTATTTCTGCGTCTTGAATTTGCGAATTTCCACCTTTTCTAAGTTGGCTTTCCCAAAGCAGGAACTTATCTACTTCTTTCATTAACAGCGGAATTGCCAAAGCTAATATTGCCAAATCATCCAAAGCTCCAATAACAGGAACAAAATCCGGAATGAAATCTATTGGCGAAATCACATATATTAAAGCTAATGCAGGAATTAAAACATCTGTAAATTTCATTTTGTATTCGCCTCTGTACCAGAGTTTGAACATTCTGTACACAGAAGGAATCTTTTGAAGAAATCCTTTATGCTTGATGGCTTCCTGAGCCAATTTTAATTTTGAATATTTCATTTTTGTGTTTGTTTTTTATTTTTCGACTAATCAAATTTCGCAAATTCTATTCCAATCAAATCATAGAAAATCGTAATATTTTGTTAATTAACTTTTAAGTTAATCGATCTGTCAGTTTAGCAAATTGTTTCTCTGCACTTTTCCCTTCATATAGAATATCATAAACTGCATTTATTATTGGAAGTTTCAGTTTCTTCTCTTCACAAATTGAATATATTCCTTTTGTGGCGTAATAACCTTCCGCAACCATACTCATAGACTGGATTGCAGATTTTACGGTGTAACCTTTTCCAATCAGGTTTCCAAGATTTCTGTTTCTGGAGAATAAGGAATAAGCGGTTACAATCAAATCTCCAAGATATGCACTGTCATTCACATCTCTTTTTTCGGGATAAATTGATTCCAAAAAAATTTCCATTTCGCGGATCGCATTAGAAACATAAACCGCGATGAAGTTATCTCCATATCCCAAACCGCTCGCAATCCCCGCTCCTATCGCATAGATATTTTTCAGAATCGCAGAATATTCATTTCCAAGAATATCACAACTGGTATTAACCTTAATATAATAAGACGACAAAATGCTCTGTAAAACATCCGCATCTTCTTTTTGAGCAACGGCAACTGTAAGATATGATAAACGTTCCATCGCAACTTCTTCTGCGTGACAAGGACCGGCAATGACCGCTTGGTTTTTGAATCCGATTTTAAATTGATCTTTCAGATAATGCGCAACAATATCATTATGTTTTGGAACAATACCTTTGATTGCCGAACAGAATAATTTGCCTTCATATTCGCAAGTCAGTTTTTCCATAGATTCCGCCAAATAAATGGAGGGAACGGCTAAAATAATGACATCAGAATTGGAAACCAGTTCGTTGATATCCGTTGTGATCTGTAATTTTTTTAGATTGAAAGAAACCGTTGTAAGATATGTTGGATTGTGTCCACGTTGTTCGATAGCACCTTTTACGAACTCATTGCGAACGCACCAATTCACTGTTTTACAATTTTCTGCAAGCATTTTTACAATTGCTGTTGCAAAACTTCCGCTTCCTAAAACGCCAACGCGTACATTTTTAGATGATTTAGTCGATTTCTTAGTCATTCTTTATCTGCATTTTCATTTGTAAATATCTATTACTTTCCAAGATTACAAATCTAATGTAATTTGTGAATTTACCTAAATCTAAATTCCATTTTACAATATTTTAAGAATAATTAACTTTTATTAATCTAATTTACATTCATAAGACCGATTAACATTGATAAAAATAAAATTTTCTTACTTTTGCAGTCCATTTTAAAAATCTATTGATGGTCAATTATCTGAAATCGAAAAAGAAAAAAAATATAGTCCTCCTTTTGTTATTAATTGCTTGTTTTGTTCAGGCTTTAGTCATTGCAAAATTGTATAACGGCATTGATGATAAAGTCTATCAAGTTAATATTGTAAAAATCAATAACGAAAAAGATAGCATAGACCATCTTCAGCTCAAAACAGATCTAGCAGTCGTAGATCAAAGCATCAGAAGCATCGATGGATTTTTGAAATCTAAAAATGTCTCAGATCTTAGAATAGAAAAATTAGCAAAAGACAGCTTAGAAAATGAAGTATATCTGGCGAAAGTCAGCAACAGATACAGCCAATATTTGGTTGATCTTGAACAAAAGTTACAACAAGTTCCGCTTGGGATTCCGACTGATGGTTACATTTCTTCTAACTTCGGAATCAGAAAAAACCCTATTCCTCCAAAACCTACAGATGTTGCGAATAATTCCAATATTGCTGAAGAAAAAGACAGTCTTGGAAATGTTGTAAAAAGACAAGCTATCGTAAAAGAAGATAAAAACGCATCTAGCAATGCTCCGGCTGAGAAAGACCAAATGCAGTTTCATAAAGGCTTAGACGTTGCTGTAGCTTACGGAAGTCCTGTGAAAAGTGCTGCCGCAGGAAAAGTAATTTTCTCTGGTGCGAGAGGCGGTTACGGCAATTGTGTGATGATTGAACACGGGAACGGTTTGGTGACTTTATACGGACATCTTTCCGAACTTTTGGTTGAAGCCAATGACAGAGTGAAAGTGAATCAAATTATCGCAAAATCTGGCAATACCGGACGTTCTACAGGACCTCACCTTCATTATGAAGTTCATAAGAATAATCAGCCAATCAATCCAAGGTTATTTTTGAATTTTTAAGAGGTTAGAAATTAGATCTTAGAAGTTAGAATAAGACTTCTACTGAATTTATCAAGCATAAAAAAAACGATTCAAAATTTGAATCGCTTTTTTTATGATTATAATGAAGAATTGATTATTTCTTCAATTCTTCAAGAAACTCGTCGTGAGAGATTGCTGTTTCTTTCTTTTTAGATTTTTCCAAGATCACGTCTTTCAATTTTGCCATAGCAACTTCAGAAGAGATTTGTCTTACTTGGTTCTCGTCTTTCAACATTTCTGCTGCATATTTCTGAACTTCATCGTCACCTAAGTGGTGGATTCCGTAGATTGCTAATTGGTTTCTTACCAATTGCTCAGCTTGTCCTAGAACTTCAGCATAATCCAATTGGATATCATTATCGTTCATCAATTTTCCTTCAAGGATTTGACCTTTGATAATATTTTTCTCGTTTTCAAGGATTTCTTGTGCCTGAGCTTCAGAAGTGATATTCTGGTTAGAGAACAACAACCATTTGATCAAGAATGCTTCAGGTAATTTGATTTCTTCTTTTTCATTAACTTGCTGAAGAATCTTGTTTACGAAATGAACATCTGCATTTTGTTGGAAATACTCATCCAATTCAGTTTTCACTCTAGCTTTTAATTCTTCTTCAGTTGTGATTACGTCTTTACCGTAAACTTTATCAAACAACTCTTGGTTAAGTTCTGCAAGGTTCAATCCGTAGATATCTTTTACAGTTACTTCAACCTCGTTGTGGTGAAGGTGTTCTGCTTCTTCTTTAGAAAAACCTAATTGTTTTGCTAATTCTTCTTTAGCTGCAAGATCTTCTTTAGAAACTTTTAAAGAATCGTCTTTTTTGAATTTTTTCACCAAATCGTAAGCTTCTTTCTGATCTTTAGAAATGGTTACGTTTTTTGGAGCGTGATTATGCTCACCTTCTGCACCTTCTTCTACAACTTGGGAAATTTCCAAAGCTACGTAAGATTCTTTACCAATTTTTTCTTCCGGTAATCTCTCAGCGAAACGCTTTTGCATATTTTCTACGCTTGTAGAGATTTCTTTATCAGAAGCCTCTACTTTGTAATGAGGTGCTTCATATTTAGCAAGATCAACAGTGAATTCCGGCTCGTATCCAACTTCGAAAGCAACAGACAAAGACTCTGCATTGTGATCGAAATCGTTTACTGGCTGAGGAACTGGTTGACCAACTAATCTAAGTTTGTTTTCATTTACATAACCGTTCAAAGCCTCAGAAACCTGTTTGTTGATTTCTTCGAAAGCGATGCCAGCTTCATATTGTTTTTTAACCATACTCAATGGCACTTTTCCTTTTCTGAATCCAGGAACCTGTGCATTTTTTGCATAGTTAAGCAGTTGTTTTTCAACTTTTTCTTTATAATCAGATTTTTCCAATGTTACCGTAAGCAATGCACTTACATCGTCATGGTTTGTAGCTGTAACGTTCATTAATTGAAATTTTTAGGTTGCAAAAGTAGTCAAATTCTAAGGAACTTCAAAATTAAATACCTCCGTGATTTTTATAAAAAATCATAAAGTTTTGAAATTTAAAATTCTAAGACGCTTTCCAAAAAGTCCAGACCGTTCCGTTGTAAACCAAAAGTAATTTTTTAACCGTATCATAAACAAGCGTCCCTGCTGTTGGCGCAATAATATTAAGATGAGGATTAGCAACTTTTGGTAGAATCATTGCTCTATTAGAATCTTCCAAAACTAAAATTCCCGGTGTGGAAGTAATAGCTCCTATAGAGACTTTTGCAGTTGTGGATTCTGATAAATCATCCTGCAAAGACGTATCAACTGTTCCGTTTGCAGCAACCGTCAGGTCTTTCCAAGCATTACCAGAGTAAACTTTTGTTTTTTTATCATTAATATCAAAAATAAGAGTTCCATTTACCACATCTATCACGCTTGCTGCACTGGTTGTCCATGGAAGAACCAATCCCCTGTTTTCAGACCCGAACTCAATAGAAGAAGATGCAGATTCTAAAATAGTTTTACCAATGGCTACCTGTGAAATCCCAAGATTAAAAATCAGGATAAAATTCAATAAATAAAAGTTTTTCATTTTTATGTGTGTGTTATTAATATAATTAATCCGGGCAGGTTTGTGTATTGAAACATTTCCAACCAGCAACCGTACCATCTGTGTTAATTTGTAAGCAATTAAGTGTAGTATTATAAACCATCATACCCTCTTTTAAATCGTCAGTCGGAATTGCAGAAACCTGAGACGTTGTCAATCTATTTAATACAAATCCCTTCGTTTTGGATTCTAAAACAACCCAAGCACCTTTTCTCACACCCGGCCAATTTGTATCGCCAGAATTTGCTCGTGATAACGACGTGAAACCTTCGTTTGTTGACAAGGCCGTTCCAGATGTAACCGCTGGTTTATAACAAACTGCCGATGTAGTTCCTGTAACATTCACCGTTACCACTGCAGTACTGCAACTGCTTGGCAAACTTGTACGACAAATCTGATAATTAATTGTATAAGTTCCTGAAGTAACACTTGAACCAACCTGAATCAAACCTGTTGATGTATTCAATGTGACACCAGTATTTGAAGTAGAAACTTGTGTAAGAATAACATTAGATGTGGTTGCTGCTGCTCCATTATATTGCTCCAAATCATTGGCAAGAACAGAAGTCGTAGATGAAGATCCTGCATTGAGATTAAACGTATCATTATTAGCAACCGGCGGGAAAGAACCATCAGTATTGAAACAGATATTGGTGTTTGTGACCACTGGCGCACTACAAGTTCCACTACCGCTACAATCGTAGGTAACATTTGCAAGCGCTGCCGTTGTAGATGTTCCGGAAGAATTTATATAAGTTGGTGTAGAATTGAAAATTGCACTTTGGCCTTGAGCTCCTGCTTTTACCATCGTCGTCTCATACTGTGAATATCTTGTTAAATCCAGATTGGGTCCTATCTTGGCTCCGTTTGGGTTGACTGTATTTAAGAAATAAGTATAACCTTTTTTCGAAGATGAAGTTGGCCCATTTATAGTAGCACCATTTGGTTGCCACGTTGTTACTTTCATTAATCCTTCATTATAAATAACAGAAGAACTAGCACCATTGATAGAACCTTTGGAATAAAAAGTACCGTAATTTTCCAATCTACTGTTTCCTGACATATCAATAGAACCCGTTCCTACATTGAAGGTTCCTGTATTAATAATTTTTCCGCCACCTAAATTGTATCCAACAGCAGAATTAATTGTCCCACAATTGAGATACGTACTGGTACTGTTGTTATTATAACTTTGTCCTATATTAATTGTTCCATAATTTCGGAATGTTGTAGTTCCGGAAATATTAATATTTTGACCAATAGTAAAGAGGTTGTAATTATCCACAAGATTTGTAGAAGATCCATTAGAAAAGCCCAAAACACTCACAGCCACAGTCCCATTATTCGTAAGCGTATTTGTAGTTCCATTGAAAGTAAAGTTATTTCCTCCGCTTGTACCCGCTCTTAAAACACCACCATTTGCAATATTAATGGTAAGATTAGAACTAATATTAGGACTTTGATTGAACTGTAATGTTCCACCAATTTCAAAAGTAACATTAGTTCCGTTTGAGGAATTAATATTATTCTGAATAATCAATGTAGCTCCTGATGCAATACATATTTTTGAATTGTTTTGGAAAACCACATCGCTCATCGTAGTTGTTCCTGTAGTAAAACAGACGACACTATTTGTCGCAAAAGTATAATTGCTGGCGGTGGGATTCGTAACCGTACAGCCCGTACACTGAGAATAGCAATCAAAAGACAGAAGCAATAGTAATAATATAAAAATATTATTATTCTTAAATAAATAATTAATCATCGTTTTATATTTAATTTGATAAATTAAATAAATACTCACCAAACCGTGTTAATTTCCAGCGAATAAGCAACAAATATAGCAATTATTTAGTAATAATAAAATATTTACTGTTAAATAATATTCATATACCAATATTATTATTTATTTTATTTCGTAACTTCATATAATAAAATAAAGATGCCCTAAAAAGAACATCTTTATTTTATTTATTTACAAATTAGTTACTTAAACCAAATGTAGCTTCAGCATCAGTTTCGCCTCCGGTTACACTTCCCCAAGCTGTACCGTTTTGAGCTTCATTTGCAGATGCAGGTTCGTGAATCAATGTTAATTTCAGTAACGGTGAAGAAGAGTTTACCACTTTTACAACATCCCATTTTGTAATCAATCCAACTTTTCCTAATGCTCCTGTGGAAGAAGTTGTATCTAATCTTGTCAGGTTAATAGTAGATTTTGGGAAATCAAAAATCAAGAAATGCTCGTCTTTTGCATCTTTGATTTCTTGAGTTACATCTTCAGTTCCGTTTTTGAAAATCGTTGTCACTTCATAAGATTTTCCGTCTGCCAATGCGATAACCGGAGATGCAGATCCAATGATGTAATTATACGATTGTGTAGTTCCTGTTTCAATATCCTTTACATTCAGAACGATATTCGTCAATTCTTCCTGAGGCAGATCATCCGCAGCAACATCTTCGTCTCTCTGACAAGATATCACGTTGAAGATTAGAAATAAAACCGCTAAAACACTTACTAATTTGTTGAAATTGAATTTATTATTCATTGTTTAATTTTTTTAATAATTGATTGATTTTTTAATTAAATTTTAGAATTTATATCTGAAATTCAGGATAAAGTTCCTACCCATATCATTGGCAAAAAGTCTCATTCTGTTCAGATAATCTCTGTAAGAAATATTGAAAATATTATTAACCGTCAGCCCTGCTGAAAAGTTTTTTGCAATATCAATTCCCATCTGCGCATTCCAAAGTGAGTAACCTTTTGGAGGCGTGCTGATATCAACGATTGTCGTCACCTCTTCTCCTGCAACATAATCTGTGAAATCCAAATTATGGATTGGAAAACGTTTTTGACGAACCGAAATTTGATTCTCAACATTCATATACAATCCGTTCCATTCTTTTTTATGAAACTGTAATGCATTGTTGAAATTAATTGGCATCATCAGAATCAAAGGCTCATTATGGGTATCATCCTGACCGTGGACATAAGCGCCTCTTCCTTTGTAGGAAAGGTTTTCTGTAAGGTTAAAGTTAACATCCACATCCAAACCATACATTTTTGCATCGATCTGCTGATAGATCCAAACCGGAAAACTTCCTGCCTGTGTCAACTGCAAAACACCATTCGGAATTTGGTTGATGAAATTCTTTGTGATGAAAAAATACGGATTTGCTGAGATTTCCAAACCTTGCAGAATATCAAACTTCGCATCTGCCACCAAATTGAATTGATGACCTTCTTCATTTTTGATATTCATATTTCCTTTCTCAATAATCGCTGCGGAATGATGCAATCCATCTGAAAATAACTCAGCAATGTTCGGCGTTCTGCCGACTTTTGCATAATTCAGTTTCAGATTGAAGTTATTAGACGGATGATATTCCAGCCCTGCATTATAAGACAGGTTTTTATAGGTCAATTTAGGTCTTGTCAATACTCGGTTTGCGTTGGTCTGGACATAAAATTGCGGATAAGAATCTGCGTAGAGATTTTCCCAATCGCTTTTGTCATACCATTTTGTCACGTCATAATAGTTATGATCATAACGGATTCCTGCTTCAGCATTCAGCTCCGGCGTGATTTTATATTTGAAAACAGAATAAGCGCCAACTGAATATTTGTCATAGTTTGGAATCAACCTTCTGGCTTGAGTCGCCGGATCCGAATAATTGTTCTGAAAGCTTGCATCAATCCCGGTTTCCAAAGACCATTTTTCTCTTTCCAAAAGATCATTGATATTGAACTGATGTGTCATCAAAGCCAAATCCAACGATGGAATAGCACTCAGATCGCCTCGTCTCAAATCAAATTCTTGACGATGGTTATACTGAAAACTATAAGTCGCTGACACTTTTCCAATATTCTCAAAACGGTTAAACGCAGACACTTTCGCCAAATGATGTTCTATCAATTGTCTCGGATTATCGATCTCATAACTGAAATTGCCTGAATAAAATGGAACTGGCGTATTCATCGCTTCATAATAATCCCGAGGCGTGGAAACGTGAGAATCTCTTAAAATACCCAAATTCTGATTCGTCAAATAATAATCGAATGAAAAACCATTTTTAAACGTATTCTTCTGCAAAGTAAAATTGAAAGAAGAAAAGTCCGAACCTGTATTTTTCAAATTATAATCAGGCGCACTTTGATCACCGATTTTTCTAATGCTTCCGCCGGATTTTACAGCCCAGCCATTTTTCCAAATCTTAGCGATATTAACATCGATTCCCAAACCTCTTCCGTTTGAAATACCCGAAAGATTGACTGAACCTTTCAAAGTATCTTTTTTAGGGAAAATTTCTGGTTCCAAAACGACAACACCGCCAATTGCATCACTTCCGTATCTCAATGCAGATGCTCCTTTGATAACATCGATGTGTTGAAAATTATTGACATCGATATTTGGAGCGTGTTCAATTCCCCATTCCTGTTCCTGCATTCTCACGCCATTATTGATGATGGAAATTCGGCTTCCGTAAAGTCCATGAATGACAGGTTTTACGATATTGTTCCCGGTTTTCAAACCACTGACGCCTGAGATATTCTTGAGAAGATTCCCGAGATTCTCGGTAGAATTCCTGTCAATTTCTGATTTGTCAAGGGTTTTCACAACCATCGTCCCGTTGTTCTTATGATTGCCATGAAGCGTCACAGACTGTATTTCGTTCACGTGATGTTCCAGATTAATCGTCAAATGAAGGTTCTTCTCAACCGTCAAACTCTCGGAATAATTGTCACAATCTGGATGAGATGCCGTCAAAGTATATGTTCCTGCAGAAACATTTTTGATTTTGAAAACTCCAGATTTATCCGTTTTTGTAGCATATTTCCCGAAAGAAATCACGACGTTTTCCAACGGTGTTTTGTCGTGAAAATCCTGCGCAATTCCTTCAATTGAATATTGAGCAGAGATGAATGCAAATCCAAAACAGATCAGCATCAGGCTAATAATATATTTCATCTGTAGATGTATATTTATTTTACGGTCAGATGCAATCGCCAACACTTCATCAGTTTTCTATAAACTTTTGGAGACCGCGATTTCATTTTGTTGTAAAATGTATAATGTAAAAAGTACGTAGTACTTCTGTGAAATTTTGGAATTAATTAAATACTGATATTTTGGAACGTAGAATTGTTGTAACACGAACTCAACATAGCTCATTTTTTCATGTTTTTTCAGACAAGAAAAAATAGCGAAAGTGAAGCACAGAAATAACTGCCCAAATAAAATCAGAATAATTAATTCAAAGAAATTCTCTCAAAATCCAAAATGAAATTGAGAAAAATAGAAATTATGAAATTGCGGGCGGACCGCGAAGTTGAAAAGTGAATTTGGTCTGTGACCATATTTTTTCCTGTACAGAAAAAGTTTGTTTTGTGCTGTGAGTATGGTTTTCAAAACTGAAAGAAAACTCTTCCGGAACCAAAGAATTCCCTGTTGCCAAAAAGTGACAAGCAAGACAATCGCCGGATTGACCTTTTGAAATGTCCGATGAAATGGTTTTCTCAGTCTTTTGGAAACCTGAATCTTTGAAGAACGATTCACCTGCGTGACTGTGAAGCTGTGAAGAAAACAAAGCCACAAAAAGATACATCCCGGCAAAAAATACCGAAATGAAATTCTTGAAAGATTGACTTCTTCTGTTCAACATAGCTACAAAGGTAGAAATTTTTTGGGACTGAGAATTATTATGTTAAATCAAAATTCGAAATTATTTTTCTTCTTCGAAATATAAACGGTAATATTTCCCTTTGTCATCTTGTCCGGTTTCCAATTTGTCTCGGTCGCCGTGGATGTAGATATGGAAATTCTTATCCAGTTTAATAATCGATTTGAAATGTCTTTGTTGCTTTTTAACCGCCTGTGTATTAATAGGAAAATCTTCTGAAATTGAGATCTGCATATCATTCTCATAATCAGATTTGAAGTTGGAAAAACTTTCTATAACATTATCATCCACCAAAACTTCTTTTACAAAATCATCATATTTGAACTCTTCTTTTTCTTTGAAGAAATTAATAGACTTATTCAGGAAATCTGCTTGGTCTGCTTTAGAAACCTCAAATTCCTCAGGTAATTTTTGGGTAATGAAATCTTTGTAAACAGACAAAGTTTCCTGCGTATGGAAATACTCGTTGTCGCGTTGTTTTACTTTCAAAAAATCCTCAAACCAATAATAGATATCACCGTTCTTGTTGTTATCTATCACAGATAAAACGTAGCCACTTTCTTTCTCGCTATTATAAATCAAAGCCGCTTTATCAATTTTCGACAAGCTTATTCCGAAGTCTCTTTCGATTTCAAAAGATTCATCCTGAGGATTGATTTTCAGGAAACCTTCTCTTTTTTCGGTTTTGAAAATCCCGATAGAATCCGTCTTTTCACTTTTGCCATCTGCAGACTCAAAAACTTCGCCTTCAAAATAAACAACAAACAATTCGCCCGCCTGAACTCTCGGATTTTCCGCCGCTTCGTAAAGATGCTTGGCAATGTTTTCAGATTCCCATTGGAACTTCGCTTTGTCCTCAAAAATCTCGGAAACAGAACTGTAAACGGGATTATTCACTAAATAAGAATCGCTGTAAAACTGAAACTGCTCCTCAGATTTGAAAGCATTGATGAAGTAATTCCCCAGCAATTCTGTCATATCCTCATCCAGATGAAGCTCCTGCTGAGAAAGCGTTAAAGATTCTCCATTGATTTTATTCCCGACTCTGTGAACTGTGATTTTTGAAAACATTTTTTGTTGTTTGAGTTTGCAAAGATAAACATCTAAACACAATTTTAAGTGATTAAATCATACAGTGTTTATATAAAAATCTACAAAGTTTTATAAAAAATACTCCTTTTGGGGTATTTCATAAACATAACATTAAAAATAATTTTGTGTATTAATAATTCTAAAAAATATTGACCATGAAAACTAATTTTTTTATTAAAACTTTGCTTTTATTATTTTTTTTAATTTCAACTAATAATTGTAAAAATACCGACGAGCAAGAAGACGAAAACTTATCTAACATCGAAACTCTTAAAGCAACAAGATATCAAATCATTACTTTTGAGGCAAAGGGAGCCGTGTATAATCAAGATTATGATATAACTATCGACGGAAAAAAAACTACGGGAAAATCAATTGAAAATGATAAAATAACATTAATAATTCCTTCTGATACAAAATTAGGAGTTAATAATTTAGTAATTTCAAATCTAAACCAAAATATTTCTATTGAAATTAGCGATACAACTTTAACAGAAGCCCCTAAAAAAATAGTTACTGACTATTTATCGCTAGTCAATAACTACACCGATAATCTTGGCAATGATGAAAATACAGCTTCCCTGAAGGCGAATATCCTAAACTTTAAAACTGTTTTTAATAATGCTAACGAGCAAGACCAGACAATTGCTGCAAAGTTTTATCTGGCGAATAAAGATTTATATCAATATATTTTAAACCCAAATTTTTTAAAAATTTCTGATGATGATCCAAATATTCTAGGGAATGAAAAATTAATAAAATTAAAAACCGCAATGTATTATCTCGGCTCATGTGGTGTTGCTTTATGGATTCTACCCGATCCAATAGAAAAAGCAATTGCAGCGGTAGGTGTTTTAATATGTATGAATAAAAGTTTACAGTATAAAGATGAATTTGCAGACCTTAAATTGGTAGTTTTAGATCAATTTCTGACCGCTAATAAAGCTGAAATATTATTCAATTCTGGGGAAAATAAAATTCTTAAATATTCCATGAACAGAAGAAATGTAATAAATCAGGATCAAGCGAGCTCATCATCCTTTACAAATTTTACAAATTTCTTCAATCAATTCTCATCCTTACAAAATTGGCAATCAAAAATTAATGAGCAATTAAGTTGGCTGAATAAAAATATTCCTTTTTGTAATTTTAAAATCATTGACCCCAAGACTTTACCTTCCTCTGCAACGCCTACAGATCTTGCGATAAATAAAACCACATTTGATAGAACAAAATTTTCTGTAGCCAGCTCAGATGTTATCTTGGAAAACATAAGCTTTGATAGCGCTGGTAAAATAAACGTAAACCTGAAGCTGAAGAGCCCTAATGCAACAGCACCTGTAACTACATACATAACAGCTGAATATGCTGATGATTACAACAAAACCTCCAATAGCTTTAATGTTAAAATAACCCCTAAAGCCAACTTCAATATTGAAGGCAATTGGAAATTAACTATAATTGATAGTGAGCCTGCAGACCAATGGAATATTGATAGCTACACTTGTCCTGGACAGAGAGAAGATCAATTTTTTAGTGGTCAAGCTACATTTACTAAAACTACAATGAAAATAAATATTTCAGAAAAATATAGATATTACAGGTATGATACAAATTGCAATATAGTAGAAACCAAAGAGTCTACTGGCTGGCAAACTATAACAGCGAACCATAATAACAATATAGAATCTAATATTTTGAAATTAAGCAGCGGTATAGGTCTAAATGACGAAAATTATAATTGGTCATTTAATGACGCTGCTGTAACAATTGTGGATCAAAATACAATAACCTTAACTTACTCGTTTTATGACGGATATGAAATAGTAGATATGTATTACAAACTTATAAGACAATAATTTTTCATTTTTTGAGATTACCAGCATTATTTTATTCAGAAAAAAATAATGTGGGAAAGAAATAATTATCTTCGTTAAGAAAATCTGGCACTATGAGCTCATTACTTCAAAAAAGAGGATTGTTATTACTTCTTCTCCTGATATTTTCTTTTACAAAAGCCCAAACCATCGAAGAAGAAATCGCCAAAAAATCCTGCGAATGCATCCAGATGAAAATTTCAAGTGTTGGACAAATCTCAAAAGCAGAAACCCAAAAATGTGTGACGAAAAGTGGCGATGAAGTTTTAAAATCAAAAGACCCGCAAGAAGTAAAAAGACTTACCAAAAATATGGAAGAAGTTGTAGAGCGACTAAAAACCATCTACAAACTGATCGAAAAATGTTTACCAAAAACTGAATAACAGGCACAAAATAAAATCCCTAAGTTCTCACTCAGGGATTTTCTTAATTTTTCTTTACGAAAACCTGTTGTATCGTTTGGAGTTCCGTCTTTTTTAATTTTGAGGTTTTCTCCAGTTTTACAAGAAATGAAGCCACTTCTTCCGGACTTGCAGGCGAACCGATATTTTCACCTTTGTCATCAAAAGAATCAGCTAAAACTTCACCTTTTGGACTGATCATCAGCCAGAATGGAAGTCCTGCTGTTTCGCCTTTGTATTTGTTCATTAGTTCTTGCCCGCCTGGATTTTCAAGACTTTTCTTTTCACCTCGTTCCTGAACATCAAGATAAGCGGTCACATAATTTTTATCGAAAAGCGGTTTTGTGGTCGGCAATTCCATATTTTTCTCCATCAGTTTGCACCAGCCACACCACGAAGCGTGAAATACCAAAAGCACATTTTTATTTTCTGTTTTAGCCTGAGTCAAAGCTTTGTTCAAAACCACATCTGCCTTTTCCTGAGCAAGTCCAAATTGCACTAACAATAATGCTACGACTAAAATTATTTTTGAAAATTTCATTAATGATTGATTTAAATTGTTTAATCTTCATACGAATTTAGGAATTTTTCGATTACCAATTTGTATATTATTCATCACTTAAATTCTGAAGCTTTGATTAATCATTAATAAAAAAACCCCCACAATTACTTGTAGGGATATTACTTTCGTTATTATTTCAAGAAAGTCATTAATATCGAATTTCTTATGGATTATCCTGCAACAACTTCTTCTGCATAAACCAAACCTTCGTAACAAGCATTATAAAGAGCTTTCAAATCTTCCAAAGAAGGAACTCTTGGGTTGAAACCTGTACAAGGATCTGCCAAAGCATTATTGGCAATATAGTCAAGGTTTTTATCCCAATCTTCTCTCGAAATTCCAAAATCTTTAATCGCAGATTGATTGTTAACATCAGAACGTAACGTCTCGATTGCCTGAGCCAGTTCTTCAGTCGTCTCTTTACCAATTACTCTTGCCAATTCTGGATAACGCTCTGTCGCCAAAGAATTGTAACGGATCACATTCGGAAGGAAAATCGCGTTGGAAGCACCGTGGGGAATTCCGTACAACGCACCAACCTGATGAGACAAAGAGTGAACAATTCCCAGCCAAGCATTGTTAAAAGCCAAACCTGCCATAAAAGAAGCATCGTGCATATTTTGACGAGCCTGAATGTTATTCGGGTTTTCTACCACTTCTTTCAAATTATCAAAAACAATCTCCAAACCACCTTTGGAAAGTGCGTCTGCAATATTATTATCGATATTCGAAACATAAGCTTCCACACAATGCGTCAAGACATCAAGACCTGTATTAGAAGTTACGTGAGCCGGCATTGAAGCACAGATTTCACCGTCAACGATTGCGATATCCGGAGTCAATTCGTAAGAAACGATTGGATATTTGACGCCTTTTTCTCTGTCAGTAATTACGGCAAGACCAGTCGTTTCCGTTCCTGTTCCGCTTGTAGATGGAATGGCGATAAATTTTGCTTTATTTCTTAAAACCGGAACTGTGAAAGGTTTGACCATTGCATCGAAATCTGCATCAGGATATTCGTAAAATACCCACATAATCTTAGCAGCATCGATTGCCGAACAACCTCCCAAACCGATAATCCAATCTGGTTCAAAATCTTGCATCACTTCTGCTCCTTTTGCACAAGTTGCAGAGGAAGGATCTTCTTCTACACCTTCGAAAATTTTCGTTTCGATTCCAGCTTCATTTAGGTAAGCAACGGCCTTATCAAGAGTTCCGCTTTTTTTCATTGAGCTTCCTCCTGTTACGATCACCGCTTTTTTACCTTTGATATTTTTAAGTTCTTCCAGAGTTCCAGCGCCGTGGAAAACCTCTCCTGCAATAAATAATTTGCTCATTTTTTTATTTAATTTTTGATAGGACAAAATTAGATAAGCTTAGATGGGCAATGTTATACAAACAGGATTACGCGTTATACATTTGCGCCAATTCCTGCTGAAGTTCGGTTGGTGTTTCTTTGAGTTTTGCTTTTACAAATTTGTTGAATGCTGATGGAGAATTGAACCCGAGGTCAAAAGCAATCTCCTTATGGGAAAGGTCAGAAAACATCAATTGACGTTTAATTTCGATTAAAATCCTTTTATGAATTGCCTGAATTGCTGTTTCTCCACAATGTTTTTTTGTAATTGAATTTAATTTCTTTGGCGTAATGATTAATTCTTCCGCATAATATTGGACGGTTCTGTGTTCTTTATAATGTTCATTCAATAGTTTTTTAAACCGAACATAAACTGGTTTATCAGCCGTTTCCTGATTCAAAATAGGATGCAAACCGTGGACAGACTCAATCAAACCTAAAAGAAAAATTTTGATCAGAAATCTAGCCTGTTCCTTTTTGATAAGACTCGGCTTTTGATAAATTTCTTTGATGATCTTGATTGAATTTAAGCTTTGTTCAAAATCTTCTTTGGACAGAATCGTACAATTGAGTTGGGTAGAAAGATTGACATTATAGGTACTGAGTTCATTTTTCAAAATATCGGAACAGAACAAAATCTCTTCGAACAGAATAATTTTCCCTTTCAAATCTTCGCTCAAATCTGAGACAAAATGAACCTGATCAGGAAATATTACAGAAATCTTTCCCGCTTTTAGAAAATGAATTTTGTCCTCAATATGAATCTGAAGTTTTCCTTCTTCTATGACGAGAATACAGAAATGGTCTTTTTTATGTGGTTTTAAATATTGGTTGAGATTCTCTTCATTCAATTCAAAAACTCGGAAAGACAGATTTTTATCTTCCGGCTTATGAATGTTTTTTTTAATTTCAAGTTTCTTCATTATTCCCATTTCTTCGCATCCTTTATTAAAACAACGTGACAAATTTATGATAAAAGATTTTCAATTTAAAACAAAAAATCCCCAAGCTTTCACTCGGAGATTTAATTGTTTAATTCAGAATTTAATTACAATAAAATCTATTCTAAATTGCACATTAGACAACTAACTAAATTTTATAATATTATTTCCACACGAAATAGAGAGCTGCCTAAACCGCTCTCTATTTTAAGATTTGTCTTGAAATTATTTTTTGATCAATTTCACACCTTCTGCAACATCGTTGATTTTAACGATATAAACACCAGCAGGTAGATCTGCAACATTGATTCTGTTATCAGAAGAAACTTTTGAAATAGATTTCACAATAGCTCCTGTTGTATTGTAGATTTTAACTTCAGAAATAGCTTTTGAAGATTGTAATACTACATAGTCTTTAGCAGGATTAGGGTATATAGATACTTTATTCTGAGAAGAAATATCGTTAACACCCAATACTATATCTGTACAAGTAACTTGTGTAGGAACATTACTGTTAGTTGCAGTTCCATCAGAATTACCTAACTGCCAAAAACCATCATATCCCCAAGAAAACAAAGAAGTATCAGTTTTAATTCCTGCAGAAGAGTTTTCCCCAGATCTTACAGGAATACTCTTCCAATTATTGTCTGTACCTACTTTTGTTGGAATATTAACATCTATTGAAGTTCCGATTCCTAATTTCCCATTAGCATTATATCCCCATGTCCATAAAGAACCATCTGTCTTAAGAGCAGAAGAAGCCTCGTTGGTTGCTCCAATTGCAGACCAAGTGGTACCAGAAACTTGTTGCGGCGTATATTGAATACCGCCAGTAGTACCTATTCCTAATCTTCCGTTGTTGTTATGTCCCCAAGACCACAATTCTCCATTAGTTTTAAGCCCTAAAGTATGATAAGTACCTCCAGCAACAGCTTTCCAGTTTGTATCTGTACCTAATTGTGTAAAAACAAATGTATAGTTGCCCACAGACGCTGGTGCTCCCAAACCTGTTTCTCCTTCTACGTTAGTACCTACGACCCATAATGTACCATTTTCTTTTATTGCAAATGAATTGTAATAAGATGCATTAACTGAAGACCAGTTTGTAGCTTTAGTAGATTCTTGCTGGAAAGTATTATATGTAGATGCCCCACCAGTACCTATTCCAAGACCGCCCCAAAAACCGTTGTTACCAGTTCCCCACATAGTTTTATCTGTCTTCACAATCATTGTGTGAAAATATCCCGCAGAGAAAGAAGCTACATTCTGTTGAATTAGAGTTGGTGAAGCAATATTTGAATTATGGCCTAATCCTAACTGTCCATAATCATTAGCTCCCCAACCGTAAAGATCTCCGTTAGCTTTTTTGGCCAGAGCAAAATAACGACCTACAGAAACATCGTCCCAGTTATTATCTGTCCCAATTTGAGTCGGATGCTTGATTTCAGTTCCCGTAAATGTACCATCTCCGAGCAATCCATAAAGGTTTCTTCCCCAGACCCAAAGTGATCCGTCTTCTTTAAGCGCAACACTGAAGTTTTCTCCTTGCGCAACTTTTTTCCAGCCAGTAGTACTACATTGAGCACTGATGTTAATCTGTAGAACTAGTAAAAGAACTACTACTAACAAACTTTTTTGCTGACTTTTCAACACTGATAAAAATTGTACCATAATTATTTATTTTTTTGATTTTGTACTACAATAATACAATGATCCTTTATTGCAAAACAATCAATCAATTGAATGAATTCGGAAATTATTCCTTACAGTTTTAACAAATACACCACTGATTACTAAATACATAAAAAAAATATTACGGTAATAACATTAATAGAATAACAAATTAAATAATCATAATAAAGATCTGTAATTTGCTGTTTTTTTGATTTGACTAATTAAAATAATTGTCATTTTTAAATCTATATAAACAAAACTTCACAACCTATATCGTGGATTAGCATCTTAAAGTAGCATGAAAATTCATACTTAAAATTT
The DNA here is from genome assembly GCA_029960045.1 of Flavobacteriaceae bacterium PS02293. Lineage (GTDB taxonomy): Bacteria > Bacteroidota > Bacteroidia > Flavobacteriales > Weeksellaceae > Epilithonimonas. Next base: position 148,634 of record JASCOV010000008.1, read on the forward strand.
GAGACAGGTTTACAAATCTTTTTTTACCTGATAAGTGCGAAATTTATTAAAAACATAAATAATCAGATACTTTTCAAATATCATTAATAAAAACAATACAAATTTTACACTCAAACCATTTTATTTGTACACCCCATTTCGATTGTGAATTTTATATTAAAAAATAAAATCATTACCTGCTGAACAATCAATTCTAATACCACACACCATTTACTAACATCTAAACTTCGAATAAACAACACCTTACAAAAAAGGCATAAATTATGTATAGATAAATCAAATAAACAAAATTTAAAATTATGAGAAATCTATTATGGTTAGTAGCAGTGATTTGTATAGTAATCTGGCTATTAGGAATGTTAGGCGTTGTGCCGGGAATGAGTACAGGATATTTGGTACACGTTTTATTAGTTATCGCAATTATAGTTGTTCTATTCAATATTATTTCGGGACGCAAACCTCTCGATTAATTAGCACTATATAGAAGAAATTCTACATTTGAAAAAATTAAAACCCGCTATTTTGTGGGTTTTTATTTGTCTAATATTAATCTAAGTTCTGACTTTTATCATCAGCAGTTCAAAAGATAATGCTTTATATTTGTACTAATATTAAGAGTTGAAAAGTCTAATTACCTTTTTTATCATCTTCACAATTGCATTACGTCCGCTGATGCCATTGGTAGATTATGCGGTAAATTATGATTTCATCAATAAGAATCTTTGCGAGAATAAAAGCAAACCTCAACTTTTATGTAACGGAAAATGTTACCTGAAAAAAGAAATTGCAAAAGCATCAGAAAATCAAACGAAAAACGATTTCCGAATCAATATTTCAGGTTTTACTGACACTTTTATCATTGATGAAAATTTCACATTCTTTACAATAACCGATTATAATTCCGAAAGTTCAAATTCTAATTCTGAGCTTCATTTCTCTTACAAATTCAATTTATTCTCAAATATCTTCCATCCGCCATTGGTTTGATTTTAATATTTTAATTCTCTTTTTCAAGAGCGATTTCTAAATTTTATTAAAATTAAAATCAACATTAATGAAAACATTCGTTTTAGCGATACTCCTTTCTGTATCCGCATTTTCCTGCGCTCAGGAAACACCAAAGGTAAAACACGTTTCGAAGATGAAGCCTGCGACCGACCTCAAAAATATCAAAGTTGTAAATACCGAAGACCCAGTCTGCAAGATGAAAACCGCAGATTTTCTGAAAGACACCGCAGACTACAAAGGAAAAAAGTACGGTTTTTGCAGTGACCATTGCAAAGCGGAATTCAAAAAGAATCCTGAGAAATATGCGCAAAATGCCAAATAACAAAAAAACAAAGCAAAATCCGAAGAGCAAAATCATCATTCCGATTGTTGTTCTGGCTTTGATTTTTGTAACAATTGGCGCCGGAATGAGCTATTTCAAAAAGAATCTTTTTACGGTAATGAAAGTTCCTGATTTTGAATTAACAAATCAAAACAATCAGAAAATAAGCAACAAAGATATGCTTGGCAAAGTCTATCTGGTAGAGTTTTTCTTCAGCAAATGTCCAACGATTTGTCCCGTGATGAATTCCAATATGAAACACATCGAGGAAACCATCAATGACAAAAATTTCGGAATCATCTCTATCAGCATCGACCCGACGAACGACACGCCGGAAGTATTAAAAAACCACGCCAGAATGTTGGGAACAAAATCTCCCAACTGGCATTTTTTGACTGGCGACAGAGATTACATCGATAACTTGGCAGACCAATTCAATATCTATGTTGGCGACAAGGAAGACCAATCGGAAAGCCTAAACCACAGCGGAATGATTGCACTTGTGGATCAAGAAGGAAATCTCCGTTCAAGATTTGACGAGAACAATAGTCCAATCTTATACTACTCTGGCTTGAATTATGAAGACCCAGAAGGTAAAACAACTTCGCTCACCGGAAAATATCATCCCGACCGTGAAAAGTTGATAGAAGACATCAGAAAATTATTAAAACAATAAAGAGCGATCGGCTTATGGCTATTAGCTTTTTGCATTTAAGAAATTAAATATTAATCTAAATCAAATATTATGAAAATCAAGAAATTATTTCTCGCAAGTGCACTTTCTGTAGCTACTTTTGCGACAGCACAATTCAAGCAAACGCCTTTGCCTTACGCGTACAACGCTTTGGAAGGTTCTATCGACGCTGAGACAATGGAAATCCATTACACAAAACACGCAGCAGCTTACGTTTCCAATTTGAACAAAGCCATCGCCGGAACACCTTTGGAAAAAGAAAGCATCACCAAAATCCTTTCCCACATCTCCAAAGAAACGCCAGCCGTGAGAAACAATGCCGGTGGACATTACAACCACGAATTGTTCTGGACCGTTTTGACGTCTGAGAAAAACACACAACCTTCTGCTAAATTAGCCAAAGCAATCACAGAATCTTTCGGAAGTTTGGATGCTTTGAAGGAAAAATTAAGCAAAGCTGGCGCGGACCGTTTCGGTTCCGGTTGGGCTTGGTTGGTCGTGACGGCTGACAAAAAATTGGCGGTAACTTCCAGCGGAAATCAGGACAATCCATTGATGGACATTGCCGAAGTCAAAGGAACGCCAATCTTAGGCATCGATGTTTGGGAACACGCGTATTACCTTAAATATCAAAACAAAAGAGCCGATTATTTGACCGCATTCTGGAACGTGACCAACTGGAAAGAAGTGAGCAAACGTTACGAAGAAGCTACAAAATAATCCCTCCTTGAAATTAATTTGCAACATATTCCTAATCCTTTATCTGGTGTGCAAACCCGCATTTCCACTGGCGGAATATGTTGTAAATTATAATCAAATTCAGGTTCTCTGCGTCAACAAAGCGCGCCCAGAACTCAATTGCAACGGAAAATGCTACCTCGGAAAAGAACTCGCAAAATCCAGCGAATCCGATAATTCCCCACTTTCCAAAGGCAAAAACCAAGTCCAAAAAGTAATGGACTTCTACATTCCGACTGAGATTTTCAAAGCCTCAATCGAGAACAATTTTTCCCTCCCAAACCTGACTTTCACGTACAAAACAGGTTACACATTCCTCTTTCTGAGACACATTTTCAGACCTCCAATTTTTTAGTTGAACATATTAATTTGGGCGATTCCCTCTCCAACGCTAAGGCCTTAGCTCGGGTCGGGCTGTCCGCTACTATCTTTTTGTCTTGCCACGTGAGTCTATAAAAACCACGTTTGGCCAAAAGACAAAAAGGATATCCGCTACCATCCCTATCGCGGGATAAAGCATAAAATCAACGTTTCAACTAAAAAATCAACAATGAAAATCTATAAATTTTTATCATTATTCCTTATTGCTTTTACTTTAATCACAATCACATCTTGTTCAAATAATGATGACGATGAAATTCAAAACACAGAACCAGGAAATCTCCAACTCAAATTCGAAAACGGATTCAATAATTTGGGAAATATAGTTCTGAATCAAACAACTCAAACTTCATCTAACGGACAAAAACACCAGCTCTCCACTTTGAAATATGTCATTAGCAACATTTCCCTCATAGATCAAAACGGCAACGAGTTCAAATACAATTACAACAATCCCGACAAAGGCGCCTTCATCATCAACCAAGCCGATGCAAAAGGCGGAATCGTCTTCGCCAACCTCACAGAAATCCCAAGAGGAAATTACAAGAAAATCAAACTCGGATTGGGAATCAGCCCAACTGCCTATTTGATTGGACAAGACGGACAAGGTATTTTCTGGGAAAAAGCCAAGCAAGAAGGAATGGCTTGGTCGTGGTCAGCTGGTTACATTTTCGTCCGAATCGAAGGGAAATATGGAACTTCAACTCCTGACACAGAATTTATGAACCATACCGGAAATATGGGCGACACAACCATCAACGGCACAGCAGACCTTTACCGAGAAGTCGTTTTGGATTTGCCAACAACAGCTAGAGTCAGCAAAGAAATCACGCCTTCGATTCATATTCTGGCAGATTTTAATCAATATTTGAGTGGACAAACCGCTTTGACCTTGACCCAAGCCAACCAAATGGCGATGGGAAGTAGTCAGCATCTCGTGAGCGTGAGCAACAACTTAATCCAAATGTTCAAAGTTGACCACGTTCATAATGATTAATCCATTTCAACCATTCCAGAGAGGACGATTGCGTTCTCTTTGGATTTTCCTTGTTTTCATTTCAGGAATTTTAACGTCGTGTTCCAATGAAATTGAAGGCGAAGTTTTCGAAGAAGACAAAGCTTACAATTTGGAAATTCCGACTTATTTTCCAGCTTTGGCTTTTGATACAGAGAAAAATCCAGTTACAGTTAATGGTGTTGCGTTGGGAAAGAAATTATTTTATGAAGGAAAATTATCCCGAAATAATACAATTTCCTGTGGATTTTGTCACATTCAGGAATATGCTTTCACGCATCACGGACATCCGGTAAGTCACGGCATCGATGACAAATTGGGAATGCGAAATGCGCCAGCGATTCAAAATATGGCTTGGCTGAAAAATTACACTTGGGACGGCGTGAGTCATAATCTGGATGAGCGTTCTTTGGTTCCCATCACAACAGATTTTGAAATGGACAGCTCGATTCCGGAAGTGATTTCGAAGTTAAGTGCGGATGCGAATTATAAAAAAATGTTCAAATCGGCTTTTGGAGATGACCAAATTAATGGCGAAAGAATCCTGAAAGCGTTGTCGCAATTTATGGTCACGATGGTTTCTGCAGATTCTAAATATGACCAGGTCAAAAATGGAAAAGTGAGTTTCACGACTGAAGAATCTCAGGGGAAAACTTTTTTCGAAAATAAATGTTCGAGTTGTCATTCAGGCGAATTATTTACCGATGAAAGTTACCGAAACACGGGAATATATTACAATTCGCAGTATGATGACCGCGGACGATATCGTGTGACTTTGGACTGGAATGACCATATGAAATTCCGTGTTCCAAGTTTGAGAAATGTAGAATTGACGGCGCCTTATATGCACGACGGAAGATTTTATTCTCTGGAAGCTGTTCTCAATTTCTATTCAGATAATGTAGAAAATCAACCAAACCTCGACCCAATTTTAAAGCAAAATGGTCACATCGGAATTGCAATGTCAAGCTCGGAAAAACAATACATTATCGCTTTTCTGAAAACTTTGACCGACAAAAATTTCATCAAAAACAAAAAATTTGCAGAATAATGAAGAAGCTTATTTTAATTTTATTTTTAATCCTTAATATTTCAATCTCAGCGATTGAGAAAGACAGCCTTTACATTCCGAAATATGATACTCAGAATCTTTTGAAGACTCAGGAATTCTTTTGTGATGCTTGTGGTTGCGCAGCGGGAAACGGTTCATCTGGCTTCGAATCTTTGTTAAATCCGCAATTCATTGGCATCAAATATTTTGCGCAACATTACAAAGCGAAAGAAAATCTCTTTACAAACGACTTGACGCAAGACCAATATTTCAACACGATTCAGATTTGGGGAAAGATTCCGATTACGGAAAAATTGAGTGTTTATGGAAGTCTGCCGTTTCAGTTTCACGAGAAGAAGACTTTGCAAGGCGACATTAGAATAAGCGGAATCGGCGATGCGAGTTTGATAGGAATTTATCAAATCCTTAATTCTAAAAATACATTTCATCAGTTAAATGGCGGTTTCGGTGTGAAGATTCCAATTGGGAAATTTGATGAAAAAGGAATTTCTGGCGTTAATCCAAGTTTTCAATTGGGAACGGGAAGTTGGGATTATCAGCTGGCGCTTAACTATAAATTTCAGAAAAATCTTTTCGCATTGCTCATTAATACAGATTATACCATTAAAACAGAAAATAAAAAACATTATCAATTTGGGAATCAATGGAATTATGCGATGACTGGATTTCAGCGGATTTGGAGAAATGAAAATAGCATTATTTCCGTAAAATTGGGATTACAGGGCGAAGTTTATGATTGGAACAAACAGTTTGGGGAAGTGATGCCGAGAACCGCCGGAAGTGCACTTTACGGAAAAATCGGTTTCGAAGCTTCTTATAAAAAATGGAGCATCGGAAGCGAAATGATGCTGCCGGCTTACACCAATCTTGCAAGTGGCGATATTGAAGCAAAGTCTAGGTTTGGGCTGTTTGTTAATTTTGGAATTTAAAATTAATTTAAAAAAAACACGCTCGCAGATTGAACTGATTTGGCAGATTTTAATCATTAAATAAAAAAAGGAGGCGCTTTGTGAAAAGTTCCTCCTTCAAAAAAAATATAAATTAAATTAATTGATGTAACGTTTGGTAAACCATTTATCAAGAAAATCGATGCTGATATTGAGCATATGATAATTTTCTTTGATGGCTATATTGCTGAAGGCCCCTCGTTTTCCGTAACCATAGCCGATATTCAAAACTATTTTATTCATCGGAACTCCAACTCCAACTGTAGCTTCCATTTTGTTGATTTCGCGATTATTGACCTTGTAATATCCTGTGTCATAATTAAGTCCGAAACGGTAAACTAAAGCTTCTCCAACATTTTTTGGGTTTTTGCTTTCCGGAAGAAGTTCGAAGCCTAGACCGTAGACATTTTGGTTGTAATACTTTTCATTCGTGATTGTATTTTTAACTTCGCTCCACTTGCTTTGTGTGTAATCAAAACTAAAGCGATATCTGTCATTCTTCAAAACACTGACTCCAATTCCCATTTCCAACGGAAGCGTAGAATCTTTGGAATTTAGTTTTGTGGTGATACTGTTGGTGTAATCTCTATTTTCCGAATACACACTTTCGCCCTTCGCATTCAGATTGCTTTTGAAATTCACAATCGCACCCAATGTCAGCTGGAGTTTTTCCTTAGCAAAATATTTATTAAACTGAGTTCCCAAACCATAGCTGAAACCTGTGTATCTGATATTTCTGCTGATTTCCAATTCAGAGGTTGTGGTAATTGTTTCTACTCGGCTAATAGTTCCAAAGTTATTTTTCACTTTTCCACCGACGCTCCAATTGTTATTAATTTTATAACCTGCTGTAACACCAAGATTTGTAATCCCACCGCTTCCTTCATAAGTAATTGGATAAGTTCCGGATGTACCTTCGACCGGAATTGTAGAAACAAATTTATAATCCGAAGAAGTCGTTGGCTGTACACTTGCACCAATGGAAACTTTATTTGAAATCCGCATCGCCAAACCTAAGTTTGTGAAATTCCCGTTGATTCGTTTATCCTTACCTTGATTGCTGGATATATTATCATATTTCAAAGTTCCTCCAACGTCGTAAATGACATTCTGTATTCCTATAGTTGTAATGGCTGCAGGGTTTTTTGAATTAATATAATCCGGAGATTCCAATGCAATTCCCGTGTTTCCTAACGAGATATTCCTTGCATTATCAACATTATTGAAAGTTCCAATCCCGAAATAAGAATAGGGAGAAGAATCCTGAGCTGTTAATTTCTGAGTGAAAATGACTGCAAAAACTATTATTATTTTAATTTTCTGATACATACAATTCTGAATTAATAACCTAAAATATAAAGTTTGAGCTTAGCCGGATTTGTTGAATTTTTCTGATTTCCAAGAACTGCTTTTCCAGATAGAACATCTGCATAAGATGAGGGATAAATCAAAATATTATAATTAGAGGTAGATGTCTCTGCAAGAATCGTATTAACATAGTTCAGCAGATTAAAACTATATCCATAATCACTTTGAAACTCACTATCATCAGACAAAGCCACTTGAATCTCTGTTGTTCCGTCTGATTCCAAAAATGTGGACGTAATATTATTTTTCTTATCACCTGCGTAGTAATAAAGTGGTGTTGGGTTATAAAACGCTTTGGAATAATAGCCTGCAACAGGACTTACCGATAGATCTGCACTGATTATTTTGTAATTAGAATATAAATTTTTGAGATTTTTCAGATAAGGAATCTCCACTTTCGTGTAAACGCCGATTCCTGCCATCAGATAAGATCGGTTTCCTATATTTTTAGATTCTATAGGGTTTGTGGGTGTGAGTCCAGTGAGATCTGAACCTGCGAAATCACTTTTGATTTTATTGTATTGATAACCTGTACTAGGATTAAGATCCAGTGTATATTTCACTTCTTCTGTTCCATTCGTAGATGCTGTGTGATAATACATCCGAACAATATTAGATACTTTTTCTTTAGTGATATTACTGATCTGAACCTGATAAGAAGAACTTATTCCGAAACGCAACATCGCATTATTATCAGAAGATGGAACTAATGCCAAGCCTTTAAAAAAATTAAGAAAATACTCTTGACTAGTAGCATCTTTGCTTTTCAGAAGATTGAAGATATTAAGACCATAGGATTGATCTAATTTTACTTTCACAAAACTACTATCAGTATTCGGCCTTGGAAGAAATTCTGCACTACCGATAGAAGTTGAAGAATATTTCAGATCGCTATTATTGTAAAGATAGCCGTTGCTGTTTAGTTTGATACGGTCAACCATCGGATGAACATCCAGCTTAAAGGTTTTGAGTGTATCTCCATAATAAAAATCATTATTCGTAAGATACATTACGATTGAATCAAAGACAACATTGGTTGTGGTTGCCAAAGAATAACTTGCCGGCGTAAGCTCAAACATAGAAGCTGAGTTAACAGTTCCGAATGTATGATCCTTAATATTTCCTATTAATATTGCACTTTTCCCGGATGTTGTTACCGAGTCTTTCATAATGGTTGACATCTTTAGGGTAAGTGTGTCAATCATTGCGACTTTGGATTGGGCAGACATCAGGGAATTTCCTACTTCATACGTGTTGCTTTCTCTTTCACAGGAAAATAGAAGTAGAATTGCAGCACACAACAATACATATTTGTACATTTTTTTCTGTAAACATACGCTCTGAGAATGTTAGAGGTAAAATATTTTCTTCCATTCGTACTTAGTTTTCGACAATTGAGTCATTTATGTAGATAGATTCGGTTTTGAAGAATTAATGTCAAAGTATCGACACAATCAGTCAGTTTAACGACAAAAAAAGCGTGTTCGTCTAAAAAATTTTCAAGTACCCTCAGAATGGGATTCATTTGCATCAAAAAATAAGAATGGACAAAAAACTTTCGGTTTTACTTCTTGCATTTGCAGGGATGTTTTTATTATCAAGCTGTAATAATAACGATGATGATGATGAGTTGGTAGGAAATTGGGTAAGGGTTTCCGATCTGGATGGTAAACCACGTTCCAATGCTTCTGCTTTTGTAGTAAATGGCAAAGGATACTTAACCGGAGGATACGATGGCGAATATTACTATAATGATCTCTGGAGCTATGATCCCGATGCTAATTCGTGGACGCAGAAGGCAGATTTCCCTGGCGTAAAAAGAAGTTCTGCTGTTGGTTTTGCGACCACTTCTTTTGGATATGTTGGAACCGGATATGATGGTGTTAATAAATTAAAAGATTTCTACAAATATGATCCTTCATCCAATTCTTGGGTTCAGATAGAAGACCTACCGGGAACAGCTAGATATGCTGCTTTGGCGTTTGGAGTTGGCAGCAAAGGCTATGTAGGAACAGGATACGACGGAAGTGAGTTGAAAGATTTCTATAAATACGACGAATCGACTTCTGCGTGGACCAACATCGTAAGTCTTGGCGGATCTAAGAGAAGAGATGGTGGTGCATTTGTGATTAATGGAATTGCGTACGTTGGATTTGGAACAAACAACGGAAGTCTTGTTTCTGACTTCTGGGCATTTGATCCTTCTGCAGAAACCTGGACAAGAAAAGCAGATACAAGCAATGATGACGATTCTCAAAACAGATCTTCCCCAGCAGCTTTTGCAGCAAATGGCTTAGGATATGTTTCCACAGGATCTGTAAGTGGTGTTTCCAATACAACTTGGGAATACAGCCCTTATACAGATGACTGGACACAAAGAACAAACTTCCAGGGATCTTCCAGAGAGAGTGCTGTTGCCTTTTCATTCGGGACTTATGGTTATGTTTTGACTGGGAACAGCGGATCTTCTTACTTTGATGACATCTGGGTTTTCCATCCGACAGAAGCTGATAACGATGATGACTAGACCATTGTGGAAATTACTTTTGGTTGTTGGGTTAATATCAATTTCCTGTCAGAAAAGTAATGAGCTTGAGATCAAGATTACCAAAGAAAAAACAGGCTATGGTTATCAGATCATAAAAGACAAAAAAACATTTATCAGTCAGCCTTACATTCCGGCAATTGCGGGAGAGCAGGTTTTTAAAGACAGTTTGCAAGCACGCAGAACAGCTGATTTGGTAGTACAAAAAATAGGGAAATCATCCTTTCCCAGGATCTCGGTAGATGAACTGGACTCAATGAAAATTGAATACGAGATCCAAAAACTTCAATAAGCAATAATTCCTTCGATTCTTTTATCGGAGGAATTTTGCACGTTAAAAAAAGATTTTAATTGTTATGAACAAATTTTTGAAAAGCATCAAAACCATCTACATCTACCATTGGATTATTTGGTTGATTCTTATTGCCTTCAAATTGATAATGGACTATTCGGTTTTTGGGCAGTTTGCTTTACTAATGAACCTGAAAATATTCTTCATATCCATTTTATTTTTCTATTGCAATTACAAACTATTTTTACCTTATCTCATCAAGCAAAAACCAAGAAAGATTACAATTATCGTCATTTCTTTTGTTGTGATCTATGTTGGATTGATGATATTCTTTATGCCTCATTTCCCACAGCATCCAAAAGGTCAGCCTCCGTTTCCTCCAAAAGATTTTCCTAGACCATACCGGATGATGAGATTCCGCAAAGGTCCAGATTTTCACGATATATTTTTTAAAATCGGATTATTCTCCATCGTCTTCAGCACTTTGATTTTCTTTGTTGACAAGTGGATGGAAAACCAAAAAATGATAAAAGCCTTAGAATTCGAAAGACAATCCAGCGAACTGAAAATCCTGAGAGAACAGATCAATCCACATTTCTTCTTCAATGCTTTGAACAGTATTTATTCTTTGTCAATCACACAATCCAAAGATACTTCGAGAGTGATTTTGATTCTTTCGGATATTATGAGATACGTCCTTAATGATAAGAATGGGCAGAAGAATAATCTGAACGATGAGATCATTAATATCAAAAAATACATCGAAATACAGTCTATTAGATTTAATAAATTCAATAATATCAATTGGCAGTTCTATGGGAACTTCGAAGCTTATAAGATCGAACCGCTTCTGCTATTGACTTTTATCGAAAATGCTTTCAAATATGCAGATTTCAAGAAAGGACCTTTGGATATTATCATTAATCTGAAAGACGGCATTCTTAACTTCAATGTCAAGAATTTCTATGAAATAAAACCGAGCGAAAGAACCGATCATAATAAATTGGGAATCAAGAATACCAAAATGAAACTGGATCTGCTCTATCCTGAAAAATATAAGCTGGAAATCCATGATAACGGCTCCGAATACGAAATTAATCTAACCCTTCAACTGGACTAAAAATGAATTGCATAATTGTAGATGACGAAGAATTAGCACACCATGTGATCGAAGAATATATCTCAAGAATCCCCTTCCTGAATCTTGTCGCCAACTGCTACGACATTCAGGAAACCATCAGCGTTTTACAAAATAACAGCGTTGATTTAATATTTCTCGACATCAATCTTCCTAATATTTCCGGCATCGAGTTTCTGAAAAGCTTCAACAAACTTCCGAATGTCATTATCACAACGGCTTATGATAATTGCGCCATTCAGGGTTTTGAGATGGATGTGATAGATTATTTATTAAAACCTTTCTCATTCGAAAGATTTCTGAAAGCAGCTTACAAAAGTTACAATCTGACGAATAATAAAAAGCTGTTGCAGGAAACGACTTCCGCAGTCCGAGAATCCTTCATCTTCGTAAGGTCTAATAATGAAGATGTAAAACTTAATTTGGAAGAGATCACTAGAATCAATGCATTGAAGGATTATATTATTATTTACACCAATACCCGTAAACTAATTGTGCATCAAACGATGAAATCGATAATGGAGAAAATTAATTATGAGAACTTTATCCGGGTTCATAATTCGCATATTGTGTCGCTTCATCACCTTCAAAGTGTGGGAAAAAACAGCATTATGATTGGCGACGAAAGGATTCCTGTGAGTGAAAAGTACAAGCCTTTTTTAACAGGAATTATTGAAAGATATAAGTAAAATTGCAGAGATTTTATTCGTCAATTTTCAATTAGTTGAAATTTGAAAAAATACCTCCTGCAAGCCCTTCTGGATCGGCCGTCACACCGGACCGCCCCCGTCAATCCGCCGATGCGCCCCCGTGAAGTGACCGATGCGCTTCCATTGAAACTACAGTCCAATTTTCTTAAAAATCGGTTTCAATAATCGGAATATAAATTTTATATTCACGGTCTTAAAAAATCATTGAATATGAGTGTTCACATTAGTGCTAAAAAAGGAGAAATCGCCAAAACCGTTTTGATGCCCGGCGATCCGCTAAGAGCTAAATATATTGCTGATAATTTCCTGACCGATGCAAAATTGGTAAGCCAGACTAGAAACATTTTCTTCTACACAGGGCTTTATAAAGGCAAAGAAATCACAGTTGGTGCCAGCGGAATGGGATTTCCAAGTATTGGAATTTATTCTTTCGAATTGTTTACAGATTATGAAGTTGATACGATCATAAGAATCGGAACTTGTGGTGCCTACACACCTGAACTGAAATTATTCGACATCCTGAACGTAGAAAACGCGGCGAGTGAAAGTACTTATGCGAAATTTGCGTGGGGAATCGAAGAAGATATAATTTCCAACCAAGGCTCTGCTTTTAATAAAATCAATGAAACAGCGAAAGAATTAGGACTTGATGCGAAAGCAACCAACATCCATTCCAGCGATATCTTCTACAGAAAAGATCCTGCTGTTCCGGAGATTGCCGTAAGACACAATTGTCCTGCAGTAGAGATGGAAGCTTTTGCTCTTTTTGCGAATGCTAAACATTTGGGTAAAAATGCAGCAACGATTTTGACTGTTTCCGATATTATTCCTACTAAAGAATTTATCTCGGCAGACCAGAGAGAAAATGCTTTGAGAACGATGATGGAGCTTTCACTGGAAACGGCTTTGAAGTTTTAATTAACTTTAATTAATGAAATAAAAAAACGCCTATGAGATTCATAAGCGTTTTTTTATTTTAATCTTGAAAATTACTTCTTGATAACTTTTACAGAATTACTTTCTGTTTCAGAATTTACTTTTAAGATATAAGTTCCGTTTGTTAACTGACTCATATCCAATGAAGCATTCTTAGCATTATTCACATTGAATCTTTGAATCAACTGTCCAGCCACATTATAAATCTCAACATCTTTCAGGTTTGAGTTTTTGCTGTTCTGGATAGTTACAAAGCCAGAAGTTGGATTTGGAAACACTTGGATTCCGTTTTGTTTCTGAGCATCCTCTACTGCAAGTGTTGCACAGTTGTACACATAGATCTCATCTACATACCAGCCTTCGATACCGTTACAACCATCAGTTCCCATTTCGAAACGGATTTTAAGATTAGATCCGGAAGTCACACCAATTTTTGAAAGATCAATGACACTTTGTCCCCAGCTTCCACCAAGAGAACCGCCGTCAGTTCCCGTGAAAGCTCTTTGTCCTTTGAGAGGATTATCGCTTCCTGTATTTGCTAATACAGCATTGTAAGCATTTTGGGTAAATGCAGTTGGCGGAACCAAAATCCAAGAACCTCCATTCAGGCTATATTTAATATTCCCACCATCCCAAGCAGATTCGGTTGCAACGTAATGATTAAACGCCATTTCGTAATTCCCAGCTGTGAAAGTAGGGAAAGTAATCTGCGGACTTTCCAGACGCAAAATACCGTTTTGTAAACTTGCCGCGCAGTCTCCATTGATTGGATCTATCCCAAAAACAGCTTTACCAGTTCTGCCTTTTGGCAAATTATCTTTAACCACCCAGTTTCTTACTTCCCAAGAGGATGCATTTGTAGGTACATTGGTCGCAATCCAGTTTCCTAAACCATTTTCCCATGTTTCTTTGAACAATGGGTTAGAAGTTGCAGTTGCGCAAAGATCCGGAACAGCTTTCAAGATAGGCTGATAGTTACATTGTGTTGCAGGCGATGATCTTAATTGCGTTGCCAGAATTCCGTTCTTTACATTTTGAACGTCAGCAGCTGTAATAGATTGTCCAGTAAGTCCTGCCGCTGTAGTAGTTGTAGATAATCCTTGTAAATTAACGCCAATCAAATCTGTCGCAGCCGCTTCTAAAGCATCAGCAAAATTAGAAAAATCGCTGGTAGCTGTTAAGTAATTCTTTTGAGCTCTCCACCAGATGTGAGCTGCTTTTACAAACCCCATACCTGTCATTGTATAGCCATTATATGTTCCGCCATCCACAAGAAGCGCATACAAATGGTTGGTTACTCCAGAAGTTGTATGTACACCACCACTATCTGCAGTTCCACAGTAATAATAATTGGAATCTAAAACTCTCCCCGGATCGCCGTTACAGTTTGGGTTCCACATATCACGGATTGGGTTTCCGAATGCTGTCGCATCTTCTCCCATTTTCCAACGGATAGATTCTGAACAAGAAGTGGTTGTTCTTACGTTCAGGTTTTCGCCATCATCTTCATAATTATTTAACAAATCAATGGTTTCGCCCCAAACGTCTGAGTAAGACTCGTTAAGTGCACCTGACTGGTATTGGTAAATAAGTCCACTGGTATATTCCGTGTAAGCGTGTCCCCATTCGTGAGCCACAACATCATCTGCTGCAGTTCCTGTACAGTAATTAGCTGTTATACCATTCCAGTTAGCATTAGGGCAATTGATATTTGGATTATTATTGATGGTAATCATCGATGCATCGTTACTGTTGTAAGATACATATCCAAAAGCATTTTTGAAGAAATTATAAACGTGCTCAGAAGTTACGACTTCGTTCTGTTGCCATTTATCTAATGTTCCGGGAAGTGCATCACCTTCCTTCCATTTAAGGTTATTTGCAGTAACACTTGTTTCATAAAGCTTTCTGTCGATTGGATGAATCCCTGTAAACTGCTCTACTAGTTCTCCTGTATGAGCATCTATGAAAAGAAATTCTCTTACGTCATTTTTATTGGTCACCTCTACTTCATAAGCTAAGTAAGAAGTTACCGCACCACCTTGTACCAGATTCTTTGGAAAGATCAAAAGATTATTTTTTCCAATCTCGAAAGGAACATTATTGGTGGTAAGATTTTGTTTTGTGATAAGACTTTTCGCAATATTAGCTGCTTCTGTAGAAGAAATATCTGGCGTGGAATTTACTTTGATATTAGAAATCGTATTTCCGTTGATCGATGTCAACTGCTCTTTTCCGTTGAAATGAAACTTCAATATACCATCATAAACAGGAACGCCTTGGTATTGCTGTCTGTAGATGACATTCTTCAAGCCGTAATTGTCTGTACTTTCTTCTACAAAAACCAAATCATTGATTGATTTCAGATTAAAAGCTTGGAAGTTTTCAGCTAAAAATTCTGCAGATTTTGCTTTTGCCCCGCTAGATTTTAGCTGTAGTGCATTAGCATTTCCGAAAAGAATAAAGTTGGGATTAGAAGTACTGTTACTGATTGTAACATTCGCATTGGTTTCTTTTTTCAGTTTTGTCAGTTGTTTTGATTCCTGAGCAAAACCACATAGATAACCTAATGCTAGCGCGATAGATAGAGTTTTCTTCATTTTTAAAATTTATTGATAGCAAATATAGTTATTAATTAATATTATAATGATAACCTCTTAGAAATTCTAAATAATTCATAATTTCCTACCTAAACCAAATTTGATTTTATCAACAATAATTAATTATGTTTATTGATATATTAAATTTAAAATAAACCACAAACAATCAATAATGATTAATTTTTTATAACATTTTTTATTATTTTAGCCATCGCTAACAATAACTCAATTATGCTGAAATTTTATTCGTTTTTATCCTTTATATTTTTATTATTCACAAACAATACAATTAATGCTCAAAAAATAAATGTTTACCATCAAATATTAGCAAGTACCGACATTGTAGAAATATCTCAATATCTGAAAAAATTACAACCGGATGATCCACAACAAAAAGCTGTAATCAACAGACTGAAACAACTGAAAAATGGAAATTGGAAAAGCGAACCTAGACTACAGATATCAGCACTACCGAAATCCGAAATCCCAGTAGCTACAGCCCCAAAACCTTTAGAGGATGAAAAAGAAGAATTTCATAATCTAATGAAAGAGTCTTCAGAAATCCACGATAAGAAAGCGTTAAAGGTTCTAAATAATATTTTTAATGATAACAAAGAAGAATTAGAATCGGTCCTATTGGTTCGTAATGATTCTTCCTGCGACATCATTCTGAGACTGCAGGGAAAGGAACAGTATAATCTTGCTGTTCCATCCAAAGGGGAAAATTTTATTAATTTAAATAAGGACTCTTACCTCATAAGAGGAAAAGTTTGCAATTCTGAATACTCTAAGACAAAAGACCTTACCAGCAATCAAATTCTTACACTCAAATACAGTGAACAAAATTAAAAACTCAATCCAGAAACATTCATTTGTAATTGCGCTTTTGTATCGATAACAACAGTCATATATTTTTCTGATAAAAGAAATTGTGTTGGCTTCAAATCAAGAACGTTTCCCTTTAATCTGATTCCTTTTACATATTCTTTGTTGAAGTTTTCCATCATACTTTTCTTCGAAGAATTCTCGATGTCCAGAAGTGGAATACCATAATCATTCTCTATCATTCTTCTGATTTTTCCTTCAAACAAAACTGTTAATGCTTTCTGGAAGAAGTTTTTGGTTTTTAGATTGAAATCTGTAACCTTCAGTTTTATTTTATGGTCTTCCGGGCTGTAATATGGCTTTCCTTTGATAAATGCTATTCCGTTCACTTCGCCTGTAGTCTGAGCTTCAATCACGATGTTTTCTTTTTCCTCATAAACCGAAATATCAGTAATTTTTACTTTTTTTCCCTCGCTGCTCATTGCGAATTCTTTATTCATAAACTGTTTTTGCGCAATTTTTGTTGCTTCGTCAAAACTAATATTTGCCGTAGTTTGAAGATTGAAAATATTAGGAAGATTTGGATTTAATATGAAATTAGGTACAGTATTTACATCTTTTGTCGCCAATGGAACTTGTCCGACATAGGTTTCGGAATAAAGATCAATTCCAACAGTTGTTTTGATTTTATCCTGAAAAACCTGAAGTGGTGACATAAACGTACTTTGAGGCGAAATCTTTAGCCAAGTATTATATTCCTCAGAGACATTGATAGGTTTTGAGAATTGATTCCAAGCCATCACAAGATACGGTTGGAGATTGAATTGTGATTTGATTTGCTGATCGATAATCGTTGTGAATTTTGACTGTTGTTCTTTCAATACATTTTCGATCAATGGTGCAATTGGAATTTTGACTTTCCCATAATCCAAAACAGGTTTTTGAGTCCATACAAATCCAGCTGTAGTAGTCTTAGTATTAAGTCTCCAATCTGACGCTGCCGAGATTGTTGTAATGAAATTCATGATCAAATTGAAGTTCGTATCCTTGTAAACATAGTAGCCGAAAGTTCCATAACCCTTATCCGCCCATATTTTGAGAGGAACTGAGATCATTAATCTATTTCCTGTTAAAGCTTTTATAGCGATGTTGCCTTGCTTCTCGACTTTCACTTTGAACTGGTCATTGTTGTTGTCTGTATAAGATTGATCTTCATACAAAACACCTTTCACTGATTGATTGATTAGACTATTAATCTCCGAAATGGGAAGCGAAACTGGTAATGTGATATTGGATTTGATCTTTGGTAAAGTGTAAACCGGATTTTCTGCCTGAGAAAAAGCAATGAAACTGATCAGTAAAAAATATAATGATGTGAATTTTCGAATTGGATTCATAAATGTTTTTAATGAAGTTTTAAAACGCAAAATTAATGGTTTTATTGATGCTAAAAACAAAAACCATTCTTGTATTAAGAATGGTTTAAAATTTTCATTACCGCAGCCCGACTTGAACAGAGCTCATTTTTTTGCGATGGGAAATGCGTTGGCAAAAAATAGCGGGAGTGGAAGGCGGATAAGCTGCCCAAATTTTTATTTTGAGAAAATTAAAGCTTCGTCAAAATAACCGCAACACCTCCGCTTCTCGCCAGATCAACTGACAAAATCGTTTTATTGTCCACATCTTTCTCCTCGATGATAACTGGATAAGGATTCGTTTCGTAATCTGCATCTTTCCCGTCTCGGAAGATCTTTGCTTTGTATTTTTTATTTGCATCCAAGAACTTCAAATCAAGTTTTACAGTTCTCGCATCTTTGTTGGTGATGCTTCCTAAAAACCAATTATCAGTCGCTTTATCTCTTCTTGCAATCGTCACAAACTCTCCGATTTTCGCATCCGGCACTGCCGTTTTGCTCCAATCCGTCGGGCAAGATGTGATGAATTCAAAAGCTGGATTGTTCTCGTAATTCTCGATCATATCAGATGCCATTTGTAACGGACTGTAAATGACAACCGACAATGCCAATTGTTTTGCCAAAGTCGTATGAACTTTTGTATTAGGCAATACAGGGTTTGTAAAGTTGAAAGTTCCCGGCGTAAAATCAATTGGACCAGCTAAACCTCTCGTAAAAGGAATGATTGTCGTGTGTTCCGGCGGATTGCCACCATCTTTGGACCAGGCATCCCATTCCTGACCTCTCACACCTTCCTGCGTCATCAGATTCGGGAGTGTTCTCTGCAAACCCGTTGGCATTACAGGTTCGTGATTATCAATCATTATTTTGTGCTTTGCTGCTTCCTCTATTACTTTTCTGTAATGACGAACGCCGTATTGGCTGCTGTGAGGTTGTTTGCCATCCAATTTTCCGCCAACATAACCTGTTTTCACCACATCAACACCAAACTTTTTGTAATAAGCAAAAGCATCGCTCATTTGGTTTTCGTAATTCACGGTGTTTCCTGCCGTCTCGTGGTGGCCAATCAAAGTTACATTCTTTGACTTGGCGTAATCTGTGATCTTCTTGATATCAAAATCTGGATATGGTTCTGTAAACTTGAAATCTTTCCAATCTTCCCAGCCTTTGTTCCAGCCTTCGACCAGAACACCTGAGAAGTTATGTTTCGCTGCGAAGTCAATATATCTTTGAACATTTTCGGTTTTTGCACCGTGTGTTGGTCCGGCTTTCCAAGTGTATTTTTCCATATGGATTGCCCACCAGATCCCAATGTATCTTCCAGGTTTGATCCAGGAAACGTCACCAAGTTTGTTTGGTTCGTTCAGATTTAGCATCAATCTTGAAAGCATCAAATCTCCGGCAGAATTCGCAATTATCATTGTTCGCCAAGGTGTGTTGAAAGGCGCTTTTGCAAATACTTTCTCGCCAGTTGCCCAAGGTGTGAGATAACTTTTTAGTTTGGTTGAATTTCCAACTTTCGCAAGATTCATTGACGCATAATCGGTAAGATTTGCTTGATGAACAGTCAGGAATAATCCAGACTTGGTTTCCATCGTCAAAGGCGTTGCAACCGTGTCGATCTTTGAAATTGGATTGGACTTAAATAAGCCTTCATAGAATTCGGTATTGTAAGGAATCGACCAGGTTTTGTGGTCTTCAGGAAAATTAAATTCCGTGAGTTCATCCATAATGACAAATTCATTCAGATTCTTTTGTTTAGGAAACTCATATCGGAAACCGAAACCGTCGTCATACACTTTAAAATCGATAATGAATTCTCTGGAAAGCTTTGAATTGTCTTTAACCAAGACCTTCATCTCGTTGTAATGGTTTCGAACCTCGATCTCTTCGCCCCAAGGTTGCTTCCAGGTTTCATCAAACTTAGAATGAGAAATATTCTTGACAGAAAGATTGTCCTTAAGCGAACTATCTTTCAAATCAAAACCAAGAAATGATGGATTTAAAATCGACTTTCCTTCTTTGGAAACTTTGTAATAGATTTTGGAATTATCTAATCCTACTTCTAGGACGATTTTTCCGTCAGGTGATTTGACCACATTATTTTTAAGTTTCTGTGCGTTGATTATTGCCGAAAATCCGAACAATAAAACAACGACAGAAAAAATCCTGAGCAGATTTCTGTGAGTTACTTTCATTAATAACAATTTTTAAGGTTTATATATCTACAAAAGTACACTATTGAAATTAGTCCATAAAAAAACCATCCCTAAAAGAGATGGTTTTATATTTAAAAACTTAGAATTCTTATTCTTCAGTTTTTTCTTCTGTAGAAGTTTCAGCAGCAGGAGTTTCTTCAACTTTAGCTTCAGTAGCTTCAACAGCAGCAGTTTCCTTTTTAGGAGCTGCAGTAGATCTTCTACTTCTTCTGGTTGTTTTCTTCTCTTCTGCGTTTGGATTGTAGATCTCGTTGAAATCTACCAACTCGATCATTGCCATATCAGCAGCATCACCAAGTCTGAAACCAGTTTTGATGATTCTTGTGTAACCACCGTTTCTTTCAGCGATTTTAGGAGCTACAGTTCTGAACAATTCAGTAACAGCTTCTTTACTTTGTAGGTAAGAGAAAACTGTTCTTCTATTGTGAGTTGTATCTTCTTTAGCTTTTGTAAGGAGTGGTTCCACGTAAACTCTTAAAGCTTTCGCTTTAGCAACAGTAGTGTTGATTCTTTTATGTTCAATTAGTGAACAAGCCATATTAGCAAGCATTGCTTTTCTATGCGGGGCTGTTCTCCCTAAGTGATTTATTTTCTTTCCGTGTCTCATTGTAAGGATTATTTATCAGCGTCTAACTTATATTTTGCAACATCAAACCCGAAATTAAGTCCTTTTGAGTGAACCAATTCTTCAAGTTCTGTTAAAGATTTTTTACCAAAATTTCTGAATTTCATCAAATCAGATTTACTGAAAGATACCAATTCTCCAAGAGTTTCTACTTCAGCCGCTTTCAGACAGTTTAGGGCTCTTACAGAAAGATCCATATCTGCTAACTTAGACTTAAGAAGTTGTCTTGTGTGAAGGGTTTCTTCATCGTATTGGATAGAAGCTTTTACAGCCTCAGTCTCTAATGTAATTCTCTCATCGGAGAACAACATAAAGTGATAGATCAAAATCTTAGAAGCTTCTGTTAAAGCATTCTGAGGAGTAATAGATCCATCAGTCTCAATATCCAATACTAATTTTTCGTAATCTGTTTTTTGCTCTACACGGTAATTTTCGATACTATACTGTACTTTCTTGATAGGTGTAAAGATAGAGTCAATAGCAATAGTCCCAACAGGAGCATTGTTTGATTTGTTCTGATCAGACGGAACATATCCTCTTCCTTTTTCTACGTTGAAAGTAATTTCAAACGTTACGTCCTTAGCTAGAGTTGCGATAACCAAATCTGGGTTAAGGATTTCAAAATTAACGATTGAATCTCCTAGATCTCCAGCAGTTACAACATCTTTTCCAGAGATCTTTGCAGTGATTTGCTCAGCTCCTGGATTTTCAGTTTTCGCTTTAAGACGAAGTTGTTTAAGATTAAGAATGATTTCAGTAACATCTTCGATCACTCCTGGTATAGTTGAAAATTCGTGCTCTACGCCTTCTATTTTGATAGATGAAATAGCATATCCTTCCAGAGAAGAAAGCAAAACTCTTCTCAATGCATTACCGATTGTAAGCCCGAAACCTTGTTCAAGAGGTCTGAATTCAAATTGTCCTTTAAAATCAGTCGAGTTTAACAGGATTACTTTATCGGGTTTTATAAATGTTAAAATTGCCATAGTCTGGTTGAGCAAAAATTTGAAAAAATTATTATTTAGAGTATAATTCGACGATTAACTGTTCTTTGATGTCCTCAGGAATCTGAATTCTCTCAGGAGCAGTCGTAAAAGTACCAGTTTTTTTCTCGTCATTGAATTGTAACCACTCATAATTTGCTTTGTAAGCTAGAGCGTCAGCAATTACTTCAAGAGATTTTGATTTCTCTCTGATAGCGATTACGTCACCAGCTTTTAGCAAATAAGAAGGAATGTTTACCAGTTCTCCGTTCACAGTGATGTGTCTGTGAGAAACCAATTGTCTAGCTCCAGCTCTGGTTTTAGCAAAACCTAATCTGTAAACGACGTTATCCAATCTTGATTCGCAAAGTTGCAATAGGACTTCACCTGTTACACCTTTACTTCTATGAGCTTTATCGAAAAGGTTAGCAAATTGTTTCTCAAGGATACCGTACGTGTACTTAGCTTTTTGCTTTTCCATCAACTGTACTGCATACTCAGATTTTTTTGAGCCTCTTCTTTTGTTTGCACCGTGTTGTCCAGGTGGTTGATTTTTTCTTTTCTCGAAGTTTTTATCATCTCCGAAAATTGCTTGACCAAATTTTCTAGCAATTTTTGTTTTAGGGCCAATATATCTTGCCATTGTTTTAGATTTGAGGTTAAAAGATTATACTCTTCTTCTTTTAGGTGGACGACATCCGTTGTGTGGCATAGGCGTCACATCAACGATTTCGCTTACTTCAATCCCTGAATTGTGAAGAGTTCTGATTGCAGACTCTCTACCAGCACCTGGACCTTTTACAAACACCTTAACTCTTCTAAGACCAGCTTCGAAAGCTACCTGAGAACAGTTTTCTGCAGCCATTTGAGCTGCGAATGGAGTATTCTTTTTAGAACCTCTGAAACCCATTTTACCGGCAGAAGCCCAAGAGATAACTTCTCCTGCTTTATTTGTTAAAGAAATGATGATGTTATTGAAAGAAGCTTGAATATGCGCTTCACCAATAGCCTCAACTTTTACTTTTCTTTTCTTAACTACTTTAGTTTGTTTTGCCATAATTCCTAACGATTATTTACTTGCTTTTTTCTTGTTAGCAACTGTTTTTCTCTTTCCTTTACGGGTTCTAGAGTTGTTTTTCGTTCTCTGGCCTCTTAAAGGTAGTCCTAGTCTGTGACGTATTCCTCGTTGGCATCCAATGTCCATCAATCGCTTGATGTTCAATTGCACTTCAGAACGTAATTCTCCTTCAACTTTGATGTTGTCTAAGATATAAGTTCTGATTGCTGCCAATTCATCGTCATTCCATTCGTTGACTTTCTTGTCTTCGCTGATTCCAGCGCTTTTCAAAATTTCTGAAGCTGTTCTTCTTCCAACACCGTAGATGTAAGTAAGACCGATAACGCCTCTTTTGTTCTTTGGTAAATCAATACCTGAAATTCTCGCCATAATTTAATTGCGGTTCTTAACCTTGTCTTTGTTTAAATTTAGGGTTCTTTTTGTTGATTACGAAAAGTACACCTTTTCTGCGTACAATTTTGCAATCAGCACTTCTTTTTTTGATAGATGCTCTAACCTTCATTTTGTTATTTTTAATATCTAAAAGTTATTCTCCCTTTAGTCAAGTCATAAGGAGAGAGTTCGAGTCTTACCTTGTCTCCAGGTAAGAGTTTAATATAATGCATTCTCATTTTACCAGAAATATGGGCAATCAATACGTGCCCATTTTCTAGCTCTACACGGAACTGCGCGTTCGAAAGTGCTTCCGTGATCACGCCGTCTTGTTCTATATGTTTCTGTTTAGCCATTTATTCTATTAAAGGTTTGATGATCTTGATAATTTAGATTGCATCAACCCATCATAATGATGGTTCAGCAGATAGGTGTTAATTTGCTGAACGGTATCCAAGATAACGCCCACCATAATTAACAACGATGTTCCCCCAAAAAATAGGGCAAATCTATCTGTCTGAACAAACGCTCCATGCACTACTGCCGGAAGGACTGCAAAGATAGACAAAAAAATTGCACCTGGCAAGGTTATCTTGGACAAAATGTCATCCAGGTAATCTGCCGTTTCTTTTCCAGGTCTTACTTTCGGGATCAACCCACCATTACGCTTCAAATCATCAGCCATCTGATTTACAGGAATGGTAATTGCCGTATAGAAAAATGAGAAAATTATAATTAATAATGCAAACAATACGTTGTACTGCCAGCTAAAAACATTTTTGAAACCTGCCAAAAACGTATTTGATTCGTCAACTTTTGTAAGTAATCCCGGCACAAACATTAATGCTTGTGCAAAGATGATTGGCATTACACCTGCTGCATTCACTTTCAATGGAATCCATTGTCTAGCGCCATCCATCAAGTTTCTGCTTACACCACCTCGTGCCTGAGCTCTACTTACATACTGGATTGGAATCTTTCTTACCGCAACTGATAAAATAATTGCCAATAGAACTACCAATAACCAGAAAATAATTTCTATTAAAATCATAATGCTTCCAAATCCACCTTTACCATTCTGTGTAATCACTTCCTGATAAAAAGCTGTTGGAAGATCCGCAAGGATACCCACCATAATCAAAATAGAAATACCATTACCAATCCCTTTATCCGTAATCTTCTCTCCCAGCCACATTGCAAATACAGAACCTGCTACCAGGATAATGATACTTGGCAACCAGAACATTACAGAGTTTGGATCTATGTAATATGCTGATGCAAATTGTGAATAAGGCAAGAAAAATTGCGTTACCGATGTCAAATAAGAAGGCGCCTGTACAAGACAAACCGCAATCGTAAGCCATCTAGTGATCTGGTTCAAAGTGTTTCTTCCACTTTCTCCGTCTTTTTGTAACTTCTGAAGGTAAGGAATTGCCATACCCATCAATTGCACAATAATGGAAGCAGAGATATATGGCATAATTCCTAACGCCATAATAGAAGCACGGCTAAATGCTCCACCTGTGAAAGAAGACAATAAACCCAAAAGGCCGGCACCTTGTTGGTTCCCGCCTTGGTTTTTGTAATGTTGTAGTAAGTTTCCTACTTCTGCAGTGTTGATTGCAGGAAGAGAAACATACGATGCGAATCTATACACAAGGACCAACAAAAGCGTCAAGACAATTTTATCTCTAAGCTCCTTAAGGCTCCAAATGTTTTTAAGTGTTTGTATAAATTCTTTCATTAGTCAATAATTAAAGAGTCGTGATTGCTTTACCTCCAGCTTTGTTGATTGCTTCTTCAGCAGATTTAGTAAACTTATCAGCAGTGATAGAAATACCAGATTTCAAGTCACCTCTTCCTAAGATTTTTACTAATTCGTTTTTAGATGCAAGACCGTTTTCTACTAATACTTCTCTAGTGATTTCACCAGTGATGTTTTTAGTATCGATCAAAGTTTGGATTGTATCAAGATTGATTGCTCTGAACTCTTTTCTATTAACGTTTTTGAAACCAAATTTTGGTAATCTTCTTTGCAAAGGCATCTGTCCACCTTCGAAACCGATTTTCTGAGAATAACCAGCTCTAGCTTTTTGACCTTTATGTCCTTTTGTTGAAGTACCACCGTATCCACTTCCCTGACCTCTACCAATTCTTTTTGTGCTGAATGTAGAACCAGTTGACGGTTTTAAGTTATTTAAATTCATTGTTGTATTGAATATTATGAGATTAAAAGATTTGAAATTTGAGATTGAAGACTAAGCCTCCAATCTCGTATTTCAATATCTATTATTATTTTTGAACTTCTAATAAGTGACTTACAGAAGCAATCATTCCTAAGATGGAAGGAGTAGCTTCGTGCTCGATTACTTGGTGAAGTTTTTTAAATCCTAAAGCTTCAAGCGTTCTTTTTTGGGTTTTAGATCTATTAATAGCGCTTCTAACTTGTTTTACTTTGATTGTTGCCATTATTATATTTATTAACCGTTAAACACTTTATCTAAAGAAACTCCTCTCATTCTTGCAATTTCTTCTGGTCTTCTGATGTCCAACAATGCGTTGAAAGTAGCTTTCACAACATTGTGTGGGTTAGAAGAACCTTTAGATTTTGACAATACATCGTGTACACCTGCAGATTCTAGTACTGCACGTACTGCACCACCAGCGATAAGTCCTGTACCGTGAGACGCAGGTCTCAAGAAGATATCAGCACCGCCGTATCTTGCAGAAGTCTGGTGAGGAATTGTATGGTTGATTACAGGAACTTTCACTAAGTTTTTCTTAGCGTCTTCAACAGCTTTCGCAATTGCAGAAGCAACTTCTTTAGATTTACCTAGTCCGTAACCGATGATTCCGTCCTCGTTTCCTACAACAACAATTGCAGAAAATCCGAAAGCTCTACCACCTTTGGTTACTTTAGTTACTCTGTTAACATCAACCAGACGATCTTTTAATTCTAATCCTCCAGGTTTAACTCTTTCTATATTACTATCTACCATGTTTTCTGAATTTTTAAAATTAGAATTTAAGACCAGCTTCTCTAGCACCGTCAGCAAGAGCTTTCACTCTACCGTGGTACACGAATCCGTTTCTGTCAAATACAATGCTCTCGATACCAGCTGCTTTTGCTTTTTCAGCAATTGCTTTACCTACTGCTGTAGATACTTCTGTTTTTGTACCCTTAGCGTCAACTCCTTTATCTCTAGAGGAAGCAGATACTAATGTTTTACCTTCTTTATCATCTACTAATTGTGCGTAGATTTCTTTATTACTTTTGAATACAGACAATCTTGGTAATGCAGCAGATCCTGAGATCTTACCTCTTACTCTTCTTTTGATTCTGTTTCTTTTCTCAACTTTTGTTAATGCCATTTTCTTAAATTTTATGCAGATTTACCGGCTTTTCTTCTAATGATTTCACCTACGAACCTAACACCTTTTCCTTTGTACGGCTCAGGCTTTCTGAAAGATCTGATCTTTGCAGCCACCATTCCAAGAAGTTGATTATCGTAAGAAGATAATGTAACGATCGGGTTTTTCCCTTTTTCAGTCAATGTATCTAGTACAACTTCTTTTGGAAGTTCTAGAACGATACCGTGAGAGAATCCAAGAGCCAATTCTAATCTTTGGCCATTGTGAGACGCTCTGTATCCAACTCCTACCAATTCTAATTTCTTAGTAAATCCTGTAGTAGTACCAACAATCATGTTGTTGACAAGCGCACGGTACAAACCGTGAAGCGCTTTGTGTTCTTTTGAGTCAGAAGGTCGGCTGAATGTAAGTACGCCGTCTTCTTGTGTGAAGGTAATCCCTCCTGTAAGTTCCTGGATCAATTCGCCCTTTGGACCTTTAACTGTTACAACGTTATCTTTTTGAGAGATTGTAACACCAGCAGGAACTTCTATAATTGCTTTACCAATTCTTGACATTTTCCTTGTTTTAAAAAATTAATATACGTAGCAAATTACTTCACCTCCTACTTTCTCTTGTCTCGCTTTTTTATCTGTCATTACTCCTCTGGAAGTAGAGATAATAGCTACACCTAGTCCATTAAGTACTCTTGGAAGTTCCGCAGAACCTTTGTACTGTCTTAGACCTGGTCTAGAAGCTCTTTGGATAGACTTGATAGCCGGCTTGCTAGTTTGCTTGTCGTACTTAAGAGCGATTTTGATTGTTCCTTGAACCGCGCTTTCCTCGAACTTGTAGTTCAAGATGTAACCTTGGTCAAAAAGAATTTTCGTAAGCTCTTTTTTGATTTTTGATGCAGGAATTTCCACCACTTTGTGGCCTGCGCTTTGTGCGTTCCTTACTCTAGTTAGGAAATCTGAAATTGGATCTGTTACCATTTCTTTGTTTTAAATTATTGGTTAATGACAACCAGTATTGAAAAGACTTGAAGATTAAAGACTTACGGTTCCGAATATTTCTTCACCTGATCTCTTTACCATCAGTATCTAAACAACTTAATTGTCACTTTGATTTTTTTAATTTCAATTAATTCTAATAAACACAGTCAAAAGAATAAAAGTCTCCCAGAAAAAAAACAATTTTCCTGAGCGGGTGCAAAAGTACAAAAAAAATTAATAGTATTTATTTTTTTCTTTGCACTTAAGTGAATTCAATTATATCCTCTATTTATTAAAATACAGCTGACTTATAAAAATATAGAAGTCAGCTGTAAAATTTTAATTGCTTACCAACTAGCTTTTTTAACGCCCGGGATAAGTCCGTTGTTTGCCATTTCTCTGAAAGTTACTCTGGAAATTCCGAATGTTCTCATATATCCTCTTGGTCTTCCTGTCAGTTTACATCTGTTATGTAATCTTACAGGAGAAGCATTTTTAGGTAACTTCTGTAATGCATCATAATCTCCAGCTTCTTTCAAAGCTTTTCTTTTCTCAGCGTATTTAGCTACAGTAGCTTCTCTTTTGCGCTCACGCGCTTTCATTGATTCTTTAGCCATTTCTTAGTTCTTTTTGAACGGTAAACCGAAGTGAGTTAATAATGATTTAGCTTCTTTATCAGTGTTCGCAGTTGTAACGAAAGTGATGTCCATCCCTTGGATTTTTTTCACTTTGTCAATTACGATCTCTGGGAAGATAATTTGCTCAGTGATCCCCAAGTTGTAGTTACCTCTTCCGTCGAAACCGTCAGCTTTGATACCAGAAAAATCTCTAATTCTTGGTAGCGCTGAAGAAGTCAATCTGTCTAAGAATTCATACATTTTATCAGCTCTAAGAGTTACTCTAGCTCCGATTGGCATTCCTTTTCTTAGTTTGAAAGCAGCCTCATCTTTTTTAGATAAAGTACCTACAGCTTTTTGTCCAGTGATTGCAGTCAATTCTTCTACAGCATAATCCACGATTTTTTTATCTTGAACAGCTGCACCAAGTCCTTGGCTGACAACGATTTTCAATAATTTAGGAACCTGCATTACAGATTTGTACCCAAATTCTTCCATCATTGCAGGAACAATTGTGTCTTTATATTGTTGTTTTGGTCTTACTATATATTCCATCGTAAATTTTAATTATAAAGTTTCGCCGGTAGTTTTCGCTACTCTTACTTTTTTGTCTCCTTCTACTTTGGTTCCAGTCTTGGTAGCTTTCCCGTTTTTGTCAACAAGTGCTACGTTTGAAATGTGTAAAGAAGCTTCTTTTTCAACAATTCCACCTTGAGGGTTGGAAGCAGACGGCTTAACGTGTTTTTTCACGATGTTGATACCTGCAACGATCACTCTTGGATCTTTACCTTCTTTTCTGATTACTTCAAGAACTTCACCTTTGCTACCTTTATTTTTTCCAGTAGTTACCAGTACGTTGTCTCCTCTTTTTATTTTAACTTTTGTCATTTTTTCTAAAATTTTAAAATTAAAGTACTTCAGGAGCTAATGAAATAACCTTCATATATTCTTTGTCTCTCAACTCACGAGCAACCGGTCCGAAAACACGAGTTCCTCTCATCTCTCCTCCAGCGTTTAGCAAAACACAAGCGTTGTCTTCGAATTTGATGTATGAACCATCTTTTCTTCTAACTGCTTTTTTAGTTCTTACTACTACCGCTTTAGATACTTGACCTTTTTTTGCGTTTCCTGATGGTGTAGAATCTTTGATAGTCACTACAATTTTATCACCAACAGAAGCATATCTTCTTCTAGTACCACCTAGAACTCTGATTACTAGTACTTCTTTAGCACCTGTGTTATCAGCAACTTTTAATCTTGATTCGGTTTGTAACATTATTTAGCTTTTTCTATGATTCTTACTAATCTCCATCTTTTGCTTTTACTCAAAGGTCTAGTTTCAGTAATCAAAACTGTATCACCCTCTGTGCACTCGTTGTTCTCATCGTGTGCAGTATATTTTTTCGTTTTTAAAACGAATTTACCGTACATTGGATGTTTTACTCTCGTAGTTTCACTAACAACAATAGTCTTTTCCATTTTATTGCTGGAAACTATTCCGATTCTTTCTTTTCTTAAATTTCTGTCCATTGTAAAAAGGAATTATTGTTTGTTAGTTAACTCTGTATTAAGTCTTGCGATTGATTTTCTCAAATCTCTGATTAAGATTGGATTCTCAAGTGGACTGATCTTGTGAGCTATCTTCGTTTTTGCGTAGTTAGCTTTAGCTTCAGCCAATTGGTTTTGTAAATCCTCTTTGCTTAAATTTTTGATGTCAGCGTTTTTCATTTTAATAGAGATTATAGAGGTTTAACAAAATCATTAGCAACTACGAACTTGGTAACAATTGGTAACTTTTGAGCAGCAAGCCTAAGAGCTTCTTTTGCTACTTCGTAAGGTACACCACCAACTTCGAACATAATTTTACCAGGTTTCACTACGGCTACCCAATATTCTACAGCACCTTTACCTTTACCCATCCTTACTTCGGCTGGTTTTTTAGTAATAGGCTTGTCTGGGAATATTTTGATCCATAACTGACCCTCTCTTTTCATATATCTTGTCGCAGCGATACGAGCTGCTTCAATTTGTCTTGCAGTAATCCAAGCTCCTTCTGTAGCTTTGATTCCGAAAGTTCCGTAAGCAAGTTGATTCCCTCTTTGGGCAATCCCCTTCATCTTCATCTTATGAACTCTACGGAATTTGGTTCTTTTTGGTTGTAACATAATTTTAAATTTTAGATTTTAGAATTTAGATTTTAAAAAAGTAACGGTCATTTAAAAACTGGCCTCTAAAATTTTATTAATTATTTCTTCTTGGTTTTCTGTCGCCTCCTCTGTTGTCTCTGTCTCCGCCTCTGTCATTTCTGTCATTACGTCCTCCAGATGGAGCTTTTTTCTGTTGTCCTACAAGTGGAGTAAGGTCTCTTTTACCATACACTTCTCCTTTCATAATCCAAACTTTCACTCCTAGTTTACCATACTGAGTCAATGCTTCACCGATGTGATAATCGATATCTGCACGGAAAGTAGATAAAGGAATTCTTCCTTCTTTGAAGTTTTCAGAACGTGCCATTTCAGCGCCGTTCAATCTTCCAGAGATTTGAACTTTGATACCTTCTGCACCCATTCTCATTGTAGAAGCGATTGCCATTTTCACAGCTCTTCTGTAAGAGATACGGTTTTCAATTTGCTTCGCAATGCTGTCAGCAACAAGTACTGCATCTAGCTCAGGTCTTTTGATTTCGAAGATATTGATCTGGATATCTTTTCCAGTCAATTTTTTCAACTCTTCTTTTAGTTTGTCAACTTCCTGTCCTCCTTTACCGATAATTAAACCTGGTCTAGCAGTTGTGATAGTTACAGTTACTAATTTAAGTGTTCTTTCAATAAAGATTTTTGAAATACCACCTTTAGCTAATCTTGCCTCAAGGTATCTTCTGATTTTGTAATCTTCAGCGATTCTGTCACCGTAGTTTTTACCTCCATACCAGTTAGAATCCCATCCTCTGATGATACCTAATCTGTTACCGATTGGATTTGTCTTCTGTCCCATACCTTGAATTAATTTTTAGTACCTAAGATTAATGTAATGTGGTTAGATCTCTTTCTGATTCTGTAACCTCTACCTTGTGGTGCTGGTCTTAGTCTCTTCAATTGTCTTGCGCTATCCACAAATATTTCTTTTACAACTAGGTTAGCTTCCTCAATGTCAGCACCTTCGTTTTTTGATTGCCAGTTAGCAATTGCAGAAAGTAATACTTTTTCCAATTTCTCAGAAGCACCTTTCTTAGAATATTTTAGAATAGACAAAGCTTTTTCTACCTCTACTCCTCTAATGATATCAGCAACTAATCTCATTTTTCTTGGAGAAGACGGGCAATCGTTGTGCAACGCTTTTGCCACATCTTGGTTTGCTATTTTACGTGCTAATGCACTTTCTCTTTTTCTTGATCCCATGATTATCTACCTCCTTTATTTTTGTTACCACCGTGACCTCTGAAAGATCTTGTCGGAGAAAATTCGCCTAGCTTGTGTCCTACCATGTTTTCTGTAACATAAACCGGGATAAAGGATTTCCCGTTGTGTACTGCGATAGTCTGACCTACGAAGTCTGGAGAGATCATAGACGCTCTAGACCAAGTTTTGATTACAGTCTTTTTATTAGACTCTATATTTGCCTGAACCTTTTTATCTAAAGTATGATGAATAAATGGTCCTTTTTTAAGTGATCTTGCCATAATTATTTACGTTTAGATATGATATGACGGTTAGACGCTTTGTTTTTCTTTCTAGTTTTGTAACCTTTAGCCGGCATACCGTTTCTAGATCTTGGGTGACCTCCAGAAGAACGTCCTTCACCACCTCCCATTGGGTGATCTACAGGGTTCATTACTACTGGTCTTGTTCTAGGTCTTCTTCCTAACCATCTGCTTCTACCAGCCTTACCTGATACAGTCAACTGATGGTCTGAGTTAGAAACAGATCCAACCATTGCATAACACTCAGTAAGGATCATTCTAGATTCTCCTGAAGGCAATTTAACGATTGCATATTTACCGTCTCTTGAAGTTAATTGAGCGGATGATCCAGCACTTCTAGCAAGAGTAGCACCTTGTCCTGGCTTCAATTCGATACAAGAAATTACAGTTCCTAGTGGAATGCTTTTCAGTTTCATTGCGTTACCAACATTTGGTTCTACGCTTTCTCCTGAGATAATTTTTTGATCTACTTTGATTCCGTTTGGAGCGATAATGTATCTTTTCTCTCCGTCTGCATATTCAACTAAAGCGATGAAAGCAGTTCTATTTGGATCATATTCTACAGTTTTTACCGTTGCTTCAACATCATGTTTGTTTCTTTTGAAGTCGATAATTCTGTATTTCTTTTTGTGTCCACCGCCGGTGTAACGCATGGTCATTTTACCAGTTTGGTTACGTCCACCTGACTTACTAATACCAACTGTTAGAGATTTCTCTGGTTTGTTGGTAGTAATTTCCTCAAAGTTGTTTACAACTCTGAATCTCTGTCCCGGGGTGATAGGTTTTAATTTTCTAACAGACATTACTCTTATTTATAAATTAATTAATTAGTTGCGAAAATATCAATAACTTCTCCAGCTGCCAATGTTACGATAGCTTTTTTCAATTTATTGGTTTTCCCAACTTGAAGTCCTTGTTTAGTGTTTTTAGTAGAAACTTTAGGCGCATAAATCATCGTTCTAACGTCTGCTACTTTTACACCATAATGTGCTTCTATTGCACCTTTGATCTGGATCTTATTTGCTTTTGGAGCAACTAAGAAAGAATAAGCACCTCTCAACTCTGTAAGATAGTTTGCTTTTTCTGAAATGATTGGTTTAATAATAAGTGACATGATTTATTTCTTTAAGTTTTCCTGAAATTTTTCTACTGCATCTTCCAAGAAGATAATCTCACCTGCGTTGATCAAATCATAAGAAGAAATCTCATTATAATTCAAAACTTTAGTTTTAGGTAAGTTTCTTGAAGATAAATATACATTCTTGTTAGATTCAGGAAGTACGAATAATGATTTTTTACCTGTAAGAGTCAAAGCATCCAACAATGTGATGAATTCTTTTGTCTTAGGCGCATCAAAACTGAAATTTTCCAATACTCTAACGCTGTTATCTTTCAATTTTTGAGAAAGCACAGATTTCTTAGCTAATCTTTTCAAAGATTTGTTCAATTTGAAACGGTAATCTCTTGGTTTAGGACCAAAAACTCTACCTCCTCCTTTGAAAGTTGGCGACTTGATATCACCATATCTAGCAGATCCAGAACCTTTTTGTTTCTTAAGCTTTCTGGTAGAACCTGTAATCTCGCTTCTTTCTTTTGATTTATGAGTACCTTGACGCTGAGCAGCAAGATATTGTTTAACCTCTAAGTAAACCGCGTGCTGATTTGGCTCAATTCCGAAAACTGTTTCGTCAAGAGTTACTTTTCTTCCGGTTTCTTTTCCTGATGTATTTAATACTACTAGTTCCATTTTCTGATAATTACATAAGAATTTTTCGCTCCCGGAATAGCACCTTTTACTACTAAAAGATTTTGTTCCTCATCTACTTTTAACACCTGAAGGTTTTGAACAGTTACCTGCTTACCTCCCATTCTGCCTGCCATTCTCATCCCTTTGAATACTCTAGATGGATCTGAACCCGCACCGATAGAACCTGGAGCTCTAAGTCTGTTGTGCTGTCCGTGAGTTGCCTGCATTACACCTCCAAAGCCGTGTCTTTTAACAACACCTTGGAAACCTTTACCTTTTGAAGTACCTGTAACATCTACGAATTCTCCTTCGCCGAATAATTTTACAGTTACATCTTCTCCTACCGTTACTTGGTCTACGAATTCTCTGTAGAATTCTACCAATTTAGCTTTAGGAGTTGAACCAGCCTTTTTAAAGTGGCCAGCTAACGCTTTACCAACGTTCTTCTCACTCTTGTCATCGAAACCCAACTGAACAGCTTTATAGCCATCTTTTTCTACGGTTCTGACCTGTAAAACCGAGCATGGACCTGCTTGAATAACGGTACAAGGCAAGTTTTTGCCGTTCTCGTCAAACAGAGATGTCATCCCGATTTTTTTTCCAATAATACCTGACATTATTTATATATATCTATTATATTAAAACTTACTCCTTTAGCGGTGTTCGTAATATTCTATGTTTGAAATAGGCATACTCTTTCCCTAAAATGAGTGTGCAAATGTAAGAATATTTTTTATATTGACAAATATATATTCGGAAATTATTTGATAATTTGTGAGTTACGTGATTTTGGCAAAATATTCTATCAATAACTAAGATTTAAATAGCAGATTTACATTTGTTCATTTTTCTCTTCATATTTATTATGATGTTTTTTCACGGCTGCGTCTATAGAATAACATTTATGAATATTCTCTGCCTGCTTGGACAATTCTGCAATCTTCACAAAATAATTATGCAGCTGATCCAGCTCTTTTTCTGTAAGGTCTTCTATATCAACCATTCGATTGCTCGCTTGTTTGCTGGCAGCAATTAATTCATTAAGTTTTAACTGGATTGCCTTTCCGTCTTTGTTTTGTGCTTTTTGTATTAAGAAAACCATTAAAAATGTAATAATAGTTGTACCAGTATTAATTACAAGTTGCCAGGTCTCTGAATAATTAAAGATAGGTCCGCTAACAGCCCAAAGCAACACAATTAATACCGCTCCAATAAAAGCGTAAGAACTGCCGGTAAAAGTCGTTGCCCAATTGGAGAATTTTTCGAAAAGATTTTTATTGTTCATTTTATATTATTTGAAGATTTGAAGTTAATATTAATAAAAGAAAAAAGACCTCTAAAAATAGAGGCCTTTGTAAATTTAATTTAATAACTAGTTTATTATTCTTTAATGAATTTAGTTTTAACAACTGTTCCATTGTTATCAACATTGATGAAATAGATACCTTTTGATAATTGACTCACCGCAACTTTTCCTGTTCCGATAACTCCTTTGGAAACGATTTGTCCTGCAGCATTGAAGATCTCGTAAGATGCATTTGCAGCAACATTAGAAACGTTAAGAATATCTTTTGCCGGATTAGGGAAAACCTGAAGAGATTTGGCATTATTAACATCAGAGACTGCCAAATTTGCAACTGTCGCAGCTTTTACAGCGTAGAAAACGTTTCCAATAGCAGAAACTCTGATGTGTCCTGATTTACCTGACAATTCTACCGGCACAGTAACACTTGCAGTTCCGCTATTAGGAACAGAAGCCGCCAAGGTAGTCCACGTTGTACCACTGTCTGTTGTGAAATCAATTTTCACATTGGCTACATTATACGGAGAAGCTGTAGTCCCAGAAGGAATCCACGTCACCGTAGAAGTATTGTTTGGTAAAGATGTAGTACTTACTGTAAAAGCTGCTGCTGCACCAACAACAATAACTTGATTGGCAAAAGCAGTCTGTGCCTGACCTCCCACTTTATTATCTCTAACAGTAACTCGGAAAACTGTCGATTTAGCAACAGAAGAAGTAGATTCCCAATCTGTTAAATTTCTAACATTTCCCGCTAAAACCGTTGGCAATGCTGGAAAATATCTTGTTGAACTAGCCACTGGAGGTAAAGATCTAAAGCCAGCCCCAATAGTTGTCTTGCCAAGTTCATGAGAAGCACCAACAACATTCATAATCCCAGCATTTGTAGCCCAAGGCTGACCAATAGTTGAATTCGATGTCTTAAACTCTTCCCAACAATAGGTTAATGCATCTCCTTCTGGATCAGTCGCAATTGCCGTCAAAACAAAAGGAGTACTCAATGGAATAGTATAAGAAGCTGTCATAGCAGTAATCACAGGTGGATTATTGGTAATATCTGTTTCTACATCTACCGTTTTAGAAGCTAAATTTGCCTGAACCTCATCTATACTTCTTGAGTGAAAATATGGATCTGAATGAGCTTGCACATCTAAACCAGCTCCTGTAATTCCAGCATATCCCATAATTGTAGATCCTGAGCCCGGCTCCATATTAGATCCAGTACCTTCATACCAACTATATGTATGATAATCCCCTAATTGATGTCCCATCTCATGCGCAACATAATCAATATCAAAATTATCACCTTGTGGAGCACCCGAACCAGGAGATGTGATACCACTTCCTTTGTAATTATTTGGAGAAATGTAAGCATAACCACAATCACTAGTAGCAGCTGTGTAAGAAGTAGTAGAAACATCATTACTTCCTATACAACCAATACAACCAGCATTACCGCCTCCACCTGTTCTTCCAAACAAATGTCCAATATCGTAATCAGCATCGGTAACGCCATAAGTTCCTCCGTGAAGAACATTCATTAATTCATAATTCCATTTACACATCTGCGATGCTGAACTGTATGGATCTGTAGACGCATTTGTGAAAATAAGATTCGGTGCGTTCACAACATTAAGGTGCAAATTGAATTCTTGTTCAAAAACACCGTTAACTCTTGTCATTGTAGCATTTATCTGAGCAAGTGATGCTGCGACACTTCCGAAGTAAGCGCCATATTCTCCTGTGACAGACATTGCTAATCTAAGAGTATGAAATTTTTTGTTACCAGATTTCTCAGCGACACCATTTTTGTACATATGATTTAATCTTTCTACAGATGCTTGATCTTCCTTAGTAGTACATTCAAACGCACCTCTCTTGCTAGATTTTCCGTGCACAGAA
The DNA here is from genome assembly GCA_029960045.1 of Flavobacteriaceae bacterium PS02293. Lineage (GTDB taxonomy): Bacteria > Bacteroidota > Bacteroidia > Flavobacteriales > Weeksellaceae > Epilithonimonas. The sequence goes on from JASCOV010000008.1 coordinate 185,529, forward strand.
TAGAAAGTTTTATCAGCAGTTGCCGGCTCAATAAATTCATATTTTCCATTACTTATAACCATAGATTGGAAATCATTTGGGGCCACACTGAATCTCACATACTTGCTTGGATCATCAATACCAACTCCAACATAAGATCCTAATTGATATTGATTTGCAAGAGCTTCATCCATTACCGGAAAGCTACTAACAGCAAATCTTTCAATTTTCCCATCAACTGTCGGCATATTAACCGTAACAGTTCCTACTGCATTTCCAACTTTATCAGCTGCTAATAATTGCCCTCTTATAGCATTGATGTCCAACTTGTAATAAACTGAGTTATCACTTTTTCTTGTTACTTCTACATTTGGTGTTGTCTTGCTCCACTGTGCATTCATCAACGTCAAACCTCCAAAAAATAATAAAGTAGTTAATTTTTTATTCATATTTTTAAATTAAGGCGACAAATGTAATATTTAATTACAAACACCGCAATATTTTATAAAAAAAATTATAAAATTAACAATTAAATACAATTTATCTATAATAACACTTAATCTGATAAATTTCTTAAATTCTGTTTTAAGTTTTAAAAAAAAAAAAAAAAAACAGCAAAAGTTAATATTCTTTTAAAAAATTTATACATTTACGTTATTAACCAAAAAAAATTATCCATGAAGAAAATGTTTATTTTAATGACTGCGATTATTATCCTTTCTTGTAATCGCGAAGATGAATCAAAAATTGACAATTCTAGCAATCCACAAAATAACAAAAGTTTAAAAATCGGAGTTCCTGGAGATGGTAACGGTCAATTTGCTGGCGTTTTTTTTGCACCTACTGGTACATTGTGTAGTGGCGGCAGCGGACAACCTGCATTAGCAATTCCTGAACTACCATATGGAATTGGAGATAATATACCTCGGTATAGAATATTAGTTACGGCAAATTTAAATTCTACACTACAGGGTGGAAATGCTATAAACATTGGAAAGGCTGATTTAACAGATTTAATTGTTTCTTATTTAGAATCACAAGGCATTGCAATAGAGCAAGATGCAATTTATGGTAATACTACCCCAGCAGGTTCTTATTTTTCCACTATGAATTATACAGAATATACTTTTTCTGACACTCTTTGGTCAGGTAGTGATTATTTATATATGCCTAACAGTTCCTTTATGAACAGAGACGTAGCATCAGCTATAATACAGAACGCTTATGTTAAAATTACAACAAATATAAATTACCCTATACAGAATAATCAGATAAAAGCCATTCGTATATATTATGACTCATCCTTGTGTACAGATCCTGAAAAAGATTTAAAAATTCAAGTTATTTACTAAGACCTTTATCCATCTTATAAAGAAAAGACCTTTCCATTTTGAAAAGGTCTTTTTTGCTTTTTAACACCTTTAATGATATTATAAACTACCTAATAATTTAAAAAAAGTAATTATAGCTGCAATTGATGAAACAACTACGATTATAACCAATATCCAAAAATAAAGCTGAGAGAAAAAAGAGGAAACCGGATTTTGCTTTTTAGGTTTGGAATCGGGGAAATTATAATGTGTAAACTGATATGATCTATCCAAATGAAATTCTTTGAAATTATCATCTTGTACTACTATGTCTTTGCTGTCTAAATTATGAAGAAGATACAAGTAATAGTCGTGTTCTTTTCTTTCCTGCTCTGTAAAAGCAAAATTCATTTCCAAAACGTGTTTTATTTTATGAAAAAGATTGAAATAATATGGAGAGTTTGTCTGCTTAAGAAGTTTCAAGAAATAGAGATTTGTCATTAGATTTTCTCTTTTTACAATGACGCTACTCTTCAGAAAAATCAATTCATCGTCTGTATAAGGATTCGCAACTTTCCTTTCGTAAAAATAAAAATCGAGATAGTTAAAACGAAAAAAAGCCCACACACCTTTTTTCACATTCTGTAGAACATTAAGCATTTCTATTTTCTCTGGCTCTTTTACCGTTTTTATTTTAGTTTCCAATTTATCATAATCTTCCTGTTCAAGTTTAAAATGACTTTCCGGGTCTCCAATAACATCTATGATTTGAAAGAAATAATACTTTAGATAAACTGTTTCTCGGGAAGGTGTGTTGAGAAGCTTTTCGAGATATAAATAAAATTTTTCAGGAGACTTTGTTCTATCATCATAATAATAAAAAGCCAATGCAGAATCATTATCACCAATATTATAATAGTAATCAGCATTTAGTTTCTGAAGATCTTTGATCAAGGCAACATTGGGGTCATTTTCAAGATGATTGGAACGTCCGAAATACCGAACAAAAATCTTATTTCCAAATTCGTTACCAGACAAATCTACCAATTCCAATTTTGAAAAATAATGTACCGGAAAATTGTCTTTAATATTATTGTTCTTCAAAAAAATCTCATTAAGAAAATCGCAATACTGTATAGCTGAGAGATTCTGAATGTTATTATCATTAAAGTTTATAACTCGAAGTCCTTTTTGGTTATTAATAAAATCCAAATTCTTAATCCCACAATTTTCCATCGAAAGATAATGAAGCTGTGAAGTAAAGTGAACTTCCGAAAAGTCATCAATTAAATTATTATTTGAAATGAGATACTTAAGATTAGTATGAGAATTTAATGATTTAAGAGAAGTAATCTTGTTATCAGAAATAGTAAGATAGTTCAGATTAATTAATTTTTCAAGTATTTCAATATTTTCAATGTCATTATTATGGATGTAAAGATTATCAATTTTAGGAAAGTTTTGAAGAACATCGATATTCTTAATCTTGTTATCAAATACATTCAAAAATTTCAAATCTGTATTTCCTCCGATAGAAGCTATATCAGAAATATGATTTGAACTGAGATTGAGATATTCGAGATTTTTAAAATCAGAAAAAACAGAAATATTCTCAATTTCATTATTTGAAAGATCGATTCTTTTTAGAAAGTTCAAATCTTTAACCGGTGATAAGTCTTTTATTTTGTTTGATGGGAATCCTAAATATTCTAAAGATTTCAGATTATTGATTGGATTAAGATCTTCTATTAAGCTATAACCGATTGTTAAAGATTGTAAATCATTAAACTCTTTTAATTCTGAAATATTGCTGACATTAGAACTTTGGATATAGAGATATTTCAGGTTTTTCATATTCTTCAAAAAACTCAAATCCTTAACATCTGTATCACATTCGATCTGGAGATTTTCAAGGTAAATCAAATCAGAAAAAGCTGAGAGATCATCAATTACAAAATCATAAAGTGAAATATTAAGAGACGTCAAAAATTTGAAAGACGCAGCAAACTTCAGAATATTGATTTTACTGGCATCATCCAATTCATAATACTCCGGTTCGTAGATATCCAATGAAACAATCGACGAGCTATTGGTTTCGTAACTATAAGAATCATCATCAATTCCAAGACTTTCTGCTATATTCTTTATTTTTTCCAACCGTTAAAATATTGACCTGATAAAGTTAATTGTTTTAATAAAATAAAAAAAATCCCCAATCTTACGAAAGGGGATTTGTATTATGATGATAATTAAATTATCACACTTTAATTTCTACGTCAACTCCTGAAGGAAGTTCTAATTTCATTAGAGCATCAACAGTTTTAGAAGAAGATGAGTAGATATCCATCAATCTCTTGTGAGCTGATAATTGGAACTGCTCTCTTGCTTTCTTGTTTACGTGCGGAGATCTCAACACTGTGAAGATTCTCTTATTCGTTGGCAATGGAATTGGTCCGTTTACAACAGCACCAGTAGCCTTTACCGTTTTTACGATTTTCTCAGCAGACTTGTCCACCAAATTGTAATCGTAAGATTTTAGTTTTATTCTGATTCTTTGTGACATTTCTTTGATTTAAAAAATTAACCTTTTGCTTTAGCGATAATATCTTCAGCAACGTTTTGAGGAGTAGCCTGGTACTTCTCTAATTCCATAGAAGAGGTAGCTCTTCCTGATGAAAGTGTTCTTAGAGTCGTAACATATCCGAACATTTCAGATAATGGAACTGAACCTTTGATAACAACGGCACCGTTCTTTTCTTCTTGTCCACTGATTGTACCTCTTCTCTTATTAAGGTCACCAATGATGTTACCCATATATTCTTCCGGAGTTACAACCTCCAATTTCATAATAGGTTCCATAATTACTGGCTTAGCAGCACGTCCCGCTTCTTTAAATCCTAATTTTGCAGCTAGTTCAAAAGAAAGTGCATCAGAATCCACTGCGTGGAAAGATCCGTCTTTAAGAGTAACTTTAATACCTTCAACTTCGAAACCAGCCAAAGGACCGTTTTTCATTGCAGCTTTAAAGCCTTTTTCAATTGCAGGAACAAATTCTCTAGGAACGTTACCACCTTTGATCTCGTTAACGAATTCTAAACCAATTTTACCTTCGTCAGCTGGTCCTAGTTCAAATACGATATCCGCAAATTTACCCTTACCACCAGATTGTTTTTTGTAAACTTCTCTATGCTGAGCAACTTTTGTAAGATTTTCTTTGTACTCTACCTGAGGCTGTCCTTGGTTAACTTCAACTTTGAATTCTCTTCTCATACGGTCAACAATGATATCCAAGTGAAGCTCACCCATACCAGAGATAATCGTTTGTCCAGAAGCTTCGTCAGTTCTCACTGTGAAAGTAGGATCTTCTTCAGCTAATTTAGCTAGAGCGTTACCCATTTTATCCTGGTCAGCTTTAGTTTTAGGCTCAACAGCGATACCAATTACCGGATCAGGGAAAACCATCGATTCTAGAACGATTGGGTTTTTCTCGTCACACATCGTATCACCAGTTTTGATAGATTTGAAACCTACAGCAGCACCAATATCACCAGCTTCAATATATTCTACAGGATTTTGCTTGTTAGCGTGCATCTGATAGATTCTAGAGATTCTTTCTTTGTCTCCTGAACGAGTGTTCAAGATGTAAGAACCAGCATCCAGTCTTCCAGAGTATGCTCTGAAGAATGCCAATCTTCCTACGAAAGGATCGGTAGCAATCTTAAATGCCAAAGCCGCGAAAGGCTCTTTTACGTCTGGTTTTCTGAAGATCTCAGCATCAGTTCTTGGATCTGTACCTTTGATATCATCTTTATCCAATGGAGAAGGCAAGTATTTACACACTGCATCCAACATAAACTGTACTCCTTTATTTTTGAATGAAGAACCACAAGTCATTGGGATAATAGATAAATCGATAGTAGCAGCTCTCAATGCAGCATTGATTTCTTCTTCTGTAATTGAATCCGGATCTTCGAAGAATTTCTCCATCAAAGTTTCATCATACTCAGAAACAGCTTCTACTAATTTTTCTCTATATTCAAGAACTTCATCCTTCATATCTTCCGGAATTGGAACTACCTCGAAAGTAGCACCTTGTCCAGCTTCATCCCAGATGATCGCTCTGTTTTTGATCAAGTCAACAACACCTTTGAAATCTTCTTCAGCACCGATTGGTAAAACGATTGGAACTGCATTAGATCCCAACATTGTCTTAACCTGGTTTACCACGTTAAGGAAGTCAGCACCTTGTCTGTCCATTTTGTTTACGAATCCCATTCTTGCTACTTTATAGTTGTCAGCAAGTCTCCAGTTTGTTTCAGACTGAGGCTCTACTCCATCTACTGCAGAGAATAAGAATACCAATCCATCCAATACTCTCAAAGATCTGTTAACCTCTACTGTGAAGTCAACGTGTCCTGGTGTATCGATAATGTTGAAGTGGTAAGGTTTAGTTTCAGCTAATGGTTTACCTTGGTCTGTTGGGAAATTCCAAGAACAAGTAGTTGCAGCAGAAGTAATTGTGATACCTCTTTCTGCTTCCTGCTCCATCCAGTCCATTGTAGAAGCACCATCGTGAACCTCACCAATTTTGTGATTTACTCCTGTATAGAATAAAATCCTTTCTGTAGTGGTAGTTTTACCAGCATCAATGTGCGCAGCAATACCAATATTTCTTGTAAATTTAAGATCTCTACTCATTTCAGATTAGAATTTAAAGTGTGAGAAAGCTTTGTTAGCTTCCGCCATTTTGTGAGTATCAGATTTTTTCTTGTAAGCAGCACCTTCTTCTCTAGAAGCAGCTACCACTTCGTTAGCCAATTTCAAAGCCATTGATTTATCATTTCTCTTTTTAGAGTAAAGGATCAACCATTTCATTGCCATAGAAATTTTTCTGTCAGCTCTGATCGGCATAGGGATCTGGAAGTTAGCTCCACCTACTCTTCTAGAACGTACTTCTACGTGAGGCATAACGTTAGTTAATGCATCTTTCCAGATTTCTAGTGCAGTTTTTTCAGTTTCTCCTTTTTTAGTTTCTACGATGTCTAGTGCATCATAGAATATTTTGAATGCAATAGATTTTTTACCATCCAGCATCAAGTTGTTTACGAATCTAGTTACCAATTGATCATTAAACTTTGGATCTGGTAACAACGGTCTTTTTTTCGCTTTTGTCTTTCTCATTGTTTCTGTACCTTATTTAATGATTACTTTTTCTTTCCTTTAGCTGGTGCAGCTGCAGCTTGACCTGGTTTTGGTCTTTTAGCTCCATACTTAGATCTTCTCTGTGTTCTTCCACTTACTCCGGCAGTATCCAACGCACCTCTTACGATGTGGTATCTTACTCCTGGTAAATCTTTTACTCTCCCCCCGCGTACCAATACTATCGAGTGCTCTTGAAGATTATGTCCTTCACCTGGGATATAGGCGTTGATCTCTTTACCGTTTGAAAGTCTTACCCTTGCAACTTTTCTAAGTGCAGAGTTAGGTTTCTTAGGAGTGGTAGTATATACTCTCGTACATACACCTCGTCTTTGAGGACAAGAATCAAGGGCAGCCGATTTACTCTTCTTGGTGAGTGCGACTCTTCCTTTTCTAACTAATTGTTGAATAGTAGGCATTTAATTGCTTTTTATTTTAGGGTGCAAAAATATGAATAATTTTTTAATCCACAAGTAGTTAGAACAAAAATAATTAGCAATAGAATTTTTCAATATTACAGTTATTCAATTTTCATCTGCATTACGTCTGCAAAAGATTAATTTTGGAAAGATTATTGATAATTGATATCAGATTTTCAATCAATCAAGTCTTAATATTAAATCAATTAAACTTTACAATAATGAAAAATGCAACATTGATCGGACTCAAAGAAACCGATTGCAAAAACATCTCAGAAAAATTAAACATTTTATTAGCCAACTATTCTATCTTTTATCAAAACACCAGAGGTTCTCATTGGAATATAAAAGGTGAACAATTCTTTACATTACATCCAAAATTCGAAGAACTTTACAATAGTTTGGTTTTAAAAATTGATGAAATTGCGGAAAGGATTTTGACACTTGGCGCAACGCCGGCTCATAATTACTCCGACTACCTTCAAGTTTCGACAATCAAAGAAAGCAAGGAAGTTTCTGATGGAAATAAAAGTGTTGAGATCATACTGGAATCTTTCAAGGTGGTAATCGATCTTCAAAGAGAATTATTAGATATTACCGATGAAGCAGGCGACGAAGGAACCAACTCCCAAATGAGCGACTATATCACAGAACAGGAAAAAGAAGTATGGATGTACAATTCTTATCTCGGAAAATAAAATTTAATCTCTAAATTGAAAATCCAGTTCAGCAATGATACTGGATTTTTCTTTTCATACATTTAACTATAGCTTCTAAAATTCATAAACTTTATATTAAATCAATTAAATTAATCGTTAATATTCAAAAAAAAACACTAAGTAATTTGATTATCCATTATATTTGCGTTTTAATTTTGCACACACTTGAAAAAAACTTTATTCTTCTTACTGATTTCCAATTTTTTCTTTGCACAATGGAGTATTTCCAATGCAGAGAGAAGCGCACTTATTAATATCTACAACTCTACGGATGGAGAAAACTGGAACAGAACCTGGGATATGGAAAAAGATCCTAGAAACTGGTTTGGTGTTTCCGTCAAAAATGGTGCAGTTATAGAATTGAATCTTTCCGGCAACGCACTTAGTGGTTCCTTTCCCACTTATGTAAGCTCACTTACAAAACTTACAAAATTAGATCTAGGCAATAATAAGCTTACTGGTGAAGTGGCAATGGGAATTTCTTCCCTAAGTTCATTGAAAAAGTTAGACATCAGTAACAATAGATTAGACGGAAATCCCACAAACTCAATGTCTGGACTTTTCAATCTAGAAGATCTTTCTCTAGGTGGCAACAAATTCACAATTTCGGATGTCAATGGACTTCTTCAGAATTTTAATAATATCAAAATTTTGAATATCGGAGATCTAAATTTGACCAATATCCCTGCAAAAGTTGCCTCATTTACAAGTCTCGAGACCTTAATATTAGACAACAATCCAATCCCTGCAAACGCATATGGAAATATTGCAGGGCTTGCCAAACTAATGACACTTTCAATTGCAGGAACAGGCTTAACTCAAATCCCAACTCAAGTTGCACAAAGTACAGAGCTTACAAGTCTTAATCTTGCGAACAATAGCATAACAGAACAAAATACATCCGGGCTTTCCTCGCTCATAAACCTTGAGTGGCTTTCCTTGGAAAATAATCAGTTATCACAAATTCCGGCACAACTTTCTCCACTAAAAAAAATAAAAACACTTAATCTCGGAAGAAATAAAATCAGCGGAAATCTTACAACACTTGCTTCATTATCAAGCCTTCAGCAACTATTCCTGAACAACAACCAGATATCAGGGAATTTTCCGTCTACGTTATTAACAATGCCAAAACTATTGATGGTAAATTTAAATAGCAATCAATTAACCGGCGAACTTCCGGATCAGTTGCCGGCAATCACTCACATTAGTAATAATCGGTTTTCTAAAATAGATCTATCAAACTACATCACAGATTTCTCAGAACAGACGGATCTGAATTACTCACCTCAACGTTATGATGCAGAAAAAGAAGTATTAGGAATCATAGGACAGCAGGCAAAACTAGATCAATCTCTTTCTGGTAGCGATTATACTTTCACTTGGTTCAAAAATTTGGATCAAAAAACCAATACAACTACCGAGAGTCTTAACTTCAACAGTGTTCAAAACTCAGATTTTGCAGTTTACACAGCTGAAGCTTACACATATAGTATTTTGAACAACAATGTTTTTGATCTATCCCTTTTCCGCGAACCCATTTCTTTGGTTGATTCTTTAGCAACTTTAGGGACATCTGATTTGAAGGATATCAGCATTTATCCCAATCCAGCAACAGACTATATCAACATTCTTAATGTAAAACACAAGATAGAAAAAGTCGCTATTTTTGATTTAACAGGCAAACAGATGATTACCGACACCAAACAAAAGATTAACGTGTCCAGTCTTCCATCCGGTGTTTATTTACTTTCCGTAAAAACAGAAACAGGCATCAAAAACTTCAAATTCATTAAGCAATAATTTTTCAGGAGCTTAATCCCGCTTTCCACTATATCTTTTTTGTCATTGCGAAGGGAAGGGAGTAATTCTTAGAAACTTTTCTGCGCAATGCCAAAAAAGGATGCCGTTACAATCGGGGCTATTTATACCTTTTCCCTAAAATTAAACATTTCAACACCATACAATATTTAGTCTAACATCTAAATTCCAATATCTATAACCTCTTCTTATTGCCATTTCACAAAAAATATTATCTTTGGAAACATCGATTTTAAGAAATGGAAAGCCAAAAATATACACCAAAAAACAAAGTAAGAATTGTAACCGCAGCTTCTTTATTCGACGGGCACGATGCGGCAATCAATATTATGCGCCGTGTAATTCAGGGAACAGGATGTGAAGTCATCCACCTTGGACACGACAAATCTGCTGAAGAAGTTGTAAACACAGCCATTCAAGAAGACGCAAACGCAATTGCCCTGACTTCTTATCAAGGCGGTCACAACGAATATTTCAAATACATCTACGACCTTTTAAGAGAAAAAAACTCGCCTCAAATAAAAATATTTGGTGGCGGTGGCGGTGTAATTCTGCCCGAAGAAATCGAAGATATCATGTCTTACGGAATCGACAGAATCTATTCTCCGGACGACGGTCGTGAACTTGGATTGCAAGGAATGATCGATGATTTGGTGAAAAGATCAGATTTCGCAACTGGAAAAGAAGTGACTGCTGAAGATTTAGATTCTATCAGTTTTGAAAACTCTACAAGCATTGCTAAAATTATTTCTGCCGTTGAAAACTTCTCAGACGAAAAGCCTGATTTAGTAAAAGCCATTGACGAAAAATCAAAAGATTTAAACATTCCAATTATTGGGATTACAGGAACTGGTGGAGCGGGAAAATCCTCTTTGACAGATGAATTAGTAAGACGTTTCCTACGTTCAAATCCAGGTAAAAAAATTGCCATCATTTCGATTGACCCTTCGAAAAAGAAAACCGGAGGAGCACTTTTAGGAGACAGAATTCGTATGAATGCCATCAATGACCCGCGAGTTTATATGCGTTCGATGGCGACGAGAGAGAACAACGTTTCCGTTTCTCCGTTCATTCATTCAGCATTAAATGTGTTGAAATTAGCTCATCCGGATGTTATCATTTTGGAAACTTCAGGTATCGGTCAATCAGGTTCGGAAGTTTCAGATTTTGCTGATGTTTCAATGTACGTAATGACTCCTGAATATGGAGCTTCGACACAGTTGGAAAAAATCGATATGTTGGATTATGCAGATTTAGTTGCTTTAAATAAATCTGACAAACGCGGTGCTTTAGATGCACTTCAAGCCGTTAGAAAACAGTTCCAGAGAAACCATTTGTTGTGGGAAAGCCCGTTGGATGATATGCCGGTTTATGCAACAAAAGCTTCTCAGTTTAATGATCACGGAACGACTGAGTTATTCAACAGATTAATCGAAAAAGTTAACGAGACCCTTCGACAAGCTCAGGGTGACAATGCTCATCAGTTTCAAGGTTTTGTTGAACAGGAAGTTTCTGAAGATATTACCATCATTCCTCCAAAAAGAGTGCGTTACCTTTCTGAAATTGTTGAAAACAACAGACAATACGACGCCAACGTTGAAAAACAGGCAGAATTAGCAAGAAAAATGTATCATATTGAAGGGGTGAAAAAATTCCTTACAAATGAAACTTTAGATACTGAATATCAGAAAGCAGAAAAAGACCTTCAACAGGAAAATATCGACTTTTTAAAAAACTGGGATGATACGAAAGATGCTTTCAAGGCTGAGTTTTATTCTTATTTCGTTCGTGGAAAAGAAATTAAAGTAGAAACCTCAACAGAATCTTTATCTCATTTAAAAATTCCAAAAATTTCTTTACCGAAATATACCGATTGGGGTGATTTGATCAAGTGGAAAGGTCAGGAAAATCTTCCTGGAGGATTTCCTTACACAGCCGGAATTTATCCTTTCAAAAGAACAGGAGAAGACCCAACGAGAATGTTTGCCGGAGAAGGCGGACCGGAAAGAACCAACAGAAGATTCCATTACGTATCTGCGGAAATGGATGCAAAACGTTTATCAACAGCGTTTGACTCTGTAACTTTATACGGTCAAGATCCAGCATTACCACCGGATATCTATGGTAAAATCGGAAATGCGGGAGTTTCTATTGCAACATTAGATGATGCGAAAAAACTGTATTCCGGATTTGATTTGGTAAATGCAATGACTTCTGTTTCAATGACCATCAACGGTCCTGCACCGATGTTGTTGGCTTTCTTTATGAATGCTGCGATCGACCAGAATGTTGAAAAATATATTGCTGAACACAATCTTGAAGCGAATGTTGAAAAAGCTTTAAAAGCAAAATTTGACGATAAAGGTTTAGAAAGACCAAAATATAACGGCGAATTACCTCCATCAAACAATGGTTTAGGATTAAAATTATTAGGTTTAACCGGTGACGAGGTGATTTCTGCGGAAGCTTATGCTGAAATTAAAGCTAAAACAATCGCGACCGTTCGTGGTACCGTTCAGGCTGATATTTTAAAAGAAGACCAGGCTCAGAACACCTGTATTTTCTCTACTGAATTTGCCTTGAGACTGATGGGTGACGTTCAGGAATATTTTATTACAGAAAAAGTAAGAAATTTCTATTCGGTTTCTATTTCAGGATATCATATAGCAGAAGCGGGTGCGAATCCGGTTTCTCAGCTAGCATTCACTTTGGCAAACGGTTTCACTTATGTGGAATATTATTTGTCAAGAGGAATGGATATCAATGATTTTGCACCAAACTTATCTTTCTTCTTCTCGAACGGTATTGACCCTGAATATTCAGTAATCGGACGTGTGGCAAGAAGAATCTGGGCAAAAGCAATGAAACTGAAATACGGTGCAGACGAAAGAAGTCAGATGTTGAAATACCACATTCAAACTTCAGGACGTTCACTTCACGCACAAGAAATTGATTTTAACGACATCAGAACAACTCTTCAAGCACTTTATGCAATCTACGATAACTGTAATTCACTTCACACCAATGCTTATGACGAGGCAATTACGACTCCGACTGAGCAATCTGTAAGAAGAGCGATGGCGATTCAGTTGATTATTAATAAAGAGTTAGGATTGGCGAAAAACGAAAATCCGCTTCAAGGTTCATTTATTATTGAAGAATTGACTGATTTGGTTGAAGAAGCTGTATACGCAGAATTTGACAGAATCACGGAAAGAGGTGGAGTTTTGGGTGCAATGGAAACGATGTATCAACGTTCGAAAATTCAGGAAGAATCTATGCATTATGAATGGTTAAAACATACTGGAGAATATCCAATTATCGGGGTAAATACTTTCTTAGGAAAAGACGGTTCACCAACGGTTCGTCCAGGAGAGGTTATCCGTTCGACTGAGGAAGAAAAACAAGTTCAGATTGAAACGCTTCATAATTTCCAAAAATCCAATGATGATAAGTCAGAAGCCGCTTTAAAAACATTGCAATATGCAGCCATCAATCAGCAGAATTTATTTAATGTAATGATGGATGCTGTAAAATATTGTTCTCTTGGACAAATTACCAATGCTTTGTTTGAAGTTGGTGGGAAATACAGAAGAAATATGTAAGTAAATATTCAAAGACGGCCCATACACCTTTGTGATTTTTTTTCACAAAATAAAACCTTAAATAGATTTATTTAAGGTTTTTTTGTATTTTTATAAAAATAAAAACACAATTGAATATTAGCATTTCCACTTACGAAGTTAAAAAAGGGGATACGCTGGAGTCTGTTTCGGAACAATTAGGAATTTCCGCAGAATCCTTGAAGCGTTATCATAATGTAAATTCCAGTGATATTGACCACCCAATTCCAATTCAAAGTGACCAGGTAATTTCGGTTTAAATTGACCACCCTTAATTTTGATAAAAACTCTTGTTTTTCATGTGTCAATTAGTATTCAAATAT
>JASCOV010000009.1 GCA_029960045.1 Flavobacteriaceae bacterium PS02293
GCGCACTTTAAAAAATATGCTTTTTTGAGTGTGGTTAAATTATTTTTTGACCCAGATTTAAAATAAAAAATAACACGCCAAGTTTTGTCGCTCAGGGAAAATACTTTTGAAAAAGATTACCAACAGTGGTAATTACTTAACAATATTTTTTAACCAAAAAAAACAAATGTATTATGGGTAAGTTATACGACTCACTATTATCAGGCACCTCAGGACGCACAGGGCGTATCGTGGTAGCCAATGTATTCGGAAACGAGATCACAAGAGTCCGTCCGAGAAAAAGAACCTCTCCACCATCTGCAAAACAGATCCTGGTACAGAACAGAATGAAAAGATGTGCAGAATTTATGCAGTCCTACAAAGGATACGCCTGCAAATACTTCGGAATCCGCAGTGGAATGAAGTCCAGCTACAACCAGGCAATGACCAATCTGATGGAGAATTTTAACATCAATTATACAGATTCTACCATCACACCAGACTATTCTGCCATTTCTTTTTCAAAGGGAAACCTATTGTCATCAATTCCATTAAACCTAAATCTGGCTTCAGCTGAATCTTTGGAGATTTCCTGGCAGGATAATTCTGCAGGCAACAATGAAAGAGAAAATGATCTCGTTCAGATCCTCATCTCTGCAGAAACTGAAAACCAGTCTTATTTTGTAGAAAACGCAGCTAAACGGTCAGATGGATCTTACACAGTGAATCTTCCTATCAATTTCAGGAACAAAACCATTCACGTCTGGATTGCTTTCCGCTCAACTGATCTGCTATTGGCTTCTAACTCACAATACACAGGAAGCATATCTTAATCAAAACAAACCCGGGAGAATCCTTCCGGGTTTGTATTTCATTTTATTAAAAAAAGTTAATTTATTCCCTGTCAAATAAACATTAGCGATTAAAGATTATCTTTGCGGATTATTTGCCGGATGAAGAAACTTGTCATTATTCCCACTTACAACGAAAAAGAAAACATCGAAAAAATCATTTCGGCTGTTTTTGCTTTGGAACAGGATTTCCACGTTTTGGTGGTGGACGATTCTTCGCCCGACGGAACTGCCGAAATTGTAAAAGGTCTGAGAGAGAAGTTTCCGCTCCAATTGCATTTGACGGTTCGAAAGATCAAAGACGGACTTGGCAAAGCTTACATCCACGGTTTCCAATGGGCGATTCATAATGAATATGATTATATTTTCGAGATGGATGCCGATTTTTCCCACAATCCGAAAGATTTAATTAAACTTTTTGAAGCCTGCAAAACGGCTGATATGGCCGTGGGTTCCAGATATTCTCAAGGTGTCAATGTTGTGAACTGGCCAATGGGAAGGGTTTTGTTGTCTTATTTTGCTTCGAAATATGTGCGTTTTGTTCTCGGACTTCCAATTCACGATACGACTGCGGGTTTTGTCTGTTTTAAAAAAGAAACATTAATTGCCATTGGTTTAGATAAGATTAAACTGAAAGGTTACGGTTTTCAGGTCGAAATGAAATACCGTGTTTTCAAAAAGAATATGAAGATTGTGGAGGTTCCAATCATTTTTACTGACCGAACAGAAGGCGTAAGCAAAATGAATGGAGGAATCATTCAGGAAGCAGTTTTCGGTGTTTTGAATTTGAAATGGAAAAACCTGATCGGAAAATTGTAAACAATGAAATATCTTTTTTACATATCAATGATTTTCTGCGTTCTGGCTTGTACAGAAGCGATAGAAAAGCCGAAAGATCTTTTGCCGGAAGATAAGATGTCCGAGATCATTGCAGACTTTGCTATCAATGAGCAAAATTACACTATTGGAAATAACATCAATTCTGAAAACGCTACCAGATTCATTCTGAAAAAATACAAGATCAAAGGTGAACTTTTCACAAAAAGCTATGAATATTATATGACCAAGCCTGATGTCATCAAAGAAATATTAGATGACGCTCAGAAAATCATCATAGCAAAAGATCCGAAGTCAGAAGCTTTCATCAATAAAAAATTAAAAGACAATCCGGGATTGCCGCCGCAAGCGAGATAAATTATGCAAAAATTTTTTGAAATCGAAAAAACTTCAGAATCCAAAGCCAGAGCTGGAGTTATCAATACCGATCACGGACAGATCCAAACCCCGATTTTTATGCCGGTGGGAACTGTTGCATCTGTGAAAACCGTTCATCAGAGAGAACTTAAAGAAGATATAAAAGCGCAGATCATTTTAGGAAACACCTATCATTTGATGCTTCGTCCTACAATGGATATTATGGAGAAAGCTGGTGGACTTCATCAGTTTATGAATTGGGATTTACCAATTTTGACAGATTCCGGAGGTTATCAGGTTTTCTCATTAGCAAAAAGCAGAAAGATTACGGAAGAAGGTGTGAAATTCAAATCGCACATCGACGGTAGTCTGCATTTTATGTCGCCAGAAGTTTCTATGCAAATCCAAAGACAAATTGGTGCCGATATTTTTATGGCTTTTGACGAATGTATTGCTTATCCCAGCGACTATAATGCCGTGAAAACATCAATGGAACTCACGCACCGTTGGTTGAAAAGATGCATCACTTGGACTGAGGAAAACAAAGAATTATACGGTCACAAACAACGATTGTTTCCAATTGTTCAAGGTTCTTGTTATTCTGACTTGAGAAAAATCTCTGCTGAGGTCATTTCTGAAGCTGGAGCAGAAGGTAACGCCATAGGTGGACTTTCCGTTGGTGAACCGGAACCGGAAATGTACCGAATTACAAACGAGGTAACAGACATCCTTCCGAAAGACAAACCGAGATATCTAATGGGCGTGGGAACACCCTGGAATATTCTGGAAAGTATTGGTTTTGGTGTGGATATGATGGATTGCGTAATGCCAACCAGAAATGCAAGAAACGCAATGCTTTTCACTTGGCAAGGTGTAATGAATATGAAAAACGAGCGTTGGAAAGAAGACTTTTCTCCACTTGATGAGTTTGGGACAAGTTATGTTGACAGCGCTTACAGCAAGGCTTATGTAAGACACCTTTTTGTTTCAAAGGAATATTTGGCAAAGCAGATTGCATCAATTCACAATTTGGCGTTTTATTTAGATTTAGTAAAAGTTGCGAGAGAACATATCGTTGCAGGCGACTTTTACCAATGGAAAGATTCAATCATTCCTCAATTGAAGACAAGGCTTTAAAAGATTCAAGAAAAAAGTAAAAAGAATCAAGAGAAAATCATTTATCAATTATAACTCGATGAAAATCATAGACCTTTACGTCATCAAAAAATATTTGGGAACCCTCATTTTTATGTTGGCACTTTTGTCTATCATCATTATGGTTGTGGATGTTCAGGCGAAAACGCCGAGGATTGAGAGTAATGGATTTACAGTTGGTTATTTCCTGCTTAATTTTTATCCGTTTTGGATTTTGAATCTGATTCTGACTTTTATGTCAATTCTGGTTTTTATCACTGTGATTTTCTTTACTTCCAGAATGGCGAATAACACGGAAATTGTTGCCATTATTAGTAGTGGTGCGAGTTTTCACAGATTTGCAAGACCCTATTTGATTACTTCTTTATTGATTTTCATAGCGACTTTAGCGATCAACCACTTCATCTTGCCTTGGGCTAATATCAAGAAAAATATCTTGGAGCCTTATACTTATAACGCGGTAAATAAGGAAAAGCTTTTGGGAAATATGAGCATAGCTTCGAACATCAGTCCTACAGATTTTATTTTCGTTAATAGCTATAATAAGAAAGAAAACCGCGGATCTGGTTATATGTATCAAAAATTTGACAAGAACAAAAAGCTTGTCTATCAGATCACTGCAATGGATATCCAATGGGATGTGAAGAAGAAACATTTCGTAATTAATAACTATATCGAAAGAACTGCAGGAAAAAATGACACCGAAATTCTTGGAGAAGGACCAACGAAGATTCAGGATTTCAAGTTACCACCTTCAGAATTATTTCCGGATAAACTAGTGGCTCAAAACAAAACTACGCCAGAGTTATTAACGATGATCGAGCGGGAAAAAATGAAAGGAAATAACAACGTAACGTCCTTTTACAATGAGCTTTATCAAAGAACATCGATGCCGGTTTCGATTATTATCCTGACGTTTTTAGGATTGTCTTTATCTTCTCAGAAAAAACGAGGCGGATTGGGGCTTAATCTCGCTTTGGGAATTGGTTTGGCGTTCTTGTTCGTATTCTCGTTTCAGGTTTTAACTGTTGTTTCCGAAAATAAATCACTACCTCCGCTCTTAGCAATGTGGCTTCCGAATATTTTTTTCGCACCAATTGCAGCTTATCTTTACATCAAAAGAGCTAATCAATAGTTTTTTTTCAAGGAGTTGATTAGATAAATATCCACAAATTCGATAAACAAAATGGATTGGACTTTTAATTCGATTTTATTTGATGAAATAGATGAAAATTCAGTTTATCAAAAAGATTACAGAGACAATAATATCAACTGGCCAAATCAAAATTTTGAACGGTCTGAATATGCAATTCTTTGGCATTTGAAAACAAATGAAAAAACATTAAGACAAGTTCCCACTTCCGATAATTTGAAATTTTTACAATTAAATTGGGCAAATATTACAGATTTTAAAGTAATTACAGACAGATTTACTAAACTAAAAAGACTAGAATTACAGTGTTGCATTAAGTTAATAAATGACGACTATATTGACTTGCTTAGTGAAAGTTTAGAAAATTTGCAGATTCTAAAATCGAAGAAATTTGTTCTAGGGGGAAATCTTTTAAAACTTAAAAATCTTAGAATTCTATGCCTCAATGATTGTGGACCAATCCCAAGTTTAGATTTCTTGAAAAATTTCCCGAATCTCGAAGATTTTCGTTTTGTAAATACAGAGGTTTTAGATGGAAATCTTCAACCACTTTTGGAACATCCCACAATTAAAAGTGTGGGATTTTTTAATAAAAAGCATTATAACTTCAAAGATGTTGAAATAGGAAGACTACTTGAGGAAAAATTCAAACGTTAACTATTTCTTAGATTCAAACAAAATTTCCGATGAAGTTAAATCTCTATTTCAATATAAAAGCTCAATCTCCTTGTGGAAGAATTTCTGCAAGCCTTCATTTTCCAGATCAATCCAAAGAAAACCATTTTTGTCAGCATTTTTGATGATGCCATTTTGGCGCAAATCGTTTTTTTGAAAAACAGAGATTTCATCTTTTCTGAAAAGTGAATGATTATAAATATTCAGGATTTCCTCTTCTGAATCAATCTGTTCCATTTTTGAGATTAAATATTGATGAAACCGATTGGCGAAATCTTTCAAATCAAAACTCAAACCCGTGACAGACAATACAGAACCAGCTTTTGGAAGATTTGAAAAATCGGTTTGAAGAATATTAATTCCGATTCCGATGATGTAATATTCCTTGTTGTCAACTTTTTTCTTTTCGATGAGAATTCCACAAATTTTTTTCCCGTTCAGAATAATATCGTTTGGCCATTTAATTTTAGCATTTCCATTTGTCAGATTGGCAAGAAAATCACGGACTATGATTGCGGTATAGTAATTGAGGAAAGTATCAGAAATATTGATATTTGAAGTTTTTATCGCGAGAGAATAAGCCAGATTCTGATCCGGAATAACTTTCCAAATGTTACCATATTGTCCACGACCTTTTGTTTGATTAAAGGTAAAAACAGCAGTTGGTTCGTCTTCATTCAAAAGCAGGATAATTTCGTCATTCGTAGAAAAACAATTTTCGAGATGGAAGAATTGGCTCATTTATGAAAACTTTAAGAGATAATAAACATGAGAAAGGAAAGATAAATAGATAAAAATCAATAAATTTGCAAATTAGACAATTTTTTGAATGAGTAAAATTACAGAAAAACAATTATTAATCGATAAGATCGTAGATTCGATTCAAGATACAAAAGGAGAAGACATCTTGGTCTTCGATTTAACAGGAATAGAAAATGCAGCAGCAGAAACATTTATCATCTGCAGTGGAAACTCAAATACGCAGGTTTCCGCAATCGCTGGAAATATCCAAAAAAACGTAAGAAACGACCTGAACGACAGACCTTGGCACGTAGAAGGAACTGAAAACTCTATGTGGGTTTTGGTAGATTACGTTTCTGTGGTGGTTCACATTTTCCAAAAAGAAATCCGTGAGTATTACGATATCGAGGAGCTTTGGGGCGATGCGAAAATCACAAAAATAGAAAGCTAAAAGATGCACTTTTGCATCATCAATCTTTAAAAAATAAAAATGAATAACAAAGGATTCAACTGGTTTATACCCGTTATATTGGGACTCATTTTACTTATATTTCTTCCGGGACTTCTAGGAGATTCTATGGTAAAAAACATTGATGAAAAAGAATTTTATACACTTGTAGAAAAAGGGAAAGTTAGTGAAGTAATGGTCTACAGAGACAACTTCAAAGCTGATGTTTACCTTACAAAAACTGCAAAAGCAGAGTTAAAGAAAACCGAAAAAGAAAACGACCCTCTTTCTGTAATCAATATCAAACCAAGTCCGGATTATGTTCTGACTTATGGTGATCTTAGATATTTCCAGGAGAGATTTGAAAACATCAACTCTAAACTTCCTGCACAGGCAAGAATGGAATTTGGTAAAAGTCAAAGCGGTTTCTCTGAGTTGCTATTCACTTTAGCACTTTGGGGTGGGCTTTTTGCATTGCTTTACTTCTTCATTTTCAGAAAAATGGGCGGTGGCGCTGGTGGACCTGGCGGACAAATCTTCAGTATTGGGAAATCCAAAGCAAAATTATTTGACGAGAAAGATAAACTTCAAGTAACATTCAAAGATGTTGCAGGATTGGAAGGTGCAAAAGAGGAAGTTCAGGAAGTTGTAGATTTCTTGAAAAATTCAGAAAAGTACACGAAACTTGGAGGTAAGATTCCAAAAGGAGTTCTTCTTGTAGGTCCTCCGGGAACTGGTAAAACCTTGTTGGCGAAAGCTGTTGCAGGTGAAGCTAAGGTTCCGTTTTTCTCACTTTCAGGTTCAGATTTTGTGGAAATGTTTGTAGGAGTTGGAGCTTCCAGAGTAAGGGATCTTTTTGCTCAGGCTAAAGCTAAATCTCCAGCAATTATTTTCATTGATGAGATTGATGCAATCGGTAGAGCAAGAGGAAAAGGTGGTTTCCAAGGTGGAAATGACGAACGTGAAAATACATTAAATCAACTACTTACAGAAATGGATGGTTTTGGTACAGATGTCAACGTTATCGTGATGGCCGCAACAAACAGAGCCGATATTCTGGATAAAGCATTGATGAGAGCCGGACGTTTTGACCGTTCAATCTATGTGGATCTTCCGGAATTGCACGAGAGACAACAGATCTTTGATGTGCATTTGGCTAAAATCAAAATGGATGATTCCATCGATAGAGAATTCTTGGCAAAACAAACACCTGGATTCAGTGGAGCTGATATCGCAAATGTTTGTAATGAAGCAGCACTGATTGCAGCAAGAAACTCTCACGAATCAGTTAATAAGCAAGATTTCCTGGACGCAGTTGATAGAATCATCGGCGGTCTTGAAAAGAAAAATAAAGCCATCAAACCTTCCGAAAAAAGAAGAGTTGCCTTCCACGAAGCTGGTCACGCAACTATATCTTGGTTGGTAGAACACGCAGCACCACTTCTTAAAGTGACAATCGTTCCGAGAGGACGTTCATTAGGAGCAGCTTGGTATCTTCCGGAAGAAAGACAATTGACTACGACTCAACAGATGTTGGACGAAATCTGTGCTACACTTGGTGGTAGAGCTGCAGAACAAGCTGTTTTTGGAAACATTTCTACAGGAGCATTGTCTGATCTTGAAAGAGTGACGAAACAAGCGCAGGCAATGGTTACAATCTATGGTCTGAATGACAAAGTAGGAAATATTTCTTACTACGACAGTTCAGGACAATCTGAATATAGTTTTGGAAAACCTTACTCTGAGCAAACTGCAAAACTAATTGATGAAGAAATTTCTAAATTAATAGAAACGCAATATGCAAGAGCAGTAAATATCTTGACCGAAAACAGAGATAAACTGGATGCATTGGCTCAGAAACTTTTGGAGAAAGAAGTGATTTTCCGCGAAGATCTTGAAGAGATTTTCGGAAAACGCGCTTGGGATCCAGAATTGACAGAAAAACCTGTATCGAGCCTTGATAATCCTGCTGATGCTGGAAATGTCTTAAATACAGACAGTTAAACTGTTAAAAATTTAAATAAAAACAAAAAATCCTAACTTGATTAGGATTTTTTGTTAAAATAAAGTTTTGGTTTTTAGCCGATTATAATTATTTTTTTACATTTGTATTAATTAAAGCATAAATAAATTGAGCCTGTTCAAAAAACTCGTCAATAAAATAATGAATCAGCCCGAAGAAGAGCAGCCGGATGTTACCAAACTGGCCGACCAACTTCGCGATGCCGATCTGGATTACAAATTTGCTCAGCTTTTCACACATTCTGGAGGATTTTTTAATTATTGTGCAGATGAGTCTGAAGCTTTGCAGACGCTCAATCAAATTATCAAAATAGAGCAGATCAACGATGTTTTCTGTTGGGATCAGGATTTGAGAAACTTTTTAGATGTTATCAAAACGCCTTATTCTCCAGAATTAACGGAACAAAACGACGCCGCTTTCATCACTTGCGAATATCTGATTGCTTTTGATGGCAGAATTATGCTTTCTCACAACAATATTCTACATTATCATTCTTCAAGATTACCAAGCAAAATTATCATTATGGCTAATGTTTCTCAGATTGCAAACAATCTGAATGAAGCGATGATGAAAGTAAAACGTGCAGGAAATCTTAAGAATTTGACTTCAATCAGCGGAAGTCAGTCCAAATTAGACACACCTAATAAGGATAATACCAAACTTTTCTTACTTTTGCTGGAAGATTAAATTTCAGTTTTGGATAAAAATTTCATTCAGCGTACAATTTCCGGAATCGTTTATGTTTTGGTTATTGCTATATGCACCACTCCGCTAGGAGAAAATCTCTTTGGCAGTTTCTTGCCACAAGTCAAACAGCAGTATCTTTTTTACGGATTAATTACCTTTTTTTTGGTCGTTGGTCTTTATGAATGTATCAAAATAATGAAGTTTGATAACAGCATTTACAAATGGGCTGTTTTTCCTGTTGCAGCAATTGTTTATTATCGATTTACGCAACGGTTTTTCCATCACGATTTTCTTAATAGTTATAGCATCAATAATTATCTCAGTGAGATTCTTGCTTTGGGATTAATTGTAATTGCTGTAGTTACACTTTTCAAATATTCCAGAGAACTTTACTTCGAAAACGGTAAACTGATTTTTACCGTCGTTTATGTAACTTTACCTTTCGCATTTTCATTAGGCTTACCAAAATTCAGCACAATGGATTCAAGCAAAAGTTTTACATTAGAAGTTTTCATGCTTTTTGTCTTAATCTGGAGTAGTGATACATTTGCTTATCTCACGGGTAAATTCTTCGGAAAACATAAGATGGCACCGAGGATTTCTCCAAAAAAAACCTGGGAAGGATTTGCCGGCGGTGTTGTTCTCACATTGATTTTGGGATTCTTCGTGGAACAATATTTTCCGGATCTCAAAGGAAACTGGATGGTTGTTGGTTTCTTAGTTTCTGTCTTCGCTCCGTTGGGAGATTTGGTGGAAAGTCAGTTAAAACGTAGTTTTGCAGTTAAAGATAGCGGAAATATTATGCCTGGTCACGGCGGTGTTCTTGATAGGCTTGATAGCTTTATCATTTGCGTTCCGGTGATCTATTTATATTTTATCTTAGAAAAATTAGTCTAATTATATGAAACTACATAAAGAATCAAAAGGAACTTTGATTGTTGCAATATTGTTTATTGCATTTATTGGAACGATATCCATTTATTATTTACAATTATGGTCATTGGTAATCCTCATTCCATTATTGGTAATGTTAGGATTGATTTTCTGGTTTTTCCGAGTTCCAACAAGAGCAATTCTGGATCATACAGAAAACGTAATTGCACCGGTTGATGGTAAAGTTGTGATGATAAAAGAAGTAATCGAGGATGAATTTATTAAAGATAAATGTATTCAGGTTTCGATTTTTATGTCACCGCTGAATGTCCACATTTGCCGTTATCCGGTAAGTGGCGATGTGATTTATAAAAAATATCATCCAGGGAAATACTTAGTTGCTTGGCACGAGAAATCTTCAACTGAAAATGAAAGAACAACAGTTGCTGTGAAAAGTTTAACAAATCATCAAGTCGTTTTTCGCCAGATTGCAGGTTATGTGGCGAGAAGAATTGTTTTCTATTGTAATGTTCAGGACGAGGCAAAAGCTGGTCACGAATTTGGTTTTATTAAATTTGGTTCCAGAATGGACGTTTTTCTTCCATTAGACACAGAAATTCTTTGTAAGATTGGAGACAAGACAAAAGGTGGACTAGACATCATTGCAAGAATGAGAGATTAATTTCTCATCCATATAAAATTTAAAAGAGGCTTATTATTAAGTCTCTTTTTTTTGTTTAATCCTAAGAATTGACGGTTTGGTCGGAATTTTTTACCATTCGGACTACTATTTTTTTAATTAAGGTTTCATCGATATAATTTTGAAGCATAATTAAAAATCAAAACAATGAAAACATCAGTATTCTTCTCGTTCTTCTTAATCTTACTATCAATTTTTTCAAAAGCTCAAATGGATGACAAATTCTATCAGCCAAAGAAAGAAATGAAACCTTTAGAATTCAAAAACATCGAAAATATCGGTTTGCCAGTTGAAAATGATACCATTACAGCAGTTGTTTTAAAACCTGAATCAAAATCAATCAAGAAAACAATTGTATTTTTCCACGGTGCTGCAGGTAATATCTCGACTTACCAATACATCACAAAACCATTAGTGGAAGATGGATTCCAAGTCGTAATGGTTGATATAAGAGGCTATGGAAAGTCAACCGGAAAACCAACTCATTTGAATGTGGCAGAAGATGGTCAAAAAATGTTTGATTATCTATTGACCAGAAAAGATATTCAAAACACCAAAATCTATCTGTATGGCGCTTCTTTAGGTTCTCAGATTGCAACGCATTTGGCAAAAGAAAATCCGGCAAAAATTTCAGGATTGATTGTGGATGGTGGAATGTCATCCTTTACAGATATCGCAATTCATTTTTCGCCGCAGTATAAAGAAATAATTGAGAAAGCGTTGGTTTCTCCTTACTCTGCAAAAGAAGATGTCAAAACATTGAACAGTATTCCTAAGTTATTCATTTACAGTAAGGGGGACTCTACAGTTCCATTTGAGCAAGGACAATTAATTTATGCAAATGCACCAGAACCAAAACAGTTTATTGAATATTCAGGAGAGCATCTTCAGGCAATGGTTGTAGATAGAGATCCTATTATAAAAGCCATTGAGAAATTGTAATAAAAAAGGGAAGATTAATAATGTCTTCCCTTTCAATTTTAATATTTAATATTTAATCATCAAATTTCCACTTCCTTTGATACGGTACAAGCCTCCTTTTGGTAATTTATGTTCGGCTTGCGCTAGCATCTCACTATCAAAAACGGGACAACCTTCTATAATTGCAGGCGTAATCTCTGATGCTTGTTTTATAATATGAAGTTTTTCGGATGTATTTTGTTTGCCTGATAGGTCAGCACGACTAATTGTTTTCAAAACACCATTAGCATCTGCGACTACAATTCTGTCATTCGGATCTGTACTGATATAATTTGGACGTTGAGAAATTTGCAAAGTTTGCCAACCTGAAAGTGTTCCATAACCTAAAGCATCAATACGAACACCTCCTAAGATAAGATCCAGTCTTTGAGTAGGATTTCTGTAAAATGCATCTACATTAGGATCTGCACCAAATGACCAGTTTCCTCTTTCGTCCATAATAGCCCGATAGTTGTTTGCTGCAATACTGGCAGCACTTCCATCATTGTTAGCACCCGAAGTCCCAAACCAGATTTCACCTCCAGCAGAAGTGTATTTCCCAGTTCTTAAAACAATTCCAGCGCGCTGCTGAGTCAAAATATTGACTAATCCCAAACTGGAGCTTGATGTCGTAGTATGACCTTCGAAAGCAGTAATAGAAGTTCCATTTGGTCTGGCTGTTCTGCTCCCAATACTGCCGCCGGATATGATATTACGATGAACGATAGCCTGTGCATTATTATCAGTAGCCAAACTGTAATTGACATCCAGATCTGTATTAGCCTGAAAAGTCAACTTGTCATCCAATTGTCTTCCAAACAAAAATGAATCTGAAGGAG
Organism: Flavobacteriaceae bacterium PS02293; assembly: GCA_029960045.1. GTDB lineage: Bacteria > Bacteroidota > Bacteroidia > Flavobacteriales > Weeksellaceae > Epilithonimonas. The sequence continues at coordinate 12,279 of JASCOV010000009.1, forward strand.
AATAACCAAAACCAATTCTCCCGCCGGTTGTTACAATAATATCATCCAAAACCTGAATGTTATTTGGAGCACCATTGGTTGGGTTATCTTTTGCGGCATCAACATGAAAAGTTCCAATACCTTGGTTGGTTCCTACAGCAACATTTCCTTTTTGATAAATATTTTGGGTATTAAGTGTAGCTTCAGCACTTGTATTTCGTACAAACCAAGGTTCGGTTCCGCTCCCGCCACTTCCTGTACCTTTCGCTTTTTGCCATAATACACCATCGAAATAATAATATCCTGGAGCATCGACAAAAGTTCTAGGTATATTGGTATCTCCACCAGATATATCTGTAATATAAACCAGAGCAGCAGTCTGATCTGTTCCATAAGCAGCAGTGTTAGCCGTCAATTCTGCTCTCGTAAGACGTGGGGCTTGCAATCCAATAAATTGGGGATTATCTACAATATTTCCAGAAGAATCCCTGGTTACACTTACATCCAAAGTAGTTTTAGGCTTGTCTGTATTGATGCCTACTTGACCATAGGCAAATCCCAATGATATGAAAGCAATGGATGAATAAATTTTTTTCATTTTTGTGTTTTAATTACTGCAAATATATAATATTTTTAAAAATCAAATATTATATTAAAAAAAATAACCTTTGTTGTTTTTACAAAGGTTATTTTTAATTTAAATAAGTTTTTATTTTTACATTAATGATAAAAATATATTTGTATGTTTTATAATTAACTCAACAAAACCTCATATTTTTTTCGATTATCTATTAATATCCATAAATTGATTACCGCACAAACCAGACTTATTGTAATTCCTACTGTCGTTGGATATTTCAATAAGTTATGAAGAACGATACCGACCATTACCGGCAATATCACAATTGCGCCCAAAGCTCTGGTTTTTGGAAAGATAAATAATAGGCCACCAACCACTTCTACTGCACCAACTAATGGCATTAGCCAGCTAAGTTCGGTAAATGCTGCATATATTTTCTGCATTGCTTCATCTGGTTTTGGTACTGGATTGTAATGAAAGAACTTGTCCAATCCGGCATTTATAAACATCAATCCGAAAAGCAGACATAAGATAAATTTAACGTATTTCATAATAAATTGATTTTATCAAATTTAAAATAAAATTTAATTCGGTGTATAATTTTTAAAGAAATCGAAATTTTATTAAAAAAGCCTCAGTAAAATACTGAGGCTTTGCTATATTTTAATAGAGATATTATTACACCAATGCAATATTAATCACATCTGTCATATTAGTCACATAATTGACTTTCAAATGTTTCAGATAATCTTTTTTTATTTCCTCTACATCTTTTCTGTTCGCTTCACAAAGAATGACTTCTTTAATTCCCGCTCTTGTTGCAGCGAGTAATTTCTCTTTGATTCCGCCAACCGGAAGCACTTTTCCACGAAGAGTGATTTCACCTGTCATTGCCAAATGTGGTTTCACTTTGATGTTTTTATAGCTGGAAACCATAGATGTCAACATTGCGATTCCTGCAGATGGTCCATCTTTAGGCGTCGCACCTTCTGGAACGTGAACGTGGATATTTTTCTTCTCGATATCTTCTTCAGAAATTCCTAATTCTTCATAATGTGCCTTGATGAACTCTAATGCGATTGTTGCAGATTCTTTCATCACATTTCCAAGGTTTCCTGTCATTGTCAAACCACCTTTTCCTTTGGAAAGAATACTTTCGATGAACAAAATATCACCTCCGACACTTGTCCAGGCTAATCCCGTTACAACTCCTGGAACATCGGTGATTTCTGCTAATGTTTTAGGTCTTGGAACACCAAGAATCTCATCAATTTTTTCGATAGAAATTTTCGGATTAAACTCTTTTTCCATTGCGATTTGCAAAGCAACCCAACGGGCAACACCAGCGATTTTTTTCTCCAAAGATCTTACACCACTTTCGGAAGTATGAGCATCAATGATATGTTTAAGTTCAGGATTTCCAAGTTTTAGATATTTGGCATCCAAACCATTTTCACGCAATTGTTTTTTAACTAAATGTCGTTTTGCTATTTCAATCTTTTCCTCCAAAGTGTAGCCGGCAATGCTGATGATCTCCATTCTGTCCAAAAGAGGACGTTGAACAGAGGAAAGCGAATTGGCTGTTGCGATGAACATTACTTTAGATAAATCATAACCTAATTCCAGGAAATTATCATAGAAATTATTATTCTGTTCAGGATCAAGAACTTCCAGTAAAGCTGAACTTGGATCACCGTGAGCACCTTGTCCTAGCTTGTCAATCTCATCAAGAACAATTACAGGATTTGAAGTTCCAGATTTTTTGATGGATTGAAGGATTCTTCCTGCCATCGCACCAATGTAAGTTTTTCTGTGACCACGGATTTCACTTTCGTCGTGTAATCCACCAAGAGAAACCCTCACATATTTTCTGCCTAAGGCATCTGCAACAGATTTTCCAAGCGAAGTTTTCCCAACTCCCGGAGGACCAACCAAACATAAGATCGGCGACTTCATATCGTTTTTAAGTTTCAGAACTGCAATATGTTCCAAAATTCTTTTCTTAATATCTTCTAATCCAAAATGTTCTTTATCCAAAAGCTTTTCTGCTTTGTTCAAATCAAAAGCATCTTTGGAATAATGTTCCCATGGAAGATCTGTAAAAAAGTCCAGATAATTACGCTGAACGTTATAATCCGGAGAACTGGAGTGTTGTCTGGAAAGTCTTTGTAATTCTTTTTCGAAGTGTTTTTCTACTTCATCGCTCCACTTTAATTTAGCTGCTTTTTTTCTGAATTCGTCAGCGTCAGATTCTGCACCGCCTCCCAATTCTTCCTGGATGGTACGGATTTGTTGATTCAGAAAATATTCGCGTTGTTGTTTGTCTAGATCTTTGCTTGTTTTCTGATGGATTTGGCTTTTCAGTTCCAGATGGCGGAAATCGTCGTGCATCATCTCGTAAAGATCATTTGCACGTCCAATCAAGGTTTTATCTTCCAGCAAGCTTTGTTTTTTGCTCAAAGAAAAATTACCATTTGCAGAAACGAAATTCAAAAGATCCTCTTGTTCTTCGATATTTTTAATAGCAAATTGCGCTGCATTCGGAATATTAGGATCGATGTTGATTATCTTTTCCGCTAAATCTTTGATGTTGTCCATCAATGCCGAAAATCCCTCTTTATCTTTCGGCTGCGTGTCTTTTTGTTTTGTAATTTCTGCAAGGAAATAAGGATCATTGGAAACAAATTTCTTAATCTTAAACCTTTGAACGCCTCTTGTGATAGCTGTAATATTTCCTTCCGGAAGTGTAATTATCTTAAGAATCTTCGCTAAAGTCCCGAAAACGTAAAGTCCACTTTCTGTTGGATTTTCTTCGTTCGGATTTTTCTGGCTGATGATTCCAACCAGTTTATTTTCTCTTTGAGCTTCTTCCAAAAGTTTTTTTGACCGTTCTCTTCCGGCTGTAATTGGCGTGATCACTTTCGGGAACATTACCATATTTTTTACGGGAAGAATAGGGAAAACTGTTTGGGTTTTGTCCGATTCCTGATTACCGAGTTCATCTAAGTTAATCTCTTCAGCTACAATCCCGAAACCTTCGTCAAGAATCTCTTCAAAGTTGATATTATCAAATTCTGTCATAGTATATTGAATGACATAATGTCATTAATCTTAATTGATATAAAAATCATTCCTCTTTTTAATGGAGAAACAATACTGTTTTAAACGAATCTATAATTTCGCAAGAGATGTGCCATTAGAAAAAGCAATACAATTTGTCAGATAATAGAAAACCCTTCCAAATCTGAAAGGGTTTTAAAATTGTTTAAATCTATATTATAATTCATTTTAGAATGGAATTCCATTTTGAAGATTTAATAAAATCTATAATTTTATTATTGTTGATAATTGATAATGTTACTCTCTTCCCATCTTTTCTCGTAATACATAATGCTTGTTCAGTATCTAAAATATAACCCAGACCATATTTTTTTGATAAGCTAATACCATAGCCTAAAAAAATATTTGTTTTAACAAACTCAATATTTGATATTTCAGAAAAATGTATACACTTCTTTGGGAACAGAAAGAATTTATATGCTATTTCTGAATCATTAATGTTCACTTCTAAATAAAACAATATAAACGAAATCCCTAATGGAATCAGAAGTAATCCCCAATAAATTAATGATTTATCATTCTTTGAATAAGAAATAACTATAAACATCAAAAACTGAAAGAAAAAAATTACAGATATCCATTTTGGAAATGTTGCTTTACTACTTACCATATCATTTTTTTTAGATCTTTTTATATGCTGTTATTATATTTGTAAAATTCTGATTTATAGTTAAATCTATCTTCCATAAATATAAAATCAAAATCGAAGTCATCGCTAAGGAAAATGTTGTTAAACCGTGACTAATCATAATTAAGAAATGAAAAAAAACTGCCAAGGTAAATAGTATATATTTATAGTTTGAAGAAAACAATAATGTAATACTTAAAATGATTTCAAAAAAGATAACACCCCAATTAATAAAAGTAACAGTAAAATCATTTTTAAATAGAAAACCAAAAATATTTGCTATAAACTCATTCGCCCCAAAAACATTATCATTAAACCAATAATAAACAGCCGTACCATTTGACCATTCAGGAGCATATATTTTTGCAATACCAGCATTAAAATACAGTAAGGAAACTTGAAGCGAAATTAAGAACATTATAATGTTTGTATTGAGGAGTAAAATTTTTGGAATCTTTAAATCTTTATTTTGTTTCCAACCATTATAACGATTGTCGGTAAGACATATAGGTATGAGCAGAATTGAAATAACAAGACTGATTTGGTCTCCTCCTTCAATAATTAACATACTGTGAAAAACCGAAAATGTTATTAAAAAATGCAATATACAAGTAATTCGTGGATATATACCTAATATAATAATAACCAAAACTATTATTGAAATATAATATGGAATATATATATTGTTAAACCAAGTAAATATATTCAAAAACATCAAATCATTATTTAGACTTTTAATTTTTTCAAGTTGATAACTAGGGAATAATTCATTTATATTATTGAATAACAATGTTATAAGAAAACCTAATGCAAGAATTGCCCTTGAAAGTGTTAATGAATTTGTATTATAATTTTTCAGTCTCATCTTATTCAATCATTATGTACGCAAATGTGATTGGTGTGAACTTATCTTGATTTTCTTTTGCCCAAGCATAAGGAGTAATACTCTTTAGCATAAACAAATACAATCCATTTTTAAAGTATCTGTAATTCTTATTTTTTTTCAAAACAAAAACATTCTTAGGTCTTAATCTATTAAAATTTTGATACTCCTGTTTCATCCATTTATCAGGAGGAATATTCTTAACTATATCACTGCCTTCAAATCCTATATATCTAGCTTTTCTTGACAAACCAAAATATGATTCACAAGAAAAATTATTAATCATTATAGGTTTTTTTTCGTTCTTATTTTCAACATTAAAAACATATAATAATTGCTCTCTTGGGCTTTTTGTGAAAAAACCCCAACCTTCAGGAAATAGCATTGAAATGTTTTGTTGTAATTTTTTAGATATTATTACCTGTTCTTTCAATGAAGAAAAAAAAACTAAAAAAGTTAAAACTCCCCAGAAAGATGAAATAATTAAATATGACAGTTTACTCATTTTTAAAGTAATTCGCTATTTCTTTTACTGCAAATTCTTTGGTTATAGAATTTTCTGAGGAGTTTTGAAAAGGATTTGATTCTAATGACCAGTAGGCTGCTTTTACATACACACTATATAAAGCAGCAGCCATTGATACAGCAAGAACAGCAACATAAACAATAGCGACAGCTCCCCATACTATAGGAACTCCTACATCATTGCCAGTATACTGTAAATCTGGATTTTCATTAATAAAACGACTAAGTTTTTCTTTTCCTTCATTTGAAGACAAATCTGTTTCCTTTATAAATTTTTGAAATTTTACGTTATCTTTTATTTTATTAACATATTTAATAGAATTACTATATTTACTAGAATTCTGCAGCGATTCCGATAAAAGCTTTACACATTCATTCATTTTGTTATTAATATCATAGTAGTTTCCTGAATACATTGCATTTTGGAATGATTTCAAAAAATTTGGATTATTCTTTTTTATATATTTTATTGAAAATTCTGACATAGATTTTAATTCTTCAATAGTTTGATAATAATTTTTATTGCTTTTAATATTTTCTTTAAAGTCACTAATAAATTCAATCTTATCAGATATATCATTTTGGAAAAAAAATAATCCCTTAACTATTTCTTCTCCACTTTTTCTGCTAATATTTTGTTCAATTTGATCTTTAATAATTTCGTCTCTATTACAGCTTACAAAAACAAAATTAAATAGTAACAACCCTATTAATATAGGATTCTGAGCAATTTCTCTAATCTTTTTCATCATATAAAATTTTAATTGTTAATAGTTGTAAAGGTATTTATACTATCAGGTTTATATTTACAATTATTTCCACAAATTGTGTGAAATATTTCACACAATTTTTTTATTTTTGTAAAAACACAAGTACAATGAATATTGGTTATAATCTTCGTAAATTAAGAACTAAGTCTAAAAAATCACAACAAGAAGTTGCTGATTTGTTAGAAATAGATCGGCGTACATATATTAATTGGGAAAATGAAAAAAATGATATAAAATCTGAATACATACCTAAAATAGCGAAAATTTTTGATGTAGATATGAGAGAATTATTTCAAGATTCTAAAAGTAATATTCACATCAATCGAGAGAATAAGGATAGTCCAATTAATGGAATTTTATTTGTCTTGACTGATAAAGAAGACATTGAAAGATTAACCGAAATATTGAAAATTAATTTTAAGAAAAATCCCTTTCAAAGTTTTAAACTCTGAAAGGGATTTGAGGATTTTTTTTTTTTTAAATTATTAAACCAACATTCTTTGCGCTTTTTTCACACCTTCAACCAAAACATCAATTTCTTCTAAAGAATTATAAACTGCAAAACTTGCACGGACAGTTCCGGCAATATTAAAGAAGTCCATAATCGGTTGCGTACAATGATGTCCTGTTCTTACCGCAATTCCTAGTTTGTCGAGAATCATTCCCGTATCTGAGGCAATTCCGACTCCGTCAAGATTGAAAGATACTACGCCAGTTCTGTTGGCTTTTTCACCATAGATTTTAATACCGTCAAGCTGTAAAAGTTTTTTCTGAGCGTAAGTCAGAAGTTCGTTTTCGTGGTTTTGAAGATTTTCGTGGCCTATATTTTCGATGAAATCTACAGCTGCGCCGAGAGCAATATTTCCGCCAACGTTTGGTGTTCCAGCTTCAAATTTGAAAGGTAATCCTGCGTAGGTTGTTTTCTCGAAACTGCAGACGGCAATCATTTCGCCGCCGCCGTGGAAAGGATGAAGGTTTTCCAGAACAGATTCTTTCCCGTAAAGGATTCCTGTTCCCATTGGGGCGTACATTTTGTGTCCCGAGAAGACAAAGAAATCACAATCCAGTTTCTGAACATCGATTTTGAAATGTGGTGCAGATTGAGCGCCATCAATCATAATATAAGCGTTGGAAAGTCTTCTTGTTTTTTCAATGATTTTTTCGATTGGGTTTACAATTCCTAAAGCATTTGAAACTTGATTTACAGAAACTATTTTTGTTTTCTCGTTCAGCCATTCGTCCAAAACATCGATTTGAAGGATTCCGTTTTCGTCCATTGGGATGACACGAAGTTTTGCGCCAGTTCTTTCGCACAGCATTTGCCACGGAACGATGTTGGAGTGATGCTCCAAATAAGAAATGATGATTTCGTCGTTAGGCTTGATTTGATTCGTCAAAGCGTAAGCTACGAGATTGATTCCTTCCGTGGTTCCTTTTGTGAAAATCACTTCGTAATCGTGTTTTGCATTGATGAAACGTTGGATTTTCTGTCTGGAAAGCTCCATCTCTTCGGTTGCTAATTGGCTCAAGGTGTGGATGCCACGGTGAACATTGGCGTTAATTGTATTGTAATATTGTTCCCAAGTATTTAAAACTGAAATTGGTTTCTGAGAAGTTGCGGCGTTATCCAGATAAACTAGTGGTTTACCGTTTACTTCTTGGTTCAGGATTGGGAATTGGGCTCTTATATGATTGATGTCGAACATTGTAATTTTTTGAAAGCTTTAATATGATAACTAAATTGCAGCCCGACTTGAGCGGAAATCCTTTTTTGCGTGTACTCAAGTTCTATTGAACTGGAAACCGTCTGCAAAAAAGATTGGTGAGTCCTTCGACTACGCTCAGGATAAACTCCAGTTGGAAAGCTGCCCAAATAATAATTAATTATTTAGAATGCGTCAAAGTTACGGCAAATTTTATTATATTTTTCGATGTTAAATATTTATAAAATAAGTCTAATTCTTGCTTCTTGGAATAATAATTGACTATTTTTGAACAATTCATTTATTAACAAATAAATACCAAACTATGTCATTCGAATTACCAAAACTTAGTTATGCGTACGATGCGTTGGAGCCAACCATCGATGCAAAAACAATGGAAATCCACCACTCAAAACATCATCAGGCGTATGTGGACAATCTTAATAACGCGATTGCAGGAACAGAACTTGAAGGGAAATCTCTTGAAGAAATCCAAAAGACAGGAACTGACAAACCAGCAGTAAGAAATAACGGTGGTGGACACTTCAACCACTCACTTTTCTGGGAACTTTTGACGCCAGGCGGAAGCAAAGAGCCAGTTGGAAATGTGAAAGCTGAAATCGAGAAAATCGGTGGTTTTGATAAATTCAAAGAAGATTTTTCTAACGCTGCGAAAACTAGATTCGGTTCTGGTTGGGCTTGGTTGGTAAAAAATTCTGATGGTTCCGTAGTTGTTTCTTCAACTCCGAATCAGGATAATCCACTAATGCCGGTTGCTGATGTAAAAGGAACGCCAATTCTTGGATTGGATGTTTGGGAGCACGCTTATTACCTTAATTATCAGAACAGAAGACCAGACTATGTGACTGCGTTTTTTGATGTAATCAACTGGGATAAAGTGGAAGAACTTTACAATAAATAATTTTTCATAGAATTATATTGAGAAACCCATCAGAGATGATCTGATGGGTTTTTTTATGGATTTGTGGTTGGTGTCGTTTGTTCTGTTTTGGCATCAGGTTTTGTTTCTTTTTTGATTTCCCTGGCTTTTTCAGCTTCTAATTTTGCCTTTTCCTTGTCTAGTTTTTCCTGCTCAGCTTTTGCGATTTTGGCTAAGCTATCCTGTTCTCGTTTGATTGCAACAGCATTTATTTTTGCCATCACAGCTTCGGAAGTTGCGCCAGGGCCAAAGGAATCTATCGCCGTTGTGTCATAAACTATTTTTGGAGCTGCATCAAGATTGTCGGAATTGTTTAAAACAGGCGTTTCTTTGGAGCAACTTAGGATTAATAAAGTCAAACTTGGAATTAATATTTTCTTCATCATTTTAATTAATTTTAATCTACTAAAAACTCTGCGATTACGGGGAAATGGTCAGAAACCTTCACACTTCTGTCCACCTTGTAACTGATTGGCGTTATTGATTTTGAAGCAAAAATATGGTCTATTTTAATTGGGAATTTGAAGTCGTGAAAACTAGTTCCACTTCCTTTACCGACTTTTAGGAAAGTGTCTTCCAGATTTTCGGATAAAGTGTAATATTCATAAGAATTCGGGACGGAGTTGAAATCGCCGGCGAGAATAATTGGATAAGGCGAACTGTCCAAAAATCCTTTTATTGGCGCAATTTGGCTTTGATGTTTACGGAAAGTTGGAACAAGTTTGTGCAGAATACTTTTAGCTTTTTCTTCGTTCACATTCATATCGCCAGTTGGCTTTACCATAGATTTTTCCAAATAAAATGGCTCCATATAAACATTCACAAAGCGGATTATTTTTCCATTAACCTTAATATCAGCATAGATGCATCTTCCGTTTTTCGCATCGGTTTCTACGATTCCACTTTCTACAATTGGAAATCTGGATTGGATTTTCACCACCGGAAAATTGCGTTCAAAATATTCAAAGCCTTTCAGATTTTCAGCACTTTTATATTCTTGAGTCAGAACAACATCAGCATTTTGATCATTAAGGAAACTGTAAATATTTTCGTCGCCAAATTTTCCAGACTTCCCGTTGAGAGAAATAATTTTAAGGTTCGGTTTTTCTTTTTTAGTTTGCGTATAATTAATCCACCGCCTTGTCGGGATGATAAAGAATAAAGATAAAACAAGGAAAACGGCCGCCCGTTTTTTCCAACCTACGATCCAAAATATTAATAATATAACATTAATGATAATCAAAATTGGAAATCCCAAAGACAGAAGATTCAACATTCCAAAAACACTTGGCGGAATGTAAGCGTTCATTATTGTTCCAAAAAGAAGAGCAATAATGACAATGTGGAAAGCGGTTAAAATAAATCTGATGATTCCCATTATGAAATCAGATGATCGTTATTTTTTTTCCAATTAATGATAAACAAATAGCCTATAAGCGCACCTCCAAGTTGAGTATAATAAGAGAAATTATTAAAGTCCGATTGCAAAATACCAATCAAAACAGAAATGGAAATAATCAATGGAACCAAATATTTAGCTTTAATAGGAAAAGGAATAAACAAAAACATCAATTTGGCATTAGGAAACAAAGTAGAAAAGCCAGTAATAATTCCATATATCGCTCCTAAAGCTCCGAAAATAGGTGCAGACAAAAGATTGTAAAGTTGCTGAACTGCAATTTTTACTTCGAGATTGTCGGTTTGGATTGGTTTATCGCCACTATAATTTAAATCGGCAAACTTATAAACCTCGTGAATATCATAACCTTGAGCATTCAAATATTGGGTAAGTTGCGAAATCTCATAGAAGTTCCAAAGATTATAAAGTAGAAACCCACCTAATCCAGAAGCTAAATATAATATTGTAAATTTTTTAGAACCTAAAACCTGTTCCAGCACTGGACCTAAACTCCAAAAAGCAATCGTGTTGAACAATAAATTGATGACATTTCCTGAAACAAAAATGTGTGTAAAAACCTGCCAAAATCTAAAATTAGGAGAGATGGGAAAGTAAGCTACTAGCCATTGATTAATGCCAATTCCAAAATTTTGCAATATTAAAGTCACCGCAAAAAACGCAATATTAAGTATGATAATCGTTTTGGTGATAGGTGTAAGTTGAGAAAACATATTTTATAGTTTGTTCTTAAAATTTATTTTTAAAATCGTCAAATGGCACTTCCATCCAACATTTTTTACCATTTACGGTATATTGCGGGAAACCAAGATCAATAAAATCTTTGACTAGTTGTTCTACTTCGGTTTTGTAAATAAAATCAAATTTGGATTTTGTTTTCAATTTAATCCATTGATATTCAAAATATTTGGAGAACTCTTCTTCAGTTCGATATTCCAAAACTTCGAATATTTTTTCAAGGAATTTGATGACTTGAGATTCTTTGAGAGCTTCCGGAACTGTTTCGATCCTAAGAACATTTTCCTGAGCCAATGTCATTTCAAAACCAAAATCCGGCAGATATTTTTTGATAGATTTATATTTGTTTTTTTCGATTTCGTTCAAGTGATATTCCAAAGAAAATAGAAGACCCTGACCCGCTTTTTTCGTGGGCAAATTTTCTTGATGAGAAGACATAATTACACGATGCATTCTCCCAAGATCCACCATATAAGTCAATCCATCTTTGTTCAAAAGCCAATATCCATTGGGCAACCGAAAAAGATCTTCGTCCAGATCATCATCTTCAAAAAGATTGATTTTTGATGGCGCCGCTTCTGTTGCCTGATAAAGTTCTGCCAGATTAATTCGTTCTTCATCCGTAGTCTTTTCCACAGAGAAAGGATTAAAATCCCTATCAACATTAATGGCAGAAGGCGACGGTGAACTGTAATTGCTCTTACTCGGTGCGAAGAAAGCTTCCATTTTTGGATCTCTTTCAAAATCCAAACTTGGCGCAACATTGTAAATTCCCAAAGAACGTTTTATCGTGGATCGTACCAAAGCGAAGATTAAAGCTTCATCTTCAAATTTAACTTCTGTTTTTTGAGGATGAATATTAACATCGATTTTCTCCGGATCCATTTCCAGATAAAGAAAAAACGATGGAATATAACCTGGTTGCAAAAGTCCTTCAAACGCTTCCTGAACGGCTTTGCTGAGATAGGCGCTTCGGAAAAATCTTCCATTCACAAAGAAAAACTGTTCGCCTCTCGCTTTTTTTGCGCCTTCCGGTTTTGCAACATAACCGTGCAGATGAACCCAACCAAGATCTTCTTTGATTGGAATCAAAAGTGGTTGCAATTTTCTTCCAAAAACATCCACAATTCTTTGCATCTGACCACCTTTTCTCAGTTTGAAAACCGGCTCGTCATTGTGGAACATTTCGAACTCAATATTCTCGTGTGCTAAAGAAACTCGCTGGAATTCATCAATGATATGTCGAAATTCTACATTGTCATTTTTAAGGAATTTCCGTCTTGCAGGAACATTGTAAAATAAATTCTTGACAGAAAAATTAGAACCTTCAACGGTTTGAATCGGATCTTGAAACTGGAAAAGTCCGCCCTCGATATAAATATTGGTTCCGACAGGCGAATCTTTCTGTTTTGTTTTAAGTTCTACTTGTGCAACAGCAGCAATAGATGCCAAAGCTTCACCACGAAAACCTTTGGTCGCAATCTTGAAAATATCTTCGGTTGAGCGGATTTTTGAAGTTGCGTGACGTTCAAACGCCAATCTGGCATCAGTTTCAGACATTCCAATTCCGTTGTCCACAACTTGAAGTAGATTTTTTCCGGCGTCACGAATGATAAGTTGAATTTTATTTGAACCTGCGTCCACAGAATTCTCCAAAAGTTCCTTCACGATGGAAGCCGGTCTTTGCACCACTTCTCCAGCAGCAATCTGATTGGCAACATGATCCGGTAAAAGCTGAATGATATCTGACATATCTACAATTGAACTTTCAAAAATAAGGATAAGAATCGAGTGGTAAAAGTTAAATAATTATAAATAGAAATTCAATTTTTAATAGCTAACATCAATAGCGTTGGGCTTCAGCCCAATGAGAGAATGATATCACGAAATGGCTTTAGCCGAAATTTATAATATATTTTGGCTAAAGCCTGTAATCTTGTTACTTTTGTGAATGGGCTGAAGCCCAATCCTATTGATGTTTTGTAAAACATAATTATATTAATCACAATCGATGAAAAGAGATCTCTATATTGATTTTGCCAAAGGACTGGCGACTATTTCCATTATTTTTATTCATACGGCTTTCTGGAGCGGACAATTTTACATTCCGACAGAAGTTCGGGTTTTTTCTTTGGTTTTTGATGTTGCATTATTTTATGCTTTAAGTGGAATCACTTCCGGAAATAATATCGAGAAAACACTTTACAGACTGCTGAAGTTGCAAATCACATATATGATTTTCGTGACGTTTCTATTCTTCATAGATTACTTTTTCAAAATTTTTGGACTCACATTTTTTTCATTTGAATGGCTCAAGGATTTCTATTCTACTTTTGGAAGCAAATATGTTCCGACAGGTATTTCATCAGAACCGCAATGGCAGATTTTAGGGAATTGGTATTTGCACGATTATTCCAATTGTGACACTTTTCCTGTGGTAATGGGAAGTTTCTGGTATCTGAAAGTTTATTATATCCTGACAGTTTTAGGCGTTTTGATTCTGAGATTTTTTCCGAAACATATTGATTGGTTCATTGGGGTTTGTGTTGCTTTAACATTGATATTCAATATTTTTCCACAATATTATCCGAACGGACAAGGCGGTTATGTGGCTTTTTATATGGCTGTTTTTCTGATTGGAAACCGTATGAAAGGCAAAACCATACCAACCAAAATGATTCCTGTTTTATACTGTTTGGTAGCAATTGCGCTGGCTTGGATGTTCTGGAATTACGGATTAGAGATATTTTATAAAATTAATAAACAGAAATTCCCGCCAAAAATCCCATACATTATTTGGACATTATTCTCTTTGGTCACACTTTTCGTCTTCTATAATCGATTGAAAATTACGAAACCAAATTTTATAACCAATATCGGACAAAATGCGATTTTCTTTTATTTTGCTCAAGGAATGAGTTCATCTTTGATCTATTTTCTGGTCGTTACTCTGAAAGATTCGATGAGTTGGTGGCTCTTGGTTTTGATCATTTATCCGCTTAATATTTTCTTGGCTTTTTTGATTTCTATCGGTTTGAAAAAAGTAGACGATTTGGGTTGGAAAGTTTTGGAGTTTTTAAGAGTGAAGACAGCATCCAAAAATTGATTTTAATTCTTATTTTTACAAAAAATATAAAATGTTCCGTCTCAAACTTCTTACAGACCCACGTTGGGCAAACATCGCAGAAGATAATTTAGAAGAAATCCTTACCGATCACGCTTGGTGCGAGCAAAAAGCAGCAACCAACGCGATTGGCCTCATTACAATGGTTCCTGAATATACAGAAATGGTAACCGAACTCTTGGCAATTGCTCAGGAAGAATTGGAGCATTTCGGAATGGTTCACGAGATCATCAAAAAAAGAGGTGGCGTTTTGGGAAGAACCCGCAAAGACGATTATGTGAATGACTTGATCAAATTCTTGGTAAAAGGAGGAAGCCGTGATGAGCAGATTATTGACAAAATGCTTTTCGCCGCAATGATAGAAGCCAGAAGTTGTGAACGTTTCAAAGTTCTGACGGAAAATATAAAAGACGAGGAATTGAAACAATTCTACCATGACCTGATGGTTTCTGAAGCCAATCATTATACCGCATTCATAGGGTTTGCAAGACAACTTGGTGATCCGGAAAAAGTAAACAAACGCTGGGAAGAATGGTTGGAATATGAAGCCAACATTATGAAATCCTACGGCAACAAAGAAACCATCCACGGCTAAAATGGAAAGAAATCTCAATGATTATCTACGTTTAATTTTACGATCCTTCATTCAGGGATTGATTATCATTGGGCCTTTTGCAATCACGGTTTGGATCATTTGGAGCGTGGTTTTCAGCATCGATAATCTGGTGCCTTCTGTTTCAGAAAAGTTTCCTGGATTGATATTTTTCATCGTCATTTTCGGAACCACTTTTATTGGTTTTTTCGGAAACAAATTCATCATCGGAAGATTGATTGTTGATGGTCTGGATTACGTTTTGGAACATATTCCTGGAATCAAATTTCTATACACTTCGCTGAAAGATGTTCTTGGATCTTTCGTGGGCGATAAGAAAAAATTCAATGTTCCGGTTTGGGTCAAGACCAATGAAACGCCGGAGATCTGGAGAATAGGATTTTTGACACAAACAGATATGTCAGTCGTTAATCTTGAACATATGATTGCAGTTTATCTGCCACATTCCTATGCCGTTTCTGGCTGGGTAATCATTACAAAATCTACCAATGTAAAGGAAGTTACGGGGATGAGCGCTGCCGAAGCAATGAAATTTGCTGTCAGTGGAGGCGTTGCCGGATTCCATTCAGACGACAACGTTTTCAAAGCACCGGAGTAATTTCGAATTAATAATTATTAAGGATTAATAATGAATGTTTCTGTTCATTATTTTTTCAACAAAATTAATTACACATTTTTATTAGGGCAGCTTAATCCGCCTTCCGCTCCCAAACCTAACGGAGTGGTTCGACGAAGTCAATCTTTTTGCCTGGCTTTTCCAACCACAAAAAAGGATTTCCGCTCAAGTCGGGCTGCGGGCATTTCCAGTCCAAATCAAGATGTTACCAATTAATTTCAATTTTCAAATTAATTATTCATTCTTAAATTATTCTTTATCATGAAATTACCTTACGCAGAACCATTTAGAATCAAAATGGTCGAAGAAATATACCAATCCACACAAGAACAACGCGAAGAATGGCTGAAAAAAGCCGATTATAATTTATTCAATCTGAGAAGTTCCCACGTCTTTATCGATTTGCTTACGGACAGCGGAACGGGCGCAATGAGCGACAAACAATGGGGCGCACTGATGATTGGTGATGAAAGTTATGCAGGCTCAAGATCTTTTGAAGCTTTGCAAAGTACAGTCGAAAGAATTACCGGATTTCCTTATTTATTGCCAACACACCAAGGTCGAGCAGCAGAAAATGTTCTGTTCTCTGTAATGGTAAAAGAAGGCGACATTTGTCCCGGAAATTCACACTTCGACACCACAAAAGGTCATATCGAATTCCGAAAAGCTCACGCAGTTGACTGTACAATAGATGAAGCTTTTGACATAGAAGATCTTCATCCATTCAAAGGCAACATCGATCTTGAGAAATTAGAAGCAGTTTACAGTTCGCACCCAAAAGAACAAATACCGTTTTGTTTGATAACAATCACTTGTAATTCTTCAGGCGGCCAACCTGTTTCTCTGGAAAACATCAAGGCTGTGAAAGCATTATCAGACCAATACGGAATTCCGGTTTTATTTGATTCAGCGAGGTTTGCAGAAAATGCTTATTTCATCAAGAAAAGAGAACACGGACAGGAAAATAGAACAATCAAGGAAATTTGTAAAGAAATCTTCTCGTACGGAGACGGAATGACGATGAGTTCCAAAAAAGATGGTCTTGTAAACATTGGTGGATTCATAGCTTTGAAGAATAGAGAAATTTTCGAACAAGCTTCGAATTTTACAATTATCTATGAAGGTTTCATTACGTATGGTGGAATGGCAGGACGTGATATGTCAGCATTAGCAACAGGATTGGATGAAGCGACAGAATTCCCTTATTTGGAAAGCAGAATATCTCAAGTAGAATATCTTGGAAATAAACTGATGGAAGTTGGAGTTCCTGTTCAAAAACCAATTGGTGGACACGCTGTTTTCATAGATGCACTGAACTTTTTGCCTAATATCAAAAGAGAAGAATTCCCTGCACAAACATTAGCAATCGAGCTTTACAAAGAAGCTGGAATCCGTGGTGTAGAAATCGGAACTTTGTTAGCTGACAGAGATCCGGAAACAAGAGAAAACCGTTATCCAAAATTGGAATTACTAAGACTGGCAATCCCAAGACGAACTTACACAAACAATCATATGGATTATGTAGCTGCAGCAGTAATCAATGTTTTTGAAAGACGAGATGAAATTACAAAAGGCTATAAAATAACAAAGGAACCAGCGATTCTGAGACACTTTACAGTGCAGTTGGATAAAGTATAATAGTATAATCAAAACAAAAAAAGAGAGCTAACGATCAGCTCTCTTTTTTTATTTATTTTTTCTCAGGAACAGCAATTTGTAGTTCAGACTGCTGTGGCGAAATTGCTTCTGCTTTCTCTGCGCTTCCAGGAACTCCTGGTCCGGTATTAACTGGTGCAACATTTCCTCCTTCATTTTGATCCAATTCGCGTTTCAGTTGTTTTATTTTTTCTTCATCAGCATTCGGTTGCTGAGGTTTTTGTGAAACAGCATTTCCGGAATCGTCTGTAAGTTCCAATTTTACATCACTTTTCAGATATTTCAGAAGTTCTTTTGCTTTGATACCTTCCGGCGTTTTAGCATAATTAAGAACAATCTGTTCCAGTTGCAGAATCATAATTTCTTTACCAGCATTTTTTCCGGCGTTGTAAGCATTCAACAAATAAAACTTAGGAACCAATGCGTCTTTTGGATGATCTGCAATTGCCTTTTCAATCATCTCAGAGGATTCTTTGAACTTTCCTATTTCGTAAAGTTTATAAGAATCTGCGTAGAGTTTTTCTACATCTGCGGTTGATTTGTTGAAATCTTTGCTCTTCGGATTCTTTACATATTCTGCATATGATGTATAAGGATATTTTTCCAAAATCTGCTGTTTCGCTTTCTCAGCTTCAGCCGGATTTTTCTCGTAATTGAAAACAAAAATATTATACAAAGCCTGCAGATCTGTTTCTTCGTCCGGTTTTGCTTCCACCAAATCGAAAAGTGTTTTAGTCGCTAATTTTGTATTGCCAAAAAACGTTTCATACATACTCCCCATTCCTAGGCTTGCCGTATCTCTGTCTTTTTTGAGTCTTCCTAATTCTTCAGCAGATGTAGGGATTTTCTCGATATAGAATTCAGGTTCAAGACGTCTTGGATCTGGAGCGTTTGCTAATCCTAAAGCTTCGTTTTTCAATTCTTCAATAGTCGTAGTTTTTGCAGAATAACGCCAGTTATCAGACAAAGTTCTGTTTCCCCAGGTTTGCTTAAAAGAACTTTCTCCTCTCGGAATATTATTGGAATTGGCAAAATAAAATGTTGATCCGCCAGTGATCCCAAAATTCTGAAAACTATTAGAGTCTGTAGAATTATTTGCAAAAATAGAATTGGCATTGTAATCTTCATTATCAAAACCTTTGCTTCGGTCAGCTCTTCTTTTTTCTATTTCTGCCGCTTGTTCTTTTGCTTTTATTTTCTCAATATGTTTTGCAAAATATTCTCTTTGTTGATCAGGAGACATTTTTGCCAGATTAAGAATACTGTCATTTTTCTTAACAACATAATAATTCTTTGATAGCTTTTTGATGTTAGCTGTAAGATCTGTCAATCGCTCTTTTTCTGGTTGATAACTCATCACAGCCAAAGCACTATCGTAATAAATACCAGCGGTTAAATAATCATCTTTGGAAAAATATTTCTTAGCTAATTCCGAATAAGTAAGTCCACGAATCTGCGGATCTGACTGTTTTTCTTTCAAAGCTTTTCTGAAATAAGAATCAGCTAAAGAATCTTTCGTTGCAGAAGTGGCGATCAAACCACTTGCGTAATATAATTCGTTTTTACGGGAAGCATAAGTTCCTTTTTTAGCAATATTAGCAATGTAAGCTAATGCTTTTTCATAACTGTCTGTCTTACCATTAAAGGTTTTAGCAATCTCGATTTGAGATTTTACTTCGAATTCATAACTGTTTGCATATTTATAAGCGGCAGCAAATGACTCTCTCGCTTCCTCTTTTTTGTTAAGCTCAGAAAGAATCTGACCTCTTAAATAAGCAATTCTACTTTTTGTTTTTCGATTTTTGTTGTACGTGAAAGCGTCTTCCAAAACTTCTGCAGCCAATTCTTTTTTGCCCCATTTTAGGAAGTTATCGGCTTGATAAACTTTCAGAATTCTTAAATGTTCTTTTTTAAGTTTAATTTTCGGATCTTCTTCAAGATTTTTGAAAACCTCATCAGCACGGTAATATTCTTTAAGTTTGGTATAATTTGCGGCTTTATAAATGTGAGCTAATGGAATTCTTTTATCCTTACTCATTGTATTGAACAGATAACTAAGCGCATCCAGAGATTCCAAATATTTGCCTTCATACATTCTTGCTTTTGCTAAAAGAATATAAGCATCAAATATTTTCTTGTTTTTCTCAACACCATTTACAAGAACCGAATATTTTGTGATAGCTTTTGTTGCTTTTGCTTCCGTAATTTGAAGAATTGAAGCACCTTTTTTGTTGCCATTATTCGAATTACCTCCACCCATCGACATTCTATCATTATCGGGATTGCTAAAAGTAGCAGCATTAGCAGATCTGGATCCGCTTCTCATTCCTCCCATTCCAATTGGTGCACCAGAATCATTGTTATTAGAACCGCTGGAAAAACTAGTTGGTTCAGCAACAACATCTTCCGTTGTGTAAACAGAAATATATGGATCATAAAAATTGTCCACGTGCGCTTTGTCACGGCTTTCCATTTCTGCAGCCAGAGCTTCCTTACTGTTGAATAAAGTATTATGATATGTCATAAACCTATTGATTGGTCCGCTGCTGGTTTTTTTCTTCTTTTTCCGCGGGTTACAGGCCAATATGCTTACGACAGCAAGTATGATTAGTAAATATTTTCTCATCTAATTAATTTCAATTTGAAATTGAGTCTTCAATCTGTAAAAATAACGAAATTTTGCAAGGAAAATTATCTAAAAAATTGTGTTTTGAAAATTCTTCGGAAAGCAGTTCAATTTTTTGAGTTCTTCGTAAACCAAATCTACCGGAAAACCCATCACAGAATAGAAAGATCCTGATATGTTTTTGATTTTTGCCATTCCCAACCATTCCTGAATTCCGTAAGAGCCGGCTTTGTCAAATGGCTTATAATTTTTGATGTAAAATCTGATTTCATCATCACTTATTTCAGAAAACTCAACATCTGTTTTGCTGGTTTTACTTATTTCGTAATCAAATGTTTTAATGGTAAAAGCTGTGTAAACCTGATGTTTTTTGCCGGATAGATTTCTCAACATTTCAAAAGCTTCTTCTTCATTTTTTGGTTTGAGGAGAATTTTTTGGTTTAAAGCAACAATGGTGTCTGAAGTCAAAAGAATTTCATCAGAATTGACATCAAATGCTTTTGCTTTTTTATTTGAAACATATTCAGCGATATTTTCCGGTAACAAATCTGAAGGATAAGATTCATCCACATCAATAGTTACAGTTTCAAATTGATAACCAAGTTGCGATAATAATTCTTTTCGTCTGGGTGATTGTGAGGCTAATAATAGTTTCATTTGCTTAATTTCTATTTTTTTCAAGTGGTCAAATGGAACGCTGAAGCATTTCATTATCAATCAACTAAGCTGATTTTGTTTCTTCGTCAAGATTCCATTTTCCCTGGACTTTCATCACTTGTTCTATGACATCACGAACAGCGCCTTTTCCACCATATACCGGAGAAATATAATCTGAAATAGCTTTCACTTCTGGAACTGCATTTGCCGGACAAGCAGAAATTTCTGCCAGTTTCATTATTCCAATATCCGGAATATCGTCGCCCATCATCAATATTTCAGAATCTTGTAAATTATATTTCGATTTGAAATCTTCGTAATCCGAAACTTTGTGAGAAGACTTTGCGTAATAATCTTTGATTCCCAAATATTCCATTCTGTTTTTAACCATTGGATCGTTTCCGCCAGTGATGATTCCGATGATGTAACCTTGTTTGAGAGATTGGACAACTGCGTACCCATCCAAAACGCTCATCACCCGAGACATATTTTGGTCCGGTAAAAGATAAACACTTCCATCTGTGAAAACACCGTCAACATCGAATACGAATGCTTTTATATTTTTAAGTTTTGGTAAATAACTCATTTTAATTCTGTTAAAAATTTGCATAAAAAAGTCCTCCCGAAAGAGGACTATAAAAATAGTGTTTTATGTGGAAATTAAGGATAAAGCGCAGGTTCTATTTTGTTATTATCTTGTTTAAGGAGATCTTTTTGGAATTTTTCCATATTTCTAAGCATTTCTGCAGGATCTGTCATTTCCTTTCCGTTGATATTGACTTTCATTTTTACGCCAGGTCTGGAGAGGTTTTGTCTCATATCTTTTACCGGGTCATTTTTGTATTCTTTCCATTGTTTGATGAATTGCTCCTCGGATACTTCCAATTCTTTCCCGCCAGCCATATTTCCAAACCTTACAACTCTTCCGCCTGGTGCTGCATTCTCAATTTCTTTTTTCTCAATTTTTTCGATCTCATCAAATTTCTTACTTCCTGCAAATTTGAAAATATGAGTTCCCGTAGAATCTTCCATTTCCAATATCAACCCCGGCAAGCCGTGAAATTTATAAGGGCCATCTTGAAATGGGAAATCCTGTGAAAACCAAGCCGTCCAGGTTCTTCCTCCAAAATCCAAAGTTGCTTTCTGAGCATCAAATTTGTCAATCTTCTTTTTCTCAGGGAGGATTTTCCAATCCATTTTTTTGGCATCAGAAACATCGAAACGATTTGGACCAATCGTGGTGTGCAGATTTATTTTAAAATCCGGATAAGATTTGTTGACAGAATATTCTACTTTTCCTGCATTGTTGTCATTGTAGTTGAAATTGGTAGCACCGGCAGCCAATTGTTTCTGAATATACGCATCACGGATAGAATCGCTGTGAAACTTCTTTCGGCTGTAGAATTTGCTGCCGTCTTTTTTAATATCAAGGTACATCAATTCTGTGTTGGCAGAATCTTTTTTCTCCAGATCTGATACAAATCTGTATTCATACATAATTCTTGTTCCCTGAGCCAGTGAAAATAGACTCAGGCAAATCATCATTAATAAAAGTGTTTTCTTCATAACTAAAAATTTAGTGATTTAAAATTAAGGAAAATAAAAAGGCAGACAAAAATTTGCGCTACCTTTTTGGTTATAATAAAAATAGTGTGTTATTTGAAATTGAATTTTACAGTGAACATAAACTGGCTTGGACGGATCTTATAACTTTGTGTTACAGTGTTTCCTCTGTCAATATTTACCGCTACAGTTTCGTAAACTTTCTTGTTGGTAATATTCAGCCATTTGAATTCGAAATCGATTTTTCTTTTAACCCAAGTATATTGGTAAGAAATATCGTAAAATGGATTCTTGTAAGTGTTTCCTTGAGTTGAAGTAACGGTGTTGTCCCAATTGAATCCAAAAGTGTGATTCTCTGACGGATAAATATATGCCGCAAGATTGTGATTCCAGCCGGAGCTTTTTTGAGACGTTGATTGTGTTGCGTTTTTACTATTTCTCCAGTTCATGCTGATGTTGTAATCTACACTTAGCCAGCTGAAATAGGCATTATTAAATTTCGCAGCCCAAGTCTGAATATTATTTTTACTTTCTATGAAATTCCCATTAAAGAAACTGAAGGAATTAGAATCTGAATTTGTAAAACTGGTTGAGATATTACTTTTGAATTTTGGGAAATATTTTCCGATTTCGGCACTTTCGCTTTGAGATTTTGTTGAATTTTCCAAAGCCTCGATCCCAATTGTTCCACCGATTCCACCTGCTGTATCAAAGGTTTCTGCAATATTTCTTTTCACAGTTCCATAATTATAACGAACATTGAAGAAGAGATTATTAAGTGGATTTCTGTATTCCAATCTTGTTCCGACATTTCTGTTCAGATATTCCGGCATTTGAGAATCACTAAGATCGCTTACATATCTTTGAGAGATGTTACCTGCAGAAGTCAGGATATTTCCTCCGTATAAGAATCCAAAATTTCCGAATTCATAACCTTGATTTGCAAACACCCAATATTTGAAGAATGATGCAAAATCATAACTTGCGAAGAATGTCGGTTCCAATGCCGTTTTTGTTTTGTTGGCCAATTGGTTGTAAAGATTATCCTGATATCTTATGCTGTAGAAATTGGCTGGTAGAGTCAAATTCATATTCAATCTTTCGGATTTATAATTTAAAGATACCTGTGTGTAAGGCGTCAATTCGTTCCAATCAACATCATTCTGATAGCTTCCTGCTAAAGTATAATAATTGCCATTGGAAGAACCGCTTAATACAGATTTCAGATTATTAAAATTCATATTAAGACCAATTTCCGGAATGATGGTCAGTTTTTTAAAAGTAAATCCTACAGAAGCTGAGTGATTAATTTCTAAAGTTTCTGAAAGGGCTGATTGTTTGTAAGTATCATAAAGACCAGGAGAACTTAAACCCGTGAAATAATCGGTGTAACTTCCAGGGCTCACTTCCATATTTTGTTTATCCTTTTGGTATTTGAAGTAACTCATCACATTGACCAGTTTATCTTTCCAAGGAATAATCGTACTCAATGAGTTTTGAAAACTTCCTGAAGGTGACTCCAAAGATTGATTTCCAAAGATATACGGCTGTGTTGTAACGCTGGTGTCTAAACCTGAAAATCCGCGATCTGCATTCCAGAAACCGTTCCAGGTAGTTGTGTTTTTGAAGAATCCTTTTTTAGCATTTTTTGTAAAAATCAATTCGGCTTTTGCAGCATTGGTGTAGAAATCATTATTTCTGGATTGTTCCAAAGTTCTGCCTGCAAGCAAACCGTTAGCTTCAATATTATCATAAGCTGTTTTTGTATTGGATTCTCTTTCTACGTCATTATTAGTATAACTTACATTGGCTTTTAGTTCCCATTCTTTATTCTTGAAAGGGCTTGTCAAAAGGTTCGCCGAGAAGAAATGAACATTGTTCAGCAAATATCTTTTTTCCGGAACATCAGGCACGCCGGCAGTTTCTACACTGGTCCAAGAGTTTTGCTTGGCTTGAGATCTTCTGCCTTCCCAACGGCTTCCGAAGCTCAAAAGATTTCCTTCTTTCTCAACACTTTCGCCATTGTTATTAGCTTTATAATTAATAACCCATTGATTTTTTTGTCCAAAAAACATCGGTGTTAATTTCACATTCCAAAGCAATGGACTGAAACCTGCACCAACTTCTCCACGACCCGTCATCGTTACAGATTTTTTTAGTTTGATATTAAGAGCCGCTTGTTCAGAAGGAACTTTGTCCCGAAGAATACTTACCGGCTGGTGGTTTTCCAAAACTTCTACCTTGGAAACTGCATCTTTGGGAAGCGAGTTGTTGATCGTTCCATAACCGCCTTCCATCAGGTCTTTTCCGTTGACATAGAATTTGTTGATCGCTTCACCCTGATAAAGAACAGTTCCGTCTTTATTAACCTCAATCCCAGGGATTTTCTTCAAAACATCGGCAAGTGTTCTGTCGTTTTTATTTTCGAAAGATTTGAGATCGTAAGAAATGGTGTCTCCCTTTTTGGTAATTAATTTTGTTTTAAGTCTTACTTCCTGGATTTCTGTAGCTTGAGAATCCAAAGAAAAATTCAGTTTCTGATCATCATTTTTGATGTTTTGTGTAATTGGTTTTTGATTAAAGGCTTTAATCTTCAGATCCAGATTGCTTTCCGTTGAGGTAAAACTAACTTTGTATTCACCTTTTGCATTGGAAATTCCGTAAGCTAGAATGGCGTTTTTTCCAGGTTCTTCAATTGTTACACTTGCGCTTGCAAGAGCTTTTCCGTCTGCATCAGTTATTATTCCCGTAACGGTTTTCTGCGCAAAAACAATCATTGAGAATGCTAAGGCAAAAAAGAAAGATAGAATTTTTTTCATAGTTATTAATTGTATCACTAAAGTATTAGTAAAAGAAATCAAAGAAATGTTACAAAGTTTTTTATTGGAGGCATAAAAAAGACAAAAGTTAAATCTAAGTTGGTTTAATAATTGAATGAATGAAAAATTAGTAATAGATAATTAATAATATCAAATCTCATAATTTAAAATAATTATAGATAATCCTTTGTTTTTTCCTGTTGCAAAAAGTAAAATTTAATAAATTTGTTTCTTAATATTAGATTAACATGGGAGTTATTTTAAAACCGATTGATATTGTAGATGATATTAGCAAAGAAGATTTTTTCGAGAAATATCTGAAACCGCGAAAACCAGTTGTTATCAAAAATATGGCGAAAAACTGGCCGGCCTATCAAAAATGGACAATGGACTATATAAAGGAAGTTGTTGGAGATGTAACAGTTCCTCTTTATGATAGTGCAAAAGCCGATCCCGCAGCTCCAATTAATACGCCAACAACGGAGATGAAATTTGCAGATTATATCGATCTCATCCAAAGAGAACCGACTGATTTAAGAATTTTCTTTTTCGATCCCATAAAACACGCTCCCGATATTCTCAATGATTATATCTCACCAAAAGAATTGATGGGCGGTTTTTTGGACAAATATCCCAGTATGTTTTTCGGAGGTAAAAGTTCTGTAACTTTTCTACATTACGATATAGATTTAGCGCATATTTTCCATACCCATTTTAACGGAAGAAAACACGTTTTGCTTTTCGAGCAAAAATGGAAAGAACGTTTGTATTGCCTTCCATATGCGACTTATGCATTAGAAGATTTTGATATAGAAAATCCGGATTTCGATAAATTTCCTGCCCTGAATGGCGTAGAAGGAATCGAGTGTTTTCTGGAACACGGCGATACTCTTTTTATGCCGACAGGCTGGTGGCACTGGATGAAATATCTGGATGGCAGTTTTTCACTTTCTCTGAGAGCCTGGGACAAAAGCTGGGGTGTAAAAGTTAATTCGCTTTGGAATCTGACAGTACAAAGAGGTTTTGATAATTTTATGAAGAAAAACTTCAAAACTGATTATATGAACTGGAAAGAGAAGAAAGCTATTGAAAGAGGTAATTATGCTTTGAAAAGAGGCTTGCCGAAGTGATTGTGATCAAATTAAATAAATCTTCGTTTTCTCTAAAACTGACTTTTTTAAGCAATTAGGTAGGTAGTAAATATAAAAAAAGCGACCCAAAATTTGGATCGCTTGATTTACTTATTAATTGTCATTATTGTTTCTTCTGAAACTTTATATTCTCCTTTTTGGTAAACTTCTTTGTTGGAAAGTATTATCTCGTAGGTATAAATACCTTTGGGGAGATTATATGTACATTCTTTAGATTCTTTTGGAATCACTAATTCTTTTTTGATATTATCATCCTCAATTTTTCCGATAAGTGACACACTGATCTTTTCATCCATTTTATTTTTGAAACAAAAGCTATCTACGGTTTTTGCATTTGGATCTACGGTTTTCCCGTTTCCTTTAAATGCCGAAAAACCTTGTATCAATATATTTCCAATGGCAAGACCTTTGTCAAGTCCAGTATTTTGGGATTTAAAAAAAAGAGGAGTGAGTAACAAAAAAGCAATTAATTTATAACCGTTTTTTGTCATATAATCAATTAATTATTTTAATGATTTAATAATTGATGAAACCTCTTTATAATCAATAGAACCTTCTATTTTTCTTAGAACTTTTCCATCTTTGATAAAGTAGGTTACGGGAACTATTTCCGTATAAGTTAAACTTTTAGGATCTCTCTTTTCTAGAAAATTCCTTATTGCCTTTCTGTATGACTTATTTTGAAGTGTAACATCATTGCTAATTTTAAACTTTTTGATTCCGTTTTTCAGATCCTCTTCATTTTTATCAATTGAAAGCATTGCAAATTTATATTCTGGAAAATCTTGTTTTAATTTTTCGAATATCGGTAATTCTTCGACACAAGGTTTGCACCAACTTGCCCACAAATTAACAATCGACATCTGTCCATTTTGTAAATAATCTTTAGAAAATTCACTATTTTCAAGATCATACTTCTGAGAGGTCTGGATCTCATCATATTGCTTCCCAATTTTGATATTTCCAAACTGAAAACCGACATTATAAACAACAAAAAGGATAATTAGAATTACAGAAGCGGCTATAAGTATTTTCTTTTTCATAAATGATTATCTTATTTCATAATTTTGAATATAAATCTTATTATCGTCATTAACAATATAAGTTCCTGCTTTTATAACTATTTTTAGCTCCTCTTTAGCCTGAGATTTATCTTTTATTGAGTTGTTAATTACCAAATCTTCATCGAAGCGCAAAGTATTTTTATTTTTTCTCGCTAAATCTAACAACAATTTATTTTCCGAAATATCTATGATTAATACACCATTATTGTTTATTCCTGTTTTTAACCCAAAACTCACAGTACAAAATGCCGTTGTGTAAGAATATGGGTTTCCAAAAATAGTCCCATTATGTTCAGTTACAAGACAATAGAGTCTTACTCGTTGTGTAACAGGTGTAAAAGCCAACTGTCCATCAATAATTAGGTATCTTCCAGCTTTTAAAACATCAACATCTGCCTCTCCACCTTGATTTTCATACTGTGCGGGAACTATAATATCATTAGCAATAGTGATTTCATTTTTGCTATATTTTTCGCCTTTTATTGTTTTTAAATCTATTACTGTAACTTTTGAGTTACCATTTTTATAAGTGAGAATATAACTACAAGTTGTCTCCGACCAAACATCTACACCGAAAGACCCAATTGCACAACATGAAGTAGTAGTACAAAACTTCACTTTTTTATCAGTGCTACTATGAGTAGCATTAATTAATTCTTGAGCATCTTGATTCATGAAATTTTGCCCAAACGTAAACACACCAAAAATAATCGCCAGTAAAGTTACGAATTTAAATAAATTTTTCATTTGTTAATAATTTTTTTGTTAATAATAATTTTACACATAAGTTTTTCCGGAAAACTTGTTGCAAATATATCAATGGGCTTTACACAATTCTTCAAACTTTAGTTTTAATCTTAGCAACTTTGGTTTTAATCTTGTAAACTTAATTTTTACGTTTATTAGAATTTTTTTGTCAGAAAAGCCATTTTGTGTGTAAAATTTATTTTAATTTTACCACAACACAAATTAAAATCATAATGATGAAAATAGGAGACCAACTGCGAAAGCTGAGAGGTAATATTTCACAAACAAAAGTTGCTCAAGAATTGGACATTTCTCAAACCGCTTACAACAAATGGGAAAGCAATAAGTCTAAGCCCAAAATCTCTAATCTTATAAAACTTTCAAAATATTATGACAAGGATTTATATGAACTTATTGGAATAGATTCAAAAATTAGTTTTTATGAAAGCGATATAGAAGTGCAGAATGTAATTAACAAAAATAACATAATCAATCAGCATATCTCAGAAAAATATATTACACTCTATGAGAAAAGAATAGATGATCTGGAAAAGGAAGTTGTTTTTTGGAAAGGAAAATATAATGAAATGTTTAGTTTACTTAAAAAGTAAATCTAATAATTGTTCTAAATTTGTAAATTAGTAATCAAAAAATAAAATATTATGTCAATCGGAACCAGATTATCCCAGCTTAGAAAACAGAAAAATTTTTCCATCCCACAAGTGGCTCAAAAATTAGACATTTCTGAAATTGTATACAATAAGTTTGAAAATGACGAGGTAAAACCTGAACTTGATATAATCAAAAAGATTTCAGACTTATATGAGATTGATCTCTTTGATGTTTTAAAAAGTGAAAATGGCAGTATTTCTTTCTATAATAGCAAAATAGACGCTACAAACCTAATTAATCAAAATTCTGTAATTAATCAACATATTCCTGAAAAAATATTTGCAATGTACCAAGAGCGGATTTCTGATCTGGAATCTCAAGTAGATTTTTTAAAAAAATCAACAAAATAAAAAATGCGGCTAAATAGTTTAGCCGCATTTTTTATTTTGAAACTTGGATTCTAATATCTTAATTAAACTACACCTTGCGCCAACATTGCTTCAGCTACTTTTACGAAACCTGCGATGTTTGCACCTTTTACATAGTTGACATAGCCGTCTTCTTCTTTACCGTAATCTCTACAAGCCTTGTGAATTCCGATCATAATCTCTTTCAGTCTTGCATCAACTTCCTCAGAAGTCCAGTTAAGTCTGATAGAGTTTTGCGTCATTTCCAATCCGGAAGTTGCAACACCACCAGCGTTGGAAGCTTTTCCTGGAGAGAAAAGAACTTTATTATCAAGGAAATAATTGATGGCATCAAGCGTTGAAGGCATATTTGCAGCTTCAGTCACACAAAGACAACCGTTTGCTACCAAAAGTTTTGCATCTTCCAAATCCAACTCGTTTTGAGTGGCAGAAGGGAAAGCGATGTCACACTTTACTTCCCAAGGTCTTTTCCCTGCGAAGAACTGTGCTTCAGGATATTTTTTAGCATAATCTTCTGCTCTGTTATTTCCTGTTGCTCTTAATTCCAAAAGGTATTCTATTTTTTCTCCTGAGATTCCGTCTTTGTCGTAGATATAACCATCCGGCCCAGACATTGTCACAACTTTTCCGCCAAGATCATTGATTTTTTTGATAACACCCCAAGCCACATTTCCAAATCCAGAAACTGCTACAGTTTTACCAGCAATAGATTCGTTGATTGTTTTCAACATTTGCTCAGCAAAATATACAACGCCATAACCAGTTGCTTCAGGTCTGATCAAAGAACCACCGTAAGCCAAACCTTTACCAGTCAGTACACCAGTAAATTCGTTTCTGATTTTCTTATACATTCCGAAAAGGTAACCGATTTCTCTTGCGCCAACACCAATATCCCCAGCAGGAACATCCGTTTCAGGGCCAATGTGTTTGCAAAGTTCCATCATAAATGCCTGACAGAAACGCATCACTTCCATATCCGATTTTCCTTGTGGATCAAAATCAGAACCTCCTTTTCCTCCGCCCATTGGCAAAGTCGTAAGGGAGTTTTTGAAAGTCTGCTCAAAAGCCAAGAATTTCAAAACACTAAGATTTACTGTTGGATGGAATCTGATTCCACCTTTGTATGGTCCGATTGCAGAATTCATCTGGATTCTGAAACCTCTGTTCACCTGGATTTCGCCTTTGTCGTCGATCCACGGAACGCGGAAAATGATTACTCTTTCCGGCTCAGCCATTCTTTCCAGAAGTTTCATTCCGGTATATTCTTTTTTCGTCGCAATGAAAGGAATTACGGTCACCGCAACTTCTTTTACAGCTTGGATAAATTCGGGTTCGTTCGGATTTTTGGCTTCAATTTTTGCCATAAATTCCTGAATCTTTTCTTCAACGTTAAATAATTCCATTGTGTACAATTATGACAACAAATTTAAATTCTTTTTCGAATTTCGCAAGTAATATTTTGATTTTTATTAAAAATTTAATGATATTGGTTAAGTTTTTTGCATAATGTATAATTACGTCTTTTGTGTTAACAATTTTTGAAGTTAATATTAAATTACTTCAAGTTTCCGAAATGTTGATTTTTTTAATTAAGCTGATATTGTCTTCCGGAAAGGCATTTGATGTAGCCATAAATTTCCAAATCGAGGAGAATTGGTAAAATCTTGTGGTGTAGAATGTCAGATTTTTCTGCTAATTCATCCAGAGAAATATTTTTATTTTCTGTAATGATTTCCAGTATTTTATGATGGTCTTTTTTATCGGGATCAATATTAATTCTCGTTTCTTCTACTGGAAATAATTCTGGTTGAGGAATGAAGTTCAGATTGGTAACAAGGGATTTGATGTCAACAATCGTTTCAGCTTTATTGTTCGCAATCAAATGATTACAACCTTGACTGTAAACATCAGTAATTTTTCCAGGCAATGCAAAAACATCTCTGTTATATTGATTGGCTGCAGTTACAGTTGTTACAGATCCTCCGCCATAAGCCGTTTCTACCACAATCAGATGAGGAGAAAAGCCTGCAATAATTCTGTTTCGCTGCAGAAAATTTTCTTTAGCCATTCCTTCAAAAGATGCGTATTCTGTAATCAATGCACCATTATTTTCAATAATTTTTTTAGAAAGATTCTTATTGGAAGCCGGATATATTTTATCAAGACTTTGCGCTAAAACTGCAATTGTAGGAATATTATTTTTAAGCGACTCTTCGTGAACACAGGAATCTGCTCCCAAAGCTAATCCGCTGATGGTACAAACTTTTGAAGAGGATAATTCAGAGGTCAAATCCTGAATAAAGTGCTTGCCATATGCAGTTAACTTTCTAGTTCCTACGATGCTTACAGGATTGAGGTAATTATTTAGATTGCCTTTGTAAAATAGAATTACTGGGGAATCATCACAATTCAGAAGGTGTTTTGGATAGAGATTTTCGTCTTGAGAAATGATGTTGATCTCGTGCTTTTCACAGAATTTAAGTTCTTTCTCAGCGGATTTTAAAAACTCTTTGTTTCCAATATTCTGAATGCTGCTTTTCCCGATTCCGGAAATTGAGGTTAATGATTTCGGCGATGATTCCCAAACTTTTTTAGCTGATCCGATATGGTTTATCAGCTTTTTGAGATTGATGTTGCCAATGTTTTTACACTGTTTCAGCGCAAGAATGTAGAGATATTCTTCAGTTTTCATAAGGTCATTTGTGTATGACCAATTTAGAAATTATTTTTCATTTTCCCGTATCTCATCCAGATATTTCCAAATATTATGCTGTTTCAGTTGAGGTAACTCTTCAAAATCTTCCGGATGATTCTGGATATATTCCTGCCACATTTTATCGTCTCTTTCGTTATAATATTCAGGATATTCCCAAATGTATTTTATTTTTTTATCACCAATTTTTCTGAA
The DNA here is from genome assembly GCA_029960045.1 of Flavobacteriaceae bacterium PS02293. Lineage (GTDB taxonomy): Bacteria > Bacteroidota > Bacteroidia > Flavobacteriales > Weeksellaceae > Epilithonimonas. Next base: position 44,146 of record JASCOV010000009.1, read on the forward strand.
AACTAATGCTAAAATGATTCCGGTAATACTGCCTGCAAGATGTGACTGCCAGCTGATTTTACTCGGTTCCTGAAGCTGTGAAAAGAATTCTTCCGGAAAAATTCCCCAGATCAAACTTCCATAATATAATGCGACAACCATTGATACTGTCAGTAACTTCATATTCCAACGGAAAACGCCGCTGAAAAATATGAAAAATGCCAGCATATAAACCAATCCGCTTGCGCCAATGATGCAGCTGTAATTCCATTGCCCTGTAGTAATGTCAATTGGTGGCAACATCCAAACTAATAATCCGGAAGCAATCCAGCCAATCGAAAATATTCTGAAAGCTATTTTTGGATAGAATTCAAATAATAAGAATAGAAGAATTGCAATTGGCATCGAGTTTCCAATAATGTGATCCAAACCTCCATGTAGCAAAGGTGCAAAGATGACACCGCTCAAACCTTCCGGAACCAATGGAATGATTGCCCCATTGCAGCCGCCGAAAAATCCAAGATTCTGAAGCAGGAAAAAGATCCACATCAATGCAAGCATCACGATGGGAACTAAAAACGATTTTAAATGAAAAGTTTTCAAAAACATGGATTTGAGAATCACAATTATACAGCCATTTTGTAGAAAAGGTAATTTTGTCCGTAAAAAATATAGGATTAATTGAGAATTTGGTTATAAAGTCAGATTTTTAAAAAATTAGTTTTATTATTTTTGTTGAAAATTTGTTATTAATGAAAAAGGTATTGGTAGTTTTTGCAGTTATAATGGTCTTTTTTTCTAAAGCTCAAATTACTGATTATCAAAAATTAATAGATTCGATTGCTCAAAAAAGATGGGATTCTACTGCACTTGATATTGATAGTCTGGCAAATCCAAAAATTGTTGATATCAGATCATTGAAAAGAGATTCTGTACAATTGTCTAATAATACTATCATTGTTTCCAATACAGAGGACACAAGTCCTTTGACGCCATCTTCGATTCTTACTTTGCCAACGCTGAAACGCTGGTTTTTCTTTGGTCAAAATAGTTTGGTTTTCAATCAGTCTTCTTTTGCGAATTGGTATGCGGGAGGAAATAACAATATTGGTGTTATCGGAAAAGTCAATTACAATATTGTTTACAAAAAGAACAGACATTACTTAGACAATAATATTCAGTTGGGATATGGATTTGTTTCTTCCACAGGACAATCTACCAGAAAGACAGATGATTACATTAATATCATGACCAATTATGGTTATGAGTTGGCGCAACATTATTACTTGTCCACAGGTTTCCAATTCTTGTCACAATTTACGCCAGGATTTAATTATGCTAATACACCAGATCCGACTTATGATAACAGGATTTCCAAATTTATGGCGCCTGGTTATCTTAATATAGGTTTAGGTTTCTCATATAATCCGAATGATAATTTTCAGATTATCGTCCGACCATTGAATGGAAAATTCACTTTTGTGTTGGATCCAAAACTTCAGATGAAGGGATTGTACGGTTTGGAAAGAGATGGGCAGACGATGCGAGCAGAGTTAGGAGCAATGGTTAATATTCTTTATAAAATCAAGATTTATAAAGACATTACTTATGTGAATCAGCTTAATCTTTTTAGCAATTACATAGAGCATTCAGAACGTGTAGATATCAACTATAGTGGTGCTTTGAATCTTAAATTTAATAAATATATCTCAGGTGTTGTAACCATTAATATGATGTATGATCACGATCAAATTCAAAAACTACAGAGAAAACAGACGCTTGGGTTTGGATTGACCTATAATCTTGGCTATAAAGTAGATCGAGATACAACGACTGGCGTAATCAAACCATTTGTAAATTAAAAACATAATTAAATATATACGATGAAAAAACTATTTTACTTAGGAAGCATTTTAATCGCTTTTAATGCTAGTTCTCAGGAGCAACCAGTTCAGGACACTGTAAAAGCTTGGTCTATTGTTGGGCAAAATACTTTGATGCTCAACCAGTCAGCATTTTCCAATTGGGTTGCTGGTGGTGCTAATAACGTTGGCTGGCAGGCAGGCGTAAATTATAATCTGACTTACGAAAAAGACAAAGATCTTTGGGAAAACCTTATCATTCTTGGTTATGGAATGAATAATACCCAAGGCGTTGGCAATAGAAAAACTCAGGATGTTATCAATCTTTCTACTAATTATGGACGTAAAATTTCTGGCAATTGGTATGCCTCAGTTGGTGCTGGTTTGATTTCTCAATTTGCACCAGGTTATGCAGATGGTAACAATCCGGATGCTGAGAAAATTTCGAACTTTATGTCACCAGGTTATGTGAATGTTGGTGCAGGTTTTACATACAAGCCAAGTGAGAATTTTACAATGACTTTACGACCTGCCAATGCAAGGTTTACATTCGTTACAGATAAAGATCTGCAGTGGGCAGGAAATTATGGATTGAAGAATGATGGCGATTCTATGCTTTTCCAATTCGGTTTTTTGGGAACTGCGCAGTACAAAGTGAAATTGATGGAAAATATTACTTTGCAAAATAATGCTTCAGTTTTCTCAAACTATTTGGATCATCCGGAAAGATTGGTGCTTTCTTATGGCGGAATTCTTAATTTGAAAGTCAACAAATATATATCAACTAATGTCACTTTAGATCTTTTGTACGATCATAATCAAATCAAGAAAACACAGTTGAAGCAGACTTTAGGAATTGGTTTTGCCTATAATGTTGATAATGGCAGAAAGAGATCGGATGATAAGCGTAACCAAGGATGGAAATAAAATTAAGGATATTATAAATAAAAAAAGTGGAGCTTATTGCTCCACTTTTTCTTGTAACCAACCCAATTCTCCAAAATGTTTTTTGAATTTTTGGATCTTTGGTCCAACTACAGCACTACAGTAAGGCTGGTTTGGATTGGCGTTATAATAACCTTGATGGTAAGCTTCCGCTGACCAGAATTTTTTGAAAGGAACAATCTCTGTTACATATTTCCCGTTCCATTCTCCTTTTGCTTCAGATTCTTTCATAGATTCTTCTGCTTCTTGTTTTTGTTTTTCAGAATGGTAGAAAACAGATGATCTGTATTGTGTTCCAATATCATTGCCCTGTCTGTTAAGCGTTGTCGGGTTATGAAGAAACCAGAAGACTTCCAGCAATTGTTTGAAAGAAATAACTTTCGGATCAAAAGCGATCTGCACAACTTCTGCATGACCAGTGGTTCCGGTACAAACTTCTTCATAAGTAGGATTTTCTGTTTTCCCGCCGGAATATCCGGAAGTTACAGATTCTACACCCTTCAGCATATGGAAACAACTCTCCACACACCAAAAACATCCGCCTGCCAAAGTGGCATATTCCAAATTGTTTTTATCCATTTTTTGATTTGTTAAAGGTTTTGATTTTTTCTCCTGTCCATTGCAGTTGACAAGGAAAAAACATAAGAATATTAATAAATAACGTTTCATTTTTGAGCAAGAAAAATCCTTTGATTTTCCGAGTTCTTAATAGCAAATATTATTCCCATTAAAAACAAACATCAAAGGATTTCTCTATGTCAATTATTTATTTTCCCAAACGAGAGCACTTGCGCCAAGAATAGCAGCATCAGCTTCGTCCAATTCACTGAAAACCAATTTTACTTTTGATCTGAAAATTGGTAACAGGTTGCGTTCCATATGTAATTTTGCAGGTTTCAAAAGGAAATCTCCTGCTTTTATCACACCTCCAAATAATAATATAGCTTCAGGAGAAGAGAACATCACGAAGTTTGCCAAAGCCTCTCCTAATTTTTGTCCTGTATATCGGAAAACCTCGATTGCAGTTGGGTCTCCATTCTCAGCACATTCGAAAACTGTTTTCGAGTTGATATTTTCTTCTGGATATTGATTCAGCATAGAATCAGGAAACTCAGCACGGAATTTTTTAGCCGTAATAGCAATTCCCGTTGCAGAAGCATAAGACTCTAGGCTTCCTTCAGAACCTGTACTCCAATGTTTTCTTCCACCTGGTTTTACAATTGTATGTCCTAATTCTCCTGCAAAACCGTCGTGTCCGTAAATCAAATTACCACCACTGATGATGCCGCTTCCAACACCTGTTCCAAGTGTTATCATGATAAAATCTTTCATTCCTCTGGCTGCACCAAACATCATTTCTCCAAGAGCTGCTGCATTGGCATCGTTGGTCATTTTGCAGGGAACTCCAAATTTCTCTTTCATCAATTCAGCGAAAGGAACAACACCTTTCCAGGGAAGATTAGGAGCTAACTCGATGGTTCCAGTGAAATAATTAGCATTAGGCGCACCAACACCTATCCCGTCCAATCTTGTATTTTGACTGACTTCATCTATTAGAGGTTTGATGTTAACATACAAGGCGTCAATAAAATCTTCTACCTGTTTGTAGTCTTCTGTTTTTATGCTTCCTTTTGCGAGAATCTCTCCGCGGTGGTTCACCAAACCGAATTTGGTATTAGTTCCGCCAATATCTATACCTATGGCGATTTGTCGTGATAAATCAATTAATGACATCGATCAAAATTTTTAAGACCCTAAATTTAGATAAAATGTATTTAATATTCGGAAAATATTAAGTTATTTTTGAAATTTAGAAATTATATTTAACGGTAATGCCATAAGTTCTCGGATCTCCTAAAACAGCTGCATAATGTCCTGCATTTCCGGCTCCTGGTAGTAATTGTTCAAAATAATCACGGTTGAAAATATTTCTTACCCAAAGATAAGTTGTAACACCTTGTCTAACAAGGAATCCAAATCTTGAATTGAATAAAGCGTAACCCGGAATATTAAGAAACTGTGAAGGTGTAGGACTGGAGGAAAAAGTCGAACGATAATAGCTGTCCAAAGCGAAAAAATAATCGCCATTATAATTAAGGAATTTCCCAGAGAAGTTGATCTCTCCACCAGTAGAACCTGCCCATTTGGAAACTCCAGGCAAAACACCTCCGGAAATATCAACAAAAGTTGGTCCGCCTGTGTTTTCTAAAGCTGGCGGAGCATTCGTAAATTTTTTATAGATGGCTTCTGTGTAAGCTAAGTTGGAGTAAAAATATAAATTACTAAAAGTATAAGAAAGATCAGTTTCGATTCCTCGGACTCTTACTTTTTCCGCATTGGCCAAATAACCTCTGTTGATTTGAAGATCGGCTGCCTGAACCTGAACCTGATAATCTTTGATATCGGAATTGTAAACTGTTAGATTAAAAATAAAATTCCTGAAAGGCTGAGATTTCAAACCCAATTCATAATGCAGAATTCTTTCTGGTTTGATGACGGCAAGTTCTGTGATTGCCGTTCCATCGGGATTTGTAGGGAGTCCGCCAAGATTAAGTCCAACCGGTTTGAAACCTGTAGAAAACGTTCCGAAAAGATTATAGTTTTTAGTTGGTTTAAAAGCTAAAGTCAATTGTCCGGAAAAATTAGTATCATCAATCGAAGCATTGAATTCCTGATTGCTGTAAACAGAATTCTTAAGAGCATATTTCGGGTCTGATTCTGCAACTTCTAATCCGCCATATGTGATTCTTTTGAAATCAATTTCTTTTTTATCATAATTAATTCTAATTCCGGGAAGTAAACTAAGTTTTTCGGAGAAACTCCAGTCCAATTGTCCAAACACAGCTCCACTGAAAGAATTAAGACTTGGGTAAGACTTGATTCCGTAACCTTCCAATAATCCTGGTGTTTTCCATTGGTCTATTACTGTTGGGTTTGTTGAATTAAGAGAAAACCGCCATTGGTCTTTTCCTGCTTCTTCGATCTGTCCATCTTTATCAGCCCTTAATCTTTGCCAAATTCCGAAAACGCCAAAAACACCACTTAATTTTTCATTGAAATTTCCAGACCAGCGAATCTCCTGACTCCATTGCTGGTGTTTGCTCGGTGCCTGGGATTTTGCCAAAGCTGAGAGTCCGGTAAAATCTCTGTCATTTGATGGATTCCAGTTCCAGAAACGCCACGCTGAGGTAGAAACTACTTTTCCTTTCCCTAAATTATATTCAGCATTTAATGATAATCCGCCCATATCCTGTTCCGCTTTCCAAGGTGTGTCTGTATCGACAGTTCTGTTAAAAGGGTCAATTGCGGGAAGCGTATAGCCTAGATCAGAAATGATGTTATTAAATTGTCTATAAGCTGCTCTTTTCGTGGTCACGACACCTGCGATGACTTGCGCATAACCATTTGCTCGTAATCTGTTGTAATCTCCTGTTAAGATGAATTTTAGATTTTCATTTGGTTTGTATAACAATTGGTCTCGGATGGCAATTGAATTAATATCATTAAGATCCTGATTGGTTCTGGAATTATAAATTGTCCCATCGCGATGCGTTCCGGAAGCAGAAAATCTATTGGCAAATTTATCCGAAATAGCTCCAGTTACTGATGTCTTAGCCTGAATGAAACCATAATTTCCATAACTGATTTCTGCCGTTCCGCCAGTTGTAAAACTCGGTTGTTTTGTAGTAACGTTGAAAGTTCCAGCCGTTGTATTTTTCCCGAATAAAGTTCCCTGAGGTCCACGCAAAACCTCGATTCTTTCTATATCTACAAAATCCAAAGTTGTTGCAGCTGGTCTTGCATAATAAACACCATCCACGTAGAAACCGACGCCTGGATCTAAGCCGTCATTTGTTAATCCAAAAGTAGAACCCAATCCTCGGATGCTGAGACTTGTATTTCTGGGTGTAGAACTGTAAAATTGAACAGAAGGAACCAAGTCTTTCAAGCGATTGACATTGAAAGCGCCTGTCTCCTCCGCTTTTTTCCCAGAAATGACATTGATCGGAATTGGAACCTGCTGTGCAGTTTCTTCTCTTCGTCTTGCTGTGACGATGACTTCTGTAATGACAAAATCATTTGGTAGAAGTTTTATGATTAATGTATCAGAGGAATTTTCTTTTAATAGGAATTGTTTGACTTCGAATCCTGTTTTTTGAATTTTAAATTCGGCAGGAAAATCATTGATATTATTAAGAGTGAAAATTCCGTTCTGGTCGGTTTGTACAGTGATATTTTTATCCGACTTGGATGTAATTTTCACGGAAGCGATAGGTTTGCTATTGATGCTGTCAAGAATTTTTCCCTGAATAAAATTTTGGGCAAAGGAAAAAGTAAATGAAAAAACAAAAAAGATAAAAAATGCCTTTCTGTAAAAAGTCGAGATTCTGCTCATAGTTTTAAAAATAATGAGCAAATGTAAAAAAGAAATAATCTATACCAAAATAGTATGAATTAAATTTAATAAAAAACCTGAATGATTAAATTCAGGTTTTGGTATCAATTATTTTGTTTGTGTTTTCTTTCTTCGTCCCCACCAGATCATAAATCCCGTAATTGGCATCGAGGCAATTATTAAACTGACGATGAATGCAATAATTTTAGTTGGCAATCCTAAGATCGCTCCAACGTGAATATCGTAATTGGCAGCTACGGTTTTCTCGCCAAAGTTCTTGTCTTTCGGATCGTGCGTGTGTAAAAGCTCTCCGGAGTTCTCATCGAAAATCAAGCTGCTGCTTTTGTGATAAGAGTAAGAAAGGTGTCTTACATAAACTTCAAAATTCGGATGTTCGTGATCGTCTATATGTGGATGTCCCAAATCTAAACTGAATGCATAAGCTGTCGGGTAAAGTTCTTTTACTTTGTCTGAGATTTTGTCAAGAGTTCTATCCGTTCTCATCTCAATCGGTGCTTTTGTCGTGATCTTTGAAAAATCCGGATATGCTGTTTCGCCACCTGAAAATACAACATAAATCATCGCCTGAACTACAAAAAATGCATAGAACAATCCAGTGATTGTAAGGATCAAAGCAAAAATAGAAGAGTAAAATCCAAGGATATTATGAAGATCATAATTCTTTCTTTTCCATTGTGTGGTGTCTTTCCATTGGAATTTGAAACGTTGTTTTCTGGCTGCTTTATTTTTTGGCCACCAGAGAACGATTCCTGTAATCAACATTATTAAGAAAATAATAACCGGAATCCCAACGACATAAGTTCCCCAATCCTGTTTCAAAAGAAAACTCCAATGGATGGATTTTACAATGGCAAAGAATCCATTCTTCTCATCATAAACCTGCAACACTTTTCCTGTGTAAGGATTCACGTAAGCTAACTTGTAGATTGGAAATTCATCAAAATAATTCCACTGATCCGGCTGATGCTCGTACCAATAAAATTCGTAAGACCTTGTTTTGTCAATCGGGACATTGATCCAGTGGATTGGATATTTTTCTTTGGTCTGTTGATCTACCAGCTTTTCCATCACACGGATTGGTAGAATTTGTTTCTGATCTATATTTTGCTCGTTGTGGAAGATGTATTCTTTTCTGGTCACATTATCTACTTCATCTTTGAAAACGAACAAAGCGCCTGTGATTGCAATGATAAAAATCAATATACCAATGGATAAGCCAAACCACAAGTGTAGTTTGGCTGACCATTTTTTGAAAAATCCTGGTTTCTTTTTGTGGTGGTGTTTTTTCTGCATTTCTGAAAATAAAAAGCTATTCCCGAAAAATTTCAGGAATAGCAAATTTATAGTTTTTATATTTTAGAATTTGTAATTCAAACTTAGAGATAAAGTTCTAAGTCTCTGCGGCGTAACTGTTGACCAACCAGAGAAATATTTCTTGTTAGCAATGTTGTCAAGTTTTAAAATAACACTATACTTGTCCTCTGTATATGAAAGAGAAGAATTCATAATGATATAACTTGGAAGTGGGAATGCTCCAATATTACCTCTATTAAGTGTGTAAAATCTACTTGCAGAATTACCCCCAAATCCTATTCCGAAGTTTTTAAGAGCGCCTTGTTGAACTTTGTAAGTTCCCCAGAAATTGATTAGATTTTTTGGTCCAGCTTCTTCTGTTCTATTGCCAGGATATCCTTCGTCTCCCTTTACAACATTACTATCATTATAACTGTAACCTGCAATTAAGTTCATTCCTGGAATAGGGCTACCTAAAACACTTACTTCAAAACCTTTGCTATCAACTTCTCCTCCTTGGGTAGTACCGACACCATTACCCATTACTTTGTTTTTTACATTGATATCGTAATAACTTGCAGTAATAGAGAATTTGTCACCTGCTAGATTTGCTTTAGTTCCAATTTCCCATTGGTTTGCGTGCTCTGGATCAAAATATATAAATTCATTTGTAGGCTGTCCGCTAGCATCCGTTACGTTTTGAGGACCAACATATTGGAAGCCGTTCATGTAATTACCAAATATTGAAACCTTGTCCTGAATAGGCTGATATACTAATCCAAATTTAGGAGAAAATGTTGTTTTTGCTTTTGAATCTGTAGTTGCATATAGAACTCTTCCTGTGAAATGATCAGCACGTAGACTTAGCATTGCAGATAAGTTTGGAAGAATATTTATAACATCAGAAACATAAGCGCTATAGATTTTCGATTCTGCACTACTAGGTAATTGTTTTGCATCTTTTAGTACAGAATCTACGCCAGATTGTGATAAATATCCAGCCATAGTATCACTTTGGCTGACAATATCAACCATTCCATATTCAGCATAGTTTGTACCTCCTTGAATAAAATTTTGTTGGAAATAATCTAAACCAATCAATAATTTGTTTTTAAGATTCCCAATATTAAAGCTACCATTGATGTTTTGTTGGATTCCTGTTGTATTGGTTTCTCCATTGATATTGGCAATATATCTTTGAAAATCTTTGCCATTAGATTGATCCCACAAATACTGGTAGTATCCTTTACTTTTTGTATTGCTTCTAGAAACTATTGTTTTAGATGTCCAGTTATCAGATATTTTGTAATTAGCTGTTGCTTGTAGATTAAAAGAGTTATTATTAATTGTCAAATCATCACTAGTATATGATTTTTTATAATTCTCTTTGAAAACTCCAATTGAGTGAAAGGAGAGATCAGCATATCTATTCAAGAAAATCATTGGAGCATTAGAAGATTCTCCAGTTTTAATTTCTGTATTGATGAAGAAAGTCAATCTATCATTAGCAACAAATTTAACAGAAGGTGCTACATAAAAAGATTCATTAAAACCTGCATCCTGGAAAGTGTTGTTTTTTTGATAAGCTGCATTAACTCTAGCAAATAAGTTTTTGCTCAATGGTGCATTTACATCAGCTGTAATTCTGTTCAATCCATAGCTTCCGTTTACATAATTAATTTCTCCACCGAAGTTATTGTAAGGTTTTTTCGTGATTACATTAATCAAACCACCATAAGAAATTACGCTTCCTCCATACAATGTACCAGATGGACCTTTGATTGCTTCAATAGTTTCAACTCCTGCAGGATCAAGAGTTCCATTGCTGAGACTTGGCATTCCGTTTACCAAACTTGGCTGCAAAGAAAAACCTCTCATTGTATAATATTCTCCACCGTCATTACCTCTTCCTGTAGATTCCCATAATCTTGCAATACCAGTAACGTTTTTCAAAGCATCATTGAAATTAGTAACTACTTGCTCTTTGATAACGTTCTTGTTAACTATATTGTAAACCTGAGGATTTTCAATTTCCTTTAGTGGCATCTTATTTACAGATTCTCTATCTCTTGTGATATAACCGTGTACTACGACGCCATCAATTTCGTTTGACTTGTTAATAGTGTCATTTTCCTGAGCATATGCAAATGTGGATACTAAAGCCACAGCACTTACAATAATTTTCTTCATTAAGGACTAATTTTTTGCAAATGTATTATTTTTATTAATTCTAAATTAGAATTAAATATGATTTTTGTCATTTTGTTAAAAAATGTTAAAACAAAAAAAAGCTGTTGAAATTATCAACAGCTTTTTAGTTATATCGTAAATCCTGTGTTTATGCAGGAATTTCGCCTTTGTACAAGAAAGAAACAATTTCTTTGTTTACTTTCTCAACCATTTCGCTAAATAAGTAGAAAGATTCTTGCTTGTAAATTACCAATGGATCTTTTTGTTCGTAAACTGCTCCTTGAGAAGAACGACGTAGGTCATCCATTTCCCTTAAGTGAGTTTTCCAGTTTTCATCAATGATTGATAAAGAGATATTTTTCTCGAAATCTGTAATCAATGATTCACATTTGGTTTCGTAAGCTTGTTGTAAATCTGTTACGATTGTCATTGTTTTGATACCGTCTGTGAAAGGGACCTGAATCATTTTGAACATCGATCCTTGGTTAAGGAAAACATTCTCAATGATTGGATAAGCTTTTTCTTTAAGAAGGTTTAATCTAAGATCATAATCTTCTTTTGCCGCTTTGAAAACGATGTCTGTCAACGCAGGAATTTGAGTGCTTGAAAACTGAGATTCAGTTACAGGCGATTCCATTGTGAAATATTTGATGATATCAAATTCGAAATCTTTATAACTTCCAGTTGCTTTGGATTGAGAAACAATCGCTGCAGCTGTATCATAAATCATATTTACGATGTCATATTTCAGGTGATCACCGAACAATGCGTTCTTTCTACGTTTGTAGATCACGTCACGTTGCTTGTTCATTACATCATCGTACTCCAACAATCTTTTTCTGACACCGAAGTTATTTTCTTCGACTTTTTTCTGAGCTCTTTCAATAGACTTGGAAATCATAGAGTGCTGAATCACTTCACCATCTTTATGACCCATTCTGTCCATCATTTTCGCAATTCTCTCGGATCCGAAAAGACGCATCAAGTTATCTTCCAAAGAAACATAGAACTGAGAACTTCCAGGATCTCCTTGTCTTCCCGCTCTACCTCTCAGCTGTCTGTCAACACGACGGGAATCGTGTCTTTCTGTTCCGATAATTGCAAGACCACCGTTGGATTTTACTTCGCCTTTCAGTTTGATATCCGTTCCTCTACCAGCCATATTGGTTGCAATAGTTACAACACCAGCGCCACCAGCTTCAGCTACGATTTCTGCTTCCTTCTTGTGAAGTTTCGCATTCAAAACATTGTGAGGAATTTTTCTTAAGCTTAATGCTTTTGACAATAATTGAGAAATCTCAACGGAAGTTGTACCAACCAAGATAGGTCTTCCTGCTTCTACTAATTTTTCGATTTCTTCGATTACTGCATTGTATTTTTCACGATTGGTTTTGAAAACCAAATCTTGTCTGTCATCTCTTTGGATTACTCTGTTGGTAGGAATTACCACCACATCCAATTTGTAAATCTGCCAGAATTCTCCAGCTTCAGTTTCAGCAGTTCCAGTCATTCCCGCAAGTTTGTTGTACATACGGAAGTAGTTCTGCAAAGTAACCGTTGCAAACGTTTGAGTCGCCGCTTCGATCTTTACATTTTCTTTTGCTTCGATTGCTTGGTGAAGTCCGTCAGAATAACGTCTTCCTTCCATAATACGACCGGTTTGCTCGTCAACAATTTTCACTTCCCCGTCAATTACCACATATTCATCATCTTTTTCGAATAATGTATAAGCTTTCAATAATTGATTCAAAGTATGAATACGCTCAGATTTAATAGAGAAATCTCTGTATAATTCTTCTTTCGCAGCGAATTCTTCTTCTTTAGGAAGATTTTTCTTTTCTATTTCAGCGATCTCAGTTCCGATGTCTGTTAAAACAAAGAATTGCTGATCTTCATTACCTGCAGACATATATTCTACACCTTTATCTGTCAAATCGATTTGATTATTTTTCTCATCGATTACGAAATAAAGATCCTTATCTACAATTGGCATATCACGGTTGTTGTCTGCCATATATTGACCTTCAACTTTTTGTAATAATGCACGGTTTCCACTTTCTGACAAGAATTTGATTAATTGTCTGTTTTTAGGAAGACCTCTGTAAGCTTGTAGTAATTTGAAACCACCTTCTTTGGTTTTTCCGGCAGCGATTAATTTTTTTCCTTCATTAAAGATTACAGAAACTGTTTTTTTCTGAACTTCAACAATTCTGTCGATAGAAGGTTTTAGAACATCAAATTCCTGTCTGTCGCCTTGTGGAACAGGACCAGAAATAATTAATGGTGTTCTTGCATCATCTACCAAAACAGAATCCACCTCATCCACAATCGCAAAGTTAAGTTCTCCCTGAACTAATTCTGTAGGAGAAGTTACCATATTGTCTCTAAGGTAATCGAAACCAAATTCATTATTCGTTCCGTAAGTGATGCTTGCCTGATAAGCTTTTCTTCTTGCATCTGAGTTTGGCTGATGAAGATCGATACAGTCGATGTTCATTCCGTGGAATTCGTACAATGGACCCATCCAAGCGGAGTCACGTTTTGCCAAATAGTCATTCACAGTTACAACGTGAACACCACGACCAGGAAGTGCATTTAAGTAAATTGGTAAAGTTCCAACCAACGTTTTTCCTTCTCCAGTTGCCATCTCAGCAATTTTACCTTGGTGAAGTACAACACCACCGATAAACTGCGTGTCGTAATGAACCATATCCCAAACGACAGGTGTTCCTGCAGCATCCCATTTATTTTTCCAAACAGCAACATCACCTTCAATAACTACAAAATCTTTTGTAGCAGCAAGTTCACGGTCTCTGTCTGTAGCTGTTACACGGATTTCTCCGTTTTGAGCCAAACGTCTGGATGTTTCTTTTACCAAAGCAAATGCTTCCGGAAGAACTTCAGCTAATACTTTTTCTTCAACTTCGTAAGACTCTTTTTTAAGTCCTTCGATTTTTGTAAAAAGTGCTTCTTTCTCGTCAACGTTGGTTGAGTTTTTTATTTGCTCTTTAGTTTCTTCGATTTGGGTTGTAAACTTGGCAGTTGCAGTTTTTAATTTATCTTTAAATTCTGCAGTTTTGTCTCTCAGTCCATCATCTGTTAATGATTGGATGCCAGATTCTACTGTTTTAATTTTTGCGACAACTTTTTTTACTTCTTTAAGATCTTTTGCATTTTTGTCTCCCAAAAAACTTTTAAGAACGGTATTTAAAAAACTCATAATTTGCTATTTGCGGTTTGCACTTAGCTTTGGGCTAACTGCGTTATTTATTTAAAAGAATTGGCAAAAGGTAAAAACCAAGAGCCAAAAAAACGAATTAATATTCGTCCTCGTTCCAGAGGTAATCCTCGTCTGTAGGATAGTCGCTCCAAATTTCGTCTATTGCATCATAGATTTCTCCTTCGTCCTCGATAGCCTGTAGGTTTTCTACAACTTCCATAGGCGCTCCGGTTCTGATTGCGTAGTCAATTAATTCTGCCTTGGTCATCGGCCAAGGTGCATCGCTTAGGTAAGATGCTAATTCTAATGTCCAATACATAATTTAAATTTTTTGCAAAAGTAAAAAATTAGGTGATACTTTATACACTTTTCTACTGATTTTCAACAATATTTAAAAATTATTTTATTTAATATTTAAATTCAATTGTCATCGTGGCGTATTACTGCGGATTTCCCAAAAACCATTCCACAAATTTTTTTATGCCATTTTGGAAGTTTGTGCTTGGCAAATAGCCTATTAATGTCCGAGCTTTGGTAATATCGGCATTTGTTTTTAGAACATCTCCAGGTTGCATTGGCAGCATTTTTTTGATTGCTTTTTTTCCAATTGAATCTTCCAGGGTTGTGAGCATTTCGCTTAGCGTAATCACTTCGCTTTCTCCGAGATTGATGATTTCATAAACATTATCATTAGTCTCAAGATATTTGATTGATTTTAAAATACCATCGATAATATCATCAATGAAAGTATAATCTCTAGCTGTGGAACCATCGCCGTAGAAAGGGATTTCTTGATTTTCTAAAATCAGTTTCGTGAATTTGTGAATTGCCAAATCCGGCCTTTGCCTTGGTCCATAAACCGTGAAAAACCTCAACAAAATCATATCTATATGATAAAGGCTGTGGTAAACGTGACCGATGACTTCACCACATTTTTTGGTTGCTGCGTAAGGAGAAATTGGATTGTCAACATTATCGATTTCTGAAAACGGAATTTTCTCATTATTCCCATAAACACTTGATGATGAAGCGCAAACGAATTTTTTGATTCCAAATTCTTTACATAATTCCCAAAGATTCTGAGTACCTCTTATGTTAACCTCCTCGTATTCCAACGGTTTTTCAATAGAGGGACGAACACCTGCTAAAGCCGCTAAATGAATTACTAAATCAATTTTATGATTTTTGAAAATCTCTTCTAATTCTTTTTTGTCCCGAATGTCTTGATAATAAAGTTGATATTTGACTGATTTTGTTTCAGTTGATAATATCTGAATATCAGTTTCTTTATCCGAAAAATTAAAATTGGATTTTGAACCTAAAGATTCTAAAGTATTTTGAACTTTAATTTTATAATCATAAAAACCATCGAAGTTGTCAATATTAATGACAGAATGTCCATTTTTCAAAAGTTGTTCTACCAAATGAGAACCGATAAAGCCACTTCCGCCAGTGATAAGATAATTCATAACATCAATTGTAATGCGAAGATAAGAATTAAACAAAAAAAGAATCTCTTAATTAGGAGATTCTTTTAATATTGATAGGTTAATATTACTTAATGATAAATTTTTTGGATTCTACAACGCCGTTTTCCTCTACATTTATTACATAAGTTCCTTTAGAGAGCTGTGAAACGTTAACTTCTTTTTCCGTACCTCTGCTGATTACCAATCGTGCAGCAGAATCATAAACAGTTATCTTTTTAGTTTTATTGCTTTCAGAAGTAATGCAAATCACGCCATTAGTTACAATAGTTGGATAAATGTTGAAATGGTCTTTTTTAATATTATTTACAGACAAAGTTGCGTTTCCTATCAATTTAATATCATCAATTCTATAACCTATATTAGAATTTACAGGATTGGTAAAACGAATTCGAAGATTTGCTGTTGCAGGAATAATTCCTGTTGCAGTAGCATATTCCCAAACAGAAGCGTTGGTAACGATTCTTGAATATGATAACGTTGTCCAATTTGTTCCATCTTCGCTTACTTCTACTTTAGGAACGATGCTATTTCCAGTTACGCCATTGTAATGTCCAAAAGACAAACTTAAGCTTTCGTATTGCAACGTATTGATTCCAGAAATAGTAAGAAATTTTTCAGGTGGAGTTGCAGTCGTTGTAGCACCCAGAAACAAACAGCCAGCTCCACTTGCTCCGGCGTAACCTGTGGAAGGAAACGTAGTTCTTATGTCAGAATTACCCGTGTAGTTTGTAGGAGAAGAGTTTTGAAAACCTGTGTAGGCTGTAACAAGAGTATTTGTAGTTCCTGTACCAGCGCCAAAATTTTCTGAATAGATTGTAGTTTGTGAATAAACAAAAGTTGTAGCTACAAATAGCAGCAATGCATAAATATTTTTCATAAAATGTATTTTAATTGCGACAAATTTATTATTTAAAATTAAAACAGAAATAAACAAATGTTAATTTCTATTTTCTGCGAAATAATTACAATCTTAATCCCTAAGTTATATTGATGATAACAATTAGAAATTGATTAATAATACTTACTTTTAATCCCAATTTCAAAATCAAAGACAAAATGCAATTCTCCGGACAAATCCTAAAAATGATTTCTCAAAATGGACAGCCTATCCAATATTATCTGAATCTCAGAGGAGATATTATTAATATGAATCAGCTCTTCGGAAAAGAACTTCATATCAAACATATTGGTTATGAATGCGTGAACTGCGGAAGCGATGAGAAAATCTACCGAATGGGATTTTGTAAAAAATGCTTCTTCGAAAGTCCTTATGCGAGTGACACAATCATCCGTCCGGAACTTTCAACAGCACATCTTGGAATTGGCGAAAGAGATTTGGATGTGGAAAAACAAATCCAATTGGTTCCACACATTGTGTATCTGGCTTACACAGGCGATGTAAAAGTGGGTGTAACCAGAGAAACTCAAATCCCGACAAGATGGATTGATCAAGGCGCAACTTTCGCTTTGCCAATTGCAATCACGGAAAACAGATATGAAGCCGGAATGATTGAGGTCGAACTCAAAAAACACGTTGCCGACAAAACCAATCCGAAGAAAATGCTTGCCGATGACTATGAAGACACTTTGGATCTCATCGATTTTCGAAATAAAATTGCTGACTATTTTCCAAATGATTTTAAAAAATTTGCAGTGAGCGATCTGGATATTGTAAAGTTAGATTTTCCTTACGAGAAACCAGAGAAAGTCAATGTTTTTACGCTGGACAAAAAACCTGAATTCAATGGAGTTTTGAAGGGTATCAAAGGACAATATCTTGCTTTTGAAGGCGATGATTTTATTAATGTGAGAGGACACGAAGGTTATGTGGTGGAGTTGACGGTTTAAAGTTGGAACGGTTTTTAGTAATCAATAAGTTAGAAAAAATTAGATGAAAAAAACTTTAAAAGTTACCGGAATCGTTCTGGGAAGTATCTTGCTTCTCATCTTGATCGTGAACATCGGATTCAGTCTTTGGCTCAAATATCAGCTTCCGGATTACATCAAAAACAAAACACCCTACGCAATCACTTACAAAACTTTGAATGTCGAGATTCTCAGCGGAAGTATCTCGGCGGAAGACATTTTGATTAAGTCAAAAAATCCAGATGATAAAAAAGTCTTGGCAATTGACGGATTTGTAGATGGTTTGAATGTCAGCAGATTAGGAATCATTGATTTAATTAAAAATAAAAAAATCAACACCAATTCTATTCGGTTGACAAACCCAAGACTTAAAATAAGATTGGCTCAGCCGAAAACCAAAGACTCCGTAAAAGAGCCAATGCCTTTCTTAATAAAGAATATTGATATAACAAAAGGAAATTTCGAAGTTATAAAGTCTGATGATTCAAAAATTTTCGCTGCAACAAACTTAAACCTCGACATCAAAAACTTAAGCCTGAGCGATAATCCAGACGAATTACCATTTGCGCTTGATAGTTATAAAATTACAGCAAAAGATTTTTTCGCCAGAATAAGTGATGTTTACACAATCAATTCTTCTGATGTGAAAACGAATAACGGGCAGTTGGAAATCAATGATTTTGAACTGAAATCTATTTTGGATTTTAAAGATTGGGAAAAGAGTTTCACGAAACAGAAAAGTCTTTTTAATATCAAAAGCAAGAAAATTTCATTTAATGATCTGGTTTTTGATAAGACAAAACTGAATCTGAAAAACGCTCAATTTATGGATCCGGAATTCGTAATTCAAAACCGTGATCAGAAAATCGTTAAATCAAAAGATCTCAAAAAGAATGGATTTAATCTGAACTTTACGAATATTGATATTAAAAATGGGAAATTATCAATATTAAAATCCAACGGCGAAAAATCTTTGTCACTTGCAAAATTTGATGCGAATGTAAAGGATTTGGTAATGAATGAGGAAACCTCAAAAAACAAATTACCTTTCAAATTCAAAGACTATAAAATTGTTGGAAATACCTTTTTCTACGATTCTGGAAAGTATTACAATATAAGTTTGTCAAGCTTTAAAATATCTTCGCAAGCTGTTGATTTGGTGAATTTTAAAATGATCTCTAAAATGTCTCGTGCTGAATTTGTAAGAACGATTCCGATGGAAGATGATCAATTCAATATTTCCGCAAATAGAATCCAGCTTTCTGGTGTTGATTGGACTTTTGAAAAAGAACTTGACCTTCATTTGAAATCGGCAAAACTCGACCAAGTTGATGCGAACATTTTCCGAAGCAAAATTCCGAAAGACAATCCGAAAGAAAAGTTACTTTATTCGAAAGTTCTAAGAACTATAAAATTTCCTTTAATTGTTGATAATCTTGATCTTGTTAACTCCAAATTGGTGTACGAAGAAGATAAACCGGACAACAATGGTCCCGGAAAAGTATTCTTTACAAATTTCGATATGAACGTCAAAAATCTTAATTCTAATAAAAAGAAAGGTGCAAACACGAGAGTTCCAATTGTGATCAATTGCAAGTTTATGGGCGTTTCTCCGATGAAAGTGAACTGGAACTTCAATACTTCTGATTTACGGGATAATTTTACGATTGGCGGCTATATCAATGACTTGCCGGCAGTCGATATTACACCTTTTATAAAACCTTATATGAATATTACGGCAACTGGAACGATCACAAGTCTCAATTATGATTTCAAAGGGAATAATGATATTATGAATGGGAAATTCAAGATCACACATAAGGATTTGAAAGTGACGCTTCTAAATAAAAACACTAAAGAGAAAAAGAAATTTCTTTCCGGTGTTGCCAATCTATTCGTCAAAAAAGATTCTCAGAAATTCCCAGAATCTGTCGACATCTATGTAGAAAGAAACAAGGAAAGGTCGTTCTTCAACTTTTATTGGAAAGGAATTGAGGATGGTTTGAAGAAAACTTTATTGATTATTAAAATTTAAAAAAACAAAACCCTTGATTTTCAATAGTCAAGGGTTTCTTATATAAGTTGAGAAAAGATTAAAAATCAAATTCTTCTTTTTCTTCGTCTTCTTCTATTTTTTTCAGAAATTCATCAAATTCTGGCCCTGCATAATTACTGTCGGCGCCGTAAGAATCTATTATCATTGCTTTGTTTCCATAAACATCTTGCAAAAGATATAATGCGACATTGTCTCCTGGATCACTTGCGCCTTCAAATCTATATGTACGGATAATCTTCAAATCTTCCGGTTTATAGACAATTCCTTCATCTCGCAACACAAATTTTTTGTCCTCATTCATTAGAATTTCTTTGGTAATTCCTTTTTGTCTTAGCTTTTCCATCACTTCCGAGAGAGTCAGCATTGGCTTTGGATGATTCATAATGGTATTTTTTTGATTGATAATAAACTTTAATCAAATCACGAACCAAAAAAAGACCTTACAATTGTAAAGTCTTAAAAAAATAAAAGTTATGAAAAATTAAATTATCCTTCTCTTAAGAAGATCGAGATAAATTACTTGTTAGCTTTAAAACGCTTATCAGGAGTTCCGTCCTTTTTAAGCCCTTTTGCTTCTTTGTATCGTTTGTCTGGAGTTCCGTCTTTTTTCAATTTAACTTCCGGTGTGTTTGCAACTTTTGCAGCTTTTGCTTCAACTGAAGTTTTTGCAGCTTTTGTTTTAACTTCTGTTTTTGCAGCTTTAGCAGTCGCTGCTGGTGTAGCTTGTGCTGTTGCTAATCCAACCCCGAAAGTTAATAGCAACGTTGTTAATAAATTTTTCATTTGAGTAAATATTTTTGTTTTTTGTTGAGACAAATTTATATCAAAAAATGATTGAAAATGAGAAATATAAAACTTTAACCAGAAATTATAATAGCTTAAAATCTCCTTAAAAATTGAATCGGTAAGCGAGACTGATGTTTAGTAAAGTCGCTTTGGAATAATACTTTTCTATATCCGGATTCTGATTCCCGATTTTGGAATTATAGAAGTTCAATTTTGCGCCAAGCACCACTTCCTGAACACCTTCTACATCCAGAACATAGATTGCTTTGCCCCCAAAATTAAGCCCGCCATTGCCTTCCGTGAATTTTCCGGAATTGTCAAGAAAAGGACTTTTCATCCTGTAAGTGCTGTAGCCTAAGATTTCTTCGACGAAAAACTCCTCCGTGATTTTGTCTTTATGGAAAACATACCAATCAAAATTATTCATAGCCGGTGCTCCCAAATATCCAAATTTATTGCTTTCTTTTACGGTTGCAAGAAAGTAAGTGTATTCTACTCCCAAACCAAAATTCTTATAAAGATTGGTGTTGAGACCAACGCCAAAACCATAAAAATAATCGAAAGATTCACTTAAAAAATTATTGCCTAGCGATGTCATTACTTTCACGTGTGGATCTATGGAAAACTTCACATTCTCTGTCCAGTTCTGTTTTCTCCGTTGTGCCGAAACAGAAATAGAAAAAATAACGGTGAAAAATAAAATAGATTTCTTTATCATTTCAAAGTGATATCATTGAAGATAATATATGTCACACCATCCGGAATCTCAATACTGAGAGAATCTGCAGATATTTTACAACCAGCAGTTTCTGTAGAAAAAGATTTGATTTTGAAGTTTTTAAGCTGCAGTTTGTAAGATCCTTTGTCATAAGGTCCTGCCAATACAAAACTTCCACTTTCTTTTGGATAAGTTTCTGCAATGATCTTTTTATTGTTGACAAGATGAATCGGGTCTTCCAGAAATTTTCCATCAGAATAGGTGAATTTTCCTTCCACGTAAGCACGGGAAATATTGGCATCATCATCTTTACACTGCGTAAAGAGAACTGACATCAAGCCGAAAACGAATAATATTTTGAATGAAAACTTCAAAGTTCAATTTATTAAGGAACGTAAATTTAATTAATTATAATATTTAATTTTAAATAAATTTAGTTCTCATTAATATTAAGTCTAATTCCGACATTGATATTCAGTAATTGAGCCTTGGAATAGTATTTATCCAATTCTTTATCCCTGAAATCAACAAAAGAATCATAAAAATAAAGCTTTGGGGAAGCGTAGATTTCCAATCTTTTCAGTTTAGGAAATTTATAAGACAGTTCTGTTCCTAGAAAAAATGCGGTGGCTTGTTCTGTAAAATCATCTTTAGTATATCTAGATTGGCTCGTAATTGCCATAAAACTTCCTCCTATTTGCCCTTGCAAACTAAATGCTTCCGTGAAAGGATATTTGTAAATAAAATAAGCAGAAATATTAGTTAATCTTGGCTTCTCCAAATCGCCATAGACACTGCGGTCTTTCACTTCAGAAAAAGCACGGCTCAGTTCTACTCCAAATCCCATATTGCGTTTAAAAACAGTTTGAAAAGTCAAACCAACGCCAGCGAAGCTTTTCAAACCATCTTTCAAATGATTGTTTCCCATTGGCGAAACGGTAACAGCATTAATTCCTAATGATGGCTGAACACCTTGGCTGAAAAAAAACGTAACACAAAAAACGGCTATTGATAATAAAAATCTTTTCATTATTCGATGGTGATGTTTGAGAATTTAACAGTTTCCAGATTCTCCGGAAGAATGATAGATAGAGAATCGAAGTCCAAATAACAATCTTTGGAATCTGCAGAAAAATTGATTATTTTTTTTCCTACAATAAGTTTTATTTCATCTGCAACATCTGGTCCGCCAAGACGAAAAGAACCATCACTTTTGGTAGTCCCCGTTGAAAGCGGATAAAAATTGGAGCCTAATAAAACCGGAATCCCATTGACCGACTGGCTTTGGGAACTGATTTTTCCTTCTACAAAAACACGCGAGTTATTAACGTAATCTTCCTCGCACGAGATGCAAAACACCATAAGCAGAAAGAAAAAGCTTAATTTGTAATTCATTGGGTAATAATTTTGACTAAAATAGTTTTTATTTTTCCATCCACAAAATCACGGTTATGAATTATTATTGAATATTAAATTTCGTAATTTTGCATACAATTACGATTCCGGAAAAAACTCTGGAATCGTTTTCCTGTTTACACATATTTCAGAATGGAATTAAAAAAAATCAATGAAAATCTTCTTCCAGACCTGCTGAAGAAGGAATTTGGGAGTGAGATATTTTCGCAATTGGACAACAATCAACATATTTCTGTGAAAGGAAGTGCAGGTTCTTCGTCTTCTATTTTCACGGCAGAATTGTTCTTGACTCAAAAAAAGAATATCCTTTTCATTATTGATGACAAAGAAGATGCGCTTTATGTGAACTCGGAAATGGAAGATCTGATCGGGAAAGAAAACGTGCTTTACTTTCCTGCAACGCATCTGGAACCTTATCAGATCGAGAAAACGCAGAATGCTAATTTGGTTCTTAGAACTGAAGTTATCAATAAAATAAATTCTAATAATTCTCCAAAAGTCATCGTAGCTTACGTCGGCGCGTTGTCAGAAAAAGTATTGAAGAAAGAAGACTTCAAAGCGATTTCTCATCAGATCAAAGTGGGTGACCAATTGGATTTTGATTTCGTAGATGAGTTACTGAATCATTATCAATTCAACCAGACAGATTTTGTTTCCGAGCCAGGAGAATTCTCTGTTCGTGGTGGGATTGTGGATGTTTTTTCTTTTTCTAATGAGAAGCCTTTCCGAATCACCTTCTTCGGAAATGAGGTAGAAAGCATCAAAACGTTTGATATAGAATCCCAGCTTTCATTGGATAAGATCACGGAATTCCAGTTGGTTTCCAATATGAATTTTTCAGTTTCCGGGAACAAGGTTTCGTTTTTTGAATTGCTTTCGGATGACAGTTTGATTGTTTCGAAAAACCTGTTTCTTGGCGTCAAAAGAGTGAAAGATTTCTATGCAAAATCGCTGGAACAGTTTGAAAATTTGAGCAAAGAGATCAAACACAGAACGCCGCAGGAACTTTTCATTTCCGATAACGAATTCCAGAATAAACTGATCAAATTCAAAACCATCGATTTCAGTTCGCAACCGTTTGAACTTCCGAAAATCAAAACTCTGGAACTCAACCAAACGCAGCAACCGAGTTTTCACAAGAACTTCGAATTATTAATTGAAGATCTTGAGGAAAAACAAATTCTCGGTTTTGATACTTGGATCTCTTTCTCATCAGAAAAACAACGCGAAAGATTGCAATCGATCTTTGAAGAATTGGAACATCAGATTCCATTCAAGAGTTTCAAATCCGAACTTCATCAGGGTTTTGTGGATCTGGAACATAAGATTTTGGTTTACACAGACCACCAAATTTTCGACCGTTATCAACGTTACAAATCCAAAGACACGTTCGCAAAGTCCGAACAACTGACTTTGAAAGATTTAATGTCATTAAAAATTGGCGATTACATTGCTCATATCGATCACGGAATTGGGAAATTTATGGGATTGGTAAAGGTGAATAACGATGGGAAAATTCAGGAATGTTTCAAATTGACTTATAAAAATGGAGATTTGCTTTATGTGAGTATTCATTCCCTTCATAAAATTTCAAAATATAACGGACCAGACGGGAAAGAAATCGTCCTCAGCAAACTTGGTTCACCAGCGTGGAAATCTTTAAAACAGAAAACAAAAGCGAGAGTTAAGCAGATTGCATTTGATTTAATAAAACTTTACGCGCAAAGAAAAACCGCAAAAGGATTCCAATATTCACCGGATTCTTACCTTCAAAATGAATTGGAAGCGAGTTTCCTTTACGAAGACACACCAGATCAGGAAAAAGCGACTTTCGATGTGAAGCGCGATATGGAAGATGAAGGCGTGATGGATCGTTTGATCTGTGGTGACGTAGGTTTCGGGAAAACAGAAATTGCGATTCGTGCGGCTTTCAAAGCGGCAACTGACAGCAAGCAAGTGGCGATTTTGGTTCCGACTACGATTTTGGCTTTCCAGCATTACAGAAGTTTCAAAGAACGATTGAAGGATTTTCCGGTCAATATTTCTTACTTAAATAGATTCAGAACGGCGAAACAGAAATCCGAAACTTTGGCTGGATTAAAAGACGGAAAAGTGGACATCGTGATCGGAACACATCAATTGGCTTCGGAGAAAGTTAAGTTCAAGAATTTAGGATTATTGATTATCGATGAAGAACACAAATTCGGAGTTTCTGTAAAAGATAAACTGAAGACAATGAAAACCAATGTCGATACGCTGACATTGACTGCAACGCCAATTCCGAGGACTTTGCAGTTTTCTTTGATGGCTGCACGAGATCTTTCGGTGATCAAAACGCCACCGCCAAATCGTCAACCTGTGGATACGAGTATCATTGGTTTCAGTGAAGAAGTGATCCGTGATGCGGTTTCCTATGAACTTCAGCGTGACGGACAGGTTTATTTCATTAATAATAGAATTGAAAATCTGAAAGATATTGCAGGATTAATTCAAAGATTGGTTCCGGATGCGAAAGTAGTCATTGGTCACGGACAGATGGAAGGGAAACAATTGGAGCAAAACGTCCTCGATTTTATGGATGGAAAATATGACGTTCTGGTCGCCACAACCATCATCGAAAGTGGTGTTGACGTTCCGAATGCGAATACGATTTTCATTAATGATGCTCATCGTTTTGGAATGGCAGACGTTCATCAGATGCGTGGGCGAGTTGGGCGAAGCAACAGAAAAGCATTTTGTTATTTGATTACGCCACCTTTTGATATGATGACCTCCGATGCAAGAAAACGTCTGGAGGCGATCGAGCAATTTTCTGATCTGGGAAGTGGATTCCAGATTGCGATGAAGGATCTGGAAATCCGTGGTGCGGGAGATTTGCTTGGAGCGGAACAAAGTGGTTTCATCAACGAAATGGGTTTCGAAACCTATCAGAAAATGATGCAGGAAGCGTTGGAGGAATTGAAGGATGATGAGGATTTTGAAGACCTTTTCGAAAATGAAGAAGACCGTCAGAAATTATTCAAATCTACGAAGGAAGTGAATATTGATACAGATCTTGAGTTGATGTTGCCTGATCATTATGTGAGTTCTACCGAGGAAAGATTGTCATTATACCAGAAATTAGCTGAAATCAATAATGCCATTGATCTCACGAAATTTGAAAATGAACTGAAAGACCGATTTGGGGAATTGCCAGATGAAGCCATAAATCTTCTGAAATCTGTAGAACTGAAATGGTTGGCCGCAGAAATTGGTTTTGATAAGTTGGTGGTTAAGAACAAAGTATTCTTGGGATATTTCCCTGCAAATCCTCAGGACAAATTTTATCAAAGTGATAAATTCAAAAAAATAATTGCTTACCTCACACAAAATCCGAAGGAAGCTACGTTAAAAGAAAAGAACAACCAATTGATGATGCGGAAAGATAACGTGAAAAATGTAGATGAAGTGAATCTGGTTTTGAATAGGATTTTGAATCATTAATTTTTATAATGGGAAAATTATTTGTCTTTGTCGGATTATTAATATCAACTTTTAGCTTTGCTTGTAGCTGTGATTATGGAACTTTTGGAGAAAATTTTGCGAATAATGATTTTGTTGCGGAGATTGAAATCCTGAAAACATACGATGTTAATTTTAAGATTGGTAATGACAACAGATTTTATAAAGCAGATATCAAGATTCTTAAATTATATAAAGGGAAATTAATCAGTTCTATTATTTTAGCTAGAAGAGTAGGAAAACCTGATATTGGTAATTGTGAAATTGAAGTAAAAAAAGGAGACAAATTTTTGGTTTATTTAAATAGTAAGAATAAATACATAATGTACTATTGCTCGCCACGAAAATACTTGAATAATGAGAATATTAATGTTGAGAGAAAAGCTTTAGAATTTCTTATCAAAAAAAACATTTCAAATTCTAATTGTTTTTATTCTGTAGGAAATCATTTTGAAAAATTTAAGAGCTTAAATCCGAAAAATGATTTTGCCGTTTACAAGTTAAAAATTAATTCAAAATCTAAAATAGAATCTATTTCCGCCATTCAGGATTTTGGAACGTCGAAAGACTCTGAGATTAAAAATACAATTAAAACCAATTTCAAAATGGTTAGAGGCTTTAGGAAAGAAATTAAGAATGAAGAGGTAACCTTAGTTTTGTTTTTTGATAAAAAAAATAGATTTGTAATTTCTCCGGTAAATTCCCGACTATAATTTAATTGATGAATAAATCTCCATTTAAATTCAATAAAAACAAATTTATCCTACTGCTATTCCTTACAATAGCTTCTCTTTCTGATGCTCAAATTCTAAAATACCATTACGATAAAGAGATGACCTTTTTTAGCGAAGCCGATAGTTTAAGTGGTATTTCTGTAAGATTTAATTCAAAAGATAAAAGCGTTCCTGTCTATTCCATCGATTTTGATTCTGAGAAAAAGTTCATTAGAAACACGATTAATTTCTATTATCCTTACCGGAAAAATATGTACAGAATGGATGGCGTTCTTTACAATAGAAAATATGCTTCAGCTAACGGATTTACAACCTACAGCGCAGAATCGCCAATCCGAACTTTCAAAAAAGCTTCTGATACTTTGTATGATTACAGAACTTTTAAAGACCTTGAAAAAAGAATTGCAACGGACAAAGACGGAACAAAAATCGAAATATTTGTCGCAAACTTGAAAGACCAAATCGACTATTCTGAGCCTGCGCTTTTCTACCTTTCACAACATTATGGGATCTCGCCGGGTTTGGGAAAGGGAGAAATCGTGGTGTATACGAATTATGTCTTTAATAAAAATAACAGTGCTGCTGATTTTGTCAAATTAAAAGACATTAATGAAGATGTTTATTTCAATAAGGAACAGATAGAATTTTTGATTGATGATAAATACAAAGACTTTTACAAAAAAGTAGAGACAGATGAAATGCCGATGTATTGTTCCGTAACATCATTTGGTAAAAATGTAGATGAAAGAACAAATGAAGAACTGAATGATCATTTGGGAAATGTCTGCGAATATTTCACACTGTGGCGGAAATATGAAACTAATGATGGATTCAAAAAATATTATGATACTGAGGTCAAAAGAAGAGTTGAAATTTATCGGAGAAATGGAAATCTAAATGAGAAGCAACTGAAAGTTTATATTGAAGAGGCAAACAAACTTAAGAATCAGAATTCTACAGAAAATTTTGATTATAAGTAAAATATCTTCAGTTAAAAATTTGAATTCGAAAATTTATTTTAAAAAGTTAACTTTGCAAACAGAAAACAATACAATGAAAAACATATTTTATTATTTAACGCTAATATTCGGAATGTTGATGCTGTCGTCTTGTGTTCCAAATCAAGATGAAAATGGCGACTTTTTGCACGGTGTAGATTTTGACCCAACCACCACAATTCCTGGTGATGGAACAACTACATCCAGATTATTAAAGACAATGATTACTCATTCAAAAGATGAAGATACGGGGGAGTTTGATGATAGTAATATCGTGTTTGGTTATGATAGTAAAAATAAATTGATCTCATATTCTGAAGTAGGTTCGCCAGAAAAATTCAATATAGAGTACAATAGTTCTAACAAAATATCAAGAGTATATGCAGGAACTGAACTGAATGCAGTTTACGAATATTCTGGAAGTAATGTATCCAAAATCACCACAACTATTACCGGTTTTAGTACTTCTGTTACCAACTATACATTCAGTGGAAGCAAAATGGTAAAATCTGTTACTATTACAACTGTTACATTTCCTTTCCCTACAAAAGTTTATATGGAAGACACCTATGAATATTCCGGAGAAAATATTGTTAAGGATATATCCAAAATAGGCGCATATGATCCTGATACTGGTGTTTTGATAATGGAACCGAATCCAGTAACAGCCGTATATGAATATGACAATAAAAAATCTCCTTTTGGACTTCTTCCTAAAGAATTCTGGATATTCTTTTCAAGTTTAGCGCCTCAAACAGGTTTCTTTTTGTCACAGAATAATACAACAAAAGCAACAATTACAGAACAAGACGGAACTGTAAAAACTCAAACTTCGGTAAATACATACGATTCTGAAAATTATCTTATAAAAGCAACTTCAGGAGACGAATATAACATTTACGGATATCAATAATTTTCTATGAAATATCTTATTGTCGGCATCGGCAACAAAGGGGAAGAGTATACGGAAACCAGACATAATATAGGTTTCAAAGTCGCTGAAAAAATTGCAGAGAAGATAGAAGCACCATTCAAATCTTCAAACTTTGGGCTTTTGGCTGAAGGTAAATACAAAGGCAGAAAAGTTTTTGTTCTAAAGCCTGATACTTACGTCAATCTTTCCGGAAATGCAGTGAAATTTTGGATACAGAAAGAAAATATTCCTTTGGAAAATGTTCTGATTATCGCTGATGATCTCGCATTGCCTTTCGGTTCTTTGAGGATGAAAATGAAAGGCAGTCATGGCGGACATAATGGTCTTAGAAATATAGAAGCTGTTCTTAACAATAATCAATATACAAGGCTCCGTTTTGGGATTGCAGCTGAGTTCAAAGAAGGTCAGCAGGTGGATTATGTCTTAGGACAATGGAACGAGACTGAGAAAGAAACGTTACAGGAAAGAATTGAAAAGTTTTCTCAAGCTGCATTATCATTCGTGTTTGCAGGTGTTCAGAATACAATGACAGGTTTCAACGGGAAATAATTCTAATCAGCATCTGTTCTCCAAGATTGTATTAATAGACTGTCATTTTTTGAATAAAAAAATCTTGCTTCTGCAGTTGGAAAATAATAGTAAACATCCATAATTTCATTCCCGAAATATTTGGATTCATCGGGATTTCCTAATATATTTCGGGCTTCAACCATTTCCATATTTTCTTTTATTTGGTTGAATTTATATTTATGATTGAAATAATAAATGTAAAATCCCAAAACAAAAAGCACAGGAACACATATTAGCGCCAAAACAAATTTTACAACAGATTTCATTTTTTTTAATTTAACGAAATTGTCAAGTCATTTCGCATATCCAATTATGGAAATAAGTAAGCCGGATAAAATAAATTACCCGGCCTACGAACCTAATTAATTGTATGAAGAAAAAATGTTTTATATCCAAGTGACAACGCCGGTCTCAACATCGTAATTGGCGCCTACGATTTTGATTTTACCTTCGTCTTCAAGCTTTTTAAGTGTGGAACTTTGGCTACGGATTTCCTCAATAGCATTTTTCACATTGCTTTGATTCAATCTTTCTAATAGATCTTCATTTTTAGAAGAACGTTCCTCGCCATCTTTGATAATATCCTTGATGATGTGATCGAAATGACCAATCAAATGGTTCAAATTATCCATTCCAAGACCTTCGATTGCTGCTGCATCCAGACCGCCTTTCAAAGCGCCACATTTTGTATGTCCAAGAACTACAACCAGTTTGGATCCCGCAACGTTGCAGCCAAATTCCATAGATCCCAAGATGTCCTGATTCACAAAGTTACCAGCAATTCTTACGCTGAAAATATCTCCTAAACCTTGATCGAAAATCAATTCGGCAGAAGTACGGCTGTCGATACAACTCAAAATTACAGCAAACGGCCATTGTCCTGCACGCGTGTCATTTACCTGAGACAGAAGATCTCTGTTTGCTTTAAGATTATTTACAAATCTTTGATTTCCTTCTTTTAGGATTTCTAAAGCTTTTTCAGGATTAATGGTCGCTTGTGTTTCGAATGTATGTGCTTTCATATTTTTAAATTTTAAAAAAGTATTAATGTTAATTATTTGCAATTTTTACATTGCTCTTTTGTGATTGACGATCACGTGCGAATCTTCATCGCTGGCGTAATCTCTGTAAGACGTTTTGAAGCCTAATAATTCGACTTCTATATCTTCTTCTTTAGCTCTTACATTGGCAAAATCCTGTATCATTTCCAGAACATCTGTCGTAATGTAAGAGGTTGTTTTTGCATCGATGATGACTTTGGAACCAGATTTTACGTTTTTCAATGTTTTCTTGATGGCTGCTTTATTCAAAAATGAAACTTCTTCTGCCAGCTTTATCGTAATCTCATCTGCATCGTTCAAAGTCTCTTTGCTAAGATAATAGGCACGTTTCATATTTCCCTGAAGAATATAGAAAACCGATATCAACAATCCGATTCCTACACCTTTCAAAAGATCTGTGAAAACGACTGCTAAAACTGTTGCAACAAAAGGAATGAACTGATATTTGCCATTATGCCAGAAATGTTTGAAAGTTGCTGGTTTTGCCAATTTGTATCCAACCAAAATCAACACCGCTGCCAAAGTTGCCAAAGGAATCAAATTTAATATAAAAGGAATCGACAGAACACAAATCAACAGCAAAACACCGTGAATGATGGCTGATGATTTGGAAGTTGCACCAGCATTGGCGTTTGCAGAACTCCTCACCACCACAGATGTCATTGGCAACCCACCGATGAAGGAACTTACTAAGTTTCCAATCCCTTGTGCTTTCAGTTCAAGATTGGTATCCGTAATTCTTCTTTTCACATCCAGCCTGTCCGAAGCTTCTATACAAAGTAAAGTTTCTATTGATGCTACAATTGCTATAGTTGCGCCTGTAATCCAAACTTTAGGGTTTGTAAATCCATTGAAATCAGGAAACGTGATGAGGTTTTTAAAATCATCTAAAGATTGAGGAACTGGTAACGTAACAAGATGTTTTTCGGTAATTGCTAACGAGCTTCCTGTCAGTTTGAAGAATTCATTCAATAAGATTCCTACAATTACTGCAACCAATGCGCCTGGCAAAAGTTTTAATCTTTTAAGTACAGTAATGTGATCCCAAGCCAATAAAATAGCAACAGAAACCAATGTAATGATAATTGCTCCAGGCGTAATTGCTGCGCCTAATTCTGAGAAATAACCAAAATTAAGACCTTTGTCAAAAATAGATTCGTGACCTTCATAATCACTGTCAAAACCTAATGCATGGGGAATTTGTTTCAGAATAATAATAATTCCAATACCAGCCAGCATTCCTTCGATCACATTGTTTGGGAAATAATTTGAGATACTTCCTGCTCGGATAAATCCAAGAATTAATTGAAGAATTCCGGCAATAATTCCGGCACAAAGAAACAATTCAAATGCGCCAAGATCTGTAATGGCTACCAAAACAATTGCCGTCAAACCAGCCGCAGGACCAGAAACAGAGATGTTGGAATTACTGATAAACCCGACAACGATACCGCCAACGATTCCGGCAATAACGCCCGATAATGGTGGTGCTCCAGATGCTAACGCGATCCCAAGACAAAGTGGCAATGCCACAAGAAAAACGACAAGACCGGAAGGAAAATTCTCTTTGATCCCTCCAATCAAAGATTTTGATTTTTGCATAATGTAATAGCAGAAGTCATTGATAAGCAGCTGATAGCATTGATTTTTTGCTGTCGGCTTGAATAAAGTATTTTAAAATTAATTACAAATACTTACTAATATCAATTATTCTAAAAAAATGTTGATTGACTTAATACAGAATAAAGCTTACTGTTATCAAAACAGCAAACAAGAATAACGTTTATAGAAAAAACGTGAATGAATTAAGCTTCCGGAGGTGGAGAAAATATACTGAGATTAGGGGAAAAGTAGATATTGGCTTCCCAATTTGGTGTCAGTTTTTTTTCAGGAACAGCTTCACAAAATTTGAGAAAATCGTGAATGTCCAAAGTTTTAGGAATGGTCTTTTCGTAAAGAACAAAAGTATTGGCATGAGTTTCCTCTTCGTTAATTATAACATTAGTTCTCGGTAATTCCCAACCAAACATTGCGGCAATCCCAGGAAGAGCCGTAAAGTTGAGAAAAATCGTTAATGTTATAATACTCCAATACTTCATAATAAATCTTAAATAAGATTCTTATTGTTTTTTTTACTCATTACCCAATCAGAATCTGTCAGGTTATAGATTTTTTGGATGTCTTTCAAAATCTTTTCAAAATCGATTTCCAAATCTATAATTTTTCCAGTTCTAAGGTCGAAAACCCAACCGTGAACGATAGGATATTCTTCTAAAATATAACGTTCCTGCACGCAGGCCATTTTTATAACGTTGATGCATTGCTCCTGAACATTCAGTTCCACAAGGCGATCGTATTTTTTATCTTCTTCTACAGAATCCAACTCTTCCTGATGAAGTCTGTAAACATCTCTGATATTTCTCAGCCACGGATTCAAAAGTCCAAGATCCTGAGACGTCATTGCTGCTTTTACACCACCGCAATTGTAATGTCCGCAGACGATAATATGTTTAACTTTCAGATGTTCAACCGCATATTGAATAACTGCTGTAGAACTCATATCCAAAGTGTTTACAACATTGGCAATATTTCTGTGAACAAAAACTTCGCCTGGACCTACTCCCATTAACTCCTCTGCTGTTGCTCTGCTGTCCGAACATCCTATGTACAAGTAATCTGGATGCTGCGTTTTCGCCAATTTGTGAAAATACTCCGGATCATCTGCAAGTTTTGATTCTACCCACTTTTTATTATTCTCGAAAATAGCTTCGTAAGAGTTTGTCATAATTATAAAATTTTATGCTTTATGATTATTAGTTTAACTAAAGTTATTTTCAAAAATTGATAGACTAAATCAATAACTATACAAAAATATGTTATAAAAATTTAAAATTGCAAGTTTTTAACAAAGTTTAATATTAAAGTCAGCCGGAAAAATTTTACAGTTAATTTTTTTTGGAGACATTTTCTAATATAGTTAATTAGAAACCAACATCAGATCAGTTGAATTATTATTGATTAGGAAAGAGAGCTATTATTAAAAATGAATTTTCGATGATATTGGTTTTAAAAATGATAGAAGACAATCTAAATGCTCAAAACATTCGTACATTATTCTATAAATACACAGAATGCAAAAACCAATTATAACATTATTTTTTCTTGCTCTAATGATAATCAGTTGCAAACCAACAATGATATACAAAGATATTTCCTACACAAAAAATCATAAAGGAGAAGATGTAAAGCTGAATATCTTCACGCCAAAAAACCTCAAAAACAAAAACTATCCTGTTCTTATTTTTGTCTACGGCGGAAACTGGAATACGGGAAATAAGAATAAATACAATCTTCTCGGAAGAAATTTCGCACGCAAAAATATGATTGTTGTAATTCCAGATTATACCTTAAGCCCGAACGCTGATGTTGACGAAATGACCAAAGAAATTGCCGCTGCAATACAATTCACAAAAGCAAATGCTGAAAAATACCACGGAAATCCGGAAAAGATTTTCATTTCCGGCCATTCCGCTGGCGGACAATTGGCAAGTTCCGCCGTGATGAATCCAAAATATGAAATTTCGGAAAAAACAATTTCAGGAATTATCCTAATCGATGCTGCAGGAATTGATATGAAAAACTATCTGGAAAAATACCCGCCGACAGCCGAAGATAACTACGACATTACTTGGAGCAAAAACCCTGAAAATTGGAAACAAGCATCATCTATTTATTTCATTAATGAAAAAACGCCGCCTTTTTTGATTTATGTGGGTGAGAAAACTTATCCTTCCATAAAAGTCGCAAATGAGAATTTTTTGAAAGCCTTGAAACCTTTCCAACCAAATTTGAAACCAATTATGTTGAATAAAAAACACGTTCCAATGGTTTTGCAATACTTTTTGCCCTGGAGCAAAAGATTTGATGAAGCTGTTGATTTTATGGAAAATATTAAATAAATATTCACAAAAACTTAAAACATAAAAATTAGGAAGCCTTGTTTTCAAATAAGTTTAATAATTACAAACTAATTTCAACATCTCATTGTTCTAATTCTTATTTTTGCAAAAAATTTGGAGCTTGGTAAGAATAGCAGAACATAATGATTGGGTGGTATATTGTATTCTCGGAAGTATTTTCGCCTACATTATCGTACTTTCTGTTTTCAACCGTGATGCAAACATCAAGGATTTTCTGACCCAAAAGATTGAGGATTCTAATAATCTCACACCTTCCTGGACGATTATTTCCATTGTAAGAAGCGTGATGATTTCTTTGCTCCTATCGCAATTTGTTCCTGTAGTTCCTAAATTTGCTTCTGACATACAGCTATTTGGAGTTCAGTTGAACAAATTCGGTTTTACATTTCTAGCGGTTATCGTCTTTGATGTGATCAAGAATCTGCTCACATTTTTCTTCTACAATAGTATTGGAGATGGAAAAAATTTGAAAGGTTTGGCATTGATCTCCAGCAAGTTTTATTTTCTGGAATCCATTGGATTGATCATTGCGGGATTCGCGCTTTACTATTACCCTTTGGATTTGGTACAATATTTTTATGTGATCATTATTATATTAATAGCATTGTTCATATTGAAAAACCTCATCTATATTTTTCATAATCAAGCTATTCTGCCAGAAAAATGGTATTATAAATTTTTGTATATTTGCACGCTTCAAATAGTACCCGTGTTGGTACTTTGGAAGTTCTTATTTTATTAAGTGTAACACAGACAATTTAAGATGAAAATCAAATCTATTTTAGTTTCACAACCAGCTCCAAACGAATCTTCGCCTTATTTGGAGATTGCAAAAAAAGAGAAGATCAAAATCGATTTTCGCCCTTTTATTCACGTTCAAGGTGTGGATGCGAAAGATCTCAGAACTCAGAAAATTGACCTGACACAGTACACAGGAATCATTTTCACGAGCAAAAATGCGATCGATCATTATTTTCGTCTTGCGGAAGAAATGAGATTTGCAGTGCCGGATTCTATGCGTTATATCTGCCAGTCAGAGGCAATTGCCAACTATTTGCAGAAACATATCGTTTACAGAAAAAGAAAGATCAGCTTTGGCGAGAAGAATTTCTCAGACCTTGCTCCTTTGTTCAAGAAACATCCATCAGAAAAGTATCTTTTGCCATCATCTGATATCTTGACACCGGAAGTTCCAAAAGTTTTGGACTCTTCAAATATCGAATGGACGAGAGCAATTATGTACAAAACGGTTGCAAGCGATTTGACTGATATTAATATCAACGATTACGAAATGTTGGTTTTCTTCAGCCCGCAAGGAATCAAATCTTTGAAGATCAATTTCCCGGATTTTGAACAAAAAGAAACCAAAATTGCTGTCTTTGGAACTACAACCCAAGCTGCTGCAGAAGAAGCTGGGCTTACTGTAAATGTAATGGCACCAACGAAAGAAACGCCTTCTATGACTATGGCGATAGAAAAATATATCAAA
The DNA here is from genome assembly GCA_029960045.1 of Flavobacteriaceae bacterium PS02293. Taxonomy (GTDB): domain Bacteria; phylum Bacteroidota; class Bacteroidia; order Flavobacteriales; family Weeksellaceae; genus Epilithonimonas. The sequence goes on from JASCOV010000009.1 coordinate 79,651, forward strand.
AGTATCAATAAGTAATTATTGACCTCATAAATCAAAACCGTCTTCTTTCTGAGAGGATGGTTTTTTGTTTAAATTTGTTAAATCTGAAAATCATTTCAGACCAAAACTTTCCAAAGAATGAATGCTCCAAAAGCAAAAAAAATAGAAAAACTTCTCGAAATTCATAATGACCAAAGGAACGATCCTTATTTCTGGATGAATGAAAGAGAAAATCCTGAAGTCATAAAATATCTGGAAGAAGAAAACGCTTACACAGATTTTGTGATGAAGGAAACGGAAGACCTTCAGAATGACCTTTATGAGGAAATGAAATCCCGCTACAAAAAGGATGACGAGTCTTTGCCATATTTCTTTAATCAATATTGGTACATCGTAAGATATGAAGATGGAAAAGAATATCCGATTTTTTCCAGAAAGTTTCAAACGTTGGAAAACGAAGAAGAGATTCTTTTGGATGCAAATGTTTTAGCGGAAGGACACGAATATTTTGATATCGGAAGTATTTCTATTAGCGTTAATAATGATATTCTATCTTTTTCTACTGATACAGTCGGAAGAAGAATTTACAAGATTTTCTTCAAGAATCTGAAAACAGGCGAGATTTATAAAGACGAAATCGACAATGCTACAGGAAAAGCAGTTTGGTCAAATGACAGCAATTATGTCTTTTATATCAGAAAGGATGAAAGTCTGAGAGCATTTCAAATCTATCGTCACGAATTGGGAACTGAAACAGAAAAAGACGTCTTGATTTTCCACGAGGAAGATGAGACTTTTGATGTTAATGTTTACAAAACCAAGACTTTCGATTATATTTTCATCTCTTCATCCAGTACAAATGAAGACGAACACAGATTCATTCCTTCTAATGATGTTTTTGCAGAATGGAAAATTATACAGCCAAGAACTGAGGATTTGGAATATTCGGTTGAGCATTATCAAGATGATTTTTACATCGTTACGAATGCCGATGACGCAACGAATTTTAAAATTGTAAAAACGAAAGTCGAAAATCCTTCGATTGAAAACTGGGAAGATTTTATTCCGCACAGAGAAAATGTACTAATTGAAGGTTTCGAGATTTTCAATGATTATTTTGTTTTGGAAGAAAGAGAAACAGGTCTTCTTCAAATTAAAATTATCGAAAGCAAAACTGGCAACTCACATTATCTGTCATTTTCCGACCCGACTTACACCGCTTACATCGGAACGAATATGGAATTTGATACGGAGAAATTGCGTTTCGGTTATACGTCTTTGACAAAACCCGCATCGACTTTCGAATATGATATGAAGGAAAAAACAACAAAACTTCTGAAAGAACAGGAAGTTTTGGGCGGGAAATTCCACAAAGAAAATTACATTTCAGAAAGAATCTGGGCAACTGCAAGAGACGGAAAAAAAGTTCCAATTTCTTTGGTTTATCACAAAGACACACCAAAATCTAAAAATACGCCTCTTCTACTCTACGGATACGGAAGTTACGGTCACACGGTTGATGCCAGTTTTTCCAGCACCAGATTATCGTTGCTTGACCGAGGCTATATCTTTGCCATCGCACACATCCGAGGTGGAGAATATCTTGGCAGAGAATGGTACGAAGACGGAAAAATGCTTCAGAAAAAGAATACTTTTTTTGATTTCATTGATGCTGCAAAATATTTAATATCAGAAAATTATACGTCTCCAAAACACCTTTACACAATGGGTGGAAGCGCCGGCGGACTTTTGGTTGGCGCAGTGATGAATTACAATCCGGAATTATTTAATGGCGTTGTGGCGCAAGTTCCTTTTGTGGACGTGGTTTCGACGATGTTGGACGATACGATTCCTTTGACAACAGGGGAATATGATGAGTGGGGAAATCCGAATGAGAAAGAATATTATGATTATATGAAATCCTATTCGCCTTATGATAATATCGAAGCAAAAAATTATCCTAACCTATTAATTACCACAGGATTTCACGATTCTCAGGTTCAATATTGGGAACCGGCAAAATGGACGGCAAAATTGAGAGAATTGAAAACGGATGACAATATTCTCATCTTCAAAACCGATATGAGTTCCGGTCACGGCGGTGCAAGCGGCAGATTTGAAAGTTTGAAAGAAATTGCTTTGGAATACGCGTTTTTATTTAAAGTTGAAGGTTTAAAAAATTAATTATGAGCGAAGCAGAACTTTGGAAAAAAGTAGAAAATTTCTTTGAAGTTAATTTTCAAACCGAGAAAAATCCGCCGATTGATACATTATTGTTCATCATTGGTGTTCAGGAATTGGGCAGCGGACAGCAGAAATTCACAAAAGATGACAAAGTCAATCTTTTACACATCGCGGTTTGCAGATTGCTGGAACCTTTTGGATATTACAAATTCACGCATTATGAAGACGGATGGCCGCATTATGATAAGCTGGATGACCTGCCAGAATTGAAACCAAACGAACAATCGCTTCTAATGAAAAAAGCGATTATCCAGTATTTTCAGGATGAGGAAATTGATTTGGATTAATGAAGTGTTGAATCGTTAATTTGTAAAATTGTTAGACTGAATTCATCCTCGATTCATCAAATTAACGATTTAACAAATCTTCCAACTGATTCAATCCCATTTTGAAGCCCTCTTCAAAGCCCATCTCCATAATTTGAATCAATTCTTCTTTAGATTTGAAATGCAGATTGAAGGTCATTCTCGTCCCTTCATCAATTCCGGTGAAGCCAATCAGCCAAGTGGTTTGCGGTAAATCGGTTTTCACTTTTCCTTTGTCATCTGCGAAAGCATCTGTCCACGAAATACTTCTGTGAGGCATTATTTCACCGAAGTTTGCAATTGCAAATTCTTTTTCGGCTTCCGGGCCGACCATTGCGTATAACCAGTTTCCACCTTCACGGAAATCCATTTTCTCGGTTTCGCATTTCCAAGGTTTTGGCGCCCACCATTGGTCTATCAATTCTGATTTGGTGAAATAATCCCAAATTTCTGAAACATCTGCATCATAAATCTTAGAAATATAAGCAGTTGCAGAGTCTAAATCTTTATTAAAAATAATTTCGGAATTCATAACGTTCTATGTTTTTACAAACTTAATTATAAAAAATCGCACCAAACTTTTCTTATGGCAACATATTTGATATTCCTAATAAAATGTTAAATCTGTTGATTTTAAGAAATATTTAATAATTTCAAACGTTATTTTTTATTGAGACATTCTTAAAATCAGTAATTTTAACTTTTCAAACTTAAAAAAACATATGAATAATAAATTCATTCCGATTATTTCTGTATTTATGACAATTTCGTTGATCGTTTTTGTCTCTTTGCAGTTGTATTGGATCAAAGAATTATATACTTCTCTTGAACAGGATTTCTCAAACAAAGTTTATTCTGCCTTAGAAACATCCACTCAAAAAGTAAATCAGATTGAGGTCAATAAATATTGGAACGAGACTTATGGCGGCGTAGGAAAAGAAGTTTTAGCTTCTGCTAATCAACCGACAAAAACCTATATTCAGCAAAGTTCTGATTCTGCAAACCGATCGAATATCCTTTTTCAAACCAGTATTGTTGAGAAACAAAACATTCCGGTTTCTGCAAAAGGTGACACTTTATATACAACAAAACTTTACAAAGATGAAGGTCAGTTAAAACTAAAAAGAAGCTCACCAGAACCCCTTACGACTAATATCAGTAGAGATATTGATAATAATTCTTTTCAAATGAAAGAGTTTGCGAGATTAAGTGCTACAAATCTCCCAATTGAAAAACGAGTTGACAACAAAATCATCGATTCGGTAATTAGTAAGGAATTAAGATTAAAAGGAATTGACACAAAATTCGGGTTTGGTGTCATCAATAAAACCAATAAGTTGACAACTATTGCGAATAATATTTATCTGGATCAAAAAGATAAAACAAACTATACTTATCCGCTTTTTACAGACAGCAAAGACAGAACGCTTTATACATTGGCAATTGTTTTTCCAAGGAAAGATTATTCATTAGTTAAGCACAATTTGCCGATGCTTTTGGGAACTTTCATATCGTTATTGACTATTCTTGGGATTTATATTATTTCCATTAATTACATGATGAGACAGAAGAAAATCGCCGAGATCAAAACCGATTTCATCAATAATATGTCTCACGAGTTTAAGACACCTTTGGCAACCATTTCTGTAGCAGCAGATTCTTTGGCCAATGATAAAATTGCGACCAATCCGGACAAGGTCAAGTATTATTCCGGCTTGATAAAACAGGAAAATCTACGAATGAAAAAACAGGTAGAAACGGTGCTTAATATGTCGAAATTAGAACGTAACGAAATGCCTCTTCATCTGAAAGAAACCAATGTTCGGGAATTAATAAAAAGTGTTGCAGAATCTTTCCGACTCATTGTAGATCAAAGAAACGGAACTTTGACAACGGATTTCAATGCTACAAAATACAATTTTTTGGTTGATGAATTCCATATCTCGAATGCTTTGATCAATCTTCTTGATAATGCCAACAAATATTCTCCAGAAACACCAGAAATAAAAGTAAGCACAAGAAATGAAGCTAATTTCTACGTCATCGAAATTTCTGATAAAGGAATGGGAATGGATGGAACAAACAAAACCAAAATCTTCGAAAAATTCTTCCGCGAAGAAACTGGAAATATCCACAATGTAAAAGGACAGGGACTTGGATTGTCGTATGTGAAAAAGATCATAGAAATTCATAAAGGACAAATTTCCGTAGATTCCCATAAAGGAAAAGGAAGTACGTTTACGATTAAATTACCAATGGTTTAAGAAAATACATGAAGTTGATAAATATTAATTAAAACAAAATATTATATATGAAGCAGGTTACAAGTCAGTAAAAATGGAGAGGAAAAATATCAATGAAAATTTTAAAAGCAACCAAACAAAATATTAACATTACGAAGAACAGTAAGTTCTTCAATATCAAACATTAAAATTAAAAATATGAGTAATAGAATATTATTAGTAGAAGACGACCAAAGTTTTGGCGCAGTTCTGAAAGATTATCTTACGATAAACAACTTCGAGGTTACGTTGGCAACCGACGGAGAAATGGGACTGAAAGAGTTTACAGAAAAGGAATTTGACATCTGCATCTTTGATGTAATGATGCCAAAAAAGGACGGATTTTCTTTAGCAGAAGATGTAAAGAAAATTGATAAAAATACACCGATCATTTTCTTAACTGCTAGAAATTTGCGTGAGGATATTCTGAAAGGTTATCAGATTGGAGCTGATGATTATATCACGAAGCCATTTGATACTGAGCTACTTCTTTACAAAATAAAAGCAATTCTACAGAGAAGTGCAGTTTTGGAAAACGAAGATCAGGAACAATTCAAGATCAGTAATATTTTCTTTGATTCTATGTTGAGACAACTGCGAGTTAACGAAAACGACTATAAGCTTTCACCTAAAGAAAACGAACTTTTGAAATTGCTTTGCATTCACAGAAACGACTTTATGCCGAGAGATCTTGCACTTAGAAAAATCTGGAAAAAAGAAAACTACTTTACCGCAAGAAGTATGGACGTTTATATTGCGAAGCTAAGAAAACTATTGAAAGAAGATGATGGTTTAGAAATTATCAACGTTCACGGAGAAGGTTTCCGTTTGTTGGTAAAAAATCCTTAATCTCACTTTTATAAATACAAAAATCCCTTCAGAAAGTTCTGAAGGGATTTTTTATCATTTTACTTTTTTCTAATTCGTTGCCATTTTCTGTTCCGGAGAATTCAAAATTTGGTCTTTTTGTTCGCTTTTTTTCAACCATTCCGAACTTGAAAGATAATTCTGGTCCGGATAATAGATGAACAAACAAGTTCTATCTTTTATCGTATTGATAATCGGTTGTGCTAATTCTCTTGGAACTGCCGGGCAACCCCAACTTCTTCCTAAACGCTTTTCAGCTTTGATGAAATCTTCGCTCACATAATTGGCGCCATGCATTACAATGCAACGTTCAAGAGCCGCATCATTATAACCTTTGTCCATTCCGAATAACCTCATCGAATAACCATTGTCACCTTCATAAGCCTGCTCTGTGATATAAAATCCAAGACTAGACTGATGCGAATCTTCCGTATTGGAAAAATTCATTGCAAACTCTTCACCTGTTCCTTTTCCGTGGGCTACCAGGGAATTGAACAGTATTTTTTTCTCACCAGTATCAATTACCCAAAGGCGTTTTTTGTTGGAAGAAAGACTGAAATCACAAACCGAAAGCAAATGTACCGTAGGTTGCAGTTTCCCGGATTTTTTCAAATTTTGGAATCCTAAAAAAGCTTTTTCAAAGACTTCAAAATTCAATTTTTCTCCTTCAAACTGTAGATTTTTGTACACTTCTTCTGCTTCATTGACTGGTTCGACATTCTTTTTAGGACTTAATTTTATTTCTTTCACAACCATCTTGGATTGAGAATGATTCTCGGAACTTGATGGATAAAAGGAAGTTGTTATCAAATAAAATAATCCTAACAATAATGGGAATCTCTTCATAAAGTATCTATATTTTTTATTTTTTGGTTGTGCAAAATTACAATTATATCATTTTCAATAAGTTAATGTGATTGTTTTTAACAGTTCTTTGGGAGACTTTAACTTAAAATCATAAGTATTGATAGATTTTCATTAAGATTTCATTATGATAATTAATTATAAACTAAATGTCATTGAAAACTCTGATTGAATGATAAAAACGGATTTTAAATTGATAAATTGCATATAAAATTTTAAGTAATGTCAAAACTCAAAATCGCTGGTTTAAATTTAGATATCGTTTGGAAAAATAAAGAACAAAATTTTAGAAAAATTGAAAATGAATTTTCGTCAACAGAAGCTGATATTTTCTTGCTTCCAGAAATGTTTTCTACAGGATTTTGTATGGAAGCTGATGAAGTTGCGGATAGAAATCTGGAAACTTTGACCTGGATGAAATCCTTTGCAAAATCTAAGAATTCTGCCGTTGCAGGAAGTGCTTCTGTGGAAGAAAATGGGAAATTCTATAACCGATTTTACTTCGTTTTATCAAACGGCAATTTTGAATATTACGACAAAAGACATTTGTTTTCCTATTCCGGAGAAGATAAAATCTACACTGCCGGAACGGAAAGAAAAATCATAGAATATAAAGGCTTCAGAATCCTTTTACAGGTTTGTTTTGATTTGCGTTTTCCCGTTTTCTCAAGAAATCAAGATGATTACAATGCCATTCTTTATGTTGCAAATTGGCCGCAATCCAGAGTTGAAGCTTGGAAATCTTTATTAAAAGCACGTTCTATAGAGAATCAGGCTTACCTTTTCGGATTAAATAGAATTGGAACTGATGGCTATAATCTTAATTATGAAGAAAGTTCATTGGTGTATTTTCCGGATGGACGAGAAGTTTCTGAAAGGAATAATAACGTTGTTTCCTCGGAATGGGATTTGACAGAGTTACAGGAATTCCGAACTAAGTTTCCTTTTTTGGCGGAGAGAGATGGGTTTGAAATTAAGCTCTGAATCTATGAAGAATCCTATTCCCTATAAAATAGCTATAGGAAAAACTTGGTCTTACGATTTTCCAAAAGAAACTTACAGTTTAAACTACTTTAATTTCATTAGTGCAATTGGTGGTGTTGGAAGCACTCCTCCTGAAATTAAATGTACAGTTAAAATCAAAGATTCGGAACAAAAATTTCTTGAAGAAGTAAATGAGCTTTTTAAAATGTATAAGGATACAAATCTCACTATTTTAAAAGATAACAATGGAGTTTTAAAAATTGAAATCTATGAATGGGTATTTTATGATTATGATTTTCAATTAATTAGTAAAATTGAAAATATATTAGGAAAATATGTTTTTGAATTAATAAATGGTTTTGATTCCTCTCAGTCAGAAGTAATATTTAAAAATGTTTGTGAGATTTATAAAGATGGATATAATTACATCGACCCTAAAATCTTTTTTTCTTATACCCCATTCGGATTTGAATTAGTCTGTTTTATGGATAAGATAAATGAAGAAGAATTTTTAAAGAAAATAAATCAATTACTGATAGATTTTAATTTTGATGAAGCAGAATATTATCGATGTCAGAATTCTCAAGAGGTAAGTTTTAGAATTTACTTCAGAAAATATCATACATATCTTTCTAAAAAAGGAAAATACCAATTTGATACTTTAGATTTAGATAATAAGTTATTCACTATTTTTAATAATCTTAACATTCAAAATGGTAGGATGAAAAATGATTTAAATGTGATTGAAGTAAAACACACAATACAAAATTCTAATTCAATCAATTAGAGTACTGCTCCAGCAAACCAACCAGTGAGTTAACATCGTGAACACCGCTCTCCTTCCAAAGCATTTCACCATTTTTGAAAACCGCTAAAGTCGGAACGCCACGCACACTGTATTGATTGGCGATGGATGGAAATTGGTCGATATCAATTTTCACAATTCTGGCTTTCTCGCCAACTTGTTCTTTTACAGAATTCAAAACTGAAGACTGAACTTTGCAGGGCTGACACCAAGTTGCAAAAAAGTCAATAAGAACTGGACGTTCGGATTGTATGAGTTCCTGAAATTTTTGTGACATAATCTTAGGTTTTAGAAGTTAGGTTTTAGGTATTTGTTTTTTTGTATTGATTTTGTCAGGCTGAGGCTCTCGAAGCCTTTTTAATTCTACAAAGTCTTTGTCTGACAAACGAAATTACTCGTCGGAACTTTATCGAATTTCTTAATTTCATTAAAACCACCTTCAATTTCCGTAAAGTTTCTATAACCTCTTGATTGCAAAATACTTGCCGCAATCATACTTCTGTATCCGCCAGCACAATGGATGTAAAAATGTTCAGAATTATCTATGGAATTTACCCAGTCATTGATATAAGCTAAAGGTTTACTGTACGCTTCGTCAATGTGTTCTGCTTCATATTCAGTTTCTTTTCTGACATCGATAACTTTCACATTTTCAGAATATTCAGAAGCAAATTGTTCTGCGGAAATTCTTCTGATATCATCAATTTCTTTCCCTGAGTTTTTCCAGCTTTCAAAACCACCTTGCAAAAATCCAACTACATTATCAAACCCAACTCTGCTGAGTCTTGTAATCACTTCTTCTTCCGACCCTAAATCTGAAACCAAAATAATCGGCTGTTGAACATCCACAATCATTGCTCCAACCCAAGGCGCAAAATCACCTTTGATCCCAATATTAATAGAGTTCGGAACAAAACCTTTATGAAAATCTGCCGCATTTCTTGTATCAAGGATCAAAGCTCCGGTTTCTTCTGCAGCTGTTTCAAAATCTTCTACAGATAATGGGTTATTTCCTTTTTTAAGAACTTTTTCAAAACTTTCATAGCCGCCTTTGTTGAGCGCTACATTCATCCCGAAATATTTTGGAGGCGCTGTTAAGCCATCTAGAACTTCGTCAATAAAACTTTCTTTAGTTGGCTGATTCAGTGCGTAATTGGTCTTTTTCTGATTTCCTAAAGTATCAACTGTTTCTTTCTGCATATTTTTTCCACAAGCAGAACCAGCACCGTGAGCAGGATAAACTGTAATCGAATCATCCAGAGGTAAAATCTTGCTATGAAGACTTTCGTATAGCATTCCTGCTAAATCTCTTTCGGTAATTTCACCGGATTTTTGAGCCAAATCTGGTCTTCCAACATCGCCTAAAAATAGAGTGTCGCCAGAAAAAATCGCTGTTTCTATTCCATTTTCATCAATCAAAAGATAAGTGGAGCTTTCCAGAGTATGACCTGGCGTATGAAGCACTTTTATTTTAATTTTTCCAATTTCAAAAACCTGCTCATCTGTTGCAATAATAGCTTCAAATTCTGGTTTTGCAGTTGGTCCGTAAACAATTGGAGCATCGGTTTTTTTGGAGAGATCAAGATGTCCGGAAACAAAATCTGCATGAAAATGTGTCTCAAAAATATATTTGAGTTTCACTTGATCTTTTTCCAAACGGTTGAGATAAGGTTTGATTTCCCTTAGCGGATCAATGATTGCTGCTTCGTTTTCGGAAACAATGTAATAAGCTCCTTGCGCAAGACAGCCTGTATATATTTGCTCAATTTTCATTGTCTATCAATAGATTATGTTCAGTAATTTAAATTTTAAATTATTTGAACTTTTTACAATTACAAATATGAGGTTATTTGGACTAACTAAAAATAAATTTTAACTGATATTATTTATGATCCCGATTTAAAATTAAACAAATGATTGATTTTCTGTGGAGAGAATTATCATTAGCAATTTCAAATCTTGTGACATTAAAAATTATTTTACCAATGCCCAAATTCCAACACCAACAGCTGCGTATGCAACCACAGTAATGATATCTGCAGTTGGCTGAGAAAAACGTCTTTCCGCAATTGTTGATTGGTTGATTTGATTTTTATGGAATTTAAGAATCTTTTTCGGTTTGTGGATCACGTGTGCAACCAAAGTATCACTTTCCCATTTGTCAACCTGGATTTTATAACTTCTGTCTCCTACTTCGATTTTGAAATATTTATTAGCTTCTAGCCTTTCTTGGATATTAGTTGGTTTTGGAGCCGGAGTTGGGGTTTTAGGTTTTTCAGGTTTAGGCTTTCTCGTGCTTCTTGCATCAATTGATGAGGCATTTGGCTGAAGATTAGAAAGTTCCTTTTCTGCAATTTCATTGGATTTAGCAGATACTTCTTTTGTGTTTTGTGATGTTATATCTTTTTCTTCATTAGTTCTGTAAGTGTAACAACTTACTAAAGAAAACGATATTATAAGGAGATAAAGATAATTTTTCATTAGCCAAATTTAAGAATTAAACGTATAATTTTTAATTTTCTTTTGATCAATCGTCAGGTTTGTGTTTGAAATTTGAAAAAATTCAATATTTGAACTGTAAAAGATGTTGAAAAGTGAGGTTTTCGTTGCTATTATGCAATCCATTTCTCACAATTAATTTCGTATTTTAGCGCTTCTAAAATCAAAACTTTGGCTAAGAAAGAAACTCCGTTAATGACGCAATACAACACCATCAAGGCAAGATATCCTGATGCTCTTTTGCTATTCCGCGTGGGAGATTTCTATGAAACTTTTGGACAAGATGCGATTAGAACTTCGCAGATTCTTGGAATTGTTCTGACCAAAAGAGCCAATGGTGAAGGTCACATAGAATTAGCCGGATTTCCTCATCATTCTGTAGATTCTTACTTACCAAAACTCGTGAGAGCCGGATTACGTGTTGCAATCTGCGATCAGTTGGAAGACCCAAAAACCGTAAAAGGTATTGTAAAACGTGGCGTGACAGAATTGGTAACGCCCGGAGTTACCTTCAATGATCAGGTTTTGAGCTCCAAGAAGAATAACTTTTTGCTTTCCCTTCACAAAGAAAAAGAAAAATACGGATTGGCTTTGGTAGATGTTTCTACAGGAGAATTTCTTGTGAGCGAAGGTAATCTTGAGAAATTGCTTCACATTGTCCATACGTTTGACCCAAGCGAAATCATCTATCAAAGAACAACAGAACTTCCGACTCAATTAAAAAACAAAAGCGCCTTTAAGCTTGAGGATTGGGCATTCCGATATCCTTATGCTTACGAAAAACTGACTTCCCATTTCAAAACACAATCTTTGAAAGGTTTCGGGATTGAAGAACATAAATTGGGTGTAACTGCTGCAGGAGCAATTTTCGCTTATTTGGTGGAAGATACACATCACGCACTTTTACAACATATTACAAGAATAAATCTGATTCCTCAGGATGATTATCTGATGATGGATGGTTTCACTTTGAGAAATCTGGAAATCGTTTATTCTGCAAGTCAACAAGGTAAATCGTTACTTGATATTATCGATAAAACCTGTACGCCAATGGGTGGAAGATTGTTGAGAAGACGAATCATTCTTCCTTTAAAAAACATCAGCGACATCAACAGAAGGCTCAACCTCATCGAGTTTTTGAACAAAGAAGATTCCTTAAAATATGAGATTAAGGAATTACTGAAAGGCATTTCTGATATCGATAGATTAATTGGAAAATTAGCTGCTGAAAAGATTTCACCTAAAGAATTAGGTTATCTTCGTCAATCGGTTGTCAACATTCAGGAAATCAGAACAAAGCTGTTGAAATTTCCCGATGTTTTGGCTTGGCTGGATCCGATTATTAATCTCGATGAGCTAATTGATTTTATTAAAATTCATTTGAATGACGAACTTCCTGTTAATATTAATAAAGGAAATGTAGTCCGTGAAGGAATCTCCGAAGAACTGGATCATTTGAGAAATATTCAAAATAAAGGTCGTGGTTTTCTGGATGAAATGTGCCAACGCGAAATCGAAAGAACCGGAATCACAAGTTTGAAAATTGATTTCAACGGTGTTTTCGGCTATTATATAGAAGTACGAAATACACATAAGGATAAAGTTCCGGCTGAGTGGATCCGTAAACAAACTCTGGTAAATGCCGAACGTTACATTACAGAAGAACTGAAAGAATACGAAACTCAGATTCTTGGCGCAACTGATAAAATTAGCGCGCTAGAATTTAAACTTTACAGAAATGTCTGCGACAATGTGATGATCTACATCGATCAGTTGCAGGAAAATTCAAAACTGATTGGCGAATTAGATTGCGCCACTGGATTGTCAGAATTGTCTGTTGAAGATAATTATACAAAACCAATTCTAAACGATTCTTTCTCCATAAATATTCAAGAAGGAAGACATCCGATCATCGAAAAATCTTTGCCTCTTGGAGAATCTTACATTCCAAATGATGTTTTCCTGGACAGAGATTCTCAGCAAATCATAATGGTAACCGGACCCAATATGGCAGGTAAATCGGCGATTCTAAGGCAAACGGCAATTATTTCTTTACTCGCTCAAATCGGAAGCTTTGTTCCTGCGAAGCACGCAGAGATTGGAACATTAGATAAAATATTCACAAGAGTTGGTGCTTCGGACAATCTTTCTGCCGGCGAATCGACTTTTATGGTTGAGATGAACGAAGCGGCGAATATCCTTAATAATATCTCGGACAGAAGTTTGATATTGCTTGACGAGATTGGGCGTGGAACTTCTACTTATGACGGCGTTTCCATCGCTTGGGCAATTGCGGAATATCTGCATCAACATCCAACGCAACCGAAAACGCTTTTTGCAACGCACTATCACGAGCTGAATGAAATGTCAATTAATTTTGAGAGAATTAAGAATTTCCACGTTTCCATCCAAGAAGCAAAAGGAACGATTATTTTCTTAAGAAAATTGATTTCCGGCGGAAGCGAACATAGTTTCGGTATTCACGTAGCAAAGTTGGCAGGAATGCCTTCAAAAGTAGTAAATCGTGCGAATGAAATCTTGAAAACTTTGGAATCCAGCAGGTCGACACAAGATTCTGGTGACAAAATAAAACGCGTGACAGAAGAGAATCTTCAGCTTTCGTTCTTCCAATTGGATGACCCAGTTTTGGAAAATATCCGTGAAGAATTGACGAAAATTGACATTAATACTTTGACACCAATTGAGGCTTTGATGAAGCTAAATTCTATTAAAAAGATGATTGGTAAATAATTATAAATTAACTGTCATAGGAAATCTAAATTTTGACCTAACTAATTGTCCATTGACTTTTGCTGGAATCCATTTTTGTTTCACTTTTGAAATTGCATTTACAATCTCTTCGTTAAGGCTTTCATTTTCTCCAGTGGCCTTTATTTCAGATAAACTTCCATCATTTTCTACATAAAAAGTGGCTATAGTTTTAGCAATTCCTTTTCCTTGAACTTTTCTGATTCTAAAGTTTTGAGCAACCTCTTGACGAAATCCTCCTATTCCGGAAGAAAATGTGCTCGCTCGATCGAGAACGTCGGTTTCATTTTTATTTATTTCTATTTTTTCCTGAGAAAAAACCGTTGTCATAGAAAATAAACTTAAAATCAATAATATTTTTTTCATAGTTATTTTTCTCAAAGATATTGATTAATAGAAATTAAACTGATATTCAAAAACAATTTTATAAATTTGAATATGAAGACTTTAATAAAATTTTTCTTGTTAGTTTTCCCGATTATTATCAATGCACAGCTTCAAACCGAAGTTTCTTTGATAAAATATGAAGATTTGGAAAAACGAATCGGTCAGGAGAAAGACAAATTCCTTGTTGTTAATTTCTGGGCAACAACCTGTGCTCCTTGCGTTAAGGAATTGCCTCATTTCATCGAAGTTAATAAAGAATTTTCTAAAAATCCTGACTTCAAAATGCTTTTGGTTTCACTTGATATGGCGAGAGACAAACAGAAAGTCATTAATTTTATTAAATCTAAAAATCAGTCCGCAGAAGTTTTGATTCTGGACGATGTTAAGCGGATGAACACTTGGATTCCAAGATTCCAGAAAGATTGGGAAGGCGAAATTCCAGTCACATTATTCTATAAAAATGGAGAAAAAGTATTCTTTAACAACGGCGAAATGAGCCTTCAGGAATTAAAAACAGCAATTGAAACAAATTACAAATCATCAAAATAAAATATTATGAAATCGTTATTATCAAATTTCATTAAAAGACTAATAACATCTGGCGATTGCATATGACATTAAAAACAAAAAAATTACATATGAAAAAAATAAAATGGCTTTCGTTTGGATTAATATTAATTCTCGGATTATTAAGCTTTTCATCCATTAAAAACATCAATTCAGGATATCAGGTTGGCGATGAAGCGACAGATTTTAAACTGAAAAACATCGATGGGAAAATGGTTTCTCTAAGTGATTATAAAACGGCAAAAGGTTTTATTGTAATTTTCACTTGCAATCATTGTCCGTATGCGAAAAAGTACGAAGACAGAATCATTGCACTGGATAAAATGTTCAAAAGCAAAGGTTATCCTGCAATTGCCATCAACCCGAATGATGCGACAGTACAGCCTCAGGATGGTTTTGCAGAAATGCAGACAAGAGCCAAGGAAAAAGGTTTTACATTTCCTTATTTGGTAGATGAAGGTCAGAAAATCTATCCAATTTACGGCGCTACAAAAACGCCTCACGTTTATCTTCTGAAAAAAGAAAACGGAAAAAACATTGTAAAATACATTGGAGCTATCGACAATAATTACGAAAATCCGAACGACGTTTCGGAATATTACGTGCAGGATGCAGTGAATCAATTATTGAAAAATGAAGAGGTAAAAACCAATAAAACGGTTGCCATTGGCTGTACCATAAAAGTGAAAAAATAAAAAACCGAGGTAATAATTGCCTCGGTTTTTTGTTATGTTTTATAAACTATTCCTGTGAAGATTAATTTTAAATTCAGTTACAAAAATTTTTTAATTGCCGTTTTTATTTTCCTTGTGGAAATTCTAATTGCTACGAAACTAAAAGACATTTTCTTTGTTAGAGCTTATCTGGGCGATGTTTTTGTTGTAATGTTGATGTATTATTTTATCAAAGCATTTTTCGATTTCAATTCAACAAAGTTGATCATTGGAATATTCATTTTTTCTTGTTTGATTGAGTTTGCACAATATTTCCACTTTGTAGAATTATTGGGATTCAAAGACAACCGGATTATGATGATTGTCTTGGGAAATTCATTTAGTTGGTTGGATATTCTCTGTTATTTTGCCGGATGCGTGATTCTTCTGTTAATTAAAATTTATATTAAGAGGAAGGGAGAAATAAGATCTTACTAGAATGCCTTTGTAAACTGCCGGCTGCCATTTGGTTTCAACTGTCCTTATAACTCTTTCGACTTCATCATTTAAAGACTTGCAATCTCCCTTTACGGTGATTGGCCCAATTGTTCCGTCTCTCTCGATTACAAATTTTGTTATTGACTTATGAATACCTTTTGAGCAATCTACATTCTTAATATTAAATCTTTCTGCAACTATTTTCCTGAAAACATTGATTCCTCCTTCAAAAACAGGCAATTTATCCGCTGTTTCAACAATATTTTCTGTCTCATTATCAGATGATTGTTGAGAAAAATAAAATAATGATGATAAGAGAAAAATCAGAATAAATATTTTTTTCATAATTAAATTTAAAATTATTTACCTTCCAAAAGTATCGTAATGGTCTTCCGCATATTTTTCTAATCGAGCAAGAAGCGCTACATTTTCTTTTTCCAACGGCGTAAGATCGGCATCTACATTATTAGAAACAGGAACATACCAATCTGTATTTTCGAAAAACTGGCGGTAAGTTTCTTTTTTGAATGAATATCCGTGACGGGCAAAAACGGTATTTCTGATAATTTGAAGATCCAGTTTTCTAAGGTTTTTCAAATCTTTCTCGGTCAGTTTTTGTTTGGAAGCATTGATTTTGAAAACATTATCAGAAGCGCTTCTGTAAAATGTATTTTCGTAGGTTTCAGTTTTTCCTTCATCATTTACGTAGGAATCTTTCTTTACTTTTCCGCCATTCCAATCCACAGGATTTTCGTAGTCACTATCTTCAGAGGTATCTTTAGAAAGCATAAAGTTTGGATTATAGGCAAACTCTTTTCTGGTAAGCTTCAAGGTTTTTTCAGGCGATTTGACTGATGTTTTATTAAAGGCAATCCAATCTCCAACCAAGCTGTCTTGCTTAAATTTCAATTGGAATCTCCCATCACTTTTATCACTTCCAGGCTCATCTAATATTAAACCCAACGTTTTTTCATTAAGAATTCCGCGGAAAGGTCTTTGATTTCCGTTGACAACAGAATATCCGTAAACACTGTCTTTGGTAATTCGGTTGATTTTCACAGAGATTTTCTTGTATTCTTCGATGCCGTTAGCATATTGTGTAGAAGTTGATTTTGTAGCGAAATCTCCGGTGTAGATGCCGTACCATTCTTGATGGAATTCCTGCTCTACTTCTTTTTTCGAAACTAAAGAATCTGATTTACCTTTTTCCGCTGATTTTTCTTCTTTTTTACAAGAAATCAATGCAACAGATAGAATTAGATTTGCGAAAATTAAATTTAAACTTTTCATCGTTTTTGTTTTTTTATTAAATATTCTACCAATAATAAGTTTGGAACCCAACCAAGCCATGCAATGATCTGATAAACATCCATAGGATTGGGATGGAATAAATATACTAAAATTACTTTCCACATTCTCAACGTAATTGCAGAAAGTGCCAATGCATAACTTCGCCACATCCAGAATTTGTGTTGTTGAATATTTCTCTTTCGTATTTCTTGATATGATCTATAAGTTGTGTAAAACCAAAGAATTCCCAAAAGAACAAAAGAGACTTTTGCCAACAATCCGCCATTAGCAAAAACACCAATATAAATCCCTGATAATGAAGACAAAAACAATGTAACAAAAACATAGATCCTGCCAGAAAACCGATGCAGATATTTTAAGTTTTTATCAAAAAAAACAGCAATAAATCCCGCCATCAAAGCGAAAATACTGCTGTAAACATGCATGTAAAAAATAGGAAGATATTCCGGTCTGGAAGTGACTTCCGTTTGTTTTATCATTAGAAAGCTGACATTAGAACTTACCGGAAAGTAGTCCAGAGTAATTTTCAGCATCAATCCAAAGAAATATATAAAAGTAATTGCAATAATTCCTTTTAAAATGACATTCTTGGATTTGATAAAACCAAGCATTTCCTTTTTAAATCGGAATGAAAATGATGGCAGCAACAGCAGCAATCGCTATTATTACCGAAGCTAAAATATTTGGTTTGTGAATTTCTCTCACTTCACTTTTCTCTATTTCAACCATTTCTCCTGCCTTATTTTTACCGTAGATTTTGGTTGCATCCACTTTTAAAATTTCAATCTTTTGTCTTTTGGCGTCTTTAGTCTGGATGCTATATTTTTTATAAAGATCTATAGAATTATCCTGAATTGGTTTATTTGGAGAAACCACTCTTGTAGTACAAGAAGCGAGAATAAAAAACAAAGATAAAACTAGAGCCTTGGTAATGTTTTTTGAGAATTTCATTTTATTTTATAAAAATTAATTATGGTGGTAAAGTTAACAAAAGATTTTATTTATAATGTATTAAGATATTGCGAAATCAACCAGCCTTCGCTCCAGCAAGCCTGAAAGTTAAAACCTCCCGTAACCGCATCTATATCAAGAACTTCTCCAGCAATATAAAAATCAGAAAGAATCTTTGAAGACATATTTTTAAAGTTAATTTCTTTTAAATCTACGCCACCTGACGTTACGAATTCTTCTTTAAAAGTTGATTTTCCTGTGACTTTCAATTTTTTACTACAAAGGTTTTCCAGAATCAAATCTACTTCTTTTTTTGTAATATTAGCAATTTGTTTTTCCGGATTAATGTTATTGATTTCTAAAATCTTATTCCAAAAACGGTTTGTTACCGTAAATATTTTAGACTGGGCTATAGATTTTTTTGGATTACTATTTTTAAAGTCCTTTAATTCTTCTTCAGCTTCAGAAATAGGTTTTGAAATGAAATTAACTTCAATCTCAAAATTATATTTCAACATCGACAGATTTCTCGCTTCCCAGGCAGAAATTTTCAAAACTGCAGGGCCGGAAAGTCCCCAATGCGTAATAAGAAGAGGACCGGATTCTTCTGTCTTTAAACTTGGAATGCTGATTTCTGCATTTTCAAAACTTGTCCCCGGAAGATCTTTCAGCAAATCATCTTTGATATTAAAAGTAAAAAGCGAGGGAACGGCTTCCACAATTTTATGCCCAAGATTTTGAATTAATTTTACAGATTTCGGAGAACTTCCGGTCGTATAAATCACAATGTCAGCTTGGAAATCACCTTGTTTTGTTTTGATTAAATAAGTTTCATCTTCCTTGATGATATCAGTGACAGAAACCTGAGTTTTGACCTCGAACTTTTTATTATTCACTTCATTGATCATCACATTCATAATGCTTTGTGAAGAATCTGATTCGGGAAAAGTCCTGTTGTCTTTTTCGATTTTCAAAGGAACACCTCTGGTTTCAAACCAATCCATTGTATCTCCCGGTTGGAACTTTGTGAAAACACTCAATAATTCGCGGTTTCCTCTTGGATAGAAATTAATCAATTCTCTCGGATCAAAACAAGCGTGCGTCACGTTGCATCTTCCGCCACCAGAGATTTTTACTTTTTGTAAAACATCTGAATTTTGCTCGAGGATTGTCACGTAGTATTTTTCTTCATCCAGATTTGCTGCTGTGAAAAAACCAGCTGCACCTCCTCCAATAATGAATATTCTTTTCTTTTTTGACATTAATTTAAACTTAAACAAAACCAACCGGTCGCAACTTTTCTGGTTTATATTCGATGCACAAAATTACATTTTTAAGATCCATCTCAAATGGTTAATTTTGAAGAATATTAAAAATTGAAAACATGTCTGTTTATTACCATAAATTTGAAGTAAGATGGAGCGATATCGACGCCAATCGTCATCTTGGAAATTCCACTTATGTTGACTATTGTTCACAAACCCGAATGGCTTTTCTTAATAAGAACAAAATCGGGTTGACACAGCTTAACCGTTGGGGCGTTGGTCCTGTGATGATGCACGAGAAGTATTCTTTTTTTAGAGAAATTTATGCAGATCAGACGGTTTTTGTAGGTTTGGAAGTTGCGTCAATTTCTGAAGATGGCTCTATCTATCAGTTTGTTCACAAGTTCTATCTTCCAGACGGAACGCATTGTGCAACTGCTGAAGCAACAGGCGTTTGGATTGATATTATGCTGAGAAAAATAACGACCCCGCCGGAAGATATTATCTTGGTTATGAATGAATTCAAATCTGAAAATGTGAATGTAATTACCAGAGAATTCCTGAAAACCCTGCCTTTCCGACCAGAAAACATAGACGTTTCTCTTTTAGAAAGTTTTAAATAAAAATTATTAAGATTTTGATGGAGATCATTCATCATTAATAATTTATAATTCATCATTAATAAAAATTATGCTCGAAGATAAATCACAAGAACTCACACCCATTTCCAAACTTGGAGAATTTGGTCTGATAAAACATTTGACCGAAAATTTCCCGATCGTTCAGAACTCAACAAAATTATCAATTGGGGACGATGCTGCAATCATTGATGCTGAAGGTCAAAAAGTTGTAGTTTCGACAGATATGCTTGCGGAAGGAATCCATTTCAATCTTGGTTATGTTCCATTGAAACATTTGGGTTACAAAGCCGTTGTTGTCAACCTCAGCGATATTGCTGCGATGAATGCAACGCCAACTCAGATTTTAGTTTCGGTTGCTGTTTCCAGCCGTTTTCCGGTAGAAGCTTTGGAAGAAATCTATGAAGGAATTGCTTTAGCTTGCAACAGATACAAAATCGACTTAGTTGGCGGAGACACAACGAGTTCCAACGCTGGATTGGTAATAAGCATCACTGCAATCGGTCTTGAAAAAGAAGAAAACATTGTCAAAAGAAATGGCGCAAAACCAAATGATCTTTTGGTTGTCACCGGAGATCTTGGCGGTGCTTATTTAGGTTTGCAAATTCTAGAAAGAGAACATTCTGTTTACTTAGCAAATCCAAATATGCAACCGGAAATGGAAGGCTACGATTACATTCTCGAAAGACAATTGAAACCGGAAGCAAGAACCGATGTTAAAACAAAATTAGCAGAATTAGATATTCTTCCAACTTCTATGATTGATGTTTCTGATGGATTGGCTTCGGAGATTTTACATTTGTCGGATCAGTCAAAAGTTGGCTTTAATCTTTATGAAGAGAAAATCCCGATGGACGAAACTTCTATTCACACAGCTGATGAATTGAACCTTAATCCTGCAATGGCAGCCTTAAATGGTGGCGAAGACTATGAATTACTTTTCACTATTGCTCCAACTGATTTTGATAAGATTAAGAATCATCCGGATTTTACAATTATTGGTCACGCAACCGGGAACAATGAAGGTAATTTCTTAATCGCCAGAGGTTCCAATCAATTAATTCCGCTTACAGCTCAAGGCTGGGACGCATTCCTTAACAAAGAATAATTTTTTGGAATAATACTTGTAAAACACAATTTGATAATTAAAATATAAACCGATGAAAATTGTAAAAATTTCAACCTTATTATTAGCAGGATTAGGCATTACAGCTTGTGTTACAAATCCTGTAACGGGAAGGTCTTCCCTTCAGATTGCTAACAATAGTGAAATCGCAACTGCTGCCGCTTCTGAATATAAAACAACGCTTTCCAGCTCAAAAGTGGTAACTGGAACTGCAGACGCCAACCGAATCAAAAACGTAGGCGCAAAAATCAAAAATGCGGCTTACGCTTATTATAAAAGCATTGGAAGAGAATCTGCATTGTCGGGTTACAATTGGGAATTCAATCTTATTCAAGATGCTCAGCTAAACGCTTGGTGTATGCCTGGTGGTAAAGTAGCTTTTTATACAGGAATAATGCCCGTTTGTAAAGATGATAATGGTGTTGCTGTTGTAATGGGACACGAGGTTTCTCACGCTCTTGCAGGACACGGAAATGAGAGAATTTCTCAAGCAATGTTAGCGCAATACGGTGGAAGTCTTATCGGTGGAACAATGTCTAACAGCCAATGGGCAGGTGTTTTTGAAAAAGTATATCCCGTAGGAGCACAAGTAGGATTGTTAGCGTACGGAAGAAAACAAGAATCTGAGGCGGATGAGATGGGATTACAATTAATGGCAATGGCAGGCTATGATCCAAGAACTGCAACAGCGTTCTGGCAAAGAATGGAAGCATCTTCCACAGGCAGTAAACAGCCAGAATTTTTATCCACACACCCAAATCCTCAAAATAGAATTGCTGACTTGAATGCTGATATGCCAAAAGCGCTTCAATATTATAAAGCTGCTGGAGGGAAACTTTAATTTCAATTAAATTTAAAAACATAAAAGATGAAAAGTTTAGTTGTAATTGGTATCATCCTTTTCGGACTTGGCGCATTGCTATTTTATCTTAATAATATGGCAATTGATCTCAGAGTAATTTATGGTGCACTTTCCGGTATTGGAATTGGTCTGATAATCGGCGGTTTAGTAGGTTATGTTAGTAAAGGTAATGCTGTAAAAGAAGCAAAAATAAGACAGGAGTTCAAGCAGCTTCAAAAGGAAAAAGCTGAGTTGGAAAAGCAACGTCTTGAAAATATAAACAACGGAAGTCTTTAGTAATTAAAGACTTCTGATAAATTGTCCAGGCGTCGTCTTGGTATATTTCTTAAATATCTTATTAAAATAAGTAATATTATTAAAACCTGTAGCATAGCAACTTTCTGCTATGCTTTTTTCTTGGGACAATAAAATGCACGCTTTATCAATCCTGTATCGATTCACAAATTCTACAAAAGTAATGGAAGTTGCCTTCTTGAAAAAGTTACAGAACGCTGGTTTAGTAAGATTTGCAAGATCTGCAGCCTGCTGAATATCAACCTCATTCTGATAACCATTTTCAACGTATGTGAAAACAGCTTCCAACCTGTTTCTGTTTCTGGAAACGATTGTGTAAGGCATTATCTCGGTATTAAGGAGTTCAAAATCTTCTGTTTTTGAAAGTTCGAAAAGAAGATCGAGAAGCAAGAGATATCTTGTGTAGCCTTCTGCTTGTGTGATTTTTTCTAATTTGGGAATGACTTTATTCTTGACTTCGGAAGAAAAAAGTACGCCATATCTTGAAATCTCAATTAGTTTTTTGATAGAATTGCTCTCCGGCTCTCCTTCTGGTAAGGATAAAATATCTTCTCGGAACTGAATTACTATTTCTTCGTGTGGGTCTGTCGCATTGAGACCCAATCCAGAATGGGGAATATTAGAACCTATCAGTACGAAAGCACCATCTTCGAAATGACTTTTATGATAGCCTACATGTCTTGTTCCTTTGCCTTTTAGCACACAAACAATCTCAATTTCAGGATGATAGTGATACTGCCAGTTAAGCTCAGAAATTGGAACATCCTTAATATGAAGTACCCGAAAAGAGCTATTATCGTCCGGCGAAATATGTTCTAGAATTACTTTCATTCCAGTTAATGCTAATTTTATGTAAAAATAAACAAATTAGATTAATATTGTTCTGTTTTTTATTTATTATGTTAAACGAATATTTAATTATAGCCTTTACATTTGTAAAACAAAATCAAGTTTCTCACAAAGTATTGATTTTGTGAATTTTTAAGGTCTATATATGAAGAAGGCTGGAAATTAATTTTTCCAGCCTTCTCATATTTTATAAGGTGTGTAAACTATTTGAAGTTATAACCAATACCTAAAATGAACATACTTGGACGGTTGTCATATCTTATTTCTGTTTCGCCTAGAGCACCTGCGCCAGCATTGATGAATTTTCTGCTGTCTTTGGAAAATGCGCCTTCATATCTTGCATTAAGTACAAATTTTGAAAGAGTCGCCTGA
The DNA here is from genome assembly GCA_029960045.1 of Flavobacteriaceae bacterium PS02293. Taxonomy (GTDB): domain Bacteria; phylum Bacteroidota; class Bacteroidia; order Flavobacteriales; family Weeksellaceae; genus Epilithonimonas. Next base: position 103,022 of record JASCOV010000009.1, read on the forward strand.
GCACCAATTTGATAACCAACAGTAAATTCTTTGGTTCCATTTTCTTTGAAATCTGCGTAAGTATTATCTGTCGAAAGATTGTAAGAAGCAACCGGACCTACAAAAGCGGCCAACTTTCCTAAAAGGAAATTGTGTCCAACCAACACAGGAACGTCGATTCTGTTACTTTTAGCTTCTATCTCAACATCGCCAGTAGTCTCAACACTTTTTTTGAAAGATGTATAATAGATTTCCGGCATTACAAACCATCCACTTACAGGGAAGTCCACTTTAGCTGCTAAACCAACATTAAAACCTGTTGAACTGCTTCCTTTTGTATCGACAGCCGTATTCACAGCTCCTTTAAAATTCTCCCAACTTGCAGATGATGTGTCAAGCAAAGCATTGGCTCTCAATCCAAATGTTACTTGAGAATAAGCCATCATTCCTAAAAATATGGCAAGTGTACTAATTAGTTTTTTCATTGTTTTCTTCTGGTTTATCATTAATTAAACTTGTTTGATCATTCTCTAACATAAATTCTCTCAGCTGCTTGAACAGTTCTGATGAATAAACGAAATCTATAAGATTTTTATTTTTAGCAGTTGTCAGCATATTCTTATCACCTTCCCATTCTTTAATCCCTAATCTGAGATAAAGAATCTTTTCCCCGATTGTCATCACGGAATTCATATCGTGAGTATTGATGATAGTTGTTGTGTTGTATTCTCTTGTGATTTCCAAAAGCAGATCATCAATTACATTAGAGGTGTAAGGATCTAATCCGGAATTCGGTTCGTCACAGAAAAGATATTTCGGGTTGTTTACAATTGCTCTTGCAATAGCAACCCTTTTCTGCATTCCACCGGAGATTTCTGATGGGTATTTTTTGTTGGCTTTGTCAAGATTTACTCTGCCAATTACTTCAAGGACTTTTCTTTTCTTTTCACGATAAGTAAGATTGGTAAACATATCCAAAGGGAAACTGATATTCTCCTCCACTGTCATCGAATCGAAAAGTGCACTTCCCTGGAAAACCGTTCCAATTTCTGATCGTAACACCTGCTTTTCTTCTCTGGACATTGTCATAATATCTCTTCCGTCAAATAAAATAGCGCCACTGGATGGTTCGTAAACATTCAGAAGTGACTTTAGGAAAACTGTTTTTCCGGATCCACTTTGTCCAATAATCAGATTAACCTTTCCTGTTTCGAAAGAGGTTGTAATACCCTTCAAAACCTCAACTTCATTATTGAAGCTTTTTCTTAATTCTTTAACTTCTATCATTAGCTTAGGAACATCTGGGTTAGTAATAAATTCATAATAATCACGGAAATCATTGTCCAAACAACGGCTTGTGTACTTGCACGTCCAACTTCCAGAGACCCTCCTTTTACATTATAACCAAAATAGGCCGGAATGGTTGCAATCAAAAATGCGAAAACTGCAGTTTTTAAAAATGCGTACCAGATAAAATAGGATGGCATATACATTTGGATTCCTGTGATATAATCAGCTTTTGTCCAGCTTCCTGTTGCCCATCCGGCAACATAACCTCCCCAAATACCAACTACAATACTTATGGCGATTAATATCGGATTGAAAACCACACTTGCTACAATCTTTGGTAAAATCAAAAAGTTGGGAGAATTGACACCCATAATATCCAAAGCATCTATCTGCTCCGTAACCCTCATTGTTCCAATACTGGAGGCTATATACGACCCCACTTTACCGGCAAGAATTACCGAAATAATCGTAGGTGAAAATTCTAAAATCAAAACCGTTTTTGTAGCATAACCAACAAAACTATTGGGAATTGGGAAAGATGATGCATCGAAGTTGTTGAACATCTGGATAGCCACAACTGCACCCACAAAAAATGAAGTGAATAGTACCAATCCGAAGGAATTAACACCTAGATCATAAAATTCCCTGATAAGAAGTTTGATATATACATTTCTTTTCTGCGGTTTGCTAATTGCTTTTCCCAACAGTATAAAATATTCTCCTATGGATGTAAAAAATCGTTTTAACATAAAACAAAATTAGTTTTTTTTCTTGCAATAACTATGCTGGATTTTTCTCTGCAGATTTTATTTTTTGAAAATCAATATTTTATGAATCTGTGTAAATTAAATCTAAGGAATATTCAGATACTTGTGTGTTTGAATAGATGATCTCCATTTCGGATTTTCCAGAATGAAATCTGTAATCTTTGGATACATTGCATCACGTTTGCTCCACTCGCTTTGGAGGTAAAGTTCGCAGTTTTCATTTACCTTATTTCCTTGCTCTTCTGCAAATTTGAAATCATTCTGATTAAAGATGATCATCTTCAATTCACTCGCAACATTATAAATATCCGCTAACGGAAGTCCTGTTTTCTTTGGTGAAAGCGTGATCCAGTCGAGATGTCCGCTCATTGGATAAGCGCCGGAAGTTTCGATATGAATCGTACAACCGAGTTCTTTAAGTTTAGAGGTAAGAATATCGAGGTTCCACATCAATGGTTCACCACCCGTTAAAACAATTGTTTTACAAAGTTTCGCTGCAGTTTCTGCAATCTCTTCCGTGTTCATCAACGGATGAAGTTTTGGATCCCAACTTTCCTTGACATCACACCAATGGCAACCGACATCGCATCCACCTAAACGAATGAAATAAGCCGCTTTCCCAGCATGAAATCCCTCTCCCTGAATAGTGTAAAAATGCTCCATCACTGGGAGCATTTTACCTTCTTTTAATAAGATGTCTTCTTGTTCTTTTGTCATTTTTTCTTCTCCCTAAATTCTCTCCAAATGAGAGAAACTTCCCAAAATATTAATTATTGGAAAAATCAGGCTTTATTAATCATTATAAACCGAAGTTTTGTAGGCAATGATGGTATTTTTCATCAGCATTGCACGCGTCATTGGTCCTACTCCTCCCGGAACTGGTGTTATCCAATCGGCTTTTTCTGCACAACTATCAAAATCTACATCGCCGGCAAGATGATAGCCTTTTTCAGAATCATCTTCTACACGTGTAATACCAACATCTACGATCACTGCGCCTTTTTTGATCATATCTCCTTTTAGGAAATTAGGATCGCCTAAAGCTGTGATCACAATATCTGCCTTTTTTGTATATTCTTCTATATGTTCTGTGTAAGAGTGTGTTAGCGTTACGGTAGAATTTCCCGGGAAATCTTTTCTTCCCATCAGGATGCTCATTGGTTTCCCAACGATGCGGCTTCTTCCGATGATTACACAGTCTTTACCTTTTGTCTCGATATTATATCTTTCCAATAAGGTCAAAATTCCAAATGGCGTTGCCGGCAAAAAGGTGTCCATTTCCAAAGCCATTTTTCCAAAATTCTCAGGATGAAAACCATCCACATCTTTTCTTGGATCAATAGCCATAATGATTTTTTCCTGATCAATCTGTTTTGGCAAAGGCAGCTGAACGATGAATCCATCTACCGCTTTTGATTTGTTAAGCTCATCAATTTTCTCCAACAATTCAGATTCTGAAACTGTGCTTGGAAATTTGATTAAACTTGATTGGAATCCAACCTCCTCACAATCTTTCACTTTGCTGTTCACATAAGCTTTGCTTGCGCCATTGTTTCCAACCAGTATTGCCACCAAATGTGGTGCTCTTTTCTTATTGCCAAGGATTTTTTCAACCTCTTCTTTGATTTCAGCTTTTACCTCTTTTGAGACCTTGAGTCCATCTAGAATTTGTGCCATTTTTTCTTTCTTTTTACTTTTAGATTTATTTGAAAAATGAAGTGTTCCTTTCCCAACACCCCACTTATTTTTTATTTATTTCCTTTATAATAATTGATCAGTCCGTTTGTAGAACTGTCGTGTGTTTCCACTTTGCCTTCGTTTTCAAGTTCCGGAAGGATTTTTCCTGCCAATACTTTTCCAAGTTCAACGCCGAACTGGTCAAAACTAAAGATATTCCAGATTGCACCTTGAACGAAGATCTTGTGCTCGTACAAAGCAATCAATTGTCCTAATGTAAATGGTGTCAATTCCTTAAACAAAAATGAATTGGTTGGTGTGTTTCCTGCAAAAACTTTATAAGGTAAAAGGAATTCTGTTTCCTCTTCTGATTTTCCTGATGATTTCAATTCTGTGAAAACCTCATCTTCCGTTTTTCCGAAAGCCAAAGCTTCTGTCTGTGCGAAATAGTTTGCCAACAAAATATCTTGATGCTCGCCAACTTCATTCACAGATTTTGCATAAGCGATGAAATCTGCGGGAATCAATTCTGTTCCCTGATGAATTAATTGATAAAAAGCGTGCTGACCATTGGTTCCTGGTTCTCCCCAAATGATTGGTCCAGTTTCGTACTCTACAAATTCGCCATTTCTGTCCACTGATTTTCCGTTGCTTTCCATATCACCTTGTTGAAGATATGCTGCGAAACGGTCAAGGTATTGAGAGTAAGGCAAAATGGCGTAAGTACTTGCTGCAAAGAAGTTACGGTACCAGATTCCTAAAAGTCCCATCAAAACAGGAACGTTTTTATCTAATTCCGCAGTTTGGAAATGAACGTCTGTATCGTGAGCACCTCTCAACAATTGTTCGAAGTTTTCATAACCAACAGAAAGAACGATACTCAAACCAATCGCACTCCAAAGAGAATAACGGCCACCAACCCAATCCCAGAATTCGAAGATGTTTTCTTCCGCAATTCCGAATGCTTTAACCGACTGAATATTAGTTGATAAAGCTACAAAATGTTTTGCAACATCAGCTTCAGTTGCGCCAGATTTCAGGAACCAATCTTTTGCAGATTTGGCATTGGTCATTGTCTCCTGAGTTGTAAATGTTTTGGAAGCAATGATGAAAAGTGTGGTTTCCGGATCAAGGTCTTTCACAACCTCAGCCATATGATTCCCATCAACATTGGAAACAAAATGAACGTTCAGTCTGGTTTTGAAATGCTTCAACGCAGAACAAACCATCACTGGTCCAAGGTCTGAACCTCCGATTCCAACATTCACAACATCTGTGATTTCCTTTCCTGTAAAACCTTTGTGTGAACCGGAAATAATGCTTTCTGAAAAAGCCTTCATATGATCCAACACCTTTTTGATTCCAGGTTTGATGTTTTCTCCGTCCACCAAAATCTCTTTATCAGAAAAATCTCTCAAAGCGGTGTGAAGCACTGCTCTACCTTCCGTTTCATTGATCTTGTCTCCTGCGAACATACTTTTGATCGCCGATTGCAATTCGGTTTCTTTTGCCAAGTCAAGCAACAATTCGATGGTTTTGGAATCTGCTAAGTTTTTGGAGTAATCAAAAAGAAAATTTTGTGTTTCTAATGAAAACTCTTTGAAACGATTTTCGTTGTACTGGAAAAGTGTTCTCAGTTCGAAATCGTTGTTGGCAAAGTGATCATTAAGAGCTTTCCAGGCGGAAGTGTGAAGCGGATTTATTTTTGGTAACATATTAATTGTAGTTGTAAAATTTATTATTGTCTGAACGACCTGCAAATTTAAGAAAAATCAACAACTTCCTTTTAAATTAGTTTTAACATCATATTCAAAAACCCGACAACAATAGAAAAACTAATAAATTACACATCACTAACTCTGATACACCTATTATGATCTTCAATCATTTAAGATATATTTTTCTCCAAAAATAAACGAGGATAGATAATTCTACCCTCGTTATTTATATTCTTCAATTACTATTTTAATTGATTTTCAATAAGTTAACATTTAAAATCATTGCCATCACTAACTTTGGAACATTACCCAATCTTGCAAACGTTTTACAAGGTATATAAAACAGAAAAACCCTCGCATTTTGCGAGGGTTTTTTGTTTATGGATTTTAATATTCAATATTTTCTTCTATTATTTTGACAGTCTCTCCCTCAAAAACATATTTGTAAACCAATTCATACCAATCTTTTCCATCAGATGTGTTATAAATTATAATCACATCACCAATGTCTTTAATTTTGGCATCTACACATACAGCCCCAAACTCTGTATTACCTTCCTCGAAGTCTTTGATAATAGTGCTTACTAAAAAATCTCTCATTTTAGTAGAGTCCAAACTTTCATCATAAGTTGCTAAATCTATCCATTCGTTGTTTTTGTATATAACTCCAAATGGTGCAAACTCTTTTATCTCTGTTAGGAATTTTTTTGCTCTATTTACAATGTTGGTAATTCCTTCTATATATATTTCTGACATTTTATTAGTTTATTATGCACAATTTGGATTATTCTTACACCAATCAACTTTTTTTGGCTGAGGGAATAAAACTGGTGCAGGACGTGGTGCTTTTCTAGTATTGTCGATTACTGGTGCTGGAGGAGTTGGAGGAGTTATATTGTAAGGTTGAATTTCTATTCCAGATTTTTTTAACGGGTCAGTTAATTTAGCATCTTTGTTAATCCTTAAAATTAATCTTCCATTTTTAGACAAGGCATCTTGTAGTCTTAATTGTCTTGTTAAAGATTGACTTTTTACATTTTTTATTTCAACGTTTCTTCCAACTTCTGTAGTTCCATCTGGTATTGTTTCGCCCTTTTCACCTGTCTTCGGGTCAATAGCTTCATATTTTCTAGTATTTTTCGTTACCGCTTGTCCTTCCTCATTCATTTTCGCAATCTGTTCAGGCTCAATCCTTCTACCTCTATTAAAAGCTTCTTGAGATTTAGATATTGACTCTGATGCTTTAGTTAAAGCTTCTGCAACAGGGCTAGGTCTTACATTCGACCCTCCTTCAAAAAGAGGTGTAAATCTGACAAGACTACCTAAACCAAAAAACATACAACAGCTTTCATCTCCACTAGTGTCTATCACATCTTCCGGTTCCATTCCTGTCGGGTCGGTATTTCGGATTGGGTTGTTGAACGCATAAGCATACGGCGACATCCAAGGCATTTTCTCAGCAAGCGGGGTACTTATAGTTCTTATAAATTGAAGAGTTATTTTGCTGTAGGATAGTCAATATTAAATCGTTTTACATATTCAGAAGATAGTATTTTTCTTTTATGGTTACGATTCTTAAGTATTTTCTTGCTATCATGCATATCAATATATTTTAGCAAAATAACATTTGTAAATGCAATTAGGGTTGAACAATCCAAATTTTTATTAATAAAATTATAATCGTTTATAATTTTATTATTGATCAAAATAGCATAAGGTTTCTGTGAAGAATTTCTTAGAAAATTATTTCTAGTTTTAGTCATAATTTCTCCTGATAAATTATTTATAATATTTGATTCTGAAGAAGTAATATTAAACTCATAATATCCTTTCTGATTTTCTGGATAATAAATATTTGCTATTACTTTTCTATGTTTATATAAAATATCGTATTCATATTTTTTATTGCTTACAAAATTGGTTTCATATTGTAATTGTGATATTGCAACAGAATCAATATCACAATTTATGGAATTAAAAAAATAATTTTCATATCCTAAATCTTTCTCATCATTGGATAATTTTTTATAAAAATTTGAACTATTGTTCAAAATGTATATAACATCCTTATTTTGTATTTTATATTCAAAATAATTACCTTGTCGTTTATAAAATATTTTTATATTTTCATTAATATTTAATACGAGTATCATCGCTAACAAGGCTAAAGCCGTCAATAGCATTATTAATATCTTTTTGTTGAACATCTTTATTAATTGAGTTATAATATTGATTTAATATTGGAGAAATATATGTGTTCCTAGCATTACGAGTTACTTTTTCTTGATAATGCTCAAAAATACCATAATAATCATCATTATTTTCAGCAGTATAGCCTAAGCTCTGTAGAAATTTAGTGGGTTTTGCAAAATACCCTGAACTCAAATTTAGTTTCTTGTCATCAGCAAAGTCTAAACTTTTGGGGAGAGCATGAATAGATATTTCGTGCCCCATACTTTCAATACCATTTCCTATAAATTCATTTCCATTTCCTATTGATATCTTATTAACAAGTCTTCCATTTTCTATTTTGCTATCGGTTGTCCCTGAAGCACTCATTACGGTTACATTAGTATCTAACTTTAAATCAACACCTGCTTTATGTAAGTCACCGTCTTTTGTAAATTTGACCCCCCCTACAACATCTCCTGCTTTTGCAAATCTTGATAATAAGTCATAACCCGTTTTTGTATGTGCAAATTCATTCAAAGCCATTTTATTTTTTGCATCTGCTGTTTTATTAAATTCTTTAGGGTCAATCTGAAATCTACCATCAGGATCAATAAATTTCATAGGATTGTCAGCAACATAAGTATAAGTTGACCACCTTCTTGATTTCTCCGCCAACGGATCGACAACACCCCATCTCCCGATGTCCGCCATATACATCCTCGCTCCGTAATCATACATTCCCGTTTCCTGAAGTTCCTTGCCGTTATACTTATAATTCTTATAAGTCGCACTAGGATTAAACAACTGTGCTGATCCTTTTGCCGGTGGATTGATAAAGTTTAATCCAAACGGATAATAATCATTGCTGTCTTCTGTAAAAAGATCGTTATTCTCATCCCTACCATAGTTCAATCTCGTATTTCCTAAGTAATCCTTGTATTGGTAAATATACCTAAAATTATCAAAATCATAAAACCCTTCTGCTGTGGAAAAGAAGTTAGGTGCAGACTCCATTGCCCCGATAGGTCCTCCCGGACCTCCCGGATCTACTATTGCCTTGTCGGCTAATTCAAACGACTCCCTTTGTCCTGCTACAGACATCTCTTCAGCCGCAGGGGTTTCTTGAAGTGCTATAACAATATCCGGTGTATAAGGCGTAGTATAAACAAATCCATCCAGATACCAAGTTTCAATATTCTGTCCATTCACTTCAAAACTCTTATGAACTTTAGTCCCATCAGCTCTATAGGTATAGGTCACAGGCTGATTATTCTTAACAATCACCTGTGGTAAATTCAAATAATTGTAAGTAATATTCTGGGTAATATTTTTATCAGGCATCGTCAGCATATTGCCATTACTGTCATAGGTGTTAATTCCGCCACCTCCGGGATATCCGCTCACGTTGGCAACTCCACCTTCATTATCTGTGATTCTTTGAAGTCTGTTACTTAATTCATTATTCTCGTAATAATAAATCAAATTATCAACAGGATTAAAAGTTGTACCTGTCCTTGGTCTTGCATTACGTTTTAGCGTTTTGATATTTCCATTGATATCATAAGTCAACTCTTCATTAAAATATTTGGAATCGGTAGTTGTCGTTTCATTAAAGGTTTTGTAATTCCCCTTTCTGAGACGGTTAAGATCATCATAGGTATATTCGTAACGGTTAAAATTATTAGCGGCATAAGTCCAGTCAATTTCAGAGATATTACCATTGTATTTTTTGATGGTTGTATTGGCTGGATCATTATACTTGATCTTATAAGAAAACAGTTTACCAATATCCAGCTTACCCTCGTTATTCAGGTTGATACCTGTCATCCATCCTCTGATGTTGTAATTGTATTTGATGCTTTGCAGTGGAGGTAATACCTCATTAAAACTAGCATCGGATCGTGCGCCTACTTTTTTAGTATCAAGTCTACCTAATTCATCGTAAGTATTGTCTGCCAAAAGTTCCTTCGAAGTTTTTCCTTCAACTTCGTGGTAATGTTTTTGCAGACGGTTCTGATGATCATAAAAGAAGTCTTCTATAATATGAATAGGGGATTCTAATGGCACTTTATTATGCCATGTTTCAGAATGCTTCACCACACCTGCAAAGTCCAGTTTCATTTCTACTCTGGTTCTTCCATTAAGATGATTGATACTTGTTGTTCCAATCATCCTACCCTTATTATCATAATAGCTGTAATTCTTTGTCCATTTATCATCATTGATATTCTTCGTCATCGTTGCAAGTGGAAGTGATTTGGTTGAACGTCCCAAACCGTCATAAGCTGCCAAAAGTATTGGTTCATTCTGGATTTTATTGTCAGTGGGTAATGGTGTTCCTGTTGGATAAGTATCATAGTAGTTGACAGACAGAACAGTATTGATATCTACAAATAAGGTATTGGTGTAATAAATACGTGATCCACTCATATTAAAACCTGTACTATTGCGCTCTTCTGTAATGACAGCACCTCCTGCTTGATTCTGCATACTTTCTCGGCTTCCACCTGGGATAAAACCTGTATAGGCAACTCTTCCAAATTTATCATATTTGGTGATCATCCATTTAGCACCGTTTTCAGGTCTTCTCATCTCGGAGTCCTGAGTCATTATCAAACGGTCTGCTTTATCGTAAACCAAATACTCCCAGCCTTTACCCGGAAGTTTCTTCTCTACCAATCTGTTTTGACCATCATAATTATATTGGTAACAAAGATTACTAATAATTGCATTAGCACCATTTTGTGGATCACTGATAGTCTGAACTGAGTTCGCTCGAAAATCAGCCGATGCCAATGGTGAGATTACAAATGCTAATTGATTATACTCATTATAAACATAATAAGTGTCAACAAACTGTCCTGCTGGTTGCGGTGCTAATGAAACTCCCATATCCGCCGGTTCAGCAACACTGACTCCTCCAATCACTTTTCTTACCAATAATACTTGTCCTTCTCCATTCTTGAACTCATAAGTTGTTTTTCCATCTTCATCTGATACTTTATTTTTATAAAGTTTTGACGCAGCATAAAAACCATCCACCTTAAGTTCATAAGTATAAAAAGCACCGTTACGTGTTCGGGTATCAGTGGTAAACTTCAGAACATCTGTGGAATTATTAGTTTGGTAATCATAATTTAGGGGATGAGTCTGCCAATCAGAACCAGGCTGAACTTGTTGCTGGATTCTATCTAATGGAGAGTTCTCTAATACTTTTCTGGAATAAATTTTTTCAGTCGACGCATAGATAGAGGTAGGACTGGCAACTGGAAATGCGTTTCCATCAGTTGAACAATCTGAACTCTGAGTGTAAATCCCACCATCTTTGCTAATATCTTGTGGAATAGCCATATAATCCCTTGCCTGTCTTCCAAAACAGTCATAAATAATAGGAGTCACCAAATCATTAGTAGGTGTTTTACCTGCCTTAATAGCTATAGTTTGTTTAGGTCGACCTAAACCGTCAAAATATGTAACCGTTTCTGCTCCTTTAGCAGATGTATTTGATGAAGTAACAGGTACGAAATATGTTTTGCTATAAACGTAATTTTCGGCGTCAGTCAGCTGGCTATGGTACAGGCTGAATCCTGATACAAATAATAACAGGCTCAGTGTATTTTTTAATAGGTTGCTCATTGGGGTTTTATTTATCATATTCAAATACAAATCCTACGGAATCACCTGCATTTATCCAAGATGATGCACTTATGGTTATATCTCCACTACTCAAAACTTTTAAAGTCCAAGTAGTTCCATTTAGAACTTTTGTAAATGTTTTTGTGCTATTTGGAGCGCATGTATTTATTGTTCCTATAATTATTAGCCCATGTGCTTCCTCTAGGAAAGTAACATTTACAGTTGCTGAAAAATGATTTGTAGATGTTTCTTGAATTACAGCCGATGCATCTACTAAATTGGGGTTATTAGGTACCAACCTACATATATGTGTACAATTAGCATTATTATTGGTAATATTTTGTCCATTTTCGTTTATATCATCTTGCGCTTGTTGATTTGCATCTTCCTTATTAATAATTGATGAATACTTATTAGCTGGAACTACATAATTAAAAGCTCCTCCAATATAATCCAAACCACAATTGTTACGATAAAATATCTTACTACGCTCATCATTGTAAAACGTTATAGTATTATAATTATATTTAAATTCTTTAATAATATTTTTTTCTGCGTCTAAAATTCTTTCCAATCTATTGGCAGTATCGTATATGTAATTTTGCCTGATACCATTGGGAGGGGTGATACTTCTAACGCCAATCAAGGGATCGTAGGTATAGGTCGTGATTTGATAATCTGCTAACATAGCGTCTTTTCTAAAAACATCAAAAGCAGCTAAAATGACAGACTCGTCACTTCTAGGAGCTAATGTGGCATCAGTATCAGACGCATTGATAATAGAAATAGTAGAATCTAATGAACTTACCTGTGAATATTTTGCCCCTTCTATCTTGGCAATTGGCTTGGTCTTATTATAGCCCCAGATGACGGTTACAGGGACGCCTGACCTGGTAGTATATTGAGTTATATTACTAAAGTCGCCATAACTGTCGATAGTAATATTCTTATCCGTTGAAGAAGAGGTATCCAAGAGTGTATTTCCAAAATTAGAATATATATATTTTGGAAGATATCTCGTGTTCAATTCTTCTGGAGATAGATCAACTGGAGCATATATGGTTTTTTCCTCCGTTACTTTGTTATTATTCTTATATTGAATCCTGCCTAAAGAGATCGAAGTCATATTCTTGTTAATCATTGTTTGATCAAATATAGTCGGGCTTGTAATATCTTTTAAATACGATATATTCTCTCTTAAAATATTACCATTTGAATCCGTTATTTGATTTTCGTTCAAATTAAGATGGTTAGTACCTGTAAAAAAGTTTTCTTTTACAACTTTTAAAGAATCACTTCCATAATAATTTGTTGTAATCTGTTTTTTAAGATTGGAGGAATTGAAGTATTTTTTATATCCTTGTACCCAATTACCACTTAGATGATTAATAGCGACATAATTATTGTTATCTTTTAAGTTATTGGGGTTAAAATCAATGTTATCGGTGTATTCATATTCTTCCTTCTTAAGAGGTGTTGTGCCGCCTTCTTTATAAAATAAATCTTTTTTAAGTTTTCCCCGCATTATACTTTTGTCAATCCCGAATAAATTCCTGAAATTCTTATATAAATTTTCAGGATAAACTGGATATGTTCCTGAAGATGGTGGATTATCAAAATAATTTTTGATATTTGAAGTATCAGGATTTAATATATCGGGAGTATCTTGATAACTGTAAAAATTATGTTCAATATAGCCTTTATTCTTATCTATTTCGAAAACTTTGGAATAACCTATATTATAACTATCCAAGCTATTTTGTTGAACATTTGAACTACTCTTTAAAAATAAATTTTGATAAAAAGTACCGTCATTTGATTTCCATTCAATAAAATAAATATATCTCGGCCAATTCATCAGAATACCAGAAGATGCTGCTCCATTTAATGTAGTTGTATAACGATATTCTTTTTCATTCGTCAAACCTCCATTTTCTGAATAATCATATTGTTTTTTAATTCTTGCTCCACCTATATATCCTGTATTGTTGGTTAAAGTTGGAAGAAAAGCACTTCCGGATGTGCGTTCAATCCTTTTTCCATAGGACGGCGATTCATATTCAAAAGTTGTATAACCATTTGTTGGATAAGTTATTTTACTTAGAAGAGCTACATTATATAGATTTGTATTTGGCTCTCTAATCGTACCATTTAGTGTGTAGTCTCCAGTTATAGAATTATAACTGTCATAAGCTAATAAAGAAGAATTGCCTTCATTTCCGTTCCAAAATCCCCAATGATCTAAACCCTTAGTGTAATATTTAGGTAAATTACTTGTATTATAATATTCCATAGAATATTTTGAGTTCGACTTGGTATCAATTAAACTTGTAAGAAATGGTCTTTTGTAAGTTCCTCCTAAATTTGAATAATTAAATAAAAATTTTTTTATATCAATATTATTTTGTCTCAAGGAGATATAATCAATCACAAATTCATTGATAGGTTTTGTGACCGATTCAGTCTGTAAGATCGGATAACCTATATCCTTATAATTTATAAAGATGCTTCTACTGTCGAAAGTAACAGATTCCAATAATGATTTTTTGATTAAGATATGGCTTTCTATTGATGTAGGGCTTGAGCCATAATTAGTCCAACAGCCAGCAAATCCTCCAGGGCAATTTTTTGTATATCCTGATCGTGAACCATCTTGAAAAAAAGCATCTAAACTTACTATTTTTGAATTATTTGTCAAAGTATTGGCTATTGCATATGTACAAAAACCATCAATCAGATTATCTTGAACGTAATTAAAAGTCACTGTTTTACCATTCTGGAAAATAATCTGTGAAATACTCCAGGCATTTACAGTGTAAAATCTTGAAGTCTCATCATGATCAGGCCCATTGGCAGAATTTGAGGGATACGAGACTTCATATTTTGAAAAATCTCCCCCAAAATAATAAGTATTTCCCTGACCATCTTTAATTACAATCTGAGAAGGAGAAAGTTTGCATTCATAAGATGGTGCATAAGTTTTTAAACCTGAGATATCTACAGTCAGATTAGGATCATTGGACTCGACAATAACCTTACCGTCGTTACCTATCATGAATTTTCCGCTTAGCCCAAGAATTGAGAAATTAAAAGAATCAGGTTCACCCTCATATCCATTAGCCGCGTTTCCTAATCTCCAGTCTAATCCCGAGATTCCGCCAATCCCACTCTCTAAATTATATACCTGAGAGTTTGTTGTAGAAGAATTTAATCTTACCCCTGTTAAAAAGCCATGCAGATTTGCTCCTGTATCAAAAGGATTTCCTCCAGAACTTTGTGGGACACCCATATAATCGTCTGGCATTCTGTTAACAGATCTGGTAATCCTACCTCCTCCAATTAACGACCAGCCAACTCCCGCCAAGTCACTTTTTTTTCTGGGAATGAAACCTGAGGAGTCATAAGACAATAGCATATTGATAGAATTTTCCCCATCAATATCTATATTGAACAAAGGGATTTTCAGATCGATCATTCCTGTATATAAATTTACAGGTACATTACCGTATTTTTCAAAAGCATAGGATTCTGGTGTTTTGATTTGCAACTGCTGCATATAAAGCTGTGCATTTACTAGGCAAATTGAAAATACTATTAAAAAAATGTATACAACTTTCTTCATTACTCTTTCACGATTTTAGTAGTTAGTTTTTTGTTTTGTTGAGTCGGGATACTCGCTTTAATGATGTAAACACCTTGTGGTAATCTGCTTGTGTTGACCTTCGTTACTTTGTTTCTTGTTTGTAACTGCTGAATAACCTTCCCAGCCATATCATACATGTAAATATCAGCCTGATCGAAGTCTAATCCTATCTCTACATAACAGTAGTCCTTCACAGGATTCGGATAGATCTGAATATACTTGTTCTCCATCAAATCTTCTACATCGCTATCCAATAGTTTTACAACCTTCCAGTTCTCCTTACCTAATTCTTCTGCACTAGTCCCTGCCAGAATATATGAACCGTCTCTGTTAAGTATTGCACTTGTTAGCCTCTCTTCTTTCTTTTTGTCTTTTCCTTCCACATACTTTCTCCAAACTTCTTTCCCATTCTTATCAATGTATAACATCCAGAATGTTTCGTCATTACTTTGAACTTTACCTTCAGCCTGTGTAAAACCACCAATCAAAAACCCCTTAGTCGTTTCTTGATTTTTACTTCCTGTCTCTTTGATTGTGTTTATTGACATTAAAACATCTCGGTTCTTGAAGTTGTAAGACTGTTGCCATTGTTCATTCCCATCTTCATCCAATGACAGTAACCACAGGTCTGTTCCTTCTTCTAACTTTGCTCTCTTGTTTCCGGATGTCTGTGATCTGCTTTCGCCACCTATAATGTAACCGGAGCCCGTCAATGCCATTGTTCGGATATGGTCATCTTCATTCCCGCCGAAGTTCTTCTCCCACTGAACAACTCCATTCTTATCCAATTTTACAATCCAGTAATCACCCTCACCATAATTTAAAAAGGATTTACCATAGAAAGTTATATCGTAGGATTCTGAATTTTGTTTATTTGGATTTGATGATGAATTATTTGAGGAAGATTCAGAATTATTGGTATTGGATAATGTTGAATTCAAATCTTTAGAATTGATCTTTGACTTAGATTGTCCGTCATAGATACTACTTCTAGAGTAGATGCCCATCAGAACACCTCCATCTTTTGTAGGAATCACTTTTTCTACCTCATCCAGTCCTTTTCCACCTAAAATTAATTGACTGATAATTTTTCCTTGCTTATCCAGTTTGGTTACAAAAACATCTTTAGAACCGTAACCTAATTTTGGATGATTTGTTGATCCTGCAACAACAAATCCTTCATCTGTGGTCTGCGTTATACTTCTCGCTTCTTCACTGTATTTGGTTCCCATCGTTTTCTGCCATTCTTCTTCACCGTTCTCGTCAATCTTAATTAACCAGATGTCCGATGATCCACTGGACTTATCTTTCTTGTCTAATGCCAATGAAGAATAAGAAGTTCCTGCCAAAAGGAAACCACCTTCTCGGGTAGAAACAGTAGATAGTCGTGTTGATTCCCCGAGAAATATTTCTCCCAAACTTTCTGACCTTGTTGATCGAGTTTGAGAATATGGTAATCGTAACCTTTATTTTGATTGTTGCTTGTTGGGGATTGGTTCTTTTGGATGGATGATCCGGAAACTAAATATTGTCCGTCAATTGTAATGGCTAATCCTGAAAGAAAATCCTGATTACCGGATTCTACATTCTTCTGCCAGCTTACTTTTTGGGCATAGGAATATCCCATAGCAAGGATCCCCAAGCTTATAATGAGTCTTTTCATTGGTTTGTTTTTACATTGCCAAATTAGCAAAATTTTAACTGCTTTCCAAACATTTCTATAGTTAAATTATTATGTTAAATAAAATTAATTTAATAACAAACCGCATTTAACATAATAATGCAATAATTAAAAACACAATAGTTCATCATTCGAACGAGCATCGAACAAGCATCGAAGAAAGAATACAGAAACGCGCTTTAAAAAATATGCTTTTTTGAGCGTGGTTAAATTATTTTTTGAACCAGATTAAAATAAAAAATAACACGTCAACTTTTGTCGCTCAGGGAAAATACTTTTGAAAAAGATTACCGACAGTGGTAATTGCTTAACAATATTTTTTAACCAAAAAAAACAAATGTATTATGGGTAAATTATATGACTCTCTATTATCAGGCACCTCAGGACGCACAGGACGTATCGTCGTAGCCAACGTATTCGGAAACGAGATCACAAGAATCCGTCCGAGAAAACGAACATCACCGCCATCTGCAAAACAGATCCTGGTACAGAACAGAATGAAAATCAGTCTTATTTTGTAGAAAACGCAGCTAAACGATTAGATGAGTCCTACACCGTAAATCTTTCGGTCAATTTTCGGAACAAAACACTTCATGTATGGATTGCATTCCGGTCAGAAGATTTGCTGATGGTTTCCAATTCGCAATATGCAGGAAATATTTATTAAACAACAACCAGCCGGAAGTGTCCTTTCGGCTTTTTATTGATATCAACTTAAAAACTCCCTTACTATTGACAATAAAAAACCTTAACAAGTTCAGCAAATATGACAATTGTCTTTACATAATACAATCGAAAACTTTGAAATTAACTCTAACTTTACCATCAAATTAAGGTTATGGATGATTTTATGGCTGCCCGTTCGCAGATGGCGATGTCTTTGGGCTTTCACATTATATTTTCCTGCGTCGGGATGGTCATGCCTTTTCTGATGGCGTTTTCTCATTACAAATATCTCACGACCAAAGACGAAGTTTACAAAGGACTAACAAAAGCCTGGAGCAAAGGTGTGGCAATTCTTTTCGCAACCGGTGCAGTTTCCGGGACGATGCTGTCTTTTGAGCTCGGTTTGCTTTGGCCCAAGTTTATGGAACACGCTGGTCCTATTTTCGGAATGCCGTTTTCATTGGAAGGAACAGCCTTTTTCATTGAAGCAATCGCCATTGGTTTCTTTTTGTATGGATGGGAAAAATTCAACAAATGGTTTCACTGGTTTTGTGGTGTTGTAGTGGGAGTTAGCGGATTAGCTTCCGGAATTCTGGTTGTTGCAGCCAACGCTTGGATGAACAGTCCAGCTGGTTTTGATTACATTAATGGACAATATGTGAATATCGATCCTATAAAAGCGATGTTCAACGAGGCTTGGTTTCCGCAAGCTTTCCATATGACAGTGGCAGCGTTTGCAGCAACTGGATTTGCAGTTGCCGGAATTCACGCCTTAATGATTTTGAAGAAACGAAATATCAGTTTCCATACAAAAGCGTTTAGGATTTCTGCAGGATTTGCAATTATCGGAGCTTTATTAGCACCCATCAGTGGGGATATTGCTGCGAAATCTGTTGCCGTAAGACAACCTATAAAATTGGCAGCAATGGAAGCCCACTTCGAAACCGAAAAAGGTGCAAGTTTTGTCATCGGCGGAATTCCGGATGAAGAAAATGAACAGATAAAATACGCCATCAAAGTTCCGAAAGTCCTGAGTTTTCTGACTTGGGGCGATTTTGATGCAGAAGTGAAAGGTCTGAAAGATTTTCCGAAAGACGAATGGCCGCCTGTTGCCGTTGTGCATTATGCTTTTCAGGTTATGATATTTTTCGGAAGTGTGATGATGGGAATTGGCGGATTGTACCTCATCGCAAGTTTTTGGAAAAAGCAATGGCTCACGAAATCATGGTTTTTAAAAATTTTTGTGGCTGCAATTCCATTTGGTTATATTGCTCTGGAAGCTGGCTGGACTGTGACGGAAGTGGGTAGACAGCCGTGGATAATTTATGGCATTATGAGAACTATTGACGCCGTAACACCGATGCCGGGAATCCAATATTCATTTTACTTTTTCACGTTGGTTTTCCTCTCGTTATCATTAATAATTGTTTTTCTTTTATTAAGACAAATCAAAATGGTTCCTAAACTCTACGACCCGACTGATCCTAATTATAATCCTAAAACCAAATAAAATGATCTACGTTGTAATTGCATTTCTTTGGGTAGCAATCTGTTTGTACATCATTACTGGTGGCGCAGATTTCGGAGCAGGAATTATCGAATTGTTTTCACGGAAGTCTTATCGCGACAAGACAAAATCGATCATGTTAAAGTCCATCGCACCAATTTGGGAAGCGAATCATATGTGGCTGATTATTGCGATTGTGATTCTGTTTGTGGGATTTCCAACAATTTACACAACCGTTTCGACCTATCTTCATATTCCTTTGGTTTTGATGTTGGTCGGAATTATTGCGAGAGGAACCGCTTTCACTTTTAGAAATTACGATGCGGTGCACGACAGCTGGCAGAAACTTTACACACAGATATTTTATTACTCCAGCTTACTGACGCCTTTTTTCCTCGGAATGATAGCCGCTTCAACGATTTCCGGATCTATTGACACAGATGCAAAAGATTTCCTGAGCCTGTATATTTTCAGCTGGCTGAACTGGTTTGGCGTTTGTGTGGGATTTTTTACAGTGGCGCTTTGTGCTTATCTGGCTTCTTTGTTTTCTCTGCATCAAGCGAGATTTCTTGATGATGTTTTGCCAATTATGATTCGTAAAACCCGGCAAACAGCTTTCTATGTTGTGATTACTGGTGTTTTGGTTTTCGTAAGTGCTTATTTTTCCGGTATTCCATTATTAAACTGGATTTTCTCCAAAGCTTTGGGAATTATTGCAATCACATTGGCAACCATAAGTTTGCTGTTTACGAATGATGCTATTAAAAAAAGTAATTTCTTACTCGCAAGAGTTCTTGGTGGTTTTCAGATTATTATGATTCTGGTAGCAGCAACATATCAGCACAATCCCGATATTATTCTTTTTGCCAATGGCAGTTCATTGTCTTTGTTTGATGAAAGTGCAGCGCCAAAAACCATTGCTGCATTAGGATGGGCTTTGCTTTTGGGAAGTATTTTTATATTACCTTTTTTATTTTACCTGCTGTTTTCATTTGGAGAAAAAGGGAAATAAAATCCGGAAAACAACGTTTTAGAAACTATATTTTTGAATTTTGCATATGAAAAAGATTTTTGCACTTTTGGCAATTAATTTAGGTGTATTTGGCTTTTCACAGGCCTGGACAGGTGCTGGCGATCAGAAAGCACAAGGCGGAATAAACGCCTGGGGATTCGGAACCGGGATTGCTGCGAGTTATGATTATGGGATTAACAATTTGATCTCAGTTGGTGGAGGTGCCAATGTTTATTTTAATGAAAAAGATGACAATCCGTTCATCTTTGGACGAGTTGGATTTCACTTACAGGAAACTTTGGCTTTGCCACCAGAACTTGATATTTATCCGGGAGCGAATGTTGGTGTAGCCGGTAGAAATTTTGGTTTAGGCGTTTACATTGGTGCAAGATATTTCTTCACAGAAAATTGGGGCGCATTTGTAGAAGCTGGCAATAATGGTAGTTTTGGCGTTTCATATTCTTTTTAAAAAGAAATTATATAACATAAAAAAGCAACTCCATTTGAGTTGCTTTTGCTTTTATTTAAGTTTAAGATTTTTATTCTGTGGCGGAAGCGGAACGTAGCCATCATCATTAATGACTTTCGGGAAATCGTGGTTTTCCCATTTGGTTTTCGCTGCTTCAATTTTTTCCTTTTCTGAGGAAACAAAATTCCAATAGATATGTCTCGGTTCCGGAAATGGCTCGCCTCCAAAAATATAAACTGTTGAATCCGGTTTCAAAGTGAAATGACAGAGTTTTGCATCTTTAGCAATCAGGATATGTTTCGGGTTGTACAGATTGCCTTCACTTTCGATATTCCCTTCCAGAATATAAAGCGACGATTCTCCGAAAAGATAATCTCCAAGAATAATTTCTTTATCCTCTACGGACGTATTTTTCACTTCAAGGAAATAAAGTGGAGAATAAACAGGAACTGGCGATTTGCGTCCGAGGATTTCTCCGGCAATCAATTTATACTCTACCTCATTGTCTTTCCAGCTTGGGATGTCTTCTTTGTTGATATGAAAAAACTCGGGTTCCATATCTTCCAGTTCTTTTGGTAGAGCAACCCAGATTTGTAAGCCGTGAAGATTCTTGTCTGTAGTTCTGAGATATTCTGGTGTTCTTTCGGAGTGTGCAACGGCTTTTCCGGCGGTCATCCAGTTCACAGCACCTTCTTTGATTTCGATTTCTGTTCCGATGGAATCTCTGTGCATAATGCTTCCTTCAAACAAAAACGTCAAAGTTGAAAGTCCGATGTGCGGATGTGGGGGAACATCAAGATTCTCGTAATCCTTGAGCGCAGCCGGGCCCATATGGTCTATAAAAACAAACGGACCAACGCTTCTTTTCTGAGAAAACGGCAACAATCTCCCAACCAGAAAATTCCCGATATCGGCAGCACGTTCTTCTATTATCATTTGAACATTTGACATAATTTCATTTTTAAATTTGATTTAAAATTAAGGATTTCTATCTAATATTTGTTGGATAAAGATATTCAGTTTTTTGTCATTCCGGAGGAATCTCGACAGCTAAGTTTAGATTCCTCCGGAATGACAAAATTGTGTTTTTAGAACAACTGTTGTTTGTATGCTGAATCTGCAGCCCGACTTGAACGGAAATCCTTTTTTGCGTGTAATTAATTTCTATTGAAATGGAAATCTTCTGCAAAAAAGATTGAGAGTGGAAGGCGGATAAAGCTGCCCAAATAAAATTGATGATTTGAACTGTATTAAATGACTTTTTGACGCAATTTTACATTGGTATACTTTCTGACTAATTGATTACCTTTGACAACTTATAATTTTAAAACATATTAATGGAATTAGCATTAAAAATATTTCAGTTTGTACTGAGCATTTCTATCCTTGTAACATTACACGAAATT
Source organism: Flavobacteriaceae bacterium PS02293 (assembly GCA_029960045.1). Taxonomy (GTDB): domain Bacteria; phylum Bacteroidota; class Bacteroidia; order Flavobacteriales; family Weeksellaceae; genus Epilithonimonas. Next base: position 124,645 of record JASCOV010000009.1, read on the forward strand.
GGGCACTTTCTGCCAGCGAAATGGTTCAAAACCAAAGTAGACAAATTCTTTTTATTCTTCGACCCGTATTTTTCCATTTTCGCAATGAAAAAAATCAATGGAAAATGGCAATATAGATTCTTTTCCAAAAATGACCCTACTGAAGAAGAGGTGGAAATAGACGGCAAAAAAGTCCTTCAACCCATTGATGTTTCTACACTGCCGGACTCCGACTGGAGAAAGCACGAAGGTGTGAAATACGGAATCGGATGGCTTCCTTTTGGAGGTTATGTGAAAATCGCCGGAATGGTGGACGAAAGTATGGATACTGAGCAATTGAAAAAACCGGCAGAACCTTGGGAATTCCGTGCGAAACCGGCTTGGCAAAGGCTAATCATTATGCTTGGCGGTGTCACGGTTAATTTCTTTTTGGCTTGGTTGATTTTCGGTTCGTTGTCTTATTTCTATGGCGAAGAAAATTATGACACTGAGAAATTGGGTGGCAAAATGTATTATTCTGAACCTTCACTTAAAATGGGTTTTGAAAACGGCGATAAAATCTTAAAAGTTGACGGTAAAACGCAAAAGGATTTTGATAAATTATCTCTCGATGTTTTATTGAGTGACCACGTAACTGTTCTTAGAAACGGAAAAGAAGTGACTTTTCCGACAAGCGACGAAGGAAAAGCATTGGTTTTACAGGCAGATTCCCCAAAAGCTTTCCTAATGCCGAGAATTGCTCCAACGGTGGATACAATCATTCAAAAATCAACTCAGGATGCAGGTCTTAAGATTGGTGATAAAATCATCAGCATTGATAATCAGAAAATCGATTACTATGATGAATTAGCGCCAATTGTTTCTAAGAAAGCTGGCAAAAATGTGGAATTTATCGTTAATCGTGGACAAACTTTGGTTCCCATATCTATTCCTGTAGATAAAGATGGGAAAATTGGAGTTGGGTCTTTCAAGGATTACAAGAAAATGATAACCCTAAACCATTTTACATTTGGTGAGTCAATTGGCAGAGGTTACACGAGAACGATTGAGAGTTTGACTTATCAAGTAAAACAATTCAAATTGATTTTTAATAAAACGATTAAAGGTTACAAAAAAGTTGGTGGCCCAATTGCTATCGTAAATAATATGCACGTTGACAAAGGCAAAGATGGAGATCTTTCTATCAATTGGCAGCAGTTTTGGTCTTTTACCGCTAAGTTTTCCATTTGGTTGGCTTTCCTTAATTTAATTCCGATTCCAGGCTTAGATGGCGGTCACGTTTTGTTTACATTGTGGGAAATCATCACAAGAAAGCCGGTTCCTCAAAAAGTTTTGGAAAATGCACAAATGGTAGGTGTAATTTTCTTATTGGGGCTTATGGCGTTAATATTTGGAAATGATATAGTTAAGCTGATAGTGCAAGCTGTGAGCTAAAAAAAATAAAAAAAGTTTCAAAAAAAGTTTTGGAGTTTTTAAAAAAGTTTCTATATTTGCACACGCTTAAAGCAAAAAGAAACATTCCTCTTTAGCTCAGCTGGTTAGAGCATCTGACTGTTAATCAGAGGGTCCTTGGTTCGAGCCCAAGAAGAGGAGCAAAACCATCACAGAAATGTGGTGGTTTTTTGTTTTTATATACTTATTGTATTGGGTTTAACTTGGTTTTAGGAAATTTCTTGATATTTCCTAAAACAACAAGAATTATCAATTTTATATAAAATTAGGTTGCAATTTAGGTTGCATGCTTTTATTTCTGGGTTGCATATTATTTCACACATTTTCAAAACGTTACAAATAATATGAGATACAATCTTTTTAAAATTTTATTTCTTATCTCTCCCACAAGGATTAATAAAAAGGGCTTAGTTCCTTTACTTTGCAGAATTACCTATGATGGAGAGAGAAAGCAATTTGCTACAGGGTTATTTGTTAATCCAAAGCAATGGGATAGTAAAAGGCAGATTATGAAGCCTCCCAATGATGAAAACAACTTTATCAATAATGAATTAAGCTTGATTACAAAAAATGTAAATCAGGCTTTTTTATTTTTACAGGTGCAAGAAATTGTTTTTTCAATTGAAGATATCCACAGGACTTACAAAGGAGAAAAACCAATAAAAGAAACTGGCTTAATTCAGTTTTACAAAACTTACTTACAGAAATTTCAGAAACTAATTGGAATTGAAATAAAGCAACAAACTTGGGATAAATTCAACTACATACAAGCAGATTTAGAAGCCTTTATTTTATTTAAGTTTAAAAAATCTGATTTTCCATTAAATAATTTGGATTTGAATTTTATTCTGGAATTTGAGTATTATCTTAAAACTGAAAAGCATCATAAACAGGTCACTATTAATAAATCGCTTCAAAGATTCAAAAAAGTCATAAAACAAGCTATCAATGAGAATATCATTGAATTCTATCCATTTTCTGAACACAAGCCTAAAACTGTTAAAAAAATCATTACTTTTCTTACAGAGCAAGAACTGATCAAATTGGAGAACTTTTCTTTTACACAAGAAAGGCTTTCAACAATTCGTGATATGTTCATATTTTGCTGTTATACAGGTCTTGCATACAACGAAATGTCCAATCTCAGAAAAGAACATATTATAAAGGGATTTGATGGGCAATATTGGATAAAAATGATTCGTGAAAAAACAGGAAGAGAAATTTCAGTTCCTCTACTGTCTAAAAGTGCCAAGATAATAGAGAAATTTAGTAATGAGCAAGATGATATGAGGTTATTACCTGTATTTAGTAATCAGAAATTCAACTCTTACTTAAAAGAGATTGCTGGAATTGTAGATATAAATAAAAACCTCACTCATCATCTGGCAAGAAGGACATTTGCTACAACTGTTCTATTGTACAATGATGTTCCAATCGAAATTGTATCAGAACTTTTGGGACACTCCAAAATTACAATTACCCAGGAGCATTATGCAAAAGTTGTTCAGAAAAAAGTTAGTGAACATATGATAGAAGTTGGTAGAAAATTAAAAAGGTAGCTTATGCTACCTTTTTTGCTTCTAATTGCCATTTCTCTTCTTTTATTTGGGGAGCAATGCCAATGGCTTCTAATAAAACTTGAGAGAGAACTCTTTTTACATATTTTGCATTTTCTTCTGTTGTTACAATTGAATCGTGCAATGTATAAATTGGAATCTGTGGGTTTTCTTCAGAAATAATTTTGCAGGCTCTATGAAGTACTAATTCTGCTTCAAGATTCTGTAAAATACAAGCTAAAGCATTGTGTTTTCCTACTTTGATTGTTCTGAATATTTCAAAAACTGATGGAAATGTTTGTTTAAACAAAATCATACCTTCATTAGGAATGTAATGTGACCTACCTGTTTTTTTGTCTTTTATTTCACACTTTTCATTGTTGTGTCCAAAAAGACTTGCAAACATTATTTTCTTTGCTTTCTTTCTTATTTCCTCTGGAGAAGATTTATCTATAAGATTCTTTTCTACCAGAAGTTTTCCAAACTTTTCATAAAATAGTCCATCTTTTACAAGTTGATAATATTTCTGAATGTCCTCTTTGTTCACAAAACCATCATCCGAAAGTGCCAGCATAATAGAGGATTTGATATTACTATGTGGATTGTATAATTCAATCTTATCTGCAATATGGTTATCTTCGAAGGATTTATTATTCAACAATGCAAGAGATAAAAATGGCTGTGAGTTTGTAATATCCACAGCAACAAGGCTCTTGCCCTTATATTTTATGAATGGTCTCAATTCGCTTTTTAATTGTGTCAATAGATTATGAGACCTGCCAGAGGTTGAATCCTGATGTAAAATGTAATCTCTGCTTTTGAATTTTTTCACAACCAAAAGTCTTACATAGTATCTCCTTTTGCAGAATTTTTTGCCTTCTAACCTTTCTTTCAGATATAATTTTTTTAGCCATTTTTTAGCTCCTTGATAGTCAAATTGGATATTGTCATTCCACCATTTTTCCAGATATTCTAAGTTTCTTTCTGTAGGATCAACAAAAAGAAATTCTTCTTTTGTAACATTTCTACAAATCGCTTTTATCAACCTTTTCCAAGTAATTGATTTTCTTGCGGGTTCAGTATTATATTCTGATTTGAATCTATAAGCAGAAGAATATTTTCCAGCCAAATATTTCACATTTGATCTTCTTTCAATTATTCCTTGATCACATAGATATTCCAAATAATGATTGTATTCTCTTACTCTGCTTTTTAAAACCTCACTATTCATAGGAATATAGCCCCTATTTAGCTCAAAATCATAATCTTTTAGCCTTACGGGAATGCTGTATAATAAGCTAATAATATATTTCAGCTTATCCTTGTGAAAGTTTTTAATATCAGGTGGATTATTTTCCACCAATGTATCAACGCATAAGTTGTTTGGTAGATATACATAATATTTCTCGGGAGTGTTTTGTTTGCTTGTATTGATTAGTAATACTTCATTTTGATCTTTTTCTAATTGATCTTTTTCTAAAATTTCTGTTGTCATTTTAAATTCTTAAAATAACAAAACATATATCCAATGGGAATAGCCACATTGGACAGATGTCTTTGTCTTGTTATTAAAAATTTAGAATCAGAAACAACAGATCAGTATTCCTATCTAAGTATATTATTCGTATTCGAAGTAACCACAGAATTGTGGTATGAAACTTTTGCAAAGTTATAACATTTCTATCGAAATTCCAAATAATTTTAACTTTTATTTATCTGAATTTCAATTGCTTATATTCATTTTAAGCTTAAAAATCATTCATATTAATATTAACTTTTTTAAACAATAATCTTTATGCAATTAAGACAATCTGAAAGAAGACAAGCCAAAATTAAAATTGGTTTGCAAGGATGTGCAGGAAGTGGTAAAACTTATTCAAGTTTACTTCTTGCCAAAGGAATTACAAATGGTAACTTATCTAAAGTTGCCATTATTGACACAGAAAATGGAAGTGCAGATTTATATGCTCATCTGGGCAATTACAATGTCCTCACATTGGCTCCACCCTACACTCCTGAAAACTACATCAAGGCTATTGATGTATGTGAGAAAGCAGGGATGGAAGTCATTATTTTGGACAGCATTTCTCATTGCTGGGATGAACTGTTGGATTTTCATTCCAAATTGGCAGGAAATTCATTTACCAATTGGGCTAAAGTCACTCCAAGACAAAAAACATTTGTCGATAAGATACTGCAAGCAAATGCCCATATCATTGCTACAATGAGAACCAAGCAGGATTATGTTTTGAATCAGAAGGATGGTAAATTCATTCCAGAAAAAGTAGGACTTAAGTCTGTCCAAAGAGATGGATTGGACTATGAATTCACTTTGGTCTTTGATGTAGATATTAAGCATTTTGCTGTGAGTTCCAAAGACAGAACAGGGCTCTTTATGGGTAAGCCAGAATTTGTGATTTCAGAGAACACAGGAAATGAAATTTTGGAATGGTGTAATGCAGGAATTCAACTATCAAAAGACCCTCAAAGTCCTGCTATAACTAATAATCTTAGCAAAAATAGACTTCCACAAATCAATCCCAAAGAAGCATTTGAATGTCAAGAAAAGGAAGATTCTTTTGCTCCAAGCCAGAATTTAAGTTTTGTTAGTGAAAAAGAGGTTTATGAAGCTATTACAGGCTGTAATGCTATCCAAGAGTTATATGCTTTGTACAGACAATTCCCACAGTTCCAAGATAGCCTGAGAGTGGATTTTGAAGCTAAAAAGTCTTTGCTTATTAATCTTACTAACCCTAATAATTATTCAAAAAATGGACACAACAAAATTCAGTAAAACTCCCAACATAATAGAAGAACATATATTACAGGGAAATCTAACATTTAGGGATGCTGTTGGTATTGTCCCTGCCCTTAGAGAAAAGAAATCTATTGGAGGTATTTTCTTAGATGATGGAAATGATTTTTTGGATGCAGAATATGCAGAGGTATTTTATCCTAGCAAAATGAATGATATTCTTTCTGATAATCTAGTAAGTAGTGAGGTTGATACTAAAAATTTAGTTCAACCTTTTTTAATGCCCAAAATTGAGAAAGAAATTCCCAACAACCCTTTTATTGTAGCCAATACAACAGAAATTGAATTGGAGCATCTAAGAAATGATTGCATTATTCCTGTATTTAGCAAAGACAATGAAAAAACTATTGCTCATCAAGAATTTATTGATGTAGTGTATGAGGCTGTTTCCAAATTATTTCCTTTCCAAAGCATAATAGAACCAGAAATTAGGGTTTCCCATCAAATTAAAGGTAGAACTCCTGATGCAATCTATAAGAATGTTAAAGATTTGATGGAACACGAAAAGACTATTTACTATGAAAGGATTGCATTTGTGGTAAAAATCCCAAGCATTAAGCATTTAGTAAATGGTAATGAGATTTCTTTATGTGTAGGAGGAGTAAGAAGCTATAATCAAGAGAATTTGTATAATAAAAAGACATTAGAAAAATTCAAGTTCTTTATTGGATTCCAGAATTTTGTCTGTATGAATCTATGTGTGAGTTCTGATGGATTTGTAGAAGATTTGAGGGCTTCTAATGCTTTGGAGCTACAATCTAAAACCATAGAAGTGATGCAGAATTACAATGCAGAACTACATCTTGTGGAGATGAAAGAACTATCTCAAGATTATTTATCTGAACATCAATTTGCACAATTGATTGGAAGAAGCAGATTATATCAACATTTGCCAAAACTAGAAAGATCTAAGATTCCTGAATTGAATTTTAATGATTCTCATATTAATACTATAGCAAAGGATTATTATGAGGATAAGGATTTTTCCAGAATGGAAGATGGTAGGATTAATCTTTGGAATGTGTACAATCTATTTACACAAGCCAACAAATCTTCATACATAGACACCTTCCTAGATAGGAATTTGAATGCCTTTGAATTTTCAAAGGGCATTCAGAAAACTCTCAATGGTAATTCTGATTATCATTGGTTTTTGAGTTAAAAAGTAACTCCAGCAGATTGCTGGAGTTATATATTTTTAAAAATTCATTTTTGCTAAAAATCATGGAAGTAGCCAAGATTATTTAATCTATAGGTCATTGCTATTTGGCTAACTTTAAATTTTTTAGATAATTCCACTATTAAATCATGATCATTAATAAAACCATCATCTAATTTCTTTCTTTCTGATTCAACTAAAACTTTAGGCATTAAAATAGCAGCGGCAAACTGATTAGCTTCCATTTCTATTTTATAGTCTTTTGATCTAACATTGTTTTTCCTAAACATATAAGTAACATTATCAACAAACACTTCTTGTTGCTTGCTCTTATGAAGTATAAAGTGTCCAAGCTCATGAGCTAAAGTAAATCTCTGTCTGGTATGTGATTCGGTGGAGTTATAGCCTATTTTGCAATTAGTATTATCAATTACCAAAACTCCAGACACATCTTCTCCCAAGTCATAAGGACTTAATTTAATTCCATGATTTTTGATTATAGTTTTAATAGGTATAGGAGCTTCCAATGTTTCTAAACTTTTTAGCACTTCTAAAGCCTTTTTTTCAATCTGATTTTTTAACATTAAAGGAGTTTGATATGTAAAACAAATATAATAAAAATTACATCCCAAGAATAAAAGACTTAATTTTAGATATAGACTCTTCTGTTATATCTTCCTTTTTTGCCTTCTTAAGAATTACATTTTTTAGAGGTAAATTATCCTCTATAACAAACATTCCACTATTGCTTTCAGGAAAAAAATCTGCTGGGGTAGATTCTAAAGCACAACTTATAGTCCATAGTAAATGAACAGGGGGATACTGTTTCCCTTTTTCGATGTTGACAATTGAAGTTCTACTCATCCCTGTTTTATTAGCCAACTCTATTTGAGTTAAACCAAGTTCTTTTCTTTTAGTGACAATAGAGGAACCAATCGAAATATAAAATTTCTCTTTACTGATTGTGTTCATATTTACTTAAAAGTTTTTAATTTCATACTGCAAAGGTACAGCTTTTTTTATAATAAAACAATATGTGTTGGGAATATTTGACATTGTTTTTTTTTGATTTTTTTTAACAAAAATTTTGTCGTATTAAAATTTTATATAAATTTGTACCAGTGAAAACAAAGAAATTCACTCGTGAAATAAACCAACTAATAAAAAGAAGAAAATATAAGAATAGAAAAAGATAAAAAGAAGCCCGGCAGTCTTGCTACCAGACTTCGTAATTTTTAACAAATTTAAGTGCTAAATTTGTCAAGTAGCATTACAAACATAAGCATTTTCAATTGATTCTAATTACACTTTAGGTAAAAATCTGTCAAATTTTTTTTGCGAGTTAGAGCTCCAAACGTAAAAAATGGGATTTCTTTTCTGTGAATTTCAGCCCTCAGAAAGCTGGTGAGCAAAAAATAAATTAAAATTTTTTTCACAATGGAAACAAAATTCCAAAAAAAGAACAATACAATGAATAGTATAACAGATTTAAAAGAATGCTATTGCTCAGGAGTAAAACCTGAAATAGCTTATGAGTATGAGTTTTATATTAATGAAACTTCACATAGAACAAAAAACCAAGTAATTTCTGGACTGCAGATTCATCAATTTGCAGGAACAAATCCCATAACACATTTTATTAGTATGAAAACCCGCTCCGATAAGACTCTTATTGGACCTAATATTGATGTTGATTTAACTGATTGCGGAATTGAAAGATTCACAGTACTTCCATTTGAACAGCAAGCACTTGATTTACATGACTGTTTTTGCAAAGGATCTATACCGTATATTACTTATAAATATCTCATAAAAATCAATGGTGATAAGTACGAGGTATTTCAAGAGGAAATAACAGGTCTTGAAATATTAAAGCTCGCTGGTAAAAACCCTGAAAACAATAGAGTAAAAATGTTTAGTAAGGGAGGAAAAGTACTAATTGGTTTACAAGAGGTTGTTGATTTAACTGCTTGTGGAGTTGAAAGATTTGTTATAGAGCCTCTTGACTGTACTGAAGGCTTCATAAAAACTGATTTACCACTCCAACTACTTGAGGAAGATTTATCTTTTTTAGATAGATTTGGAGTTGTAAACAGCATTGACAATACTAGTTCTGATTGGCTAGTCTTGCGTTCATGTACTCTACCTGATGGCTATAATGTGCAAAATGCAGATGTAGCATTTATGATTCCTAAACAATATCCAGCAGCTGCGCTGGATATGTTTTATTTCTACCCTCCTCTATCTAGAGCAGATGGATTGCCAATAGGAGCCCTTACTTTACAAACAATTGAAGGAAAAGATTATCAGCGTTGGTCAAGACATAGAACAGGTAATAATACATGGGATCCTGAAATAGATAGTATTTCTTCTCATTATGATTTAATGATTAACTGTTTAAAAAGTGAATTTAAAAAGCGTTAATCATGAAAGTAAATTTTAAATTAACTGAATATCAACACAATAAACTTCAAATCCATCTCCATCCAGGAGATGGGCTTGAGGCTGTTGCATTCGGATTGTGTGGTAGAGTAAACACAAGTGAATCTAATACTCTTTTGCTGCATGAATTATATTTATTACCTTATAATGAATGTGAAAGGGCAGAAGATTTTGTAAAATGGAAGATAGATAATGTAGAACACCTTTTAGAAAAAGCATTAGCAAATGATTACGCTATTGTAAAGTTTCATTCACACGGAATTAAAGATTCTGATTTTTCAAAATTAGATGATATTTCAGATGAAAGTTTTTTCGAATGTGTTTATGGCTGGACTGATACTGAACTTCCACATGCTAGTATGATAATGTATCCTGATGGTTCATTTAAAGCAAGAGTAATTGATAATAAAGGAGAATTTCATCCATTATATAGTACTAATATAGTTGGAGAAAATATATGCAAAATTCTTTACTCTGAAAGCAAATTAACTTCAGATTTTCTCGAGTTCACAGACAGAAATACTCAAGCTTTTGGTGACAAAACAACTAAAATTCTTAAATCATTAAAAATAGGTATTGTTGGATGCTCTGGAACTGGAAGTCCTACAATAGAACAGCTTGTAAGACTTGGAGTTGGAGAGTTAGTTTTGGTTGATAATGACAGAGGAGAGCTTGCAAATATGAATAGGATTTATGGATTAAAGATGGATGATGTGAACACTCATGAATTAAAAGTTGATGCTATAAAAAAACACATTGATTCTATTGGATTAGGAACTAAAGTAACGACGCTACCTTTTTTAGTTCAAGAAAAGCAATTAGTAGTAAATGAATTAGCGAGTTGTGATCTTATATTTGGATGTGTTGATTCAGCAGAAGGAAGACACTATTTAAACTTAATCTCTCATTATTACTTAGTACCACTAATTGATATTGGTGTTAAGCTAAGTGCAGATGGGAGAGGTGGAATAGATTCCATCAATGGAAATATTCATTATGTATATCCGGGTAGTGCTTCTTTGCTTGAGAGAAATGTTTATTCATCCAAAAGATTAGCTGATGAAGAAGTCAAAAGAACAGATCCTGAAGAGTTTGTAAAGAGGCAAATATATTTTGACAATACTAATGTTGCTAGCCCAGCTGTTATAAGTGTGAACACTTTACATTCTTCACTAGCAGTTTGTGAAATGCTGAGTAGAATTCACCCTTACAGGTATAGTGAGAACAGGAAATTTGATTCAACACATATTAACTTATGTGATTGGGACATCTCAGCTACTAGCAGTCCAGAATCAAAATCCAAACTGTTTGATTTTAATACTTTAGGTATAGGCAATAAACAACCACTAATAAGGATTTCCCCATGAAAAAAATAATTAACTGGTTGTTTGGTTTCTTTAGTTTTAAAAAGAAAATCCGTTTAGTTTTCACTAATGAATTTCCTAGAGGTTTTAAACCAGACGTAGTTTATATTGAAGGAGATGTTAAAATTAAAGATTATTGGTATTCTAAGTTCGTTTGCCCTTGTGGTTGTGGTGATATATTAACTTTAAATCTAATGGATGACTCTCCTCCTTCTTGGAGATTAAATATAGATCCGCAGACTAACCATTTTTCTTTTCATCCTTCTATAAGGAGAAAAATAAAATGCAAAAGTCATTTTTGGATTACCAAATCTCAAGTGGTTTGGTGTAGAGACTAAATTTAAAAAAAGACTATCTTATGATAGTCTTTTTTTTTCAAAATTTTTCAAAAGATAAAATTTATCACCCCATTTATTTTCATGTAATCTCCCCTCAAAACATACCCCCACCAATCTTTGGAAAGGGAAATACCCCGCCCTCTTTTATAGGAATTAGAAAATTTCAGGCAGATTAAATTTTAGTTGATAGCAAAATTTGGTTTGTAGAAGTGAACTTATTTCTGAGAGGTTTTTCTAACTCAAAAATCAAAAAACAATGGTAAGAATTATCAGTTACAAAACAAGACAAAGAGAAGATGGAACAGAGTTTTATCTTTTAGAAGTTCAGGGTGGTATAGAAATGATTAAGTCCCAAACCACAGGGCAGTATTATGCTACAGCCAAGAAAGCAACTGTATCAACAACATTTGATGAAGCTACTTGCATAGGGCTTATTGGAACAGAATTTCCTGGCAAAGTTGTGAAAATCCAAACAGAGCCTTATTCTTATACAATCAAGGATTCTGGAGAAGTCATCACACTAGAACACAGATTTGTGTATCTTCCTGATGATGTAGATTCACAAGAAGAATTTTTAGCAAAGGAATTAGAAGAAGCCTATGAGCAATAGCATTCTTCTGCAAAACTAAATTATAATCTATCCAGTATTAAAATCAATAATTGGTTTGAACTGGATAGATTATTTTCAACCACATTTGGATTTTTTTTCTCTGAACGTGGGTGTGTATAAGTGTATTAATATTGGATTATATCATTATGTTGGGAGATTTGTAAAAATTCTTCTACATATATATTATAGCGAAATTGTGCAGAATTATTTTGGAATATTTTTTAGAATCTAGCTTATGATGGAATATTTGGGGGACTACTTACCTTCCATTAGGGGATTTTAGCTAACTGTTTGTAAAAAATAATAATTGTATTTACAATTCTATTAGAACTGATAAATAGCCAAATTTTAACTTATATCAATTAAGTCTTTAGCTGAAATTTCAAGTGCTTCTGCAATTCTGAATAATGTAAAAACTGTTGGATTGGTTCTTCCAGATTCTATCCTAGAAATATTGGTAGGGTCTATTTCTCCACTCATTTTGCCAACAAGTTCTACTTGGGAGATTCCTTTGGATTCTCTCACTTCTTTGATTCTTTTTCCAACAAGTTTCAGAATTTCAGATTTTTCCAACTTGACTTATTTGACAAGTCAAATGTGTTGATTATATTTGTTTTATTAAATGCCATATATGGCAATATTTTAGCAAATATGATAACTAATATTATTTCAAATTATAGATATAGGGTAGTCAATGGAGTTAAAATTTTTAGCGAGTTAGATAATAACTTGCGTGGAATAGTGATGAAAATTAATGAAAAAAATAGGTTTTTGATTTCAATTGAAAAATTAACTAACCCAGAATTTAAGTTTGAACAAAAATATATTTTATCTCCTATTGATTGTAAAATTGTTTTTATTGAGCCTCAGAAAATTTATTTGAAATGTCAAGAAACACAAAGCAATTATGGAGTAATGATTGAATATAATAATAAAACAATAAAGGAATTCACTTTGTTCTTTTTGAGCTATAATTGTGAAATAAGTTATCTAAACACAGACTATAGAGAAACTCAATATGAGATTGAGAATAAACAATCTCTACACAATGAATATAACATTTTCCAAAATCAACATAAGGAGTTTAAAGAATCACATTTATTTGAAAAAGTAAATACAATAGATTTTTTTCCCAATTTTTTTGATAAAGAAATAATAAAAAATACAAATTACAAGAAAAACATAACCGAAAACACATTTAGTAATTTAATTGATGAGCCTGATATAAAACGTTTAAGTATTGATGAGGAAATTAACCTCAGAAATTTAATTGGTATTGATGAATTTGAAAGACTTGTCAATAATATTTACAACCCTATATATCTTGAATAAAACTGCTAAAATGTTTGCAATCCTTTACGAAACAGGTTCTTCTGGGTTTTACTTAGGTTTGGATATTAATCTTAAATCCGCTGAAAGTAGATTTAGAACAATTATAGATGATTTATTGAAAAATATTAGTAATGGAAAAACCAATACTTCTGAAAAATTTTTTGAGATGTATGGTGTTTTCAATATTGCTATTTTTTGTACAGATTATGAGTGTTATAAAATAGATACTCATAAAAATCAAATTCTAAATTACAAATCTATATTTCAAGTAGTAGATTTTTGTCTGTACATTATTGAAATAGATAACAAATTCTATCCTAGTCAATTGGAGAGAAATGAAAATTACTTTTATTATTCAAATAACACTCATATAGAAGGAGCTTTGGAATTATTAATGAATTAAAAAATACAAATTATGAAAACAAAACTATTTTTTATCTGTTCTTTGATTGTAACTGCTGTCACAGCTCAGTCAAAGCAAGAAACAATAAATTGGTTGAATGAAAAACTAAGCTCTAGTCCTTATATTTATGATGGAAATTCTAGCTACAGCAAATTTTTAGAAATCAGTAGAGATGGAAAGTTTACTGTTACACAACCTACTAAATTCCAATACTCACCCTCACAAAATCATACAAGTATTTTTTATGGCTCTTTTAGTAAACTTAGTTTTAATTCTATCAAAATTAAAAACATTAATGGAAATTATTATCTATTAGCAACTTGTAGCTCTGGAAAGTGCATCACACAAATATCTGAGTACAATGATGGAAAAGAAACTTTCAATTCAAATGATGTTGTTTTAGGAATTACTTCTGAATATGAACTAGCTGAAAGATGCAAAAAAGCTATTATTCATTTAATAAAATTAATTGGTGGAAAAAAAGAAGCTTTTTAAGAAAATCTTGTATAATGTTCATCAACACATATAACTTAAACCATTCTGATTGAGAGTGGTTTTTTTAATACCCATATCTTATGAAAAACCAAGATTTACCTTTCCAAATAGGAGACCATTATGAGAATTGGGAGTTTGATTTGGAGGTATTGGATATTGAGAGAATCAAAGGATTTGATAGTTACACTTATATTAAGAAGATTGTTTTTTTAGGTGTTGTTCCAAAGTATGTAGAACTTATCTTTTCTTGGGATATTTTGCAATGTGTCATAATGATTTTTGAAATTAATTCTTTGAAACAACAAAATGAGCTTTTTAATATTGATGATAAATTGGAGTTAAGATTAATCTACAAACAAAATAGTTCAGAGGTAATAATCATCTATGGTTACACATCATTTATAAATAATCTAACTACCCTATCATTTCCTCTATAATGTTGACACTTTTATAGGTGTAGGGTCAAAATTAGGTATGCAAAACAGAAATAGAACACAAATTGTTGATATATAGCTAATTACAATAAACAAAAAGCCCAAGAAGAGGAGCAAAACCATCACAGAAATGTGGTGGTTTTTTGTTTTTATAGGGGTTTCATTGAACTTATCTTTGTTCAGAATTTTTCTGAAATTTCTATTTCTACTTATTTTTACACTTAAAAAGGCATACAAAAAGGAACAGAGCTTGGGATGTTTTAATTGAATCAAATTTAAAAATTCAGGACAACCCAAAATAGATTATGCTTTGTTTCCAAAAATTTATTTATCTATTTTCTAATATAATTACCCGAAATCGTTATTTTTTTAAAACAAAATAATAAATAATTTAGTAAAATATTCTTCGTTTAATCTTTAAAACTAAATTATGAAACTATTTACTATTGGAGACAGCATCAGCCAGGGGTTTATGTCTGGCGCAGCTGCCAGAACCGACCTCAGCTTTTCCTCATTAATTGCAAATCAATTAGGAATTGAAAATTACAAATACCCAATTTGGCCAGAAGAAGGATTACCTTTTAACATTGAAACCATCTTTCGCGAACTCGAAAATAAATATGGGTCAAATATTAATACATTAGAATGGGGACTTGCAATTACCAGAACAATCCCTTCCTACCTCAACAAAATTGAAAAATACTACGAAAGAGGAGCCGGGGCAGAAAATAAAAAATATCCCGGCGGAGAAATATTTTTTCACAACGTTGCAGCAAGAGGATTCAATGTCTCCGATTCTTGGCTTATCACGCCCAAATACTGCCAACAGCAGATCGCAAAAAATAAATCAAAAAACGGATTGTATTCCGCAGTTGACCATAGTTTTCTGAGAACTGCTCTCCGAGTTTTGAATCCACAACTTATGAAAGAGCATGAAGAAAAATCGCAATTGGATTGGCTCCAATACCATTCTGATAATGAAGGTGTCGAGAATGTCATCATCTGGTTGGGTTCCAATAATGCATTAGGAACAATCCTTGGCTTAAATATTAACTTTACCGAAGGAAAAGGAGAAGTTACCAATAAACCAAGCGATACTTTTGTAAACGAGAAAGGAGTATATAATCTTTGGCATCCAAAAGATTTTGAAGCTGATTATTCAGAACTTCTGAATCGGATAGACGCAATACTGGGGGATAAAGAAACGAAAGTGTTTTTAGGAACTGTACCATTGGTTACGATTGCTCCGTTTGCAAAGGGCGTGGGAGAAACGTTTGAAGTTAAGACAGAAGATACCAAAGATCAAAAAACAGGAGACAATCATGCGGTTACATATTTCAAATATTATACATACTTCCCTTTTGATGAAGAATTTGCCTTCAAAACAGGAATTAATTTAAGCTTTACTCAAGTTTTACACATCGATAACTGTATCCGGGAATATAATACAATTATTAAAAGACTTGCAGAGACAAAAAATATTACACATCCCGGACGCTACAATATAATAGATTATAGTGCTATGCTGGACAGCCTTGCCTTCAAAAGAAATGGAGGTATTCCAAAATACCAATTTCCTGATTATTTCAAATTTCAGTATCCAATACCTAATACAAAATATTATCACGCCGATACGGAAGGAAATTTAAAACAAGGTGGTATATTTTCGCTGGATGGTGTACATCCAACTGCAATTGCTCACGGATTAATTGCTTATGAAACCCTAAAAGAAATGAAAAAATCTGGTATTCAAGATGCTAATGCTAACACTTTGGACTGGGACAAAATTATTAAATCAGATTCATTATATCAAAAACCAATTTCGATGATGCACGAAATTTATGACAACACAAACCTCGCCGAATGGCTTCTCGGTATTTTAAAAAGAGTGAGAAAACCTTAAAAACAAAACCATCACATTTCTGTGATGGTTTTTTAATAAACTTAATATTTATTTCTTATTCTTCTCCTCAATCCAGCGACTCATATATTTCGTCGAGTTAAGTTGATGATGTTGCAGGATTTTTCCGAGGTAATTTTCAGTTCTGTGATTTTCTAAGTTTTCTGATATCTCCGAAACTTTATTAATGAAGGAGTTCGAAAACAAATCTTTCCTGAAAACAGAATTCAAAATCTGATAGCCATTTTCCTGAGCTTTATTCCAAAGATTTTCATCTTGATATAGCTTAACAGCTTTCTCAACAAAAACTTCGTCAGAATCCTCTATAAAACCATTCCAGGGCAAATCTCTGCGCATCGCTTCAGCCCCAACTGAACTTGTCACATTTGGCAGCCCAAACTTCATGCTTTCCCAAAGTTTTCCTTTCAAACCTGCGCCAAAAGGAATTGGTGCCAGCAGAACTTTAGCTTTATTAAAAACCTCCTCCACAGAACCAGCTCTTCCTTTTACCAAAAAACCATCTTTCTCATTGTGAAGTTCCAAAACTTTCTGACTTGTGTAAGCGCCATAAATATGAAGTTCGGCTTCCGGAAGTTCTTTTCTAATATTTTTCCAAATCGTTTTAAGTTTTAAAACCGTTTGCCAATTGGGCTCGTGAAGAAAATTTCCGATACTTACAAAGTGTTTTCTCTCTTCGAAACGCGTTTTGCTTTTCTCAAAATCCTCAGTCAAAAATGGAATATAAAACAGCAAATTTGGATCGATTTTAAAATCATTAATCAGAAGATTATTTTCAAATTCCGAAATAATCAAGGACAAATCACACCGCAAAATCGCGGCAATCTCTCTCACAAAAATATCGTTAATGAAATCGCTCTTTTCTACAACTCTCTTTTCAGCAAAAGCCTTTCTTCTAGCTTCTCTCAGAAAATGCAAATCTTCCGTATCAATTATTTTCACAGCATTTGGACAATTCTCAGAAACGCGCCAGCCAAATTGTTCCTCGGTCACATAACGGTCAAAAAGAACAACATCCGGATTGAGATTTTTAATCTTCTCATCAAAACTTTCATTATTAATTTCAATCTTCTGGATTTCAATTTTTTCCGAAAATTCGATATTATTAGAAGCTGTGAGAAAAGTAATTCTGTAGTCATTTTCATAAAAAAGTTGGATCAACTGCATCATTCTGTGACCAGCAGCAGTAGAAGCCGGCTCAGGAATCACGAGACCAATAATAGCGAGATGTTTCACAGAAACAAAAATAGAGATTCTTATTTGATTATTTTGGGCAGCTTTTTCCGTCTTCCGTTCCCAAACCTAACGGAGTGGTTCGACGAAGTCAATCTTTTTACCAAAGCTTTCCAGCCACAAAAAGGATTTCCACTCAAGCCGGGCTGCAGATTCAACATTAAAACAAAGTTTAGTTTAAATCAAATTTTCAAACCAAAACATCACTCTTTTCAAAAAAAATTATATTAATTTTGAACTATGCGAATAGAAAACGAAATCAAGTTGGGGTTCAAAGATGTGATGTTTCGTCCGAAACGTTCTACACTCAAATCCCGTTCAGAAGTTACGATAGAAAGAGAATTCACTTTTCTGCACACTCAGAAAAAATGGAGCGGCGTTCCGTTGATTGCCGCCAATATGGACACAGTCGGAACTTTCGAAATGGCAGAAGCCTTGTCAAAAGAAAAAATCATCACGGCAATCCACAAACATTATTCCGTCGAAGAATGGAATCAATTCCTGAACGGAAGATCCGATGAATTCTATCAATATATAGCACTCAGCACCGGAACCGGAAAAGCCGACGAAGAAAAAATCAAAACCATTTTAGACGCCAATCCCAAAATCCAATTTCTTTGTATTGACGTTGCCAACGGTTACTCGGAACATTTTGTTCAATTTGTAAAGAAAGCACGAGAAAATTTCCCAGATAAAATTATCATCGCCGGAAACGTTGTAACTGGCGAAATGGTAGAAGAATTGATTTTGGCTGGCGCAGATATCATCAAAGTAGGAATTGGTCCAGGTTCAGTTTGTACAACTCGTGTAAAAACTGGCGTCGGTTATCCACAACTTTCCGCAATCATAGAATGCGCTGATGCTGCACACGGATTGGGCGGACAAATTATTGGAGATGGCGGTTGCAAAGTTCCTGGAGATGTAGCGAAAGCTTTTGGAGGCGGTTCAGATTTCGTAATGCTCGGCGGAATGTTTGCCGGACACGACGAAAGTGGTGGTGAAATAGTAGAAGAAAATGGAAAAACGTTCAGATTGTTCTACGGAATGAGTTCTCAAACCGCAATGGATAAACATTCTGGCGGTGTTGCAGAATACCGTGCATCCGAAGGAAAAACTGTGAAAGTTGCTTATAAAGGTCCAGTTTCAGAAACTGTGAAGGATATTCTTGGTGGCGTGCGTTCGACTTGTACTTACGTTGGAGCATCAAAACTAAAAGAACTTTCTAAGCGAACAACTTTTATTAGAGTTCAGGAGCAGGAGAATCAGGTTTTTAACGGATAAACTATCTAATCGAAAAATAAACGAAACCAGCCAAATTTTGGCTGGTTTTCTATTTAAAGCTTATCAGTTCCCTTCTCAATGCAATCGACGCTTTTTTCACTTCTACTGTCCAATCATCAGCGGCATTTCCATCAGCGCCGTCAGAAATATACTTTAAACAAAGAAAATCGATTCCTTCCAGCTCAGCCACTTTCGCAAGAGCAAAGGCTTCCATATCAATGACGTTATATTCGGGATTGATATGTTCTATCTCAAATTGGTCGCCAGAACCACAAATTCCGTTCGGGAGATTTTCAATATTCAATCCATATTCCAAAAGAATTGGTTCATCAGAAAAAGGTGTTTCAAACTTTTTAAAACCCAAAGCTCTCACATCCATATCTCTTTGAATGAAACGATTACAATTAACAACACTTCCCCTATCAAATGTTGTACTTCCCGCTGTTCCAAGATTAATAATCAAATCCGGATTAGATTTTTGAATGGCTTTTGTAAGATTGTAAGTCGCTTTTACCTTCCCTATTCCAACAAAAACTTTATTGAAATTTTCAAACTCATTTCCAGCTTCAGATTCCAAAGCAAAAACCAATAGAATGTTATTATATTTTTTTTCGTTGATTCTCATATTTTTTATAAAAAAAGCTTTTTGCATAGTTAACAAAAAGCTTTATAAATATTTGATATTGTTTTAATTAAGTCAACATCCCGCCGTCTACATTCAGGACTTGACCGGAAACATAAGATGACATATTGCTTCCAAAGAAAACGCACGCATTAGCAACGTCTTCCGGCTGTCCACCACGTTTCAACGGAATCCCGTCTCTCCAGCTTTGAACAGTTTTTTCGTCCAATGCAGCCGTCATTTCAGTTTCGATGAAACCTGGTGCGATGGCATTGCAACGGATATTTCTGGAACCTAACTCCAATGCAATGGATTTTGTGAAACCAATAACTCCGGCTTTGGAAGCGGCGTAATTTGCTTGTCCGGCATTTCCTTTCACGCCAACTACGGAAGTCATATTGATGATGGAACCGGATTTTGCTTTCATCATTGGTTTGATAACCGCTTTTGTCAGGTTGAAAACGGAGTCAAGATTCACTTTGATAATCGTGTCCCAATCGTCTTTTGACATTCTCATCAACAAGTTATCTCTTGTAATTCCTGCGTTATTCACCAAGATATCAATCGCTCCGAATTCTGCCAAAACATCTTCTACCAATTTCTGAGCAGCATCGTAATCTGACGCATCTGACTGATAGCCTTTAATTTGAGTCGTTTTGCTCAATTCTGCTTCCAATTCTTTGGCTTTCTCAACAGAACCGGCATAAGTGAACGCAATTTTTGCTCCTTCTTTGGCAAAAACTTCAGCAATTCCTCTTCCGATTCCTCTGGTTGCACCTGTAATGATTGCAACTTTTCCTTCTAATAGTCCCATATAGTTGTATCGTATTTTCTCTTTGTTATGGCAAAAATAGTATTTTAAGAATTATTAACAATCAAAACAATCTCTCCTTTCAAAGTTTTGCTTTTGGAAAATGCAATCAATTCATCAATATTCCCACGTTTTGTCTCCTCAAATTTTTTGGAAATCTCTCTGCTCAAGCTGACTTTGGTCTCATCGCCGAAGAATTCTTTGATTTGTTCCAAAGTTGTGTTGATTTTATGCGGACTTTCGTAAAGAATGATGGTTTTCTTTTCTTCTGCCAATTGTTTAAGTTTGGTTTGTCGTCCTTTTTTTTGTGGAAGAAATCCTGCAAAATAGAAATCGTGATTCGGCAATCCGGAAACCACAAGTGCTGGAACAAAGGCTGTTGCGCCAGGCAAACAGATCATTTCCAAATCTTTATCTGCACAAGCTTTCGCCAAAAGATAACCTGGGTCCGAAATTCCTGGCGTTCCTGCGTCCGTGATGATTGCAATCGTCTGACCGTTTTCCAAATCATTAATGACCTT
Organism: Flavobacteriaceae bacterium PS02293; assembly: GCA_029960045.1. Classification (GTDB taxonomy): domain Bacteria; phylum Bacteroidota; class Bacteroidia; order Flavobacteriales; family Weeksellaceae; genus Epilithonimonas. The sequence goes on from JASCOV010000009.1 coordinate 145,410, forward strand.
CTCGGTCATATTATGCTCATTGTGCAAATGATAAGATCTCAACGGTTTTGAAATCTCATAATGCTTCAGGAGAAATCCCGAAGTTCTGGTGTCCTCGCACAAAATATAATCTACTTCTTTCAGTACTTTTACCGCACGGAAAGTCATATCTTCCAGATTCCCGATTGGCGTTGGTACGAAATATAAAATTCCACTCATCTACAAAAATCTATTTTCCACCAAAGTCCACAATCTCTGCGCATAACTATCCACTTTTTTCCAATCTCTTTCGTAGTAAATATCACTCAAAAACTCCTGAGCTTTATCAAGCGAAGTGAAAGAATTAAGAACTCCGACTACTTGATTCAATTCACTCTGACTTCCGTCAAAAAGATGCTGTGAAAATGCGATTCTGTCATTCAAATCGAGCTTAAATTCTGGTTTTGGTTTTGGCGCTTCCATATAATCTGTCGGCACATTATTTTTCAAGAGACTTCCAGAATCCTTTTTTGACTGATGTTGTTCAACCTCTTCCAAATGGTCATCATCGAAAAGTGATTTCGCTATTTTAAGACCTTTGATATTCGCTAATTTGAATTTTTTATCGTGATGTTCCTCATCATTTGAAGATTCATAAACTTGCTCAGATTTTTCTTTTGGCTGAGTATTTTCTTTGGAAAATTCTACGATTTTTCTTCTGTTTTCCTCCAGTTCTTTCAGCTTAGCTTCTTTTTCTGCAAGCCTCGCTTCATAATCATCTTCTTTCGGTGCTTGAACTTCTTCCCTGTTCATCGCAAAAGAAAATTGGCTGTCTTGCATTGGCTCCAATTTCTGAGAACTGTCTTGTAATAGATTTTCCTCGATTTCAGAAACAAAATCATTTTCTTCTGATTCAATTTTTTCCTCAACTTGATTTTCTTCGGAATCTATTTCGGCAAGACTGGAAACTTCATTAACAGGTTCGTTTTCTAAAACTTGATTTTCTTCAACGTGAATCTCTTCCGCAATCTGCTTTTCCTCAGAATCAATTTCTGAAAAACTGGAAACTTCCTCTACAGATTCATCTTCTTCAACTTGAGTTTGTTCTGATTCAATTTCTGCAAAATTAGAAACTTCCTCAACCACATCTTCCTGAGAATGTTCCTGCTCGTCAATTTCTTTAAATGAATGAACTTCTTCAACTTCCGGAACATCATCGAAAATATCGTGTACCTCAGTTTCTGCCACAATGATTTCCGCCACTTTATTTTCATTCTCAAATTCCTCAACAGAAATCAAATTGGAATCAAGGTTTGTTTCTTGATTTTCAGTAACTTCTAAAGCTTCATTTATGGTTGACGAAAAACCAAATTCATTAGAAATTTTAAGGAAAGAGAATTTCTGATAAATCTGATTCAGTTGATTTTCTTTGGTCAAAAGATTTTCAAAAGAATCGGAATTAGACAATTCTGCCAAAAGAATCTTGATTTCACCGAAAATTTCTTCGTATGGATGTTGCAAGTTTTGCATAATAAATCTTATTAATTTTTACTTAAATTTGATGTTTATAAATTTAAGAACAATTTTGTTCTGTAAAAGGATTTCGTTAAGTTTTTCTTAATTGAATTTTAAAACAATTTTTTGCTAAATTAATAATGTTTTTAGAAAATACAATCAATCATTCCAAACAAAGTGGTTGGATGGAGGTTATTTGTGGCTCGATGTTTTCCGGCAAAACGGAGGAACTCATCCGGAGGCTTCGCCGTGCAGAAATGGCGGGTCAAATTGTGGAAATTTTCAAACCGAAAATCGACACCAGATATTCGGACGAAGATGTGGTTTCCCACAATCAAAATAAAATCCGAAGTACAGCTGTAGAAAGTCCTTCCGAAATACTTTTATTGGGTTCGAATTGTCACGTTGTTGCAATTGACGAAGCCCAATTTTTTGACGACAGTATTGTTGACGTTGCTAATCAATTGGCAAACAACGGAATAAGAGTAGTGATTGCTGGTTTGGATATGGATTTTCTTGGACGACCGTTCGGACCGATGCCAAATCTGATGGCGACTGCCGAATATGTGACAAAAGTTCACGCGATTTGCCGACGAACAGGGAATTTAGCCAATTATTCTATGAGAACTTCCGCGGGACAAGACCTTGTGGAATTGGGAGAAACCGAAGCTTACGACGCAGTCAGCAGACGTGTTTTTGTAGAAGAAGTTATCGAAAAAAATAAATAGTTTATTTTTTGTAAATCAATGAATTACACCATCAAAGAAATTGCAGACATCACCAAATCCGAACTCATCGGAAACGGCGAAATCAAAATCAAAAATATTGCTTTTGACAGTAGGACAATTTATTCTACGAAGCATACTGCATTTCTTGCCATCAATACTAAAAAAAATTCCGGTCAAAAATATATTGATTCAGTTATTGAAAAAGGAATCGATACAATTATTACCGAAAATAAAATTGATAATCCTTCTATCAATCAAATTATTACAAAAAATTCGGTAGAGTTTTTACAGATTTTGGCAAAATATCATTTTGAACATTCTAATATCAATTCGATTGGAATTACGGGAAGCAACGGAAAAACGATTTTGAAAGAATGGCTTTATCAATGTCTCGCTAACGAATTTGTGACAGTAAAAAGTCCGAAGAGTTTTAATTCTCAAATTGGTTTGCCTTTATCTATACTTCAAATTGAGAAAAAACACGAATTGGGAATCTTCGAAGTTGGAATTTCCAAACCAGAGGAAATGGAAAATCAGGAGAATATTTTCCATCCAAAAATTGGTTTGTTGACTCATATTGGTTCTGCACATTCGGCAAATTTCAGTTCCGAAGAAGAATTGATTAATGAAAAATTAAAGCTATTTAAAAATTCAGAAATTATATTTTATAATGCTGATAATTTATTGACAGACAAAATTATAACTGAATTATATTTAAGTAAAAAATTAATATCTTACGGATTAGGAATTAATAATGATATTCATATTATTTCTGATGTAAATGACAGAACTCAGGATATTCAAATCAAATATTTTGATGAAATTATCACGCTTCCAATTTTCCAGAGAGATGAAGCAACTTTGACAAATGTTCTCGCATTGATTGGCATTTTAAAACAATTGAAGATTTCAAATTCTGATATCAAAGAAAAAATTGATGCTTTGAAAGCGATAGAAATGCGCCTTGAAAGTATTGAAGGCATTAGAAATAATTTGATTATCAATGATTCATATAATCTGGATTTGGATTCTTTGAAAATCGCTTTTCAGTTTATTGGCGAATACAACAAACCTAAAAAGTCTTTGATTCTGAGTGATATTTTGGATTCTAATGAAAACTCGCAAGAACTCTACTCTGAAGTTGCAGAGCTTGTGAATGAGCAAAAATTTGATAAAGTATTCTTGATTGGAGAAGAAATAAGCAATTTCCACGAATTATTCACATCTGAAACTTATACTTTTAATAATACAAATCAATTCATTGATAGTAAAGTCATTAATGAAATTGAGAATCAAGTTATTCTTCTGAAAGGTGCAAGAAAATTTGAGATTGAAAAAATCAAAGAAATTCTTGAATTGAGAAAGCACGATACAGTTCTGGAAATTAATCTTAACGCCATTCTTCACAATATCAATTTCCATAAATCATTACTGAAGCCAGAAACCAAAATGATGGCGATGGTAAAAGCAAATGCTTATGGATTAGGAAGTTATGAGATTTCAGAATTTCTTCAGCACCATCATATTGATTATCTTGGCGTTGCATTTGCTGATGAAGGTGTTGAATTGAGGAAAAAAGGAATCACAACTCCGATTATCGTGATGAATCCTGAGCAACACAGTTATGATGCTGTAATTGAATACAATTTAGAACCGGAAATTTATAGTCTTAGAGTTTTAGAATTATTTAATGAGCAATTGATAAAATCTGGAAATCAGCAGAAATATCCAATTCATATTAAATTGGAAACAGGAATGCATCGGCTTGGTTTTAAGGATTTTGAATTGGACGAATTAACTGAAAAGTTGAACATAATGAACGTAAAAGTTCAAAGTATTTTCAGTCATTTGTCTTCTTCTGACGTTCCTGAAGAAAAAGAATTCACTTTGAATCAGTTAAAAACTTTTGAAGAAAATTCTAATTATCTGATTAATGGACTTAATTATAAACCATTAAGACATATTCTTAATTCATCAGGTATTACAAATTATACTGATTATCAATATGATATGGTAAGAATTGGGATTGGAATGATAGGCGAAACTTCTAACAAATCGATTAAAAGTCAGCTTCAGCATTCTGTAAGTTTCAAAACTGTGGTTTCACAAATTTCTGATGTAGAAAATGGAGAATCAGTAGGTTACAGCAGAAAATACAAAGCTGACCACGACACAAAAATCGCTACAATTCCTGTTGGTTATGCAGATGGAATTCCAAGATTGGTTGGAAATAAAGTTGGAAATGTTGGCATTAATAAAAAACTCTGTCCAATAGTTGGAAACGTTTGTATGGATATGATGATGATAAATGTGGAAAATGCCAATGTAAAAGAAGGCGACTCTGTTGTGATTTTTAATTCAAATCCAACGTTGGAAGAATTTGCAAAATATTGCCAAACAATTACTTACGAAGTTTTAACATCAATTTCTCCGAGAGTAAAAAGAATCTATATAAAAAACTAAAAATGATTAAGAAACTCTTTTACCTAATTGCTTTTCTAGCTTATCTGACGGGTTATTCTCAGGTAAAAGAAAATCTTGTCATCCCGAAAAATCCACGAATCGGACTTTCCCTTTCTGGCGGTGGCGCAAAAGGCTTTACACACGTTGGTGTTTTGAAAGTTTTGGATTCTCTTGGCGTAAAAATCGATTACATTTCCGGAACCAGTATGGGCGCGATTGTCGGCGGTTTGTATGCTTCTGGTTACACAGGCAAAGACATTGAGAAAATCGTGATGGACACGGATTTCTATTCATTGATTACCGATCCAAAAACGCGTCAGGAAACCAGTTTCTTCAATAAAAGTGTTGACAAATATCTCTTTTCTGTTCCTCTTAAAAATGGAAAAATAAGCTTTCCATCTTCAATTAGTACAGGTCAACGGAATGTTTATATGTTGAAAGAACTTCTTCGAAATGTTTCGAATATTGATGATTTCTCAACTTTGCCAATTCCTTTTCTATGTATTGGAACCAATCTGGAAAGTGGACAAATGAAGATTTTTGAAAAAGGTGACCTTGTTTCTTCTATTCTTGCGAGTTCTGCTTTTCCTTCGCTCTTGGAGCCTGTTAAAATTGGCGATAGTATTTATGTAGATGGGGCGATGAGCGTTAATTTTCCTTCAAAACCGTTGAAAGATAAAGGAATTGATATTGTAATTGGTGTTGACCTAAATCAACCTTTGGCAAAAAGGGATAATCTTAATAATATGATTTCCATTTTGAATCAAATTATTGATTTCGGGATTCAAAAAGAAACGGTTAATCAATACAGATATACAGATATCAATATCAAGCCAGACCTTACTGGAATGACGGCTACAAGCTATGATAACAAACGTAAAATCCTTGACAGTGGCTATGTGGAAGCTTTGAAATATGTGGATATTCTCAAAGAATTGCCCAAACGTAAATTCGATAGAATAAGGTCTTCCATCAATCCAATTTATTCCAGCGTTTACAAAATCGACAGCCTTGTTGTAGAAAACGGAAGAATCTACAAATCAAATTACGTTCGAGGAAAAATGGGACTGAAACTTCCTTCTATGCAGACTTATGGAAGTATTAATAAAATGCTCGATAAACTTTATGCAACCAACAATTACAAGTTTATTAATTACGATATTATTCAGGAAAATGATAGTTATTACTTAAAACTAAACGTTACAGAAGATGATACAAGGCATTTTCTAAAATTCGGATTGCATTACGATGAGATATTCAAAACCGGATTATTACTGAATTACTCTGCGAAACGTCTTCTTTTCAGAAACTCAAATCTTTCGTTAGACATCGTTATTGGCGATAGTCCGCGATATTATTTCAATTACTTTATAGATAATGGTTATATTCCTGGTTTTGGCCTTTATTCGTCGGGAATGAGCTTTGATTTGAAGAACTTCGACAATAATACTGTAGAGAGTTGGAAATGGCTCAGAAATGAAGCTTATATTCAATCCGTTTGGAAAGACAAATTTGCAGTTGGAGGTGGAATTAGCCACGATTATTTCGAAAGTGAAAAAAATGGACTGGATGTACAGAATGCTAAATTCCTTAATCCTTATCTATTTGTAAAAAGCGATACTCAAAATGATAAAGATTTTGCAACAAAAGGATTTTATCTGAATGCTGAAGGAAAAATATTAGACCTTTTCGGCGACGATTTGGAAAAGAAACCAATTCTAGTAAAAGCTGATATCAAGATGAATTTCTATATTTCAAAAATGTTCACATATCGTCTTAATCTTTATGGAGGAATTACAATTGGGGAAGCCAATCTTCCTTCGTTTTATCAATACAGACTCGGCGGAATTTTTGAACAACCGATGGGAAATTTCAAAAGATTCGCAGGTTATCAATTTGCATCTTTGGCAGATAATAACATTTTTCTGGCTTCCAGTGATTTCCAATTTAGATTTGGTAAGAATTATTTCTTGGTAGGAAATTTCAGTTTAGCGAATCTTTTCAACTCTATCAAATTTGAAGATGCCGTTAAACTTAATTACAGTTCAATTGGTTTAACCGCTGGTTACAAATCCCCATTTGGACAAATAAAACTTAACGTTAGCAAATCTCTTAACAAACATAAAGGCGTATTCAGTGTCATCTTAGGACATTGGTTTTAAAAATATGATAAATTATTTTTTCGAAAACATCGACCAAAAAAACATAGATTCCAACATTTCAACTTGGCTGGAAAATTTGATTATTTCCGAGAACAAAAAGACCGGCGACATCAATTATATCTTTTGCGACGACGAGTATCTTCTTAAGGTCAATCAGGATTATCTTGACCACGATTATTACACAGACATCATTACATTTGACTATGTGAAGGGAAAAACCATCTCAGGAGATATTTTCGTATCTTTGCCGCGCATTTTGGACAATGCTTCTACCCTATCACAGGATTTCGAATCAGAATTCAGAAGAGTTTTGGCTCACGGTCTCCTTCATCTTTGCGGATACAAGGACAAAACCGAGGAAGAAGAATCCACAATGCGACAAAAAGAAGATTTCTATATCAATCGGTATTTGAATTTTTAGGAGCTTAATCCCGCTTTCCACTGCAATCTTTTTGCAAGTCCTTGGCTTTTCCCATCGCTTCTTACAAAAAGGATTTCCGTTGCAATCGGGGCTAGTTACAAGAGTATTTTTAAAGAAATTTTCTACAATGTTTCACGTGGAACATTCAATTAAATAAATAAAACTTTATTGCTATTAGCCGTTTGCTATTAGCCAAAAGCAAATAAAATGATTACAGAAAAATACGATGTTATCGTCGTTGGTGCAGGTCACGCAGGTTGTGAAGCCGCAGCTGCAGCAGCTAATTTAGGTTCCAAAACTCTTTTGGTCACAATGAATATGCAAACCATTGGACAGATGAGTTGCAACCCGGCAATGGGTGGAATTGCCAAAGGACAAATAGTCCGCGAAATAGATGCAATGGGCGGATATTCCGGAATCATTGCAGACAAATCTGCTATCCAATTCAAGATGTTGAACCTTTCTAAAGGTCCGGCAATGTGGTCTCCAAGAACGCAAAACGACAGAATGCTTTTCGCAGAAGAATGGCGTTTAGCATTGGAGAATACGCCAAACCTTGATTTCTTTCAGGATATGGTAAAAAGCTTAATCATAGAAAATGGTAAAGCTGTCGGCGTTGTAACAGGATTAGGAATTGAAATCCGTTCTAAATCTGTAGTTTTAACAAACGGAACTTTCCTCAATGGTTTAATTCACGTTGGAGACAAACAATTAGGTGGCGGAAGAATGGGCGAACCAAGAGCCTTCGGTATCACAGAACAACTCGTTTCTTTAGGTTTCGAATCTGGCAGAATGAAAACTGGAACACCTCCAAGAGTTGACGGAAGAAGCCTAAATTATTCCAAAATGGAAGAACAAAAAGGCGACGAAAATCCTCAGAAATTCAGTTACTTAGATACACCTAAGTTAACCAAACAATTAAGCTGTCACATCGTTTATACCAACGAAACTGTACATGATATTTTACGTGAAGGATTTGACAGAAGCCCAATGTTCAACGGAACTATTCAAAGTACAGGACCAAGATATTGCCCAAGTATTGAAGATAAAATCAACCGTTTTGCAGAGAGAAATAGACACCAATTATTTGTAGAACCAGAAGGTTGGAAAACTGTGGAAATCTATGTAAATGGATTCAGTTCTTCACTTCCGGAAGATGTTCAAATCAAAGCAATGAGACACATTCCAGGCTTCGAAAATGTGAAAGTTTTCCGTCCTGGTTATGCGATAGAATATGACTACTTCCCTCCTACTCAACTTTATCACACACTAGAAACAAAGTTGATTCAAAATCTTTATTTTGCTGGTCAAATTAACGGAACAACTGGTTACGAAGAAGCAGCCGGACAAGGTTTGATGGCAGGTATCAATGCACACAATAAAGTCTACGACAAGGGAGAATTCATTCTTAACAGAGATGAAGCTTATATAGGCGTTTTAATAGATGATTTGATTACAAAAGGAACAGAAGAACCTTACAGAATGTTCACTTCCCGTGCCGAATACAGATTGCTTTTGAGACAAGATAATGCCGACATCAGATTGACAGAGAAAGCATACAATCTTGGTTTAGCAAAAGAAGAAAGACTGAGAAATGTTCAAGATAAAATCACAAAAAGTGATGAATTGGAAGCGTATTTAAGAGAAACTTCTATCAAACCTTTAACTATAAATCCAATATTAGAATCTATTGAATCTTCGCCTGTTGACCAAGCTTACAGAGCTTCTCACTACTTGACTCGTCCTAATATGACATTGGATAAATTAGATGAGATTCAAACTATTAAGGACATTACATCTGCTTACAAAGAAGAAGTACGTGAACAAGCTGAAATTAACATCAAATACAAAGGTTACATAGAAAAAGAAAAAGAAAATGTAGCTAAGCTTAACCGTTTGGAAACTTTTAAAATTCCCGAAGATTTCGATTATTCAAAGATAGCATCCTTATCAACAGAAGCTAAACAGAAAATGGCAAAAGTAAGACCAGTAACTATTGCTCAAGCTGGTAGAATCAGTGGTGTTTCTCCTTCAGATATCAATGTTCTATTGATTTATTTAGGTAGATAATAACTAATGTTCCACGTGAAACATATCAAAGAACAATGCAATTTTCATTGTTCTTTTTGTTTAAATAACAAATTTTAAAATGAAAATTAAAGACCATTTTCTTTCTCAGGAAGAATTCGAATTGATAGAAACTGAAACAAAAGGCGTTTTCAAAACCTCTCCTATTCCATCGAATATTTCGAAATATTATGAGAGTGAAAATTATATTTCGCATCATCAGGACACTGGAAGTTTGAAAGAAAAAGTTTATAAATTTTTACAATCTTTCAATCTTCAATACAAGAAAACAATTCTTTTGGACAGAATAAAAAAGGAATCTAAAGTTTTGGATTACGGATGTGGCGCAGGAGAATTTGTAAAATATATCGAAAATGATTTCGAAACTTTTGGATTTGAACCAAATTCCGATGCAAGAAATGCGGCAATAAATAAAACATCGAAAGCTAAAATTATTGATGATTTAAGTTCAATAGAAAATCAAAGTCTGGATGCAATTACGCTGTGGCACGTTTTCGAACACATCGAAAATCAAAGCGAAATGTTGGATATTTTTCATTCTAAATTAAAGGAAAAAGGTTTGCTAATTATAGCAGTTCCAAATCCTACTTCTTACGATGCAAAACATTATAAAGAATTTTGGGCGGCTTATGATGTACCAAGACACATCTATCATTTTTCAAAAAACGGAATGGAAAATCTGATTTCTAAAAATCAGGATTGGAAATTACGAAAAATCAAACCTCTCCTACTCGATTCATTTTATATCTCGATGTTGAGTGAAAAATATAAGAAATCACCTCTTTTTTGGCTAAAAGCTGTGGTTCACGGAACGATTTCTAACGTAAAAGCACTTTTTAACACCGAATTTTCAAGTTTGATATACATTGTCGAAAAAAGATAGAAAATCGATTTTTGAGTAGTTTCTGAAGGTCAATTTTTAGCTATTTTGTTCAAAATTTGTTAATAAATGCGAAAATTTACAAATTCAAAAGATTTCTCAAATTCAAATAAAGTCCTTGAGAATCGCTTAAAATATTTTTCTTGAAGATGATTCAAGCACAGACAAAAATAAAACCGACAAATTACTTTGTCGGTTTTTCTATTTTAGAAAATGAATTCTTATCTATTAATCGCTGCAACTCCTGGAAGTTCCAAACCTTCCAAACTTTCCAACATTGCTCCTCCTCCAGTCGAAACATAACTTACTTTGTCAGAATATCCGAATTGCTTTACAAAAGCAACACTGTCTCCTCCTCCAACTAATGAGAATGCGCCAAGTTTTGTAGCTTCAGCAATGCTTTCTCCTAAAGCTATAGTTCCAGCAGCAAAATTTGACATTTCAAAAACACCGATTGGACCATTCCAAAGAATTGTTCTGGAATTTAATAAAACATCGTTGAAGATTTCTCTCGATTTTGGACCTGCATCCAAACCTTGCCAATCTTCTGGAATTTCTCTGATGTCAGCCACTTTTCTTTCAGCTTCATTATTGAAATCATCAGCAATCACAACATCTGTCGGAAGATAAACTTCTACTTTATGTTCTTTTGCTTTCTCAAGGATTTCTAAAGCTAAACTTAATTTATCATCTTCAACAATCGATTTTCCAATCTTTCCACCAAGCGCCTTTATAAATGTGAAAGACATTCCACCACCAATGATTAAATTATCAATTGCAGGAAGAATATTTTCTATAATTGTAATTTTTGTAGAAACTTTAGAACCGCCAAGTATCGCAGTTACAGGTTTTTCACCAGATTTTAGAACTTTATCAATAGCTACCAACTCATTTTCCATCAATAAACCGAAAAATTTAGTAGAAGGAAAAAACTCAGCGATTACAGCTGTGGAAGCGTGAGCTCTGTGCGCAGTTCCGAAAGCATCATTTACATAAGCATCACCTAATTTTGATAACTTCTCAGCGAAAGCTTCATCTCCTTTTTCTTCTTCATTATGAAAACGAAGATTCTCCAACAAAAGAATTTCGCCAGGTTGAAGTTCAGCAGAAGCTTGTTCAGCCTTCTCTCCTATTGATTCGTCCACAAATTTCACTTCTTTACCAAGAACTGAAGAAACTTCATCCAGAATATTTTTAAGAGAATATTTATCGTTTACTTCGCCTTTTGGTCTTCCAAGATGCGTCATTAAAATTACAGAACCGCCGTCAGCAAGGATTTTATCAACGGTAGGTTTTACAGAAACAATTCTGGTATTGTCTGTCACTTTTAGATTTTCGTCCTGGGGAACATTGAAGTCAACTCTTACTAAAGCTTTTTTGTTTTTAAAATCGAAATCTTTTATTGTTTTCATTAAAATAATAATTTAAGGTTTTATAAAAGACCAGAATAAATCCTGCCCTCTTTGTTTCACAAATTTAAAACTAATTCTTCCCTTTCAAAAATTTAATTTGCAAAAAGAATCCACAAACTTTCATTACATTATTATACATCTCTTTTTCTTTTTATAAAAAAATAATATTGTAGTGTATTGTTGTAGTGCGGTAGTATGCGGAGAAATAAATCTTGATTATTTCATCACACGAAATGTGGATTAATGAGTAGGTTTTTAACATTAATTTAATATTGATAATCAAATCGTTATAGATGTTATCAACAAATGTTTGTAATTAATTTCAAAGCTCAATATTAAAAACCATTCTGGGGATAAACTTCCTTGAAGTGAACCAAAACTAATTTGAAATAAAGAATTGAAGTTGTCAGAAAATAGTCCATTACTAAAAATTATCAGTTATAAAAAGAAATACTTGACAGAAGTTATCCACAGGTTTTCTAACAATTTCTAACACATTACTATTATAATCTTGAATTTGATAAGAAATATTCAAAATAGAAGTAAATTTGGAAAACAAATACGATTATATGAATAAAAAATTAATTTTATTGCTTCTTTTTATCTATTCTTATTCTTTTTCCCAAGAGAATTATTACAGTAATACAAAGGCAAAGTTTGATCAGATTAAAGTTTATTTCTCGGGTGTTATGACCAAACAGTCCTTTTCTGCAGATGTCTCAAAAGGTAACACATTTATTTTTGTAGAAAATTTTGGAAAAACTAATATCAATAGTATTGAGTATCATTCGGATAAAGATGTCAATGTAATCAGCATTGAAAGAGTTGAAGATAATTTTTCTAAATGGAATCTCATACTTTTCGAGAAAGAATTGGAAATGATTTCTGACAGTACAAGTATCTACACCAAGAATAAGAAATCACTAGAAAATGACCTGCTAATCAATAAGACATCAGTTCAGATTCTAAAAGATAATCAGATTGTAGAAAAAGGTAATACGGATCAGATCGTTCAAATGATCAATTTCAATAAGATAAAACTAAAGGAGTTATATAAAGAAGATTTAGAAATCTCTAATAAAATTAAAAACATTGACGAAAAAATTAAAAATTTAGAAAGCAATCGATCTGAATTGTATGACAACGTAAGAAAGAAAAATATGGTTGTTTTCTATGTATCCAGTAAAACTGGCCAGAAAGTTAAGTTTGATATTTCATCTTATTCCAATGATGCTAATTGGAGGCCATTTTATCGTTTGGAATCAAGTGGAATTAAAGCACCAATCAAAATTATATATAAAGCTCTGGTAAGACAAAATACAGGAATTGAATGGAAAAATATGCCAATTACACTTGTAGCCGGAGATTTTAATTCAGAAAATAAACCTTATGAACTAGAAAGATGGTTTTTGCAGACAGAAAGAAGGGAATATATAAATGATCAGGCTTTTCAGAAAACTCAAACCTATTCCAATAATTCTAGAACAGCTGATATTTCGGAAGTTATGGTAACAGGAAGCCGTATCCGTCAAAAATTATTGAAAACAGAAATAGAATTGGACAAAAACATTGTGATTCCAAATTCTTCTTCCAAAGATATTCCTATTGATATTAATACTTTTGAAATTACTACAGAATACAAATATTTTACAACTCCGAAACTTGAAAATAAGACATTTCTTCTGGCTTATATAGATGACTATTCCAAATATAATCTTCTTCCCGGCGCTGCAGAAATCTATATAGAAGATACAAAAGTAGGAACTGCAACAATAGACACAGATCAGTTCACTTCAAAAATGATGATAAGTTTGGGAAGCGATTCTAATATTATAACAAAGAGGAATTTATCAAATTTAATATCCAAAGAACTTGGGAATGGTCAAAAATCTGAACAATATGAATACGAAATCACGATAAAAAATAATAAAGATATTGCTGTTAAAGTGGAAGTTAGAGATCAAATTCCATTAACCAATGATTCTAGTATAAAAATTGATTTCATTAATCCAAATGGTGCAGAAATCCAAAAAGAAACAGGATTGATAACTTGGAATATTAATCTAAAACCTGGAGAAACAAGAGTTATTAAATTCGGATTTCTCGTAACTTTGCCAAAAGAAGTAATAATAAATAATCTTAAGTAAAATGAAAAAAATAGCAATAGCCGCTGACCACGCTGGTTTTGAGTATAAAGAACTGATAAAAAAATACCTAGAAGGTAAATATGAAGTTCAGGATTTCGGAACCTACTCTACTGATTCTGTTGACTATCCGGACTTTGTACATCCAGCTGCAACATCTGTAGAAAACGGAGAAAATGAATTAGGAATTCTCATCTGCGGAAGTGGAAACGGCGTTCAAATTACTGCCAACAAACATCAGAAAATCAGATGTGCACTTTGCTGGATGCCGGAAATTGCGTCACTAGCAAGACAACACAACGATGCAAATATGATTTCGATTCCGGCAAGATTTATTTCAAAAGAACTGGCGTTCGAGATTGTAGATAAGTTCCTGACGACGGATTTTGAAGGTGGCAGACATCAGAACAGAGTTGATAAAATCGCATTTTGCTAATATAAAAAGCCTGTAATTGCTAAGATTACAGGCTTTATTTTTAAAGTTATATCTTTGCAGCGCATTTCACAGAGAAAGTTCTTTCTCACGAAACCATAAATTAATACAAAGGTTTCCCAAACTCCCCTATTTTATTTTATCTTTAATAAAAATTAAATCCACATTTTGGATTGATTTAGAACAATGCAAGAAATATCTTTACTAATTTCCAAAATCGGAGAAACCCAAAGTTTCTTTAAACACCAAGCTCAAAGACAAGTCAATGTGGCGCTTACTTTGAGAAATTGGCGGATTGGTTTTTATATTTCTGAGTATGAACTCAATGGAAATGACAGAGCGGAATATGGCAAAAATTTGTACAAGGAAATTGCCAGAAAATGTAAGGATATAGCTGGTTTGTCAGAAAGGAATCTTTACTGGTTTTCTACATTTTATAAAACATACCAAAACATTTTGCAGACACCGACCGCAAAATTATATTTACCTGAAAATCAATACAATGAAATTCTGCAGACACTGTCTACAAAATCATTAAAGTTTGAAAATTCTAGTGATGTAAATGATATTTGGAAGGTGGAATCTAATAAACTAATTAACCAATTAAGTTTCTCACATATTATAGAATTTCTAAAGCTAGATGATTCAATCAAACGGACTTTCTACGAAACAGAATCCATCAAAAATAATTGGTCGGTTCGGGAATTGCAGAGAGCCATCAATTCTATGCTTTTTGAAAGAACAGGTTTGAGTAAAGACAAGCAAAAAGTCTTAGAAGAACATCAAAAATCTGAGAAACCTCAGGCGGGAAACTTTTTCAGAAGTCCATACATATTAGAATTTTTGGGTCTAAAAGAAGAAACTTCTTACTCTGAAAATCAATTAGAACTCAGTATTATCAATCATTTGCAGACTTTTCTTTTGGAAATGGGCAAAGGTTTTTGTTTTGAATCACGACAGAAAAGAATCACTTTTGATAACACGCATTATTATATAGATTTGGTTTTTTATCATCGGATTTTGCGCTGTAATATTTTGATAAATTTAAAGTTGGGCGAATTTTCTCACGCAGATGCTGGACAAATGAATGTTTATCTCAATTATTACAACGAAAACGAAAAAAACGAAGGCGATAATCCACCAATAGGAATTATTCTTTGCGCCAACAAAAACGAATCTTTGGTAAAATATGCTACCACAGGACTTTCCCAGCAAATATTTGTGAACAAATATTTGGTAAGCCTTCCAAAAGAAGAAGACCTGAAAAGGATTATTGATGAGGAACAGGACAAATTTTAGATGAGCTTAATCATCTTAACAATTAATTAAAATTAAATGAAAAACAAAAAAAATACATCTCATAAAAACGAACAGAAACTTCTGGACTTAGGAAGAACAATCCTTCGTTTTATGAATCAGAAAACATCCAAAATCTACAATTACAAACAGATTGCGGATGGCATAGATTACAAGAATCCAAGACAAAGAGAACTTGTAATCCAAGCGCTTCACAGATTGCAGGCGCTACAGAAAATCAAAGAAACCGAGAAAGGAAAATACATCGTTAATCTCAATATAGAAGGGACTTTGACAGGCGTCATAGACTTCAACCAATCAGGAAATGCTTACGTAAAAGTAGAAGGAATGCCGGATGACATTTTCGTGCATCAGAAAAATGTGAAAGATGCTTTGCAGGGCGACAAAGTGCTTTTGGTGACCTATAATTTCAAAGGTAAAAAAGTAGAAGGTTCCGTTGCAGAAGTTTTGGAACGTGCAAAAGATACTTTTGTGGGGATTTTCCAGCAGATTGCAGATAAGGATTTCGGATTTGTAGTTTTCGAAAAGAGAACAATGAATACGGATATGTTTATTTCTAAAAATCATTTCAATGGCGCACAAGACGGCGACAAAGTCATTGTCAAAATGCGCGAATGGCGACCTGGAAGCAAAAATCCGGAAGGCGAAATTGTGACCGTTCTAGGAACACCGGGCGACCACGAAACAGAAATCCACGCGATTCTTGCTGAATATGGTTTGCCTTACAATTTCGAACCAGAAGTGGAGCACGACGCTGACCAAATCGACAGAAGCATCAACGATGAAGAAGTTGCTAAACGTTGGGATATGCGTAATATTTGCACCTTCACGATTGACCCGAAAGATGCGAAAGATTTCGATGATGCGTTATCAATTCAGAAATTAGAAAATGGATTGTGGCAAATCGGCGTTCACATCGCAGACGTGTCACATTACGTGAAACCAGGAACTATTCTGGACGATGAAGCTTACAAAAGAGCAACGTCGGTTTATCTGGTAGATAGAGTAGTGCCGATGCTTCCAGAGGTTTTGAGTAATGACGTTTGTTCACTGCGACCAAATGAAGATAAATTCACTTTCTCAGCCGTTTTCGAACTGGATGAAGATGCGAAAATCCACAAACAATGGTTTGGCAGAACCGTCATCCATTCAGACAGAAGATTCTCTTACGAGGAAGCGCAGGAAAGAATCGAAACTCAGGAAGGCGATTTGACAACAGAAATTCTTCAACTTGATAAATTGGCGAAAATCCTGAGAGCCGAAAGAATCCGAAATGGAGCAATTACTTTTGATAGGAGTGAAGTGAGATTCAATCTGGATGAGAACAGCAAACCGATTGGCGTTTACTTCAAAGTGAGCAAAGATTCCAACCATTTGATTGAGGAATTTATGCTTTTGGCCAACAAAAAAGTGTCCGAATTTATTTCATTAAACAAAAGAAATGAGCCAACTGGAAATACTTTCATTTATAGAATTCACGATGACCCAGACCCGGCGAAATTGACTGCTTTGAGAGATTTCGTAGGCACTTTCGGTTACAAAATGAACTTAGCAAATACCCAAACCGTTGCGCAATCATTAAATAGATTATTAAGCGATGTCAAAGGAAAAGGCGAAGAAAATATGATTGAAACATTGGCAATGAGAAGTATGAGCAAAGCCGTTTATTCCACCAATCCGATTGGGCATTACGGACTTGGCTTCGAATATTATTCGCATTTCACATCCCCAATCCGCCGTTATCCCGATTTGATTGCGCACAGATTGCTTCAGCATTATTTAGATGGCGGAAAATCGCCAAATAAAGAAGAAGTGGAAACGCAGTCCAAACATTGTTCTGCAATGGAAAGACTGGCTTCTGAGGCGGAAAGAGAAAGCATCAAATTTATGCAGGTCAAATTTATGGAAGACCACGTGGGCGAAGTTTTCACTGGCGTTATTTCCGGCGTTGCAGAATATGGCTTCTGGGTAGAAATCCCTGAAAACGGCGCAGAAGGAATGATAAAACTCCGTGATTTGGTAGATGATTCTTACTCTTTGGATGCGAAGAATTACTCAATTATCGGTTCCAGAACAGGTAATACTTTCCAGCTTGGAGACGAAGTGAAAATCAAAGTGGTAAAAGCCAATCTGATTGCAAAACAACTCGATTTCAAAATTGTGGAGTAACAAAACCACATAGACACATAGAAATTAAAGCTAAAGTAGAAAACGCTCTATTTTAGCTTTTTTTATTTTAAAGACTTTAAATAAAACTATGTGCCTATGTGGTTCAATATTTCAAGTTTATATTTTCTAATCCCATTAATTAAAAAGTAAAATGTATTTTTGTCTTCGTCTTTTAAGTAGAAATTTATAATTAAAAACATTGATTAGATGTTATTTAATTGATAATAAAGCAAATAGCCAAAAGCCAACTGCAATAAGCTACTTACAAGATACATTTTGCTTTTCACAAAAAACTAAGAATGTTAGAACTCATTTTATACGCAGTCGGCTTGGGAATTATGCTGAGTTTGGTGTTCATCGGACCCATCTTTTTCCTGCTCATAGAAACCAGTTTTTCCAGAGGTCCCAGACACGCGATTGCCTTGGATATTGGCGTTGTCACTGCAGATTTGCTTTGCATAGTTGTCAGTTATTATGCGAGTGCCGACTTAGTTAGCCTTATCGACAAACATCCCGGATTTTACCGGATTTCCGCCTTTCTGATTCTCATTTATGCCATTTATATGCTCCTTTCGAGAACCAAAATGCACATTGAAGGCGAAGAAAAACTCATCGACCAAAACTACATCAAGACCTTTCTCAACGGATTTTTACTCAATTTACTGAACATCGGCGTTGTCCTTTTCTGGCTTGTAACGGTCGTTTCCGTCCGAAATGCCTATCCCAGAGTGGAAGATTTCGTTCTTTACATTGGAATTGTGATTGGAACTTATTTACTAATTGATTTGTCCAAAATCATCTTAGCAAAACAATTCCACGACAGACTCAATCAACGGGTAGCCAACAAAATCCGAAAAGCAGTTGGTTGTATCTTGATGATTTTCAGTGTGTTTATCTTTCTTCAAAGCTTTAAAAAGTTCAACAAGTTCGAAGAAAAATTAGAAAAAGCAGAAAAACAGAAACCAAAGATTAAATAAGATTTTTTGGGCAACTTATCCGCCTTCCGCTCCCAATCTTTTTTGCAGACGGTTTCAATTAAGTAGAAACTTGAGTACACGCAAAAAAGGATTTCCGCTCAAGTCGGGTTGCGGATTTTAATATAAATCGACGTTCAGTATAAAATCCAATATTGTCATTCCGTAGGAAACCTAACGAAGTGGTTCGACGAAGTCAATCTAGACTGTTGAGATTCCTACGGAATGACAAACTTACTTTTTAATTGTGTCTTTGCTGAGCCAAGCGCCTTTGCGAACCTTAAAATATTTTCAATAAAGGACAAAAACTTAGCGGGCTTTGCGTTAAAATTATTATCATTGCTATATCCAAATAAGCAACACAAATGCAAAACACCATTTTCCCAAAATCCTTAAAAAAAGGAGACAAAATCGCCATCATTTCCCCAGCTGGTTCTGTTGAAGAAACTCAATTAGAGGAAACTTTAACTTTAATCAAAAGCAAAGGTTATGAACCCATTTTGGGCGAAAATCTCTATACAAAATTTCAAAACGGCTATTCATACGCAGGAACAGAAAAACAGCGGATAAACGATATCAATTGGGCTTTAAACGACCCAGAGATTTCTGCAATCTGGGCTTCAAGAGGAGGTTATGGTTGTCAACATCTTTTACAGGATTTGAAACTAGTTGAATTCAAGAAAAATCCAAAATGGTATATTGGCTATTCTGATAACACAGTTATTCAAAGCTATTTGCTGAAAAAAGGTTTTGCAACTATCCACGGGCAGACGATTAAGACTTCAAGTTTTGGGGTTACAGAAGAAAGTTATGAACTGATTTTTGATATTCTGAAAGGCAAGAAACTCAATTATAAACTCAATTCAAATCCAAATAATAGAGTAGGAGAGACTTCCGGAATTTTGGTTGGTGGAAATCTAGCTCTGGTTTATGCACTTTTAGGAACGAATTATTCTTTTAATTTCACAGATAAAATTTTATTCATCGAAGATATCGGAGAAAATTTCTACGCACTTGACCGAATGATTATGAGCTTGGAATTAGCAGGTGTTTTCAAAAAAATCAAAGGTCTCATTGTTGGAGGAATGACCAATATGGGAAACGAAACAGACAACAAAGAATATGAAGAATCCTTCGATTCATTTACGTATCAATTGATTGCCGACAGAGTTTCCAAATATGATTTTCCAACAGTTTTTGGCTTTCCTAATGGACATATTTTTGACAACAGACCTTTAATCATTGGTTCAGAAATCAATCTGAAAGTTGGTAAAAAAGCTATTGTTGAGTTCTAAGTCTTCGAGAACCTCAGACTGATAATAATAGCAACAATTAGCTTCGATATTAATCATTTATCATTCATAATTTATCATTAAAAAATGGCTGACCACAACGACTTTGGAAAAATAGCTGAAGACCTAGCAGTTGATTTTTTAGTCAAGAATCAATATAAAATTCTGGCTCGTAATTTCCGTTACCTGAAAGCCGAAGTTGACATTATCGCAGAATTTGAAAATCAAATCATTATTGTAGAAGTCAAAGCCAGAAATACAGATGCTTTTTTGGAACCTCAAGAAGCTGTTAACAAGAAGAAAATCAAATTATTAATATCTGCTTCCAACTATTTCATCGAGGAAAATAATATTGATAAGGAAGTCAGATTTGATATTATTTCGGTGCTTCCAAACAAACAAAAAACTTTGGAAATCGATCATATTATTGATGCTTTCCAAAGTTTTGAAATATGATTTTATTTGGCTAAAAGATTCTTTAAACTTTCAATTTCACGTTCAAGTCTTTTTATTTTCTGTGTGTTAGAGTCTTTACTTTTAGCAATCATATCTAAAACATCTATATCATATAATTTAGCTATTTGCTCCAGTCTGTCAATATCCAGTTTTGTTTTTCCATTTTCTATATCACAATAGGCTCTCTGTGATATAAATAGTTTTTTAGCAGTATCAGCCTGAGAAAGACCACCGAGCAATCTCAGTTGTTTAATTTTTTCATTTATTTTCATCAATTAGTGTTTTATGGTTTAAAATTAATAAATAATAATCATCCAAGAAGAATTATTTCTAAAGTATGAAGTAAAACTGCTAATTATTTGTATTTGTTAAAAAAAAATTATGAATAATTTCGAATTAATAAAAATGCGCAGATTATTAAATAAAAATTTTATTAACTTTAAACTTAAATCAAAATGAAAAAATTTTATTACTACTTATTAATTATTCCAACAATCATTTTCTCTCTTATTTATTCTTGTGAGAGAGATAAGGCAGTAGATGCATCCTCAAATAAAACAAATAATATATTTTCGAAAAAAGCCAAGTATGCAAATCCAAACGTAGATTTGAATTTTACAAATTCAGGAGAATTAAAAGTCTCTCAAGAAATTATAAATAAGCTTTTTGAAAAGAGCAAAATAAACTTGGATATTTTGAATTCCACATATAACATACTTCTATATACACAAGGTAGCGAATCTGGAAAATCTGAAATAGATATAAATAAATTGTTGGGGATTTCTATTTATGGAAATAAAAATGGAATTTTCCATCATTCTTTTTATAAAAAATTAAATAATGAATTCGTAAACATAAAAGAACTTGACTTAAACAGTGATAAAATAACTTTTCAAAATACAGCTTTTGTAATTAACTATGCTCATCTTCCAACGAATCAACTTTCAGTTTATAATATCACTAATACATTTAATATAAATAATAAAACAGCAGATGATATTGAAAGTTCTATGGAACTAGATAATTTTATTAATTACAGTTATGGTCAACAAGTTAAATTAGAAAATGCGGAAGAAGTTGATTCAGATGTTGTTACTGGAATGCTTAGAATTGGTCAGGGATGTAGTGGTTCTTGTGAGGGTAGTCCTTCAGGAGTGTGTGGTAATGGAGGATGTAATCCTAGAGGTTGTATATCTGTAATACTACAAAATATGCTTGTAGCTAATAATAATCCCTTATCTACTAATTTTGAGTTATCAAAATTATATTTGATTAGAGATAATATTTTGGAGAATTCTCTATTTGGAATTAAATATAAAAATTACTATTACAATACTAGTTTTTCAATGGATGATTTAACACTATCTGAAGCAATTTCTGTAGCAAAAATTTTGCCAGATTTATATTCTCTATATGACGATGTTTCCAATAATAGAAGTTCTAAAGTTGTATTTAGTGCAGAATTGGGAAGCAAATTAAAAGCTATTATAGAATCTATAAAGAATCATAATCAGAACAATACAAATTACATTAGAATATTAGATGATGTTAAAAGTGATATTGATTTTTTAACTGATAAAACAGTAGGACAATTAAATGAAGCTATCTACTAAAAATATTATTTTAATTTTATTAAGCAGTACATTCATCATTTATTTGATGAATGTACTGCTTTCTTATACATCAGAATTGTGGGCTGAAAGCACATTTGTCTATTGTACATCTGTATATGTAATAGAATATTTTACTTTGTATTTTATAATTCTGATTTTTTATTTTTTTAGGAGCAGCAATTTGTCAAAAGAGATTATTACTGTTTATAATATCCATTTTCAGACTTGGATTTTATGTGTTTTTCTCAACTTTTTTTTAAGGTATTATTTTTTCTATAAGGAATCATTTTATTTTGGTTATAGTATATCAACTATAACTTACAGTTCAAATATTATTTTAATATTATTCTTAGGTTGTATTTGGAAAATTAGCACGCCAGCTTTTGTGAATACTTATATTGTTTCAAGAAAAAGTATTATAATATATGCATTTTCTTTAATTATACATATTACTTCATACATCGTCCAGTTGTTTATTTAGGAAAGCTATTTAATCTCTACACACCCAACTCTTCCGCCTGCATTTCCAGTTGGTTGCGTATGGAAATCGTCGACTCCTGCGTGGATTACGATTGCTTTTCCAATAATATTTTTCATCGGGTCATCACACCCAAGACACCATTTATCAGTCTTGAAAACCAACCTTGCAGACCCATCATCTTCCGCTATGATATTTCCAATATCTCCCATATGGAAGTGTTCTGTATCCCATTTTCCGTGGTCATCTTTAGCGGGATTCCAATGTCCACCAGCAGATGATGCGTCGGTTGCGCTACAGTTTCCAAATTCGTGGATATGAACGGCGTGCGAGCCAGGAGTGAGTTTGAAAACGCTCAAATCCATTTCAACTTTACCGCCTTTTTGTTTTAGAGCTACTGTTCCTTGAGTCTCCGTGTGAGATTTTGGACGTACGATGTATTGTTTTGAAACAGTTGTGCAAGAAGCTAGTGTAAGTCCTGCAATACCAAGAAGTATTAAATTTTTCATAGTTTTAAAGTTAAATGTTATTTTTCCGATATAACAAATTTAAAGCCAATATTATAAACCTAATGTTTTACGTGAAACATTGACGGTTCGGTTATTAATTTCTACGGTTCGGTCATAATTAATTTAATATTATCATAGACAGAAATATCTTTGGCCTATAATTAAACTATATGAAAACTCAGCGCAAAATTTTTGGACTCTTATCATTTTTGATTAGTATTGGTATCTGGTCACAAATTACAGTTTCCGGAAAAGTAACCTTCAAAAACAAACCTCTGAAAGATATTAATGTCACATTAAAAGACACTTACGATGGAGCAACCACAGATGAAAACGGAAATTATTCTTTTACAACTACAGAATCTGGAGATAAAACGATAGTTTTTTCGGGTACAAATTATGAAGAAATAGAAATTCCGGTAAAATTGGAGGATAAAAATATTTCTGTACCTGCGAATCTGAAAGCCCAAATAAATGAAATAAATGCAGTTGTAATTACTGCAGGAAGTATAGAAGCAAGTGATAAAAAACGTGCGGCAGCTTTACTCACGCCTTTAGATATTTATACAACTGCTGGTGCAAATGGCCAGATCACTTCGGCTTTAGGTTATTTGCCAGGTGTTCAGAAAGTGGGAGAGAGCGAAGGATTATTCGTACGAGGTGGTACTGGAGCAGAAACTAAAATCTTTATGGATGGTAATCTCATCAATAATTATTTCACCAGTTCTGTTCCTGGAATTGCCGGCAGAGATAGATTTAATACGTCATTGTTTAAAGGGAATATTTTTTCAAGTGGAGGATATTCAGCTGTTTATGGGCAAGCTTTGTCGTCGGTTTTGATTTTGGAAAGTGTGGATTTGCCGGAAACTACATCGTTTGATTTTGGAGCTTCACCCATTTTTCTAAGTGCTAATTATCAGAAATTAAATAAAGAAAAGACCGCTTCTTGGGGTGTTGCCGGGAGCTATTCCAATCTTGGACTGATGGGAAAATTATTCAATTTCAATACAGATTTTGGGAAATATCCGCAAGGTTATGGTTTTGATGGGAACTTTAGAATTAAAACTAAAAAAGGAGGATTTATCAAATATTATGGAAGTATAGACCAAAACGAAATGTCTGTAGGATCAGAAAGTCTGGAACCGGATTACGACAAAAATCAAGTTAATTTGAAAGGAAATAATACTTATCATAACTTATCTTACCGAGAAAAATTTGGGAAATATTTAATTAATGTCGGGGGTTCTTATTCCTTTAATTCCAGTGATTTGGATTTTGTAAGTTTTAGAAATGATGGAGATATTAGTCAAACCAAAATCAATAATAGATCAAATTACATCAACGGAAAATTGGTTGTAGAAAGAAAAGTAGGCAGAAATACGGTAAGAGCAGGATTTGAATTGAATAATTCCGATGAGAATATGAATTACGGATTTTATGAAAAGAATTATAAAGATTTGATCTCGTCAGCTTTTGCAGAAACCGATTTGATTTTCACCAATGATCTTTCAGCAAAAATAGGGGCCAGAACGGAACATTCTTCCTACCTCGACAGATGGAATTTTGCGCCCAGAGCTGCTTTAGCCTACAGAATCTCCAAAGAATGGACAACGTCTTTAGCCTACGGAATGTTCTACCAAAATCCGGAAAGCAAATATCTCATCTCAAACAATTTCGATTTCCAAAGAGCAGATCATTATATTTTCCAGGTTCAGAAAAATTCTGAAGGAAGAAATTTGAGATTCGAGGCGTTTTACAAGAATTATGATAAATTGATTAAGACTTCTTCCAAAACAAACGGAAGTTCTACTTCGCCAAATAACCAATACACACAATTTGCTGACAACAACGGCGGAGGTGGATATGCAAAAGGAATAGAGCTGTTCTGGAGAGACAAAAAAACCTTTAAAAATATTGATTACTGGCTAACTTATTCCTATTTGGATTCCAAAAGAGACTTCTTAAACTATCCTTTTAGTTTAGCGCCCAATTTTGCTTCAAAACATACTTTGAATGCTGTGGCTAAGAAATTTGTTATGGATTGGAAAACGGGTTTTAATCTGTCTTATACTTATTCCAAAGGAAGACCTTATTATGATATTGCGACAACTGATGGTGTCAACGAAATACGTGATTCTGGAAAACTAAAAGATTATAGCGGACTCAATTTCAGTGTGAATTATGTGCCAAGTGTTGGTAAGAAAGATTCGAAATCATTTACTGTATTTGTTTTGAGCATTAATAATATTCTTGGAAATAAAAATGTTTATGGCTATAATTATTCTGCGGATGGAAATAATAGAACTGCTGTTAGACCGCCAGTTAACACATTCGTTTTTGTAGGTGTGTTCATCAGTTTTGGTGTAGATAAGACGGATGATGCCATTAATAATAATTTATAACAGTTCAGTCATCAAAAATTACGGTTCAGCAGAATAAAATTTAATTCAACAAAAACTCATTCTATCTTTGAATCAGAAAATTAAAACAAACAAATAAAATATTCACAATGAAAAAATTATTATTAACATTTAGTCTTTCTTTATTAGGTCTAACAACGTTTGCACAAACTGCTTATGAAAAAGTAATGACAGAAAAAATCAGCAAAATTGAAGCTTCGAAAACACCGGAAGAATTAACTGCTTTGGCCAATGATTTTGAAAGAATAGGAACTAAGGAGAGCTCGAAATGGTTGCCCTATTACTATGCTGCTTATTCCACCATTCAAAAAGGAAGAGTTTTGATGAGATCAGGAAAAACTGCAGAGTTGGATCCTGTTGCGGAACAAGCAGAAAAATATATTTCAAAAGCAGAAACTTTGAGTCCCAACAATGCTGAGATCTTTATCCTAAAAAAGATCACCAGCGGTTTCCGAATGATGGTAGATCCAATGTCCCGCTATATGCAGGAATCACCAATCGCACAGAACGCATTGGCAAAAGCGAAAGAATTGGACACAGAAAATCCGAGAATTACGGTACTTTTGGCGGAAGACGCCTATTTCACTCCGGAACAATACGGTGGAAGCAAGCCAAAAGGTGTGGAATTGTTCAAAAAAGCGTTGGAACAGTTTGCTGCTTACAAGCCGAAAACGGCTTTGGATCCAAATTGGGGTAAATCAGAAGCAGAATATTTTATCAGTCAGAAATAAACACAAACATTCATATTTCATAAAGTTCCTTCGTCTTTGGCGAGGGAATTTTTATTATAAAATAACCAGCCGGAAGGATTGTCTCGGTTTTGTTGTTGTTTAAGAAATACTATCGGCATATTGAAAATTAGAAGCCAATAGTAGATATGTAAAACAGAAAGTAATCCAGACGTGAATGGTTTTGTTCCTGAAATTGATAGGAAGATTCACTGTGTAAGATCCATCTGTTCGTTTTAGATGCGTTTTCTACAAAATAAGACTGCAAAAATTCTGCACATCTTTTCATTCTGTTCTGTATCAGGATCTGTTTTGCAGATGGTGGTGAGGTTCTTTTTCTCGGACGGACTCTTGTGATCTCGTTTCCGAATACGTTGGCTACCACGATACGTCCTGTGCGTCCTGAGGTTTCTGATAAAAGTGAGTCGTATAACTTACCCATAATACATTTGTTTTTTTTTGTTAAAAAATATTGTTAAGTAATTACCACTGTTGGTAATCTTTTTCAAAAGTATTTTCCCTGAGCGCCAAAAGTTGACGTGTTATTTTTTATTTTAAATCTGGGTCAAAAAATAATTTAACCACACTCAAAAAAGCATATTTTTTAAAGTGCGT